>NZ_JWHY01000009.1:0-220716 GCF_000830495.1 Halomonas sp. KHS3 | reverse complement strand
AATACCGATTCCAGGGAATCAATCCATTCCGTGGTTTCGATCGGATCGAGATCTTCTCTTGTCTCCAGACTCATAGAGGTCTCTCCGAATGACGATAAAGGGTAAGCCTCACAGCCTGAAGGGCGAGCACCGTTCAGGCTGTGGGAAGAGTAATCTCATGGGGTTTATGCAGCCGTCTCGGCACGCATGTGCAAGCGAAAGCGCGCTATCTGGATGATTTGATTAATGGCTGTTTGTCGTTCAGTTACGGCGTCGTTTTCAAGTCGCTTTTCGAATGCATCGAGAATGGCGTGACGATCAAGCCCTTTAACGGCAATCACGAAGGGGAAGCCGAACTTATCCTGGTAAGCCTGATTCAGCCGTTGGAAGCGCTCAAACTCTGCAGCGGTGCACTGGTCTAGGCCTGCTCCCGCCTGTTCGCGGGTGGAGTCCTGGGTTAATTCGCCGGCCAAGGCGGCTTTTCCCGCTAGATCAGGGTGAGCGCGGATAACCGCAATTTGCTGATCAACATCGGCGTTCCTAAGCACTGCTCCCATACTGTCTGCTAGTACATCGGCATCATCATGCTGATCAGTAAGCCCTTGTTTCCAAAAAGTTTCTGCTACCCATGGCGAGTGTTCGAATATATCGCCGTAATGGGTAAGAAAATCTTCTAAACCAAGGCTGCTAGGGCGTGCGGCGTTTAAAATTAGCGACATTGTATGCTCCTTTTGTATTTTATTGTCATTCTTATTGTATACAATAAATATAGATAAATGTACTCTAAGAAGTGCTGTTATCGAAAAAAAACGGTTGTTCACGCCAGCAAAAACATTCGCGGCGTTAAAAAATGCGTCTAAAAAATCAAACAAAAGAGGTTTTCGCATGTTGAAGAGAAACCGAGCAGTGGCTAAGTACGTGTCGGTGGCCACACTTCTTGGCTGTATGTCGGCAGGTGCTCATGCGGCGGCGTGGAGTGATACGTTTGTGGGTTATCGCTATGGAACACAGTTTATGGAGCCTAATAACCCTGAAAATGTGGAGAAGCATATTCTCCAGTTCACCCATGCAAGTGGTTATTCACTGGGGCAAAACTTTTTCAATCTGGATCTTCTACAGTCCAGTGATGAAGATCCCGCCAGCAATAGTGACTCAGGGGCAACGGAAGCGTACTTGACATACCGTCATCAACTGCATGCGGGGGGCGTGTTTGATGAGCCGGTAGCATTCGGGCCAGTCAGGGATATGGCACTAACCTTCGGGTTTGACCTCAACACTAAAAACACCGGCTTTGCGCCGCGTAAGCGCCAACTGGTAGTTGGGCCAACGTTTAAGTTTGACGTGCCGCGAGGATTTGTAGATCTAAGCCTGTTTTATAGCCGGGAGTGGAACCACTGCGGCCTGCCACCCTGTGGGCTACCCGAAAACCAGAACAGCATCTCATTTGACCCTTATTACCAAATCAATTTGGCTTGGGGGTTACCGTTTGAAGCGGCTGCGTTACCGCTAAAATTTCAAGGCTTCTATAACTACAACGATGCGAAAGGGGATGACTACTTTGGCGATTCGACCAAGCCTGAGCAGTTAATGCGTACCTCGCTGATGCTGGATGTAGGACAAGTCGCGTGGGGGGCGGAAAACTCGCTATGGGCCGGCGTTGGCTACGAATATTGGCGCAATAAATTTGGTAATCACAATAAGCCAGGGGTTGATACCGACGCTATGACGCTTAATATCGAATGGCATTTCTAATATAGAAACTCAACTGCCTAGCCTTTAATTCTGAATTCAACCAATAAATGCAGCGGCTGCTAGTGCTTCTGCGTATTCTCCTAATAACACCTGGGCTGGGGTTCGGTATCCCAGCCGCTTTCTTGGTCTATCGTTGAGGTTATTGACGACGACCCTTAGCTCTGTGTCTGACCCGTGTCGGAAGCCTGTCCCTTTCGGGAAATATTGGCGAATCAGTCATTGGTGTTTTCATTAATACCACGCTGGCATGAGCGGTGCGGGTCGCAAATATATGTCTGGCCGACGAGGCCTGTTCTGGCGCATAACCCTGGTCGGCTCGTTGCGTTTTATCTCGAAGCTAATGGTGCTGCTGTGGGATCCAATGGCCCGCTGGCTGATGTCGGTCTAAAGATAGCTAAAAATTTGGTATCGTTGGGCCTGAGTCGGTTGTCGATATCCCATGCCCTGCTTCACTATGGCAGGTTAAGGCAGAGAGGATGCCGTTGCTGGCCCTCCTACCTTTACCTTATGATCCAAAGTGCTGCGGTTATTCTATGCATCCAGGCCTGAAAATTGAGCTTTCCTTTTCTCAATGGCTATATTAAAGCTATAATGCGTAAGATATATGTTTAAGGGTTACCTTAAATTTTAAAAATATAGGAATTTAGACTATGGCGTCGGTACTGAGTAACTATCTCAAAAAAGAACAGATGTTAAAGCAGCTGCAGGAAGAGCTGCAAGCGCTGGAAAACAACAGTGAGCTAAAAGCAGAGCTTGAATTCAAAGAAAGACTACAAGCACTTATGACTGAGCACGGAAAATTAGCGCGCGACGTATGTGAAATGCTTGACCCATCTTACCGCTCTAAACCAGCAAAAGCTGGAAAGGTAAGCACCAGCAGCACAGATGGGCGTAAAAAACGTCCCTTGAAGGTATACAAGAACCCACACACTGGTGAGGTAGTAGAAACCCGTGGCGGGAATCACAAAGTTATCCAGGAGTGGAAGGCTGAATTTGGTAATGAAGAAGTGGTCAGTTGGGTTGTGAAAGAAATCGCGCAATAAGACTAATTTTTATTAGTGGTGACAACGCCAGCTTGGCAAAGTTACCCTTTAAAACGCTCACTGAGCCCGCTCAGTGAGCGAAAAATTATTTAAGCGATGTGCTGGGAAAGAAAAGTAACGAGTAAGTCCATCAGGCATCCGTTAATTTCGCGACAGGTCTTCCCTGAGGATAGGTACTTCTACTCTACTAAGGCCGCCCAATCTCCACGCCTCGACTGAGTTGCTACCCTCTGGCACGTTGAACGACCCCCAAATCACTCGAAACGTGGTTGCGTACACAGACCCGTCTCCCATGACGATGTTTGCATCAATGTGAAATCGACGCTTTTGCTCTTGCATTAATGCATCATCAAAATCAGATGTCGTTTCAATATCTGCTATACCGTTATCTCTGCATGCTGTATGGAAGGCAGAGAATTTTTCCTCATAATATAGATCGGGTTCAATTTTCCGCTGGTGCATTGAAAGATGTCTTTCTTTATCACCCTCGCAGATCGCTTGAACAGCGGCTTCGACCATACCGGTTGCTGTCTCGCTGTACACCTCATCCGCCAAAGCCGAGGAAGATAGCAGCAGAGAAAGAGCCGTGGCGGTCGAACGAGAGATTAAATAGCTGTTTTTTAACATTCCCATTTCCCTTTATTTTTTAGCTCCGCTCAACTAGAAGCCGAGCATAAGCGTAGGGCGACTGATGACCACATAGGCTATAGAGGTTTTCCTCTGCTGCCCGATAGAGTGCTCTAAAGCAATTCATGTCATGTGGGTGCAGGCCTATGGGCACCTACCCCAGCAAGCAACCACAATACCCCAGTTCCGTGCCGTGATTCGGACGGCGCCTTCTAATATTAGTGGTAGTGAGCGGGCTCGCAAATTTAACTTTACTAATGCAGTGATTCTCCTCGGTGGTGCTGGGGGATGTAGATGCTAAGCCTCACACGGGTTGTAATCTGATAGCTACTCTATCGCAGTAGTATGAAGCCGTAATGGGTGTTGTGAGCTCTTGCGCCCTAGCTTGGTTGATCTACTGACCTTGGCACGAGAATTTTTTGAATCCCCGTATTGAGGGGATTGCCATCTTTCATGGCGATTGTTAAGGCAGCGAACATCCCGCCCGTTTCTTCGTTTCCAATTCGCCGCCAAAGGCTTAGCACTACCGCTTCCAGTTCCCGCATGCTCACGGGTTTGCAAAGATAGCTGTCGGCGCCACGGCCGAGACCTTCGATACGCTCTTCGAGACCGCTGCGGGCAGTCACCATGATGACACCGGCTTTGCTTTCGTCGCGCAAGCTTTTGACCGCGTCCAGGCCACTTTCACCGAACAGGCCTACATCAAGCAAGATTATGTTTGGTGCGACCTCGGAAAGCACAGGCCGCAGTTCTTCGACCGAGCCTGCCTCGTAGACCGTCATCCCACGTTTGCGGAGGTAGCGGGCCATCGGCTGACGGAAATCCGGTTCGTCATCCACTAGGGCGATGCGTATTGAGGGCATGAGAGTTTCCACTTAAGACTTGAGCACGGGTAGAGAGACATAAAAAAACCGTGCCATGGGTCTGATCTAATTTGATGCTCCCTTCGTGCAAAGCAACGATGCGCTGAACCAAATGCAGGCCCAGGCCTGCGCCCGGTTTATGCTGGGTGCGGCGTGCGCGATAAAACTTCTCGAACAGCCGCGGTACATCGGCGGGGTCGATGCCCGGCCCGTCGTCGCGTACGGTTACCTCCACTGTTTTTCCCTGCTGGAAGTACGAAAGCGTAACGCCCTCAGGCGTGTGGGCGTATTTACATGCGTTATCCAGTAGAGCGGAAAAAGCGATGGGCAGCAGGTAGGGGTCGGCATCCACGCGGATTGGTTCTACTGCCCCATACAGAACCACGTTGTACTCCGTGGCCAGTTCGGCCAGCACGGTGCCGACATCGAGCTCGCCTGAACGACGACTCTGTGACACGCTTTCCAACCAGTCATCGGCCAGACACCCCTCGACCAAGTTTCCTAATCGCCGTGAGGCCCTATGGATACGATCCAGCTCCTCGGCCGACTCTTTGTCGTCCGCTGGCAGGTTGCAGGCGATGAGATCCGCCAATGCCGCCATGATACCCAGCGGTGTGCGGAATTCATGCGAGACCATAGTCAAGAAGTTGAGTTGCTCCTGAAGCGCTGCTTCCGCCGCGCAATGGGCAACGTTCTCCTCGATGAGGCGATCCTGTAGTAGGTCACGCAACCGCTCTGTCACCATTACCGCCAACCCTACTGTCAGACCGAAGAAGAACAGGATGCCCCAGGCGAAGAAGGTGCTTGTGCTAGGGCCGAGCGTCAATACCGGTTCCAACAAGGTTTGGGCTGCCCGTGCCAGATTGAGGGTGCCATGAAGAGCAAGCAGCACCGCGACTGCCTGATGTGCATTAAGTAGCTGAAAGCGGCTGTCGTGCACAATCGTCCAGGCACCGAGAAATACCAGAAGCGGCCATACCGATGCTGATGATGCGAAGCCCCAGCGACCACAAAAGCATGACCGACAAGGATTAAGGCGTTGGCAACGGCGATGGACCAGAACGGCGGAATGACGTTTCGCCCGTATAACAGCCCTACCCCGATGCTGATGGCGACCATGCCGATGGCCCAATCACGTGGACCTAGCAGGCTTCGGTGCAGGCGGAGTGAGGTTCAGGAAGCATCTAACTAATTATTGGTACGCTATAGATGCGCTAATAATTCGTCTAGATCGTCGAACATGCAAACAAATGTCACAAAAATCTTTTTGACTCTCCCCGATGAGTTGGCTCTACTTAGTCCAAATTAATTAGCAATTTCGAGTTAAAAAGTGCGAGGTACTGTAATCAACTAGGGCTACAATACCTGAGCGGTAGCATTAGCGATGTACGCGTTGAGGCGGCTTCCTCATTGGGGGCGATAATAATAGATGGGGAAGGGGACAAAAATGGTGAGCGATCTTTTACAACGCGGTAACGTCAAAGAAGTCATTTTCATCGATACAGGTATTGATGGTTGGCAAACCCTTGTTGATGGAGTTCCCGAAGGGGCCGACATCGTCACCCTAGACCCTTCCCGCGATGGCCTGGAGCAAATGGCGCAATGGGCACAAACCCACAGCGGTTACGACGCCATTCATATCATTAGCCATGGTTCAGAAGGCCAGATCCATCTAGGCAATTTTAGCCTCGATGAGAGTGCTATCAATACTCGTGCCTCTGATCTTGCCCAACTGGGTGCCGCTTTAAATGAAGAAGGCGATTTACTGCTTTACGGTTGCTCCGTCGCCAGCGGCGAAGGGCAAGACTTCATTACTGCCTTAGCTGAAGTTACCCAGGCGGATGTGGCTGCGTCGGATGATTTGACTGGTGCGGCGAGTAAAGGTGGGGATTGGGAGTTGGAAAGGACGGCTGGGAGTGTCGAAACAGCCGTGTTATCGAGCGAGAGCTATTCTAGTGTGTTGGCTGACGAAACAATAGGGACCAATGGCGCCGCTGGTATTGCGCAAACATCGGGCGACGCGGCAATTGGACAGACTTTCACGGCGACAAAAACGGGTGTTTTGAAGGAAATTCATGTTGCTAGTAATGATTTTGACAATGGCTCTGATTGGACCTTGACGGTGTATTCCGGAAGTGGAATTGGCGGTTCAGTCCTCGCAACGCAGACGGGCGCCTCATTCGGCAATACTTTAACAGATCTCGATGATTACACATATTCCATAGTTACCTTGTCGACGACGGTGAGTCTGACGAGTGGTTCAGTTTATACTTTTGTGTTCTCTCCTGCGGGAACGATTGGCTTGCTGTATACGGACGAAGAATACGCGGGTGGGTCGATTGTTTATGATGGCTCGGTAGTTGGTAGTAATGATTTAATTTTTCAGGTGGTTCAGGCTGATGCGGCTCCTGCCAACAACCCCCCCACCATTACCGGCGCACCTTCCGATATCACGGTAACCGAAGATACGGCTTCCAATGTTGACCTGTCTTCTGTGACGTTTGCGGATGCTGATGGCGATACCCTAACCGCGACCTTAACTGCCTCGGCAGGCACTTTGGCCGCTTCCAGTGGTGGTGGCGTAGCTGTCACTGGGTCTGGCTCGAGCGCATTAACCTTGTCGGGCAGTGTTGCGAATATCAATACGTACTTAGATACCACTTCTAACATTCAATACACCGGCGCGAGCAACGCCAGTGGTGATAACGCCGCTACGTTAACGATTAAGGCGAATGACGGCACGGTGGATTCGAGTACGACAACGGTTAACGTGGATATTACTGCTGTTGATAACGCTGCCACCTTCGGCTTTGAATCAGGTGTCACTGGACTCGGTACAAAAACAGTCACTGCTGTTGGTACAAGTGCTACGTTTACTATCGAAAGTGAAAGTGCAAATCTGCTAGACAGTGATAATGGTGGCTTCACAAATGTAAATTTATCCGGTTCTGAATCGATTGATACTGGTGAATGGGCTCCTGCTGAGACGAAGCTTACTTTCTCTATTGATTCTGGAAAGCAATTTGATCTTTCAAGTTTGATGCTTCAAAGTTGGGATGGTGATAATGAAGTTATTGTTTTGACTTCGGATAAAGGAAGCATAGAATTTATTGCCTCAAATACCACCGTTACCACTCTAGATATAGAAAATCATATTAATGCGGACTTTTTTAAGGGTATTACTTCTTTTACTTTGACTGAGAATACAGTAGATGGAGAATATAGTGGCTTTTACATTACCTTTGACGACCTCGTTGTCACCAACATCACTGCTGTTCCTACAAACGCTGCACCTACCATCACTGGAGCACCTTCCGATATCACGGTAACCGAAGATACGGTTTCCAATGTTGACCTGTCTGATGTGACGCTTGCCGACAGCGATGGTGATAACCTCACTGTCACGCTTACTGCATCGGCAGGCACGTTAGCCGCTTCCTCTGGTGGCAGCGTGACCGTGAGCGGCTCCGGCGCAGGGGTTCTGACACTTGCTGGTACCGCCGCGAATATTAATACCTATTTGGACACTACGACCAACATTCAATACACCGGCGCGAGCAACGCCAGCGGTGATAATGCCGCTACGTTAAGTATTAAGGCGAATGACGGCACGGTTGATTCCAGTACGACAACCGTTAACCTCGATATTACCGCAGTTAACGACGCCCCCACCGTTGCTGGCGCGCCTTCAGATATCACAGTAACCGAAGACACGGCTTCCAATGTTGGCTTGTCTTCTGTGGAGTTTGCGGATGCTGATGGCGATAGCCTAACCGTGACCTTAACCGCATCAGCAGGTACTTTAGCCGCTTCCAGTAGCGGTAGTGTGACCGTCGYGGGCTCTGGCACGGGYGCATTAACTTTGTCGGGCAGTGCCGCAGATATCAATGCGTATTTAGATACCATT
Organism: Halomonas sp. KHS3; assembly: GCF_000830495.1. Lineage (NCBI taxonomy): Bacteria > Pseudomonadati > Pseudomonadota > Gammaproteobacteria > Oceanospirillales > Halomonadaceae > Halomonas > Halomonas sp. KHS3. Next base: position 212,545 of record NZ_JWHY01000009.1, on the reverse strand, counting down.
TCTGCTATTCAATACACCGGTGCCGAAAACGCCAGTGGTGATAATNATTAACTTTGTCGGGCAGTGCCGCAGATATCAATGCGTATTTAGATACCATTTCTGCTATTCAATACACCGGTGCCGAAAACGCCAGTGGTGATAATGCCGCTACGTTAAGTCTTAAGGCGAATGACGGCACGGTTGATTCCAGTACGACAACCGTTAACCTCGATATTACCGCAGTTAACGACGTCCCCACCGTTGCTGGCGCGCCTTCAGATATCACAGTAACCGAAGACACGGCTTCCAATGTTGACTTGTCTTCTGTGACGTTTGCGGATGCTGATGGCGATACCCTAACCGTGACCTTAACTGCTTCTGCAGGCACGTTAGCCGCTTCCAGTGGTGGTGGGGTGACTATTGGTGGTTCGGGCACGGGCGCATTAAGTTTGTCGGGCAGTGCCGCCAATATCAATACGTATTTAGATACCATTTCTGCTATTCAATACACCGGTGCCGAAAACGCCAGTGGCGATAATGCTGCTACGTTAAGTCTTAAGGCGAATGACGGCACGGTTGATTCCAGTACGACAGCCGTTAACCTCGATATTACCGCAGTTAACGACGCCCCCNGATAATGCTGCTACGTTAAGTCTTAAGGCGAATGACGGCACGGTTGATTCCAGTACGACAGCCGTTAACCTCGATATTACCGCAGTTAACGACGCCCCCACCGTTGCTGGCGCGCCTTCAGATATCACAGTAACCGARCACACGGYTTCCAATGTTGACTTGTCTTCTGTGACGTTTGCGGATGCTGATGGCGATAGCCTAACCGTGACCTTAACTGCTTCTGCCGGTACTTTAGCCGCTTCCAGTACGTCGTGGGCTCTGGCACGGGCGCATTAACTTTGTCGGGCAGTGCCGCAGATATCAATGCGTATTTAGATACCATTTCTGCTATTCAATACACCGGTGCTGAAAACGCCAGTGGTGATAATGCTGCTACGTTCACCATTAGTGCAGAAGATGTGAACGGTGGGTCACTGGCTGAAAACGTGACTGTTAATCTTGATATTACCGATGTTAATGATGCGCCCACTTACACTGGCAGCGGTCTAAATCCAATGTTTACTGAATTGGATAACGCTCAGATTGATTGGGCGAATTTAGCCATGCTCTTTGGTAATAATACGTTTGACACTATTGAAACCGGGCAAGAGGTTACCCAGGTCACTCTCACGGTGAGCAATGTGTCAGGCACCAGCGATGAAGTCTTAGCTATTAGAACGGGGACGGACAGTGCCATTGTGATGCCATTGGTCAATGGTCAAAACGGTACTGTTAATACTAGCGAGTTGAACTTCAGCTATGCGGTTGCCGTGGATGACCAAAAAGTGGCAACAGTCGTCATCGACAGCTCTGACATTGCCAATGTTTGGAATGGTTACGCGGATAACCTTTTTTACGCCCACCTGAGTGAAAACCCCGTTGCAGGTGACCGCATAGTCACCATTACAGGCGTTAAAGACAATGGGGGTACCGAAAACAGCGGTCAAGATACCACCACAGGTTTAAATGTCTCTTCCACTGTTACCGTTAAGGCGGTCAACGACGCGCCGGTATTGGATGCCAGCAAAGCACCTGAACTAGTGAGTGTGCTGCAAAACCAGGGCGCGCCGGAGGCGGGTTCCTTGGATGGCTCAACGTTGCTCAGCAATATTATTAATTCAACCGGTATCGGCAACTACAGCGATGCCGAAGGTGATGCACCCGGCCTGGCCATTACCGGCGTTAATGAAAACGGGGCGCTTTATTACACGACTGACGGTGGACAAACGTGGGCTGAACTCACCGGAGCGGTTTCTGACGCTTCCGCACTGCTCTTGGCTGCTAACGACGATACCCGCCTGTATTTCAAACCCGATGCCAGTTACAGCGGTACGCTTAATGGTGCTATCAGCTTTAGAGCCTGGGATGGAACCGGGGGGCACAGCAATGGTGATGCTGGCGTGGCCACCATCGATGCCGGAAATGTGAAAGCCGCCTTTTCCACCGCCAGTGATAGCGTAAGCATCACTATAACAGAACCCAATAGAGCACCTACCGGCAGTGTCACTATCAGTGGTTCCGCCGAGGAAGGTCAAACACTTACCGCGAGCAATACCCTGGCCGATCAAGATGGCTTGGGCATTATCAGCTACCAATGGCGGCGTGATGACAAAGCTATTGATGGTGTAACTGGGGAGACTTATACCCTGTCCCAGGTGGATGTGGGGACGAAGGTCAGTGTGCAGGCGTCGTATACTGATCAGCGTGGGAAGGAGGAGTCAGTGACCTCTAGCGTCACAAATGTTGTGACGAATGTGAACGATGCACCTACCGGCAGCGTAATGATTGCTGGCACCGTCGAGGAAAACCAGACGTTGACTGCAAGTAGTACCCTAGCCGATGAAGATGGCCTGAGCACGATCAGCTACCAATGGCTACGTGATGGCAGTGTTATTGATAATGCTGTTAGCAACACCTACACCCTGACCCAAGCCGATGTAGGCAGCAAGATTAGCGTGCGGGCTAGCTATACCGATCAGCAGGGCACCGCAGAAGCGGTCGTCTCTTCAGCTACGGCGGCCGTGGCCAATGTCAACGGCGTTCCCACCGGCAGTGTCACCATCAGCGGCGATGCTGCTGAAGACCAGACCCTTACAGCCAGCCATACCTTGGCCGATGAAGACGGCCTGGGCGCGATCAGCTACCAGTGGCTGCGTGATGGCACTGAGATCCTCGGTGCTACTGACGAAACCTATACCCTTACCCAAGAGGATGTTGGTAGCGAAATCAGCGTGCGTGCCAGCTACACTGATCAGCAGGGCACCGAAGAGTTTATAGCGTCGGCAAGGACTTCACCTATTAGCGCTAAACTCGAGCAAGATGAAGACGGTGTTCCAGATGCGGATGAAGCGCGCGTACCTTCGCTGGACGGCAATAGCACTGGTGATGGCAATGGCGATGGCATTCCTGATGCTGAGCAAAGCAACATTAGTTCTGTACCGTTTTTATCCACGTCTACGGCTGTTTCCAACCCTGGCGATGCAGCTGAGGCTTTTATTACGCTATCGTCAAATGGCAGCGGAACCTCTGGGAGCGGTGCCGGTACGCTAGCGCTGCGTAATGTTCGCCAGCTTGATGCACCAGATGACCGACCGGACGACCTCAATATGCCGTTTGGTTTAATCGCGTTTGAATCCGATGTGGAAACGGTTGGCGGGTCGAGTGTGTTTTCCTTGTTTGTTGGTGGTGATCTCGATGTCAACGGCTATTGGAAGCAGGATGCCGATGGAGATTGGGTGAATCTGGCCAGCGCTGACTTTGGTGGTAGCCTGACAAGAGAAGGTAATAAAATACGCTTTGATTTTGTGATTGAAGATGGCGGCGAGTTTGATTCAGATGGTGTCGCTAACGGAATTATTGTTGACCCTGGTGCCATTGGCTTCCGCGCACCGGAAACCTCTGAGGAACCAGTGCCGACGCCTGAGCCAACGCCCGATATCGATCCGGACGAATTGCCGGATGAGGAGTTGAACCGTGCACCTGTTGCGAATAACGACGAGTTCTCAGAGCGTTTCGGCTGGTTACTAAGTGGCAACCTGTTTGAGGATAACGGAAATGGTATCGATAAAGATGCTGACAACGACGTTATTTCAATTACGGGCATTGGCGGGCAGGCGGTTGTTTTCGATACTGCCATGGTGCTGACATCTGGCGCTACCGTGACCGTGCAGGAAAACGGTGATTTCCTTTATGATCAGCGAGCAGCATTTGAACCTTCTGACGATAAGGAGCGTTTCAGAGATATCTTTGAATACTCGATTGAAGATACCCATGGTGCCGCAAACACAGCGACAGTCTCTGTTGAGCTAGCCGAGATCCATGATACGGTTGAAATATCGATTCTTCATGCGTTGTATGAAGTGGCATTTGATCGAAAGGCAGATGCCTCAGGACTTGATTACTGGTCCGATGTACGCAAGGAAGGGGTGAGTGTGTTCGATATTGCCGAATTCTTCCTTGAGTCGGAAGAGTTTGTCAGCAACCACGGCAATAGCCTCAGTGATGACGATTACCTCACGATGCTATACGCGAATGCCTTTGATAGAGCCCCGGATGCCGATGGTTTTGAGTACTGGTCGGATATGCTTGAAGAATCAACGGTAGATCATGGCGATGTCATGACCCACTTTGCTTTCTCTGATGAAATGCAGATAAAACACTTGGCAGAAGGCTTTATTTTTGCCTGATGTTTTGATGTTTGAAAAGGATGGGCGGCCCCTTTTCCTTACGGACAGGGGGCCGCTTTTTTATGCTGGGATACATACAGTACATGACTGAACTGAGTAGAAGAATCGCGAACGTGCTCGTCACCGTGAGGTAGCACTTTGTAGATACCTCAAGACCTTATTTTGGAGACCTTCAGGAGGCTCTATGAGTCATGCCTGTTGCCACGCTCACCTTGGAGATGAGCCTCACGCATGCTTGCATTGTACGCTGGCGAATTCAGTGTTACAGAATTGGTCGAGCATCGGCGCTCTAGCTAAACAGCAGGCCATTATGTAGTTCCGGTAGGCCTCCAAAGCATCATGGCGCCGGTTCCAAATCAGCCCAGAAGGTGCCTTCTAGCGGGTAAGGTAGTAGGGTTTCGTGTACGGATTGCCAGGCTGCCGCAGGGTCTAGGTCTGCCATGGCATCAGGGTGCAGCCACTTCGCGACTTGCTGAACGGCGATAAACTGAAAGGGTGTGTTGTAAAACAAGTGCCAAAGCGCATACACGCGGCCTGATTCCACCGCTTTGAGGGTTGACCACCCTGGTCGAGCCGCAATCAGCTCCCGCATGGCGGCGCGGGTTTCGTGCTCTGAAACGTCATAGCCCAGGGGAATTGAACTGCTGCTTAGTACCTGCCAGTCACCTCCAGTTTGAATGATGACGTCGGGATCTCGAGACAGTATCCATTCTATGTGCAGTTGTCCAAATAGGCCCGGTAGTCGCTCAGCGGCAATGTTGTGCCCACCGGCCAGCCGCACAACGCGCCCCAGGTTGTCATCACCGACGCTTCGACAGCACTCAGGATGCAGCCCCGCCGCCGTTTCGATCAAAACATCAGGCCGCTGTAGTGGCTCAGGCAAGCGCTTGGCGACTTCTTCAAGCGCTTTCTGACGCATGTTAATCAGCGTCTCGGCCCGCGCTTCGGCATCAAAGATTCTTCCCATCAGCCTCAGGCTGGGCACCATATGCAGGTCTGCTTGGGTCAGGAAATCCACGAATATCACCGCTACTCCGGATGCTTCCAGCGTCCCTAGCGTCGAGCCTTCACGCAATGCTGGCCAGGCGCTCAGATCAAAAACAATGACGTCTGGATTAAGCGCAATGGCTTGTTCGAGATCGAATTCACCGGTGGCCGCTTTGCCGAAACGCGCTAACTGTTCGGCGTGAGGGAAACGTTGCTGAAGGCGTTGCCAGACATCTTCATCGAAGCGAATGAGTTCATCACGCCAACCCACAAGGTCTTGGAAAGGGTCGTCAGGCTGGAGAGCGGCAAGGGTGTACAGCAGCCGTCCTTCGCCCAGGATTACCCGTTGTGGGTCACCGGGCAACAGAACCTTGCGGCCAGCTAGGTCGGTCACCTCAAACGAATTCGCCAGTGCTGGCATCGTCAGGCTAACCGTCAACACCATCAGGCATGAATGCCATAGTCGTCGCCTTAGGCGACGGTTAAACAAAGCGGGCATACCCACGCTCCTTAATCAAACATGGCCTGTACAGGACGATTTTTATAAAACATGGCTTTTACAAAACATGGCGCGAACTGGCGGGCTGATGTCAGCAGCCCGCCGTTGGCTCAAAAGGTGACATCCAACCCTAAGCTGTAGGCACGCCCTGGTAACGGCACACGCCCCACTGGGCTGGTATCTACCCCGCGGAAATAGGCATCCTCGTTGGTAAGGTTATGCACGCCCAGAGTTAAGCTTGCCGCGCTGGCGAACGGCAAGCGGTAGCCTAAGCTGGTATCGACTAACCAGTAATCAGGCAGTGGGCCGGTGCTGCCGTTCTCGGTCTCTTGGGTGGTGTTGGCTGCATCGGCGAAGCTTTTATCCACGTAGCGGGCGCCGATATTGCCGAACCAACGACCCTGTTCCCAGCGCGCTAATAGGTTGAGCAGGTGATTCGGTGCGTTGGGCACCTCGTTGCCGGCAAGCTCCCCACTGCGCTGCTTAGTATCGAGCCAGGTCCAGGTGCCTTCGAGGCTGAAGGGCAGGGTATTCGGCGCCCAGGCCAAACGCGTTTCAAGCCCTTGATAGCGGGTTTCTCCGAGGTTCTTTAGACTGTTATCCGGCTGCTTGACGACCTGGTCTTCGTAGTTGATCAAAAAGCCTGTGGCCTCCGCTTGCCAAGGGCCTGACTGATAACGCGCTCCGAGCTCATGGTTCCAGGCTGTCTCGTTAGATACATCGCCGGGATTGGTGATCTGAGCGAGTTGCACCGGGGTTAACGACCGTTGAGCGGAAGTAAACAAATACCACGCCTCGTTGGCCGCATATCCGACGGTAAGGCCGGGTAGCCATGCAGTGGCGTTATTCTCATCGCGACCGCCATTTAAGGTATCGATGTAGTCCATCTCTGCATTCTCGTAGCGGATACCAGGGGTTACTTCCCAGCCACCGCCTAGCTGCCAAGTGTCGCTTAGGTAAGCGGCCATTGCGCGGGTTTCGAAGTCCCAGCGACGAACCGGGGCGGCAGTTTCACTACCGACAGCGCGGCGGTTCACATCAAAGTCGACATCTTCCTCCAGATAGCGAGCACCCACCATCAGGGTGTGGTTCCCCAGTTGCCAGGCGACGCGGGGCTCGCTGGCCCATACCGAGAAGCTGCGCGGGGAGTCGGCGACATGGGTGGCTGGCTCGCCTGGATCAGACCAGTGGCTAGCACCGCTCAGGTTTTGGCCGAACCAGAAGGTTCGATCACTCTGGTGGCCAAATTGGCGCCAACTTATCTCGATATTGTTGCTCGGTTGCCAATGCCAGGTTGCGTGGGCACGCCATGTGTCCGCCTCGAAACGGTCGTAGGGACGCTGAGAATCGCTGCGGTCTCGGGCGTAGGCGTTTGGGGTTAGTGCGCCGGGTAGATCCGTGTCTACGCTGTAGTACTGCAGTTGTCCATCGATCCATTGGGTGTCATTTAGCTGATAATCGGCATCTAAAATGAAATTATCGACCTGTGTTTGGCTACGCTCGCGCCCACCCTTTCCACGCATCAGGTTGGCCTGAAACTGAAGCCCCAGGTTGTCACTTACTTGCCCGCCTGCACGCAGGTAGTGATCACTGAGCACATGGCCGGTGGCGTCATCCACCGTTAGGCGTTCGCGCCACTGGGCTTCCTCCTCTACAGGGATGCCGCGTGTTACGAAATTGAGCACCCCGCCCACGTTGTTTGGGCCGTAGTGAACAGCCGCGCCGCCCCGTACGATGTCAATCTGTTCTAGCGTGGGTAGCGTTACCGGGAATAGTGAAACACCGATATTGCTGTAGGGGCCCAAGGCAGCCGGAATACCGTCCACCAAGATTTGTACCCGCTCGCTACGGCGTGGTGATAAACCGCGAATGCCGATATTTGGCAGCACGCCCGTGCCGGTCTCATCCTGTGTGTGTATGCCTGGAACCCGAGCTAGTGCATCTTCAAGCTGACGGATATCGCCGCCGTGTAGCGCTTCTCCCTCCAATATCTGGCGTGCGCCCGGCGTGGTCTGTGGGTCGGTACGAGTGGCGCTTAACCAGTCGCTAGAGACCACTAAGGTTTCCAGCTCACTGTTGGCTTCAGGTTGCTGGGCCCAAGCCAGTGGAGAGGCGGCGGCGATGGCCAAAGGCAGCACGCGAAGGTAATGCATCTGATGTCCCTTTGTTAATGATTATCATAAGCGAGTGGGGTATCATAAATAATTGGCGCCAATCTGCAAGAAGTTATTATGATGAAGGCAAAGGAGAGCTTAAGAATGAGTCAGGCTGCGGAACGTCAAGAGGCCGTACGTCAAGATAAAGACCAAAGCTGGCTACAGGAGCAGCTAAGAATCGGTATGGGGGGCGGGCGTTTTCCTGCTGATAGCTGGTTACGCCAAGATGCCCTTGCAGAGCTATATGGCGTCAGCCGCTTTGTTGTGAGAGGCGCCTTGGAGCGTTTGTCGGAATCGGGAGCCATTGAGCATGTGCCTCATCGGGGCTACCGGGTTAGACGCTGGAGCCACCAAGAGCGCCTGGAACTCACCGAAGCTCGCTTGGTGGTGGAGCTTGCTATGGCGCCATTGATGATGGCGCGTCGAACAGAGCCGCTGATGGCGCCTGTTAGGCAAGCTTGTGTCCAGTTTGAACATGCTGCCGGTGAAGGAGATGGTGAAGCCATGTTTCTCAGCAATCATGCCTTTCACCGAGCGCTAGCAGTGCTTGCTGGTAACCGGCAGTTGGCCGATCAAATGAATTGGCTGCGTGAGCAGGGCATGCGTGGGGCAGGGCCGGGGTGGCCAAAGGCTGGCGGGGTGGAGCGGAGTATACGAGAGCACTATGCGATGGTCGAAGCGCTAGACGCTGGCGATATTGTGGGGTTGCAGGGTGTCGTACAGCGCCACTTAACAGCTTGGCAAGAGCGCGTCACACGCTAACGGCTGCGCCTTTTGATCTGATACATATGGCTGTCAGCACGGCTCAGCAGGGTATCGGCGTCTTCCCCGTCGGCGGGGTAGCAGGCCACGCCGATGCTGCAGGATGGCATTCTGACCTCGCCGAATTCAGCGCCTAGTGGCTCGTTCATGACCGTGAGAATCTGTTCCACCTTTTCTGTCACAGCGTGCGCTGACTTGATGTCCGTTAACAGCACCGTGAATTCATCACCGCCCATGCGGGCCACCGTGTCCGTCTCGCGTACACAGCCTTCCAATCGTCTTGCTACCGTGCAGAGCACCCGGTCACCCGCCGCATGTCCATGAATATCGTTGATGCCTTTGAAGTCGTTAATATCCAGAAATAGCAATGCCAGGTTGTTCTGATAGCGATGGGCCGTGCTCAGGCCCAAGGTAAGGCGGTCATAGAAGAGCGCTCGGTTGGTCAACTTTGTCAGTGGATCATGGTGGGCAAGGTAGCGTAACTCTTCCTCGGCCTGCATAAGCGCTGTGACGTTGCGCGCTACACCGACCCGCACTTCCTCTGCTTCGTACCAGCGGGCAGACCACAGGATATGCACGATACCGCCGTCTTTGCGGATATAGCGGTTGCGGTAATCAATATGGGGCTTACCGCTCATCACACGAACAATGGAGTCCCGCGTTGCGGCTAAATCGTCAGGGTGCATGTAGTTCGTGATTAGAGTGCCGATCAACTCTTGAGGAAGGTAACCGAGCAGCGACTCACAGGCATCACTCACGAAGACGATCTGGTTGTCTTTATCGACCACGAAGACGGTGTCCAGCATCAGGTGAATCAGTTTGGGGTAAAGGGCTTGCAGGTCAACGGTCATAGACAAGGGATAATCCGGTTAGCGTTCCTCGACTATAGAGCAATCGCGAAGTGGACGATAAAGAATTCTGGAAATTTTGGGGGAAAGGTCACTCCCGTAATGACAAGCGCGTATCGGCCATCGCCAGGGTAGGCTTTGCCCTCCCGGGGCGAGTGCCAACGGACGACATTCAGGGGTTGAAGCTTTAGTTACTAGAGGTTTTATAGTACCGGGAATGAAAAAACTTAACGAGGTTTATATATGGGACATCATCATGATCATCCCCACATTGATCCTGCCTCTGGCGACCGACGTGTCAGTATTTCCATTTGGGCAAATGGCTTATTAACCATCGCCCAGATCGTCGGCGGTATTATGGCGGGCAGCCTCTCGCTGATCGCTGATGCGCTGCATAATTTTTCTGATATGGCGGCGCTTGTTATTGCCTTTGCTGCGCGCAAGATCGCAAGACGGCCCGCCGATGCGCAAATGACCTTCGGCTATGGCCGAATAGAGATAGTGGCAGCACTGATTAACTACACTACGCTCATTCTCGTTGGCCTCTATCTGATTTACGAAGGCGCCATGCGCATGATTGAACCGCCAGAGATCCAGGGTTGGTTGGTCGTTATCATCGGTGGCGTCGCTCTTGTTGTCGATGCCCTCACCGCCATGCTTACTTGGTCAATGCAAAAAGGTAGCGTCAATATTCGCGCCCTTTTTCTGCATAACCTGTCTGATGCGTTCGCCTCCATCGCTGTGATTATCGGCGGTTCATTAATTCTGCTCTACGACATGCGCTGGGTAGACCCTGCGATTACGATAGGTATTGCGCTGTATATCCTTTACCTCGCCTTTTCGGAGATTGGGGGGCCTATCCGCACACTGATGCTGGGCTCTCCCCCAGATATTAACGGTCAACTCGTCATTGAAGCCGTGCGTGGTGTCGAAAGTGTCCACGATATTCATCATGTGCACCTATGGCAGATGCAGGAAAACATGGCCGCCCTTGACTGCCACGTGGTCATTACGGAAGCAGGCTGGCAGCAGCTTGAGGCAATTAAGACAGAGATCAAAGAGCAGTTAAAAACGCGCTTCAACATTGTCCATTCCAGCTTAGAGTTTGAGCATATTGATCACGCACATCAGGATGCCAACCTCTATGGGCATGAGTAATACACGCTCACGCTGGTATACATAGGCAGTCATTTAGCTTGGTTTGTGCAATCAAATCTTGGCCTAATTTGCCAAATAATCACTGAAATCGAGAGAGAAAAATGTTCAAAAAAGCGACTTTTATGCTTGCGGGTACGTTGATGCTGACAGCTGCCATCGTGGTGGTATTGAAACCTGCACTATTGGACATGCAAGCTGAGGCGGCGAGTGAGGATGCTGGACAGGCCGAGAGCTCCTTGGTGCGTTCACACTCACCGATCCTGGGGCCGCAAGAGGCACCTATAACCATTGTGGAATTTTTCGACCCGGCCTGCGAAGCCTGCCGTGCTTTCTATCCTCTCACCAAAAGTATTCTGGAAACCTATCCTGAGCAAGTGCAGCTAATCGTGCGCTACACACCTTTCCACGGTGAGGTTTCTGATACGGCCATACGCGTGCTGGAAGTCGCTCGACACCAGGACGTATTCGAACCGGTACTCGAAGCTCTGCTCTCTCGTCAGGATCAATGGGCATCTCATGGCCGTTTCGATGAATCAGCTATCTTGGAGATTGCCAGCCAAGCCGGTCTTGACCGAGCTGCCGCTGAGGAGCAACTCAACTCAGCTGAAGTGCAAGCGGTGATTGACCAAGACATGGCAGACGTCAAAACGAATCAGATTCGCCAGACGCCAACCTTTTTTGTCAACGGTGAGCTGCTAGAACCCTTTGGTATGCAGGAGCTGATTGATGTCGTAAAGAGTGAAGTCGAGGAGATATCTGAAGAGGAAAAATCCCAATGAATCAGCGCTGGCTGCTGATGAGGCTTATGAGTTTAAGCCCCGCGCTGGTCGAGGGCGGTTGGCGAGAGCACCTAGTTTTGGGGTAAACGCGGCCAAATTGACTGCCCAATCGGCGTTGTATTCGCCACAAGACAATAAGGCAAATCATTCAACTTTCATTTTACTGACATCGCCTCGTCACTTAATACCCGCAATCTGCTTAATGTTGGATCGTCTTCCTCCTTACGAAACAACGTCGAAAGAACGATCGAACGGCTTCAGCTTTGGCGTCATAGGCGCATCATTCGAACGACATCTCTCTGGATTAAGGAGCAGTAAAATGGCCGATACTCCCTCAGTAGACAATGCGGGTGGCGGTGCTGATTCCGCAATCGCCGACATGAAAGCAGTGTTCGATCAGGCGATCGAGAAGTCCGCAGAAATCACCAAAGTCACGACAGAGAAGAAAACCGAGCTCGACGCTACCAAGCAGCGTCCGCAAAACTGATGCTCGGAAGTCGCGGGCGGCGTCAGCCGCTCGCGGCCTTGTTGTCGTTTCCTGTCCACGCATTCCTGGACGGTAGAGATTTCAAAACCTCGCCCGGATGAATGCCCCTGTATCGAGACATTCGACGGAAGAGCCCCTCCAAGCTTCGTACGACACGGCGAGTTAAGTATATGACTTTATTCACCTCAGCTTCAGCGTCGGTACGCGAAGCCGTTACGACGCTCAAGGTTATCGCAGGCTTGCATCGTGGTGCCTCCATTACGCTCACTGAGCCGGTCTGCTGTATCGGTAGCGACGATTCTACTGATGTCATGCTCGGCGATCCGGGCACTGCACCACACCATATTGTGTTGAGATTCTATGGTCGTTATATCGCTATCGAGGCGCTTGGTGGCGACATCACCATTAATGGTCGTAGTGTCAGCCAGGGCACTGGTTTGCGCTGTGAATTGCCAGCGAAGCTCCATTTCAACGACGTGGCACTCGAGCTTTCACGCCCCCCAGCGCCTGCCATATTCCCTGGGCTGCCGACAGTTCCTGTGCGTTGGCGTAAGTGGCTAAATCGCAGTGCCACGCTTGCCGCACTAGTCGTAACGCTGGGAGTACTGGCTTTCTATGAGTTCATCGATGTCAACCAAGCCGACGCCAACATTGGCTATCATCCAGTCACGGCAACGCTCGATGAGCAGCCCCTGGTGAACACTGGCCAGAACACATCCCAATTGATGGCCGATGCTCGTCCGAGTCCGGTTCAAGCATTGCGCCAGCAACTGGCGGATACCGGGCTCGCATCGCTTGAGGTCACCGACAGTGGTGACTATATCAGCGTCTCCGGTCACTACGATCCCGACCAGGCGGGCGCTTGGAACGCCACCCAGCGTTGGTTCGACCAGCATTACGGCAGTCACAACGTGCTGCTTAATGAAGCTCAACAGAGTGAGGTGCCGGTTCGCCCCGACCTGCAGTTGCAGGCCGTATGGTTAGGCAAGAACCCGTACGTAATCGACGCTCGTGGACAGCGCCTCTATCCAGGCGCGTCGCTGTCGTCTGGTTGGGTTATTTCCGCTATCGAAACGGATCGAGTGCTGTTGAGCCGTGGCGATGACCAGTTTGCCCTGACCCTATAATTCGGCGTATATCGCGATGAAGATCACTGATCGTCTTGTTCCACGGGATCGTTATCACGTTACTGGCATCGACCCCGTCAAGCCTGGCGTCGTCGAGCAGCCGTCGCAGCAGGACGATACGTTCACGCAGGCTGTCAGTGAAGCCCGGCAGCGTGGCTCAAACCGCCCGGCGTGGACTGAGCGTCTCGAAGCGCTCGCGCGCCCGGAGGCCAGTGACCCCGCCAGCTACACTAACTTTCGCAGCATTGAGCTGCTCCAACACGTAGCCGACAGCGTTCTACCTTCGCTGGATGTTGATGATGAGATCATGGCGTTGGCGGAGGAGGTGATCGGTGAAGAGCTTGATTGGCGGCAAGCATGGGAAGGCCGGATGAGTGAAGCAGTCGCGCTGCCGCTGGACAACATCGCCGACCAGGAGAGCGTGCCATGAGCGATACCGCTGATCGCGATGCCGTCGACCTACTGCATTTGATGGGACACCTCTATCTCAAAAGTGGTCAGGTACAGCGCGGATTGGTATTGCTGCTTATCGCGACACGCATGGCACCGAATCACACCGGCGTGCTGCAGGCGCTGTGCCAGGGGTTCCTTGCCAGCGGCAACGGTCAGCGTGCGCTCAATGTGCTCGACCGGCTCGAGGCCGCCGGTCAACAGGATAACGCCATGCAACTCTTGCGCAGCCGCGCCCACTGGATTAACGGCGAACGTGATACCGCTCGTCGCCTATGGCGAGAGTATCTCGAGCGGCGGCGTCACCCGGAATCCCGGCAGGGAGAGCCCGTTACATGAATAAGCTCCTCGGCCGTCTCAATACCCTGGCTCGTCAGGCGTCCCAGCGCAGTGACGTGATCATCGCCGTTTTCATGGTGCTTGCAGTAGTGATGATGATCATCCCGCTGCCGACGGCAATGGTCGACACCCTGATTGGTATCAATATCGGTTTCAGCCTTCTGATTCTAGTGGTGGCGTTCTATATCTCGCATCCGGTGGAATTCTCCTCGCTGCCGCCGATCATTCTGCTTGCCACACTGTTCCGGTTGGCGCTGTCGATCTCTACTACCCGACTGATTCTACTAGAGGGTGACGCTGGCCAGATCGTTTCCGCCTTTGGCAATTTCGTTATCGCCGGCGAAGTGGTCATCGGCATGGTGGTCTTCCTGATCATTACGGTGGCCCAGTTTCTGGTGATTACCAAGGGCTCGGAGCGCGTAGCGGAAGTGGCGGCGCGTTTTACTCTTGATGCCATGCCCGGCAAGCAGATGAGCATCGACAACGACATGAGAAACGGCGACATCGAACCCGCTGAAGCCCGTCGCAGACGCTCGCTGCTGGAGAGCGAGAGCCAGCTCTACGGTGCCATGGATGGGGCGATGAAGTTTGTTAAGGGCGATGCCATTGCTGGTTTGGTGATTCTGTTCGTCAATCTTATCGGTGGGCTGTCGATCGGCATGCTCAAGCACGACATGCCCTTCGGCACGGCGGTGGAAACCTATTCGCTGTTGACCGTCGGCGACGGCCTGATCGCACTGATCCCTGCATTACTGATTTCGGTTGGCGCGGGTACCGTGGTGACCCGCGTTAGCTCCGATAACGCCAGCGATTTGGGCAGTGAGATTGTCGGCCAGCTTGGCAGCAACGCCAAGGCACTTGGTTTGACGTCGGCGGTGCTGTTCTGCGCGGCCTTCGTGCCGGGCTTCCCATCGACCGTCTTTCTGACGTTGTCAGCACTGCTGGGCTTAGCTGCCTTTTTCCTGCATCGCCGTCGCCAGACGGCCGATGCCGAGACGGAGCAAGCAGCGCAGTCCGAAGTCATCTCAGCGCCCCCAGCCGCGGAGATCAACGCCGTGAATGAGGCGATGAACGAAGCACCACCGCCCAATGCCGCCGACGATCCACGCCAGTACCGCGTGATGCTCTGCCTGGCTGCAGGGCTTGTCGATAAGTTATCACTCGACTTACTACGTGAAAGCGTTCAGGCCACCCGCGAAGGTGTTGAACGCGATCTGGGAATTGCCATTCCTCAGGTCGGACTACGCCTGGAACCCGCCCTCAGCGACCAGCGCTTCGCCATTGAGCTGGATGAAGTGCCGGTGCTCAACGGTGAACTACCAGACTCTTCAGTACTGCTCGACGACGATGCCGATGTTTTGGAATTGCTTGAGTTGACCGCCTTCACGCAACCAGCGCTCGTTGGCCGCGGCAGTTGGCAATGGCTTCCTGATGAGGCGACTTCAGCGCTGACGGAAGCCGGGATTCGCTATCGCACGCTGGATCAGGTGCTGGAGCGCTGTCTTGAGCGCACGCTAACGCGTTACGCCGGGGAGTTCGTGGGGATTCAAGAGGCGCGTGCCCTGCTTTACAAGATGGAAACACACTATGCCGAGCTGGTGACCGAGGCCGTTCGGGTGGTATCGCTACAGAAAATCGCCGAGATTTTACGTCGCTTGGTCAGTGAGGGCGTTCCGGTTCGAGCCATGCGCACTATTCTTGAAGCCATAGTGGCCTGGGGGCCGCAAGAGTCGAGCAGCGCTCGGCTGAGCGACCGCATACGCCTTGCCATGGCGCGGCAGATCAGTCACCGCCATGCCCGCAGCGATCGGGTTCTGCCTGCCTGGATCGCGACCCGACCGTTGGAAGAGGCCCTGCGTACCGCCCAGCGAAATAGTGAGAACCAGCCCGTCCGTAGCGGCATGCCGGCACCGCTTTCGCGGGCCTTGAACGGCTGGTTCCAGCAGCAACTTGAGGCGCTCGATAGCGACCTTCAGCCAGTGGTGGTGGCGGCCAGCGACGTGCGCGCGGCGCTACAGCAGTGGCTAAAACAGCACGATATCGACCTGCCTGTCATGGCCTGGCAAGAGATCGCACCGGAGTTCAGCCTGCAAGCAATCGCTCAGATACGCCTGCCCAAACCGATCCCACGCCGGGAATCGGAGGCAACCGCCAAGCTGTAACACGCTTGCGAAACAATGACGCCGTGTGTCGATGATTCAACACCCATGCAAATCGCTACAACAGGGATGAAGAATAACCGTGATCAGCATAAAACCCGTCGATAGAAATCCTCCTCAGGCTCTCCGGAATTCGACGCTTTGGGTATGGGCGTTACTGCTGTGGTTCGCGGTAATTCCTGCCAGCGCTGACGTTTCCGTGGACGCTTCCGGAGGTGCGATGACGCTGGAGACCGGGCAGGGGCGTATCCTGCGCTTCGACCAGGACGTTGCGTCGGTGTTCGTCGCTAACCCTGAAGTTGCCGATGTGCAGGTGGTTTCTTCCGGCGTCATCTATCTCTTCGGCAAACAGGCCGGCGACACTAATTTGATTGCGCTGGGGGCCGACGAGCAGAGCCAAGCCTCGTTGCGGCTGCAGATTCGCGACGATAATGCGTTGGCTTCTCAGGCGCTACGGGATATCGACGGTGACAGCCAGATCCACTTGCGTATGGCTGGCAACCAACTGGTGGCTGAGGGCAGCAGCCCCACGGTCGAGAGCGCCATGGCCACGCAATCGACCCTTGATGCCCAAGCGCCGGCCGGCGGTAGCATCAACCGCTCGACTTACGACGGCGCCACTCAGATCAACATTCGGGTGCGCTTCGCCGAAGTCGCCCGGGATGAACTGCTCAGCTATGGAGTCAGTTGGAATACGCTGATCAACAACGGCTCGTTCTCTTTCGGTGTGCTCACCAGCAATATCGCCCCCAATCCTATCGGTGGGGGTACCGATAGCATCGACGGTTTACTCCAGGCGCTACAGCAGAACAATCTGCTGCAGATCCTCGCCGAACCCAACATCACCACCGTCTCAGGGCAGACGGCGAGCTTCCTTGCTGGCGGCGAGATTCCTATACCGGTACCGGTTAACAGCGAACTGGTGGGTATCGAGTACAAACAGTTCGGTGTCTCGCTGCTGAGCACGCCAACGCTACTGCCTAACGGCCGCATCTCGATGGAAGTCCGCCCCGAAGTCAGCAGCATTGCCAGCGATAGTGTCCGTATTGGTGGCTATGACGTTCCGTCGCTTCAAGTTCGGCGCGCCGATACCGTAGTCGAGGTGGGTAGCGGGCAGACCTTTGCTATCGCCGGCCTGTTTCAACGCCAGGCGAGCAACCAGATCGAACGAATCCCGCTCCTCGGTGATATGCCGATTCTGGGCAATCTATTTCGATCACGACGTTTTCAGCGTAACGAGACCGAGCTGGTCATCCTGATCACCCCCTATCTGGTGGCGCCATCCTCCGCGCCGGTACCCAGAATGCCGCTGGATCGGGCACAGGTCAGCCGTAATCCCCAACTCGAAGATGACCCATTCGGATTCTATCTGCAATGAGTAGAGGCAACGTTTGCATGTCGCAGCTATTTACCTATTGGACGCGTACGGCTTCACGCCTTGGGCTCTGTTTGGTGGCGTTGCTGCTGGCCGGCTGCCAGTCCTCGATGGGGCCGATGGGCTGGGATACCGGGTACCGTCAAGTGACGACTGCCGCGGCGACTAACGCCCCCCATGAAGCAACGATCATGCCGCGTCTCTGCCAGGCTGGGCCTGACGATGCAGAGCGAGTCGGGCTGCCACCCGGCTGCGCCAACGACTTCAATCTGCAGCAGATGATCGTTGAGCCACAAGATTTGGTAAGGGGAAGAGCAATGGGGCCCGCCATGGGGGCGCCGGTAGCAGATGCCGCGAATGAGTATCTAAACGGCCGCGAACGTGCCAACCAGCGTCGTTCGCTATTGGAGCAGGAAGCGCGCAATGCCATGGGCACCAACGCCACTACCAGTGATCTGTGACGGTATTAGTTAGAGGCTGATGCCAACCCGAGTGCCCGGGCGCGAGCGGCGGCATCGGGCAGCGTTGCTATGTGCTCGGCACTGGCTATCAGGGAAAGGCGGTTGGCCGCTGATAGGTCGGGGATATCGACTTGCTGTGCCTCATCGCTACGCCCGGCCAGTACCAGCACAAGAATCAGGTTGCGGAAATGGCGTTCCTCTGCCAGCGGGGAGCCCGTAATGCGCTGCATGTTCGCGATGGCCTGGGTATTTTCGCCGGCTAACGCTTCGGCTAGCGCCAGGTTGGCCTGAGCGTCGAGATCACGCGGCTCGAGCGCTACGGCGTTAGCAAACGCACTGGCCGCTCGGGCGGGCTGACCGGCCAGCGCTTGGGCGGCGCCAAGACGGCTCCAGGCTGCCACGCTGTCCAATTCGGGCGCCGCCAGGGAAAGGTTGCGCAGGGCGCTTTCCGGTTGACCTAGGCGCAGTTGGGCCGTCCCGAGGCCGAGTAATGCTGGCGCGAAGTGGATGTCTTCGGCAAGCGCGGCACGAAACGCCTCAGCGGCTGCCTGGGGCTCGCCACTGGCAAGCAGTGCATTGCCCAGGCGAACCTGAATATCTGCGGAGGGGCCGTTCTGCTCCAGGGCGCGCTCGTACATCGCGGCGGCGGTCGCATGGTCGCCTTGCTGATCGACATCTTTGGCCAAGTTTAGCAGGCGACCTTCATCGATCTCGACAGGCGTCGCAGCGCAGGCTGACAGTAGCAGGCTCAGTATCAGGCTTGGCCCGGCGACGAACGCAGGTCGGCTCATGCTGGGCAAAAACGTACAAAATTCCTTCATCCGTGACTCAGTCCAGAGGGTTAGGAAATGAAAATCAGTGTACCGGAGAAACCAGGCTTGGGGCAGCAGGGATATGGATGAAGCGTGATGCGTGTTTACCCCAGAAGGGCAAAAACTCAAAAAGACAGATTGCCGGTCACTCAACTGTCATCGGGGGGTGGGTAGGATGATGGCAGATAGGTGGAAGCACCCCTGGCTGGGCCATCTTGTGATGCTGGTGCTTGGTTGTTGTTTGCCAGACAGCCCCACGCTGGCCGCCGAGGCGCCTTGGGCGGATCGTGAATATCGCTACATTGTTATTGAGCAAAGCGTGCGTGATGTGTTGCAGGAGTTTGGTCGCAACCTGTCCCTGCCCGTTGAGGTCAGCGACGCGGTGGATGGCGAGGTGCGTGGTGATATCCGCGCCAGCACCGCTGGCGAGTTCCTCGAACAGGTCTGCGAATCCAATGGCCTGGGATGGTTTTACGATGGCTACGTACTGCATGTCGCCGCCCGACAGGAGCTGAGCCGCCGGAGGTTTGAACTCACGGATGTCGATGTACCACGCCTGCGCGCGGAGATTACCCAGGCACAGGTCGGCAAGCCGTTGAGCGCAATGATTAATGCAGAGCACGGCAGTCTTGAAGTGATGGGGCCACCCGCCTGGATAGCGGACATAGCCCAACGGGTCGAAGCGTTGCGCCAGCCGAGTGCGCCGTCGATCCCCGCTGAAGTTAAGGTCTTTCGAGGCAGTGTGGCCCAGCCGCCTGGCTCGTGAGTGAGCAAGCGATGAAACCCACAGGAGGCAGTCCATGGCTATCGATCCCGTAAGCAGTAGTAACCCGGCAACAGAGTCGCTCCCCGATTCCCAGGCTTTCGACGACGCCGTCGATAACGCGAAGCTGCAGGAAACAATGGTAGAGGGAATGGTCAAGGTCGGCGGGCAGATGATTCTGATGCCGATGATGAACAATATTCTCAAGGAAGCACAGTCCGACGAGTAATGACGAGGGCGCGACCCCAACCGCGGTGTTCGCGCCTTTCTCATTCTATGCGACGGGCTATTCCGACGAGGTGAATGATGACTCCCGTGACACCACCGGGCAGCGGTGCGCTAACTCCGACACCCATGCCAGAGGTTAGCGCCGATACGTTGGCATCACAGAATATTTTCGAACATATGACACAGCAAGCCGGTTCATCTTTATCGGGGGCCAGCCCCAGTGAGCTGGGGTCAAGTCTGCTCAACAACCTTGATGGCTTTATTGACCGAGTCAATAACTTCGCTCAGCAGGCTAAGACTCCCGATGTGCAAACACCTGATCGTTTAGCTCAGGTGATGCCCCAGAGCGTGCCCGACGCTGGCGACACGCCACCCGCCTTGGGGGATGACAAGCTGGCGCAAGTCGTCGAATCGCTGGGGCGTGTTTTTGATCACTCCATCGAAACCACCATGATCGTTCGCGGCGCCACTCAGGTTTCGGGGTCGGCGAATACCTTGCTAAAAGGCCAATGACACTTGCACTTTAATAAACAATTCGACGGCAAGCAGCAAGTGTCACAACGCAGGTGGCGTAACGCCCTGCGGGGCATGGTGTTTCTGGTAATGGCGCTGCTGCTTCAGGCCTGCGACACCGATCTCTACACTAACCTCGACGAGCGCGAGGCGAATATCATCGTGGCAACGCTGGCCCGCAACGGCATACCTGCCGCACGTCAGGCACAGGACGAAGGCCAAATGACCGTCACGGTCAGTGAGGAGCGCTTCGCCGAGGCGGTAGAGATACTCGATCGTGCCGGGCTGCCGGAACAGAAATTCGCCAATATGGGCGATATTTTCCAGGGTAACGGGCTGGTGTCGTCTCCTGTGCAGGAACGCGCTCAGATGATCTTTGCGTTGAGCCAGGAGCTCTCGCAAACCGTGTCGCAGATCGACGGCGTACTCTCGGCGCGGGTTCATGTTGTGCTGCCGGACAATGATTTGCTGCAGCAGAACAGTACTCCGTCTTCGGCCTCGGTCTTCGTGCGCTACATTCCATCGCTTGAGATCGCCCCCCTGATTCCACAGATCAAGACGCTGGTAGCCAATGGTATTGCTGGCCTCTCCTACGACAAGGTCTCGGTGGTGCCCGTCGTCTCTGCTATTCCCGAGGAAATGGACACGCTGCCGCAGCCGATGATGGGCTCATTTCTGGGTGTCGCGATGC
This sequence comes from Halomonas sp. KHS3, assembly GCF_000830495.1. Classification (NCBI taxonomy): domain Bacteria; kingdom Pseudomonadati; phylum Pseudomonadota; class Gammaproteobacteria; order Oceanospirillales; family Halomonadaceae; genus Halomonas; species Halomonas sp. KHS3. The sequence continues at coordinate 191,674 of NZ_JWHY01000009.1, read as the reverse complement.
CAGCGTCCAGCGTTTCCCGTATCGGCTGGATCATCGGTCTGCTGAGCGTTGCGGTGATCGGACTTGCCGGTGCGGTGTGCTGGTTGGTCTGGCGTCAGCGTCGCCAGCGTCCCTATTCATTGACGACAGCGCCATGAGACAGCTCCATGAATAGTGCCTCTAAACGTGCTAGCGAATCGACCGCACCGGGCTCTGATATCGAGACTGATATCGAACCACCGGTACGGGTTGCTCTCGACCACTGGGTTGACTGCCTGGACGGCATTGCCGCCGACGCGGTGCTGCGCCGTTGGTGCACTCAGCCGCGCTTTCGCCAGCGCTTGCTTGCCCGCCTGCAGCGCCGTCATCAACTCACCTCTATCGCGGAACAGCCGCTAATGGATGCCGCCGACCAGGTGCTATGCCAACTGGACAGCGATGATTTTACCGCCTGCGCCCGTGCCGCTGGAGTGATCATTCACGCCAATGCCTTTGTACGCGAAATTCATGCACCGCGAGTTGCGGCACTCAAACAGCGTTTCGGCGCTGAGCTCTATTCCCTGGCGCTTACCCACCGTGACCACGCCAGTACCGAAGCCTGCGCTGAGGATGATCTCGACGCGCTGGAGGCCGCCGTCGAGAACGATGGTCGACGCTGCCTGGAGCGATGGTGGCAAGCGCAAACGGTGGAACTTCGAGACTGGCTAAGGTTGGGTTGGGCTGACCAGTTCGAGTTGCCTGAAACGATCGTGGCGGACGCCGCTGCTGTTGATATTGCCCGCTTGGCCGCTACACACGGCCTCTTCCAAGCCGACGATGAAGAGCGAGCAGGGATATGAGTTCACTGCCACCCCGCCCTGGGAAGATCATCCTGCGCGCAGAGGAGGCCAACGCTTGGGTCGATGGCTACGCTTTTCTCGAGCGGGCGCGTCAGCGAGCCGATGAACAAGAAACCCTCATTCTTCGTGCCCGCGAAGAGGGCCATGCCGAAGGCTTCGAAGCCGGTCGCCGCGATGGTGAAGCCCGCGCCGCTGAGCTGCTGGCCAGCACCCAGCGTGACGTCAAACGTTATCTCGACGGGCTCGGCCCCGAGCTAGCCGAACTGTCGCTGACTCTGGTACGGCGTATTCTCGGCGAGTTCGACGATGTAGAACTCATCACTCGCTGCGTACGCCATGCCCTGAGCGAGTGGCGCCATGAACACCTTATCCGTATTCGTGTTGCACCGCCGCTAGAGGCGCGAGTCGCCGAGTCTCTCGCCGCGTATTCGCCCGCGACGACTGACTATCAGGTCGAGGCCGACGCTCAATTGGCGCCAGGTCAGTGTTTGCTGGTGAGCCCCATCGCGGTTATGGACATCGGCCTGGAAGCGCAGCTCGAGGCACTGCGGCGTGCCTTGCGGGATGATTGGGAGGGTGCATGAGCGCGAATGCGTTCGGGGATCTGCTGCCGCGGCTCGGCGAACGTTTTGCCCTAGCCCAAACTCGCCCCGTCAATGGCCGGGTACGCCGCATTCGCGGTTTGTTGGTTTACGCTAGCCTCGAAGGTGCTGGCATTGGCGAGCTTTGCTACCTGCGCGATCCCGTCAGCGGTCGCCGTGTCGCCGCGGAGGTGATCGGCTTCGAAGAGGAGAACGTCGTGCTCTCGCCGATTGGCGAGCTCCAGGGGTTGTCGACCCGCAGTGAAGTAATTGCCACTGGCAGTGCCCAGGGTGTGGCCGTGGGTGATGCCCTGCTCGGTCGCGTCATCAGTCCGCTCGGCGACTGGCTTGATGGTCGCGCTGCACCAGCGCCCGGCTCACTGCGCCATTACCCCGTCCATGCCGAGCCCCCCGCGCCGCTGTCCCGCCAGTTGATTGAGCAGCCGCTGGCACTCGGGGTACGTGCTATCGATGGTCTCAATACCGTTGCCCGCGGCCAGCGCGTCGGACTGTTTGGCGAAGCCGGCGTCGGTAAGTCATCACTACTTTCGGCCATCGTCCGTGGCAGTAGTGCAGAGATCGTGGTACTGGGGCTGGTGGGCGAGCGCGGTCGGGAAGTCCGCGAGTTGCTTGATGTGCAGCTGGGTGCCGACGCGCGCCAGCGCACGGTATGCGTCGTGTCCACGTCTGATCGACCGGCGATCGAGCGCGCCCGTGCTGCCATGGTGGCGACCAGCGTGGCGGAGTATTTCCGTGATCAGGGGCGCGATGTGCTGTTGTTGGTCGACAGTCTTACCCGCTTCGCCCGCGCCCAGCGCGAGATCGGACTGGCTGCCGGTGAACCGCCGACGCGTCGTGGTTACCCGCCTTCACTGTTTGCGGCGCTGCCCCGTTTACTCGAACGCGCCGGGCCCGGTGGCGCGTCGGGAGGCACCATTACGGCAATCTATACGGTATTGACCGAGGGCGATGGCATGCTGGATCCGGTGGCCGAGGAGGCCCGGGCCATTCTTGACGGTCACATCGTTCTGAGCGCCGATCTCGCCCGCCGTGACCACTTTCCAGCCATTGATATCCTCGCCAGCCGCAGCCGCTTGATGGAAAACGTTGCCAACGCCGAGCATCGCCGTGATGCCGGCAAAATGCGTGAGTTGATGGCGCGTTATCGCGATGTCGAGCTGCTACTGCAAGTGGGCGAGTACCGGGAAGGTAGCGACGCCGCCACGGATGAGGCGATTCATAAACGTGCTGAGGTTGAGGCGTTCCTACGCCAATCCCGTGACGACCACAGCGCCTTTGAAGACACCTTGAAACAGTTAAGGGAGGTCGTCCAATGACGTCGCAACGTCAGCTTGACCGGCTGATGCAGCTTCGGCGCCAGCGTACGCGTCTCGCCGAGGAAGCCCTGGCGGCAGAGCAACGCAACTGTCGGGAGTTCGAGGCTCACTGCCAGACACTCGGGCAGGCCCTGGAGCACCACCAATACCAAGCAGTTCAGCGCGAGCAGGCGCTGTTCGAACAGGGTGAACAACGACCGCTGAACGCCGAGGATCTGGCCGGTTGGCAGCAAACACTTGCCGACGATGCCGCCCACCAGGAGGCATTGCTTGAGCAGCAGGCAAGCAGCATCCAGACCCAGCGGGCCGCTGAGCGAGAGCGCGAATACCGCGCTACGGAATGGGCGTACCGGTTACGCGCCCAGCGTGCGCTGGAGCAACTCCAGACTTGTCAGGGGCAGGCGCGGGCGGTCAAGGCCGAGCATCTGGCCGAACTGGAGATGGAAGAGAGCCGGATCGGCCGGGCAGGTGAAGTATGACTGCCTTCAGCTCAACCGTTCGCGCGGAAGTGACGCCAGTGCCGCTAACCCTGACGCACTATGATGCCGAAACGCTAACCCTGCATAACGCGCTGCATCGTTCTCGACAGCCGCTGACTTTCGGTTGGCATGGGCGTTCTGCCAGCTTGTACCTGATGCCGGAAGCGGCGGAGGTCACCGCTGACATGACCGTCGCGGTATGCCTCGGCAACGAGCAACTGGCCTTGAGCGCCAGTTGGCGGACATTCGACCATCTCAGTGAGCACCCTGATCGCAGGCGCTCTATGGAGGACGTCGATGCGGAGCTGGCCGCGATGTGGCTGGAGGCGGTGTGGTTGGCGTGGCTTGAACCGCTGGAGGCGACACTGGGTGTCGATATCCGTGTGCAGCCCGCCGACCTGCATGGGCGAACGGCAAACCCGATCCACATCACTCTGGCCTTCGAGCTCGACGGCGATGTTCATCCGCTGCGTGTGGGGCTCTCGGCCGCTACTGCCAAACACTTGCTGCCCCTGTTTGATCGCTATTTCCCCACGCAGCCCGCGATGGCGAGCAGCGTAATGGTGATGTTGAGCCTAATGGCCGGAGCCCAGACATTGACCCTGGGGGAGTGGCGCAGCCTTCGCCCAGGCGATGTGGTTATGCTCGAGTCATTCGCCACTAGCGACGATCCCAATGGCGCAACGTTGAACGTTGGCGACCGGTTTAGCGTCGGCGTCAGCTTAAGCGCCGATAGCGTGTGCCTTAAAGGCCCGCTGACCTCTCTTACCTCTTCCCAAGCGTCGAACCCACCATTCGAGAACCTCATGAGCGAACCCCCCGTGGATAACCCAAACCTGGATGATCTGCCCGTCCGCCTGACTTGTGAAATGGGCAAACTGGAGATGTCGCTCGGCGAGCTGCGCGCGTTGGGCGAAGGCAGCGTACTGCCGATGCAGCGTCGACCTGAGCAGGCGGTTGACCTAATCGTCAACGGCCGCTGCATGGGGCATGGCCGCCTGGTGATGATCGGTGACAGCATCGGGGTGCAGATCGAGAGGCTCGCGCTCGATGAAGGGCACGCCGGGGATGAGTGAATTTCAGCCTAACTTGATCGCCATCATCATTGTCGTTGCGACCATCGGCCTGGTGCCATTGGCGGTGGTGACCATGACGGGCTTTCTCAAAATTGCCGTGGTGCTGTTCTTGATCCGTAACGCCCTCGGCGTGCAGCAGACGCCGCCTAACCTGGTGCTCTATGGCATTGCCTTGATTCTTACCGTCTACATCACCACGCCGCTGGTCGGCGATATGCTTCATCAGTTCGAGCAGCGACCCGCAGGGATGGGCAGTGTCGAGGAGATCAAACAAACCGGCGAGGCGCTGCGTGGGCCCTTGCAGGATTACCTTTCTCGCTATGCCAGCGAACGCGAGCGGGCTTTTTTCATTGATGCGACCCGTACGCTATGGTCGGAGGAAGCCCGCAGCGACCTTCAGGACGACGACTTAGTGGTGCTTATTCCTGCCTTCGTGAGCTCGGAGTTGACCCGTGCTTTCGAGATCGGTTTTTTGCTCTATATCCCGTTTCTGGTGATCGACTTGATCGTCTCCAATGTGCTGATGGCAATGGGCATGATGATGGTCTCACCCACGTTAATATCAACTCCTCTCAAGATATTTCTGTTCGTTGCCGTGGACGGCTGGTCACGGCTAATGCACGGCTTGATTCTTAGCTATGGTGGAGGCTGAGATGAACGACGATATCTTTCTCTCACTGATGCAGAACGCGCTGTGGACGGCGCTACTGGTGTCGGCGCCGGCGCTACTGGTGGCGATTATGGTCGGGTTCGGGGTCGGTCTACTGCAGGCGTTGACGCAGATTCAGGATCAGACACTGCCGCAAGCCGTCAAGCTGGTTGCCGTACTGCTGGTGCTGATCATCGCCGGGCCGCTACTGGCCGGGCCCGTCGTCAACATCACCGATCAGGTGTTGAACAACTTTCCAGCCTGGTCTCGTTGAGCCGGGCCGGCGTCGCTTATGCATTACGACGACTTCGCCCGCTTCCTAACCGATTTCGCCTATCCAATGATCGCGGCGGCAGCGGTCGGCGTGGCACGGGCGCTAGGCATGGTGCTGGTCACGCCAGCGTTTAATCGCCTGGGGCTGACCGGCATGATCCGTTCGGCAGTGGCGGTGACGATCTCGATTCCGCTGATGGTGCCGTTATTCGATGCCATGGTGAATGCTGAACAGCTATCAAGCTTCACCCTTACCGGCATGGTCATCAAGGAGTTGCTGATTGGCGTCGTCATCGGGCTGGTCTTTGGTGTTCCGTTCTGGGCCGCGGAAGTAGCTGGCGAACTGATCGATTTACAGCGCGGCTCAACCATGGCGCAGATACTCGATCCCATGGGCTCGACTGAATCCGGCGTTACCGCAACGTTGCTGACCGTGACTTTGCTAGCGCTGTTCTTCATTACCGGCGGCTTCATGCTGCTACTTGATGGCTTTTATCGCAGCTACTCGTTGTGGCCGGCGGTGAATTTCACGCCACTGATGACCAAAGCATCGGCGATGGCGCTACTTGGCCTGCTCGACCAGGTGATGCAGATTGGTGTGTTGATGATAGCGCCGCTGGTCATCGCGCTTCTGGTCGCAGATTTGATGCTCGCCTACCTCGCGCGTATGGCGCCCAACCTACACGTCTTTGACCTGTCACTCCCTATCAAGAACCTGTTGTTTGCATTCTTAATGCTGGTCTACGTCATTTTTCTGATCCCCTTTATGCTGGAGCACCTCGATGCCGCCAATCTCTATATGGAACGCCTGGAAGCCATATTGGGCGCTATGGTGGGAACGCGGTAACAACAGGGGACGCGGGGTACTTTGAAAAGAGGGTATCAAAGCAGCATCACAAAGTTGCCATTAGAGTGTCACGCAGTCTCTTCAGACTGGTTTTCCGTCAGTGAAATTGGGCTTCTCGTTGCCTGCCCCATCAGCTTGCGCTAACCGTGGAGGAGTATTCGATGCGTGTCGATCCAAAAACCAACCCCAAAGCAACACCGTTGACCAGCGCCTTTGGAAATTTTGGCTTTGTCCTCGACCTGGCAAAAAAGGCGGAAGCGGGCAAAGATACTGTGGAAGCGGGCAAAACGCCGTTGATGCCGGGCAGCCAGGATTATGAGGACACGCTGAATTCACTGGCAGTGGATATGGCGGATGGCATCGATATCGACAACCGCAAGGTGTCCGCCCTGAAGGGAGACGCTGCGGATAAGTTCGAGGCGCTGGTCACCGCCGAGCTCAATGCGCAGCGCGCCGATGGCAAAAGCGCTGATCTGTCCAAGGCGATCGACAGCGCCAAGGACGCGCTGTTTGACCGCATCGGGCATGCCCTGGACAACGCAGATCGAAACGCCGACAAGGGCCTTGATGTCTTCGAGGGTTACTGGAAGCGCCATGGTGGTGAAGAGGCTGCGATCAACGCGGGCTATGACGCCTATGATGACTTTCTGGCCGATACCACGCTGACCGACAACCCTAGCTACGAAGATAACCTCAACGCTCTTGCTTCCGGGTTGGCCGGCGGCACGCTGACCGATCAGCGCAAGATACTGCACCTTGACTCCTCCGATACACTGTCCCAGCTCTATAAGAATCTGATCAAGAGCAAGCTGGACGAAGGCGCCACTACTGAGGAAGCGTTGAGTCAGGTCAATGATGAGCTGCGCGACCGTCTCGAAAACGCTGGTGGCAAGAGTGTGGTCAATGTCTTCGATGGCTACTTCAAACGTCACGGCGGGGAAGAGGATACTGAAGAGTTGGCCGAAGAGACTTACCTGGCCAATCGCGACGAAGACGACATCGCCTACGACGATACTCTAAATTCGCTCGCCAGCGATATGGCTGAAGGCATCGACATCGACAACCGCAAGGTGCGACCGCTGACAGGAGACGCCAGCGATCAGTTCAGCCAACTGGTGGAGTACCAGCTTAACCAGCAGCGTGAGCGCGGCGATGCCCCGGATCTACAGGCAGCCATCGACGATGCCAAGGATGCCCTCTTTGACCGTACCGGCAACGCGCTGACCGATGCCGATAAGGACAGCAAGGACGGGCTCGATGTGCTCAATGGTTACTGGGAGCGTCATGGTGGCAAGGATGCTGCCACCTCCGCTGGCTTCGAGGCCTACGACGACTTTCTCGCCGACACCACCGTGACGGATAACCCGAGTTATGAGGATAACCTCAACGCACTGGCCTCTGGCTTGGCGGGCAGCACGCTGACGGGTTCGCGCCAGATTCTGCATATCGAAAGCTCCGAAACGTTGTCGCAGCTCTATCAGAACCTGATCGACAGCAAGATGAGCGACGGTGCCTCCCTCGAGGACGCCACTGCCCAGGTTAACGATGACCTGCGCGAGCGGATCAGGCACGCTGCCGGAGACGACGGCAAGGCGGTTCAGAATATCTTCGACGGTTATTGGTCGAGGCACGGTGGGGAGACCAACACCCAGCGCCTCGCCGACAATGCGGAGCTGGACACAGCCCGGCGCGATCACGATCTACCGGCCTTCAGCGATGTCGATATTCAGTCGATGGAAACCAGCGAGACAGATCCGGACGACAGCTCACGCAAGCTGACCGTCAGCGAGCTGACCTGGCAGAACCTGATCGAAAAGTGGAAGACGGGGATAGAGGACGGCAGTATCGATAAAAACGATGAGCGCGCCCAGTTCTACCGTGCGCTGCGAGCCCAGGGCGCGCTTGAAAACGGCCTGGATCTGGTCGGTCTCGATATGTCGGAAGGCTTGAGTCTTGACAACGTCACCGGCGAGGATCTCTCATCCATCATCGACGGCGAGAAGCTCGATGAAAGCCTCGGCGAGCTATTCGCCTCCGAGGCGGTGCAGGAGGATTACCAGGCGACCCAGGCAGACGCGATCGACAAAGTCGCCAATAAGGACGCGATCGCTTCGCAGCTGGAGGAGACCGCCTTCAGCGAGGAGTACATCAACTACATCAACGACCTGCGCGAGAGCGGTCAGGGGGAACTCGCCGAGCAGGATATCTCGCGAACCTACAATGCACTCTCGGCGATGTTCCCGGCAACGGAAGAGAGTGACAAGGCAGCCGAGTTCGCCCAGAGCCTGCAGCTCGACTCGATGATCACCGATCTTGATGATCTGATTGCCAATCCTGATCAAATCAATGATGCCAACACCGCGACGGCCACGCAGGATGTGGTCAAGATGGTATTGACCGCGCTCAAGCGTGCCGGTGTCGATATTCCGCGGCGCACGGCGGAGACGATCGACAAGTTTGTTAACGAGTTTCTTGACGATAAGCAAACTGCTAAGAACTTCGGTAAGGCGCTGCAGGAGCTCGGGGATCGCTTCCAGAAAAATGGTTCGATCACCCAGTCGGACATCGATGGCCTGCTGAAGAACGGTGTCTACAAGGCGCTCAACGAACAGACCAACGGCGGCATGATGGCGCTGATTGGCACGCTCAACAGCAACGGCGCGTTGGGCACGACCGGCGGGCTGATCTCGCTCGCCTCGGGCATCTATCAGCTCGCAGGCGGCGCCAGCAAGCTGGCGGACAGCCACGAGGCGCGAATGGCCGTGGCCAAGGAGTTCATCAGCTTTCTGGGTGCCAGTCAGCACTTCGTCAACCTCGGCAGCAACATCTGGGACAAGGCCAAGGGCACCAACGTCAATACCATGCTGGGGCTCGACAAGACGCTGCCGCAGATATGGGCCGACGACAAGGTCAAGGGCAAGGCGCCCGCTCCTGATGCCCACACCTGGGAGCGTTTCAGCGAGAACTTCCAGCAGATCATCGACGATGCCCCGGTAGGTGATCAGAAGGCACTGGCCAAGAAGCTGGATATTTCCTATGAAGACGCTAAGAAGATAGTCGAGGGCGCCCAGAACGGATACGCCAAGAATCCGGCTCTGCCCGATGCCACGACGACGACCCGCACCGTCAGCTCTTTCCTGCGTGTGCTGGATGGCGCTGCCAACTCCGCCACTGGTGCGCTGGACATTGCCCTCGGCGGGCTGATGATCAAGCGCGGCGTGGACAGTGGCGACGGCGCTACCATCGGTCAGGGCGCCGTCACCGTCGCGGCGGGTGCCTTCGGCCTTGCCGGTGGAGCGTCATCGCTGGCGGCGCTCAAGGGCATTGCCGTCGCCCGTGCCGTCACCGGGCCGCTGTTCTGGATATCCGCCGGTCTGACGGTGGCGACGCTGCCATTCACTATTGTCCAGGATATCAAGCGCACCAACGCGCTGGAGGGGCATAAGGCTGACCTCAAGGAGCTTTTCTCGTCGCTCGATGAGGATGGCCTACTGACCAAAGACGGCCTGACCCGTTATGAGTTTCTCGAAGCGTACGTCCGGAGCTACGGTCAGCGCGATGCGCCGGACGACGAGAGCATTTTCGACTACCGCAGCGACGAGTATGAGTTCTACGTAGAGGAAGGCCATCTACCTGACTCGACCTGGGACGATTTCGAGCACGAAGATTACGCAGGTGATGGCAACAATCTCGATACGCAAATGGATAAAGGCTCGACAGTAGGTTCATAGGGTCACAGCAGCGGCATGAGCCAACAGCCCTCTGAAGAGAAATCGCTGCCGCCATCGTCGAAAAAACTTCGCGATGCGCGCAAGAAAGGCCAGGTCGCCAAGAGTGCTGACCTGGTCACCGCGATGGTGATGTTGGCCTGCACGCTTTATATCGCTATCAGCGTGAATGACATCATTGCTCGTGTGCAGGGGTTGATCGACTCAACCGCACGACTCTATACCGAGCCGTTCGATACGCTGTGGCCGCAGTTGATGACCCAGGCAGGCGAAGTACTACTGCTCTCGGTGTCGCCGCTGGTCGGCCTAACGCTGTTGGTGATCGTGCTGACCAACATTGTGGTATTGCAGGGTTTTGTATTCTCCACCGAACCGGTTCAGCCTAAGCCGGAGAATATTGATCCGGTTCAGGGGGTCAAGCGCATCTTTTCGGTACGCGGGCTGGTCGAGTTTCTTAAGTCACTGTTCAAGATGGTGGCATTGGCCGTCGCGCTGGTGATTGTCTATCGCCTGGGCCTACAGTCGCTGATGGAGTCCTCACGCTGCGGCTACCCCTGCGTTCAAGGTACTTTTCTCGCCTTACTCCAGCCGCTGGTCATCACTGCACTGATTGCCTTCTTACTGGTTGGTGCTTTCGATGTGCTGCTCCAACGCTGGCTATTCGAGCGCGACCAGCGCATGACAAAGACCGAACAGAAGCGTGAGCGCAAGGATCAGGAAGGCGATCCGACAATGAATCAGGCGCGCCGCAAACAGCGGCGCGAAATGCATGAGCTGAACGCCAAGATCGGTGTTCAGTATAGCTCGCTGATGATCGGCACCGCAGACGGTTGGCTGGTCGGCATTCGCTACATTCGCGGCGAAACGCCAGTGCCGTTGGTGACCTGCAAGGCCTCACCCGATCAGGCCGCTAGCTTGTTGGCAAGTGCTGCGCCTCGCCGAGTCCCGAGAGTCGCCGACCCGAGGCTGGCCGAACTCATCGCCAAACGCGCTGGCAATGGCGATCCGGTTCCTGATGGTACCTTTCAGGCGGTCGCCGATATGCTGGTGGCGGCCAAGCTGATTTAGCCATCACTCGGTTGCAATCGTTTGCCATGCCACATGATTCATACGAATGACATTAAACCGAGCAACAATAAACAGGCTGTCCAACCAAACCTCTGCTTGGGAGATATCCGATGTCTACTACAGTGTCACCTACAAGCGTAAACGCCCCCACTCAAAAAACCTCCACCTCATCCTTCGACGACCAGTTGAATATTGCCAAATCCAGTCAGGTTCTAGTGGATTATTTGAAGCAGCAGGGCAAGTCGGCGATCAATGCCGATGAGCTCGCTCAGCTTGCCAACAATTCGTCAGGCAGTGTCCCTGCTGAAGTTTCGGCAGCTGCCTCCTATATGACGCGCCACACCAGTGTTTATACGGCCATCGAGACTCATGATGTCCAGGGTCAAGATGGCCTTTCTGGCGTCTGGAATTTCGAGTGGGCGGCAGACGGTGGCCTCGAAGGCACATCGGTAGAGGCGATGGCGAACATGCAGGATGTCTTTGATCGTGCGATCGCTAAGTCTGCAGAAATTACCAAGTTGACCACAGAGAGCAAAACTGGATTGGATGCCACCAAACAGCGTCCGAGCAACTGAGTTTGCTTGCACGATGAACAACTAGACGCATTAAATCGTTTGTCGAGTGGCGGATAATAAAGGCCTAGGCCTAATAAACCATCGGCGACGTAGCTGCATAAAAAAGCTCTGGTGGGTATACAGTCCTGGTAGGTATAAACCTAGCGGGTATATAGAATACCGTTAGTGATGCTTACCCTGTTCCTGGAGCTGCCTTGGATAGATTCGAAGAGATGCGCGTGTTTGCAGCGGTGGCGCAACTGGAAAGCTTTGCGGACGCCGCACGGCAGCTTGCGCTGTCGCCGCCTCGGGTTACCCGGGCGGTGGCAGCGCTTGAGGCGCGCTTGGGCGTTGCCTTGTTACAGCGCACCACAAGGCAGGTGCGCGTGACGGAGGCGGGGCGCCGGTATCTGGAGGATGCCCAGCAGGTGCTTGCTCAGCTTGTGGAGGCCGAGGCCGCTGCGACCGGCAGTTACCTTACCCCACGTGGCCTGTTGCAGGTGACCGCGCCGGTGCTGTTCGGCGAGTACTTCGTTACCCCGCAGATCGTCGATTATCTGGAGCAATACCCTGACGTGCAGGTGCGCGCTGAACTGATCGATCGACCGGTCAACCTGCAGGAGGAGGGCATCGATGTGGCGGTGCGCATCGGCCATGTGCCCCAGGATTGTCAGCACTTGACCGTGCCAGTCGGTGAGGTGCGGCAGGTAGTTTGTGCAAGCCCCGCGTGGCTGGCCGAGCACAATGAGCCAACGCACCCGCAAGAACTGGAAGCATTGCCTACCGTGGTGGCCGAAGGCGGCAACTTGAGCGGCCACTGGTGGTTCGAGGAGGAGGGCAAACGCATTGAAGTAACGCCCTCGCCACGGCTGCGCATCAGCGCTATTCATGCGGCGTTAACGGCGGTCGAGGCAGGTGCCGGGCTTACTCGGCTGCTGTCTTACCAGGTGGCTGCCAGTGAAGCCGAAGGTCGAGTACGGCGCGTGTTAACGCGTTTCGAACCAGTGGCCATTCCCATCAATATCTGGGTGACAGCGGGCCGTGGGCGTGCCGCCAGTGTGCGTACCTTCGTTGATTTTCTTGCCGAGCGGCTACGTGCCGACCCGGCGCTCGCCTACCGCAGTTAACCATGGCACTCTCCCCTGAATCACCGCTACGCTTTGAGGCCTTAAAGGCGCTTTCCGCCGTTGCCAGGCACGGCAGCGTGCAAGCCGCGGCTGAAGCGTGCAGCCAGTCGGCGGCGAAGCTCCACCGTCTGCTGCGTGCTCAGGAGCAGCATCTGGGGGTTGCTTTGGTCACTACCTCTGCCAGAGGCAGCACGTTGACGGCGGCGGGCGAGCGATTGCGCGCCTACGCCGATACGCTGATCCACGCAGTCTCCGACGCCGACACCAGTGCGCGCCAGGAGCACCGCGAGCTCAACGGCACGCTACGTTTGCAGGCGCCCCAGGCGTTGATGGAGCTACTGCTGGTGCCGTTAGTGTTGCGGCTGCAAGAGCAGCATCCTGCGCTGAAGATCTGCCTGCTGGCTGATGAATATCCCATCCGTATAGAAAGCGATGCACCGGCGCACCTACGTCTGATGCGTGGGCCGCTGCCTGCCTCCGCTTATGCCAGGCCCCTGGGTGATTTGCGCGTTGGTCTGTTTGCTAGCCCCCGTTACTTGGACAAGACCGGGCGCCCCGGTAGCCTGCAAGGCTTGGCCCGTCATGCGCTTATTCACTGCTCCAGTGAAGGACAAGCGCCTGTCTGGCGCTTGGCTGAAGACTACCCGCTCCGTTTTGAGCCCAGGCTTGCCATCAGTACCAGTGCTGCTGCGCTGCGGGCTGCCATTGGAGGTGCGGGTGTCGTGTGTTGCTACCAACTGCAGGCGCGTCGCGCCTGCGAGCAGGGGCTGCTTGAACCCGTTGCTGAACCCCTTTGGCCTGCGGGACACCCTCTGGCGCTCACCTATACCCTTGGCATCCGGGCGCCTGCCAGCGTTATGGCCTTCCTGGAACTGGCAACACCCTGGTTGCGAACGCAGTTGGTCGGCTGATTATTTCATTCAGCGCAATTTTGTATTGTTCAGTATCGCTATTCTTGCACTCCTTGATTTGGCGCAGGATGGGTGATGTCGCTTAACACCTGTGACGTTCATCTATCGAGGCGCTCACTCAAGGAGATAATTACATGCCACACGCTATCAAGGTTTACCGCCACGCTCTTTCCGGCCACTGCCATCGCATTGAGCTGATGCTTTCGCTGCTCGGTTTGCCTGCCACTTTTATCGATGTCGATCTTGCCGCGGGCGAACACAAAGCGTCGCCTTTCCTGAACCTGAACGCCTTCGCGCAGGTGCCGGTGCTCGATGACCAAGGGGTTATCCTGGCGGATTCCAATGCCATTCCGGTCTATCTGGAACGCCGCTATGGTTCTGGGCAGGGTGCTGGTCGCTGGCTACCGGACGACCCGTTGATTCAAGCCCAAGTGCAACGCTGGCTGTCCGTGGCGGCAGGGCCTTTGGCGAACTCCGCGATGAAGGCCAGGCTGGTGACGGTCTTTAATGCCCCTTTCGACCCTGAACCGCTGATTGCCGATGCCCATGAGCTGTTCGCGATTGTCGATGCCCACTTGGCGCATCAGCCCTTCCTGGCGGGTGAGCACGCCACGCTGGCGGAGATTTCGCTCTACAGCTACATCGCCCATGCGCCTGAAGGGAATGTCTCGCTGGAACCCTACCCGCATATCCGCACCTGGCTGCAGCGTATCGAGGCGCTGGAAGGGTTTGTACCCATGAAGGTGACCAAGGTGGGGCTGGTGCGCTAGGCCAGCCGATGCAGCATTTCAAATCGGTGCGGGCGACCTGCTCGCGAGGAGTCGAGGGTGAATAACGACGTCACCAGCAGCCCATGGCATGAAGGCGAGCTTGCCTTGCAGCGCGTGGTCGGCGTGGAAAAACAGATGGTGGAGGTGGGCCGCAAGGTGATGCGCCCCTTTCTAACGCCGCAGCTGCAACACTTCTTTCCCCAGTTGCCCTTTGTGGCAGCAGCAGCGGTGGATCATGACGGTTGGCCTTGGGTCACGCTGCTGGAGGGCGCGCCGGGGTTTGTTCATGCGCCGGACGAGTCACGGCTCGATTTAGCATTAACGCCGCCTGTGGATGACCCTCTTGCACCGCTACTTAACAGCGGCACCAGCATTGGCCTATTGGGCATTGAGCTGCACACGCGCCGTCGTAACAGGGTCAACGGTGTATTGCGGGGCTCAGCAAGCCAATGGCAGTTGGAAGTGACTCACGCCTTCGGTAATTGCCCCCAATACATTCACGACTGGTCGGCGATGAGGCCGGTGCAGCCCCAGACGGGCCCCGTGCTAACCAAGCGCGACGCGACCCTCGACCAGTTGCCAGAGCCGGTGCTGGCACATATCGACCGGGCGATCACCGCCTTCGTGGGTAGTTACGCGCATACCGACCAGGGCGCCCAGGTGGATGCCTCTCATCGCGGAGGGCAACCGGGGTTCATTCGGCGTCAGGGAAGTGATCTGATTCTGCCTGATTTTGCAGGCAATCGATTCTTCAACACCTTGGGCAACGTGCTGGCCAGCGGACGCGCGGCCCTGGTGATACCGGATTTCACCAGCGGGAATGTGCTGCATCTGACCGGGGAAGCGCGGCTGGTGGACGAGGAGGCCGCTGGGGCGCGTTATCCTGGCGCTGAACGCTACTGGTGCCTAACCCCACGGCATATCGTTTGGCGACCAAGGGCCTTGCGCTGGCGTAGCCATGCCAGTGCAGTGGCCGTTGAGGCGGCGCCCCATGGGCCCTGGCAAGTGCTTGCGCCTTCCTCTCAACAGCGTGTTCAGGTGGCCGCCGTGGTGCAGGAGACACCCGAGATCCGCTCTTTCTATTTGAAGAGTGCCCGACAAGACAAGGCGCTGACGCCCTTTAACGCGGGCCAGTTCATTACGTTACACGTGCCGCGCCTGGATGGCACGGCGCTGGTACGCAGCTATACGCTTTCGGGTGACAGCCAGCAGGCCG
The DNA here is from genome assembly GCF_000830495.1 of Halomonas sp. KHS3. Taxonomy (NCBI): domain Bacteria; kingdom Pseudomonadati; phylum Pseudomonadota; class Gammaproteobacteria; order Oceanospirillales; family Halomonadaceae; genus Halomonas; species Halomonas sp. KHS3. Next base: position 176,240 of record NZ_JWHY01000009.1, on the reverse strand, counting down.
GCTATCGCATCAGTATTAAGGCCGATGGTGAGGGCTCGCACTACGTGCACAGCGCGCTTCAGGTGGGTACTGAACTAGCTGTGAGTATGCCAATGGGGTCATTCACGGCAGAGGCTAGCGGCTCAGAGCGTGCCCACTGGGTACTGCTGGGTGGCGGTATCGGTATTACGCCCATATTGAGCCTGGCACATGAATTGACCGGGGCAGGCCGTGGCCCGGTAACGTTAGTGCAGAGCGTGCGCGATGTGGCCGAAGCCCCTTTCGGTGCAGAGCTACTCGACCTTGAGGCGCGAGGGCTGCGTTTGCAGCGGCATGTCACCAGAACTACAACTGCCCTCAATGGATGGATGGCAGGCCGGGTTTCACTGGGGCAGGTGTTTACCGATCAGGTGCTATCAGAAGTACAGCTCTACCTATGCGGCCCCGCCGCCTTTGTAGAGCGCTACCACCAGGAGGCGCTGGAGCTCGGACTTATGCCCGCGCAGATACACACAGAAGCGTTTGGCCCCTCGGCGCTGGCGCAAACATATACAGCCCCCACCGCCGAACAACCGGTAGAAGTCAGCTTTGCCAACCCCAGCGCGGTGGCCCACTGGCAGCCGGGTGAAAGCCTGTTGGAAACCGCTGAAAAAGCGGGGCTTCAACCTGCCTATGGGTGCCGCAGCGGTAGCTGTGGCGAGTGCGCCTGCACGCTGGTGCAGGGGGAGGTTACCTACCCAGATGGCATATCAGCGCCAGAGGGGGAAATACTGCTGTGCAGCGCCCGCCCAGCAGCGCACTCGGGGAGGCTAGCCATTACGCTGGCTAACGGTTAATCGCGCCTCAATCGATTAGAAGGTTCCTGGGTAGGCGCCGCCGTCGAGCAGGATATTCTGCCCTGTTAGATAACCTGCATGTTCGCTGCACATAAAGGCGCAGAAGGCGCCGAATTCCTCGGCGGTGCCGAATCGCCGGGCTGGTACGCCCTGGGCTCGCTGCTCGCGTATCTGTTCGATAGTTTGCTGACTCTTCTCGGCGACATTTTTGAAGTTGCCGCGCAGGCGGTCGGTATCAAAGGAGCCGGGCAGTAGGTTGTTGATCGTGACGTTGTGCGAGGCGAGTTGCGGTTGGCGAGCAAGCCCCGCGACGAAGCCGGTTAGCCCACTGCGCGCGCCGTTGGATAACCCGAGAATGTCGATGGGTGCTTTTACCGCGCCCGAGGTAATATTGACCACACGTCCAAAGCCGTTGGCGGCCATACGGTCTACCGTGGCCTTGATCAGCTCAATAGGCGTGATCATGTTGGCATCCACGGCCTGTATCCACGCCTCCCGACTCCAGTCGCGAAAATCACCCGGCGGCGGCCCGCCGTTATTGTTGATCAGAATATCGATCTGCGGGCAGGCGGCCAGCAGCGCCTCGCGTACCTCCTCGCGCCCGATATCCCCAGCCACAGGGCGAACCTCGATGGCTGGATTAAGGGCCCGCAACGCGTCGGCAGTCTTTTCTAGCACCTCAGCATTGCGTGAATTAATGGCCAGGTTGACGCCTTCTTTGGCCAGCGCTTCGGCGCAGCCTCGACCCAACCCTTTGCTCGCTGCGCATACCACGGCCCAGCGTCCCGCGATTCCAAGATCCATACCATGTACTCCTGTGTGTTCGATATTTGGGCTCAACGTGACGAATAGCCATCGTCTACCGGTAATAGAATAGTACGCCCGTTATAAAGTTAGCGCCCGGCGAGGTCGTTGGGGTTACCCCAGCGCCGTCACACTGGTGGTCATGCTGATGCAGACCAGAAGCGCTCCATGCTCTTGTAGCAGTGCGTTGCCATTGTCACCAGAACATACATTGCGACCAAAGTATGTCGTGATAATTGAAGCGCTATGAGCTAGGGTCTGTACTATAGTATCCAATAGTATTCAAAGGTATTCTTGTTGGGGAGTGATGATTTGATGAGTACTTCTGTCGAGGGTGCCAGGCAGTTGGAGTGTGAACTACATACTTATGAGGTGAAGTTTGCCGATGCGCTCGTAGCGCGTACCCGGCAGGCTGAGCGCATACTTGCTGAGCGGGCTGCTAGCAACGCATAAACAGGGCTCGTTATTAACATTGGCGCACTGAGGTTTATCATGGCGACATTACAGGAACACAGAACCATGACAGGTCATATTGAACAACCCGGCCTGATAAGAGCGTTGGATAAGGTTTGTAGATGCCTGGAAAACGCTCTTATTTTTGTTGCCGGATCTATGATTATTTGCGCCATGGCAATTACGTTTGTCGATGTCGTAATGCGTTATATCTTCAACTCGCCGCTTAATTGGTTTTTTAACCTAATCACCATGTACCTTCTTCCAGGGTCTTATTTTCTGGCGTTCTCTTATGCGTTGAGAACGGGAAGCCACCTGAAGGTTGATTATTTCAAAAGCAAGCTGCCTTTAAAGTTTACCAGCTTTTGCCTTTTGGTCTTCGGCCTCATCGCCACATTGATGTTTAGCTATATTGCTTATACCTATTCTTTAAGGGCATACAGTGCCTGGCAAGAGAACGAGATCGTTTATGGCGTTGTGAGCTGGGTTGTTTGGCCGTCTGAATTTATTATCGCTATCGGCTCCTTTGTTTTCTCGTTCAGGTTGTTAATAACAACAATAAATAACTATGTTTCTAAAGGGGGCGAGCTGTGATGGTCATTGCTTTATCTTTTCTCTTTCTGTTTTTTCTTTTGATAATAGGCATTCCGGTTGCAATCAGTCTTGCGATATCCGGTGCTTTGGGCATTTTTCTAACCAATGGGATAGATGTCCTGCTGGGGATCCTATCGGCTTCGCCAGGCTCTGCTCTGACGACCTACGAGCTGCTCACCATTCCGATGTTTATCCTCATGTCGGAATTTATGGGGGTCAGCGGTATCACCGGCTCCCTGTTTAGCGCCATTGCCAAGTGGACAGACAAGATACAGGGTGGCGTGGGGATTGCTGCTGTTGTCACAGGTGCTGCTTTTGGTGCAATTTCTGGCTCCAGTACAGCGGCTGCAGCCACGCTGGGGAAAATCAGCACGCCCGCCATGCAGGCTGAGGGGTATTCTCCGAAAATGGCTGGCAGTATTGCCGCTATTTCGGGCACTATTGCCATGCTGATTCCTCCCAGTGTCGCACTGATTTTCTATGGGCTGCTCAGCGGGGTTAGCATCAGTGACCTTCTGATTGCTGGCATAGTGCCTGGCATATTGGTGACGCTCACTATCGCCATTACCATCAAGATTCTGATCATCCGAAATCCAGTAGCCTCTAATAATAAGACCTATAGCTTCCGCGAAAAGCTGACAGCACTGAAGGTAGCTACCCCCTTTCTGATGCTGTTCAGTGTTGTTACGGGATTAATCTACACTGGCATTGCCACACCCGTTGAGTCCTCGGCTTTGGGTGCACTAGGCGCACTTTTGCTTGCTTTGAAATCAGGCAATCTCAATGCTGAAGCATTCAAAAATGCCGTTATAAATACGTGCTGCATTTCTGCCATGATCGGCCTTATTGTTGTTTGTGCACATGTTTTCGGTTACTTCATAACCATGACCGGCATCACCCGAAACTTAGTCAACTATGTGGGACTGCTGGATGTTTCGCCATACCTTATCTTGTTCTTTCTGGTGATCCTCTATCTGGTGCTGGGGCTGTTCCTAGACCTGATCTCTATTCTGATTCTCACCATTCCTGTGGTTCTTCCGGTTGTCGTCTCGCTCGGGTTCGATCCGATCTGGTTCGGTGTGATCGTTATTTTGTTGGCTGAGATCGGTATTGTCACACCACCGGTCGGCATGAACGTCTTTGTGGTGGCGAAAGTGGCCAATGTGCCTGTCGAGGAGCTTTTCTCAGGCGTCATACCCTACATCGTCATGCTGCTTGGTTTGATCGCTTTGTTAATAGCATTTCCACAGATTGTGCTGTGGCTGCCATCAACGGCTATGTACTGACGCGTAATGTTGGTAACTAGTCTTCGCCAATTTGTAGGAGTTTGGGTCAACGATAGATAGGGTTCATCTATATAAAGGTGGGTTAAGGTTTAAGCTTGTTGTAAAAACGTTATACCTATCATCAATGCACCATGCATTATTGGAAGATTTTGTTTATCCCGCTGTATTGATTAATGACTGGCACAAAAACTGAAGAGCGATAAAAGGGAGTACCATCATGAATAACTATAAAAAGCACCTTCCACTGCTGTTGACGGGTGTTTTGGCATGCGGTTCAGTCTCCGCGGCAGAGGTTGAACCAGTGACATTGAAGTTTGCCGAATGGCTGCCCACCACTTCTTTTGCCATAGAGTATGGGGCCAACCCGTTTATGGAAAAGGTGGCGGAGCTCTCCGACGGACAGATACAGTTCGACTTTTATCCGGCAGAACAACTTGGGCGTGGTTCTGAATCTCTGACCTTGTTGCAGACAGGTGTGGCGGATATTGCCAACGTATCTCCGGCTTATATACCGGAAAAGCTCCCTTTGTCTGGCGTTGTTGAGCTACCGGAAATCGTAAAAAACTCCTGTAGCGCGGCGGATAGCTTCTATGAGATGGCCCAGCCAGGTGGGGCTATTTATGAAGCGGAGTTCAAGCGGCATCACATCCGCCCTCTTTGGGTGGGCAATATGGGGCGCTATCGAATACTGACCAACAACAGCGATATTTCGTCGCTCGATGACTTGAATGGTCTGCGAATGCGTACTGCCGGTGGACCTATGACACTCACCGCTGATGCTCTGGGTTCAAGCCCTGTCACAATGCAGGCTTCAGACGTACTAACATCACTCTCTCGCGGTACGCTGGATGGTGTGTATTACCCGCTTCGAGGCATCCTGGACTATGGCCTTGCACCAGCACTGGATCAATTAATTCCGAACTTCTCCGTCGCTAGCTTTGGTCTCACCTACTCGATTAGTGACCGAGTGTGGGAGCGACTGTCACAGCAGCAACAGGATATTCTGGTAGAGGCAGGAAGGTACGCTATGCAAACCTACTGTGATTACGTGGATAACTCTGAACCGGAAATCATCCAGACACTTGAGGAGGAGTACGGTATTGCCCAAGTGCCCCTATCTGATAGCGATCTTGAACAAGCACACGCCAACCTTGAAGGCGTCTATGACCGCTGGGCAGAACCCTTGAAAGCGCGCGGCCTGCCAACTCAAGAGGTAATTGAAGGTATGCAGTAAGTGGTGTCGCCGGGCTCAGCAAATGGCCCGGCAGTTTTAGGCGGGTGTGCAGGGCTGCGGGAAAAGCAGGCAGTTCACAGGAGAGATGACATGAGCAGAACAAAATTGCAGGGCAAGGTGCTAGCCAGTGGACTGGCGTTTCCTGAAGGGCCGATTGCCATGGAAGATGGCAGCATATTAGTCGTGGAGATTCAAAGAGGCCGCTTGACGCGTGTCCTACCTGACGGCGAGCTACAGACCGTGGCGGAGGTGGGTGGGGGGCCAAATGGGGCGGCTCTCGGGCCGGATGGGCACTGTTATATCTGCAACAATGGTGGATTCAGTTGGCGTACTGACGATGGCTACAGCCGACCTACCGGCGCTGCATCCGATTATGACGGCGGTTCGATTCAAAGAGTCAACCTTGTCACCGGCTCTGTTGAGACGCTTTACACCCACTGCCAGGGCGTTCCGCTGCATGGCCCTAACGATATCGTTTTTGACGATCAGGGTGGTTTCTGGTTTACCGACTTTGGCAAGAAATTTGATGACCGCATTATGCTGGGTTACCTCTACTATGCCCGATGCGACGGTAGCTCGATTCGCCGCGCGGCAAAGCATCTGCTGACGCCCAATGGGGTTGGCCTGTCGCCAGATGGGCGTATGTTGTACGTCTCTGAAACCGAAACCAGTCGGCTTTGGCGTTATCCGATCACCGCGCCCGGTGAGCTGGGTCAGGAGCCTTGGCCATCTCCCAATGGCGGCAAGTTGGTTCACGGCCTGCCGGGCTATCAGCGCCTTGATTCTATGGCTTTGGAAGAGAGTGGTAACATTTGTGTCGCCACCCTGGTGGATGGGGGGATCAGTGTTTTTTCTCCGCAGGGGGATTTGCTGGAGTTTCATGAAGCCCCTGAAGGGTATTGCACTAATATCTGCTTTGGTGGATCGAACTTGCAGACTGCTTACATCACGCTATCAGGTTATGGTCAGCTGTTAGCTGTTCCTTGGCCGCGCTCTGGTTTGCGTTTACATCACCAATAACTTAATCAGAGAGATATGCGCTTGGAAGGTATTTAACTGAATGGATTTAGGAGGATATAAAAGAGATTAATAATTAGCCATGCTGTTTTTGGTTCTCCTGAGAGCTGCGTTAAAGAAATATTTAAATATATAACAATTATTATTGAAGGACAGCCAACCCTTGATCCCTACAGGGCTATTAGTGCTCAAAAAAGTGCCGCACACCTTGGCGGCTCACTTCTCATTGTCATTGCCACCAGAACATACACTCGGCCAGTAAATTGCGCCCGAGGGATAACTTTTTGTTCTGGTGCTGTTATGGCGCTCAGATAGTTCCCCCACAATTTGTGCAGCGGTTCGCTATCGGTTTTCATCATACATTGCGACCAAAGTATGTCGTGATAATTGCAGCTCTATGAGCTAGTGTGTGTATTATAGTATCCAACGGTATTCAAGAGTATTCTTATTGGAGGTGTTGGTTTGATTAGTACTATTGGTTTTATTGGCCTGGGGGCAATGGGTGAGCCCATGTGTAAAAACCTGGCCAAAGGGTCTGGTAAGAAGGTGTTGGCCTATGACCTTGCCTCTGAGCCGCTGGAGAGACTGGTTGCTGAGGGTGTGCAGAAGGGCGAGGACGCTCTGCAAGTGGCGCGCGAGAGTGATGTCCTCTTCCTGTCTTTGCCAAGTGGCCAGCATGTAAAAAGCTTGATGCTAGGAGAGGACGGCATTGCCAGTGAACTCAAGCAAGGCGCTACAGTCGTCGACCTGAGCACAACCTCCGTAGAGGATGCCAAGTGGTTAGAGCGTGAGCTGCAGGCCTACAAGGTGAAGTTTGCCGATGCGCCTGTCGCGCGCACTCGGCAGGCTGCGATTGATGGCAACTTGTGCGTCATGGTGGGTTGCTCCGAAACCATTTACGGAAATATTCAAGAGCTGCTGCAGAACATTGCATCAGACATCATCCATTGTGGGGATGTTGGGGCCGGCCAACTGGCCAAGATTCTGAATAATATGGTGCTCTTCGATACGGTGGCCAGCCTTTCCGAGGCATTGGTGATTTGTGAGAAAAGTGGCGCCGACCCTAAAAAGATTTTTGAAGCTATGTCGTTAGGGTCCGCAGATAGCTTTGCCCTGCGCAACCACTGCATGAAATTCATGCTCGAAAATGATTTCCCAGAAAAAAAATTCCCTACCTCATATGCATTAAAAGACCTCAGCTATGCGCTGGAACTGGCAGAGAATTACGGCTTGACGTTGGGAATGGCAGAAAATACGAAGTCCCTATTTCAGAAAGCTATAAAGGAAGGATACGGAGAGCAGTACTTTCCGGTCATCGTTAATAGTATGCGCAATGACTGAGTTTAGTCTTTAACGGAAAGTTAAATATATAACAATTACGAGAGGTGACTATGGCTTATACGAAGCAAGCATCCGTGCTGGCGGTGGTAATTTCCTTATGTGCAGCAGGCGTTGCCCATGCCGATACTCGATTGACGATTGGTTCTACATCCTCTTCGTCATCACATTATGGTTATTTCGTCGCCGTTTCGCAGATCATTAACGAGAATGTCGATGGTGTGCGCTCTTCCGTCATGGAGACGGGGGCAACCATTGATAACTTGAGAAGGATCAAACGTAATCAGGCCGATATGGGGTTAGTGACCACCAATGTTGCCTATGATGCCTATCACGGCGAGGGGGCGTTCGAGGGTAATGAAGTCCCCACTAATGTGCTATGGGTGTATGGCCCTTCGGCTCAGAATGTCGTAGTGAGAGCGGATGCTGGCCTGAACACTATCAGTGATCTGGAAGGTGTCAAATTCAACCCGGGTATTGTTGGATCGGGCACGGAAGCGACTGCCGAAGCGGTGTTCGATGTGATCGGTGTAACGCCTGACTATGTGCGTGGTTCCACAACCGACATGGTTAACCAGATCAAGGATAATCGTGTCAAAGGTTATGTGAAGAGCGGTAATGGCCGAATGCTGGATGCCTCCAGTATCGATATCGCCACTATGACCCCAGTTAATATTCTTGGCTTGAGCGATGAGCAGGCAGATGCCATTCGCCAGGAACTGCCTAGCTTGGGCATCATGAATATTGAAGAGAATGAGGCTGGTGATGGCTATCCGGCATATACCACCTGGGCGTATGGCAACACGGTAAGTTCAAGAGCTGACTTGGATGAAGAGGTTGCCTACAACATCGTTAAAGCTATCGTCGAGCATCAGGATGCTCAGGCGGCCGCTTTCTCAGTTTTAAAAGATGCAGATATCCCAGAGATGACAATTGAGCTTGCAACGACGCCTCTTCATCCCGGCGCTATTCGCTATTTTGAAGAGCAGGGATATGAAGTTCCTGAGCATCTTAAACCCTAAGTTGTGAAATAAAGAGTGGTCGTTTTTATGAAATAGAGCTGACTTGAGTGTTAGCTCTATTGCCTTCTGGCGTGAAGTTATCTTCATGGTGAGACTTATGTTAGAAGCTGTTGAATCGGAATCACAGCCTATAGAAAGCACATCATCCAGGCTTCCTGAGGTGATAAAAAAGCTGGTTGCATTCTCACTTGGCATGATGATCCTTTATACGGGGATCGCTGGTGCTTTTGATTCTCTTGTGCAGCGTTCGGTGATGCTGGCAAGTGTGATTTTATTGGCATTCATGGTGTATCCGCCAAGTATAAAAGGACGTTTTCTTTTCCTGGGGCGAGCCATTGATGGCTTGCTGTGCGTTTTTGCCATTGCCGCGTGCCTTTATGTGGCCTGGAATCAAAACCGCATCCTCACGCAGTTGCCTATCGCTGGGGTGGTGGATATCACCTTATGTGTATTTCTGGTGATCACGGTACTGGAAATATGCCGACGCTCCGTTGGGATCGCGTTTCCATTGATGGTGTTGCTGTCTCTGGCTTATGTCTTCTTTGGCGATAGATTGTCAGGTGATTTTGGACATCGTGGGTATGGCGTTGAGTTGGTTGTCGAAACCCTTTTCCTGTCGGATCTGGGGTTGTGGGGCATGCTGACGGGTATTGGCGCGACGGTTATTGCCTCTTTTGTGCTGTTTGGCGCTGTTCTTATCCGTACTGGCGGCAGTAAGGTCTTTATGGATCTTGCCATGATCTTTGCGGCTAACCGGGTTGGTGGGGCAGCCAAGATGGCAACTGTCGCCTCGGCAGCATTCGGTTCGGTAAATGGTAGTGCGGTAGCCAATGTGGCCACCACTGGTGCTATGACTATTCCCTTGATGAAAAGGATGGGCTATCCCGCACCGATTGCTGGTGCTGTAGAGGCGGTGGCTTCCACTGGTGGGCAACTGACACCACCGATTCTTGGTGCGGCGGCATTTATAATGGCCGAGACATTGGGCATCAGTTATCTGTCGGTGGCGTTGGCTGCGTTGATCCCTGCGTTGATGTTTTATTCCAGCGTGTTTATGACCATTCACTTAATCGCCTTGAGAAAGGGGATCGGTGGGCTGACGGAAGAGAACGATGTGCCCAAGATTAGGGATGCCATTAAGCTTTCTAAATCAGCACCGCTGTTAGTTGGTCTTGGGGTGTTGGTGGTGATGGTGTTAAGCGGTCGCTCGGTCGCTTTCTCGGCATCCTTGTCCATCGTGGGAATGCTGATTACCTATACGGTGGCCGTAATCGTCCGCGGCGAAGGCATCAAGCTGGTACTGAACACTTTTGTTGACTCGTGCGTGGATGCTGGTTACGGCATATTGATCATTATCACGATGCTGGTAAGCGCTCAGATTGTTGTCGCGATGATAAATATGACCGGAGTGGGCGTGACAATATCGTCCTTGGCAGTTGGTCTGGGCGGTGGTTACCTGTTTGGTGTCGCCTTTATTGTGGCGCTGGCCTGCTTGTTGTTGGGCATGGGCATTCCGACAACCGCAGCCTACGTACTGGTAGCGGCGGTCATGGCGCCCGCACTAGTGTCAGCAGGAGTGGAGCCGATTGCCGCGCATATGTTCGTCTTCTACTTCGCGACCATTTCGGTGATTACACCTCCTTTGTGTGTTGCCGTATTTGTTGCTTCCTCGATTGCCGATACGCGCTGGGAAAGAACTGCGCTGCAGGCTGTACGCTTGGCAGCCGTCACCTACGTGATTCCATTTCTGTTTATTACCTACCCAGGCGTTCTCTTTAACGGAGATGTGTCCCAGATATTGGAAGCGGTGCTGTCTGGCGCAGTGCTAGTGGTATCAGCGTCGATCGTACTCTCTGATATTTTTGAAAAAGATATGAAGAGGAAAATAGGCGCACTGCTGTGCATTGTATCAGCGTCGATGGCCATTATCCCTTCCCTTTATGCCCTGTTCGCGGGAGCGGTTGTACTGCTGTTTGTTCTAGCGTTCGTGAAGCCATTCTCCAGAAATGCTGCAACGTTAAACTAATACATATAACTAAATTGAAGGAATGATGTAATGGGTGAAATGAAGCGCTATCAACTTCGTATTGGCGATCAATGGTGTGACGCGGCAGATGGAAAAGTGCTGGAGTCGATCAATCCGCTTAACCAGCAGGCATGGGCATTGATCCCTCAGGCAACTGCTTCTGATGTTGACGACGCGGTGCAAGCTGCACGACATGCCTTTGAAACCGAATGGCGGTCTACAAATGGCATACAACGTGCTGCGCTAATGCACGAATTGGCTAATCTGCTCGAATCCGACACCGAGCGCATGGCCCAACTTGAGACCACCGACAACGGCAAGGTAATCCGCGAGACACGGGTGCAGATGCGTTTTGCGGCTCGCAACTACCGCTACTTTGCTGGCTGGGCGGACAAGCTCCAAGGCGAAAGCATTCCGCTTGACCGCCCTGAGCTGGTTGATTTCACTACTCGCGAGCCGCGCGGCGTGGCAGCCTTAATCACCTCTTGGAACTCGCCGATAGCGATCCTCGCCAACAAGCTTGCACCGGCCTTGGCGGCGGGTTGCACCGTTGTAATTAAGCCCTCAGAGATGGCGAGCGTGACCACCCTGGCTTTCGCTGAGCTGTGCGAAAGAGCTGGCTTTCCTCCTGGCGTGATTAACGTGGTGACCGGTGACGGTAGCGTCGGTGCGGCACTCACCGGGCACCCTGATGTCGACCTGATCAGTTTCACCGGCGGTACCGCTACAGGCAAGGCGATTTCTCGGGCCGCCGCCGAGCATCTAACACCGGTGACCCTTGAACTGGGAGGTAAGTCGGCCAACATTGTATTTGCCGATGCTGATCTTGAGCAGGCTGTGACCGGAGCCGTGGCGGGGATCTTTGCCGCCGCCGGTCAGACCTGTATTGCTGGCTCGCGACTGCTGGTGCAGCGGGACATCTACGATCAGGTGGTGGCGCAGGTTTGTGAACGCGCCCGGGCGATTCGTATTGGTGACCCTCGCGATGAGAACACTGAGATGGGCCCGATGGCGACCCAGGGGCAGCATCAACGAGTACTTGACTTCATCGAACGTGCCCGCACTCAGGGTGCTAAGTTGGCGGCGGGCGGTAGGGTGCCGCAGGGCGACGTATATGGTCGCGGCTATTTCGTCGAGCCGACGGTATTCTCTGATGTGGCGCCGGACTCCGAACTGGCTCAAGAAGAAGTGTTTGGGCCAGTGTTAGCGATTATTCCCTTTGATACGGAGGAGCAGGCCATCGCCATCGCAAACGGCACCGCTTACGGGTTAGTCGCCGGGCTATGGACGCAAAATTTGGCAAGAGCGCATCGCGTTGCCAGACAACTTCAGGTTGGTGGGGTATGGGTCAATACCTATCGCACAAATGCTGCACAAGCACCATTCGGCGGGGTTAAGGCCAGTGGTAGTGGCCGCGAGCGCGGAATGCACGCTTTAGATGAGTACCTTGAGACTAAAAACCTGATGATCGACTTGTCTAACGAAGCCCGCGATCCTTTTGCGATTCGTACTTGATTTAGTCGTCATAACTCTCAAAAAAAGCCTCTAGACGGATCTTGTAGGCTTCACGGATATGGTTGCGTGCCAGCTTTTCCGCGGCTTCTGGGTCGCGTGCTTCGAGCGCGTCAATGATTGCCTGATGCTCACTGCGCGCGGCTTCGGCACGACTTGGTTTAGCTAGGGTGCTACGCCCGAGCAACATCATTGATTCGTGCAGTGAGTGCAGCATTTTAAGCAGGTAGCGGTTGTGCGCGCAGCGGTAGAGAGTGCTATGAAATAGCTTATTATTCTTAACTAGATCTTGGGTCTCCTTTAACCGTGCATCGCGATCGCTAATTTCGCGTAGGAAAGCGATTTCAACCTCTGAAGCGTGTTGTGCGGCAAAGCCCGCAGCCGTCCCCTCTAACATCTCGCGCATAGCATATAGCTCGCTAATCATGCTGTGGTCGAGTTCAGTGATGATGGTGCCACGGATCGGATCATTAGCTACCAACCCTTCAAGCTGTAAACGATTAAGAGCTTCGCGTACGGGTGTACGACTTAAGCCTATGCGTTCAGATAAGTCGACTTCACGAATCCTTGTCCCTGGTGGCAGGGTGCCTTCCTTAATAGCTTCGATGATGTAGCTGTAGGCCTGTTCACTGCGCGGTTCGCCGCGCTGATTGGCTGCCTGGTTGGCGTGCTTGCGTGGTTTGGATTCAGTCATAGCTACAAGCCTTAAATTGCGATTTTGACGGACAGTAATGATATGACAATGAACAACACTTGTCATTTTGAACACTGTTGGATACATTTGTATGTATTAGAATTTGGTGTGCGCTTTTACCGTCACCATCTCTTCTTGTCAGTAATCATGAGGGAGTTCCAATGTTGTCATCGACTGGAGAGCGGCTCAGTGAGGCCGATCTGACTGGCCATGACGTGCTGGTGATTGGTGGAGGTAATGCTGCGTTGTGTGCCGCTTTATCGGCGCGTGAACAGGGCGCCAGCGTGCTGTTACTGGAGAGTGCTCCACGTCAATGGCGTGGTGGTAATAGTATTCACACCCGTAATTTGCGTTGCATGCATCGTGAGCCTACTGATGTGCTTAGTGACGCATACCTTGAGGATGAGTTCTTCGATGACGTTTGGCGTGTTACCGGCGGCATCACCAACGAAGTGTTGGCGAAGCATGTGATTCGAGCCTCAGAAACCTGCACCGATTGGATGAAAAGCTACGGTGTGCGCTTTCAACCATCGCTGGGTGGCACTCTGCACCTGGGGCGAACCAACGCCTTTTTCCTGGGGGGCGGCAAAGCACTCGTCAATACCTACTACCAGGCAGCTGAGCGACTTGGGGTGACAATCCTCTATGAGGCTGAAGCTGAACAGTTGGTCTTTGATGACAACCGCTTTGACCATGCATTGGTGACTTACAATGGCTCACCACGCAAGGTGAGTGCTAAGTCAGTGGTGATTGCCTCGGGCGGCTTCGAGTCCAACCAAGCGTGGTTGGAGGAAGCATGGGGAGAGGTCTCCCGTAACTTCCTGATCCGTGGTACTCGCTTCAACCAGGGTAAGATGCTGCGCAGCCTGATTGATAACAGCGCCATGGTGATTGGGGATCCAACGCAAGGTCACGCTGTAGCTATCGATGCACGCGCGCCCAAGTACGATGGCGGTATCGTCACCCGTGTCGACTGTGTATCCCTGGGGATTGTGGTTAACCGCGATGGCAAGCGCTTCTATGACGAAGGCGAAGACTTCTGGCCCAAGCGTTATGCCATCTGGGGACGGCTGATTGCCAAACAGCCGGGGCAGGTGGGCTATTCGATTACCGACTCCAAGGCGCAGGGGCGCTTTATGCCTTCAGTTTTTCCCCCTGAGCAGGCCGATACGCTTGAGGAGTTGGCACTTAAGCTCGATCTGCCGGTTGACGCCGTACTCAAAACTGTCGATGAATTCAATGCTGGCGTACAGCCTGGCAACTTCGATCACAGTGTGCTCGACGATTGCCATACACAGGGTGTTACACCCGAAAAGACCCATTGGGCGCAGCGTATCGACGAGCCTCCGTTCTACGGCTACCCACTTCGTACCGGCATTACCTTCACCTACTTAGGCGCTAAAGTCGATGAAAAAGCGCGTATGTACATGGCTAACGGCGAGTTGGCGGACAATGTTTTCCTAGCCGGTGAGATCATGGCCGGTAATATTTTAGGCCAGGGCTATGTTGCTGGCTTTGGTATGACCATCGGCACCGTATTTGGTCGCATCGCAGGCACAGAGGCAGGCAATTATGCAAAAGATTGATGCACTAATCGAAGAAACCCGCAACAACATGACGATCTGCAATGCCTGTCGGTATTGTGAAGGGTTCTGCCCGGTATTTCCGGCCATGGAGCGGCGTCGTACGTTCACTCCCGAGGATCTTAAGTATCTGGCCAACCTATGTCACAACTGCGGTGAGTGCTACTACGCTTGCCAGTACGCTCCGCCCCATGAGTTTGCCGTTAACGTACCGCAGTCAATGGCCAAGCTTCGTGTCGAGTCTTATCGACAGTATGCTTGGCCACAGCCGTTGGCCCGTCTGTTTGACCGCAGTGGCTTGCTTGCCGCCTTGGCACTGGCGGTAGGGTTGACGCTCATCCTGTTGATTGCCATTGCGCTAAATGGTGATCTGTCGGCATTGGTCACCACACAGCATAGTGGCGACTTCTACGCGCTATTGCCGCATAACACGATGGTGGTGACCTTCGGCTCGGTGTCGTTGTTTGTGCTACTAGCGTTGATCATGGGGATGGTGCGCTTTTGGCGCGAAAGCGGCGAGGGCGTAACTGGGCTTGGCGATGCCGAAAGCTGGCGGCAGGCACTCAAAGAAACTTTTTCACTCCAGCATCTGCACGGTCAGGAAGAGGCTGGCTGCACTTACCCAGATGCCTATCATTCGCACTGGCGGCGGCGCTTCCACCATTTTACCTTTTACGGGTTCATGCTTAGCTTCGCAGCGACCGTGACCGGCACCATCTATCACTATGTGTTTGGCTGGCAGGCGCCCTACGATTTTATCAGTCTTCCCAAACTGTTCGGTACCTTGGGCGGCATCGGCCTTTTGATAGGTCCGGCGGGGCTTTTGTACCTCAAGCTGGTGCGTGATCAGGACACTGCTGATGTGCGCCAGATGGGAATGGATGTGGCTTTCATAGTGCTGCTGTGGCTGACCGGCTTAACAGGCCTGTCCCTAATGCTGCTACGTGAGACCTCAGCCATGGGGGTTATGCTGGTGGTGCATTTAGGCGTGGTTATGGCACTTTTCATCACCATGCCCTATGGCAAGTTCGTGCATGGTTTCTATCGTTTATTGGCGGTCTATCGTAACGCCCTGGAGCGCAATCGCCTTGACCAATAATCTTCTCTCCAGAGGCAGCACCCGCACGCCAGCCGACATAATATCGTCTGTAGGCCTCTACCAGGTGTCACCTTACCGCTTATCAAGTGGCCGCGAATCGACTTGTGACTAAGGTTATTAGCCATGAGAGGTTGCCCTCTCATGGTTGTTACGACGAAGACGCTGAGCGGCACGGAAAGCGTCAATGAGGAATTGTAGCCCTAGTGCGGCGAAGCCGATCGGTAGGAGTACTGACGTTAAGCTCGCTGGCTACGCTTGTTTCACGAAGGTATTCGTTTGCCTGGTAATGGCCATTTAGAATCCGCTGGAGTCCTGAGAGGCACCTCAAAGGCCTTATTAATCCAGGTTATCGAGCGATCAGTTCGGCAATTCGCTGGGCAGCTGCTTTTACTTCCGTGATAGCGGTCTCTTTATCTAGATCCTCCATGGCCACCACGCCCACACAGGCCTCAATGGTAGGGCGAAACGATGTGGACGAGATAGCGCTGGCCACGCCTACTGCCCCGCGTTGTAGCTGCCCATGAGTCAGGCTGTAACCGTCGAGTCGTGCCTGCTTTATCGCCTCACCTTCTTCCGGGTGAGAGGGCCGTTCGGCAAGGATGGCAATACCGGCAGCGCCCAACGTCAACGGATGGCGGCTACCCACTCGGTAGCCGATTTGCAGAGGCATTTCTCCTGACTCTGCCACCATTAACACAACGCATTCCTCCCCCTGAGCGACAGAGATGAAAGCGGTGGCGCGGGTGGCTCTGGCTAGTGCTTGCAAGAGTGGCTGGGCAATAGCGCGTAGATGAGGTTCAAAGCGAGACGCAAGCAGTGCCGTGCCAGCACCCAGGCGAATGGGGCCTTCGGGGGTGCGCGTAATCAGCCCATGGCTGGCCAGAGTGGTCACGATGCGGTAGGCAATGGCTCGATGAATATCGAGGCGTTCAGCTAGATCGGCAATGGAAATGCCATCGCTATGCTCGGAGACAATTTCCAGTGCCTTGAGTCCGCGATCAAGCGTTTGCAACGTGTTGTTAGCCATAGAAAGGCACCTCGGTATTAGGGTTCGGTAAGTGGGCGCGATAACAGGACTCAATAGTTAGCCAAGCGATACAGACTAACGCAGCTACGCTGAGGAGTTGACTCGCCGACAGAAACTGCCTACCTTCATTGTGCATTAAAAGAAACTAAGTGTTCGATAAAAGTAAAACAAATACGAGCCACTTAATTTTACGGAGCCCTTCATGGCATCAGTGTCTCACCGTTCTGGTAGTGCATCAGGCGAGTGCCCTTTTCAACCATCACAAGCGTCCGTGGCATTATCGCCTACCGGTTGCCCTGTCTCCCCTGAAGCGGCCGAATTCGATCCCTTCGATGCGCCTTATCAGCTTGACCCCGCTGAGGCGCTGCGTTGGTTTCGCGAACAGGAGCCGGTGTTCTACAGTCCCAAACTCGACTACTGGGTCGTGAGCCGCTATGAAGATGTGAAGGCGGTTTTCCGTGACAATGTCACCTTCTCGCCCTCTATCGCGTTGGAGAAACTAACCCCCGCACCGCCCGAGGCGACGAAAATTCTCGAGGGCTACGGTTTCGCAATGCGTCGTACCATGGTCAACGAGGATGAACCGGATCACATGGAACGCCGCCGCCTCCTGATGGATGCCTTCCTGCCCGAGAACCTTGAGAAGCATGAAGCGTGGGTACGTGAGTTGGTGCGTGACTATATGGATCGCTTCATCGACAAGGGGCATGCAGATCTGGTGGGCGAGATGTTTCGGGAAATTCCCATGACCGTCGCACTGCGCTTCCTGGGTGTTCCCAATGAAGATGCCAAGGAGCTTCGCAAGTTCTCGGTTGCCCACACGCTGAATACCTGGGGCCGCCCATCCCCGGAGCAGCAACTGCAGATTGCCGAGGATGTGGGCCAGTTCTGGCAAACCGCACAAACTATCCTCGACCGCATGTGTGCCGATCCCAGCGGCGAGGGGTGGATGTACGACTCTATCCGCATGCACAACAGGCATCCTGACATTGTGCCGGAGAGCTATTTGCGCTCGATGATGATGGCCATTCTGGTGGCTGCCCATGAGACCACCGCGTTCGCCACCACCAATGCCTTTCGTACTCTGCTATCGAACCGGGAGTCATGGAACGACATCTGCGAGAACCCTGCTTTGATCCCCAGCGCCATCGAGGAGTGCCTGCGCGCCGCCGGTTCGGTCGTGGCCTGGCGACGTATCGCGACCGAAGACACCCAGTTAGGGGGCAAGACGATTCCGAAGGGGGGGAGGCTGTTAATCGTGCAGGCGTCGGCCAACCGCGATCCGAGACACTTTGAAAATCCTGACGAGTTTGATATCTACCGCCATAACTCAGCGGAGCACTTCACTTTCGGCTACGGTGCGCACCAGTGCATGGGGAAGAACATCGCCCGCATGGAGATGCGCATCATCCTTGATGAATTTGTCCGTCGGTTACCCCATATAGATCTAGTCGAGGGTCAACCGTTTGAGTATCTGCCCAACACCTCTTTCCGTGGGCCCACGTCGCTATGGGTGGAGTGGGAGCCTGCGCAGAATCCTGAACGGCGACACCACGCTGTGTTGGAGAACCCTACGCTTTTCCATATTGGCGCACCTATCAAGGAGGATATCGTGCGTCGGGTCGTGGTCGCCGAGGTGAAACGTGAAGCTGAGGCGGTGATCTGTGTTGGTTTGGTGGATCCCCATGGGCGTGAGTTACCCGACTGGACCCCCGGTTCGCATATAGAGCTGGTATCGGGAGAGTGGCGCCGCTACTACTCACTGTGCGGGACACGCGATGACCGTAACCGTCTTTCCATCGCCATCCTACGAGAACCCGAGGGGCGCGGCGGCTCGGTGCACTTCCACGATACGGTCAAGGCGGGGGATGTACTGCATATCGCTGGCCCCAAGAACCATTTCCACCTGGACGAGACGGCAACGCGCTATACCCTGATAGCCGGTGGTATTGGCATCACGCCGATTATTGCCATGGCGGATCGACTCAAGGCTCTCGGCAAGCCCTATGCACTCCACTACTGCGGTGCCGGACGGCGAACCATGGCCTTTTTGGAGAGAGTCGAACGTGACCATAGCGCCGCGCTAACCCTCCATGCCGGTGATGAAGGGTGTCGCCTTGATCTACCGAGTGCACTTAGCAGCCTAGCCGAAGGTGAACAGGTCTACGCCTGCGGCCCTGAGCGCCTGCTGGCGGCGCTTGGGTCGCTGGCGGAGAAGTGGCCCGAGGGTACCTTGCACGTTGAGCACTTCACCGCTCGCTCCAACATCCTCGATCCTGAGAACGAGCACGCCTTCGAAGTAGTGCTGGCGGACTCCGACCTGACGCTGCAGGTCGGTAACCACCAGACCCTGCTTGAGGCGCTAACCTCGGCGGGGGTGGATGTACCGAGCGACTGCTGCGAAGGCCTGTGTGGTACCTGCGAAGTGGCTGTGATCGAGGGGCATATCGATCACCGAGACCTAGTGCTCAGCCGTACTGAGCGCGACGCAAATGATCGCATGATGGCCTGCTGCTCGCGGGCAGCGGGCAAGCGCCTGACTCTGGCGCTCTAAACGCTAACACCCTTAAAAGAACCTCTGTTTTACACTGGCACCATCGGGTACATGAACCATCAAAAAGGATAATCACAATGAAAAAAATGGCGACTTTGACCACCTTTTCAGCCCTGATGCTCTTGAGCTCTTTTCAAGGCGCGGCAGCGGCCGATACCGTGCTTCAAGTGAGTACCTGGGCGGGCCCTAACCACGGCGTTAATACCATCGTCTGGCCCACATGGGGGAAATGGGTTGAAGAGGCGACCGATGGTCGCGTCAGTGTCAATGTGACCCACGACCTTGGGCCGCCTAACGCGCAAATGGAGTTGGTGGCAGACGGTGTCGCCGATGTCACCTGGCTCTTCCACGGTTTAATGCCAGGGCGCTTTGAGCTGACCAAACTACCGGAATTCCCCACCTTTGAAGACTTTTCATCAGAAAATGCCTCCGTGGCTTACTGGCGTACTCACCAAGAATACCTAAGCGATGCCGGAGAGCATCGCGGCGTAGAAGTCCTGGGTTTGGGAGTGCATGGCCCTGGGGCGCTCTTCCTGGCTGAACCGATCGAAAGCCTTGACGATTTGCAAGGTAGACGGGCGCGTATAGGGGGCGGCGTGATGGCAGATATTTCCAGCGCGCTAAGCCTCACCGGTGTCGCACTACCGCCAGGTGGGACATACGAAGCAGCCACGCAAGGAGTGATCGACGGTGCAATGCTAACCCTTGAGGGACTTAAGAGCTTTCGATTAGCCGAGGTATTGCCCTACACGGTACAAATGCCGGGCGGCTTCTATCGTGGCAGCTTTTCCCTGGTCATCAATCCTGATACCTGGCAGTCGCTTTCCGAGCAAGACCGTAACGCCATTATGGATGTCTCAGGCGAAAAGCTGTCCCGTCTGTTTGGTTTCATGATGGATACCGTCGATGTGCGTGGCGTTGAGTTTGCCAAGGAGGAGGGCAACACCTTTATCGAGTTGCCTTCTGAAGAGGTCGAAAACTTCATGCAATTGGCGGCCAGCCTCCCCAGCGACTGGTTTGAAGTGGCCGCTGCGAAAGATGTTGATGGAGAGGCCGCCCGCGCATTCTTTCTCGAACAATTGCAGGTTGTCGCAGGCGACGATGAAGGCCTGAGCGCTGACGATGTGGTTGATCCAGACGCCTAAAATACGTGTTTTTAATGTGCTAACTCGTATTCAGTCAATGCTGCCTCGCTTAGAGAAAGATATATTGGCAAAACGTATCGGAATGAGGGAGTCTTGATCTAGGCAGTAATAGGCTTTTGGTGAGTATAGCGTTTCTGAGGAGCTGTATTGCTCATAAGCGAACTCGTTGAGTTCGCTTATGATGTGGCTGAATAATTGTGGGTTATTTATTCGATCTGGCCATGGTTGTCAGGTTTTTAACTAGAGATAAAAATAAGTTAGAATTTATGAAGTGATACTGTTAAGGCTCTCTATGCTTTATGCATAAGTTGCCTGCTAAGTCTTCAACGACAGGTATGGCGTCAAGTTTGTCACAGTCGCCTGTTAAGCAGTCTCCCGTTTTAATGTCAAACGCCGCCCCATGCGCACTGCATAGAAAACGGTGGCCATCTGATGAAATGATACTGTCCGACCGATAGTTTAAAGGTAAATATTGGTGGGGGCAGGCATTAACGTAGCAATAAATCGTGCCATTTATGCGTGTTGCAATGACCGGGAAAGATCCATTGCTGCTCATTACTTCCACGCAGCGTGCTTTGCCTTCTGGTATAGCGCTAGAAGGGCAAATAACAGCCCCCTCTTGGGGGGCATTTTCATAGTTACGCCAAGCGTCATGCACGGTGTGCCCTTTTACTATTCAGCGGTACTTTGCAACACGCCGCGGTTAATCTGATCCTCTTCGATGGACTCGAAAAGTGCTTTAAAATTGCCCTCTCCAAAACCATCATCGCCTTTACGCTGGATGAACTCGAAAAAGATGGGGCCAATCACCGTTTTGGAGAAAATTTGTAGCAAAATTCGGGTTTCACCGCCGCCCACGACACCTTCGCCGTCAATCAAAATGCCACGGCTGCGCAGTTTATCGAGAGGCTCCTGGTGGTCTTTAACACGCTCTAGCGACTTTTCGTAGTAGATGCTCGGCGGGCCAGGCATAAATTCGAGACCTGCATCAGCGATTAAGTCAGTACCGGAGTAGATGTCGTTTGTGGCAATGGCGATATGCTGAATGCCTTCGCCGTTATATTCGCGCAAGTACTCTTCAATCTGACTGTGATCGTCGGCACTTTCGTTAATGGGTATGCGAATTTTACCATCGGGAGAAGTCAATGCACGGCTGGTAAGGCCTGTCATTTTACCGGTGATATCAAAGTAGCGTATTTCGCGGAAGTTAAAGGTGTCATGGTAAAACTTATACCATGTGTCCATATTGCCGCGAATAACGTTATGAGTGAGGTGATCAAGATAGTAAAAACCAAACCCCTTAGGATTAGGATCTACCTCATCGAACCACTCAAATTCGTTTGAATAACAGCTGCCTTTTTCGCCATACGTATCAATAAAGTAAAGCAGCGAACCGCCTATGCCAATAACCGCAGGCGCATCGATGGACTTATTACCTGTGAACTCTTCTGCACCCAAGTCGACGGCACGTTTTAGCGCATGCTGAGCATCAACGACGCGCCAAGCCATTGCTGGAGCACAGGGGCCGTGCGCCTCAATAAATGCTGACGCATGCGAGTTAGGCTCACTGTTAAGAAGGTAGTTGATATCGCCTTGTCGATAAACGGTGATCGACTTGTCACGATGTTTTGCAACGGGAACGAAACCCATTTGCCGAAATAAACTATCTAGTTTTTCCGGCTCGGGGTGTGCAAATTCAACAAACTCGAAGCCATCTGTGCCCGCTGGGTTTGCATCATTTATGGTTGCTTTGGGTGCGTCATGAGGGAAGGGGCCCATCGTTGTCTCTCCTTTATTGTCTTGTTGGGTGACAAGTTCAGTATAGGGAAGAGCCGGTACAATTAGGTTGCAAACTAACCTAAGATGCAGCCAAATAGTGCATAGAATGTGCGCAAAAGGAGTGCTGTATGCACGGAATTTCATTGGATCGTTATGATCTTGCAATTTTGTCAGCATTGCAAAAGAACTCAGCCCTCACCAATTCAGAGCTGGGTGAGCGAGTCAGCCTGTCTCCCTCTCAGTGCTCCCGACGCAAAGCGCGGCTAGAAGCCGAAGGTGTGATTAAGGGCTATTCGGCTAGGCTTGATGCTACTAGCCTAGGGTTTGGGCTGCGCGCTATCACCAGGGTTAATCTCAAAGCTCATGGTGAAAGCATGGATGATGATTTTGTGACATTACTGACGAAGCACGCCATGGTTCGTGAGGCCTATTCTGTGTCGGGAGACGCAGACTATGTGTTACATATCATCGCCAAGGATCTAACAGCGTTTTCGGACTTTATTCATCATCATTTATTACCTCATCCTAATGTCACCCAGGTTCGCTCTGAAATAATACTGCGTAGTATGAAAGAGGAGCAGGGGTTGCCGGTGGAAGGTGGCTAAGTAACTGCGTTTGTTTTGTGCTGTGAGGGTTCTATGCGTCTTAAATTTCACTGTCAGAATCGAATCGGCATTCTTCGCGATATTGTGGCCCAATTTGCTGACTACAGAATTAATGTCGCGCGAGGTGAAGTGGGGGGCGATCACGGCAGTACCATCTATCTACATGTCCCACAATTACTTAATGCTCAGTTGAGTACGCTTAAACCAGTATTGGAAGGCATTCCCGGTGTGTTTGGTGTTAAGCGCGCTAGCTTGATGCCCAGCGAACGGCGCCATTTGGAGTTGGATGCGCTGCTATCCTCGCTTTCTGACCCAGTGATGTCGATAGATATGCAGGGTCGGATTGTGGCGGCCAACCGTATTGCTGTCCAGGTATTGGGGGTGCGTGTTCAAGAAGTACCAGGGCTCTCGCTGGATCGTTACCTTGATGAGGTAGACCTTCCCGATTTAATTCGCCGTAACAACTCACGCATCAATGGGCTGCGGATCAAGCTGAAAGGCGATACCTATCTTGCTGATATCGCTCCCCTGCACACCGAAGACACGAATGTAGATTCATTAGCCGGAGCGGTTATGACGTTACATCGTGCTGACCGCATCGGTGCCCGTATTTATCAAGTACAGCGCCAAGAGCTGCGTGGCTTTGAAGCCATCTTTCAATCGAGTTCGCGATTGGAGGCCGTGATCAACGAGGCGCGTCGCATGGCGCCATTAGACGCACCGCTACTGATTATGGGTGAAACGGGAACTGGGAAAGAGCTAGTGGCCAGAGCCTGTCATTTGGCCAGCCCCCGTGGGCAAGCGCCGTTCGTGGTGCTTAATTGTGCTGGGCTTCCTGAATCAATGGCCGAAACAGAGCTTTTCGGTTACGCACCCGGTGCCTTCGAGGGCGCTCGCCCGGAAGGAAAGCTTGGCCTTCTGGAGCTTAATGCAGGCGGTACGGTCTTTCTTGATGAAGTCGGTGAAATGAGCCCTCGGCTGCAGACGAAACTGTTACGCTTCCTTCAGGATGGCGGATTCCGTCGAGTTGGGAGCGACGAAGAGACCTTTCTTGATGTGCGGGTGATCTGCGCCACTCAGCAAAACCTACCTCAGCTATGTAGTGAAGGTCTGTTTCGGCTAGATCTTTATCACCGTCTCAATGTGCTCTCTCTACAGGTGCCCCCTTTGCGCGAATGCCTGGACGGCATCGAAGACTTGGCGGCCTATGTGCTTGATCGTGCGGCGCGTCAGATAGGCTGTCCTTTACCGGAGCTTTCGACTGCTGCGTTGGAAAAGATAACCGGCTACGACTGGCCGGGTAATGTGCGTCAGTTGGAAAATGTGCTGTTTCAGGCGGTGTCATTATGCGAAGAGACGGCCATTCAGCCAGCGCATTTGCGCCTTCCGCACAGCGAAGTGTCGCCTGCGCTTACTGGCATTCCCTTAGAGGGAAGCTTGAGCGACATGTTAGGGGAGGTGGAAAGAAATATCTTAAGTACGTTGTATCAACAGCATCCTTCCAGCCGCCAGTTAGGAAAGCGGTTGGGCGTTTCGCACACCACTATTGCCAATAAGCTCAAGCGTTACGGCATTGGTGCTCAAGAAGATTCTTAAAAAGTCCCATGGCAGGTGAATTAACTGTCACGATTTGTTTACGGGGTGTCAGAAAAACGCAACGGCAAGACCCCTGCCCTCGGCATATCCTCTTAAGCGTAACGATTAGTTTACAGTTGCACCTCTCTTATGTGGGTAGCATCGCGCCCAATGCGATGTGACCCCATTCCTGCCCTATCGCTATCCCCATAGACTCTTTATAGATTGCTCTTGATGACTGGTTGATCACAGTTGGTTGGCTTTTATAAGTAGCTAATCGCTCTTAAGTAGCTGTTCTAGCTGCTCATAAATAAATAGCCTAAAAAACAATATCAATTTATAAGGTTTCCCAATGACAACGACAAATACGCCTCCCAATACGCTGTGGCTGGGCCGCTGGGGATTTGTACTGGCAGCCACTGGTTCTGCAGTGGGACTCGGTAATATCTGGAAGTTTCCTTACATCACGGGCGAGTTCGGGGGTGGCGCTTTCGTGCTGGTCTACCTGGCCTGCATATTGGCGGTAGGCGTCCCCATCATGATGGCTGAAATCAGTTTTGGCCGCCGTGGGCGAGGAAGCCCGGTTGACGCTATCCGTCGGGTGGTGCATGAGTCGGGCCATGGTAGTTTTTGGTCGATCTTTGGCTGGATGGCCATGCTCTGTGGTTTCATGATTCTGTCGTTCTACGTCGTAGTCGCTGGCTGGTCATTTTCCTATCTGTGGAAAATGCTGAGCGGCGGACTGGCCGGTAATAGCGTCGATGACATGGCAGCAATTTTCGCCGCTAATAATGCCAACCCTTTCACGCTAGGTGCTTGGAGTACGCTAGTGACGGTGCTGACCATGTTCATCGTCGGCAAAGGCGTACAGGCTGGCATTGAAAAGAGTGTCAGCTGGATGATGCCAGGCATGGTGATCATGCTGGGTATATTGATCGGCTACGGTGCTTTTTCCGGTGGCTTTGCTGAAGCATGGTCTTTCCTGTTCTCTTTCAATACCGAAGGGTTAAGCAGTGAAGGATTATTAGCAGCGCTGGGGCATGCCTTCTTTACCTTGTCGCTCGCATCGGGTGCGATTCTTACCTACGGCTCTTACCTGCCAGAAGGGCACTCCATCGCGCGCACGACATTCAGCGTGGCCATTGCCGATACCGTTGTCGCACTAATGGCAGGCTTGGCTATTTTCCCGATTATTTTCGCAAACGGAATGAATCCCGGCCAAGGGCCAGGATTGATCTTCATGAGCTTGCCATTGGCCTTCCAAGCGATGCCGTTTGGTACGCTGTTTGGCGTTCTGTTCTTTGTCATGCTGTCGATGGCTGCGCTTACGTCGTCGATTTCGATGATTGAGGCGACAGTCGCCTGGCTTGTTGCAAGCAAAGGGCTGACGCGTAAACGAGCATCGTGGGGTGTGGGTATCGTGCTGTGGTTGGTGAGTACCTTGGCAATGCTGTCATTCAACATGGGCGCGGATTGGACGTTTGCAGGTCGCACTTTCTTCGATTGGCTGGACTACCTGACCTCCCGCTGGATGATGCCGTTAGGCGGTTTGGGTATGGCGCTAATGGCAGGTTTCCTGCTGCGTACTGAAATATTCAGGGAGGAGCTAGGGCTCTCCCGTACCCAGCATGCACTGTGGCTATTTATGGTGCGTTACGTCAGCCCATTAGGCATCGTGTTAATTTTCATTGATACGCTGGGCCTAGCGACACTCCAGATAGGTACTCAGTGGCCGTGGTTGCTAGCACTGCTGGTGCTGATCACCGTGGTAGGAGAGTTCGCTAGCCCGCGATTACGTCAACCGGCTTCCTGAAGCTTTTCAGGAACAAGTGCTCAATAGATCTGAATAGAGAGATTGAAGCGCTCCCATCCACAGATGGGGGCGCTTTACGTTAGAGGGATACAATGAGCCGGTTTGCCTGCTGCCAGTTGCCCTGCCACTTCCTGTTTTAAGTTGTGGGCTAACGTTGCGGTTGACGTTACATAGCAGCGTTTTGTTAGCGAATCGGAATAGCGGTCTCTTCTTTGATATTACGTAGCACGAAATTGGAATTGACCTGGGAAATGCCATCCAAGGTGAAGAGTTTCTCATTCAGAAAGCGGTCATAAGCCGCCATGTCTTCGATAACCACTCGCAGCACGAAATCCGCGTTGCCGGTAGTGGCATAGCACTGCAGCACTTCTGGGTATTGCAGGATGCGGTTTTCGAACTCGACGGTGTTGTCGATGTGGTGGCGAACCAACGTCACCATCACCAATGCCGACAGTGGCTGGCCCACCAGGCTGGGTTCCACCAACGCCGCAAAGCGGCGGATCACGCCACTATCTTCCAAAGCCTTTACACGTCGCCAGCAGGCGGCGGGGGATAGCCCGATCTGTTCGGCGAGCTCATTGTTGGTAATGCGCCCCTGTTGCTGAAGCAGGGTAAGAATGCGCTGATCATGCCTGTCTAAGGTGATTAGTTTGGTCGCTTCTTTCATAGTGCCATTTCATTTGTTTGTGGTTTGTTGAATATCATTGCGTTAAATCTCAAAAAATGAAAGTAATGATCAATAACCAGGCTTTTGAAGAGTGAATTAGCAAGCACCTTTAGTGCGCTCTTGGCTAGACTCAAGCGTATTACAACCATAACTCTTCAACCGTACTGGTGAACTCCCATGACAACCCCCTCGATCGCTGAGCAGGCGGGTTCTATTGCCCAGCCTCTCGATATTGCACTCGATGACAATCTTCTCGATGACTATGCGCTGGCCGATCGCTATACCCGCGGAGAAGGCCGTGTCTTTCTCACCGGCACCCAGGCATTGGTGCGTATCGCCTTACGCCAAGCCGAGCTTGATTGCCACAATGGCCGCCATACGGCAGGACTCATCAGCGGCTATCGAGGCTCGCCCTTAGGCGGTGTAGACCAAGAGATCTGGCGGGCGAAAGCCGCCATGGAAGAGCACCACATCGATTTTGTCCCTGCTATAAACGAAGACCTTGCCGCCACCATGATGCTGGGTTGCCAGCAAGTCGAGACAGACCCCGATAAGCAAGTAGATGGCGTGTTTGGCATGTGGTACGGCAAGGGGCCTGGCGTTGATCGCGCGGGCGATGCCTTAAAGCACGGTAATGCCTACGGTAGCTCGCCGACTGGCGGTGTGCTAGTGGTCGCCGGGGATGACCATGGGTGTGTGTCGTCCTCCATGCCACACCAGTCTGATGTCGCCTTTATGGCGTGGTTCATGCCGGTAGTGAGCCCTGCATCATTGGCGGAATATGAACGCTTTGGGCTTTGGGGCTATGCACTTTCACGCTTCTCGGGTTGCTGGGTGGGTTTCAAAGCCGTTTCTGAAACCGTAGAGAGTGGCGCGTCGGTGGACGTGCCTCCCTTGCCAGAATATGTAACGCCCGATTTCGATATGCCGGAAGGCGGGCTGCACTACCGCTGGCCCGATCTGCCGGGGCCACAGCTTGAGACTCGCCTTGAGCACAAGCTGGCTGCCGTTCAGGCGTTTGCCACGGCCAATCCGATTGATCAGTATCTATTTCGCCAGGAACAGGCGACTTTTGGGCTAGTCACCACAGGCAAGGGCCATCTGGATTTACTTGAAGCGCTGCGTTTGTTGGGGCTGGATGAAGCCAAACTGCGTGATCTAGGGATTGAGATATATAAGGTCGGGATGGTGTGGCCGCTTCATCGCCCCGGCATCCTTGAGTTTATTCATGGCAAGCGCGAGGTGCTGGTCATTGAAGAAAAGCGCGGCATTATCGAAAGCCAGCTGAAGGAGTACATGTCGGAACCCGATCATCCAGGCGAGGTCATCGTGACCGGCAAGCAAGATGAAACCGGCAAGCCCTTGATTCCCTTTGTTGGAGAGCTGAGCCCGCGTCTCTTGGCAGGCTTCGTGGCAGAGCGTTTGGAGCGCTTTTTCAAGATTGATTTTAGCGACAAGCTGGCAACCGTTGATGCTTGCCAAGCCGGCGTTAAGGAGCTCGGCGGTGTACGCCGCATGCCCTATTTCTGCTCCGGCTGCCCGCATAATAGCTCGACTAAGGTACCCGAAGGCAGCAAGGCGCTGGCGGGTATCGGATGCCATTTTATGGCTTCGTGGATGGATCGCAGCACTGAATCGTTAATTCAGATGGGTGGCGAAGGTGTTAACTGGGTGGGCAAGAGCCGCTTTACCGGCAATGGCCATATTTTCCAGAACTTAGGCGAAGGCACCTGGTTTCACTCGGGCTCAATGGCCGTGCGCCAGGCAGTGGCTGCCAACGTTAATATTACCTATAAAATTCTGTTCAACGACGCGGTTGCCATGACGGGCGGACAACCTGTGGACGGGCAAATCAACGTGCCCATGATTGCCCGGCAATCGCTGGATGAGGGCGTTCGCCGAGTCATGGTGGTCAGTGACGAACCGGAGAAGTACCGGGGGCATGAAAAGGAATTCCCTAAAGAGGTTACCTTCCATAGCCGCGAAGAGATGGATACGCTGCAGCGTGAGCTGCGCGAAATTCCAGGCTGTACGGTGTTGATTTATGATCAGGCATGCGCGGCTGAGAAACGTCGTCGGCGCAAGCGCGGTCAGTTGGAAGACCCTGCCCGCCGGGTGTTTATCAACCACCATGTTTGCGAAGGCTGTGGTGATTGTTCCGTACAGTCCAACTGTTTATCGGTGGTGCCTCGCGAGACCGAGCTAGGTCGCAAGCGCAAAATCGACCAGTCCTCCTGTAACAAGGACATGTCCTGCGTCAGTGGTTTTTGTCCCAGCTTTGTCACTGTAGAAGGTGTCGGGCTGCGTAAAGGCCAGGGCGTTGCGGCAGATAATGCCTTTTGGAAACGTATAGCGCATTTGCCTAGTCCTGCTATCGCCCCTTTGAATGCTCCTTATGACCTGCTGGTAGGGGGCGTTGGTGGCACGGGGGTGGTGACCGTCGGGCAACTGATCACCATGGCGGCACACCTGGAAGGCAAGGGCTCCAGCGTGCTCGACTTTATGGGGTTTGCGCAAAAAGGTGGGGCAGTACTGAGCTATGTGCGCTTGGCATCTCAGCCCAGTGAGCTTAATCAGGTACGTATCGAAGCGGGGCAGGCCGATGCGATGATCGCTTGCGATATGGTGGTGGCGAGTTCTCAGAAAGCGCTGAATGTGCTGCAGCCGACCACGCGTATTGTGGCGAATCTGGCCGAGCTAGCCACAGCGGATTATGTGCTTTATCGCGATGCGGATATGCAGCCCAGCAAGCGTCTTAACATGTTGCGTGAAGCGGTAGGAGATGAACGCTTTGCTTCTCTAGATGCCAATCGCCTAGCTGAACAGCTGCTAGGGGATACCGTATTCTCCAATATGATGATGCTCGGGTTTGCCTGGCAGCAAGGGCTGGTGCCGCTTTCTGAGCCTGCGCTGCAGCGTGCTCTAGAACTCAATGGCGTCGCAGTGGAAAAGAACCGCCAAGCATTTGCCTGGGGGCGCTTGGCAGCGGTGGAACCCGATTACCTCCAGCAGCACCTGGATAAGATGCCACTGTCCGCGAATGCCACACTGGACGAAGTGGTAGCGCGTAATCGTCGCCACCTGGAGCGCTATCAGAACCGAGCCTGGGCTGAACGTTACGTGACCCAGGTGACTAAAGTGCGTGAAGCAGAAACAGCGCTAAAATGTGGCCAATCACTGAGTGAGGCCGTTGCTCATCAGCTCTATCGTTTGATGGCGTATAAAGATGAATATGAAGTGGCGCGACTTTACACCCAGAGCGATTTTCTAGATGAGATCAAAGCAACGTTTTCTGGTGATTACCAGTTAACCTTCCACTTGGCGCCGCCGCTTATAGGTGGTCGTAAGGATGCTCAGGGGCGTCCAGTGAAGCGCCGCTTCGGCCCCTGGATGCTGAAGGCAATGGGCGCGTTGGCAAAGATGCGCGGTTTGCGCAACACGGCTCTCGATCCTTTCCGCTTCAGCGCCGACCGCAAGCTCGACCGCGCCTTATTGGCTGATTACGAGCAGCTTATCGATGAGTTAGTGGCTCGTCTTGATGGCACTAATCATGGGACTACCTTGGCGCTGGCTAAGCTGCCGGAAGAGATTCGTGGCTTCGGGCCAGTTCGCGAAGCAGCTGCCGAGAAAGCCAACGAGCGCCGCGAGACGTTGCTGGTGGAGCTACGCGAAGGTCACTCGAAGACCATCGCTGTGGAAGCCGCTTGAGTTGACTCATATAGGTAAGAACAGGCCACGTAATGCGTGGCCTTTTGCTATGCATCTATACAACGACCCACTAAGCCTCTTTTCGGCGGCGTACCAGCAGCCAGTGGCTTAGCAAGGCGAGTAGCCCCATCAGCCCGATCGTCAAGGCCATGGTGCGCGAGCTGCCGTTGTGGAATTGCCCGACTAATCCACCTACCACAGCGGCAATTGTCATTTGCAGAAAACCAAACAAGGAAGATGCCGCGCCTGCACATTGAGGGTTGGGCGCCAGTGCACCGGCCATTGTTTGTGGCATCAAAATGCCCACCCCCAGCATAAACACTATATGGGGGCCCACCACCGCCCAGGGGTGATGGACGCCAACGGCAGCCAAGCCCGCCATGACGAGGCCCCCAGTTGCGCAGATTACGGTGCCCAGGGTAATGAGGCGATCACGACCCAAGCGGTGGCTATATCGGCCGCTGACCAGCGTCCCGACGAAGAAGCCCGCGACAATCAGCGTGAACAGCACGCCATAAAGGGTAGGGGCGACGCCCATGTACTCGATGAGCACAAAAGATGAGCCAGAAAGGTACGCGAATAACCCGGAGAACGCGGCAGCATTCACCAAGGTGTAGCCAATAAAGGCACGCTGAGTCAGTAGTAAGCGAAAGTTAGCCAGTACGGATTTCGGGTGGATCGATTGCCGCCGCTCCTTCGCCAACGGCTCGGGCAGCATAAGTATCAGCACCGCCAGCATCACTGCCGCGTAGAGCGCCAGCACCACGAACACCGATTCCCAGCCAAAAAACAGCAGTAACCCCGCGCCTACCACAGGGGCCAGAGCAGGGGCGAGCGCCATGGTACTTGCCATATAGGCGAGGATACGTCCGGCCTCGATGGGGCCATGAATATCACGTACCGCTGCCCGTGCTAATACCGGTCCAGCAGCACCGCCGAAGGCCTGCAAAAAGCGGCCTGCCAGTAACCACTCGACGCTAGGCGCCCAGGCACACAGTAGGCTCGCAGCGAGAAACAGCGATAACCCTGTGATCATCACCGGGCGGCGGCCAAAGCGATCAGAGATTGGCCCGCACAATAGTTGGGCCAGAGCGAATCCAGCCATATAGAGGCTAAGGGTCAGCTGTATTCGGTCTGGGCCAGTATTCAGCGCTTCTGCCATGGCGGGCATGGCTGGCAAGTACATATCCGTCGCCAGCGGGCCGAGCGCAGTCACTGCAGCCAGGGCCACGACGGTGGCGGTAGAGGGCAGCTTTAGCACCCCTTAACTCCTTATGGTTGGACGTGATGCCCCTTCGGACACGAGGCGGGCGCCTTCCCGAATGGAAAGACGCCCGCTTATGTTAGCCTGCTTAGTATAGCTTGACTTAGCTGGCGTCAGGCTGCACCTCTGGTGCTGCCTTTTCGAAGGCTGGCAGTGAACGACAATTGGCAGCGATACGCTGAATCGTCGGATAGGCTGACAAATCACACTCGAAACGTTCCGTGTTGTACACCTGGGGAATCAGGCATATATCCGCAAGCGTAGGGGTGTCGCCATGGCAAAAATCTCCACTGCTGGGGGCATTGGAGAGCGTTGCTTCCAGAGCGGTGAAACCCTCGGCAATCCAGTGGTGGTACCAAGCTAGCTTAGCCGCTTCATCCGCTCCCATTTCTCTCACTAAATACTTGAGTACCCTCAGGTTGTTGAGTGGGTGAATCTCGCAGGCCACCGACTGAGCGAGCGCACGAACCCGCGCCCGTTCTAACGCGTTAATCGGCAGCAGGGCAGGCTCGGGATGTACTTCATCGAGATACTCGCAGATCGCCAGTGACTGGTTAATCACCGAGCTATCGTCCAACACCAGGCTAGGCACCAGCCCCTGAGGGTTGCGCATCAGGTGGTCGTCACCCCGTTGCTCACCTTTCACCAGGTTGACCGGGATCTGGTCATAATCCAGTCCCTTAAGGTTTAAGGCAATACGCACCCGGTAAGCAGCCGACGAGCGGAAATAGCCGTAAAGCGTCGTCATGTTGCCTTCCTTTATTTGGGCTGGTACTGCACTACTTGCTGATCGATCGTACCAAATATGTTGTTGCCATCGCGGTCGAACATCTCGATACGAACCCGGTCGCCAAAACGCATAAAAGGGGTTTTTACTTGGCCGTACAGTATCTGCTCCACCATGCGCACTTCGGCTAGACAGCTATAGCCAACGCCACCGTCAGCCACCGGCTTTCCAGGGCCGCCGTCGGGGTCTGGGTTGGAAACGGTGCCTGAACCAATGACAGCGCCGGCACCGAGATAGCGGGTCTTAGCCGCATGGGCCACCAGCTGTGGAAAGTTAAAAATCATATCTGGCCCGGCTTCAGGCTCGCCAAACTTCTCGCCATTCAAGTGCACGGTCAGTGGCAGGTTCACTTTACCATCCTGCCAGGCATCGCCCAGTTCATCTGGGGTCACCGCAATGGGCGAGAACGAAGAGGCGGGCTTTGCTTGGAAAAAACCGAACCCCTTTGCGAGTTCACCTGGAATCAGACCACGCAGACTCACGTCGTTAACCAGCATTACTAGCTTAATGTGCTTGGCAGCTTCCTTCTGCGTGACTGCCATCGGGACGTCATCGGTGATAACAGCGATCTCGCCTTCAAAGTCGATGCCATGCTCTTCGCTCACCGCCTCGATATCATCGGTGGGTGCCAAGAAGCAGTCGCTACCGCCCTGATACATGAGCGGGTCTGTCCAGAAGGTTTCAGGCATCTCGGCATTGCGCGCCTGGCGTACCAGCTGTACATGGTTCAGATAGGCGGAGCCGTCAGCCCACTGATAGGCACGCGGTAAAGGGGAGTGCAGCGCACTCTGATCAAGCTTAAACGCGTTTTCAGCACCACCTTTATTAAGCTGAGCATAGCGCTCTTCAAGCTGAGGGCTAACCGCTTCCCAGTTCTCGAGGGCAGCCTGAAGTGTGGGAGCAATATCAACGGCGCTCACAGCGCGGGAGAGGTCACGCGAGACGATGATG
Organism: Halomonas sp. KHS3; assembly: GCF_000830495.1. Taxonomy (NCBI): domain Bacteria; kingdom Pseudomonadati; phylum Pseudomonadota; class Gammaproteobacteria; order Oceanospirillales; family Halomonadaceae; genus Halomonas; species Halomonas sp. KHS3. The sequence goes on along the minus strand of NZ_JWHY01000009.1, from coordinate 142,888 downwards.
AGTTCTCCGTCGCGGCCCTTCTTAAGTGTTGCCAGTTTCATAGTGATTCAATCCTTGTCGTCAGGGTGGTATAGGGTTCAGGGCTGGCTTGGGTTGAAGTGGGAGCGCAGCGTCGACCAAACATCCACATAGTCACGTTGACGGAAATCAGCATTCAGAGCCGCAGGGGTTGGGTGAAAGAAGTAGCGGCTCTCAAACATGAAGGCCAGTGTATCGCCTATGAAGTGGGGCTTAAGCTCAGCGTTGGAGGCTTTTTCAAATGTCTCAGCATCGGGGCCGTGGGGCGACATTGAGTTATGTAGGCTGGCGCCACCAGGTGTGAAGCCTTCAGCTTTAGCATCGTACTCGCCATGAATAAGCCCCATAAACTCGCTCATTAGATTGCGATGGAACCAGGGTGGCCTAAAGGTGTTCTCGGCAACCATCCAGCGCGGTGGGAAAATGACAAAATCAAGATTCGCCATTCCCGGCGTATCGGAGGGGGACGACAAGACGGTGAAGATTGACGGATCCGGATGATCGAAGCTAACCGTATTGATGGTATTAAAATTAGCCAGATTATATTTATAAGGCGCGCAGTTGCCGTGCCATGCCACCACATCTAACGGCGAGTGGTTTAGTTTTGTCTCCCAGAAACGACCAGAGAACTTAGCCACTAAGCGGTAGTCGCCCTCCAGGTCTTCGTAGGCGGCCACAGGACTTTGGAAGTCACGTGGGTTGGCTAAACCGTTAGACCCGATGGGGCCGAGGCCTGGTAGCTCTAAGGGACTACCGTAGTTCTCGCAAATATATCCCCGCACAGCATCAACGCCCTGAGCTCTGCGTACTTGGAATTTTACACCGCGTGGAATAACGGCAATTTCACCATTATCGATCTCGATGTCACCAAACTCGGTACGTAGACGAATGGCGCCCAGTTGCGGAACAAACAGCAGCTCTCCGTCAGCGTTGTAGAAAAACCGCTCGGTCATGTCTTTATTAAAGGTGTAGACATGCACGCCTACGCCAGCCTGGGTACCCGCATCGCCGTTCACCGCAATGGTAAACAAGCCATCGATAAAATCAGTCGGTTCATTAGGTAATGAAACGGGATCCCAGCGCATCTGGTTAGGATCCGCCGCTGGCTTGTCTAACGGGGCCGTGTGTACGTTGTTATTTTCTAGTGGCTGGTAAGCGCTCTGAACGACAGAAGGGCGAATGCGGTAAAGCCAACTGCGAAAGTTTTGATGACGTGGCGCTGTGAATGCGGAACCGGTTAGTTGTTCAGCGTACAAGCCATAAGCACAGCGTTGAGGTGAGTTTTGCCCAATCGGCAGTGCACCCGGCAGCGCTTCGGTTGAAAAGTGATTATGAAATCCATTTTGATATTTCAATTGTTCATTCATTGTTAAGACCTGCTTTATTGGAACGTTATTTTGATAAAGCTATATTTTGATAAAACTGTATGTTGATAAACCAAGGGGCGCGGCTATTGATCGCCATCACCAACCGCATGGGAAATCGCTTCTTCAAGCACGGTTTGATCGCCGATGTGATTAGCAAGTAAGAGAATCAGGCGTGCATTGATGCGCTCGCTCTCTGTTTCGCTGCGGTCGCGATGTAGCGCCGTGAGCGCAGCGTAAAAGGCGTCTGGATCAGTGAAGTTCGAATTCAGCTCAAGCCTTGGCATGGCAGCTTTCCTGGAAGGTAGTGTCAGCGGCACCCGCAAGATAAACGCCCAGCGCGCGGTCTAATGCGTCTTCAACCCTGCGGGCCGTGATGGCGTGCCAGCGGGCAGCAACGTGTTGATCAGGGCGAATAAGGTACCCGCCACCTGCTTTCAGGCCATATCGTTGTGTCACTAGCCCCTCGGAATCGTCTACGATGGTTGTGCGCGGTAGAGCGCTAAGCTCATCCGTTGCTGGGCCAACGACCACCAGGCTTAAATCAGTGCGACGGCCTAACAGCTCTTTCAACGGCGCGGCAAGCGTGTTGGTGTGTCCATCCTCAAAGCGGCCGTCGAGTAACAACACAAAGCCATCGCCAAATTGATTGAGTAGCCAGGCGTTCTCTTCTCTCAATCGAATGGGAGCGTCCTTGGCCGGGCTGCCGGGGCGCAGTTCTCTCGGGCCACCATTAACATCGGGTGTATTGAGCGGTGAGGTGTCATAGCGGCAGGGCATGGAAAGGCGACCGCTGTTGACCAGGCTACGTGCGAAGGCATGTTTCTCAGCCAGCTCCAGCGTCACATCTCGGAACACTTGGCTGATATGGCTCTTCGGGGTAATAAAATCAGTGGCGCGGGTCGAGTTAAGGATGTTCTCTGCCGCGCCATGCTGGCGCTCAGTGTTGTAGGTGGACAAAAGCGTTTTTGGCGCCTGCTGTTTGAGAACGCGGGCTAGTTTCCACACTAAATTATCCACACCCTGTAGGGCACCATTGGCGCCCCTGGCGCCAAAGGGGGATACCTGATGAGCCGCGTCACCTATGAATATCACGCTATGGTGAATGAAATTATCCATCTTACGGCAGCGGAAGGTGTAGACACTGGCCCACTCAAGCTCGAACTCCACCTCTTGGCCAAGCATTGCCTGAACTCGTGGGCGAATGTTCTCTTCTTTCTTTTCTTCTTCCGGGTCAGCATCACATCCTAATTGAAAGTCGATACGCCACACATTGTCCGGTTCTTTGTGCAGCAGGACTGACTGATTGGGATGAAAGGGCGGGTCAAACCAAAACCAGCGTTCTGTAGGGAAGTCGGCCTTCATCACCACATCAGCAATCAGGAATCTGTCCTGAAATACTTGGCCTTTGCACTCAAGGCCCAGTATGTCTCGGATTCGGCTGTTAGCTCCATCCGAGACGAGGAGGTAGTCACAAGTCAGCTGGTAATCACCGTCTTGGGTAGAGACCTTGATGGCGGAGCACTCAGGCTGAGCATCGACATCAATGACCTTATGTTTCCAACGAAGGTCAATTTGCTCTGGAAAGTCGTGAGTGCGGTTGACCAGAAACTCTTCAAAGTAATACTGCTGTAAGTTAATAAAGGCGGACATACGGTGGCCGTCTTCTGGCAGCAGGTTGAAGTCATAGACCTCGCGATCCTGGAAGAAGACGCGACCGTGCTGCCAGGTGACGCCTTTTGCAAGCATCGGCTCGACGCAACCCAGGCGGTCTACAATTTCCAGCGAACGTTTAGCAAAACACAGGGCCCGCGACCCCACGCTAACGGTGTTGTTATCGTCCAGAAGAATCGAATTAACGCCTTGGTGAGCCAAGTCGATGGCGGCGGCGAGGCCGCTAGGTCCCGCTCCGACAATCACTACCGGATAGTGGCGAACTTCTTGAATATCGAGTTCAGGCGGGCGCCGATAAGGATAGACAGGATTTTTATAGGTTGTTGGCATCTATTTGCTCCCGTTCAGCGTCGGGTGCGTGACACCCGACTGCTGGGCATGATCAGTGGGTGTCACTGGTGGCACTTACTGATTTTCGACGGCGTCCTGTAGCGAGTGCCACATAGCGGTATCGCGTTCTGCCGTCCAGATGCGGGGATCCGGGTACTCGCCGCCTGCTTCGTCGTAGCAGCGAGTGATATCGAAAGGCACACAGTGATCGAAGATGACCCAGTGACCATACTTCAGCTTAAGTACCGCGTAGGTCTCGGCGTAACACTCGGAGAGAGACTTGCCCGCCGCCTTGCCCGCTTTAACACTTCCATACATATCATTTAGGAAGTCGCGAGTGCCCTGAATGGCTTCCTGGCACTGTTCGGCAGTTTGCAGTGCATCACCGCGGCCGGGCACCAGCTTTTGGGGCTGCATGGATTGCAGGCGATCAAGCGTGGCAGGCCAGTCCTCGTGGTAAGCGTCACCGGTGTAAGGGGTGGCGCCATACTCAACGAGGTCACCGGAAAACATTACTTTTTCCTTCGGCAGCCAGACGACGGTATCGCCCTTGGTATGTCCGCGGCCAAGGTGGATGATCTGTACCTCACGCTCACCCATGTAAACCGTCAGCTTCTCTTGAAAAACTATGTTTGGCCAGGTTAAGCCAGGCACAGAGTCCACACCCTTGAACAGGCGAGGGAAACGACCGACTTCTGACTCATAGTCTTGCTGACCACGCTCGTTGATCAGGTCATAAGTGTTCTGGCTAGCGTAGATATTCTCTGCATCGTACGCGGAAGCGCCGAGAACACGCACGGCATGGTAATGGGTCATTACCACATGCTTAATCGGTAGGTCAGTCACTTCGCGGATACGGCGGATGACATCCTGAGCCATGACGGGCGTTGCCTGGGTGTCGATAACCATCACGCTGTCATCGCCAATCACGATGCCCGTATTGGGGTCACCTTCAGCAGTGTAAGCATAGAGCCCTTCTGCCAGCTTGGTGAAGCTGATCTTCTTCTCTTCGGTATCGGCATGGGACGCGAATTTCTTGCTCATGATATCTCCGGTGCTATCAGGGTGATTCAGGTATTCATTGAATTGTTGTGTGCTTGAAGGATAGTTTCTAATGAAACTAAATGTCCAATGTTTCATGGACGAATCACTCTGTCTTTTGCATCGTATTGACGATAATTCTTAATAAATCAGGTGATTATTGCAAATTAATACTTAAGTATAATAAATAAAATTGTTAAATTAGTTGCAAGGGAGAGTATCTGTCGGCACTGTTCCACCTTATGATAGGTGCATTGCTGGAGCCTACATTCCCAGCTATCGTGCGGATTTTGGTCATCACCACTTCTGATAAACGGTGGCTTTAGGAGAAACAAAATGACGATGGATAAAGCAGACGGCGATGTGTCACTGGAATCTTCAGCCAGGGTAGAGCTGGATCTCAACCAATTTTTACCCTATCAGCTTAACCGTTTAGCTGACCGAATCAGCCAGGCGTTAGAGAAGCTTTATGCCGAGTCTTATGAACTCAATATTGCCCAGTGGCGTGTGCTTGCCTGGCTTAGCCACTGTGATGATTTAACCGCTAAGAAGGTCTGCGCTTACACCAATATGGATAAGGCTCGCGTGTCTCGCGCTATTCAGTCACTGGAAGACCGTGGACTGATAAGCCGCACGCCCTCACAGCAGGATCAGCGACTACATGACTTGCAACTGACGGACGCCGGACAAGCGCTACTCAATAAGTTAGTGCCCGAAGCCCAGGCGTGGGAGGCCGGCCTGGTGTCGACCCTGAGCGTTGGTGAATATCGTGATCTGCTTAATACAATGCGCAAGCTTGAACGGCAACTGGAGAGAATTGGCTAGAGGCTTGATGCTGGGAAGTCGAGCCCAGGTGACAAATCGCATTTTTGCCGGTGGTGTGTCGTTAGTGTATTGATAGATAAGATTTGTGTAACAAAAGAATGGGCGAAAAATAGCCCCATATAGCCATTGATAGTCACTCGAAGAAACAATGCTTTTGGTGTAAGTGGTTGTAGTTTAAGTTAATAATGTAAATTAATACTTAAGTATTAGAATCTATTAGTTGATGGATCGTTGCATGATCCACGTATCTAAAGGCATTGTGATAAATAACGTGATTCGTATAATTTCTATATTTTAATAATAAAGTATCACGTTAGGCGCAATGAGTGATTAACTAGCAATCTCACCCACCGCACGCATGGCTTATCAACATCATTCAACAAAAACGATGAGCGCTTTACCCAGTTCGTGACGACCAGAGGAAAGAGAAGTGAATAAAACAACAAACCTGATGATCGGCGCTATTGCCGCCGCAACGCTGAGCACCTCCGCCTTTGCACAAACGACAATCACCGTGAGTACCTGGGCTGGTCCCAATCACGGCATCAACACCATGGTATGGCCAACGTGGAAAGCGTGGATTGAAGAAGCCACTGACGGGCGCGTGACCGTTGACGTTGTGCACGACCTCGGACCTCCCGCCTCCCAGATGGAGATGGTCGCCGACGGCATTGCTGATGCTACTTGGGTATTCCATGGCTATAACGCAGGGCGTTTTCTGGCCACTCAGTTACCCGAATTTCCTACCTTTGAAGACTTCTCCTCGGAGAACGCCTCTGCTGCTTATTGGCATACGCATCAGGAGCATTTAGCCCAAGCTGATGAGCATCGCGGCGTTGATGTGGTGGCTGCGGGAGTACATGGCCCGGGTTGGATCTTTAGTCGTGAGCAGTACCAAACTCTTGCTGATTTAGAGAACGAGCGCATTCGCGTCGGCGGCGGGGTCATGGGAGATCTCTCTAATGCCCTTAATCTGACCGGCGTGGCTTTGCCGCCAACCGGGGTCTATGAAGCTGGCTCTCAGGGCGTTATTGATGGCGCTATGCTGGTGCCGGAAGGCCTTAGAAGCTTTCGGGTAGCCGAGGTATTTCCCTATACCTTGACGGTGGATGGGGGCTTTTATCGAGGCAGCTTCACCATTGTAGTGAATCCGAGTATCTGGGATGAGATGTCTGCAGAAGATCGTGCCGCTGTGGAAGACGTCTCGGGTGAGCGGTTATCGCGACTGTTTGGCTACATGATGGATGTATCCGATGAGCGGGGCGTCGAGTTCGCCGAAGAGCAGGGTCATACCTTTACAGCCCTCGGCGACGAAGATCTTGAGACGCTGCGCGGTATCAGTAGTGATCTGGTTGACACCTGGTCCGAGAACGTAAGTGAACGGGGTGTCGATGCGCAGGCGGCGCTCGATTACTTCCACCAACAGCTTGAAGAAGCTGCTACACAAGAGAGCGTGGCATCCTTAGTGCCACAATCATAATTACCCTTCGCCAAGTGGAGGGCGACTATGCAGATCCTGACGTCTCGCTGGTCAAATGTCGGTAGGGTCATGCAGCTGGCGCTGGAGGGGGTGGCGGGTGCCACCCTCTTTGCCTTGATGCTGCTGACGACTGCTGATGTAGTAGGCCGTTATTTCTTTAATTTACCTATCCTTGGAACCGTCGAGTTGACCCAGCAGATGCTGGCCGCTGTGGTGTTCTTGTCACTGCCAGTAGCATGCTGGCGTGAAGAGCACGTTAGCGTGGATCTCTTGGATGCCATATTCCCTGTGCGCTGGATATGGCTGCGCCAGATGATCGTCAACTTAATTATCGCCGTGGCTTTATGGGTGATCGCTACACGGGTTTGGGCACTGGGCGTGCGTGCTTTCGAGTGGGGCGATGTCACTGAGTTTCTACGCATTCCCGATGGTTACCTTATTTACCTGATTGCCATCATGCTGTTTCTTTCCGCTCTACTCACCCTCGGTCGAGCGGTGAGTTACCTCCTAGAAGGCGTGGGTGTGATTAAGTGCGGTGGCCCAGTCAGCCAGGGAGATAAGCATGATTGAAGCACTTTATGGGTTTGCAGCGCTGTTGATATTGGTATTCCTGCGCATGCCTCTGGCTTTTGCCATGGGGATCGTGGGTTTTGTGGGCTTCTACTACCTGACCGGTAACTGGAACGCGGCTGAAGCCATGGCGTCGCGCCGGGTAGTCGACACCGCTAGGGACTACGGTCTATCGGTGATACCACTGTTTATCTTGATGGGTAACTTGGTGTCCCATGCTGGGCTCTCTGATGCGCTATTCCGGGCCTCCAATGGTTTTCTTGGACACCGTAAGGGCGGTCAGGCGATGGCCACCATCGTGGCTTGTGGTGGTTTTAGTGCTATTTGTGGGTCGAGTCTTGCGACCTGCGCCACTATGGGGCGTGTTGCCATGCCCCAGATGCGCAAGTACGGCTACAAGGACTCGCTGGCGGCAGCCTCCATTGCAGCGGGCGGAACCCTTGGGATACTGATTCCTCCCAGCGTGATGCTGGTGATCTACGGCATCATTACTGAGACCAGTATCCGTGAACTGTTTGCAGCGGGCTTTATTCCCGGCATATTGGGCATTGTGATGTATCTCGGCGCGGTTAAGTGGGTTCTGTGGCGTGATCCCAGCGCTGGGCCAGCGGCCGAAAAAGTACCCTGGAACGAGCGCCTTGCGGCCCTAAAAAATGTGGGGAGTACCCTGGCGCTGTTCGTATTGGTTATCGGCGGCATCTATTTGGGTATATTCACCCCAACGGAAGCGGCGGGTATTGGCGCAATGGGTGCCTTTGTGATTGCGCTGCTCAAGCGTGCTTTGACGCCGACTATACTCATGAATGTCCTGATGGACACTGTGCGAACAACAGCGATGCTGTTTGCGGTGGTGTTGACGGCGCTAATCTTTGCTAATTTCATTAACCGCGCGGGGCTTCCCAATGACCTCCTGGCGTTGGTCACCGGGCTGAACGTGGCCCCCTTCGTGGTAATTCTCGTTATCTTGGCCATTTACGTACTGTTAGGCTGTGTATTCGAAAGCATGTCGATGATGCTGCTGACCGTGCCAGTCTTCTTCCCGGTCGTGGCGGGGCTTGGCTATGATTTGGTGTGGTTCGGTATTCTGGTGGTTATCGTCATTGAGATCAGTTTGATAACGCCTCCTGTCGGTATGAACGTGTTCGTACTGCGTGCCGTATTACCGGACGTATCGACAGGCACTATCTTCCGCGGCGTCACCCCTTTCTGGGTCGCCGGTACCATACGCGCACTACTGGTGCTTATATTCCCAGCGATCGTGCTTTTCCTGCCGCAGTTACTGTATTAAAACTACACTATTAATACGGTTCTATTAACGTCCTTGCTAAACAAACGGATGACAGGGTTAAGTGCCCTGTCATCCGTTTTTTTGTATTACATTTTTGTCTGGTTGTATCGGCTGGGACGTTACTGCCGCTTCGCGACCAGCGTTAAAATGTCGTAGCTGGCGACCAGTTCATCATGTTGATTGGTCACCGCTACGTCCCACATCACCACCCCTTGTGGGTGCCCATCGGGAGAAGTTCGGCCCTGATCAATCTTGCGCTTGCAGGTTAGGCGGGCGCGGATAGTGTCGCCGACCAACACAGGTGTAATAAAGCGCAGTGTATCCAGGCCGTAGTTAGCCAGTACGGGGCCTTCGCCTGGGTAAACGAATAGACCCGCAGCGGCAGACAGCACAAAGTAGCCGTGGGCAATGCGCTGGCCGAACTGGGTCTCTTTGGCGGCAATGTCGTCGAAGTGCATATAGAAGTGGTCGCCGGAAAGGCAGCCAAAATTGACGATGTCGGCTTCAGTGACGGTGCGGCGGTGGGTTAACAGTGACTCCCCAACCTGCAGGTCGTCGAAATGGCGGCGGAACGGGTGGACGTCAGTCTCGATCACCTTGGCGCCACGCACATATTCCTTTGTGACTGCCGCGAGCATGCTCGGAGAGCCCTGGATGGCGGTGCGCTGTAGATAGTGGTGAACCGCACGAATGCCGCCGAGTTCCTCGCCACCGCCTGCGCGGCCGGGCCCGCCATGCTTGAGCATCGGTAGCGGAGAGCCGTGGCCAGTGGATTCCTTTGACGCCTGAGCATCCAGAATCTGCAGGCGGCCGTGCTGGGCGGCCAGAATGGGGATCATTTCAGCCGCAATGGCAGGGTCTTTCGTGGTCAGCGTGGTCACTAAGCTGCCCTTGCCCTTGGCGGCGATGGTCAGGGCTTCGTCGATGCTGCTGTAGGGCATTAGCGTTGCGACGGGGCCAAAGGCTTCAATGTCGTGAGCGCCGCCGTCGTTCAACGGGTTACGATTGATCAGCAAGTGGGGAGTAATGAAGGCGCCGTTTTCAACACCCTGGCCGACAGGCTTAAAGCTGCCGTCTCTGCCGAAGACGCACTCACTGGTCTCTAGCAGTTGTTCAATTGCGTGGTTAACGTCTCTCAATTGGTCACGGGAAGAGAGCGCGCCCATGCGTACGCCTTCTTCATGAGGATCACCGACCACAATGTTGGCAAGCCGCGACTTAAGTGTGTTCGCCAATGCATCCAGATGCTCGGCAGGCACTAAAATTCGGCGGATCGCGGTACATTTCTGACCTGCCTTGGCGGTCATCTCCTTGACCACTTCTTTGGCAAAGATTTCGAACTCTTCGTCTTCCGGGCTAACATCCGGGGCCATGATGGCGCTGTTGAGCGAGTCCGCCTCGGCGTTGAACGGGATGCTCTTCGCCATGATGTTAGGGTGGCTTTTCAGCTTCAGGGCGGTGCTTGCCGAGCCGGTGAAGGTGACAAAGTCCTGCTCTTCCAGATGATCCAGTAAGTCACCGGCTCCGCCGATAACCAGTTGCAGCGCTCCTTCCGGCAGCAGGCCTGAGTCGTTGATGACGCGCACGGCTGCTTCGGTCAAGTAGCTAGTGGCGGTTGCCGGTTTGAAGATACACGGCATGCCTGCCAAAAAGGCGGGTGCGAACTTCTCCAGCATGCCCCATATGGGAAAGTTAAACGCATTGATATGCACAGAGACGCCGCGGCGGGGCACCAGAATATGGGTGCCATTGAAGTGGTTATCCTTACCTAATTGGGTCACCGGGCCTTCATGGGCCACATTGCCGGAGGGTAGTTCCTTGCGGCCCGTGGAGGCGTAGGTAAATAGGGTGCCGAAACCGCCGTCGATGTCGATCCAGGAATCGGCCTTAGTGCAGCCAGTGTGGTGAGAGATGGCATAGAGCTCACGCTTACGCTCTTGGATATAGGCGGCCAGGGCTTTAAGAATGGCGGCCCGCTGCTGGAAATCCAGTGCCAGCATATTTTTCACACCGGTGTTGCGGGCATACGCCACCGCTTCACGAAAGTTGATCTCTTCTTGGTGGGTATGCGCAACGGTTGTGCCGTTAATGGCGCTAATCAGTGCTTTGGACTCGGTCTTTCCGAACCACTGGCCTGCGATGAAACTCTGTAAAACTGGCATTGAGCGTTCTCCTGCAAAACATGGACTATGCCGACGCGGTCGCCGGCTTGGAAGTGGGTGGGTTAGGGTTTATACCTCGTCATAGTCAAGTACCACCCTGTCGCTGATCGGATAGCACTGGCAGGACAGCACGTAGCCGGCATCGATTTCGTAATCTTCCAGGGCGTAATTGGCGTCCATTTCCACCTCGCCTTCGATGACTTTTGACTTGCAGGTGGAGCACACCCCAGCCTTGCATGAGAAAGGTATATCCGCGCCGTGCTCGTTACCTGCGTCCAGAATGCTCTGGGTATTGCGGGGCAGGTCGTACTCAATGGTGCGGCCGTCGATGATCACTTTGATGTGCGAGGTTTCTGCTTTCACCTGGGCCGCTTTCGTCGCCTGCCGGCGCTTGGCGCCTGCCGTCGGTAGCCCAGTGGTGAACAGCTCGAAGTGCACTTTTTCCTTCGGCATTCCATGTTGGCTCAGAACACCACGCACGATCTCGGTCATTTCGTGCGGGCCACAGATAAACGCGGCGTCGAGCTTGGGTACGTCTACCCAACGGTCAAACAGAGCGTTGCATTTGTCGGCGTCGATCCGGCCGTTGTAAAGATCGATCTCCTGTTGTTCGCGGCTGAACACATAAATGATGTTGAGGCGCTCCAGGTAGCGATCCTTGAGATCCTGAAGGCGTTCGCGAAACAGCGTACCCGTGGTGGAACGATTGCCATAGATTACGGTAAAGCGGCTCTTTGGCTCGCTTTCCAGCGTGGTGGAAACAATCGACATAATGGGCGTGACGCCACTGCCAGCGGTTACCGCCAAATAGTGTCCTTCACGGCTGGGGGCGAGCGGCACGAAGAACTTGCCCTGGGGCGGCATCACTTCCAGGCGGTCGCCGGGCTGCAAGTGCTGGTTGGCAAAGGTGGAGAAACTGCCGCCCGGCACCAGCTTGACGGCGACTCTCAGCTCATGTTCGTGGACACCGGTGCAAATCGAGTAGGAGCGACGGACATCCTCGCCTTCAATGTCGCGGCGTAGCGTCAGGTACTGCCCTTGGGTAAAGCGAAAGGCGTCCAGCAGGTCATCGGGAACGTCGAAGGCAATGGAAACGGCATCATGGGTTTCCTTGCGCACATCCTTGACGGTCAGGGCGTGAAATCGGCTCATGGGAAATGGTCTCGTCGTTTTACAGACACTTGAAATAATCGAAAGGCTCCAGACAGTCGCGGCAGCGGTAGAGCGCTTTGCAAGCCGTCGAGCCGAATTCGCTAACGCGTTCGGTGGCGTTGCTGCCACATAAAGGGCAGGGCACTACCGGATCAGGCTGGCCCGTCAGGCTGCGCTTACTAGCACTTTCCACCGGTGGCGCGATGCCGTAGGCGCGCAGCTTTTCGCGCCCGGCCTCTGAAAGCCAATCGGTGGTCCAGGCGGGCGACAGGCGGCGCTGAATCAGCGGGTCTGAATAGCCAGCGGCCACCAGCGCTTCATGGATATGCTGTTCGATAACTTCCGTGGCCGGGCAGCCGGAGTAGGTTGGGGTCACGCTGATAGCTAACCTGCCATCCAGCCAGTCGATATCACGCACAATGCCCAGCTCCACCACGCTAACCACCGGCACTTCCGGGTCTGGCACTTCCTGTAAAACCGCCAGCACGGCGTTGATATCACCTTCGTCACCGGCTGGCGGCAGGCCGCTGCGGTCGCTGCCGATCAAGTCGCTGGAGGGCCAGTCATCGGCAAGCGCAGACGGATGGTTACCAGACGGTCGCATCGGGATATGCCCTCGGTAGGTATTGCATTTCCGCTAATAGAAAGCCCAGGTGCTCGGTGTGATGGCCGACTTTACCGCCGGTATACATCCAGGCGTCGTAAGAAGGCCGCTCCAGCGTGGCTTCTTCAAGCACCTCTTCCACGGTGGCTTTCCAGCGGGTGGCTAGCGTCTCTGAGTCTGGCGCAATACCTGCTTCCAGCATGGCCTGATCAACCTCGTCGCCCTGCAGTAGCTCACCGGTGAACTGCCAGAGGTTGTCGAGCGCTCGCTGCATGCGGGTGTGGCTCTCTTCCGTGCCATCGCCCAGGCGAATCACCCATTCAGAGGAGCGACGTAGGTGGTACGTTGCTTCCTTAAGCGACTTGGCGGCCACTTCAGCAATGCGTGGGTCGCTGGAGTGAGACAGCCCATCAAGCAGGTGGACGTGCCATGCATCGAACAGGAACTGGCGCCCCATGATGTCGGCGAAGTCACCATTGGGCTGTTCGACGAGCAACAGGTTATGGAAGTCCTGAGCGTCGCGACGAAAGGCCAGATGGTCGGCATCGATCTTGTCAGCCATCCGTTCAGCAGCCATCAGTTCAGAAACATAGCCCAGCCAGTTGCGCGCCTGACCGAAGAGGTCGAGACCCACGTTCATTAAGGCCAGTTCCTCTTCCAGCGCTGGTGCCTTGCCGCACAGTTGTGCGTGGCGCTGGCCGAGTACTAAGGCGTTGTCGCCAAGGTGCAGTAGGTAATCAATCAACGGGGTTTGTGTTTTTTGAGCTGTGTTTTTCTGAGCCGAGCTTCGATGAGATATGTTTTGCATCGCTACCTCCCTTACATGTGGCCGACTTCTTTCGGCAGTTTGTAGAAGGATGCGTGGCGATAGACCTTATCGTTAGACGGGTCGAACAGCGGCTCTTTCTCATCGGGAGACGAGGCGGTGATTTCGCTGGCCGGAACCACCCAGATGCTCACCCCTTCATTGCGACGGGTGTACAGCTCACGGGCGTTTTCGATTGCCATGCGGCGGTCGGCTGCATGCACACTGCCGACGTGCTTGTGGTTAAGACCGTGCTTGCTGCGTATAAAAACTTCAAAGAGGGGCCAGTCAGCCATGAGAAAAGCCTCAGTGGTCAGAGGAGTCTCGTCTCGCAAGACTCCATGTTGTTTTAAAAGATAGCGTTTTAAAAATAGGGTTCTAAAAAATTGAGTTATTGCTTTTCATGGGTGCCCAAGCAGGCGTGGCCAGTTCAGGCTGCTCGGTGCTGACGCTTGGCGGCGTGGGCCACGGCGGCTTCACGTACCCAGGCGCCGTTATCGATGGCGCTGCGGCGTGCTTCGATGCGCTCGCGGTTGCAGGGGCCGTTACCCTTCACTACGTCGAAAAATTCCTGCCAATCGATTTCACCGAACTCGTAGTGGCCGGTCTCTTGGTTATATTTGAGATCCGGATCAGGGGCGGTGCAGCCCAGCAGCTCTAGCTGCGGTACGGTTTGGTCGAGGAAGCGCTGTCGCAGCTCATCGTTGCTATGGCGCTTGATCTTCCAGGCCATCGACTGAGCGCTGTTGGGAGAATTTTCGTCGGATGGCCCGAACATCATTAGCGAGGGCCACCAGAAGCGGTTAATGGAGTCCTGCACCATGGCTTTCTGGTCGTCGGTGCCCTCTTGCATCATGGTCAGCAGAATCTGATACCCCTGGCGCTGGTGGAAGCTCTCTTCCTTACACACACGAATCATGGCGCGGGCATAGGGGCCGTAAGAGGTGCGTTGAAGCGGCACCTGGTTGACGATGGCTGCGCCGTCGACCAACCAGCCGACGGTACCCATGTCTGCCCAGTTGAGCGTTGGATAGTTGAAGATGCTGGAGTACTTGGCGCGGCCATCGTGAAGCTTGTCGATCTCTTCGTCGCGGTCGGCACCCAGGGTTTCCATAGCGCTATAGAGGTACAGGCCGTGACCTGCCTCATCCTGAATTTTGGCCATTAGCTGCAGCTTGCGCTTGAGGGTTGGTGCCCGTGTCAGCCAGTTGCCTTCCGGCAGCATGCCGACGATTTCTGAGTGGGCGTGTTGCGAGATCTGGCGGATCAAGGTCTTGCGGTAGGCGTCCGGCATCCAGTTCTTGGGTTCTATTTTAATTTCATCATTGATGCGCTCCTGGAACTGGCGTTCCTCAGGGCTCATCTCATCAAGCGTTTTGAGTTTGTTAGAACCGGTTTCAACGAGCTGCGCGTACATAGAGACCTCCGCGGCGTCGGCATATCAGGGAGTGTGGCTTATCTTTCCTAAAGTATAGTGACACGAAATATTTTATCAATAAGTATTTTTGTGTGTCGCTTTAAGACTTTATGATAACGTATAAATCCAAGGTTATTGGTTTATAAAGGAAAAATCGCTAATTATAAATGATTCTTGATGTGCCGATTTTTCTAGCTAAAGTTGACTGTTTAGGCGCATAAAAGCCCCTTAAAGGAGTTTTTTAAAGGGCTTTGCCTGACAAGAGGGGGGTGGCGCTAAACGGCGGCTAGGCGCTAGAGAGGCTGAATCAGCGAAGATCTTTTACCCGCCTAGCCTTACCCATCGAACGCATAACACTCTCTACCGGGCACACCTCGACCTGGGTGCTGATACCAATGTGCGTCTTGATGGAATGCTGGAGCTGTTTCGCGGCTTCTTCACAAGCCACGGGGTCGCGGGCGATGTCATGATGATTCGCCTCTACACGAACAAGCACCATGTCCATATTGCCTTGGCGGCTGACTTCGATCTCGTAGTGGGGAGAAAGCGACGCGATCTTGAGCAGTTGTTCTTCGATCTGGGTGGGGAACACATTCACCCCGCGAATGATCAGCATGTCGTCGCTGCGGCCAGTGATTTTGTCGATGCGTCGCATGGGGCGCGCGGTGCCCGGTAGTAGGCGGGTCAGGTCACGGGTGCGGTAGCGAATCACCGGTAGGCCTTCTTTGGTCAAGGTGGTGAACACCAGCTCGCCGTATTCACCGTCGGGTAGCACTTCACCGCTGACCGGGTCGATGATCTCGGGGTAGAAATGATCTTCCCAGATGGTCGGGCCATCTTTGGTCTCCAGGCACTCCATGCCCACGCCGGGGCCCATCACTTCCGACAGGCCATAGATATCCAATGCATCGATACCCAGGCGCTTCTCAAGAGCCGTGCGCATGCTGTCGGTCCAGGGTTCGGCACCGAAAATGCCGGTACGCAGCGGCAGTGTGTGGGGATCGATGCCCTGGCGCTCCATCTCGTCCGCGATGTTGAGCATATACGAGGGAGTGACCATGATAATGTCCGGCTCGAAATCACGGATCAACTGAACCTGTTTCTCGGTCTGGCCACCCGACATGGGGATCACCGCGCAACCCAGGCGCTCGGCACCGTAATGCGCGCCCAGCCCACCGGTGAATAGACCATAGCCATACGCCACATGCACCTTATCGTTGCGGCTGCCGCCGGCGGCGCGGATCGAGCGCGCCATCACATCGGACCACACATCAATATCGTTCTGGGTGTAGCCTACCACCGTCGGTTGCCCGGTGGTGCCGCTGGAGGCATGGATGCGAACGATCTCGCTCATCGGTGTGGCCAACATGCCGAACGGGTAGTTGTCGCGCAAATCTGCCTTGGTGGTGAAAGGCAGTTTGGCGAGATCCTCCAGCGTCTGGATATCGTCGGGATGCACTCCAGCCTTGTCGAAGGACTGGCGGTAGAACGGCACATTGTCGTAAGCGTGCTTCAGGCTCCACTTCAGGCGCTTGACCTGAGTGGCGCGCAGCTCGTCGACGCTGGCGGTTTCCAGGGGATCGAGAGTCGCGGTGTTGATACGCGTTGCGGGCTGATTCATCAGGGGTCTCCGATCAAGCTAGTTGTTATTGGACTAATTTCTAAATGCGCCATGGGCGATGAAATGGCTTTAGTAATGGGCTTATAAGCGCTCAATGATCAGCGCCTCTTTCATTGGTTATCTCCAGCAGCGGTGTCTTCCAGGCGGCGTACGCTGCCGCGAATTTTGTAGGAACGCCCGCGGAACAAGGCAACGGTATCGCCGTGCTGATTGCGCAATGTAATGTCGTAAATGCCGGTACGCCCGCGGCGGCTGCGCTCCTCGGCGGTGGCGGTGATCTCGTCGCCCAGCTGGCCGGGGCCGAGATAGTCGATACTGCAACCGGAGGCTACTGTGGCTTCGTCGTAGCTGTTGCAGGCAAACGCGAAGGCTGAGTCAGCCAGGGCAAACAGAAATCCGCCATGGCAGTTGCCGTGCCCCTGCACCATGTCCTGACGCACGGTCATGGTCAGTTCGGCGAAGCCGGGAGCCACGCGAGTAATGCGCATCCCCAGCCCTTGGCTGGCATGGTCGCGGGAAAACATTGCCTCGGCGCAGGCTTCCGCCAGTTGCTGCGGGGTCAGTTGGGAATCATGCATGGAAGCTTTCCTCGTATAGGGCTTCGAGCCGAGCAAACACCTGGCGCTTGGCCCCAAGGTTCTCGACGATAGCCTCGATAACCAAACGGCTATCGGTCAAGGCATTAATGGCGCCTGTGCTGATGATGCTAATAGTGGCGGTAGAGAGAATGGCTGGCATATCACTCTCCCTTGAAGGTGGGGCGACGTTTTTCCATAAAAGCGCTAACGCCTTCGCGGTAATCTTCGCTGCGCCCAGCAAGGCGCTGAAGGTCGCGTTCCAGGTCGAGCTGTTCGTTGAAACTGTTATCGCTGCTGGCATGCAGGGCGCGCTTAATCAGCGCTAGGCCATGGGTTGGTTGAGTGGCCAGGTGGCGAGCCATGCTCATGGCTTCTTCTTGAAGCGCCTCATCGTCGACGCAGCGCCAGATCATGCCCCACTGTTCGGCGGTCTCGGCGGGGAGCTTGTCGCCCAGCATCGCCAGGCCCTTGGCGCGAGCCATGCCCACTAAATTAGGCAATGTCCAGGTACCGCCAGAGTCTGGAATCAAACCGATCTTACAGAAGGCCTGAATAAAGCTTGCCGAGCGCGCGGCCAATACGATGTCGCAGGCCAGGGCGATGTTGGCACCGGCACCTGCGGCCACGCCGTTCACCGCACAAATGGTCGGGAACGGCATGTCTTTAAGGGCGCGCAGCATGGGGTTGTAACGTTTCTCAAGCGACTCGCCGAGGTCGGGGGCTTCTGCGCCGGGCGCGACGCTACGGTCGGAAAGATCCTGGCCGGCGCAGAAGCCTCGACCGCTGCCGGTCAGCAGCAAAGCGCGAACGCTTGAGTCTTGGCGCACGGCTTTTAGCACCTTGCGCATCTCGGCATGCATTTCGGTATTGAAGCTGTTCAAGCTTTCGGGGCGGTTCAGCGTGATGCAGGCGACGCCGTCTTCCACGCTGTAAAGCAGGGGCGCTTGGCTCATGGGTAATGTCCTTGTGTCAGTGCCCTTGAAAAGTGGCAGGTCGTTTTTATTGGAAGGCGCATGCCCTTTTCGCGGTCGGCGGTGCCCGCCAGTGACCGTTCGGCCTGTGATCCACAGGATGAATCTCTGCCGAGTATAGATTTATTTTGATACACATCAATATTATATGGGTGATTATAATGTGTCGCTTGTTGGTGTTGTTGGTAGTTTGTTAGTTATTAACAATAACTTGTGTGACTTTTTTGCGAATATAAGATAATTGTTAGACGATGGTATAAAAAAACCAAGGTCGTCTAAAAAACTGACTTACAGCAGGGTGCGTCGAGTTTTTAGATAGCGGTGTGCCCATTCTTCAGTAGACGGCGACAGGTAAAGTGTTTGATGTTTTGTTACGTAAAATATAATCTTAGTTGATATTGCGTATCAAGATAGATTGAGCGCAGGAGCGCCCCATGACGCAATCAGCGCAGCAAAGGCGCGATAACCCTAGGTGGCTACACAACTGATGGGGCAGGGGCCGAACAGTTCGAAGAGCGGGCGATGGGGGCAGCACCCCACACGGCCAATCAAGCTAACGGAGAGTGTTATGCCTTACTATCGACTTGAAGGGGTGACGCCGGTGGTACACCCGACCGCCTATGTCCATCCTACTGCGGTGTTAATTGGCGACGTAATCGTGGGCCCCAACTGTTATGTAGGCCCCGGCGCGGTGATGCGTGGTGATTTCGGGCGGCTGGTGCTGGAAGAGGGATCTAACCTTCAGGATACCTGTGTGATGCACGGCTTCCCAGGCTGCGTCACCAAGGTTGAGAAGGATGGCCATATCGGCCATGGCGCGGTACTGCATGGCTGCGTGATTGGGCGTGATGCCATGGTCGGCATGAATGCCGTGGTGATGGACGGCGCCAACATTGCCGAACGATCTATCGTTGCGGCGGCAGCGTTCGTTAAGGCGGGCTTCGAGTGTGAGCCCCAGTCACTTGTGATGGGGGCACCCGCAAAGGTTAAGCGCGCGCTGAGTGATGAAGAGTTCGACTGGAAACAGCAGGGTACCCAGGAGTATCAGCGCTTAGTGGGCCGTTGTCGGGATAGCCTGGAGCCCTGTGAACCGCTGGCAGAACTCGATGCTGACCGTCCAACCTTGCTGGCTGGTGATACTCAGCCCAAGCAGCAGACCTTAGCATAGCGTGGCAAGGCGATGCTGTTGGTATGGCTCGCTACCACAACCACATCACTCCCCCCTGGCGGGCCATCCCCCAACCCCAGCCATGGGTCGATGGCCCCAGGAGGCCTTTGTGATCGCCCCTGAAGGTGAAGAGATTCATTGCCACGAACACGGCCGGATCAACGTCTAGTTCCTCTGGGGCCGCTACGCTGCACTAGACGACACCGCTAGCTGCTGTGCGCGCGTCCTGGGCGGCAGCCCCAGGTTCAGGCAGAGGCACCGCAGCCCCATAACCCCCCTTGAGAGCCAAGTCTCAGACCTGAGTCGGTCGGAAAATTCGGGTGCCGCCACGGTCAATGATGACCAAATTCGCAGAGGCAAAGTGTTTCAAGACCATACGCGACTGTCGCAACTTGGGGCACCGATTGTCGCTTGCTGGCCAAGCATCTAAAAAACTCGGGCAAGAAAATCACTCCAACCACATGAATAAAAAGAAGTTGTTGATAGTCGGCGCGGTCAATGCAGGTTGAATGGTACTGGCACATACCTTCGATGTTCGCCTGCGCAGACCACCGCAGACGAACATCACGACAATAATAATGCGTGGAGAACTCTCCGTGATGAGACATGCACTTCCCATAGGGCTCTGTAGCCTAGCCCTGCTGCTGCCTACGGGCATCGTCTTGGCCTCTGCTGGCAGCGAGGCCATCGACAGGTACTGTTCAGGCTGCCACCAGACCCAAAGTGGCCCCCAGAGCTGGAGCCGCATTAGTGCACAGCGCAAGACCCCGGAAGGTTGGGACATGACGATCGCGCGCATGCAGACCATGCACGGCCTGGAGCTGCCCCTGGAGGCGCGCCGGGATATCGTCAAGTTCCTCGCCGATACCCGCGGCCTGGCCCCTGAGGAGAGCGCGCCCCAACGTGAGCTGATCGAGCGACGCCTCAACCGTATTGAGTCTTTCGATCATCCCAGCTACCAGGAGATGTGTGCCCGCTGTCATACTGGCGGCCGCGCCCAACTGCAGCGCCGTCCCCAGGAAGAGTGGGAGAGACTGGTGCACTTCCATGTGGGCCAGTTCCAGACCATTGAGTACCAGGCCATGGCACGGGATCGTGACTGGTTCGATCTCGCCCTGAACGAGATCGCTCCCTGGCTGGCCGAGACTCAAAGTCTCGAAAATGAAGCCTGGGAGTCATGGCAGCAGGCCGAACAGACCTCTCCTGAGGGCGACTGGCAGCTCTGGGGGCACTGGCCCGGAGAAGGCGACTTTTATGCCGACGTGACTATTAACGCCGCTGAAGGCGAGGATGCCTACTCCCTTAGCCTGGACGGCGCTTTCACCAGTGGTCGCCCGCTCAGTGGCGAAGGCCAGGCCATCGTTTATACCGGCTACGAGTGGCGCGCCAACCTGAACCTCAACGGCCGTGATTTCAAGCAGGTGCTGGATCTCTCCGGCGTGCATCCCAGCGGGCGCATCTTCGATGATCATGACGATGCTTTTGGCATGATGGTGGAAATGGTGCCTCACGAAGCGGCCGAGTCTGCTGTGTTGGCCAGCCTGCCCGCCTCGCTCAAGGCCGGCGAGCGCAGCCGGCTGGTGCTGCTGGGCTACGGCCTTGGGGAGGGAGAGATCAATCTGGGGGAGGGCGTCACCGTGCGTAACGTGGTCGAACGTAGCGACATGCGCCTGGTGCTGGACGTTGAGGCCAGCACCGATCTTACGCCCGGCTGGTTGACTATGCAGATTGGCGAGATCAGCGCTGAGAGACTGCTCGCTGGCTACCGCACGGTGGATCGCCTGGAGGTAAGTCCAACGCTGGGAGTTGCTCGCATCGGCAACGATAAGACTCCGCCAGTGAGCGGCGTCTTCACCGCCGCCGGCTATCTGGATGGCGCTGATGAGACCATCCCGCTGGGGCAGGTACCGGTACGTTGGAGCGTGTCCCCCTGGGACGAGATCGCCGAGCGCGACGAGGATGTCAGGTTTGCGGGCATACTGGACGCCGCCACAGGGATCTTCTCGCCGGCCGGGGCCGGGCCCAACCCGCTGCGCCAGTACAACGCCAACAGCGTGGGCAACCTGCGGGTGACCGCCAGTGTGGTGGGACAGGAGGCGATACAGGACGAAGCCCAACTGATCGTTACCGTGCAACGCTGGAACAACCCACCGCTTCGCTAGGAGGTCACCATGGGAATCTTACAAGCCATACCCGAGAACCTGCATCGGATGGAAGTGGAAGGCCAGCCGCTGTGGTTCCATATCCCCACCACCAGCCTGTTTGCCCCGGATGCCCTCAGCGAGGAGCTGCTGGCTCTGGCCGGGCGAAAGGAGGGGCTCGACAGCGGGGCGCTGCCGGGACATCTGACACATCAGGTCAGCGGCGACGATATTCAGGAGCGGCTGCTACAGCTCAAAGCGCTGAAGCTGATCACCGATGGAGTCGTCCAGGCCTATAATCCCAGCGTAAAGGTGGAGCAGTTCCCGCTCTCTACCGTGGTGCTCAACGTCAATACCGGCTGCAACCTGAGCTGCAGCTACTGCTATAAGGAAGACCTGGATACCCCCCGGGACGGCAAAAAGATGGATCTGGCCACCGCCCAGGCCTCCATCGAGATGATGCTGCGCGAGGCCCCCCAGCGGGATCGCTACAACATCGTCTTCTTCGGCGGCGAGCCGCTCAGCAACATGCCGTTGATCCGCCAAGTGGTTGACTGGGCCGAGGCGCGCATCTACGGGCTCGGCAAGGCAGTGGATTTCACGCTGACCACCAACGCCACCCTGCTGAATGAGGAGAAAATCGCCTTCTTCGACGCCCATCGTTTTGGACTCACGGTGAGCATGGACGGCCCCAAGGCGATCCACGACAAGAACCGCATTGCGGTCAACGGCCAGGGCACCTACGATCTGGTGGCCAAGCGCATTAAACCTCTGCTGGCCAGCTATCGCTCACGGCCGGTGGGGGCCAGGGTGACCCTGACTCGTGGCATCACCGACGTCATCGGTATCCACGCCCACCTGGTCAATGAGCTGGGTTTCGCCGAAGCGGGCTTCGCTCCCGTCACCTCTGGTGATATGGCGGCCTACAATCTTACCGGCGACGAGCTCAAGCAGGTCTTCGACGGTATGGTCGAGCTCGGTGAGCGGGCCGTGGCAGCCGCCATTCAGGGGCGCGATATCGGCTTCGGCAACTTCAACCAACTGCTCACCGATCTTTGGGAAGGGCGCAGCAAGGCGGTGCCCTGCGGCGCAGGCCTAGGGTTGGTCTCGGTGGATCATGCGGGCGATGTACACCTCTGTCACCGTTTTACTGGCTCCGAGATGCCTACCTTCGGCAGCGTCCAGGAGGGGCTTGATCACGCTGGTCTCAAGCAGTTTATCGAAGCCAGGAGCGATCGCTCCGAGCGTGGCTGCAGCAACTGTCGGATCCGCAACCTCTGCTCCGGTGGCTGCTACCACGAGAGCTACGCTCGCTATGGCGACCCCATGACCCCCACCTATCACTACTGCGACCTGATGCGCGACTGGGTCGATTTCGGCATTCAGGCCTATGCCCGCATCCTGCGCCATAACCCCGATTTTCTCGACGGCCCCCTGGCCGGGAGGCAAACAGCATGACGAATAACAAGAAGAACTTGACCGCACTGGGGTTGGCCCCCCTCAACCGCAAGGCCCGCGAAATGGAGCGGGCCGCCAGCCCAGAGGCCCTGGAAGAAGTGCAGGCCATGCAGACTATCGCCGGGTGCACTTCCAGCTTCGACCCGGGCTGGGAAGTGGATCCCTTCGGCGGCGTGGCCTCGCTGTGCCAACCGATGGAGGCAGATCTCTATGGCTGCGCTGACCCCTGCTGGTGGCCTGCTCAGGTACCGGACACCATGAACACCTACCCCCAATGGGGGGATGGGGCCGATCGCGCTGAGGATGATTGGCGCAAGTTCGATAGCGTCTATCCGGGAGACGAGAAGTGATGAATACCTCAGAAATGAAGCGGCTCACCCTGCCCCTAATAGGGCTGTTGGCCTTCGCTGCCCAGCCCCTGGTGGTTAATGCTGCTGTCGCCGGTGAAGCCAGCGCTGACGAAGTACGCGAGTATCTGGTAACCATGGCCCGTCCCAACCAGCTCTACGTGATCGACCCGGAGGCCCAGGAAGTGGTGCGCACCTGTGACGTAGAAGGCGACTTCGGCTCCGGCACTCTGCAGCTATCACCGGATGACCGGATCGCCTATGTGCTGCACAACCGCTGGGAAGACGTGGTGGGCATCGACCTCACCAGTTGTGAGGAAGTCTTCCGTGCCAGCGGCTCAGGCAACTCAATACGCGCTAAATCCATCGCCTCCCTGGCCGTGAGCCCGGACGGTAGCCGACTCTATAGCATCTGGGATCGGGTGCGGCTAGGTATCGACCATTACGAAGTGTTGGAGCCACAGCTGGCGGTCTATGACACGACAGCGGGTCTCGCTGCCGAGCCCCTGACCACCTTCCCGGCACCGCGCCAGGTGACGACCATGGGAGCCGCCGAGGACGGTTATCTCTATCTCGCTGGCGCTGATATATATCGGCTCGACCCGGAAAGCGGCGAGACTGAGATCGCCATCGCCAACCGGAATTGGGATCGCCCCAGTTTTAGCTCGCCAGATTCCTTAGCCGTGTGGTCTATGGGCGAGGTAACCAACGAGTTCCTGCGCCCCTACACGGTGGCGGAGCATCCCGGCGAGGAGAACGAGGCCTGGCACTGGGGCGTCAGCCGAGTCGACCTAGCCACCGGCGAGACTGAGAACAAGGAGATTGTCCCTTTCGAGTTCATCATCTTCTCCATGGTTTCTGATCCCCGGGAGAGGGACGTCTTTTACGGCGTCTACACCCAACTCAGCAAGCTGGATGCCCGCACCCAAGAGATCGTGGATGTGATCGATCTTGATCATACTTACTACAGCATCAACACTTCCTATGACGGTTCGCGGATTTACCTGGGCGGCGCCTCCAGCGATATCGCCATCTATGATGATGACTTCAATGATCTGGGGCGCATCCGCTTGCCCGGTGATATGAGCACAGCAACGCTGAAGGTGGCACGCTTCTAGGTTGCCGTTACATGATCCTTCTGGCCGGCGCTTGCTAAAGCGACCGGCCCTTTTTGCTGGGGGCAGCCCCTATGAATGATGAATGAAGAGAGCGTCGATGCGTGAGCCTGACTTCACTCGCGACACAGGGGCGCTGCCCTGGGGCTGGCTCTACCGCCCCCTCAAGGCGCGGCGCCTGGCGCTGGCCCGGCTGCTGACGCTGAGCCTGGTGGCGACCCTGCTGGCGCTGTTGCCGCCGCTGCTCACCCAGCGGCTGATCGATCACGGCCTGATGCAGGGGGACTTCAACACCGTTTCTACCTACGTTGCCGCCCTGGTGGTGGTAGGACTCGCCGCTCTGGCCCTACAGGGACTAACCCGGCTGCAGCATGTGGCGCTCTCCGCCCGGCTATTGCTGTCGCTGCGCCGCTCCTTGCTGCGCCATCTGCTGCGCCTGGCTCCGGCCCGCTGGCAGGCCCGAGGGCGAGGCGACCTGATGAGCCGTCTCGATGGCGACCTGTCTATCCTCCAGGGGTTCGCCCTGGACGGTCTGCTCAGCGGACTCTCCAACCTGTTAGGGCTGGTGGGAGCGCTGGCCATGATTGGCCTGTTCAGCCCCATGCTGATGGCCCTGGTTGCCGTGCTGGTACCCATCCAGTGGCTGTGGCTGCGCGCCTGGCGCCCGGCCCTGACTCGTCGTCAGCAGGCGCTCCGTGAGCAGAGCGGTGAACTCTCCGGCTTCTGGCAGGATACCCTGGCCCATGGCCCCTGGTTTCAAGGTCAGGCGCTGGAGCCGTCGCGCCTCAATCGCCTCCAGGGGCTTGGCCACGAACAGCTGCGGCGCCTGTTGGCGGTGCGTCAGGTGGGCTTTCTCAGCGACGTGGGGCCCCAACTGATCCTCTCCCTGGCCCGGGCCGGGGTGCTGCTGTTGGGCGGCTATCTGGTGATTCAGGGGCAGTTGCAACTCGGTGAGCTGATGGCCCTGTTGGCGTATCTCGGTATGGTGATGGCCCCCATCGGCGGCCTGCTGGGACTCTATGGAGGTTGGCAGCGGGCCCGGGTCAGCGCTTGCCGCCTGGCCGAGCTCTTCAGTGAGCCCGCCATGCGTGATCCCTACCGCGGCAGCCGTCCTGCCGGGCCTGGTGAGCTTTGCTTGGAGGGTGTGCGTTTCCGCCACCCCGGCCAAGCCGATTGGCTTCTGGATGACATCGATCTCGCGCTTCCGCCGGGCAGCAAGGTGCTGATCGCCGGTCCCTCCGGAGCTGGCAAGAGCAGCCTAATCCGCCTGCTGCTGGGGCTGGAGTCGCCCGAGTCGGGTGAGATTCGTGTCGATGGCGTGCCGCTCGGCGAGCTCTCCCGCCATCACTGGCTCAAGCAGGTTGCCTGGGTGGAGCAACACCCCAGCCTGCTACGCGGTAGCCTGGCCGAGACCCTGCGCGCCCTGGCCCCCGAGGCAAGTGACACCGAACTGCTCGATGCGCTTTCCCGCGTTGGACTCGCCGACTGGTTGGATGCCCTGCCAGAAGGGTTAGAGAGCGAGTTGGGCGATTTGGGTGGCAAGGTCTCAGGCGGCCAGCGCTCGCGCTTGGCCCTGGCTCGGGCACTGCTAAAAAAGCCTCGCTTGGTGCTGCTGGACGAGCCCACCGCGGCGCTGGATTCGGCAGCAGCCCGAACCTTCGATGCCCTGCTTGACGAGGTACTGGGGGATACCACCCGACTGATCATCAGCCACCAGAGCGACCACTTTGGCAATCTGGATGCCTGCTATCGACTCCAGCAAGGGCAGCTGATCGCGGGGGAGGCGGCATCATGTCTCTAATATCGGCCCTCAGTCCGACCCTGGGCGTGATCGATAGCGGGGTACCTCCTGGTACGGCCCTGGCGCGTTTCCACTCACCCAGTGGTGCCGACCCCGGGGATCGCCTTGGTCATGGCCAGGCGATCCTCGCCACCCTGGGTCATTATTTGCCGCTGACGCGGCTGGAGATCGCCCTCTACAAGCTATTCGAAGAGCGTCTCACCGCTAACGCCGATGCCCTGGCAGCGGCCTTCGAGTGGCAAGCTGAGGTGCCACCGGCCTGGGTGCTCTGTAGTCTGGGGTTGCCCCGGGCCGATACGCGGCTGCAGGCGGCGGTGGAGAGGCTTCAGGCTGCGGGCACCCGCATCGTCGCTGCCAGCCCGCGTTTTGGGGCGCCGGTCTACCCTGCAGCTTGGCCCGGGGTGATAGCGGTGAGCGGCGCCGCGGGGCTGATGCCGGGCCCTCCCCAACGTGACCAGGATGGCCGCTGGTACGCCTGCGTCTGGGCGGGCCGAGGGCTCTCCGAGGAAGGCCAGGTCTGGCAGCCCTGGCAGGTGGGGCCACCACCGGCAGGAACGCCACCATCGCTGGGTGGGTCAAGTTTCGCCGTCGCCCATGCCCTGGGCTATTGGCTGGCGGAATCGACCGGTGAAGGGGTGGTGACGCCGGAAGAGTGGAGTGCGGGCTCGGGTAGCGTCGGCCAGTCGGGGTGACCGGCCCACCAGCGGGCCACCGCCATGGCAGCGGGGCCAGCGGCCACCAATAGCGCCCGGGCAGCGTCGTGGTCGTCCTCCTGCATGGCCTTGACCAGGGGCGCCAGGGGGGTTCCCGCCACTGCCTGGATCCCCAATGGCTGATCCGGGGTAAAAACCAGCTCCCGCTCAGCCAATCGTGTACCGATGATGGCCAGGCCGCGGCCTACTTGTACCCGGGCCCAGGGCTCCGGTAGATGCAGCGGTTGATGATCGGGCCAGTGACAGCGTGCCGTCCAGTAGGGCGCCGGATCGGTGTCTATCGACTCTTGGTAGGCGGCTTGGCGATAGAAGTCTCGGCCAGCCCGGGCGAAGCGCCAGTACTGGGCATCCTGGCGGCGTTGATGGAAGCGCTCCAGGGGCGCGATGCGGGCTTCTTCGAACAGGCTATTGAGAACCGGTGCCAAGCCGTGGGCCGAGGAGAGCGCATTGAAAATGCCCTGTCCAGAGAGTGGGTCGATAGCCATGGCGGCATCCCCCAGGCGCCAGAGGCGCCCCTCTCTCACCTGGGTGCGCCCCAGCAGGCTGGGGCGCTGGTAGTGGTGGCGGATCTTGGCTTGGCCCCAGAGCTGGGCCAGGTCGGGCTGGGCGGCGAGCCAGGCATCGGGGTCGCAGCGCGCCTGGCATAGCGACGCTTCCGTCAGGGCCAACTGCAGATACTGCTGGCCCTTGAGCCGCGACCACCAGGCCCAGCCGCCGCCGGGCAACGACAGGGCGGCACTGGCGGGGGCGGAGTCGGCGGCCTCGCCGCGTAGGATCCAGGCCGGGGTTGACCAGGGGGCGGCGTCGCGGAACTGGCGCCGCGCCCCCGCCCGACCTCGGGCCTCCACGCCCCAGGAAGCGGTCAGTATGCGACCATCTGCCAAACCAAGGCGAACGTCACTTTTCAGGCTCTCCAGGAACGTGATCCGCGCCTTGATCACCGGGATGCCGGCCTCGTGAAGATCTTCCAGCAGGGCGGCATCGAAGGCCGGGCGCGGCAGCAGCCACTCGGCGTTGGGCGCCCGAATCTCACCACCCCAGATAACCCGCCGCGGCAGGGGCCCCACCGCGCAGGCGGCGGCCCGGTGCAGCCCC
Source organism: Halomonas sp. KHS3 (assembly GCF_000830495.1). Classification (NCBI taxonomy): domain Bacteria; kingdom Pseudomonadati; phylum Pseudomonadota; class Gammaproteobacteria; order Oceanospirillales; family Halomonadaceae; genus Halomonas; species Halomonas sp. KHS3. The sequence continues at coordinate 115,150 of NZ_JWHY01000009.1, read as the reverse complement.
AGGCTGTGTAGGGCCTGGAGGCTGCGCCGGGCAATGCCCTCGATGGCCCGGTAGTAGCGGACACGCCCCACCAGGGTGACTCGCCGACCGGCGCGATGCAGCAGCATGGCCAGAGCTGCCCCGGCGGGGCCGCCTCCGGCGATCACTATCTCGCTATCCACGTCTTGGCGCATCAGAAGAAGAATCCCACTAGTAGTTGGGCATAGAAAGCGGTGTCGTCGTCGCCAAGCTGAATACCGCCCTGGGCCGCCCTCTTGTTCGGACTGTACCAGCCGAGCAGTGGTGAGACATAGAGCCAATCGATGGGCAGCCACTCGGCATAGAGATTGAACTCACGCCCGCCCATGTCGGGCTGGTTAGTTGTGTCACGGCTGGAGAAGTCGTAAGCCAGAAGTCCCAGGTGCAGGCTCTCATTCAACGAGCCCTCCAGACCCAGCCGCCACACCTCGGTATTGCTATTGAAGGGGCCGGCATAGTTTCCTGCTACCTCGCCCTGGAACCAGGTTCCGTAGCCCCGGGTGAAACCGTAGAAGAGCGGATCCCACTCTTCGGAAAAGCGGCTGTAGCGCAGCGACAGGGTAGGTTGACCGGGTAGCTCGCTGAAAGTCCAGGCCGGCTCTAGTGCCCAGGCGTTTTCACGGGTGTTCTTGCGCTGATGTGCGAGCTCACCGCGCAGGGTCAAGGCCTCGTCCAGGATGCGCTGTTCGAAGCGCAGTCCATAGACATCCATACCATCGCGCTGGGCCAGGAAGTCGTCAGCTTGGGCCTTGTCAACTCCCAGACCGCGCAAATAGGTCGCCTCCACTAATCCACTACCGTGATCGTGGGCCAGGGTGAGAGCGGCCATCTCGGTGCTGGCTTGAGCCGGATTGTCCGACTCGAACCAGGCCACTTGGCTTTGCCAGCCTTCGTGACCCAGGGCTACCATTGCGGTGCGGTCAAAGGCTTGGCGCCCGGCCAGATAGTAGGCGCCGCCGCGATCCAACTCATCGCCCAGGGAGTTTCCCAGGCTGACCGCATCGCCAGCCACCAGGAAGCCGTCGCCGAGGGTAATCGGCTGGCGTCCAGCGGAAACATCCACGCGCCAGGGCGAACTGGAGTCGCCCTGCGACTCGCTACGGTAGCCGAGAAAGGCGTCCTCAAAATCGAGCTCACGCTCGCTGCCAGAGGTAAAACCAGCGGCGTCGCCGTCGCCCCAGGTGGCGGTGCCTACGGTGCTAACTCGACCATAGAGGCCATCCGCCTTGGGGGCGAGTTCGGCGCCCAGGGTCAGCACTCCTTCCTGCCAGCGGTGACGCTTCGCCTCGGCGGCCCCGGTGGCATACCCCCGGTCGCTGTGGAAAGTACCGAGCAACGCCTGAATATCGATATTCACGGTGGAGTGGCCGATATCGGCCATCTCGTAGGCCTGAGCGGGGAGTGTGGCGGCCAGCAGCAGTCCGCCTATCGAGCCGGAGAAACGCGAGTTAAAGTTGTTCTTATGCATTGGATATTCCCTTGAAGGAGGAAGGCCAGTCACGATGCCAGGACAGGGCTACATCAAACGATCATCACAACCGATTTCTGCTCTGTGTAATGTTCGATCAGTGAATCGCCGAGCTCGCGGCCAATGCCCGACTGTTTGAAGCCACCGAAGGGCATGCAGGCATCCAGCAGGTTGTGGCCATTGATCCAGACGCTGCCGGACTCAATCTCCGGCACCAGACGATTAACCGCGGCAAGATCGTTGGACCAGATACTCGCGGCCAGCCCATAGGGAGAGTCGTTGGCCAGTAACACCAGTTCTTCCAGCTCGCGGAAGGTCTGTACCACCACTACTGGGCCGAAGATTTCTTCCTGCACGCAGCGGCTCTCCTGGGCCAAGCCGGTGATCACCGTGGGCTCTACGAAGTAGCCCGTTTCGCTGCCCTTACCGCCGCCGGTAACGATGGTGCCGCCGTCGCTGCGCGCCTGCTCGATATACGCCAGTACTCGGTGCTGCTGCTTGGCAGAGACCAGCGGGCCAAGGGTACAAGTGGGTTCCCAACCCGGCGCTAGCGTCAGGCCCTGGGCCTGTTCGGCTAGCTTGGTGACGAAGGCGTCGTGGATCGACTCATGCACATAGATCCGCGATCCGGCGGTACAGACCTGCCCCTGGTTGAAGAAGATTGCCTGAGCCGCGCCGGCAGCGGCTGCCTCAATATCGGCATCGGCCAGCACCATCACCGGTGATTTGCCGCCCAGTTCCAGGGTGGTACGGGTCAGGTTCTCCATGGCGGAATGCCCGATCTGCTTGCCTACAGGGGTCGACCCGGTGAAGGCCACCTTGTTGATACCTGGGTGGCCAGCCAGCGCTGCTCCAGCGGTATGACCCAGACCAGTGACCACGTTGAGAGTGCCGGCCGGGAAGCCCACTTGCTCGGCCAGTTCCGCCAGCAACAGGGCGGTGAGCGGGGTGTCCTCGGCGGGCTTGAGCACGATGCTGCAACCGGCGGCTAGGGCTGGGGCCACCTTCCAGGCTGCCATCAACAGCGGGAAATTCCAGGGGATGATGGCGCCCACGACGCCTATGGGCTCGCGGCGGGTATAAGCGACGATCTGCTTGTCTTCGGGCAGGAAGGGCATGGAGGGGGCCATGCTGCGGCCTTCGATCTTGGTGGCCCAACCCGCGGTATAACGGATGAAGTCGATGGCCAGGGCCACGTCCATATGCCGTGAAAAGGTCACCGGCTTGCCGTTGTCCAGGGTCTCGAGCAGGGCGAAGTCATCGGCGCGGGCCTCCAGAGCGTCGGCGAGATCCAGCAACAGCTTCTCCCGTTGGGAGGGGCGCGACTTGCGCCAGCCACGGAAGGCCTCCCGGGCGGCACTGACCGCGGCGTCGATATCGTTGGCATCGCCCGCCGGAACCCGGCTGATCACCTCGGCGGTGGCGGGATTATAGACATCCAGGGTCTGGCCGCTGGTGGCAGGACGCCACTGGCCGCCGATAAAGAGGGTGTGGCTCTTGTCAAGCCAAGCTTGAATGGCGGTGGAGTGCTGCGTCATGGTTGTGCTCCTGTTAGGCTGATTTATGATTGTTTTGAGAGCGTGCCAGTCATTGCACGCCTCCAATACTCCCTAGCAAGCCCCGTGCCAGCTCAGGGGTACAATATAATCAAAACAAAATCAGCGAGTTGCAGGTCGGTTCTGAAGATGCTCTGTCGTTGTTCCTGCGTCGTTTTGTCGTCGGACACGACAGCTGTCGCATCCTGGGACAGGTCGCCAACTTCGCGGGGAGAGAGCCATGATCTCCAGAGCAGCCCTGAGAACCTCTGACGTGATTCGCCAGGCCCGTGAGCATCTGCTCCGCGGCCAGCAGCTACCGTTAGGCATGCTCGATGCCTGTATCGACCGTTCGTGGCAGCGATGTATGGAGCACGGGCTGCAGCCTGGTACCCGGCCTGAGCTGCCGCGGCTCGATAGTGGCGAACTGCGCACTCAGCGTGAGACGCATCGTCGTCTGATCGAACTGGCTGATCCCCTGATCAGGCGAGTGGCCGAGGATCTGCGTGGCTGCCAGTTGCTGCTGGCCACCCCAGATGCCACCGTACTCAAGAGCTATGGTCAGCGCTTCGTGCTTAATGATCGCTTTCACATCGGGGCCGGCATCAACCTGGACGAACGCTGGTTCGGTACCAATGCACCGGCCCTGGCGCTCATCGAGCGGGCGCCGGTATTGGTCAAATCCTGCGAGCACTTGCTATTCCCCGACAACCCGGTCTCCTGTGTAGCTGCCCCGCTGTTAGATCTCAACGGTGACTGTCTAGGCTTGATCGATCTTACTTTTGAGGCCGACCACCCCCGCCCCGAAATTTTTCTACGCCGAGTACAGCAGCTCACCGGGGCCCTGGAGCAACGGCTTTTTTTCCGCCACTACCAGCAGCACTGGGTGCTCCAGGTGCACGCATCGCTGGCCGAGCTGGACAGCGTGAGCTGCGGTTTGGTGGCACTGAATGAGACCGGTCTGATCCTGGCGGTTGATTCCCAGGCCGCCCAATGGCTTGGCAAGGCCTCCGCCGCATTAATCGGCCGTCATATTGAAGAGTTATTAGGCAATTCCTGGAAAGAGATCTGTCGCCAATGCGAAAGTTGTTCGGCCTTGCTGGGGCTGCCGCTCACCGGTGGCCAACTGGTGGGGCGACTCAATCCCCCTGACCAGTGGCAGCCGGCGGCTCTGAGCAACGAAGCCTCTGTGGTGCCGGTTTCGCCCGAACCATCCCTCTGCCGTGATCTTGAGGCGTTAGTTGAGGAGTGGCCCATGGCTCTGGCCCGGGAGGCACGCCGGGCTAGTCGGGCGCTGGAAGTAGGCCTGCCAGTACTGCTGCAGGGCAAAACTGGTACCGGAAAAGAGCAATTGGCCCGAGCGCTGCATACCAGCCTTGGTGAGCAGCGGCCCTTCGTGGCACTCAACTGCGCAGCCCTGCCCGAAAGCCTTATCGAGGCAGAGCTGTTTGGCTATGGGGAAGGTGCCTTCACCGGCGCCCGTAAGGGGGGCTACAGCGGGCGGCTGGTGCAGGCTAATGGCGGCACTTTGATGCTCGACGAGATCGGTGACATGCCGCTGGCGCTGCAGGCCCGTCTACTGCGGGTGCTTCAGGAGAGAGTGGTGACGCCGCTGGGCGATCACCGCGAGGTACCTATCGACTGCCGAGTAATAGCCGCTAGCCATCGCGATCTAGAGATCCTGGTGACGGCCGGCGACTTCCGCGAGGATCTCTATTACCGCCTAGCTGGAGTAGTAGTAGAGCTTCCCACGCTGAATGAGCAGGGCGATCTAGCCGGACAGATTCACGAACGTTGGGCATCGCTATGCCGCCGTCATGGCCGCCATTTGGTTTTGGATGAGACCTTGGTAGAGCGTTTGACCGCCTACCTTTGGCCTGGCAACTGGCGGGAACTGGAACACTGCCTGGAAGCGGCTCTGGTGGGAGCCGAACCAGAGTGCCAACGGCTGACCATGGAAGGGCTTTCGCCACGCTGGCAGCGCAAGCTGACTCAGCCCATGGAGAGTGGCGTCGACAGTACGGCCACATCGGAGGGTGTGTGCAACGGCTCCCAGGAGCTGCGCGAAATGGAGCGGGCCCATATGGTGCGCACGCTCGAAGCCCACGACGGCAACATGACTGCCGCCGCCCGGGCGCTAGGCATCAGTCGCTCGACGCTCTATCGACGGTTGGGATGAGCCCCACTGGATGGATGTGACGACTGATTCATCGGGCTCGTTAGGCGTTCAATCCAGCCCGCCGAAGCGCTGGTAGAAGCTGGGGCCAGGGGCGGGTAGTGGGCCCTCGGCGGTTTCCAGATGTTGATCCAACCAGCGTTCTGCACGTTCGTAGAGCAAACGATAAAGGTTGCGGCAGAGCTGATGGGCGTAGCGTCCTTCCCACGCCGTGGGGAGTAGTTCCTCAGGCAGGAGGGGGTCGCGTAATTGAACCTTGCGATACTCGTGAATAAGCAAAGTGCGGGCAATGAAGCACTCTTCCTGCCCCAAATGGTTCTCTGCGTTGAGCGCGTTCCAGAGTGGGCGAAACTTAACGAGAAAGCGTTGGTAGAGCTCGGCTAATTCGTCGAGGTTCCAGCTCTCTCTGACCTGGAGACGCAGCGGCTTACTGGTCATGGGCTCCATTGCCTGCGTTTGCATTACAATCGTATCGTCTGCTGCATCTAGTTCTTGCAAGGCCGCCATGGTCTCTGCACATGACAGCGTTGGATGCGCCAGCACGCCCTGAGCAAAACTACCAAAGCCTAGCCATTCAAGCTCATCACGAATCTGCTGGCGCCGGTCTGGGGGAAGCTGTGTCAGCAATACCAATGTCCACTGTCCCGACCAAGCTGGCTGGGTGCCGTGATAGACACGCTTGAAGGCTTGTTCGAAACGACGCCGACCAGGGCCACTCAACCGATAGTAGCTGCGACGACCAATCTTCTCTCCCCGTAGCCAGGTTTCATTGGTCAGCCGGTAAACCGATGTACGCACCAGCCGCTCATTGATACCGATGGGCTCCACCAGTTTCGATAGACTGCCTAACCACACAGTGCCGCCCCGCGGAACGATAGAGTCGCCATAGACGGTAATAATCAATGAACCGGCGCGAATTGGCCGACGCTTCTGGAAGTCATCAATAAGCGTAGCGACGCAGTCTTTAGCTGACGACATGGTGAAAGTTGGTTCCCTTTGCGGTGAGGTTGTCGCTAAAAGCGACAGAAAATATGATGAATGTAGAAGATTATCGTATCACGTTTTCTTGTGATTTGGCCTGAGTCGGCACTCTCTTGATAGGAAGTCGCTGCGTCCACTTCCTGGCGTAATGGCGTCTATGAGCGCTGTAATGCTCTGCTAAGTCAGGTTTGAAGGTAATCGTCCAATGTGTACATTATCACTGGCAGAATTGTGAAAAGTACCATGGCTATGACTAATAGCAGGGACGGTGTGTTTAATACGATAAAGAGCCGCTTAGATATCGTCTTCCGAAGGGGATATGTGAAAGCTGATGCCGCAAACCAAAAGGGTGTGGCGATAATCAATGACAGTATGGCGCCCTGAATAGACTCCATTCTATGTGGGTTCAGAGGGCGAGAAAAATAGCTGAATCCATATTTAGCAGATAGGTAGAGGAAATACAGTCCACCGGCAGCTGAAATAATGGTTAAAAATGCCCAGAGTTTTTTCATTTTGAATCTAGTTCCTTGCAACCTGGAGCTCTTGATAAATTTGCACAACAAAATGATGCTTAGCTAAAGCTTTCTATCTATCTCTATAAAATAGTTGACCTAACCATGAGCTAGCGGAGCCAGCTCACTCTTTATCGCGACTTATCGGTGGAATTGCTTTTCGCGTTCGGGCTGCCAATAAATAGCATCGATGCGGAGCCGTGCTTCGGTATTGTTGGGTAACGGCCATTCGATGATGTCGCCCACTTTAAGGCCGATCAATGCAGCACCAATAGGTGCCATGACCGAAATGCCATCCGCAACGCTTTCCAGGGAGTGCGGATAGACCAAGGTGCGAATCATCTTAAGCCCGCGGGTGAGGTCGGTGAAGCGAACCTGGCTATTCATGCTGACCACGTCATCTGGAATATCCTCCGGATCACAGACTTCACCTCGTGCTAGCTCTTCCTCAAGTAGCTGAGCCACGGCCATGTCTTTCTCGGATGCATTGTCGATCAAGCGCTGGAGGCGTTCGGCATCAAGACGGTTAATAATAATAGCAGGACGTTGTCCCATGATTACTCTCCTTAGAAAGCAATAAGTTTAAACCAATAAAAAACAGCCCTTCCCCAATAAAGGAAGGACTGCGTGCTTTTTATAGTATAAGCGATTTATAAAATAAAGACGATCAGGTGACCCCTTGTTCAATCATGGCATCAGCCACCTTTCTGAAACCTGCAATATTGGCGCCTAGTACCAAATTGGTTTTATCACCAAACTCCTCGGCAGTGTCGGCGCACTGGCGGTGAATATTGGCCATAATCTGTTTTAATTTTTGGTCGACTTTCTCCAGTGGCCACTGCTCCATGCTGCTATTTTGTGCCATTTCTAACTGACTGGTAGCAACGCCACCTGCATTGGCCGCTTTGCCAGGCCCATAGGCAATTTTAGCGTCTAGAAACAGGTCGACGGCCTCTTTGGTAGAAGGCATGTTGGCCCCTTCACTAATACACGTTATGCCATTAGCGAGTAGGATTTCCGCATCGCTTTCGGTCAGCTCATTCTGCGTCGCGCAGGGGAACGCAACATCGGCTTGAATACGCCATATGGCATGCCCGCCCTGGGGGTAGTCACGTGCAGAAATGTAGTGCGCGTCAGGGTGCTCGTGTAAGTAGGCTTCTAAAGAGGTGCGCTGCACTTCTTTGAGCTGTTTGAGTAAGCCTAAATCAATACCGTTTTCATCGTGAATGGTGCCACGTGAATCGCTGCAGGTGACTGGTCTAGCCCCCAGTTCGTATAACTTCTCAATGGTATAGATGGCTACATTGCCAGCGCCGGAAACGAGGCAGGTCTTGTCGCGCAGCTCTTCTCCCCGGGCAGCCAGCATGTTTTGTGCAAAGTACACTGCACCGTAGCCGGTGGCCTCTTTACGGCCTAGCGAGCCTCCCCAATTCAGCCCCTTACCTGTTAGCACGCCCTCATAGTGGCCAGTGAGTCGTTTGTACTGACCAAAGAGATAGCCAATTTCACGCGTACCGACACCGATATCGCCTGCAGGTACATCGCAGTGAGGACCAATATGGCGGTAGAGCTCGCTCATAAACGCCTGACAAAAGCGCATGATCTCGTTATCTGATTTTCCTTTGGGGTCAAAATCGGCGCCGCCTTTACCGCCGCCGATTGGCAAACCGGTTAACGCATTTTTGAAAATTTGCTCAAAGCCGAGAAATTTGATGGTGCCCGAGGTAACGCTGGGATGGAATCGTAAGCCACCCTTGTAAGGGCCAAGGGCAGAGTTGAACTGAACGCGATAGCCTTTGTTGACCCGCACTTTCCCAGCATCATCTACCCAGCTTATCCGGAACATGATTTGTCGTTCGGGCTCGACTATTCGCTCAATAATGCTGTGGTGATGATAGTAATCACTTTGCTCAAGTAGCGGGCGCAGGCATTCGAGCACTTCTTCAGTGGCTTGATAAAATTCTGACTGTGCAGGGCTGCTTTTATTAAGGCGTGTCAGCGTATCGTGAACGTAGGGCATCGGAACATATCATCATAGTTATTCAACAGAGTATTGGCTGGCCAGAGCGTTAGAATATTTAACTGGCAGCATGCTTCTGTGCATAGCCTATGCCGGTTCGGTATGGGCAAATATGATGGGGGGTTTAGACTAAAGTATGCGTTTGAAAGGTTCGCCTCGCTTATTTTCCACAATCTAATAAACGATGGATAAACGTTTTGAATTGGTTGATATTTTTGTATAGCGTCTAGATAGATGTGCTACCGGCCGGAAACCTGGTCAATCCCCATTTCTTCGCGGCAGCCTTCTATCGAAATAGCTATCAACAGCAGCGTAGACTCTTTTCGAACTATAATTAATTTAATAGAAGCGCTTTATCTATCGCTATAAACTCACTGGCCGCATTTATTAGCGATGCTGCCGTCAGTTGGGGAACGCCATAAACTTCGACTTTTTTGCCATGCTTAGCACGGATTTTTTGGACTAGTAGATCAAAATCACCATCGCCGGATACCAGCACGATCACATCTGCCTGTTCTGCGTACTCCATGGCGTCAAGCGCGATGCCTACATCCCAATCGCCTTTTGCGGAACCGTCTGACCGCTGAATAAAAGGCTTTAACTTCACCTCAAAACCAATCGCCCTGAGTATATTTTGAAACTCTCGCTGCTTTTGGTCACCTCGATCGATGGCATAGCAAACAGCTTTAATAACCTCTCTGTTAGCGGTTACTCGTGCCCAGAATTTGTTGTAATCAAAGTTTTTGCCATATGCTTCGCGCACGGTGTAATAGACGTTTTGAATATCAACAAATACGGCAACGGTGGTCATCAATTCGCCTTTTCAGGAACATATTAGAAGAAGCCGGGTTAGCTAACACCAGTCTAACACTCAGCCGGTTGTCGCCCTTCATCCGTTGGGCGCAAGGCTATAGAAGATCATTTTTGTACAATTATCGGTAGCTTTTGTATGAGTTTTTGATTTTGAATGTCGTCATATGTTGACCTATGCCAACCTCTACCTCGTATGCGCTAATGCGGCTTTGTCTCATTTAGTGAGATGAACTCGTGAATTTGTCTTGTTATGTTTTAGCTCACATAGACAAATAACGATAAACATAATGCCGGTAAATGAAAGCATCACCTCATCAGGCCCTACCACTCTCGTTCATGCCATGCAGATATTGCAGGTTACTGCACGTGGCGGCCACCGGGGTGCAAGTGTAGACGATTATCTGAATGAATTGAGTTTCAGCCGTCCTACTCTCTATCGGTTGTTAAAAGGTCTCAAGCAGCAGGGATTTTTACGATCTTCTCCCATTCGTGGGCGTTACCTGCTGGGTTATGAGCTGCTGGTGCTTGGCGCCCAAGCGGGAAATGGTGCTGGGTTGCGTGATTTGGCCCGGCCAAGGTTGCTGACACTCGCGCAGCGCTGGGGAGACAGCTTCTATCTGTTCGCTCGCGATGGCGTCAATGCCGTTTGCCTGGAAGTGCAGAACGGCGCTTATCCCGTGGGCAGCTTCGTTAGGGCGACGGGTGGACGTTTGCCGCTAGGCGTTGGCCAAGCGTCGATTGCCTTACTTGCCTACCTGGGGGCTGATGAGCGAAGCGAAATACTTAACCATAACGCTGAGCGTCTGATAGACGAATACTCGATTGCCATCGCTGACATCGAAGCCGAAATTGCCCATCAACTGAAACATGGTTACGCCCGTGGAGTAGAAGGTTCTTTACTTCCGGAATACAGCGGCCTGGCCATTCCTATCCTCGATCATAGCGGCCACCCCCTGGGTGCCATGAGTTGTTCGATGCTCAAATCGCGTATGACGAAGCGCCATAAGCTGGACGTACTCCAAGGCATGCAGGAAGAAGTGGCTGCCATGGTCAATCAGGCCCATGGCCTGCTGTATCTGGATTAACTCTCTATGCCACACACTACGCACCCAAGCCATCAACGCCCTTGCGGCTGGAACGCGTGGCTAACCGAGCGCCAGCCGCGCCCCGCCTTAAGTGGTCAATCTGAGGCAGATGTCGTCATCATCGGGGCTGGTTATACCGGTTTTGCGGCAGCCTCGGCCTGGCAGCAGGCGCGCCCTGAAGACCGCATCAAAATCCTCGAAGCTGACCAGGTAGGTGAAGGGAGTCCAGGGCGTAACTCCGGCTTTATGCTGGAAATTGCTCTAGCCAACGATGCTCGCCCCGAAGAGCTTGAGCGCATGGAGAAGCTGAACGCGTTAAGCCGACAAACCATGGCGTTACTACGCGAGCGCGTCGAACGCCTAGACATTGACTGCCAACTCGAGCGTAGCGGCACCTATCGCGCTGCCCGTAGCACGATAGGCCAACGTGCCTTGAGCCAGTATGAAGCGTTTCTTAAGGCTGCCGGTCTGTCTTACCAGACCTTGAACAGTAACCAACTCGCGGAGCGAATCGGTACGCGCTACTACACACAGGGTATTTATTCGCCGGACTGCTATCTCGTCCAGCCTGCAGCATTGATTGTTGGTTTAGCGGATTCATTGGAAGCCGGAATCGAACTGCATGAGCACTCGCCCGCGACTCAAATAGTGCCTGATGGCAAGAAGTGGCGTGTCACTACACCCGAAGGTGAAGTGACGGCTGAACAGGTGATTCTGGCCAATAACGCTTTTTCTAGGGCTTTGGGTGCAGACCCTTCGCGGCTAACCGCTATTTATACCTATGCCGCTATTACCGAGCCTTTACCGCAGCCCGAGCGCCAACGCATCGCCGAGACGACCTGGGGACTGCTACCCGCACACCGCTTAGGCTGTACGTTGCGCACCACCGCTGACGGACGTTTGATGATCCGCTCGCGTTACAGCTATGAGCGCGAAGCCGATAACGCCCGTATCGAGGCCGAACTGAAAGTGAGCCTTGAGGCCCGCTACCCCGAACTTACCCCAGTGCGCTTCGACAAGGTTTGGGGAGGTACCACCGGGCTGACTTATAACGGCGCTCCGCTCTGGGGCGAGATCCAGCCCGGATTATATGTATCAGCGGGGTGCAATGGCGGCGGTATCGTCAAGGGTACCTTTCTGGGTGATGCTTTGGCTCGCCACGCGCTCGGCCAGCCGGTCGAGAATATTGCGTCTTTATTCGGCAAAGCGAGCTGGATGCCGCCCGATCCCGTACGTCGGTTGGGTTTCTACCTGACCAGTGAAATGGAGCGCCGAAAGGCAAAAAACGAAACCTGACTCCACCCACCACTATAAAAAAAGAGAGATGACAATGGATCCTCAAGATCATATTGGGCTGCTGTCCATCATGCCAGCGGCATTGGCCATCGTGCTGGCATTTGTCACCCGTAATACGGTTTTCTCGCTGGCTGTTGCCTGTTTCGTTGGGGTGATTACCTTGGGCAATGGGCTGATGGGGTTTCCTACACTGTTAAAGGAAACCCTGGGCACCACTAGCTTCTCCTGGATACTGCTTTTGGAGTTGTTCATTGGTACGGTGATCGCTTTTTTCCAACGCACAGGTGCGATTCAGAACTTTACCGCCTGGGTAGAACGTCGTGCTTTATCGCGGGTGCGGGTTCAGTTGATTGCCTGGGTGATGGGCATGTTCGTTTTTTTCAGCGACTACTTCAGCCCCCTGTTTGTCGGCAGCACCATGCGTGGCCTGACGGATCGTTACCGGGTCTCGCGGGAAAAGCTGGCGTATATCGCTGACTCCACCTCGGCCCCGGTGAGTGTAATGGTGCCTATCACTGGCTGGGCAGTGTTTATCTCCGGTTTGTTGATCGGCATGGGCCCCATCGAAAATGCTGCCCAGGCGATGGGGGTATTTCTGCATGCCATACCTTTCAATCTCTACGCATGGCTATCGGTGTTGGTGGTCGGGCTGGTGATCGTGGGCGTCATTCCGCTCTTCGGGCCGATGCGTGAAGCTGAGCGTCGGGCTCAGGAAGAGGGCAAAGTGCTACGCGATGGGGCAGAACCGCTGGTGGGTGAGGAACTGACGGAAATTCCGCCTTATGAAGGAGCACGTACCAGCCTGTTTTGGAATTTTTTCGCCCCGGTACTGGTAGTGATCGGCGTTGCGGTGGGCACCTTTATCGTGATGGACTCGGCCAAGACCATGGAGGCATTTCTGGCGGCTTCCGTGTTTCTCGGTATCGTTATGCGCCTTCAGGGCATTCCCTTCAACGACATTATGAAAACCTCGATGGCAGGGATGAAGGGAGTAATGCCAGCCATTATCATTCTGGCGTTAGCCTACTCGTTGAATCAACTTTCCAAAGACATGGGCACGGCCAACTATATCGTCGAAGCCACCGCTGGCTGGCTAACACCTGCTTTGCTCCCGGCCATGACGTTCCTTATTGCCGCCGTTATCGCTTTTTCCACCGGCACTTCATGGGGCACTTTCGCTATCATGATGCCACTCGCCGTGCCGCTCGCCTTTAACTTCAGCGGCGATATGGTTACACCGCTGGTGTATGCCACAGTGGCCGCAGTGGCAGGAGGCGGTGTCTTCGGGGATCACTGCTCACCCTTGTCGGATACCTCTGTGCTCGCCTCGACCGGGGCCGCCTCTGATCATATCGACCATATCAAAACGCAAATTCCCTTTGCGCTAGCCGTCGCCTTGCTTTCCCTGGCTGCTTATCTATTGCTTGGCCTTACTCTGTAACCCTCTCCGCCCTGCGATAACAGAGAGAAGGCGTTGTCGTAGGGTTAACACCAATTGCTACTACCCTGATGGGCGGCGCATCACGGTCATCAATATCCTTTCTGCTGCATCGTCCGCATCAATGCTCCTCATTACACTGGGTTACTGCGAAATGTTACCCCTGTTAATCTCTATTCGAGATCATTGGTCAGTCTAATAGTCCGCAACTGAACGCTATTGCAGCAAGTTAGTGAGCCGACCTTACTGGCTAAATTAATAGAAAGGGAGTGGCGAAAGCCTCGATGGCAGTTCTTAAATAAGCATTGATGGCTTAAACAGTTCCGTACGGTCGATGGATTGACCCGACAGCATGAACTCTCCCATACCCCGGTAGTGCAGCGATTCTTCCTCATCTGCCGAAGGCGCTGCGTGGGCTTTAACGACCTCAAAAACAAACAGGTTGTAGCGTTCAATCATGGCGTCATCATGCAAGCGGCACTCGAAAGACGCATAGCATTCCTCTATCCGTGGCGCCCCGACCTTTTCTGACTTGCCTGGGGTTAGCTCAAACGCTTTGAACTTGTCGATCTCGCTTCCTGAACAGTTACCGATACCCACGACCTTATCGACAAGTGATGCCGAAGGAATATTGATCACGCATTCACCGCTGTTGCACACCAGCGCATGGGAGTGATTCCCGGCATCAATAACGCAGCCTAGGAGTGAGGGGGAGAACGCCATGACCATGTGCCACCCCATGGTCATGATGTTGGTTTGTTGTTGCCATTGTGATGACACCAGCACAATCGGGCCAGGTTCAAGAAAGTGCCTGACGTTGGAGACAGGAAAATCCTTCTTCGCTATCGGGTGTGGCATAAATAACCTCCGATTAGATTAGTTAGGCAGTCGGGCGGCGCATTAAGGTCATCAGCACACCAGCGCCAATCAAACTACCGGCGCCGCAGCGGTGTAAGAGGCGGCGAAACTTGGCGGTCATCAGCTGTCTGCTAGTGGTCGACAGCAGTGTGTAGCCGAGATCTGAGATGACACCGATCACAAGAAACGTAGCAAACAGAATCGCCAACTGGGGCGCCAGAGGTTGGGTTTGGTTAATAAACTGCGGCATGAATGCCATGAAGAATAGAATGCTTTTGGGGTTTAGCAGCGTCACCCAGAATGCTTTTGCGGTGCTTTGCTGAACGTTCACCCCAGAGGCTTCCAGGTCATTCAATTGGCCGGATTCACGCCACATCTTGATGCCTAGATAAAGCAGATAGAGAACCCCTAGCCATTTAACCATGGCGAATAGCTCCGCCGATGCCATCAGCAACGCGCCTACGCCGGCAAACGAAAGTGACATCGCCACCAGGTCACCCAAGAAAAAGCCAGGCAACATCGCCAGAGCAGCTTTGCGACCTTGATTGATGCCGGTCACTACCAGTAGAGCAACGGCGGGGCCGGGGGACGCGATAACCAAAAACGAAGCCAACACAAACGATAGCCAAAGCTCAATCGACATAGCGTTAATCTTCCTGTTGTTGAATTATTAATTTTATCTCGCCGTATAGTTGTAAGCCCTGGAATGCCGCGTGGCAATTATGTTCAGTGGTCATTCTCTCACCTATGTGAGTGAGGGAAGATATGGCTGGTAGTCCTTGGTGGAGGCTTCCGTAAGCCTGAAAGCGGACATTCAACAAAGGCTGCCTGCTTAACTCCACTTATCGTTCTGATGATCACTGGAGATTACCCGCTACCTGTTCAAAATCTGCATTGCTCATCGCGGAAGTTGCGAAGACAATGCTCATAGCGACCTTGTATACATGCAGCCAATGGCAGTGGAGGACTCCGCATGAAAGCGTTGTCGAACATGGGGTTTGCCCTATTTGGAGCCGCGCTGGTGGCGATCAGTTACGGGCTTGCACGTTTTGCCTTTGGTCTGTTTGTACCTTCTATCAGTGCCGAGCTTTCGCTGACGTCTTACTTGGTCGGCATTATCGGGGCGCTGCCGTTTATTAGCTTTGTGCTTTCCACACTGGTCGCGCCGCTTGCCGCTGATCGGCTCGGTGCGCGCAACTTAGCCATTCTCTCAGGGTCTTTCGGTGTTGGCGGTTTAGCATTGATCAGCCAGTCGTCAGACGCGCTATCGCTTGGTATTGGTGTGTTTATCAGCGGGATCTGCACTGGTTTAATGATGCCCGCGCTGACCGCTGCGATGCAGGCGCTGGTGAGCCGTGCAATGCATGGGCGCGTCAGCTCGATTATGAATGCCGGTACTAGCATCGGTATTATCGTGGCGGTACCGACCGTTGTGTTCTTGTCGGATGCATGGCGACTGACCTACACGATATTTGCTGCGCTTACCGCTATGGGGGGCGTGGCGGCATGGTACTTCATCCCTTCAGTGTCACGGGTCATTCCAGCTAATGCTGCACCACCACCGCCCATCACTAGGTCGCAATGGTCGCGCCTCATTCGGCTTACGATTTTTGCCTTCGCAATGGGCTTTGTATCTGCGCCGTACTGGCTTTTTGCTCCCGATCTGGCGGTTACCCTTGGCGCGCTCTCTCCAGGGCACACCGGTTGGCTATGGTTCGCGGTAGGTATCGCCGGGCTCGGCGGTGCCGTGATAAGTGATTTGGCCGACCGTAATAATCCACCCATCACCCAGGCGTTGATGTTGATGATGCTGTCTTCAAGCTTGGCGTTGCTGGCCGCTAGCCCTGGTCAATTAGCGCTGGCGATATTTTCCGCGATGGTTTTCGGTCTCGCTTACATGAGCTTAACGGGGCTGTACCTGATGACCGGCATCCGACTGCTGCCTGGGCGGTTATCGATGGGGCCGGTATTACCCTTTATGGCCTGCGCGCTTGGGCAGGCGGTGGGCTCGCCGGTGATTGGTGTGCTGGTCGACAGGCTTGGGTATGCGGATGCATTTTCGATCTTTTCGGTGGTCGGCATCCTGGTCGCGGTGCTATCACCGCTTTATCCGGGCCATATCGACTATTTGACAGAAGAAGAGCCGCAACCGACAGAGGTTGAAGATACTGGCCTTCAGGCCGCTTACGATCATCAACTGCTGGATGAAAACGGTGACCCCATCAAACCTGTTGCTGAAGATGCCGAGGCCCCTTAGCTGAGTAAGCTACTAGCCAGCTTAGGCGCTTGGCGAGAGGCTGCATTGCATTATCCTCCGTGACCTTACAAAGGTTTCGGAAACGACCTCCAGTGTTGCATTTGCGACGGAGAGCCAAGTTCGCGCAATCGTTTTGCCGCTATCCGCCCTATTCGTGCCAATATACGACCAAAGAGCAATGCCACCCCTGAACTAGTGAGTATTCACGCTAGTAAAGGGAAACTAAAAGACGCCAGCGACGCCTACATACTAATAAGAAAAAAAAAGATGATTAAAAGGTGACGGAGGGTAAAACCATGACATCAAATCTAGCAAAAGACCCGGCAGCAAATACCAATCGTGCGGGCGAACCGCAAACCCTTGGTTTTCTACTATTAGATAATTTCACACTGATTTCCCTGGCGTCGGCGATAGAACCTTTACGGATGGCCAATCAACTGGCCGGTCGTGAGTTGTATCGCTGGTTTACCCTGACCCAAGACGGTCTGCCCGTACGCGCCAGCGATGGGCTGCAGGTGACTCCTGATGCCTCTATGCAGACCCCGCTCTCACTTGAGTGGGTGGTCGTTTGTGGCGGGGTAGGTCCGCAGCACAGCGTTACCCGTGACCACATACGCTGGCTTCAGTCGCAGTCACGCCAGTTAAAACGATTAGGCTCGGTATGTACGGGCAGTTGGGCGCTAGGGCAGGCCGGATTGCTGGATCACTATGAAACCAGTGTGCACTGGGAGTGTCTGGCCTCCATGCAGGAAGCGTTCCCAAACGTTATTCTGACCCCGCACCTTTTCTCTATTGATCGTGATCGATTCACCGCTTCAGGCGGCACAGCGCCGCTCGATATGATGCTCAACCTGATTGCTCACGACCATGGGCGCGAGCTTTCGGCAGGCATTTCCGAGATGTTTATCTATGAACGCGTGCGTAACGAGCAGGATCAGCAGCGGGTACCTCTTAAGCACGTGCTGGGCACCACTCAGCCTAAGTTGTTAGAAATTGTGGCGTTGATGGAATCCAACCTTGAAGAGCCCATCGAGCTCGACGAACTGGCAAGCTATGTGAATGTTTCACGGCGCCAGTTGGAGCGGTTGTTCCAGCGCTATTTGCTTTGTTCACCGTCTCGCTATTACCTCAAGCTGCGTTTAGTGCGCGCTCGTCAGTTGCTCAAGCAAACGCCTCTGTCGATTATCGAGATTGCTTCTGTTTGCGGTTTTGTGTCCACGCCTCATTTTTCCAAGTGTTATCGTGAATATTTTGGTGTGCCGCCGAGAAATGAGCGCTTGGGTGTGCACGACCGCCAAGGAAATAACCAAACTAAGTCGCCATCGTTAATCAAACGATGGGGAGGCGAGCCTTATAAAAGCGAACCTCTTTCGAGTGCCCAGCAGGCGCTTGCCTATGCCCAGGGCGAGCCTACTTTTGCCAGCGTGCCGCTCTTGAACTGAGACTCACTGGGTAATCAACATTTGAAACGTGCTGCCCGCCTTCGGGGAGCACGTTTTTTTATGAATGCTACTCACTATTTTAAGATTACTCCGCTGCAGTGCTTGCAGGAACATGTTTGCAGGAGCATGAGTAGTTGTCGTGTTCACGACACGATGACGCTTTTGGAATTTCCGCCGTCGTTTCCAAGAGCAGCTAAACCCAACGTCAGCGCTATGCTCGCTACATTAACCAATGTTGGAGCTTAGCTATGACCCCCTCTGAACTGCACAATGACGCTATCGTCATTGATGGCCTGATCATCGCCAAATGGAATCGTGAGTTGCTTGAGGACATGCGTCGCGGCGGTCTTACCGCTGCCAACTGCACAGTCTCAGTGTGGGAAGGTTTTCAGGCCACGGTCGATAATATCGTCAAGTCCAACCAGTTGATGGCGGAGTGTAGTGACCTGGTGCGCCCTGTTCGCACCACCGCTGACATTACTCGCGCGAAAGAAGAGGGCAAGACCGGCATCATCTTCGGCTTCCAGAATGCCCATGCCTTTGAAGACCAAATTGGCTACGTTGAGATCTTCAAGCAGTTGGGCGTGGGTATCGTACAGATGTGCTACAACACCCAGAATCTGGTGGGTACCGGCTGCTACGAGCGTGACGGCGGCCTGTCTGGTTTTGGCCGCGAAATCGTTGCCGAGATGAACCGGGTCGGCATCATGTGCGACCTCTCTCACGTCGGTGCCAAGACCTCCGAAGAGGTCATTCTTGAGTCCAAAAAGCCCGTCTGCTACTCCCACTGCCTGCCCTCCGGCCTCAAAGAGCATCCGCGCAACAAATCTGATCAAGAGCTGAAGTTCATTGCCGACCACGGCGGTTTTGTGGGTGTCACCATGTTTGCGCCGTTCCTCAAAAAGGGTATCGACTCAACCATCGAAGACTACTGCGAGGCGATCGAGTACGTCATGAATATCGTCGGTGAGGACGCTATCGGCATCGGTACCGATTTCACCCAAGGGCATGGCCAAGAGTTTTTCGAGTGGTTGACCCACGACAAGGGCTACGCCCGTCGCCTCACTGACTTTGGCAAGATCATCAATCCCAAAGGAATTCGCACCATTGGGGAGTTCCCCAATCTCACCGAGGCACTCCTCAAGCGCGGCTTAAGTGAGACCCAGGTGCGCAAGATCATGGGCGAGAACTGGGTGCGTGTGCTTAAGGATGTGTGGGGCGCCTGAGGATACCGCCATAGCAAGGGACGGGCGCCAGAGGTAAAGCCGCAGTAGTGCCCTGACACGCGGCTTTACCGGCGATAGGCCTACGAGGGGGCGCTGTGAATCCCTCCCTGGACGCTACTTTTGCCATCCATGGCAAAAGACCCCCTCTACGGCCTATCCCCGGCGCCGCTTCCCTTGCAGAACGGCTGCTTAGCTACTTCATAACAATCAGCAAGATTTGAGGAATACAACCGTGACCAAACTGGCCCCCGCACTGCCCATCGAAGTGGATAGCGAAACAGGCGTCTGGACGACCGATGCGCTGCCTATGCTCTATGTACCACGGCACTTTTTTATCAACAACCATGTGGCCGTCGAAGAGGCGCTGGGTGCCGAGAAGTATGCCGAGATTCTCTATCACGCCGGCTACAAGAGTGCTTGGCACTGGTGTGAAAAAGAGGCCGAATGTCACGGCATCGAAGGTGTGGCCGTCTTCGAGCACTACATGAATCGTCTCTCCCAGCGCGGCTGGGGGCTTTTCCTTACTGAGCAGATCGATCTCGACTCGGGCACTGCCCAAGTACGACTTGAGCACAGCGCTTTTGTTTACCAGCTTGGCAAAACCGGGAACAAGGAAGAGTACATGTTCACCGGTTGGTTCGCCGGGGCCATGGATCAAATCCTCGCTGCCTGCGGAAGTTCACTGCGTACCGTTGCCGAGCAGACGCAGAGTGCAGCCGAGCCTGGCTGTGATGTAGGCATCTTCGCCGTCCAGCCGCTGACCGACGCTGCCCGCTAACTGGGGTACGAGGAGAGACAAACATGGCATTCGACGCAATTTTCGAGCCGATCGAGATCGGTAAGCTGACCATCCGCAACCGTGTGGTCAGTACCGCTCACGCTGAGGTGCATGCCACCGACGGCGGCATGACCACTGAGCGCTACGTGAGGTACTACGAGGAGAAGGCCAAAGGTGGTTGTGGTCTATGTATTTGCGGTGGCTCATCGGTGGTGTCCATCGATAGCCCTCAGGGCTGGTGGAGCTCGGTAAACCTTTCCACCGATCGCATTATTCCGCACTTCCAGAATTTGGCCGATGCCGTGCATAAGCACGGCGGCAAGATCATGATCCAGATTACCCATATGGGACGCCGCTCCCGCTGGGACGGTTTCGACTGGTCGACCCTGGTATCACCCTCCGGTATCCGCGAGCCGGTGCACCGCTCGACCTGTAAGACCATTGAGGAAGAGGAGATCTGGCGTATTGTCGGCGACTTTGCCCAGGCCGCGCGCCGGGCTAAGGAAGGGGGCCTCGACGGTGTTGAGCTCTCTGCCGTGCACCAGCATTTGATCGATCAGTTCTGGAGCCCACGGGTCAACAAGCGTGAGGACGAGTGGGGCGGTAGCTTCGAGAACCGTATGCGCTTCGGTATGGAAGTGCTTAAAGCCGTGCGTGCTGAAGTGGGCGACGACTTCTGCGTCGGCATGCGCATTTGCGGCGACGAGTTCCACCCGGACGGTCTTTCTCACGACGATATGAAGCAGATCGCCGCCTACTACGATGCCACCGGTATGGTGGATTTCTTCGGCGTTATCGGTTCTGGCTGCGACACTCACAACACCCTGGCCAACGTCATTCCCAATATGTCCTACCCGCCGGAGCCTTTTCTACACCTGGCGGCAGGGATCAAGGAAGTGGTGACCGTGCCGGTGATCCACGCCCAGAACATTAAGGATCCCAATCAAGCCCAGCGTATCCTCGAAGGGGGCTACGTAGACCTGGTGGGCATGACCCGGGCACATATTGCCGACCCTCACCTAATTGCCAAGATCAAGATGGGCCAGATCGATCAGATCAAGCAGTGCGTGGGCGCTAACTACTGCATCGACCGACAGTACCAGGGCCTTGACGTACTGTGTATTCAAAACGCCGCTACATCCCGTGAATACATGGGGTTGCCCCACATCATTGAGAAAACCGAGGGCGCCAAACGCAAAGTCGTCGTGGTGGGCGGTGGCCCTGGTGGTATGGAAGCGGCGCGCGTCGCCGCCGAGCGTGGCCATGACGTCACGCTGTTTGAGGCCGCTGACTCCTTGGGTGGGCAGATCACGATTGCCGCCCAGGCACCCCAGCGTGACCAGATCGCCGGTATCACCCGCTGGTTCCAGCTGGAGCTGGCGCGGCTAAAAGTCGACCTGCGTCTGGGCACCCGCGCCGATGAGGAAACGCTGCTCGATCTGCGCCCGGATATCGTGGTGCTTGCCACCGGTGGCCAGCCCTTCCTTAGCCAGCACCCCGAGTGGGGTTACTCGGAGAATGCTGAGGAGAGCCTGGTAGTCAGCACCTGGGATATTCTCTCTGGCAAAGTGGCACCAGGTAAAAACGTGTTGATTTATGACGCCATCTGCGAGTTCTCCGGCGTCTCGGCGGCGGATTTTATCGCCGATAAGGGCGCCAAGGTGGAGATCGTCACCGACGATATCAAGCCCGGCGCGGCGGTGGGCGGTACCACCTTCCCCACCTACTACCGCAGCCTCTACGAGAAGGAGGTGATCATGTCCTCCGACCTGATGCTGCATAAGGTTTACCGCGAGGGCGACGGACTGGTAGCGGTGCTCGAAAATGAGTACACCGGTGCTTTGGAAGAGCGCGTGGTGGATCAGGTGGTGGTGGAGAACGGTGTACGCCCTGATGAGGCGCTTTATTACGCGCTTAAAGAGCAGTCCCGCAACAGAGGGCAGGTGGATCTGGAAGCACTCTATGCAATCCAGCCGCAGCCTTGTCTGAGCGAGTCAGGAGATGGTTTCCTGCTGTTCCGGCTAGGCGACTGCACGGCACCGCGTAACACCCATGCGGCCATTTACGACGCCCTGCGAATCTGCAAGGACTTTTGACTTAGGCGAAAGCCAACAATAATGCGGGGCGCCAGAGCAGCCCCGCCGCCGAAGCCAATGGCACCAAAGATGAGGTGAGCACCATGCTCGAAACGCTCTTGCCGATACTGATTTTTACTGCCCTGGCCCTGGCAGTAATCGGCGCTGTACGCCGTATACGCCTGTGGCGTCAGGGGCGCCCATCGCGGGTGAACCTGTTCAAGGGGCTGGTGGCCCTGCCGCGCCGCTATTTGGTAGATCTGCACCATGTAGTGGGGCGTGACAAAATGATCTCCAACACCCACGTGGCCACCGCCGGTGGCTTCGTGGCCGCCGCCGTGCTGATGATCCTGGTGCACGGTCTGGGGATCGCCAACCCATTGCTAGGCGGATTACTGCTACTGGCGAGCGCCTCCATGTTCGTCGGGAGCCTCTTCGTGGCGCGGCGGCGGCTTAACCCCCCAGCTCGGCTCTCCAAAGGCCCCTGGATGCGCCTGCCCAAGAGTCTGATGGCGTTCTCGATAAGCGTCTTCCTGATCACTCTGCCCACGGTAGGTCTGCTGCCCGAAGGTTTGCTTGAAGGGGGCAGTAGCTGGTTGCTGGCGCTGGTATTAGCGGGCGTCGTGGCCTGGGG
This sequence comes from Halomonas sp. KHS3, assembly GCF_000830495.1. Taxonomy (NCBI): domain Bacteria; kingdom Pseudomonadati; phylum Pseudomonadota; class Gammaproteobacteria; order Oceanospirillales; family Halomonadaceae; genus Halomonas; species Halomonas sp. KHS3. The sequence continues at coordinate 92,538 of NZ_JWHY01000009.1, read as the reverse complement.
CCTGGGGGAAATGTTTTTTGGCATGACCTGGGGCGGGCCCATGAAGCACGCCTTCGCCGGTGCCTTACATCTGGCCTTCCATCGCCGCGCCGAGCGCTTCTCCACGAAAAAAGGGGGCGTCGGCCGGTCAACGGGTCTCAAGGCGCTAAACCTTGAGGATGAAGCAGCGCCTCTGGGCGTGGAAAAGCCTGCCGACTTTACCTGGAACCAACTGCTTGGCTTCGATGCCTGCGTGCAGTGTGGTCGCTGCGAGGCGGTATGCCCGGCATTTGCCGCCGGTCAGCCGCTCAACCCCAAGAAGCTAATCCAGGACATGGTGGTGGGCATGGCCGGGGGCAGTGATGCTGCCTATGCTGGCTCCCCGCACCCTTCACAAGGGCTTGGGGGCAAGCCGGTAGGTGAACACGCAGGCTCTCCCCATGGGCCCATCGTGGCGCTGGAAGGAAAGGCGTTGGTTGACGCCGATACCCTGTGGTCGTGTACGACCTGCCGTGCCTGCGTGGAAGAGTGTCCGATGATGATTGAGCACGTGGATGCGATTGTCGATATGCGCCGCTACCTGACTCTGGAGCGTGGCAAAACGCCCAACAAAGGCGCCGAGGTGCTCGACAATTTGATCGCCACCGACAATCCCGGCGGTTTCGATCCTGGCTCGCGGCTCAACTGGGCGGCGGATCTTAACCTACCGCTCATGGCAGATCTTAAGCAGGTCGATGTGCTGTTGTGGCTGGGGGATGGCGCCTTTGATATGCGCAACCAGCGCACCTTGCGCGCACTGGTCAAAGTGCTGCGCGCCGCTGAAGTCGATTTTGCGGTGTTGGGTACCGAAGAGCGTGATAGCGGCGACGTGGCCCGGCGTCTGGGCGATGAAGCGACGTTCCAATCCCTGGCGAAGCGCAATATTGCCACCCTGGCTCAGTATCGCTTCCTGCAGATTGTTACCTGCGATCCCCACAGCTTTCATGTGCTGGGCAATGAGTACGGCGAGCTGGGCGGTCATTATGTGGTACGTCACCATAGTACCTTTATCGCCGAACTGTACGACGCCGGTCGGTTGACCTTTGCCCCTTGGAAAGGCGGCAGCGTCACCTATCACGACCCGTGTTACCTGGGGCGCTATAACGGTGAATACGAGGCTCCGCGCAACGTGCTTAAGGCGCTGGGTATCGAGGTTAAGGAGATGGAGCGCTCCGGCTACCGCTCGCGCTGCTGCGGCGGCGGCGGCGGGGCACCGATTACCGATATTCCCGGCAAGCAGCGGATTCCCGACATGCGCATGAATGACGTCAAAGAGAGCGGCGCCGAACTGGTCGCAGTGGGCTGCCCTCAATGTACCGCCATGCTGGAAGGCGTGGTGGATGCCAGCGCCGAAGTGCGCGATATCGCCGAACTGGTGGCCGATGCGCTGGTTGAGCGTTCCGCTGACGATGTGACCGGCGCATCCCGCCGAACCACTGCATCGACGACTGCTGAAGAGGTGATCGTATGAGTGAGATTATTCGCCGCGACCCACGTCGTGAGTGGATCGCCCGAAATCGTCTGCACCCCGACAACGCCGCGGTGCTGGCCGCCCTGGGTGTAAACAGGGGCGGCGGAGCGGTCAGCGAATGGATGGGCCCCAACGGCGTGGTGCGCAAGGATCCTCGTGCCATCGGCTTTATCGGTCCCAATGGCGTCAAACGGATTGATCGTAGTGGCCTCCAACAAGGGGGGCAGGCCACCGCGACCACCACGGCGGCCCGCGATAGCCGCCGCACGGTGACCATTGATCAGCCCGCCTTCCTGGTGGCCGTGGTGCCCGACCTGACCGGCGGGCGTCTCTCCGGACATGACAAGGATCTGCTGGGCCTGGCCCGGCGTGTGGCGGATGCCGACGCCGAACAGCCCGGCGCTGTGGTGGCGATCCTATTTGGTGAGTATAAGGGCGAGGGTGGCGGCGAGCTTAAGGAGCAGACGCTGGGCGAAGCCGGGATCGATCGCGTCGTGCATCTTGATGATGAGTTTTACGCGGGGTTTGCGCCTGAAGCGCGTCTGGCGGCTTTAAGCGCCGTTGAGCGGGAGATGACGCCGCGCTTCTGGCTGTTTCCGGACTCACCCCTGGGCGGAGCCGATCTGGGGCGGCGGCTTGCCTTACGCCTGGGTGAACGCGCTGCCACGGGGGTGTGGCAGGTGGAAACTGATAATGAGGCCTCTTTGGGTTGGCGCTGTACGGCTCGTGGCGGCGCCGGGAGCCTGGATATCCAGCGCCCGCTGCCGCGGGTTGCCCTGGCACTGGCCGAGTGCGCCGAGCCGGTGGACGAGACGCGCCACGCGGCGGAGCATCTGAGCCTGGCGGCGTCGATACCTTCCACGCTATCGCGGATCGACGATTTGGGCCAAGTGGCCGTGGATCCCGCCGGTGTGGCGCTGGCTGAGGCCGAGTTCATCCTCTCCGGCGGCAACGGTGTTAAAGAGTGGGATGCCTTCCACCATGCCGCGAAAGTCCTCGGCGCTACCGAAGGGGCGTCCCGTGTCGCGGTGGACGACGGCTTTATGGCCCGCGATCGTCAGGTGGGTGCGACCGGCACCTGGGTAACCGCCCGAGTTTATATGGCGGTGGGTATTTCAGGCGCTATCCAGCACCTGCAGGGCATTCAGCGCTGCGACAAGGTGGTGGCGATCAATCTCGATCCGGGGTGCGACATCATCAAGCGCGCCGACCTGGCGGTGATTGGCGACAGCACGCAAATTTTGGCCGCGTTAGTGGCCATGGTGGAACAGCAGCGGGGAGGTCAGCGCGATGCAGCCTGATCGACAGCAACAACAGCAGGGAATCGACGTGGCAGTGCTGGTCTCCATAGGCCGTCACCCGACAACCGGACGCGCGCGGCGCGCCGAACAGGATGCCCGGGGCCTGGAGCTAGCGCTGGCCATGGAGGCCGAACTGCCGGGCACTCGGATTAGCGTACTGCATGCGGGGCCCCAGGCGGATGACAGCGAATTGGCGCTACGCAGCTACCTAGGCATGGGGCTTGAATCCATGACCTTGCTCGAACAGCCCGCGGGCAGCGATGCCATTCTGTCCCTGGTGGAACATTTAGCCGCTACCTCGCCTCAGCTAGTGATCACCGGTGCCCGGGCAGAGCGCGGTGAAGGCTCTGGGCTTTTGCCCTATGCATTGGCAGAACATCTCGGCTGGCCATTGGTGAATAGCTTGGCATCGATAGAAAAGGTGGAAAATGGTGTGGTAACGCTGCTTCAGGCGTTGCCAAGGGGCCAGCGTCGCCGTCTCAAGGTGCGTCTGCCCGCTATCATCAGTGTGGATGAAGCAGCGTCGGCGGCGCGTCAAAGCGCCTTCGGCCCGGCGCGTCGCGCCACCTTTGCGGTCACGCCGACTACCCCTGAAGCCGACAGCGAGCTGGCCCAGTGGCACCTGACTCCCGCCCGTAAACGTCCCAAACGCCTGAAAATCGTCAAGGCCGCTTCGGCTCGGGATCGCTTCAAGGCGGCGGCGGCCAAGTCCGAGGGCAAAGGCGGGCAGGTGCTCACCGATGTGACCCTCGAGCAGGGCGCCGAGGCGATCTACAAGTTGCTCAAGGAGGAAGAAGTGCTGCGCTGAAACGCAACACGCCTCTAACCATCGTTCAAGCCCGCTTCCCTGCGGGCTTTTTGTTGGGTGATGGCCCACACGACGCATTGACTATTTGCCAACAAAGCCCGGATAAAGCTGAAGGCGCTGCCTTTCCAGACGCAAGCCTATCCAGGCATGCACTACCAGCACCAGGATAACCACAGCACCACCGAGTAACGTTGAGGTCGTGGGTGTCTCCGCTAACAACCACCATACCCACAGCGTGCCCAATGCGGTTTCGACCAAATAAAACAGCGCCACCTCAGTAGACGACAGGTAACGGGTGGCGCTGTTGATCAGCACCGTGGCCAAGGGCATCTGCACCAGCCCCATCAGCGCCAGTACACCATAACGCTGGGCATCCAGCTCCAGCGGGGAGGCCATGGGCAGAGCAACCGCCGCCGAGAGCAACCCACCACCGGCAATCACCGTCATAGGATCAATCGTTGGATAGCGGCGCAGCAGGGTCAGGTTGCCGCCGATAGCTGCCGCGGCCGCCAAGGCATAAAGATTACCTACCAGCATCCCCATGGCCCCCTCGCCGATGAACACCAGACCCATGCCCAGCATACAGACAGCAATGGCCACCAGTGTTCGCAGCGCGACTTTTTCACCCAGGAAAACCCGTGAAGACAGCGCAGCAAACAGCGGCGCGGTACTCAGGATCACCACCACATTGGCCACATTGGCGTTCATGACCGCCAGCACAAACAGGCTGGATATCAGGCCCAGCAGCAGCGCCGAGGCCAGTGAGGAGAGCGGGTTGCTGCTCAGTGTTGCCAGCCGCTTGCCTGCCCAGCATAAAAGCCCCAGCACGCAGAACATCAATAGACCGCGCCAGAACACGATGGTCCAGCCGTCGGCGCGCGCTAGGCGGATCAGCAACCCGTCGAAGCTGAGAAATATGACGCCCAGCACCACCATGAGCAGACCGCGCTGGTAAGGGCTTGACTGCATTGTCTTACTCCCGGCTGACACAAAAGGAAACCGCCCGCCGGATAGGCGGGCGGTTTAGCGTTGATTAGCTCGCGATTCTGGGCACCGCGTTGAGCTCGCGCCACTCTTTGTGGAGCCCCCTATAGAGGCTAAAACACATCAGTAACAGCACCAGCGTAAAGGGGAGTCCCGTAGCGACTGCGCCCGCCTGCAGGGCGCTGAGTGCTGTGCTCCCTCCGCCATACAGCAACACACCCGCAATAATACCCTCCAGCGTCGCCCAGAACACTCGTTGACTCTTGGGTGCATCTGTCTTGCCGCCGGCGGTGATGCTATCAATCACCAGCGAGCCGGAGTCTGAAGAGGTGATGAAGAACACCAGCACCAGAATGATCGCCAGCGTCGAGGTAATGCTGGTCAGGGGGAGTTGCTCCAGCATGTGGAACATGGCGAGTGAGACGTCGCCAATGCCGTTGGCCAACTCGCCCACGCCGTTTGAGGCTTGAAAAAGTGCCGTGCCGCCAAAAGCACTCATCCATACCAAGGTGACCAGGGTGGGTACCAGCAGTACGGCGATAAGGAATTCACGCACCGTGCGTCCCCGGGATACGCGGGCAATGAACATGCCGACAAACGGAGACCAGGAGATCCACCACGCCCAGTAAAAGATCGTCCAGCCGTGGTACCAGGTATCGTCCTCGCGGCCAATCCAGTTCGACAGCGGCAGAAGGTGGCCCACGTAGTCCAGAGCCGTGGTGCCAATGCCTGTCAGAATCATCAAGGTAGGCCCCGCTATAACCACAAACAGAAGCAGCGCCGCCGCAATGACCATGTTGATATTCGAGAACAACTTAACGCCACCGTCGATTCCCCGCCATACCGAGAACAGCGCGATCACCGTGACCACTAGGATGATCGCCAGCTGTGTGCCGATGGTATTGGGAATGCCGAACAAATAGGCGAGGCCTCCAGCCGCTTGGGTAGCGCCAAAGCCAAGCGAAGTGGCCAGGCCAAAGATGGTGGCCAGCACGGCAAGAATATCGATGATATGGCCTGCCCAGCCGCGGGTTCGCTCGCCAAGGATCGGGTAAAAGGCGGAGCGAAGCGTCAGTGGCAGGCCTTTGTTATAAGCAAAGAAAGCGAGTGAGAGTGCCACCACGCCATAAATGGCCCAGGGGTGCAGTCCCCAGTGGAACATGGTTGCCCCCATGGCGGCGCTGGCGCCCTCCGGCGTTCCCGCTGGCGTATTCAAGGGGGTTCCATACCAGTCGGTATAATAGGCTACTGGTTCAGCAACGCTCCAGAACATCAGGCCGATCCCCATGCCCGCCGCAAACAGCATGGCGAACCAGGAGGTGCGTGAGTATTCCGGTTTTGCATCCTTGCCGCCTAGCCTAATCCGCCCGAGTGGCAAGCAGATCAGCACAAGACAAAACACCACAAAAATATTGCCAGCAATCATAAACAGCCAGTCGAAGTGTTCAATCGACCAGTTCTTGGCAAGCCCTAAGTGAGTATTAGCAGCATCTGGATAGACCAGCGCGTAGATAATAAACAGTAGGATGGCTAGAGCAGAAAACGGAAAGACGGGGTTATGAAAGTCCAACCCCAATATTTGGGTATTGTCCTGTCCAGGCGACAGAACCGGGTCGTCATTGTTTTTCATTGGGTTTCCTTGGTGGCTCTTGTTAGATGTCGGCGTTGCATTACATTGCCGACGCTATGAATTGTTGGGCTTGTTGCAAAAGGGGAGTGTCGTGAAAGCGACCTCTAGCTATTCATCTTGGCTAGGATGTCTTGAATAGATATGTGAGTGCCTTTTTGGGGTAAGTCCCAAGGCGCGGAGGGGATAGGGTGGGGTAGCGCAATCAACCATCATGAACAGAACAATAAGCCATAGGAGCCAGCCATGAATGCAGCCAACCGCGGAGTGGTCTACAAGGGGCCGGGAGAGGTCGCCGTTGAGTCCATTGCCTATCCTGAACTCGCCCTCGGCAATCGCAAGTGCGATCACGGCGTGATTCTCAAGGTAGTTACCACCAACATCTGTGGCAGCGACCAGCATATGGTACGCGGCCGCACCACTGCACCATCGGGCCTGGTGCTTGGTCACGAAATCACTGGACTGGTCGTCGAGTGCGGGCGCGACGTCGAGTTTATTCAACCCGGCGACCTGGTTTCTGTGCCGTTCAACATTGCCTGTGGTCGCTGCCGCAACTGTAAAGAAGGCCGCACCGGTATCTGCCTCAACGTCAATCCAGCCCGTCCTGGCGCCGCCTACGGCTACGTGGATATGGGCGGCTGGGTCGGAGGCCAGACCGAATATGTCATGGTTCCCTATGCCGACTTTAACCTGCTGAAGTTCCCGGATGCCGATCAGGCCATGGAGAAGATCAAGGATCTGACCCTGCTCTCCGATATCTTCCCCACTGGGTTCCACGGCTGCGTTACTGCCGGTGTCGGCCCTGGCAGCACTGTCTATATTGCCGGTGCTGGGCCCGTAGGTCTGGCGGCCGCGGTTTCCGCTCAGTTGCTGGGGGCGGCCTGCGTGATCGTTGGCGATATGGTCGAAGAGCGTCTTGCCCAGGCACGCAGCTTTGGTTGCGAGACCATCGACCTGACCCAGGACGGCGACATGGCCGACAAGATCGAGGTGATCCTCGGCGAGCGTGAGGTCGATGCCTTTGTCGACTGTGTCGGCTTCGAAGCTCACGCCTGTGGCTGCAATCACGGCAAAGAAGCGCCCGCGACCGTGCTGAACTCGGCGATGTCGTTGACCCGTGCAGGTGGTCAAATCGGTATTCCGGGCCTCTATGTGACCGAAGACCCGGGTGCGGAGGACGAGGCCGCCAAGCAGGGGGCTCTGAGCATGCGCTTTGGTCTTGGCTGGGCCAAGTCCCACAGCTTCCATACTGGACAGTGCCCGGTGATGAAGTACCATCGACCACTGATGCAGGCTATTCTGTTTGGCAAGGTCAATATTGCCGATGCGGTGAATGTCCAGATGATCACTCTGGATCAGGCACCCCAGGGCTACGCCGACTTCGATGGCGGCGCTGCTAAGAAATTCGTTATTGACCCCCATGGCAGCGTGGCTTAATAACTTATTTGATAAGTACTGAGCAACAAGACCTAATCCCTGCCTGAGGGCAGGTTAGTGCGACCCTAGACGGCGCCCCGAGGGGTGCCGTTTTTGTTCATCCGGTATAAAACCGATCAAGATAATAATGAGTACCCCATGACCGTCCAGACCGTGACCCCCAAGCGCCGCTTCCGCGGCAAGCCCCGCGGCCGTGATCTCGATCCCAGTCTTCTTGAGGGGTTGCGTGAACTGCTGGGCGACGAACGACAGAACGCCACGCTGCGCCGCCGCGACCTACTCATTGAACATTTACACAACATTCAGGACACCCGGGGCCATCTACTGCTGGCGGATTTGCGTGCCCTGGCGGCTTACATGAACTTGGCCATGGCGACCGTCTACGAGACGGCCACTTTCTATGCTCACTTTGACGTCATCCACGACGATCAGTTGCCGCCGCCGGCAGTGACTATTCGCGTTTGCGACTCCCTAACCTGCCAGCTAGCCGGTGCCGAGGCGCTTAAGGCACAGCTGGAGGCAAACGTGGATATCGAGCAGGTGCGGGTGCTGAGGGCCCCCTGCATGGGGCGATGCGACGCAGCGCCGGTAGCCGAAGTAGGCCATCATCATGTGCTGTTCGCCACCCAGGCGCGTATCGCGTCGGTGATCGAAAAGGGCCACTTTCACCCTGATCCCATCGAGTGGCAGCGGCTGGACGGTTATCGCCACGAGGGCGGTTTCGCGCTGCTCCAGGCCTGCCACAGCGGCGAAGTCACGGTGGAAACGCTCATGGAGGCGATGCAGCAGGCCAATCTGCGCGGCCTGGGTGGCGCGGGGTTCCCTACCTTCAAAAAGTGGACTTTCGTGCGCCAGGAGGCTGGGCCCCGTTACTGCGCTATTAATGCCGACGAAGGAGAGCCCGGTACCTTCAAGGATCGCTATTACTTGGAAAATTCGCCGCACCAGTTTCTTGAAGGTGCCTTGGTCAGCGCCTGGGCGGTAGAGGCCGAGGCGCTGTATATCTATTTGCGCGATGAGTACCCGGCGTTACATGGCGTACTGCGCGAGGCCATTGGCGAACTGGAGGCCGCTGGTCTGGTGGCGCCGGGTTACATTGTGCTGCGCCGCGGCGCGGGCGCCTATATCTGCGGCGAAGAGTCGGCGATGATCGAATCTTTGGAAGGCAAGCCGGGCAAACCCAGGCACCGCCCGCCGTTTGTGGCTCAGAAGGGGCTCTTTGATCGGCCGACGCTGGTCAATAACGTCGAGACCGTCTACTGGATTCCCATGATCTGGCAGCGCGGCGCTGAGGCTTTCTCCAGCCAGGGTCGCCACGGCCGCGTGGGGCTGCGCAGTTTCTCGGTTTCAGGCCGGGTCAAGCGTCCTGGTGTGTATTTAGCGCCCGCAGGTATCACGCTCAACGAATTGGTTGACGAGTATTGCGGCGGCATGGCCGACAGCCACCGCTTGGCGGCCTACCTGCCCGGCGGCGCCTCCGGCGGGATTCTGCCCGCTGCCAAGGCCAATATTCCCCTCGACTTCGACACCCTTCAGGAGCACGGCTGTTTTATCGGTTCCGCTGCGGTAATCGTACTCTCCGATCAGGACGATCTGCGCGGGGTCGCGACCAATCTGCTGGCCTTCTTTGCCGATGAGTCCTGTGGCCAGTGCACACCCTGCCGGGTGGGCACGGAAAAAATGCTCACCCTGCTTGAGCGCAACGAGTGGGACGCCGGGCTGATGACGCAGCTCTCCCAGGTGATGATAGATGCCTCTATTTGCGGGCTCGGCCAAGCGGCACCTAATCCGGTGCTGGGGCTGCTCAAGGATTTCCGCGGCGAGCTGGCCGCCCAGAACGTAATCGTCAAGGGGTAGGGGGATGAACATGAGCATGAGCGAACAAAACCCAGGCAAAAGCTTTACCCTGACGCTGGATGGCGTTGAGGTGAGTGCAACCCCCGGTGAAAGCCTCTGGCAGGTGGCCAAGCGTGCCGGCGAAACCATTCCCCATCTCTGTTTTAAGGACACAAGCGGTTACCGCGCCGACGGCAACTGCCGCGCCTGTATGGTGGAAATCGAGGGCGAGCGCACCCTGGCCGCCAGCTGTCTCCGTGAGGCAGCCCCTGGCATGGTGGTCAAAAGCGCCAACTCCGAAAGGGCGCATACCGCCCGCAAGATGGTCATGGAGATGCTGCTGGTCGACCAGCCTGAGCGGGAAGAGAGCCCCGACAGCTCAAGCCATTTCTGGGCCATGGCTGACCAGTTGGCCATTGATGCCACGGCGGTGCGCCGTAAGCTGCCCAGGCGCGAAGAGCGCGAGATGCCCACCGTGCATCATGTGGCTTCCCGGACGGATAGTTTGGCGCAGGACAGCAGCCACTCCGCCATGCGCGTCAATCTTGACGCCTGCATCGAGTGCAACCTGTGTGTGCGTGCCTGTCGCGAAGTACAGGTTAACGACGTGATCGGACTGGCTCACCGGGGGGCGGCGTCCAAGATCGTGTTTGATTTCGACGACCCTATGGGGGATAGCACCTGCGTGGCCTGTGGCGAGTGCGTTCAGGCCTGCCCCACCGGCGCCCTGATGCCCGCTACCCTGGTCGATCAGGCGGGCCACGGCGATTCTGCCGTCGCCGACCGTAAGGTCGACTCGGTATGCCCCTACTGCGGGGTGGGTTGCCAGCTCACCTACCATATCAAGGACGATGAGATCCTTTATGTGGAGGGGCGCGACGGCCCCTCTAACGAGAACCGGCTATGTGTTAAAGGGCGCTTCGGCTATGACTATCCGCGCCATCCATCCCGGCTTGTTACCCCGCTGATTCGTCGCGAGGGTGTCGCAAAGAGAATCGACCCGGACTTCGACCCCGCCAAACCTCTGACGCATTTCCGCGAGGCGAGCTGGGATGAAGCCCTGGAGGCTGCCGCCGGCGGGCTTGTGAACCTTAAAGCGGCCCATGGCCCTGATGCCCTGGCGGGGTTCGGCAGCGCCAAGTGTTCCAACGAAGAGGCGTGGCTGTTCCAGAAGTTGGTGCGTACCGGCTTTGGCTCCAACCATGTGGATCACTGTACCCGCTTGTGCCACGCAAGCTCCGTGGCGGCACTCATGGAGTGTATTGGCTCAGGCTCGGTAACCGCCTCCTTTATGCAGGCCAGCCAGGCCGACGTGGTGATTCTTACCGGCTGTAATCCTGCGGTGAACCACCCGGTGGCGGCTACCTTCTTTAAACAGGCCGCCAAGCGCGGTACCAAGATAGTGATAATCGACCCCCGTGGTCAGTCGCTGGATGCCTACGCCCACCTGAGCGTGCGCTTTTCACCGGGCGCCGACGTGGCCCTGTTTAATGCCATGCTGAATGTGGTCATCAGCGAAGAACTTTATGATACGGCTTATATCGCCGAGCATACCGAGGGCTTCGAGGCCCTGAAAATTCATACCGTCGACATGACCCCCGAAGCGATGAGCGGGTTGTGCGGCGTTGAGCCCGAGACCATTCGCGAGGTGGCCAGGCTCTATGCCAACGCCGAACGGGCAATGATTTTCTGGGGCATGGGCATTTCCCAGCACACCCACGGTACCGATAACGCCCGGTGCCTGATTTCGCTGGCGTTGGCCTGCGGCCAGACCGGTCGCCCTGGCACCGGCCTGCATCCTTTGCGGGGGCAGAACAACGTTCAGGGGGCTTCTGATGCCGGGCTGATTCCCATGGTCATGCCCGACTACCAGCCGGTCAATGATGATCAGGTTCGTGCGGCGTTCGAAGAACTGTGGAATACCAAACTGGATCCCACGCCGGGTCTCACCGTGGTGGAAATTATGGACGCTATCACCGCGGGCACCATTCGCGGCATGTATATCCAGGGCGAAAACCCGGCGATGTCCGACCCGGATCTGGCCCATGCCCGGGCCGCCCTGGCCAAGCTGGAACATCTGGTGGTACAGGATCTGTTTGTCACCGAGACCGCCCAGTTCGCTGATGTCATCCTGCCGGCCTCCGCCTGGCCTGAGAAGAATGGTACCGTTACCAACACCAATCGCCAGGTGCAAATGGGGCGTGTGGCGCTGCCGCTGCCGGGCCAGGCAAAGCCGGACTGGTGGATCATTCAGGAGATTGCCAAACGCTTTGGACTGGGTTGGGATTACCAGCACCCGCGGGACGTCTTCGCCGAAATGAAACGCGGCATGCCCTCACTCGACCATATCTCCTGGGAGCGTCTGGAGCGCGAGCAGTCGGTGACCTATCCCTGCCCAGCAGAGGACGCGCCGGGGCAAGACGTAGTCTTCAGCGATGCCTTCCCCACCGCCAGCGGCCGGGCGAAATTCGCACCCACGCGGCCACTGCCACCGGATGAGCCGGTAGATAACGACTACCCAACGGTGCTGACTACCGGGCGCCAATTAGAGCACTGGCATACGGGTTCCATGACCCGCCGTGCCAAAGTGCTCGATGATCTGGAGCCGGAAGCCGTGGCGAGCTTGGCGCCCGCTGAGCTTATCCGGCTTGGGATGGCGCCAGGCGATGATCTGACGATCACCACCCGGCGAGGAGCCATCACCCTCAAAGTGAGGACGGATCCGGGTATGCCAGAGGGTATGGTCTTCGTACCCTTTTGTTACGGGGAAGCAGCAGCGAATCTATTGACTAATCCAGCGCTGGATCCCTATGGCAAGATTCCGGAGTTCAAATATGCGGCCTGCAGCCTTGCCTCTGCCGGAAAGTTGCCCGCTGATGGTGGAGCTATATAGATAGTGGATCGGCGCTTGTATTAAAGGTCTTTGACCAACCTGAGCGCGTCGTAGATGGCCGCGTGGGTGTTCCGGGACTCGACGGCATCGCCGATCCGGAACAGCTGGAAGCGGCCATCCGGGTTGCTAGTCACGGTCTGGGGGGCGCCCACGATCAGGTCATCGTAATTCACTTCGCCGCGGTTGCTGGCGTGCGGTTTTAGCTCGAAATAGATATCGGCCAGCGGTGTGATGCCGTAGTTGACCACCACTTGGTCGATACGCCGCTCATGCCCACTATCCTGCTGGCCATGAATAGCATAATCGCTGGTGATTTCGGCGAGCAGTTCACTGCCGTCGCGCTGCACGGACTTCAGCCGGTAAGTCGGCGTGAAGGTGACGTTGGCACGCTGCAGGGAACGCATGTAGGGCACTAGGTTCATGGCCATGATCTCTGCGGAGAAGGTGCGATCCGGCGTCATAATCTCGAGCTCGGTCCCCGCGGCGGCAATGATCTCAGCCGCCTGCAGGGCTGCGTGGTCGCCTGCATCGTCGAACAGCAATACCCGTTTGCCCGGCGGCACGTGCCCGGAGAGTATGTCCCAGGTATTGACGACTAAGTCGCTGCCGACTGCGGGCTGGTCTTCCATGGGGTAGCCGCCGGTGGCCACGATCACCACATCCGGCTTTTCGGCGAACACTTCCTCGGCTTCGGCCCAGACGTTGTAGCGGATCTCGACGCCGAGTGCCTCACAGCGCGCCAGGCGCCAATCGATGATGCCCAGCATCTCGCGACGCCGCTCACTCTGCGCCGTAAGACGTATCTGCCCTCCAGCATCGCTGGCGGCTTCGAACACCACCACCGAATGGCCACGCTCACCGGCAACACGAGCGGCTTCCAACCCTGCTGGCCCTGCGCCGATAATCACGACTCGCCGTTGCTGTGCCGCCTTGGGAATGGTGTGGGGCATGGTGGTTTCGCGCCCGGTGGCGGCGTTATGGATGCAGTAGGCGGCACCGCCTTGATAGATGCGATCAAGGCAGTAGTTGGCACCAACGCAGGGGCGGATCTCTTCCTCCCGCCCTTCGGCGATCTTGCGCACGATGTGCGGGTCGGCCATGTGGGCACGGGTCATGCCGATCATGTCGACCTTGCCTGAGGCGATGGCATAACGGGCAGTGGCGACATCCTGGATTTTGGCGCCATGGAAGGTGGGGAAGTCAATCTCGCGACGTATTTCGCCGGCAAAATCCAGGTGCGGGGCGCTGGGCATGCCCTGGATGGGAATCACGTCGGTGAGCCCTGCATCGGTGTCGATGTGGCCGCGAACCACGTTGAGGAAGTCGATCAGGCCGCTACTCTTCAAGCGTCGCGATATCTCCATCCCATCGCCGGAGGTCAGCCCGCCCGGCAGCATCTCGTCGCCGGTGTAGCGCACGCCTACGATAAACGCTTCACCCACCCGCTGGCGAATAGCGCGCAGCACGTCGAAGGTGAAACGTAGTCGGTTATCGAGATCGCCGCCATAAGGTTCCTCAAGGGTATTGGTCAGCGGCGACCAGAACTGATCCATCAGGTGACCATAGGCCTGTAGCTCGATGCCATCGAGACCGGCGGCGTGCATACGCTCGGCGGCATCGGCGTAGTCGCGGATTAGGCGCTCGATATCCCAATCCTCTACTTGCTTGGGAAAGGCGCGGTGGGACGCCTCGCGACGATGAGAAGGCGACACCGCTGGCAGCCAGTCGCCCTTATCCCAACGGGTGCGCCGGCCCAAGTGGGTGAGTTGGATCATCACTGCGGTGCCGTGCTCGTGACAGGCGTCGGTCAGCTCACGCATCCAGGGCACCACTTCATCCTTATAGGCGAGGATGTTGTTGAACACTGGAGGGCTGTCCTTGGCTACCGCCGCGGATCCGGCAGTCATGGTCAGGCCAAGGCCTGCCTTGGCGCGCTCGACGTGGTAGGCACGGTAGAGTGCCTTGGGCATCCCATCCTCAGGATAAGCGGGCTCATGGGCTGTCATCATAAGCCTGTTTTTCAGGGTGAGATGTTTGAGCTGGAAGGGCTGCAGCAGCGGATCGTTAACCATGGGTAGCGCTCTATTTTATTGTGTATTTAATAAATCTAGGTGCTAATGTTCATAGTTGTCAATTAAATGTTCAATGATGTACATTTCGAGGCGAGCATGTTTAACCGCTGGTACGGCTGGGAGGTAGGTGGTGTTAGCCGATCAGGCTTGCTGTGGGCTAGTAAGTACCGGTTGGAGAATAATATCCATGGCGGGCATGGAAGCGCTGCAATTCCCTGGATCCAGGCGGCTGGCCGGTGAAGATTTCGACATAGGCGGGGATGCGCTGCATGCGCACCTCGAGCGGTTCCTGGGTCTTCATCGAGATATAGCCGATCTGGGTTAGATAGATGGTGCGGCCACGAACGTTGGCCGCCAGCGGATCATAGCCGTAGCGCTGGAACATTCGCGCCAGTGCTTCGATACGGGTGGCATCAGCTGCATCGATTTCACTCACTACTGACGCTGACTGTAGCGCCCAACTGCGCATGGCGAACTCTAGCGGGGAGTCGAACAGTTTAGGATCCAGCCAGCAGTCGAAGACATTGAGCATCGCCTCGACGATATTCTCGGCATAGGCTTCGGTTTGATGCACTAGCCCTTGGGTATTCTTTTCACGCCAGCGTGCGATCAGTGCCTCCAGCAGTGCCTCGCGATCCTTGAAGAACCAGTAGAAACTGGTTCGAGAAAGCTTTAGTCGCTTGGCCAGGGAAAGAATGCGCACGCTATCGACGCCCGATTCCAGTAGCAGCTCAAACGCCGCATCAAGCCAGACGTCTTGAGAACCCTTGGCAGCGGGAATATCGGTGGATGGCATTGAGCAGGTCTCTAAGAATAGTCTAGGAATAGTGTGGCAAAGTGTACACAGGTGTCTCTTATGTGTACACGTTGTCAGCTACTCTGGCTAAGTCCTAGTGACGGTAAACGTCGCTGCCTTGGTCCTTCAAGTTTTAACCTTGGGCTAAGTGTAACGTCGGCGCATCATATCCTAGGTTCTCAAGCATCCGGGCGGCGTACCAGTCGATAAAGTCGATAACGCCGAACTCATAGGTCTCGGAGTAAGGGCCGGGTTGGTAAGCCTTGGAGTTAATGCCACGCTGGTTCTCTTCGGCGAGTTGGCGATCCTTGTCGTTGGTCGCATCCCACACCCGACGTAGTTGGTCGGGGTCGTAATCAACGCCCTCTACGGCATCTTTATGAACCAGCCACTTAGTGGTCACCACGGTTTGCTGCGGGCCAAGCGGTAGCACGCGAAATACCACCGCGTGATCGCCCATGAAGTGATTCCATGAATTGGGCAGATGCAGAATGCGCAGTGAGCCCATATCAGGGCTTGTTAATCGGCCCATTAGTTTCTTGCAGCCGGGTTTACCGTCCATTGTCATGGAGACAATGCCATCCAGCAGCGGCGTGCGGGTCAGTCGATTGCGTTTGCCAAGGCGCTTCAACTGATAGGGAACTTGTTCCTCATCCCAATCTGCTTGTTTGCATGCCACCAGTTCCTTATAGGCAGGCGTTGCACGCGGATCCTCGGTGTCATCAAACTCTTGCAATGAGTTCAGCAGCTCAGGATGAGCGCCGTTGCAGTGATAGCACTCGCGGTTGTTTTCGATGACGAGCTTCCAGTTGGCTTGCTCGACGATACTGGACTCGACGGCAACCTTGACGTTGTCCATTTGGTACGGCTCAAGGTAATGCTCAAGCGTTTGCAGAAAATCATCAATCGCAGGCGGTTCATCGCTCAGGTTGATAAAGATGAAGCCTCCGGCTGTATGCACGTTGACCGGTTTGAGGCCAAATTGATCGAGATTGAAGTTAGTGCCCATATCGCTACCGGCAAACAACAAGCGGCCATCAAGTTCATAGGTCCACTGGTGATACGGACAGACGAGTTTTGCAACTTTACCCTTATCCTTTACACAAAGGCGCGAACCGCGGTGGCGGCAAACATTGTGAAACGCATGAATAGCGCCTTCACTGCCGCGCACGATGACGATGGGATTATTACCAATATCCAATGTCATGAAGTTGCCCTTGGTAGGGATCTCGCATGTCATGCCGGCAAACAGCCATTCCTTTTCGAAGACCTCCTGCATATCAAGCGCGAACAGGCGGGCATCGTTGTAAAACGGCTGTGGAAGCGAAAAGGTACGTCCTCTTTCTTGCAGCATCTGAACCGTTGAGTCACGAGCTGCAGCGAGTGGATCATCCATCCGATTAGAAACATTTTTTTCCATTACCAGTATCCTCGTAAACCTCCGCTCCCCCCTCAAGGGCTGCGAATCGGCCGATAGTCAAGATTGCGTATCTTGTTGTTCTGTTGCGTAACCTGGCGTTTGATTCAAATGTGGCCTGACGTCAGGCTCCGATTGTGTTGCAGGCGCTGGCCTGCCAATTGTCTGCCCGCGACATTAGATGGCGTAGTGGCGACGAAAAAAGAGGTTTCTAAACGATAAAGAGTGGCACGAGGTAAGTGCGAGTCGCTGTCAGGTAAGTCGGTCGGCAGGCGCGTCCCCAAAATGCAGCTCAAAGGTGCTGACCGTATCGCAGATACGGTTCGGCGATGCATGGTGATGAAGGCTGGTCAGGCAGAGGCGACAATGACAACTAATTTTTTCAATCCGGTCACGACCCAAACCTGGACCAACGGCCGCCACCAGGTGCGTTGCGTCAAGGTGATTCAAGAAACCCAGGATGTGCGCACATTCTGCTTCATGGCCGAGCAGCCCGTACTGTTCTTCTTCAAGCCCGGTCAGTTCGTGACCCTCGAGCTTGAGATTGATAATCAGCCGATTATGCGCTCCTATACGATTTCCAGCTCCCCCTCCATCCCTTACAGCTTTTCTATCACCGTTAAACAAGTGCCGGGCGGTAAAGTATCTAATTGGCTACACGCCAATCTGAAGGTGGGCGACGAGCTGGTGGTGCACGGGCCGGTAGGTAATTTTAACTCTATCGATTTCCCTGCCGAAAAAGTGCTGTTTCTCTCGGGCGGTGTGGGCATTACCCCTTTGATGTCCATGACACGCTGGCTTTTTGATACCAACGCCGCTGTTGACGTTGAGTTCATACACAGCGCTAGAGCCCCCCGTGATGTGATTTATCACCGCGAGCTGGTGCATATGTTTTCGCGTATTCCCGAGTTCAAGCTGCATATTATTTGCGAGAACAAAGAGGATATCGGCGAGGCCTGGGCCGGCTACCGTGGCTACCTTACCCAGCCGCTGTTCGAACTCATTGTGCCGGACTTTATGGAGCGGGAGATATTCTGCTGCGGCCCGACCCCTTACATGAACGCCATCAAAAATATTCTTCGTGCCAACAACTTCAACATGGATCACTACCATGAGGAGTCGTTTGGCGCTACGCCGGTTGAGGTACGTGAAGATGTCCTTGAGCTGGCCGAACAGGCAGAGGTCGACGCCGAAAATGTCGACACCAGCGACTTGTTTAGTATCGAGTTTGCCTCTTCAGGGAAAAGTGTGCGTATTCAGCCGGGGGAGACGGTTCATGCGGCGGCGGCCAAGCTGGGTCTGCATATCCCCAAAGCTTGTGGCATGGGGATTTGCGGTACTTGCCGAGTGGAGCTCAAGTCGGGAGAAGTGGAAATGGAGCATAACGGCGGCATTACCGATGAGGATGTCGAAGAAGGCTATATCCTGTCGTGCTGCAGTCGGCCGAAGGGGGATTTAATCGTCGATTTTTAGCCCCGGCAAGCACCTTGCTGCCTAGTTTTAAGCGCCCTAAACGGTTACTTCCCGTCTAGGGCGCTTTGCTTTTTTGGCGGCGTCAGCCGTGTTATTGGCTAAATCTTGCCGATGTCGCAAATACATCGCGTGGTGACGTCGGCAAGCATCTTGGGCCCGGACTCCAACGATAGTATCGCGGTAAGAACGCGTTGATAGGGACTTTGGTTGAAAGCGGCCGGGGTTTATCAGCATTAAAGAGTATGTCCAGCACTTAATAAAAAAGTGACTAATGAGGAGGCGGTAATGCTTCAAAATAATTTTTCCCCTAATGCACGTTTGGCCAGTTACGACACGTTGCTTGCTGAAGCAATTGCTGAAGAAACGGTTCGCCAAGAAGCGCATATTGAATTAATCGCCTCCGAAAATTATACCAGCAAACTTGTCATGGAAGCGCAAGGTACACAGCTGACCAACAAGTATGCAGAAGGCTATCCAGGTCGCCGTTACTACGGTGGTTGTGAGTTCGTTGACAAGGTTGAAGCCTTGGCCATTGAGCGAGCCTGCCACCTTTTTAGTGCCAATTATGCCAATGTGCAGCCGCACTCCGGGGCCCAGGCCAATGCCGCTGTGTTTATGGCCCTGGTATCGCCGGGCGATACGGTATTAGGGATGAGCCTGGCACACGGCGGTCACTTAACCCATGGTGCCGCCCCCAATTTCTCGGGTAAGCACTACAACGCCGTGCAGTATGGCCTCAAGCCAGAAACCGGCGAGATCGACTACGAAGAAGTCGAGCGCTTGGCTCGCGAGCACCAACCGAAGATGATCATCGCGGGCTTCTCCGCTTATTCTCGCGTGGTGGATTGGCGGCGTTTTCGCGCCATTGCCGATGAGGTAGGCGCTTGGTTGATGGTCGATATGGCCCATGTCGCTGGCCTGGTAGCCGCTGGTCTCTATCCCAGCCCGCTCCCTTACGCTCATGTGGTCACCACCACCACCCATAAAACGCTGCGCGGCCCACGCGGTGGCTTGATTCTCTCCGCTCATGGCGACGAGGCTCTGTACAAGAAGCTCAATGGGGCGGTATTTCCGGGGCAGCAGGGCGGCCCGCTGATGCATGTGATTGCCGCTAAGGCGGTGGCGTTTAAGGAAGCCATGAACCAGGAGTTTGTGCGCTACCAGCAGCAGGTGATCGATAACGCCCAGGCCATGGCCAAGGTGTTTATGGAGCGTGGCTACGACGTAGTGTCCGGCGGCACCGACGACCACCTCTTTTTGGTCTCGCTTATCCGCCAAGGCATTACCGGTAAAGATGCGGATGCTGCACTTGGTCGCGCACATATCACGGTGAATAAAAACACGGTGCCCAACGACCCGCAAAGCCCCTTTGTGACGTCTGGACTGCGTATTGGAACCCCTGCGGTCACCACGCGCGGCTTCGATGCCGAGGAGTGTAGCGAGCTGGCTGGATGGATCTGCGACATCTTAGACGAATTGGCTGCAGGCAAAGATACGGCTTCCATTGAAGCCGAGGTGCAGTCCAAAGTGACCGACGTGTGTGCCCAGCATCCTGTCTACGCTGAGTCCGCCGCTGAAGCCGTCGAATCCATTGCTTGAATCGGCTTGCCGGCAGGGCCCGGCGCGGCTGAACTGAGGAGACCACTATGCAACGCTATTCCGGCTTCGGCCTGGTCAAGCACGCGCTGAGCCACCACGAGAACTGGGAGCGCCAGTGGCGCAACCCCACACCCAAGAA
This sequence comes from Halomonas sp. KHS3, assembly GCF_000830495.1. Lineage (NCBI taxonomy): Bacteria > Pseudomonadati > Pseudomonadota > Gammaproteobacteria > Oceanospirillales > Halomonadaceae > Halomonas > Halomonas sp. KHS3. The sequence continues at coordinate 72,667 of NZ_JWHY01000009.1, read as the reverse complement.
GCAGTACGATGTAATCATCGTTGGTGGTGGCGGTCACGGCTTGGCCACGGCCTACTATTTGGCGAAAGAGTTCGGCGTCAAGAACGTGGCGGTGATTGAGAAAGGCTGGCTGGGCGGTGGTAATACCGCCCGTAATACCACCATCGTGCGTTCCAACTACTTATGGGACGAATCCGCTGCGCTTTACGAACACGCCATGAAACTGTGGGAAGGGCTTTCCCAAGACCTTAACTACAACGTCATGTTCTCCCAGCGGGGGGTGCTCAACCTGGGGCATACCCTGCAGGACATGCGCGATATACAGCGCCGGGTTAATGCTAATCGGCTGAATGGCATTGACGGCGAAGTATTAGACGCCAAAGGGGTGCAGGAGCTGGTGCCGATCATGGACTGCTCTGCGAGCGCTCGCTATCCGGTGATGGGGGCTTCCTGGCAACCGCGTGCAGGCGTGGCTCGCCACGATGCCGTGGCCTGGGGCTATGCCCGCGGTGCCGATGCCCATGGAGTGGATATTCTGCAGCAGACCGAAGTCACCGGCTTCAAGATTCGTGATGGCCAGATCTACGGTGTACACACCAACCGTGGCGATATTGAAGCCAAAACCGTCGGTTGTGTGACTGCCGGTAACTCCTCCGTGCTGGCCAAAATGGGCGGCTTTAACTTGCCGTTGGAGTCCCATCCGCTGCAAGCCTTAGTCTCTGAACCGATCAAACCTATTCTCGATACGGTGGTGATGTCGAACCAGGTGCATGGCTACATCAGCCAGTCCGACAAGGGCGACCTGGTGATCGGCGCGGGCATCGACGGCTATAACGGCTATGGTCAACGCGGCAGTTATCCCACCGTGGAGCACACGCTCCAGGCGATCGTTGAAATGTTCCCGATCTTCTCTCGGGTACGCATGAACCGTCAGTGGGGCGGTATCGTCGATACTTGCCCGGATGCCTGTCCGATTATCTCTAAAACGCCGGTGAAGGGTCTGTACTTCAACTGCGGCTGGGGTACCGGCGGCTTCAAAGCCACACCAGGGTCGGGGCATGTATTCGCTGCCAGCCTGGCCAAGGGGGAAATGCACCCCATCGCCGAGCCGTTCTCCATGTTCCGCTTCCATAGCGGTGCGCTGATCGACGAACACGGCGCTGCCGGCGTGGCCCACTAGGGTTCATACGAGAGGAGTATTCGCATGTTCTATATCTACTGCCCCTACTGCGGCGAACACCGTGAGGAAGAGGAATTCCACCCCAAGGGCCAGGCGCATATCGAGCGCCCCAAGGAGCCCGAGGCGTGTAGTGACGAAGAGTGGGGGGATTACCTGTTCTTCCGTGACAACCCCCGTGGCGTTCACCATGAAATGTGGGTGCATGCGGTGGGTTGCCGCAAGTTTTTCAACGTGACGCGTCACACGGTGAGCTACGAGATTCTCGAGACTTACAAAATGGGCGAGCAGCCGTCGATTACCGCTGACAGCCAGAGCCAGGCTCGCGAGGGCGCTGCGGTAAGCCAACAAGAAGGAGTGCGGGCATGAGCCAGTCCAAGCAACAAGTGTACCGCCTTAACACGGGCGGCCGTATCGATCGCTCCCGCACGTTGAGCTTTACCTTTAACGGCCAGCGTTACCAAGGGCACCCCGGGGATACCCTGGCCTCGGCGCTGCTAGCTAACGGTGTGGATATCGTTAACCGCAGCTTTAAATACTCTCGGCCCCGCGGCATTGTCGCTGCGGGCGCCGAGGAGCCCAATGCCATCGTGCAGCTAGGCAGCAGTGAAGCGGCCCAGGTGCCCAATGTACGCGCCACCCAGCAGGCGCTATATGAAGGCTTGGCCGCCAGCAGCACCAATGGCTGGCCGAACGTACAGCGCGACCTGATGGGCCTGTTCGGCAAGCTGGGCGGGCAGTTTATGCCACCGGGGTTCTACTACAAGACCTTCATGGCGCCGGCCTCGATGTGGCTGACCTACGAGAAGTACATCCGCAAGGCGGCGGGGCTGGGTCGCAGCCCCATGGAAGCCGATCCGGATAACTATGATCACTTCAATCAGCACTGCGATGTGCTGGTCGTCGGCGCAGGCGCCGCGGGTCTGGCGGCAGCGCTGGCCGCCGCGCGCAGCGGCGCTCGGGTGATGGTGGCCGATGAGCAGGAAGAGATGGGCGGCTCGCTGCTGGCCAGCCGCGAAACCCTGGAAGGCAAGCCGGCGGATCAGTGGGTGGCCCGGGTGCTGGACGAGTTGGCGAGCTGCGAGAACGTCACGCTGCTGCCGCGTACTACGGCCAACGGCTATCACGATCACAATTTCGTTACCCTACATGAGCGGCGCACTGAACACCTGGGCGATACGGCACCGGTGGAAAATGGCCACCGTCAGGTACGAGCACGCCTGCACCGGGTACGCGCTGGTCAGGTGATCCTGTCCACGGGCGCCCACGAGCGTCCGCTGGTCTACGCGGGCAATGACGTGCCGGGCAACCTGCTGGCTGGCGCTGTGTCGACCTACATCCGACGCTATGGCGTGGCACCGGGCCGCAAGCTGGTGCTCTCCACCAGCAACGACTACGGCTACCGCGCTGCCCTGGACTGGAAAGAGGCTGGCTGTGAGGTCGTCGCTATCGTGGACGCCCGTGAGGCGCCGGCGGGCGATTGGGTCGATGCCGCTCGCGCCCAGGGCATCAAGATTATTACGGGCAGCGCCGTTATCGAGGCGAAGGGCAGCAATAGGGTTACTGCAGCGCGGGTCGCCAAGATTGATATTGGCGCTTTCAAAGTCAGCGGCCCGGTTCAGGAGTTGGCCTGCGACACCATCGCCAGCTCCGGCGGCTACAGCCCGGTGATTCACTTGGCTTCCCACACCGGCGCGCGGCCTACCTGGCGCGACGATATTCTCGGCTTCGTGCCGAGGCTAGTGAAGGGCGTTCAGGCGTGTGGCGGTGCCAACGGCTGCTATGCCCTGGGTGACGTGCTGGCGGAAGGTGTCGAGGCGGGCATCAAGGCAGCGGCCGCCATGGGTCATGCCGTTCAGACGGTCACTCTGCCGAGCGCTGAACGTCTGCAGCAAGGGCCTGCGGTGGCGCTCTTCCAGGTGCCTCACGAGAAGCCCACGCTGCGTGGTCCCAAGCAGTTCGTCGACCTACAGAACGACGTCACCGCGGCGGGCATCGAGCTGGCGACCCGGGAAGGCTTCGAGTCCATCGAGCACATCAAGCGCTACACCGCGATGGGCTTCGGTACAGATCAGGGTAAGCTGGGCAACATCAACGGCATGGCGATTGCCGCCCGTTGCTTGAATCGCTCCATTCCCGAGGTGGGCACCACGGTGTTCCGCCCCAACTATACCCCCGTCACCTTCGGTGCCATTGTTGGTCGCCACTGCCGTGACCTCTTCGACCCTGAGCGCTACACCGCGCTTCACCAGTGGCACGTAGAGCGTGGCGCCGAGTTCGAGGACGTCGGCCAGTGGAAGCGCCCCTGGTACTACCCACAGAAGGTGAATGGCAAGACCGAGACGATGCACGAGGCAGTGGCTCGTGAGTGTCTGGCCGTGCGCGAGAAGGTCGGTATTCTCGATGCCTCGACGCTTGGCAAGATCGATATTCAAGGGCCAGATGCGCGTGAGTTTCTGGCGCGGATTTATACCAACAAGTGGGAGAAGCTGGCAGTCGGCAAGTGCCGCTACGGCCTGATGTGCAAAGACGATGGCATGGTCACCGATGACGGCGTGACCAGCTGTCTGGCTGAAAATCACTTTTTGATGACCACCACCACCGGTGGCGCGGCGGCCATCCTCGAGTGGCTGGAGTTGTGGCATCAGACCGAATGGCCGGAACTGGATGTCTACTTCTCTTCAGTGACTGACCACTGGGCCACCATGACGATCACCGGCCCGGAAGCGCGCAAGCTGCTCGCTGAGATCAGTGATCTCGATCTTGACCGCGATAGCTTTAAGTTTATGGATTGGCGATCCGGGAAAGTGGCGGGGGTGCCTGCACGGGTCTTTCGCATCTCCTTTACCGGCGAGTTGACCTTCGAGATCAACGTTCAGGCAAACTACGCCATGCATGTGTGGCAGACCCTGTTCAAGCATGGCGAGAAGTATGGCTTGACGCCCTATGGCACCGAAACCATGCACGTTCTGCGCGCTGAAAAGGGCTTCATCATCGTGGGTCAGGAAACCGACGGCTCCGTTACGCCGGAAGACTTAGGCATGCAGTGGTGCGTTGGCTACGACAAACCCTACTCATGGATTGGTAAGCGGGCCCTGACGCGCAGTGACACCAAACGTGAGAACCGCAAGCAGCTGGTGGGGCTCCGGCCCAAGGATCCGAAGGTGATCCTCGAAGAGGGCGCTCAGATCGTGCTTGATCCCAAGCATGCGATTCCTATGCCGATGGTGGGGCATGTTACCTCCAGCTACTACAGCCCGATTCTGGATTCAGGGTTTGCGCTAGCGGTGGTTAAGGGTGGCCATCAGAAGTTGGGTGAAACGGTTTACCTGCCCATGGCGGATGGGCAAACCCATGAGGCTGAAATCGTCAGCACCATTTTCTACGACCCCAAGGGAGAGCGCCAGCATGTCTAACGCGGCCACTTTCGACACCCGTACTGATACCGCTATCCCGGTAGAATCCCCGTTAGCCTATAGCTATCGTCGCAGCGGTGCGCCCCAGGCCGGCGGCCCAAGCCGGCTTCAGCTACGCGAGCGGGCAATGCTTGGGCATTTGATCCTACGGGGTGGTGCCATCGTGCTCGACGAGGCGGTGCGCGACGTGCTGGGAATCAGCTTGCCTGGACAACCCCAGTCGTTGGTACAAGATGCCAGCGGTGAACGTTCTATCCAGTGGCTCTCCCCGGACGAGTGGCTGGTCATCGTGCCAGGTGGCGAAGAGTTTCCACTGGAGACCAAGCTGCGCGAGCAATTGGGCAGTGCCCACTTCGCGATTAGCGACGTCAGCGGCGGCCAGACGCTATTAGAGCTTTCCGGCGAAGCAGCCCGAGAGCTGTTGATGAAAACGGTGATCTACGATGTTCATCCCAGCAATTTCCCGGTGGGGAAAGGTGTCACTACCGTCTTCGCTAAGGCGACCACTATTCTTCGTCGTCCCAGTGAAGAGCGCTGGGAGTTAGTGGTGCGGCGCAGCTTTGCCGACTACTGCTACCGCTGGTTGCTGGATGCCGGGGCAGAATTCGGCATTAACGTACAACAATAAGCGGGCAGGCCGGAGCGCTGTTCCGGCCGCTATGATCTTCCGCAACGGTCTGCCGCTAACTGAGAAGCATGCACTATGAGCCGAATGAGCGATACCTGGATACTTGCCGCCCAATGCCCTAGTCGCTTGGGAACGGTGGACGTCGTCACCCGCTTTCTAAAAGAGCAGCAGTGCTACATCACTGAACTCAACTCTTTCGATGATCGGCTCGGCGGGCGCTTTTTCATTCGCGCCGAGTTTCGCCCAGAGCAAGATGAGTTTCATGAAGAGCGCTTTCACACCGATTTTTCAGCGCGGGCAAGCGAATTCGATATGCAGTTCGAGTTGACGGCGCCGGGCAAACGCACCGGCACCGTGATTATGGTCTCCAAGGCCGATCACTGCTTGAATGATCTGCTCTACCGTTATCGGACAGGGCAGCTTCCGCTGGATATCAAAGCGGTGATTTCCAATCATCCTGATCTGGAGCCATTGGCAGCATGGCACGATTTGCCCTACCACTATCTGCCGATCACGCCCGAGACGAAATTGCAGCAGGAAGCCCAGGTACGCGAAATCATCGCGGATACCGACGCTGAATTGGTGGTGCTAGCAAGGTATATGCAGGTGCTTTCCCCCTCTATGTGTGAACTATTAGCCGGACGGGCGATCAATATTCACCACTCGCTGCTGCCCGGTTTTAAAGGCGCCAAGCCTTATCATCAGGCATATGAGAAAGGGGTTAAGCTGGTCGGCGCAACGGCGCACTACATTAATAATGACCTTGATGAAGGGCCGATTATTGCCCAAGGTGTCGAGCCTGTGGATCACACCCACTACCCTGAGGATCTGGTTGCCAAGGGGCGTGATATCGAGTGCCTCACCCTGGCTAGAGCGATTAGCTATCACTTGGAACGTCGTGTGTTCTTTTATTCAGGGCGCACAGTGGTTTTTGGTAACTAGTCTTTTTGGTAACCAATGCTTTTTGCCTAATGCTGTTGTTAATAAACGCAAACAGTTTGAGCGCGCTTTTATAACTGGGTTGCTGTCGTTGCTAAGCTTTTTGCCAGAGCGATACGTAACCCTTTGTTATTTGTGATAAATCGTGCCTAAAAGTATCATTTTATAAATATAAAAATATCATCAATAAAAGATAGATTAGTTTTATTTATCATCACATCAATAACTTATTGAAATTGTCAGGCACCGCCTGATTTCCCCCTGTTTATACGTCAAGAGGTGCTCCAATGCCTATCAGTGTTTTCGACCTTTTTAAGATTGGAGTAGGCCCCTCCAGTTCCCATACCGTCGGGCCCATGCAGGCGGCTTTTAAGTATGTCACAACCCTGCGCGAAAACAGCCAGCTCGATGAGGTAGGGCATCTTGAAGTCCATCTTTATGGCTCGTTGTCTGCCACGGGTATCGGACATGCCACCGATAACGCAATTATTATGGGATTGATGGGTGAACGCCCTAGCACAATAGATCCCTCGATTATTGAGCCAGCCATTCAGGCGCTTAAAGAGAGTCAGTCATTACAGCTTGGTCGACAAAAAGAAGTGAAGTTTGTTTGGGAGAGTGACCTCTATTTTCATGAAGAGAGCTTGCCACATCACCCTAATGCCATGAAGCTGGCGGCTTTTACGCATCAGGGCGACTTGGTGTATGAAAATACCTATTACTCGGTGGGCGGCGGCTTCGTGGTTGAACAGGCCCAGGTGGATATGCCACTGGACGATTTGGGTGGCGTTACCATTCCTTACAACTTCGATACGGCAGACGAGCTCTTGGCGCTATGTAAAAAAGAGCAGCTAAGTGTCAGCCGGCTGATGCTGGAAAATGAGAAAGTCTGGCGGACGGAGGAGGAGGTCAGAAACGAACTGTGGCGTATCTGGAAAGTGATGTGTGAATGCATCGACAATGGATTAACCCACGAAGGGGTATTGCCGGGGGGGTTAAACGTTAAGCGCAGGGCTAAGCTGCTTCACCAGCATCTTCAAGCGGCAGAGCAGAACGATTGCCTGATCGCCTCAACGTTCTCAGCGATGGAGTGGGTGAACATTTTTGCCCTCGCCGTTAACGAAGAGAATGCCGCAGGGGGGCGCATGGTCACGGCGCCCACCAATGGCGCTGCGGGCATCATCCCCGCCGTCTTACACTACTATATGAAGTTTCAGCCCAATGCCTGTGAGAAAAACGTGGTGGATTTTTTGCTGGCGGCAGGCGCCATTGGCATTCTGTGTAAGAAAAATGCTTCGATCTCCGGAGCCGAAGTGGGCTGCCAGGGGGAGGTTGGATCAGCTTGTGCCATGGCAGCCGCTGGCTTGGCTGATGTGATGGGGGGCACTCCCGAACAAGTAGAGCATGCGGCCGAAATCGGCTTGGAGCACAATTTAGGATTAACCTGTGACCCTGTGGGTGGGTTAGTTCAGATTCCCTGTATCGAGCGCAATGCCATCGCAACGGTAAAGGCGATCAATGCCGCTCAGATGGCATTACGCGGCGATGGCACTCACTTTATATCGTTAGATAAAGTGATTCGTACCATGCGTGATACAGGGAAAGACATGTTGGATAAGTATAAAGAAACATCTAAAGGTGGATTAGCGGTTAATGCTATTGAGTGTTAACAAGCCGCTGTTGAAGTAGATGTAAATGCTGGATCCTTGCTGAGAAAGGATTCAGCATTTTCTTTTTGAGCTATGGGTGCAAAAGAGGTCGTTAGCTGGTCAATCCCGCCATTCCCATCACAAACTTAAGTCCCAATGAAATCAGCAATAGAACACCCACACTCGAAAGCCAGATGGTGACTAACCAGCCCAGGCGCTTGGCGAGAGGCTTCATTGTCTTACTCCTCAATGCAACAGGGGATAGGGGGGGTTAATGATAAGCGTCGCCAGGTTTTACCTTGCCGCGAAAGACGTAGTAACTCCAGGCGGTGTACATCAAGATAATAGGCAGAATAAACAGCGTGCCTACTAAGGCAAAGCCTTGGCTTTGGGCGGGGGCGGCGACCTGCCAGATAGACGCATCGGGCGGTATAATCGTTGGCCACAGGCTAATGCCCAGACCGCTGTAGCCTAAAAATACCAGCGCTAAGACCAACACAAAGGGCAGGGCGGTGTCTTGAAAGGCGATAGCACGCCATAGCCACCAACCTACCAGCATGACTAACAGCGGTACCGGTAAAAACCACAGCAGGTTGGGTAGCGAAAACCAGCGGGCGGCAATATTCGGGTAAGCCAGCGGTGTCCATACACTGACTAGGGCGATCATCACCAGCAGCCCGAGCATCAACGGTTTGGTGATCCGGTACATCCGCTGTTGCAGGGCGCCTTCGGTTTTCATTATCAGCCAGGTGCTGCCCAGCAGCGCATAGGCAAATAGTAGACCAACGCCGCAAAGCAGCGAAAAAGGCGTGAGCCAGTCCAGCGACCCACCGCTAAAACGAACGCCATCGAAGGCGATACCCTGAATATAGCCGCCCAAGGCAACCCCTTGTGCAACGGTCGCCAGCAGCGAGCCGCCAATAAAGGCTTTGTCCCACACATGGCGCCGCTCGGGGGATGCTTTGAAGCGAAACTCAAAGGCGACGCCACGAAAAATCAGCCCCAGCAGCATCACGATTAGCGGAATGGCCAGCGCTTCCAGCACCACTGCGTAAGCGAGGGGAAAGGCGGCGAATAACCCCGCACCGCCAAGTACCAGCCAGGTTTCGTTGCCGTCCCACACCGGGGCAACCGTATTCATCATAATGTCGCGCTCCTGCTCGTCATGCACGCGCAGAAAAAGCAGGCCAATACCTAAGTCAAAACCATCCATGACTACATACATCATCAAACCAAACAGAATGATAATGGCCCAGGTGAGCGATAGTTCGATTCCCATAATGCACCCCTCATAACTATTAGCGAATTGTTAGTGAGCCGTCAGCGTCTCGTTAGCCGCCGAGAGAGGCCGGGCGGGTGTGCGGTGATGGCCTGGGCCACCTAAGGCGGGCGCAGAGGGATCGCCTGGGCCTTTGTTCACCAGGTGCATCATGTAGATAACGCCGGCACCGAAGACCGCCAGATAAACCACCACAAAGGCGGTTAAGCTAATGCTGAGGTGGAGGGCGCTGTGTGCTGAAGCGGCATCGGCGGTTCTTAATAACCCATAAACCACCCAGGGCTGACGGCCCACTTCGGTGGTAAACCAGCCCGCCAGTAATGCCACTAGCCCCGCTGGCCCCATGCATAAAGTGAAGAGTAGAAAGCGGCGAGACTCGTATAGCCGACCTTTCGCGCGCAGGGTATTGCCCACGATGGCAAGCACAATCATCAACACCCCTAGCCCGACCATCAGCCGGAAGCTCCAGAACACGATGGTCGAGTTGGGCCGGTCTTCTGGGGTGAATTCCTTAAGAGCGGGAATTTGTTCGGTCAAACTGTGCTTTAACAGCAGGCTGCCCAGCACAGGTATTTCCAGCTTAAAGCTGGTCTCTTCACCCGCCATCTCGGGCCAGCCGAACAGAATGAGCGGAGTGGGTTCGCCGCTGCTGTTATCCCAATGCCCTTCGATAGCGGCGATCTTGGCGGGCTGATGCTCCAAGGTATTAAGGCCATGAAAGTCACCCACCACGGCCTGCAGTGGTGCGGTAATCGCCAGCATGACCAGCGCCATGGAGAGCATGGTGCGCACTTCAGGCGATTGTCGGCCTCTTAGCAACAGCCACGCGGCAGAGGCCGCGACAAACAGCGCCGTGCTTAAAAAAGCTGCTAGCGCCATATGGGCCAGGCGGTATGGGAAAGACGGATTGAAGACAATCTTCATCCAATCAACGGGGATCACCACACCGTTGACGATGTCGTGGCCTTGCGGGGTTTGCATCCAGCTATTGGAAGAGAGAATCCAAAACATCGACACGAGGGTGCCGAGTGCGACCATGCAGGTCGCAAAAAAGTGCAGGCCCCGGCCGACGCGCTCCCAGCCAAAGAGCATGACGCCCAGAAAACCGGCTTCCAAAAAGAAGGCCGTGAGCACTTCGTAGGTGAGCAGAGGCCCCGTGACGCTGCCCGCAAAGGCGGAAAAGCCACTCCAGTGAGTACCGAACTGGTACGCCATCACAATGCCCGAGACCACGCCCATGGCAAAATTGACGGCAAATATTTTTGACCAGAAGTGGTAAAGGTGACGATAGGTATCCCGCTGGGTCTTTAACCATAGCCCTTCCAGCACGGCCAGGTAGCTGGCTAAACCGATGGTGATGGCGGGAAAAATAATATGAAAGGAGATGGTAAAGGCAAACTGCACCCTGGCCAGATCAATGGCCGCGATTCCGAACATGGCGCTTCCTCCGCTGACAGCCACTGTCTTAACTAAATAGTGGGCCGGTATAGCCGCTGTGTGGCTTCATCGGAACAGTCTATCTTTCGCTGTGTTTCATAACAGACTCAGTTTTTCACTAAAAAACCGGATCAGTCGAAAGGAGATGGCGTTTGGAGTACCCGCTAAAAGAGGCTTAATAACCTGCCTAGTGTTTCCATGCCGCGCTCACTGTTAGGTGTCCAGGGGTGGCCGTAACTCAGGCGCACGCAGTGGCGAAACTGCTGGGTCGCGGAAAAGATTGGGCCCGGCGCTAAGCTAACGCCATGGTCGAGCGCCGTATTGAATAGCCGCAACGAATCTACCTGCTCGGGAAACTCCACCCATAAAAAGTAGCCGCCCGCCGGACGGGTGATGCGAGTATTGGCAGGAAAGTAGCGATCTGCTGCTGCCAGCATGCTGCCTTGTTGGGCTTCCAGGGCATGGCGGAGCTTGCGCAAATGGCGGTCATAACCGCCATGCTGCAAGTAGTCAGCGATGGCTGCCTGAGCGGGCACGGAAGGCGAAATCGTCGTCATTAGCTTTAGCCGCGAGATGGCCTGAGCATAGCGACCGCCCGCTACCCAGCCTACCCGGTAGCCCGGCGCTAAGCACTTTGAGAAAGAGCTGCAGTGGATGACCAAACCCTCATCATCGAAGGCTTTGACTGGCACGGGCGGCGTGCTGCCAAAATACAGCTCGGCATACACATCATCCTCTAGCATCGGCACTTGGTGCTGTTTTAGCAGCTGATAAAGCACTTGTTTGCGCTCTTTACTCAGGCTGGCGCCGATTGGGTTTTGCAGATGGCTCATAAACCAGCAGGCTTTGATCGGAAGCGTCTCTAGCCGCTCTGCCAGTACCTCTAGGTCGATGCCCTCCCGTGGGTGAACGGGTATCTCCACCGCACGAAGTTTTAGCCGCTCCAACACCTGCAGGCTGGCATAAAACGCTGGGGACTCGATTGCCACCAAGTCGCCCGGCTCGGTAACGCACTGTAGGGCTAGATTAAGGCCCTCCATCGCGCCGTTGGTAATCACCAGCTCTTCCATCGGCAGTTGAATGCCGCCCAGCATGTAGCGCAGGGCAATCTGCCGACACAGATCGGTATGCCCGGTGGTCATGTCAGCCACCACCTGTTGGGGCGAAAGCGCCCGTAACCCCCGCGTCATACTGATACTCAAGCGCGAAAGCGGAAACAGCTCAGGACTGGGAAAGGCCGATCCAAAGGGCACCGTGCGGTCATCCTGAAGCGAGCCAAGCACCGAGAACACCAACTCGCTGACTTCTACCTCTGCTGGGTCGGTGGGCTGCAGCGTTACACGCGGTTCGTCCAGCAGACGCCGGGCGTGTTCACGCACAAAATACCCCGAGCGTGCCCTTGCAGTGATAAGCCCACGGTTCTCAAGTAAATAGTAAGCCTGGAACACCGTAGAAGGGCTAATGCCGTGATGGCGGCTAGCCTGGCGCACCGAGGGGATTCGTTCCCCTGGGCCAAGCACACCTTGGCGAATCAGCGTCGCTATCTCATCGGCAAACTGTTCGTAGCGTTTCATGGGATAAACCGTCGGTGCATTGAGTAAAACGCCCGAATGCTCCATCACAGTGTTAGCTGGCACAGCGCGCCTCTCTGCTGATAGAAAGCACCACTGTGCCGCATGTGCGAAGCGTAAAACAGGCTCAAATATAGTAATAAACAGCATATCAGAAAGCAGCTGTATGAGAGGTTAGTGCTAACTGATACGCCTTATTTCTCTAAAACTGCATCTGTTTGTGCCATCCCTGTATGAGCATAGTAGCGGCTAACTTAAAAGTCGCGCCTTCTAACAAATGCTTAATCATCTACCTCGCGACGCCCCTCGACCGCATAAACCTCCATTCTCTCTTTTTTGGATATCGGTATGACGCAACGCATTCCACTGCAAGACCTGACTACCGAGGCGGCGGTTGAACACCATACGCCTCCGTCTAAGTCGCCCAACTCTCGGCCTCCCAGTAGCAAGCCACCGAAGCTCGGGCATATTTATGTGCGAGAAATAAGCGGCTTTTTTCAGCGTATCCGGCGCTTTTCTAACTGGCTGTTGATGGCGCTCTATTTCGGCTTACCGTGGATCAATTGGGGTGATCGGCCGCTGGTGTGGTTTGACCTCTCAGCCCAGGAGTTCCACCTGTTTGCGGCGACGTTTTACCCACAGGACTTTATCTTGCTCACCTGGATTCTGGTGCTGTGCGCTTTTGGGTTGTTTTTGATCACGGTAGTGGCTGGGCGAGTGTGGTGTGGCTACAGCTGCCCGCAAAGCGTGTGGACGTTTCTGTTTATCTGGTTTGAGCATCGCCTGGAGGGGCCTCGGCACCGGCGCATTCGGCTTGATAAAGCACCGCGTAGTTTGAATACGCTATGGCGCAAAACCGCCAAACATGCGGCTTGGCTGCTGATTGCGTTGGCAACGGGAATAGCCTTCGTTGGTTACTTCACGCCGATAAGAGCGTTAGTGGTGGATATGTTTACCCTGGACATGCACCCTTTAGAGCTGTTCTGGATCGGTTTCTTTACCCTGTTTACCTACTTGAATGCCGGTTGGCTCCGCCATCAGGTATGCCTGCATATGTGTCCCTATGCGCGCTTTCAGTCAGCGATGTTCGATGCTAATACGCTGATTGTTTCCTACGACGCTGCCCGTGGTGAGCCGCGCCGTTACCATTCTCAAAAGGGTGTTGAGGCAACTCGAATCGGTGACTGTATCGACTGTGAACTCTGCGTTCAGGTATGCCCCACCGGTATCGATATTCGTGACGGGCTGCAATACGAGTGTATTGGCTGTGCGGCGTGTATCGATGCCTGCGACAGCGTTATGGCGCGGATTGATAAACCGCTGGGCCTGATTCGTTACACCACCGAGCGTGTTCTGGAAGGTAAAGCGACCCGTTTTTGGCGCCCCCAGCTGTTGGCTTATACGGCGGCGTTATTCTCCATGGTGGTACTGTTAGTCGGTTTCTTGAACGCCCGGGTGCCCATTGATGTAGAGATTGCCCGCGACCGTCAGGCATTGTTTGAAAGCACGGTAGAGGGTCGCATTATCAATTACTACAACGTGACGCTGCGCAATCAAGATGGCCAAACCCATCATTACGCGGTATCAGCCTCGGGGTTGCCAGGGCTTCGTCTGCAGGGAGTGGATACCTTAGAGGTGGCGGCGTTTGAAACACGCAGCCTGCGTCTAGCACTCACCGCCGATGCGGACAATCTTTCACAACCTAGCCATCCCATCGAACTGCGCTTTATCGCATTAGATAACCCTTCCATCACGAAGGTCAGTGAAACACGTTTCCTGGGGCCTTCAGGGGAGTAGTGGGTACGGGTAGCCACGATCTAAAAAGCGAAAAAACCTGCGATCAAAGCGAGTAACGATGCAGTAACACTCTGATAGCAGCCCAATGGCTAGTGTGAACCGCGTCAGGCTGACGCTTGCTCCGAGAGCGGTTGTAACGCCGCATCCTGTTGTCGCTGATAAGCTTTGATGCGTTCAACCAAGTATTCAGCGTCAGCCGCCACCCCAGAGAACCTCCCAGAGCCCCAGGTATGCAGCCATGGCAGGCCAATAAAGTAGAGGCCGGGCTGTTGGGTGACACCGCGTTTGTGTATGGGATGGCCCTGACCATTGAATACCGAAGCATCAAGCCAGTGAAAGTCAGGGCGAAAGCCGATGCACCAGATAACGGCGCTAATCCCTGCGTCGACCAGATTTAGCTCGGAACGCTCTTGGTTCGGTTCCCAGCATGGCGTGTACTCGGACGCTGGTGGGGCCTCGATACCCTGGGAGGCGATATAGGCATCAATTCGCTGGTTTATGTTGCAGTAAACACTGTCGGCATGATCGAGGTTGGCTTGCAAATTATCGCGAAAGATAAAGTCCCCATTGCGGTACTCTTCTAATAGCCCGAATAGCTCCATGCCTTCGAGCGCGAACTTACGCAGGTCGATTTCCCGGCCCCCATCACGCCCTGTAACATAGTGGTTGGTGTTATCTCTTACTCCCTCACGTAATGGGTGCTGATCGACCGACATCTCGTAGTAGCCCATTTCATCAAGCCATTCGACAACATCTTTGCCGCGATATTGACGCGCCACGCGCGGGGCATCACCGGTGGCGAGGAAGACTTTTCGCCCAGCAATGTGCAGGTCTTCGGCAATCTGGGCGCCAGATTGGCCGGAGCCCACCACCAACACTGCCCCCTCGGGTAACTGTTCAGGGCTTCGGTATTCTGCGGAATGTAGCTGGAACAACCGATCGGGCAATCGCTCTGCCATACGTGGAATGATAGGGAGATGATAACCGCCGGAGGCCACCACGACCTGATCCGCGCTAAACTCACCCGCGGAACTCTTCACTTCGTACTTCCCATTGCTATTCAGACTGACGCGATTAACGGCAACGCCTTCGAGGGCGGGAGGCTGAACCTTGGTGGCAAAGCGGTCAAGGTAAGCGACGACGTCGTCTCGTTTCATAAAGCCTTTAGGATCATCCCCGTCGTAGGGGTGATCGGGTAGCTGGCATTGCCAATTCGGCGTCACTAAGGTGAATGAATTCCAACGCGCTGTCTGCCAGCTATGCATTAAGCTGTGTTTCTCTATAACGAGATGGTCGATTGCCTGTTGTTGAAAGTAGTGGCTGACGGATAGCCCCGCCTGACCGCCACCGATGATAATGGCAGAGTAGTGCTTACGTAGGTCTTTCATATCGCTCTCTCTTTGCAACGATTGATGAGATGTTTGATGTGCTAGTCGATGCGGATAATTTCGACCATGTCCTGCGGATTATTGCCAAACTGCAGGGCTTTGGCCTTGATGACCGTCGACTGATCAATGGCACTGGAGCAGAAGAAGCCGAATTTTTGTTCGACGCGCTGGCTGGCCGCCTCTAAGGCTGTGTCGGCGCGCTCCACAAAAGCATCGACGCTGAGACGCTCGCCGACCTGGAAGTACTCCTTTACGACGGTAGAGGGTGAGTAACACTGGTCTTCGCTGCCATCTGGCCAGCGAACGTGGAAGTGTATGGCTGGCATGCTCAAAGCTCCTGTTGGGGAATGGGCATTTGGGGGCGACTCAGTCCGGTTAATGGAGTCGTTGCAAGGTCATGGAACAACTGGCGATCATTGTCGGTTTCTACCCAGAGCTGAGGTGAGGAAACGATCTCGCCGATCTGCGCGGCGGCGATGCCACGGGCACGGAAGCGCTCTAGCAGCATGGGAAGGTGCTCATTACCCGTGGTGAGCAGGTAACCGAAGCTAGGGAAGGTGCATAACCAGTCTTCCCAAGTGACTTTCTCGGGTTTCGGGATGGCGTCAAGGTTAATGCTCACACCTACATCAGCGCTCTCCATGAGCATTAAGGTGGTACCGAGGAGACCGGCCTGACTAATATCTTTAGCGGCGATAGCCAAGCCCGCTTCAGCAATACAGGGAAGCAGTTCGATGTCGCCACGCAAACGCTCAGCGGGCGCCGTTGTGGCCGCGTTCCAATTCATATAGGGCGCTTGATAGGCGCCGCGCAGGTCGATAGCCGCCACTAATAATTGCCCAGGCCGCGCCGCAAAACTGCTCAGCAGGCATTGGGCTCGACCCAGGATGCCGACCGCCAATTGCGGCTGATTGGAGCGCAGGTTGGTGTGGCCACCGACGATGGGAATGCGGAAGGTGTCGGCGGCCTCACGCATGCCTTTGGCAATGAGTTCAGCGCTTTCTGGGTCATGGCTCCATAGAGCATTGACGATTGCCTGGGGCCGCCCGCCCATTGCGGCGATATCACTGACGTTAACCATCACCGAACACCAGCCAGCAAACCAAGGATCCTCGGCGACGAAGGCGGTAAGTAGCCCTTCCATCGCCAACAGTGTGTAGCCTTCGCCGCTGGGAATGGCCGCGGTATCGTCGCCGTTGGGATGCCAGCCATCGGGCAGTGCTGTCAGGTTGGGAGCGATCCGCGCGATATCGGCCTTATGGGCAAGACCACTATAATCGTGCACTTTCTGGAGCAGTTCTGTTAGGTCGAGTCGTTGCTTTTGGCTCATGATGCTTGTCTCAGTGCGGGGGCTGAAAGGATCTTAAGCAGCCCAGGCGCCAGCTCAGCGAGAGGTTGGCGTTGACGCCCAGGCACAACAAAGCCGCTAAGAGGAGAGTGGCAAGGGGGGTAGTGGGTAAGGTCGGCCTCCATGACGACATGAGGTCGATCAAGGATTAACTCCTCTCCAATGCTTCGCCAGTGCAACTGTTGGAAAAGAGCCTCATTCTGGGCCTGTACCCGGGCCAAAAAGCGTTGGCAGCCCAATGCATGAGCGCTGGAGACGGCCAGCCGAATCAGCGTGGAGCCTAGGCGGCCTTGGGCGCGGAAGGCTGGGTCAACAGCAAGACGCGAACCATGCCAGAGTCCAGGTTCTGATTCGTGAATACGCACTGTCCCCACCACTTGCTCATACCATCCTCCTGTGCACCCTAAAGCGACGAGTAGGTGGGCTGATTCATCGATGGCATCTCGGTCGTCCTGATCAAATATTGCCTGCTCATCGCAGAAAACGCGCCGCCGCAATGCCAGTGCTTCATCGGTTTCCCAAGGCAGGCTCACCCACTTGATCCGGTAGTTGGAATAGGCCGAATAGGCGTCGGATGTTGACATCATCGGGCACTCCTCTATTAAGCGTTTCGCGTGCTGTTAGCGCTCGTACTCAGACAACGTTGAACAGGCACCGCAACGCCCGCAGCCCGCTTTGATATCGCTAGAGCGCAGCGCTGCGAGCTTGAGACGTCTGCCCAACGGCGCCAGGATCGACTCCATAAAGTCGGCGCTGGGCGGCTTATGATCTTCTAATGGCGTGCCGTTAATCGGCACGAACGGCACTACAAAGGGATAAACGCCGATTTCGATTAGGTGTTGGCAGGTTTCCAGAATGGCCTCGCGGGTATCCCCGAGCCCGGCAAGAATATAAGTGCTGACTTGCCCGCGGCCAAAGACGTCAACAGCATCGCGAAACGCCTGCATATACTCTTCGATGCCAACCTCGGCCTTGCCTGGCATTAGCGTTTTTCTTAGCGAAGGTGTGACCACTTCGAGATGCATGCCCAGGCTGTCAATGCCAGCTTCCTTCATGCGGACATACCAAACGGGATCCTTCGGTGGTTCGCACTGCCCTTGCAGCGGAAGATCCACGGCCGCTTTGATGGCCCTGGCACTTTCGCAAAGGACGCTGGCTCCTCGGTCAGACGTGGCTGGCGTTCCGGTAGTCATGACCATATGTTTGACACCGTCGAGCTCGACAGCGGCCTTAGCCACCTCGGCCAGTTGGTCTGGGGACTTATGCGCAATGGTGCGCCCGGCTTGGAGTGATTGACCAATCGAGCAGAATTTGCAGGCTTTGCGCCTGCTCTCATAGCGGATGCATGTTTGCAGTACCGTCGTGGCCAGTACATCGCGGCTATGCAAGGTGGCGATATGCGTGTAGGGGACGCCGTCAGCGGTTTGCAGGTCGTAGAAGTGGGGCGTATCTGCAAAGGTAATATCGGCCATAGGAATCGTGTTTTCAGTCAGCCTATGCCCTTCATCACCTGACACTACGCTAAACGGTGAACGCCATGCCGACTGGGTATAGACGGGCACCATCATAGTGATTCCATCGATGGTTATTGCCTGATGGTCAGAAGGGCCAGCGCCGCCCCGTCGGCTGACATGCTCTTGTGATGCATCCTGCAGGCGTACGCCATGGGTTTGAAGTTCGGTGAACAAGCGTGAGCGATCGGCGAGCTTACTCATCTTCATCTCCTTGGGCATTATGGCCCTGAGCGGAAGTGGCCAGTGGCTGGAAGCAGTGGGCGGGCATATCGTTAATGGCTAAGCTCAACAGTTCAGGGCGCGCATAGTGGCCCACCGAATCCATCATTCGCTTACGCTTGGTAATCAGGGCGAAATCCAGGTCGGCAATGACGATGCCTTCTCCTTTGCGCAGCGGCTCGGCCAAGTGCTTACCTTCTGGCGAGATAATGGCGGTGTTACAGCCATCACGCAGAGCACGTTGTAGCGTGGTGTCGGGGGTAATGGATTCGATTTGGGAGTCGGTTAGCCAGCCGGTGGCGTTAACCACGAAACAGCCCGCTTCAAGGGCGTGATGACGGATGGTTACCTCAATTTGATCCGCAAAGACTGGGCCGACCAGCGAGCCAGGAAACTGGCTGCAGTGGATCTGCTCGTGCTGGGTCATCAGGGCATAACGTGCCAACGGATTGTAGTGCTCCCAGCAGGCCAGGGCGCCAACACGGCCCACGGCGCTATCCACCACCTTCAAGCCCGAGGCATCGCCCTGGCCCCAAATCATGCGTTCGTGGTAGGTCGGCGTGAGCTTGCGGCGTTTCAGCAACAGACGCCCGTCGCTATCAAAGATCAGTTGAGTATTGTAGAGGGTGCCATGATCACGCTCATTAACGCCAAGCACGACGACGATGCCCAGGGTGCGAGCGCGCTCAGCGACAGCATCAGTGATTGGGCCTGGTACCACCACGGCCTGTTCATACAGCCGTAAGTGCTCGGCGCCACAGGCCACGGCGGGGTAGACAAATGAAAAGTACGGATAGTAGGGAACGAAGGTTTCGGGGAACACGATCAGCTCAGCCCCCTTGCTGGCCGCTTCGTCGATGGCATCCAGTACCTTGACCAGCGTGCCGCCAACACTCTCAAGATCGGGAGAAAGCTGAGCGGCAGCGGCCCGCACTATGGTGGTTTCTGTCATGTTTGCTTGTGCCATGGCCGCTGCTCCCCTTAGACCGTCCAGGTATCGATGATCAGTGCATCGTCGCGCACGTGAAGCAGCTTAAGGTCAAGCACATCCAGTGGATTGATCGCGCGGATGCCCTCAATGAGTGACGGTTCGCCATGACCATAGAGTGCTTGAAGAGCAAAGCGGCAGGCGTAGACCTTGCCTCCCTCGGCCATAAACTTGGTCAACTGATTGTTGAAGTTCATGTGGCCGGGAAACGCTTCATCGCCCAGGGTGGGGAAGCCCCGCTGTACGCCCAAAGTGACCCCGGGGCCATACAGTAAGATGGAGGTTTCAAAGCCTTTACGCAGCAAGCGCGTTGCTTGCAGCATATTCACGAAGCCGATCGACCCCTCAAAGGCAACCGTATGAAAAGTTACCAGGGCTTTTTCGCCTGGTTTCGCTTTTACGTCTTCAAAAACCTTCTCTTCGTAGTCGACCAGAAAATCGCCTTTCTTGTTGAGTGGTTGCGTCACTGTAGGCATGTCTAAGCTCCGTTTATTGCGAGTGGGAGAGTCGTTAACCGCCGTGCTTACACAAGCGGTACGATCAATACGGAGCAATCGACGTGCCAATTGATATGCTTATTGATCCAATCAATTGTCGATCATGTAGGTCGCTCTAAGCCTAAAAATTGACCAAATTTTTAGGCTAAAAAAATAATAAAAGGCTAATGTTTCAAAAAAACTGTGTTTTTCACCTTATTTGTGCAATAAAAGTGTGTTTTGCACCATTAAGTACATATGCAATCAATTTTTTATTTGTGCAATCTTTAGCCCATCAGTGATAAGTTTTGGTCGATAAGAAGAGTAGGTAACAATGTTTATTTAACGACGGGGAAGATATGCATACATCTGAGCTGGAACGCTGGCGAAAACGTTTAGACAAGGAGGTCAGCCAGCCAGCTTATCGTCTGGTCGCTGAATTGATTGCTGAAGATATCGGTAGTGGTCGGCTGCAGCCCCGCGAGCGACTGCCCCCGCTGAGAGAACTGGCGGGGGCTTTGAGTATCAATTACACGACGGCGGCGCGTGCCTATAACGAAGCTAAGCTGCGAGGCTTGATTGACTCGCATCCGGGCTCGGGCACTTTTATTAAAGGTAAGGCAGTGTCAGTGAAGCCGAGCAGTGGTTATGAGATGACCATGAACCTAATGATTGAGCCCGCGATACCGACGTTGATTGAACGAGTACGCGATAGCGCTATCTCGGTGTTGGCCCAGCGTGATCTTTACTCACTGCTGCGTTATCAAACCTTTGGTGGCAGCCATCATGACCGTGTGGCTGCGCTCCAATGGCTGGATCGGCGGCTGGACAACACGACACTGGAACAGGTCTTGATATGCCCCGGTATTCACAGCGGCCTGGTTGGGCTACTGATGCAGTTGGTAGCCCCAGGTCAACTAATTTGTGTCGAAAGCCTGGTCTACCCCGGCCTAAAGGCTATTGCGGCCCAGCTCGGGCTGACCCTGCATTCATTGGAGCGTGACTCCGATGGCCCTCTTGTTCGCTCCTTCGAGGATATCTGTAAGCAGGGTCAAGTGGCCGTTTTGTACATTAATCCCACCATCCAAAACCCCACGACGACGACTATTCCCTTGGGGCGTCGTGAAGCTTTGGCCGATGTTGCCTTGCGCTATAGCATCCCGATTATTGAAGATGATGCTTACACCATGCTCAGCGAAGAGAAGATCGTCCCTATTGCTAACTTGGCCCCTGAGCTCACTTACTATCTGACGGGGACTGCCAAGTGTTTTGGCCCCGGTTTGCGATCAGGATTCCTACACGCCCCCACCAAGCGACAGGCGCAGAGAACCGCTGGGGCGCTTCGAGCCACCTCGGTGATGTCCAGCCCGCTGATTGACGCCCTGGTCACTGAGTGGATAACCGATGGGACGGCAGATGCCATGCTTAAAGCGATCCGTATCGAGGCCATTGCCCGCCTTGAAATAGCCGAGAAGATTCTGGGACGTCAGCGCATCGTGTCTGCCAAAGGTGCTTTCCACCTATGGCTCAAGCTGCCCAAGCACTCTGGCTGGAACCCTTCAGAGCTGGCGGTGCAATTACGTTCACATGGCGTTAGTGCGGTTGCCAGCGCTGCTTTTAGTACCGACAACCATCCCCCTGAAGCTCTGCGCTTGTGCTTCGGTGGTCAACTGACAAGAGAGGACTGGGAGGAAAGGCTGCATTATGTGGCGGATATCATCGACCAACCTGCCTATCTGTCATCTCTGACGATGTAACCTTGGTCAACTGTCCTAGTGACGGTTTGGTATTGATTAGCCAGACGAATAGCAAAAGTGGTTTAACGCCCATTATCTTCGGCGATGAATGACAGGAGTCCTCATCTCCCTGGTTTAATGCACGCTGTGGGGCACTACCACGGTGTGGGAATTTGCGATCCGTAGTCTGATCCGGCTTTTTTGAGGCTTTCTGAGCCTGTACTTGTCAGCTGTGCGCAGGCATAGTCTTTAAGTTAGTTTGAACGCTAACAAAGCTGTTTTTCGCCTAGCAGGTTCGGTTTTGTTTAGGAGGTGTCTGTTAATATGTTGATATACATTGTCTTTTTTATGATTTTTGTGGGTGTGACCGTTGCTTTATATCAGGTATACGAAATTCATTACAATATAAACGTCGGCAATGATAAGAAGTTGTCGAAGGCCGATAAAAACCGCTTAAAAACGCTTTCTGACCAAGCTAAAACCGCTCAACAAAACCATGCGTGGGCAGATTTCGATCAAGTGGCGGCCAATGCCTTGGGTGCTGAATTCAATCGGGATATCGCCTTGGCAGCGTTTTCTGAAGAGGAGGCAGGCAGCTATGCAATCCCCTTACTGCGGCGTAAAAAAAGATTGAGCTTTAACGGCGTTAGAGAAGGTGCAGAGCGACAGCGCATAGAAGTACGCCATTTACCGTTTTGGAAAACAACGCTGCCACATATCAATATACGAGCAGCGTTGATTGCCCTGGTGATTGTTAATTGTTTCCTGGTTCAGCTATTAGCGGCCATGACTGTCTACACGATTAGCTATCCGATATCGACTCCTTTTCTGGCCTGGCTTAACGACCCCCTGATCATCATGCTGGTTATTTATGCCTTTATCTTTATGTCGCTGCTTGTTTCAAAGTTTGATAGGTATATGCACGACCTTTATCAACTTGGAAAGCTGTTTAAGAAAAAAGCTGTTTAGGCATCGGTGCAGCGCGCAATCTCATTAGCCAGCTGTTCCAGTAGCGCATCGTAAAGACCAGCATCCAGCGTCAGACCCACGCCCAAGGGATCCATGACGCCGATATAAGCCGACGTATCCCCAAACACGTTATGGACCATCTGCGGATTGAACTGAGGTTCACTGAAAACGCACTGGATATTTTCGTCATTCACCAGCGTTTGCAGTTCCTCAATACGTGCCGGGCTGGGTGACGATGCGTCGCCGATGGAAATAGCCCCGGCCGCTTGGACGTTAAAGGCCTCCTCGAAATACTGGTAAGCATCATGGAAAACAATAAAGCGGGTGTCGGCGCTGTTGGCCAAACGATCCTGAATATGTTCCTGAAGGCTGGTTAAGTCCTCTTTCCCTTGGGCGGCGTTGTCGCGATAGTACGCTGCGTTATCAGGGTCGATCTCACTTAACTGCTCGGCGATGGCATCCAGCCAACGGCGGGCATTGACAGGATCCAGCCAGGCATGGGGGTTCATGCCGGTATGGCTGTGATTATGACCGTGGTGTTCATGATCGCCATGATCATGATCATGCTCATGATGGTCGTGGTCGTGGTCGTGGTCGTGGTCGTGGTCGTGGTCGTGGTCGTGGTCGTGGTCGTGGTCGTGGTCGTGGTCATGATCATGGTGCCCGTGACCGTGTTCATCCCCATCGTTGAGCGCAAAGGTCGCGCCTTCGCGGTATTCCAATGTGGTGATGCCAGGCACATCCATTAGCTCAAGGTGGCGTGCATCACCCGCCAGGCTGTCGATGGCGCCGGATAGCCAGGGCGTCAGCGCGTCGCTTACCCATACCACCAGGTCCGCATCATCGAGGGATTGTGCTTCAGAAGGGCGTAGCGAATAACCATGCGGCGAAGCACCGGGCTGAATAAACAGCTCAGGATCGCCGCGCTCCCCCATCACCTTAGCGACAAGCGAATACACCGGCGGAATATCCACCGCCACATGCGGCACTTCTGCGGCGGCAACCAGCGGGAAAGCCGCTAATAGCGGCCAAGACAAACGAGCTAAACGGTTATTCATCAGGGTTCTCCTCATCATCAACTATGGCTTTTCTGGGTTCGAACATAGGCATCGACACTCGCCTATGCGATATAGACATGTTATAACATAACAAATACAGAAAAGACGACCTTCAATTATGCGGCTTGCTCAGCCTCCTGATCACGATGCGATTCTGAACGTTCGCCAACTGAACGTTCGTTTCGGCGGACAGCATATCCTCGAGAACATCAATCTCGATTTATATCGGCAACAGGTGGTGACCCTGATTGGCCCTAATGGCTCGGGGAAATCCACACTAGTGAAAACGCTGATCGGTGCGGTAACGCCCACCACCGGCCAGGTGACCATCGCCCCGCAGCAGCGCATCGGTTATGTGCCCCAGCGGCTTCACCTGGATCCTACCTTGCCCATGACGGTCAAGCGTTTTATCAACTTGCCCCGTCGCCACCCCCATCGCAGTGTGCAAAAGGCGCTGGAAGATGCCGGCGCCGAGGCATTGATCAAGGCGGCAATGAGCGAGCTATCGGGCGGCCAGTTCCAACGCGTGCTGTTAGCCCGGGCGCTGCTGGCAAAACCCGATATTCTGATTCTCGATGAAGCGACACAAGGGCTTGATCACCGAGGTACCGCTGAGTTCTACCAGCATATCGAAAGCGTGCGCCGCAGCTACGGCTGCGCTGTACTGATGGTCAGTCACGACCTCCACGTCGTGATGCGTACCGCCGATCATGTGCTGTGCCTGAATCGTGTTATCTGTTGCGAGGGCAAGCCCGAGCAGGTGGCCTCATCGCCGGACTATCAGGCGCTGTTTGGCGATCAGACCGCCCAGACCTTAGCCTTCTACCGCCACCATCAGCATGAGGAGGCCGCCAATGCTGGATGATTTTATGTGGCGGGCGATGATCGCCGGTGTATTAGTGGCCATGGCCGCCGCCCCGTTGGGGTGTTTCGTGGTGTGGCGGCGTATGGCCTACTTCGGCGATGCGACCGCCCACGCCGCCATTCTGGGCGTGGCGTTAGCGCTGTTATTGGACGTCTCCATCTTCTTAGGCGTACTGACGGTCGCCCTTGTGATGGCAAGCTGTGTGTCAATGCTCAGTGGGCGTGGCTATGCCATGGATACCTTGCTCGGGGTAATGGCGCACTCGGCTCTGGCCATCGGCCTGGTCGCCGTGTCGTTTCTGGCCGGCGTACGCATCGACCTGAGTGCCTATCTGTTTGGCGATATTCTGGCCGTTGGGAAAACGGATATCTGGATTATCGGCGGCGGAGTGGCGCTGGTGCTGACGCTGCTTTTCTGGCGCTGGTCATCGTTATTGACCGCCACGTTGAGCGACGAGCTGGCCTATGCCAGTGGCATCCAGCCCCGGCGCGAACAGTTAGTGCTCACTTTGGCACTCGCGGTGGTCGTCGCCGTGGCGCTGAAAGTGGTGGGCGTGCTGCTGATAGCTGCCTTGTTGATCATCCCGGCGGCCACCGCCCGGCCATTTTGCCGCACGCCAGAAGTCATGGCATTGGTAGCCGCCGGGGTCGCCATGCTGGCGGTGACAGCAGGGCTGAGAACTGCATATGTGATGGATACCCCGACCGGCCCAACGATAGTCACGCTCGCCGCTGTGCTGTTTACCCTGGCGACGGTTGTGACCCAAGGCTGGCGCTTATTGCGTCAGCGCCTCCAGCCCGCGTCCTGTCATTCCGGTAAATAGTGCGGTGGAAGCAGTGACAACCTCCTTTGCCGTATACCCCCTTAGTTCATTAACAGCGCTTATGGAGTCATTGATGTCTTCGCTTATGCCTGCAGTACCTGCTGCTCAATTGACGTTGCCAGACCATGCCGCCAGGGGTCACGACATCAGCGTGTTGCCGCGTATCTTTGAAGACGCCATTAACATCGCGATCTTCCAGCGCCCGCTGCCCACCGATATTGCCTTTAGCGCCCAGGCGCAGTGCCAAACGGATCGTGCCTGGCAATATAGCTGGCTTGGTCACCCCGATGAAGCCTTCATCGCCGATTTGCGCCGTCACATGCCCGCCCCGGACGCGGCTTCCTCGCTGATTGAGGATATGGCGACGATCGCCGAAGCCATCGCCTTTCTGTTTGACACCCAAACCGTCGGCATTCGCCTGCGCCTGCTCAATAGCGCCATGTGCCCGCGCTTTCACTGCGATAACCTCCCCGTGCGCATGGTGACTACCTATTTTGGGCCGGGCAGCGAATGGCTGCCCGAGCACGCCATTAACCGCGAGGGCCTGGGCGCGCCGCACCCCGAGCGACCCGATATCGCAACCGATACCAGCGCTATTCAACACCTTTCGCCGGGGGACATAGCGTTAATCAAAGGAAGCGGCTGGGTAGGCTGCGAAGAGCGGGGCCTGGTGCATAGAAGCCCTGCGCTGGAAAACGGTAGCAAACGACTACTCATGACCATTGAGCCTGCTTAATAGCCGCTATCTCAGCAGCTATCTCGACCACTGGGAACGATCATCGACGAGTGCAGTTATGTCTTGATCAGGTCAATATCGCGAGAACAATGAATGGGTAACCAAAGTATGAATGTGCAACATATGAGTAACCAAAATACGGATGAAAAGGCGGTCAACGTTGACTGGGAGAATGAGTCATCTGAAAAAGCATGGGAAGCCAAGCTATTAGCCATGCCCACCAGTGACTATATGAACGATGAACAGCTGCAGTTCTTTCGTCATCGTCTGCTTGCCGAGCGAAGTGAACTTGAGGTGCACTTAAAAGAGATCAAGACCGCAATTGCCTCCCATGAGCGAGATAGCGATGAAGCGGATCAAGCCTCGTTTGAAGAGGAGTTGCGTCTAGCTCTTCGCCAAGCCGATCGGGAAAGCCGCTTGCTTAGCAACATTGAGGCGGCATTAAAAAGAATTGAGAACGGCGAGTACGGTTACTGCGAAGAGACCGGCGAACCTATCGGGCTCCCAAGGCTGTTTTTTAGGCCTACAGCGAAACTATGCATTGAAGCCAAAGAGCGTCAGGAGAGTAAAGAACACCACTATCGTAAAGCCAGGTGGGAGTGAGCCGTTATGCGGGAGCCACCATTAATCCCGATCAATGTACTGACCGGTTTCCTCGGCAGTGGAAAAACCACGCTACTCAACCGCTGGGTACACCAAACCTCCATGGCCAATACCCTGATGGTGATTAACGAGTTTGGCGCCATCGGGTTGGATCATCAATTGATTACCCAAAGCGATGAGCAGGCGGTGATCGAAATGAGCAGCGGATGCTTGTGCTGCACGCTACGGGGCGACCTTAGTCGCACGCTACAACAAGCATTGGAAGATCTGGAGGCCCAAGACAAAGCCCTACCGTCTCGGGTAGTGATCGAGACCACCGGGCTGGCATCGCCTACCTCGCTGCTGCAACTATTGATGACGGATCACTGGCTGGCGCACCGCTTTAAGCTGGATAGTGTGGTGTGCTGCGTCGATGCGGCGAACGGCATGGGGACTCTTGATGCACACCGGGAGTCGCAGCAGCAGGTGGCGGTGGCCGAAAAGCTATTAATCACCAAAACTGACCTGGCCAGCGAGGAGACGGTTTCCCAGTTGGCTAATCGACTGGCTCGACTCAACCCAGCGGCTGAGCAGTGGCAGGTAATCAACGGCGAACTTTCGGCGGACTTGTTAGTGGGGGCAGGGCTGGCCCGCCATGCTCCTGATGCCGACACGGGCAACGACGCTCACAAGGATGCCCAGGCGTATCAGGTCGAGAAGTGGCTCAAAGCAGGCAGTTACACCGTGCATCAAGCAGCGCCTTTAACGCCCCGGCTGCTCACCGGCGCGCCGCTCGGTTCTTATCAGCCCGAAGGCAACTCCCACAGCGACAACATTAAATCGTTCTGCTTTAGTGTTAACGAGCTTATTGAGCCTGAGGTGCTGGAAAATTGGTTGGATATTTTGATGTCGCTAATGGGCGATAAAATGCTGCGCATTAAAGCCATTGTCCATCTTACTGACAGGGATACGCCACTCGCACTGCACGGTGTGCAACATATTTTTCATCCACCCGCGCCGCTGCCCAAGAACAGCGTGGGAGACCGTGTATCTCGCTTTGTATTTATTACCCAAAACGTGACGCCGGAAACAGAGGCTGAGTTGTACCGCTTTTTTCATGCATCCCAAGAGGTGGCCCAATGACTGTTTTAACCCTGCCTGATGTAGCCAGACAAACCGCCCGCTCACCGGCCGCTTTGACCTGGGTAGGCATGGAGGGCATCGCACTCCCCATCCGACTAGGCAGCCGCAGTGTGACGGCCAAACTCAACGCAGGGGTCAGCCTGGATGACGCTGATGCACGGGGAATCCATATGTCCCGGCTGTATTTGGCGTTGGCACCGCTTGAAGAAGCACCGCTGACACTTCCAGTGGTTAAGGGCGTATTGAATGCATTTTTAACCAGCCAAGATGGCTTATCGCAGCATGCTTATCTAAGCATCGAAGGCGAGCTTCCGCTTAAGCGGCAAGCCTTGATCAGCCCTTTAGCCGGGTGGAAAAGTTACCCCTTCACCTTGCGCTGCCAATTAACGCACGCTGGCTTTCAGGCTGAACTCGACCTTACAGTGTGGTATTCGTCCACCTGCCCCTGCTCGGCGGCGCTGGCAAGGCAGCTGATTCAGCAGGCCTTTGAGGAAGATTTTGCGGAAATCCCGTTAACCAAATCTGCGGTATCTGCGTGGCTAGGTAGCGAAGAAGGGATACTCGCAACGCCCCATAGTCAGCGCAGCAGTGTCGAATGCAGTTTGCGGTTATCTGAAAGCGAAAACGGAGAATGGCCCCTCGCGGATTCTATTGAAAACTCGATTGACCGTATCGAGCGAGCACTCGGTACCGCGCTGCAAACCGCGGTAAAACGTATCGATGAACAGGCCTTTGCCCTCGCCAATGGACAAAACCTGATGTTCTGTGAAGACGCGGCCAGGCGGCTGGATAAAGCACTACGGCAAGCGCCGGGGGTATCTGGGTTTCAGCTCAAGGTCGTGCATGCTGAAAGCCTGCACGCCCATGACGCGGTGGCGCGCAGTGAGTGGAATTGGTAAACGTGTTTGGACTGTTTCTGGCCTACTCGCGCTATACAAAGCGCAAGCAGCAAGGGGAGCTCCAGATAATGGAGTATTCAGCATCAATGGGTCTAAGCTTGCATTTTTAGCGCTTGAAAGGGTAGGTCGCCTCTTAAAATACGCGTCAGAATATAGACAAGCGGGCGTTCTGATGTCCCGTTGGTGCGAAATACTTCCCCTTCGAGGGTCGCGCCTTCTTTTAACATGCGGTGCAGCATGTCGAGGTTTCCTCTCGGGACATAGCCCAGTTTGCACCCAGCGCTTTCGATGCGGATAGCATCAGCATCCACAGGGTTCTCAGGTTCGGGGACAAATTGAACACTGCTGCCTACCTGTAAATCTGTTATCTCAAGCTGTGATTCGTGCCGAAAGCCTGCTATTTCGATTAATACCTCGAAGGTTTCAGGTGGGTTGTCGAAAGGGTGAACAAGTTCAAAACCGTCATTGGGTAGCTTGGCGCCACTGTAACCCAGTAAAGCGAAGTCGCTAATGTTGGCATCCTCTGGGATAGCGCGCAGTTCCAGATAACGCCCAAAATCACGACGACTGCGTGGCGGCAAGCGGCGAGTGAAAGCTTCCAATACTTGATGATTGTGCTCTGCTTGCCTCATAGAAAATGCCGGGTAGCCTCGAAAGCCCAAAAGCTTTGCTTCTGCCATCTCTGAGCTATCCAGGGCATACACCAGAACCACGTTATTGTCCCGCTTGACCAATTCTCCCACTAGATAGCGAGAGCGCATTTTGCTCTCGCGTGCCTGCCAATAAAGCAGCAGCCGGTGTGGTTCCACCAAGTGTTCGATTAAGCGGGTCATATCAGTTCTCCAGAGCCTGTAAAAGGCGCTCTCTCCTTGTCAGAGTCAAAAACGCTATGAAGTCAGCACGTTCTTGGGTAATGGGATGTGGGGTGTCAAAGTAAGTTAAGTCATTCAGGATGTCTCTAAGGTCATCATCGCACCAACGTTGTAAGCGTTCTATCAGTATTGGTCGAATAGCAGGGAATTGCTGACAATACTGAGTAACACCCTGAATAAGCGGCAGGCGCTTTTTGTCGCCTTTGGCCCAGCGCATGTGGTGCTGCCCTCTGTTAAGGTAGGCATTGAATTCATTATGGTCGCGCATCATGCGCTGCATTTTCTGGGGCTGCAACTCGTGACCGAGGCTGGTGCCATTATCAAAGTAGGGCGTGTAACGGGCAGTTGGGCCGTTTTCTCCCCAAATCAATCCCCAATTCTCTTGATGGCGATCAGTGTTGCCAATTAACGCATCAAAACATAGGCAAAGCCCCCAGTATTGTCGCCAATCATGGGTAAGCCATCCGCCTCTCTCTAGCACACGGCTTAGTTCGATAATGGATGTTAAATTATGCTGCCTGCCTTTATCTATATCAAACGCTGGTATAAGCCGTTGCAAGTAATCTACGCCAGCAACATAGCGATCTTCCCTGCTATCGGCATAGCCAATAAACCACTCGTTGACTGTACCTGGCTCGTTTCGAGACGAGTCAAAGGCAACAAAAACGGGTGGTAGGGTAAGGCCCATTAATCGGCCGATATGAAAAGCGATTACCTCCGCCCAATATTGATCGGGGTATCGTGGCTCAGAGCTTTTCGCGCTTTTAATAGCTTCTTTAAATAAATATCGATGTCCAGGAACACAGAAATCATATGGGGCGGGGTCGGGACAGACGCGGAGTGATTTGTCACGAGCGCCTACTGGGAAGACTTCATAATCTTGGTGAACATCCCAGCCTGTGATGTCAATCACCTGGTCTGGTCGTTGATGAATGTCTTCACGGTTAATCATGGTGTCATTCCTCTTCACCTGAAAATAAAAAAGTCCTCCCGTAGCTTCACCATATTGCAGATCAACTGATCGAGGGCACGATACCTTTAACCTCACTTAAACACTAAATTAAACATATAGCGTACAACCATGAAATACCCTCAGACGCCGCAAGGCGGAGGAATAAAACGCTTCGTTAGATGCCTAGCGTAGCCAGGGATACAGCTTAAGGTTGTGCATACGGGAAGCTTGCACGCCAACAATGCAGTGGCGCGCAGTGAGTAGTGTTGGTTAACGTGTGTGGTCTCGCCTGGTAGATCGGAGACGAACGATTGTTGGCCTTCCTCGCAGCGCTTGTTTAGGATCAATAGCGGATCTCAACAAAAACTAGCGAGCCGTTCTCATGAAGCCAGAAACCATTGCCCTCCACCATGGCTATTCGCCTGATTCACAAAACGCCGTGGCGGTGCCGATTCATCAAACCACGTCGTTTTCCTTCGACAACGCGCAGCACGCGGCGGATCTCTTTGATCTTAAAGTCGAAGGAAACATTTACTCGCGCATTATGAACCCGACCTGCGCCGTGTTGGAGCAACGGGTAGCCGCGTTGGAAGGCGGTATCGCTGGGCTAGCGGTGGCATCGGGAATGGCAGCGATCACCTATGCGATTCAGACCATTGCTGAAGCGGGCGATAACATTGTCTCGATCAGCGAGCTGTATGGCGGTACCTACAACCTGTTTGCCCACACCTTGCCGCGCCAAGGCATTCAGGTGCGTTTTGCCGACAAAGACGATATTGATGGCATCGAAGCGCTGATCGATGAGCGTACCAAAGCGGTTTTCTGCGAAAGCATTGGTAACCCCTCGGGTGGCGTGGTCGACCTAACAAAGCTCGCCGAAGCGGCGCATCGTCATGGGGTGCCGGTAATAGTTGATAACACCACGGCGACGCCGTTCTTATGTCGGCCGATTGAGCACGGGGCGGATATTGTCGTCCACTCGGCGACCAAATATATCGGCGGCCACGGCACCACGGTGGGCGGTGTGATTGTTGATTCAGGCACCTTTCCCTGGGCCGAGAATGCCAGCCGCTTTCCGCTACTCAACGAGCCTGATGTCTCCTATCACGGTGTGAGCTATACCCGTGATGTGGGCGATGCGGCCTTTATTGCCCGCGCCCGGGTGGTGCCGCTACGTAATATGGGCGCGGCGCTTTCTGCTCAAGCGGCCTGGAACCTGCTCCAGGGATTGGAAACGCTGTCACTACGGATTGAGCGTATCTGTGCCAATGCCTTAGCGGTTGCCAAGCATCTGGAAAGTCATCCGTTGGTCACCTGGGTGCATTATGCTGGCTTGGAAAACCATCCCGATCATGCGCTGGCCCAGCGTTATATGAACGGCCATGCCTCGGGGATTCTTAGTTTTGGCATTGAAGGTGGGCAGGCCGCTGGTGAGCGCTTCTACGATGCGCTGGCGCTGATTCTTCGCCTGGTGAATATCGGCGATGCCAAAAGCTGTTCTTCCATTCCCGCCTCTACCACGCACCGCCAACTCAACGAGCAGGAACTAAAAGCCGCTGGTGTCAC
Organism: Halomonas sp. KHS3; assembly: GCF_000830495.1. Classification (NCBI taxonomy): domain Bacteria; kingdom Pseudomonadati; phylum Pseudomonadota; class Gammaproteobacteria; order Oceanospirillales; family Halomonadaceae; genus Halomonas; species Halomonas sp. KHS3. Next base: position 40,661 of record NZ_JWHY01000009.1, on the reverse strand, counting down.
GCCGGATATGGTGCGCCTATCGATCGGCATCGAGCATATCGACGATCTGCTGGCGGATATTGATCAAGCGCTGGCGGCCTCTCAAGGGTAGCGCAGAACTGATTCAAAACCCGTCCAATAACAAGTGGCGTTAGGTGTAGGCCTAGCGTCATGTTGTTTACGACATCAGCTTACAATAGTTAGAATCATTAAGCTGGCTTAACCTCCGCAATCAACTCTGCCTGGCGCTAGCATCTGCTCGACTGCGACCAGTATCTCGAGCCAGTTCTGCTCGTTTTAGCATATGTACAATGCTTATTGCGACGTTTGAGTTGATGAAGTTTCTTTCGGTGCTGAATTCGAACTAATGGCCAGTACTTCAAACGAGAAAGTTGTAGCGGAAGAGCTGCGCGGTTTCGAGATGACTGTTAATTTACAAGGAGAAATGCCATGAAAAAGCTACCTTCGTACTGCGGGATGCTGCTTGCTAGTGCTTTGGTGCTGCCCGTATCGACTGTCGCGGTGGCCGATGAGGTCGTCGAACAGATCGAGTTGGGTCTTGAACTCTATCAGGAAGAGGATTATGGCGGCGCCCTCACCGAACTCGAGTTCGCGATAAGCGACATTCGCAAACTGCAGTCGGGCCGTCTCGCCGAGACCTTCCCCACGCCGCCTGAAGGTTGGGAGGCTGAGGATGCCGAATCCGATGGCGGTGGCGCCGCGGCTATGATGGGCGGCGGAGCCATGCTTGAACGCCAGTACAGTGAAAGCGATGGCAGTGGCCGGCTTAAGGCAAGCATAATGATCGACAACCCCATGGTTCAGGGCATGGCTGCACTGTTCAACAACCCGGCCATGTTGACCGCCCAACCTAATACCGAGCGGGTTCGCATGGGCCGTGAATCGGCCATCGTCAAGTGGGAGCCCAACCGCTCTCAAGCTGAGGTCACCATGTTGCTTGATGGGCGCATTCTGATCCAGGTGGAGGGGGAGAACTTGGCATCCCAGGATATGGCGGTGGAGCTAATGCGCAGTTGGGATATCGACGCAGTGCGTGAACAAGCCGGTCGCTAGCATTGCTGAGGCGATCGATAACCCAATAGCAGGTGCTAGAGCACTAATGGCGCCCTTTACGTTCAGCCATCAAGCGCTCTTAGATGCTGCCAGCGTATACAAAAATTCCAGCCCTAATGTCGCGGCGGCAAGCGAGGTAATGTCGCCGTGATCGTAGGCGGGGTTCACTTCCACCACGTCCATACCGACCAGTTCCATGCCTACCATGCCACGGATCACTTTCAGCATCAGGTCGGTGGACATGCCGCCGCACACCGGTGTACCGGTACCAGGGGCGTAGGCGGGGTCGAGGCCGTCAATATCCAGGGTAACGTAGGCCGGGTGATAACCGACGCGGGCACGAATGCGCTCAAGCACGGCCGCGGCACCGTGGTCATTGACCCAGTCCGCATCCAGCACCTCGTAAGGGTGGTTGTGGCGGTCGTAGCTGGTGCGAATGCCAATTTGCAGCGAGTGCTCGGGCACAACTAGTCCTTCTTTGAGGGCGTGGTGAAAAATGGTGCCGTGGTCAAAGCGCGTGCCTTGCTCGTAGGTGTCTGTGTGGGCGTCAAAATGGATCAGCGCCAGCGGGCCGTGTTCCCGGGCGTGGGCGCGCAGTAGCGGCAGGCTAATGTAGTGGTCGCCACCCAGGGTAAGCATCTTTTTACCCGCGCTTAACCAACGATTGGCGTGAGTCTCCAGGTTATCGACTAGACTTTCGGGCTCACCATAAGCGTAATCAACGTTGCCTGCATCGCACACCTTGAGGCGCTCTTCCAAAGCAAAGTCCCATGGCCAGCGCTTGCCTTCCCAGATCAGGTTAGCGGTACTTTGACGAATAGCATTCGGCCCCATGCGGGTGCCAGAACGGCCAGAACAAGCAAGGTCAAAAGGAACGCCACTCACCACAACGTCGGCGTCGGTTGCCTTAGGATCCGTTGCTTTTGCTACGCCCATAAAGGTAGAAATCACATCGCCATAAAGGCTGGGCATGGTTTGTGTTTGTGGGTGGGTCACCGGTGTGCTTCTCCTTGCGTGCTGGATTATCGTTGATAGTCGCGTGTGGCGAATAAGCAGCAGACAATAAGCAATTACCAGTGATAAATTAAATGAATGTTTAGAATTTAACCATTCGTGATATGAATAATGAGAAGCTATGCGCTCGCTACGCCATTTCGACCTAAATCTACTGCTGGTATTTGAGGCGCTGATGCACGAGCGTCACGTCACTCGCGCGGCAGAAACGTTGCATTTAAGCCAGCCAGCCTTGAGCCATGCCTTAAAACGGCTGCGTGAATCGCTGGATGATCCACTGCTAGTGCGCACCGAAAACGGTATGCAGCCGACACCCCGAGCACTTGAGCTGCTGCCCGTGGTGCAACAGGCGCTAGCGATGCTACGCCAAGGTCTTGCGCCCCCCGCGATGTTTACGCCTGCCAACAGCACACGACGCTTTACGCTCGCCACCACGGATTACTTTGAAGAGGTCATGTACCCGCTCTTTTTAAGTCAGCTGTTGTGTTATGCGCCGGGCATTAGCTTTTCCATTGAGCTGATTACCCCGGATGTGCTGAGTGAGGGGTTGGAACAGCGCCAAATTGATATGGTGGTAGGGCTGGATAGCCAAAGCGCGTTGCCCAGTGGCGTGATTCAGACCCCCTGGATGGATGAGGAGCTGGTCTGCTTGGCTGCTACCCATAATGATCGCGTGGGCGATGGGCTGAATATTGGTCAGTTTGCGAATGCGCTCCATGTGGAGCTGGCGGATATTAGCGGACTGCGCCCCAGTAATATCGATAGCTGCTTGGTTCAACACGGCTTAACCCGCCGTGTCATCTCTAAAAATCTCAACTACATCGCCGCGGCGCGGGTGGTGGCGCTGACGGAAGCGATCATGACGCTGCCACGTCAGATGGCTGAGCGCTTTGTCATGATGCTGCCGGTGCGTATGGTGGAGCCGCCCAAAGAGCTCCCAACGCTGAAAATGACTCTGATCCAGCATGGGCTGTTTGCCAATGAGCCTGCTCTCATCTGGCTAACTCAATCACTGATCGAGTTCGCCGACACATTCCGGCAGCAAGCCTCTTCAGGGGCACTGCGGCCCGCTTGATGGTTGGAAGTAGCTTCAATAAAGGCGAGTGACTTAGTAGAGTGTCAGCAAAGACGCAGTAAGCGGGATTTAGCTAAACCACAGGCAACCATAATAATGACAGCAATGTATAAACTCCTGATTGCCGACGATCACCCCCTGGTACGTGACGCTATGGCGCGCGTGATTCGTGAAGCTTACGCAGATGCTGAGATTGTCGAGGTGGAAGATTTTGATGCGGCTCTTGCTCATGCCCAGCAAGAGCCTGATCTTGACTTGATATTGCTAGATTTAAATATGCCTGGCATGAATGGGTTTACGGGCCTTTTGCGGCTGCGTAACGAGCAGCCTACGATTCCAGTAGTGATTGTTTCTGCGGAAGAGGATAAGCAGATTATTCTTCAGGCGGTCTCTTGTGGTGCAGCGGGGTTTATCCCCAAATCATTGCCCCGTGATCAGATGCGCCATGCCATTGCCCAGGTGCTGGAAGGCAATATCTTTCTACCTGCCGATGCCATGCGCGCGCCGGACAGTATTCGTAAGCGTCGCCACCAGGAGCAGGGTTTTACTGCGGAACAGCTGCGCCAACTGACCCGCAAACAGCTACAGGTGTTGGAACACATGACCCGCGGTGAATCTAACAAGATGATTGCCTATCATCTCAATATCGCGGAAACCACGGTGAAAGCCCATGTGTCGGCGATCTTGCGCAAGCTGGGTGTGACCAGCCGCGTACAAGCAATTTTATCGGCCAACGATATCGATTTTTCTCAGTTCCTCAAGCGCTGACTCGCCTCAATCGTTGACGCGATAGTGGCCAGTACTATCTAACCAGTGGGTTTGCCAGTGGCCGTGGGTGTTTATCAGAGTGAGTAACTCGTTAAGCGCCTGTGAGTTGGTGCTTTGCTGCCCAAGCCGATGCAGTGGCTGATCAGTGCCTGACAAGAGGCTTTGCCACTGGGTAATCAGCGCGGCGAGGGGCGTTTCAGGCCGTGTTAGAGAGTGTTTAAGAGAGGTTGGCGTCTGTAGGATATCTTCCGCCGCTTGCCACAGGGCATCGGTGATGGAGAGTAGTTTTTTCCCTACAGGTTCAGCGTCTTCACTGGTTTGCACCACATAGCCAAGTGAGCAGGGCGCACCGTCGCTTCTGCGTACCGCCGCGACATACCCCAAGTGATGGTCATACCGCGCCTGCTGAAAAAAGGCCGCGCTGTGGTGCTGCTCAGCAAGGACTAATAGCCAGCGCTGGGTGGGCGTGCCCGGTAAGCTCAGTGTGCGCATGATGGCTGTGCTGGCCGACCCATTGATAGAAGGCGTCTGCACAGAACGTGTTGCTATGCGGCTGGCCAAATCTGCAAGCGCGTGGCAAACGACATCTGCATCTGCTTCATGGGAAACCCATACCGCAGGCGTGGCAGGCAGCGGTGTTAAGCGCTGTACCAACCGCTGAGCCAGAAGCCCTTGGGGGACAATTGCCGTATTAACATTCGCTTCTTTCAGCAAGGTTTGCATGGCAACTGTCGCTCCCTCCCCCACGGTTATCACCCAACTGCCCTGGGCTAGTTGCATGTGCTGGCATATCACGCCGCTGCGTGCGCACCGTTTGGCAGCCAGAGGGGCGGGAAGGAACATTGCGTTGGGTATAAAACAGGCTGCCCAGGTGGTGTCGGCAAGTGAGGCGAAATCATCGCTGACACCATACTGGCCGCACCAACGCTGCACATGTGGGACGGCCGCCAAGTGTGCTGCATCGTCAGCATGCTGGAACGTTGTAGGCGCGCTATAAACTAGCCAGTGGGGAACTGGCCAGCGATCCCTGGTGGGGAAATATGGTTGAGCTGCTGTATTGGCAGCAAGCCGCCGCGCCAATGCTTGCTGGCGCGCATAGACAAACCACGCCGCCGCCAGTTGCACGGTACCGGCAGGGGGCCGCCAAACGGTGCGGTGATCAATAGGGGCCGTCGCGAGCGGGGCTGCTAGACGTTCGCTGAGGAAAGCCTCAAGCACTTCCAGTCGCTCCTGCGGCGCGGTACCGGTTAACGCCAAGCTGAAGGTGTCTGTAGCCCCGGTTGGGGCGGCAGTCGCGTGGTAGTCGATAATCGAGTTAGCTAACTGATCCACCAGGTAGCCTTGGTTTAACGAATCAGCAACGTCGCTAAGGGCGTTAAACTGATGACGTGAAACGGACGATGGTAGCGGCCACAATAGCTCAACGGCGTGGGCCGTCCCGACCACCTTCGCGCGGGGCAGGCTGCCCCAGCGGGGCGTAATGGCAAGCGCCGGAGCGTTGGGTGGTAGCGGGTTAAACAGCGTTGCCATGCGTTGAATAAGGCGGGTCACCGCTTCTGTGGCCCTGGGGCTGATAATTGCAATGCTAACGCGGCCGCCGTGGTAGTGGTTGCGGTGAAACGTGGTCAGCGCCTCATGAAGCAACCAAATGTGATGGCCCAGCGTTTGTGCGTTGCCGTGGCGGCAGCCAGCACCGATATGCTGCGGGTCACTGAGCGTGGCGATGGCTGATAGCCGTTGCATTGCCGAGCTGTGTTGGCGGGCCTGCCATTCGGCGTCAATGGCGGCGACTTCGGTGCGAATGGTCGGCGGCGAAATAGTGGGCGTGGCCAACTGGCTGGCAACAGTGAGAGCCGCCGCTTCTAGGCTGTCTGCCGGGATCGAGAGATGCACATCGGTGACGTAGTCATCGGTGTGGGCGTTCAGGCTGCCCTGGTGCTGGGCAAACCAAGTGAGCAGGCTGGTGTTAGAGGAGGCTGTCAGTGGTGCAGTGGTGAGCACGTGCTCCAGTAAGTGGGCCAGACCTGGTAGGGTGGAAGGCTCATCCAAATAGCCCGCTGCAATAGTGATGCTAACGTGGGCATGGGTTAAATGGGGTGCGTGGGCCAGCATGCCCTGCACGCCGTTAGGCAGGGAGATGCAGGTCTGTGGGAAGCGTAGGTTAGCCATTGAGCAGGCTGCGTAGTAGTGCGCGCAGTTTGCCGGGGCGTACCGGCTTGTTTAACTGCGGCACGCCGGCATTGCGTAACCGCCTTTGCCAGTGATCAGAGCGGTCGGCACTGATAATGGCTGCGGGTAAGTGCGGGTCATGCCAATGGTGGCGAAGTTGTCGTATGGCCTCCAACCCGGTCACGCTATCGTCTAAGTGCAAGTCGACCAGCAACATATCCGGCGCCTCCAAGCAGGCTTTGGCGGCCACCATATCCAGCGCGGTATCGCAACTGACCTGCCATTCACTTAGCAACAGCGCCATGCCTTCAAGAATGGCTGGTTCGTTATCCAGGATCAGTACGCGCACCCCTTCGAACTCGGCGTCAGCGGAAAACGGCGCGCTGGGGGTGGGTATTTGGCTAAAGGAAACAGCGCTGGCACGGGGCACCCTAACCGCAAAACAGGAGCCTTGGCCGGGTGCAGAGCGCACAGAAAGCGGGTGCTCAAGGCGCTGGCTAATCCGTTCCACAATCGCAAGCCCTAGGCCAACGCCCTGGCGATCGCGCGCGCGGGTGGCATTGAGTTGATGAAATTCGCGGAAAATAAGCTGGTAGTCGCTTTCGGGAATACCAATACCGCTATCGACGACGTTTATAGCCAGGCTGGTGTCACCGTGGCGTCGTACGCCTAGGCAAATGCCGCCACGCTGGGTATAGCGGCAAGCATTAGCCAGAAAGTTGCGCACAATACGGCTGAGTAGATGAGGGTCGCTGGTCACCGCTTGATGGCAGGGCACATAGCGCAGCGTTAACCCTTTTCGTTGCGCCACGGGGGCAAACTCGTCAGCGAGATTGCTAAGAATATCGTCGAGATTAAAGTGGCGTAGTTGCGGCTGTACCTGGCCGTGATCCAGTTTTGAAATATCCAAGAGATCGGAAAGAATCGCTTCGGCGCCTTCCAGCGAGTTTTGCACCCTCTCAACCAGGGCTAGATTATCGCTGTCGTTCAAGCGCTCCTGTAGTGAGGCCACCAATAAGCGTGCAGCGTTCATGGGTTGCAGTAGGTCATGGCTAGCGGCGGCTAGGTAGCGGTCTTTGCTGAGGTTGGCAAACTCGGCAGCATCGCGCGCGCTTCTAAGCTCCTCATTGAGTCGTTCAAGTGCCTGGGTGCGATCAGCTACCCGGGCTTCCAAGTGGGCGTTGAGTGTTTCTAAGTGCTGGCGGGCGCGCTCACGCTCGGTAATATCTGCCACAAAGCCTTCGATCAGGTCTTCGTCTCCGGCAAGCTCGGCGGGCTTTTTGATCAGCGTAATGGCGACGGGAACTTGGTGATCAGAAGCTCCTTGCAGCAAGGTGGTTTGGCCTGTTACGTGCCCTTGAATGAGCAGCAGGTCGCGCAGCTGTTGCCCAGTGGTAGCATTAACAAAGAGCGCGTCAAAGCGGGCACAGCGCTCCAGGGTATGCGCTACGCTGCTATCGTCAAGCATGGCGGCAAGTGCCGGGTTGGCGGCGCGCAGTTTGCCAGAGAGCGATGCCTGAAAAATGCCGTGTAGAGCGTTTTCAAACAGCCATTTATAGCGATTGCGCTCAACTTCAAGCTCTTCTAAGCGCACTGAAAGCTCGCGATAGTAGCTTTTGCGCGCCGACTGCTGACCCAGCCCGAGCAGATCGCTGACCGAAAAGCCCGAAGGATCGTTGGCTTTTTTCATAGCGCCTCTTCGTACACCACCGCTACATCCCTTGAGTTGGAACGGCGCGGGTTGGTCAAAATACAAGGGTCGCCCAGCGCGTGGTTGGTGAGGAACGGCACGTCGCTGCGTGAGACGCCCATCTTGCTAAGCGTGCCTCCCAGACCAACCGCATGTTTTAAATCGACTAAGTACCGGAACAGCGATTTTTTGATCTGCTGCTGTGACAGCCCTCGGCAGTCGATACCGACGGCTTCGGCGACCCGCTTAAAACGATCGGGGGCGGCATCATAGTTATAGGCCACCACATGCTCTAACAGCATAGCGTTGCACAAACCGTGGGGGAGATCCAAGAAGCCGCCCAAACTATGCGACATAGCGTGTACTGCGCCCAATATAGCGTTTGAGAACGCCAAGCCCGCTTGCATGCTGCCCAGCATTACCTGAGCGCGCAGCTCGCCATCGGTAGGGTTCGCCACCAGCGCCTCAAGATGGCTGCTGATCAAACGCATGGCTTCCAAGGCGTGGGTGTCGGTGAGCGGGCCGCTGCCGGTTGAAACGAACGCTTCAATGGCATGCACTAACGCGTCGACCCCGGTACAAGCGGTCAGGTAGGGCGACATGGTCATGGTGACTTCAGGATCGATCAGCGACACATCCGGCACGACGGCCTTGCTGATAATCGAGAATTTCATGCGCCGCTGCTGATCAGAAATAATCGCAAACTGGGAAATATCCGCCGAGGTGCCCGCCGTTGAAGGAATAAAAATCAGCGGAGGAATCGGCACGCGAATAGTATCAACGCCTTCAAAATCGAGAATGTGCCCGCCGTGGGCCGTGACGATGCCAATCCCCTTGGCGCAGTCCATCGGGCTGCCACCGCCTATCGCCACAATCGCCTTGCAGCCGGTTGCACGATAGATCTCGGCACCGGCCATAATCTCATCTACCCGGGGGTTGGGGGAGACGGCGGTAAAACGCTCAACGGCAATGTTGGCTTCCAGCAGTTTGGCTTCAATATCGGCCACCCAGCCTGCCAGCAGTACGCCAGGATCAGAGACCAGAAGTACCTTTTCTGCCCCAAAAGTAGAGACGTAATTGCCTGCCGCGTGGCGGGCACCGTCGCCAAAAATAATTTCAGGCGCGACAAACTTACGAAGTTGCGTGAGTGGCGAAGTCATGGGGCGGTCTCGTTTATAATTGTTAACCATTATCTTAAGCACCTTAGGAGATTGTTGCGTTACGACCTTGGTGCCGTCGTTAGGGGGCAAGTCATCTTATTGATAAAAGACCAGCTCGCGAGCCAGCATGGTTTGGCGCGCTTGAGGGTGGCGAATGCCGTGGCATTCGTTACTGAATAGCAGTGTTTGCGCCTCGCCGCCCTGCTGTTCGATATGCCGCGCCATTGCATGAGTTTGCTCTGGCACCACTACAGCGTCTTTGCCACCCTGGATAAACAGTGCCCGCAAAGGGCGCTGGCAACGGGTGATGTGGTAAGCAGGGCTGCGCTGGGCGAGCTGGGTCTCGTCTCCGATTAGCCAGGCCAAGTAGCCGGATTCAAAGCGGTGTGTTTTTGCTGATAGCGATAACGCATCGGTTACCCCGTACAGGCTAGTGGCCGCAGCAAACAGGGGCATGGTGGCCAGGGCATTGAGGGAGGTAAACCCGCCAGCGCTTTGGCCACGGATAAAGCAGCGCGCTGTATCTATTGCAAAGCGCTCGCAGGCGGCATTAACCAGGGCGATCACATCGTCAGTATCGCTAATGCCCCACTGGCCCGCTAAACACTCACGGTAGCGGCGGCCAAAGTTGCCGCTGCCCCGTGGGTTGATATCCAGCACATGAAAGCCCTGCTGTTGCCAATAGGCTACCAGCGGGTCGTAAATAGGGTAGGTGGCGGCGGTAGGTCCACCATGAACGCGGACAATCAGCGGTGCAGCGCGGTTGACTAAGGCTGAGTAGAGAAAGCCGTGCACCGTTTCGCCTTCGTTGCCAACGGGGGCTTCCAGCCATTGCGCGATGGCGGAATTTTTGGCCACTAGGCTACCCGCTACGTTATCCACAACGTTACCCGCTAGGCAGCGGTGTGGACAATTTCCGGTAAAACGTATCAGCTGGGCGGCGCTGGTAGCGCTTTGCACAATAGCGTATTCACCGTGCCTTGCCAGCGTGATGCTTACCACACGACCAGGGGTAGGTAGCACTGCTTCCACCTGCTCGCCGGAGCGTCGGTAAAGCTGAGCCGCCCCCTGGTGCAGTTGGCAGTAAACCTGCCGATTGCCCCTCCAAGCGTGCTGGTGCTCACCCAGTTGCCACGGTGTGGTGATGTGATCAACCGAGGCGCTGCTCAGGCAAAGGGGGGTGGCCAGGTTTACCTGCCAGGGCTGCCACCAGCCAGCGTGGTCGCTCATGCAGATCAGCGCGTTATGAGGGCCAAACTGCGGCTGGCTAATCGCTGCGCCGAAGTCCCAGCGCTCAAAGGCTACAAGCCTACCGTTAGCCATCACCTGTGCGAGGTGCAATTGGCTACGCTGCCACGGCATATGAGGCAGTGACCAGCTCACCCACGCTAAATAGTTGCCGTCGTCGCTTAATATCGGCGCGCCGTAGAAGTCGGCGCCTTCTGCCAATACCTGCCGATGGCTGGCAGTGATGGCGATCAGACGCTGACCATGGGTATCTTCCTCAACCGCTAATACACGCTGGCGCTTAGGGTCTGCGCACAGCCCTCCGTAGGCTGTTTGTGGCCGCTTCTGCCAGCAGTGGCTGGCGCCGTGGTGGTCGCGGTGCATAATCGCCTGGTCGTGCTGGCGCACCCAAACGATGCCCTCCAGCAGTGGCGTATAGCTGCCGCCGCCGTACTGGTTCACGCGGCTGCCCACAGCGTCATCTACCAAACATTGCGGCGCCTCGTTGCTGTCAGCCGCCCATCGCCAAAGCTGCATGTCGCCCGTTTGCGGGCAGCGAGCCAGCCAGTAAACGGCCTGGGAGTCGCTGTGCAGTTCGCCCAATGTGTCAGTGGGTTCGGCGGCATCTGCCAGGGTAAGCCGCATAGGTGTGTGCTCCTTATTGTGGGGTATCCCACAGCAGCCGTGTTTCATAGTGAGGATAAAGCTGCATCACGCTACGGGTAAACTCGTATTCAGTAAGCGCTAGGGTATTAAAGGTATCAGGAATCTCGACGGCCAAGGCATGGTTGGCACCCAGCCCTTCGCTAGCCACGTTACTGAGGTGCTGGTCTAGCCATGCGAGGTAGTGAGCGGTTTGCTCTAAAACCGTGTTGGGCGGCGCGCTGGGGCCATGGCCGGGCACGGCGATTCTGGCGTTGAGAGCACGAAGATCGTTAAGTTCTTCCTGCCACTGTTGCAAGCCAGGGCTATGAGCCGTGGCGGCAGCACGCTGGTAGAAGCCCATATCGCCCAAAAACAGTACCCCGGTGGAATGATCCATAATGACCAGGTCACCACCACTGTGGCCGCGCATGGCGTATAGCGTGAGTGGGTAGCTTCCCAGCGTTACCTCGCCTGCCTCAAGCGTGTCGGGTAGGGCAGTATGCGTGCGCGCCAAGCTGCGTCCGGTCAGCCGCTCTACGTTATCGATCAGTGCTGCTCGGTCGCGGGCCTTCAGCGCACGAGTGCTGGCTAAGGTGAGGTGCTCTGCCTCGTCGAAGGCGGCATTACCGAAAAAGTGATCGGGGTGGTGGTGGGTATTCAAAACCCAGCGTACGGGGTGGGAGGTGTGCTGAGCAATCAGTTTTTTTAGTGCTTCGCCAAAGCGTGGGCTGCTGCCGCTGTCGATGAGGATGGTGCCGTTAGGCGTGGCAATAAATGCTTGGTTGCCGATATGGCCGCAGTTGCTGGTGGAAAGCTCTTCTCTTAAGCCTTCCACCATCCAGGTGTTCTCTGCAATTGGCTGGGCAGTTAGCGCACGTTCGCAGAACATGACCGGCTCGTTGGCCGCTAACGGTGTGGTTAGTAGCGACGCTATGCTCGCCAGTAAGCGCATTTTCATGGCTTCAGACCAATAGAGAAGCGGTTGCCGTTGTTGTCCCGGGCGCCAATGACATAGCCTTCCGCAGAGGGACGCATATGAAGCCCTAGGGTGGGGTTGGCGCTCACCGACGCTTCGATATCCAGCGCGGCCACTTTCTGGCCCTGCTGATCCAGCAGCTCAAACGACTGTACGTAAAAGGCGGGTTGGCTGGGGATTAAGCCGCTGTCCATGGGGTGAGAAAGGCGCACCCGCAGGCGCTGTTCGCTCTCATTGGCAAACAGCCGACCCTGCAGCTCGCCGAAGGTGTTTTCCCAGTCGTTGTCAGCGCCGGCAATACCCGGCGTGGTACAGCCGCCGCCTTCTGCTTCAATGTAGGTGCCGCCCACATGCCAGGTAGCCCCCTGTTTCACTGCTACGCGTACCGCGGAAGCTTGTTCCAAGCGAATATTTAACGAAAGCTTGGCGAGACCATGGCTCATCGGTGAGTAGTGAAATAGGCGGGGAATAGGATTGAGATCCACCCAGGCGATGATGTCGGTTATCGGCTCGCCGCTGGCTTCTAATCCGCTGGCGTCTAACTCAATGGGCACTTGGCCTGAGTCTTCGGCGAAACTTGGCGCGCTAACAATGACCCGCTCATCAAACACCACGGGGGCGTCGCCCAAAAAGCGCTCGCGGTATACAGGCCACATAAAGGAATTAAGCGGATCCTGTTCAGCGCTGTTCACTGCGGCCAACGCGGTGGAGGGCAACATAACTATTAACCAGATAAACGCCGCGAGGAGTGCAGTGAGAGCCTCGGTGAGCTGTTGTAACGTGCTGATGGGTGTTGGGGTTGCCATAGTGCCTCCCAGCTTAGGGATTACTGTCTGGTCGTTTCGATGCTGACCGTTTCTAACCAGGTGCGGATGGCCCACAGCCCTTCTTGGCTGACGTAGTCGGACATACGCGGCATGAGTACACGGCCGTTGCGCTCGGATCCGTTCGTAACCAGCTCTTTGAACCACTCATCGCCCCATGGGCCGTTCTCCAGCTCGCGCAGGTCGGGGGCGATGCCGCCGGATTTCGCTTCCAGGCCGTGGCAAGCGGCGCAATTGCTGTTATAAGCGCGGGCGCCAATGTCCACGGCTAGATCATGCTGGGGGTGATCACGATAAGGGTTCTCTTCCCGCCATTCGTCACCTAAGCGCTCGAGATCTTTAATATCAACGGCTTGCGGGGTAACGCTGCCGTGAGACCATGCCAGTGGTGCAGCCAGCAAAGCCATAAGGGCGATAGCCCCCGCTTGGCCTATGGGTGTTTTGGTAGAGGCCGTTTTTGAGATGGCCGTTGTGACTGTTTTTGAGTGGGTTTTTGAGATGGTGTTTGAGATGGTTTTTGTAAGCGTTGTCATGGAATAGCTCCTCAGGGGATCAATGTATCGTCACCTGAGTGAGCATAGGCAGGCGCACATGCCGAACCTATAGCACCTTAGGTATCGCTAGCCTCCTCCTTTGGAAGTAGTGCTAATTTAGGATGAGAACGCGACTGGAGGGGTAGATGGGTTTTTGATCCGGGCTTCTAAGCTGAGTTTAGTCTTGCTGGCACCACGCAAGCAGTAGCTTGGCCGCTTTGCAGCCATTGCATTGTGATCATTACTCGGATGGAAAACCCATGACATACGCTATCAATAACAACACGTCAGCCCGCACAATTTCGTGGCCCTTTCGCCTGCGTACCCTCACTGCCGCTGTTGCTTATGCTTCTGCTCTAGGTATTGGAAGCGTTGCACTGACAGCCCACGCCAGTGAGGTGACCTGGGACGATATTCTCAATGACCATAACACCACTGAAACGGTGCTGATGTACGGCATGGGCGTGAAAGCCCAGCGCTACAGCCCGCTTGATCAAATTAACGCAGACAATGTAGAGATGCTGACCCCTGCATGGTCTCACTCCTTTGGCGATGAAATGCAGCGTGGCCAGGAGTCACAGGCGCTGATCCATGAAGGCGTTATCTATGTTACCGGCTCCTATTCACGTATTTTTGCCATTGATGCACGTACTGGAAAGAGGCTGTGGTCTTATAACCATCGACTGCCCAGCGATATTCGCCCCTGCTGTGACGTGGTGAACCGAGGCGCGGCCATATACGGCGACAAGGTGTTCTTCGGTACGCTGGATGCGGGGATTGTGGCGCTCAATAAAGATACCGGGGAAGTAGTGTGGCGCGAACGCTTTGGTGACCACCGCGCGGGTTATACCATGACTGGCGCGCCAACGATTGTAGAGGATAGCGAAACGGGCCGCGTATTGCTGATTCATGGCTCGTCAGGGGATGAGTTCGGTATTGTCGGTAAGCTCTATGCCCGTGACCCTGATACCGGTGAAGAGATTTGGATGCGCCCCTTTGTTGAGGGCCATATGGGGCGTTTGAACGGTGAGGAGGGCACCCCGACGGGTGATGCCAGCGCGCCCTCCTGGCCCGATGACCCAGACAGCGAAACCGGCAAAGTACAGGCCTGGAGCCAAGGTGGCGGTGCGCCATGGCAGAGCGCCAGCTTCGACCCTGACACCAATACCATTATCATTGGCGCGGGTAACCCGGCCCCCTGGAATGGCTGGGCACGCACCTCTGAAGACGGCGACCCGTCTGACTACGACAGCCTCTATACCTCTGGTCAACTGGGTATCGACCCCTCGACCGGCGAAGTGAAGTGGTTCTATCAGCACACGCCCAACGACACCTGGGACTTCTCGGGCAATAACGAAATCGTACTGTTCGAATACGAAGATGAGAATGGCCAAACGGTGAATGCGGGCGCCCACGCTGACCGTAATGGCTTCTTCTATGTCACTGACCGCACCAACGGCGAACTTATCAACGCCTTTCCCTTTGTCGATAACATCACCTGGGCGACCCATATCGATCTGGAAACCGGCCGCCCGGTTGAGGCTGAAGGCCAGCGCCCACCGCGATTGGAAGAGGGCCAAACCCGCTCGGAGCCTGTTGAAGTATCGCCTCCATTCCTGGGCGGTAAAAACTGGAACCCCATGGCGTATAGCGAAGATACCGGGCTGTTCTACGTACCGGGTAATCACTGGAAAGAGGATTACTGGACCGAGGAAGTCGAGTATGTAGAAGGCGCCGCTTACTTGGGTATGGGCTTCCGTATCAAGCGTATGTACGACGATCATGTGGGTATTCTGCGCGCCATAGACCCGGTGACCGGCGAATATGCTTGGGAGCATAAAGAGCCTATGCCGCTATGGGCAGGCGTGCTAGCCACCCACGGTGATTTGGTGTTTACCGGTACGGGGGATGGCTACTTCAAAGCCTTCCATGCTGAAACCGGGGAGGAGCTTTGGAAGTTCCAGGTAGGCACCGGCATCATTTCACCACCGGTTACCTGGGAAATGGACGGTGAGCAGTACATCGGTGTCACCGCCGGTTATGGCGGCGCAGTTCCGCTTTGGGGCGGTGATATGGCTGAACTGACGCGACCGATTGCTCAGGGCGGCTCGTTCTGGGTCTTCAAGTTACCGTCCTTCGTTAAAGAGCTGGCGAACCGTTAAGTTATTAACACCTCTTGGGCGGCCTTTGCCGCCCTTTTTTGAATGAAGATAACGGTAATGGAGAACAATAATGATAACTCGTCATACTGTGCCTTTATGGCGCCGTCAAATAACGGCGATGTTTCTCTACCTTAGCGTGATAGGCAGTGTCGTTGCCGATGACTATGTTGAAGCGTATCAACCGCCAGTGCATAACGGCTGCGAGCTGGTGCCAGGCGCCCAGTGCGCCAATAGGGACTTATCTGGCGGTGACTTTGCTAACCTTGATTTGCAAGGCGCTAACTTTGCGGGCAGCAATTTAGACGGCTCGGATTTCCGCCACAGCAATCTACGCAGCGTCGATTTTGAAGGTGCATCGCTCCGCAACGCTAACCTTAATCGCGCGCGTATGCCCAACACCCACCTGCGTGGTGCCGACCTTTCCCACGCCAGTTTGGTTGGGTTGGATAGTTGGAGTATTTATGCCCAGGGAGCGACGTTTGATCATGCTGACCTGACGGGGGCCAATTTGGCGTTCGCCCGACTGTCTGGGGCCAGTATGCAGGGAGCGAAGCTGATGGGCAGCAACCTGGAAATGGCCTGGATGAATAAGGTCAACCTGATAGGGGCTGATCTGCGCGATGCTAACCTGCAAGAAGTCAAAATGAACATTGCCCGTCTTAACGATGCCGATATGACCGGTGCACGTATCCACTACGGTAACTTCCAAATGGCTCAAATGGAGGGATGTACCGGCTGCCCGTTTGATTGGGAGTGATACCATCATGTCGACACAACACTCGGCGCACTCTGTGCGCCGCTATATCATTTGTTTGGTGTGGATAAGTGGAATAGTTAGCGGCGTGGCGGAGGCTGACGTGCCTGCCGCGGCGTTTAACCAACAAGGCTATCGGTTACCGCCATTTAAAGCACCCGTCACTGCACCGCTACCCGGGGTGACCACGTTAGATGACGATACATTTCAAGTATTGCTGGAATCGTCGTCGGTCATCCTGGTGGATGTCTACGCGCTAACTTGGCATAACGGCCTTTTTCTGCAGGATAGCCCTCACTTAACGATCCCCGGCAGTATTTGGCTGCCTAACGTGGGCGCCCCTACTTTGGAAGATGAATGGCGTGATTACTTCACGCAAACACTCGATGCGCAGCGTGAGAACGCAGAGGTAGCGCCGTTGGTGTTCTTTTGCCGCAGCGACTGCTGGCTTTCCTGGAATGCTGCCCGGCGTGCTGAGGCAATGGGCTATGAAGAGCTGTATTGGTACCCCGATGGGGTGGATGGCTGGCAAGCGAGCGGTCATTCATTAGCAGCTGTTTGCCCGCAGCTGCCTGCCCATGCTGAGCGAGCCACCTGCGAGCCTTAATGGGTTTATTACTGATAAATAGGTTTATTGCCGATAAATCAGCTCGGGCGTTTGGCGGGGCGAAGGCTCCGCTGAACCATCCTGGCTCTGTAACTGCCTTGTTTGCAACTGCTTTGATTGGCGGGCATTGCGGGGAATTAGGGTCGCCTGCTCAGGCTTGCTTTGGGCGTTTTCTGTGATAAGGCTCTCTAGCAACCCATGCTGGGGGGAGTGCTGGCACACCGGGTCAGTGGCGTTCATATCGCCGGTTAACAAATAAGCCTGGCAACGGCAGCCGCCATGGTCTTTATCGCGCTCGTCACACTGCTGGCAGAGCGTGGGCATCCACTGAGTGCCGCGAAAACGGTTAAAGGCATCGCTTTGGTACCAAATGTCCTGCAGCGATGTCTCTTTTACGTTGGGAAATGCCATCGGCAGCTCCCTGGCGCTATGGCAGGGCAACACGGCACCATCCGGAGCAACGGTCATAAAGATGCTGCCCCAGCCGCCCATGCACGCTTTAGGCGCTTGCTCAAAGTAGTCTGGTACTACAAACAGCAACGACATATCGCGGCCCCGTGCCGCCAGTGTTTCCCGCCAGCGGTTGGTTTCCTCTTCGGCATGTACCAACTGTTCACGGGTAGGCATCAACGCTTGGCGATTTAAAAATGCCCAGCCGTAATACTGGCAGTTGGCCAGTTCAACCGCATCCGCGCCTAGCTCATCGCAGAGGGCTATCAGCTCGCCAATTTGATCGATATTGTGCCGATGCAGCACCACGTTCAATACCATAGGGTAGCCAGCGGCCTTGACCGCTTTGGCCATGGCCAGCTTGTTGGCATGGGCCTTGGTAGAGCCGGCCAGCGCCTGGGCCAGTTCGGGGTCGGCAGCCTGCAGGCTAATCTGAATATGATCCAGTCCTGCCTCTGCCAGAGCGTCTACCCGCTGAGCAGTAAGGCCCACGCCAGAGGTCAGCAGGTTGGTATAAAAGCCTAGCTTGCGTGCTTCGCTGACGAGCGCTTCCAGATCTTGGCGAATCAGCGGTTCGCCGCCGGAAAAGCCCAACTGAGCCGACCCCATGGCCCGCGCCTGACGCAGCACGCTAAGCCACGCTTCGGTATCCAGCTCGTTTTGGTAGCGGGTAAATGCCAGCGGGTTAGAGCAGTAGGCACACTGCAGCGGGCAGCGGTAGGTAAGTTCTGCCAGCAGCCATAAGGGCGGTGAGATAGCTTCGGCGGTTGGATTCGCTTTGTTTTGATTAACCGTATTACCATTAACCACAGTGCACCTCCTTCACGGTCAGCCAGCCGTTGCTGCGGGCTTCTTCAATAAACTGCACGACATCGTCTGCTAAGGTCTCGGCGCCTGGATATCGCCGCTGTAGGGTGGCGATAATGTCAGCGACGGATTGGCGGCCATCGACCTGTTCAAGAATCGCTCCGGCAGTCGTGCTGAGTTTGACCATACCTTCGGGGTAAAGAATGACGTGGCAACCCTGAATGGCCTCCCACTGTAACCGCCAGCCGCGTCGCAGTTGGTAAATGTCTTGCTGTGCCATGTTGAATTCCCCGGCGCTAGTCAATCAAGGTCGAGTAAAGTGAGTGCTCAAGCCCACGGTGATATACCGCTTCACGGGTGACGGTGTGGTAAGGCGGGCGGTCTAACTGATAGGCCATGGTCATCGCATCCAACATGCTCCACAGCACATCGAGCTTGAATTGCAGGATGTCCAGCGCACGCTGCTGCAGCGCCACCGTTGTACACACGCTTAAGGCGATTTCCAGCCCGTGCTCAACGTCCCGGCGGGCTTCGCTGAGGCGCTTACGAAAGTAGCGATAGCCCTGCTCGTTAATCCACGGGTAGTGCTGGGGCCAGGTGTCCAGGCGGTTTTGGTGGGCTAGCGGAGCAAACAGCTCGGTAAGCGATGAGATCGCGGCCTCCTGCCAGGGGGCTTGGGCTACAAAGTGGCGGTAGGCATCCACCGCAAAGCGCACACCGGGTAACACGCGCTCCTGGGAAAGCAGCGTATGGCGGTGTAATCCCACGGCTTCACCGAGGGCCAGCCAGGCTTCAATCCCACCTTCATCATCAGCGTGGCCGTCGTGGTCTAACAGACGCTGTACCCATCGCCTGCGGGTGGCTGCATCCGGGCAGTTGGCCAGTAGCGCGGCGTCTTTTTGGGGAATCATCAGTTGGTAGTAAAAGCGGTTAGCCACCCAGCCCTGCAACTGTTCTCGGCTAAGTTCTCCGTTGGCCATCGCCTGCTGAAAGGGGTGGTTAAGATGGTAGTACTGCCCTTTACTCATCAGCGCTTCACGGAACGCCTCCCGATTGAGCGGGGTGGCAGCAGCGCAGGGTGTTATCGCGGTTAGCGCCATGATCAATCTCCTAATATTGGCGATAGGGCTATAGCGTAAGTTTCATACCGTCGTAAGCCGTTTCGATGCCTGCGTCTTGAAGTGTTTGTGCCGCCTCGCTGGTGCGGTCTAAAATCGGGTTGGTGTTGTTGATATGAATTAAAATGCGCCGCGTACTGCAGGGTAGTTCTTTAAGTAGCTCATACATGCCGCCGCTGCCATTGAGCGCGAGGTGTCCCATCTGTTGGCCTGTTGAGGTGCCAACGCCTAGTGCCTGCATTTCGTCGTCTTCCCACAGGGTGCCGTCCACCATCACCACATCGGCAGCGTGTAAGAAGCGCATGGCCAGTGGCGTGGGGTTGCCAAGTCCTGGGGCGTAGCACAGCGACTTACCGCTGCGGCGGTCGACCATATACAGCCCTAAATTATCGCCACAGGAAGTAGCTCCGCGCCGTGGTGAGTAGGGCGGGGCATTGCTGTGTAGCGCAAAGGCGGTAAGTGCGATATCCGGCAGGAAGGAAATCGAAAACTCGACAACCTCCTGATGCTCTTTCAAGCTAACCGGCTGCCAGCGCAGCCCGCCCCAGTGCTCCAACATTGGGAACAGTGGAAACCCAGTAGATAAATCGTCATGTACATTGGGCGTGCACCATACATCCAGCGGACAGCCCTCTCTTAGGGAAAGTAGCCCGGTGACGTGGTCGATCTGGGCATCCACCAGCAGCACGCCACGAATACCGCTGCCACGCAGTTCGTTTGGCCATAATTCCGGGTTGGCGTTGAGCTGGGCGCGAATGTCAGGGGAGGCGTTGCATAGCAGCCACTGTTTGCCATCAACGCTTAACGCAATGGATGACTGAGTGCGTGATTGATGGTCGCCGCTGCCTTGGCGAGCGTGGAAGCAGTTCGGGCAGTTGCAATTCCACTGAGGAAAACCGCCCCCTGCGGCAGCCCCAAGAACTATCACCTGCATAGGCTGGCCTCTTAAGTTGGTGTTGCGGTGAAAGCCCCTGCCTAGTATGAGCGAGCTGATATAGACAGGGGGCACGACTTAGCGGGTAGAGATATAGAGCGTTACTTCAAAGCCAAGGCGCATATCTTGATAGGTCGGTTTCGTCCACATAAGGAACTCTCCTGCGTTGTTAAGTATGTTGTCGTGAGTGGTATTGCAACTGTCGTTACAAGTGTTACTACCTGTGTTGATGCAGGTACTATCAGCGGTTCAGCGTTATTGCCATACCCGCTTCTTCAGTTAAGCACAGGTAAAGACAACTGCCTGCGGTACTTTGGAAGTAGTTTTCTCGCTCTTTTCGGTGGGGCTTGAAGCCTCAACCAGCCCATGTTGTAGTTAAACAACCCAGTTGAATCAAAGGTTGAATAGTATCTGGCAGCCGCCCCGTTAGATCCTAGACTGCTAACAGGCGTTTATGACGAAGGTCGAAAATGGGCAGTGCTTACCTGCTGTGTGGCGGCGCTGTAGTAAGGTAACTGTAGGAAGGTAACAGCAGAAAAAAACAAAGGAGAAAGCGAGTGAAAATAGGCGCACCGAAAGAGAGTGCCCGGGGGGAAGCGCGCGTCGCGCTGACCCCTGAGAGCGCGAAGCAGATCCAAAAACTGGGCCACGAGTGCTTGGTAGAAACCGGCGCTGGCTTGGCAGCGGGCTTTAATGACGACACTTATCGTGATGCAGGCGTTACCGTCGTGGACGGGGCTGATGCGCTCTGGAACGACGCTGAGGTGGTCATTAAAGTTCGAGAGCCCTCTGATGAAGAGGCCGAGCGGCTGCGGGAAGGCCAAACCTTGATTGCCTTCTTCTGGCCAGCGCAAAACGAAGCGCTGCTCGAGAAGTGCAAGGCCCAGGGCGCCACCGTTATTGCTATGGATATGGTGCCGCGTATTTCACGGGCGCAGAAAATGGACGCGCTCTCCTCCATGGCCAATATCGCCGGCTACCGGGCGGTGATAGAGGCGGGCAACAACTTTGGCCGCTTCTTCACTGGCCAGGTAACGGCGGCAGGTAAAGTGCCCCCGGCCAAGGTGTTGGTCATTGGCGCTGGCGTGGCGGGATTGGCGGCGATCGGCACGGCCACCAGCCTGGGCGCCGTAGTGCGCGCCTTTGACGTACGCCCCGAGGTCTCTGAACAAATCGAATCCATGGGCGCGGAGTTTCTGTTCCTCGATTTCGAAGATAGCCAGGACGGTTCCGAAAGCGGTGGCTACGCCTCGCCCTCAAGCCCGGAGTTCCGCGAAAAGCAACTTGAGTGTTTCCGCGAGCAGGCGGCCGATGTGGACATCGTGATTACCACCGCGCTGATTCCCGGCAAGCCCGCACCTAAGCTGTGGTTGGAAGATATGGTCGAGGCCATGAAGCCAGGCTCGGTGGTGATCGACTTAGCGGCTGAGAAAGGCGGCAATTGCGATCTCACCAAGCCAGACGAGCGGGTGGTGTCGGATAATGGCGTGGTGGTGATCGGCTACACCGACTTCCCCTCGCGCATGGCAACGCAATCATCGCTTCTCTACGCCACCAATATCCGCCATATGTTGACCGATCTGACGCCCGAGAAAGACGGCGTGATCAATCATAATATGGAAGATGACGTGATTCGTGGCGCTACGGTGACTCACGGTGGCGAAATCACCTTCCCGCCGCCGCCCCCTAAAGTGAAAGCGATTGGCGCGGCCAAGCCGAAAAAGAAAGAGAAGGAGCCCACGCCGGAGGAGAAAAAAGCCGCCGAGCATGCGGCGTTCAAGGCGCAAACCAAGCGTCAAATCGGATTGCTGGCTGTCGGCGGTGCGCTCATGCTGCTGCTTGGCCAGGTGGCGCCGACCTCATTTATGCAGCATTTTATTGTCTTTGTGCTGGCCTGCTTTATCGGCTTCCAGGTGATTTGGAACGTGAGTCATTCGCTGCATACGCCTTTAATGGCGGTGACTAACGCGATCTCGGGCATCATTATTCTCGGTGCTATTTTGCAGATTGGCACGAGTAGCGTGATCGTGGGCATATTAGCGGCGATTTCGGTGCTGATCGCGTCAATCAATATTGTGGGTGGCTTCCTGGTGACACGCCGGATGCTGGCCATGTTCCAAAAATCTTAAGCGGCGGAGAGACGATATGTTAGGACAAGGATTCGTATCTGCCGCGGCAATCGCGGCGAGTGTGCTGTTTATTCTGTCGCTGGGCGGCCTGAGTAACCAAGAAAAAGCCAAACGAGCCGTGTGGTACGGCATTGTGGGCATGGCGGTGGCGGTGTTCTTTACCGCTTTAGGCCCGGGTATTGGCGGCTACTGGTGGCTGATTCCGATGATGGTGATTGGGGCAGGCATCGGCGTGTACGTAGCGGGCAAGGTCGAGATGACCGAAATGCCCCAGCTAGTGGCGGCGCTGCACAGCTTTGTCGGTTTAGCCGCGGTGTTTGTGGCCTGGAGCGCGGACTTAGAGCGCCGCCGAGTCATGGCGGCGCAGGCAGTGGATGGCGCCGCACAGGAGTTTTCCGCTTTTGCCGCGCTGGTGGCCACCAAGGCCCCAGACGAACTTACCTTTCTGCAAATTGAGGTGGTTTTCGCCATCTTTATCGGCGCGGTGACCTTCACCGGCTCGGTAATAGCGTTTGGCAAGCTGGCAGGTAAAGTCGACGGTAAACCACGCCAACTGCCCGGCGGCCATTTGCTCAACGCCGGGGCGGCCGTGCTGTCACTGCTATTGGCGATTTTGTACCTCAACGGCGCAGGCTTCTGGACGCTGCTAGTGCTCGCAGCGCTGGCATTCTTTATTGGCTACCATCTGATTATGGGTATTGGCGGTGCCGATATGCCGGTGGTGGTCTCCATGCTTAACAGCTACTCCGGCTGGGCGGCGGCGGCGGTCGGCTTTACGCTCTCCAACGACCTGCTGATTGTCACCGGTGCGCTGGTGGGCTCCTCCGGTGCGATTCTTTCTTACATTATGTGTAAGGCGATGAACCGCAACTTCGTCAATGTGATCCTAGGCGGCTTTGGCGGAAGCACTGGGCCAGCGGCGGAGATCGAAGGCGAGCAGGTGGCGATTGACGCTGGTGGTGTAGCGAGCGCCCTGAACGATGCCGATAGCGTGATTATCGTGCCGGGCTACGGCATGGCGGTGGCTCAGGCGCAAAGCGCAGTGAGCGACCTAGTGCGTAAGCTGCGTGCAGCGGGCAAGACCGTGCGCTTCGGTATCCACCCGGTCGCGGGTCGCTTGCCAGGGCATATGAACGTACTGCTGGCAGAAGCCAAGGTGCCTTACGATATCGTGTTGGAAATGGATGAAATCAACGACGATTTCGCCACCACCGACGTGGTGATCGTGATTGGCTCCAACGACATTGTGAACCCTGCGGCCGAGGAAGACCCCAATAGCCCCATCGCTGGTATGCCGGTATTGAAGGTATGGGAAGCCAAGCAGGTGTTTGTCAGTAAACGCGGCCAGGGCACCGGCTACTCCGGTATCGAAAACCCGCTGTTCTTCAAAGAGAACACGCGGATGTTTTATGGCGATGCCCGGGATAGCCTGAATACACTGCTGCCGTTGATTGATTAGGCCTTTGCAACTTTTAGCTATCCATGCAACTTGGCTACCCATGCAACTTAGCTAGACGCTAGGTTACTAAGAGCCATTAAGTACTGAGCCCGCGAGCAATCGCGGGCTTTTTAGTTGCGCGACTGCCCATGAATCGATGCCGATCAGTTCAGCGTCCATGTCGCGTTTCCTCCAGCGTATTAACCGCATAGCGGGCGAGATGAGTGCCTACTCGTCAGCCCAGGCGGCGATGGCGGATTGCTCTCTCATCGAGTATCGTCTTCGGCAGCGTGAACCAGATACAGGTGCCTTTTCCCGGTTTGCTCTCGATGACGAGTTGGGACTCGTGGCGCTTCAGCACTTCGGAGACGATAGCGAGTCCCAGCCCGGTGCCTTCACCCCGCTCACGTCCAATCGTGGTGCGATAGAAGCGCTGTGAGATAAGGGGGATTTCTTTTTCGGGGATGCCGACACCGGTATCTCTGACTCCGATCTTGAGTCGGGTATCGTCGAACTCGAGAATCCGGATCGAGACCGTGCCGCCGGTGTTGGTGGCGGTGATGGCATTGTCGACCATATTGGTCAGCGCGTGATCGATCAGTTCGATGTCGGCGGAGACCTCGGCTATCGCCGCCTGGTTTTCCACACGAAGCTCGATGCCTTTCTCCAGCGCGCGAGGGTGAAATTTACCTAGAATGTCGTTGGCCAGTTCGGCGAAGGAGAACGTGCTTGGGCATAGCGGTCGGCCAGCGATATTGGCGCGAGACATCTGAGAGAGCTGGTCGGCCAACTGGGCCAGTCGCTCCACGTTGGCGCGAATGGCATCCAGACCGCTGCGTGTTTCATCGTCGAGAGGCCTGCGATCCAACTGCTTGGCGTAGCCCAACAGAGAGGTCATCGGCGTACGGAATTCGTGGGACAGGTTGGCGATGAGTTCCCGACGCTGGCGGTCGGTATCGTGCAGCGCCTCGACCTGGGCTTCGATGGTGGCCGCCATGTCGTTGAAGGCACGCCCGACCCGGCCGATTTCGTCGTCGATCGACTCGGGACTGCGCTGCCGGTAATCGCCCTCGGCAAAGTGTTGGACGGTGCGGGTCAGCCGGGAAAAGCGTCGCGTCAGAAAAGCGAAGAGGGCCAGCCCCACCGCCAGCGTCAATGCCAACGCCACGCAGCCTGCGATGAGCAGCGTGCGCGAGATGCTGCTCGTTTGCCAGATGTTGGCCATCGAGACGTCTGTGTTCGCCTCCAGTTGCACCATCAGATAGCCCGATTGCTGCTGTGGGCCGTAGGTGATCGGGGCAACCGAAAAAACGCCCTCGTCGCCCCGGCAGGGCATGTCTGCGTAGACCGGCAGCATGGGCATGTCGGAAAGCAGTTCGTCGATAGCACCCCGGTCGATCCGGCGGCCGAGTCCACAGCGGTCGGGGTCGTAAGCGCCAACCACCGTTCCGTCGGTGTCGAGCGCGTAGAGCGAGAGCGCCGGATTGATGGTCATGACCTGCTCTACGGCCGCTCGAGTCGAGGGGGCGTCGACGCCGTCGTCGAGCGAATCCTGCAGTACGCGGGTCAGGTGATGGGCCATGTCGATCTCATTGCGCTGCAGCCATTCGCGTCCCAACTGGTTGAACTGATCGACCGCCACCAGCGTGGTCGTGGTGGAGAGTGCGATCATGCTCACCAGATAGACGAACACGATGCGCGCGAACAGGCTGCGGTAGGTTCTGCGCAGCGATTGGCCGAGGCTCATGGGGCGTTCTCGTCGGAGGCTGATGCCGGGGCGTCGGTGAACCGGTAACCGGTGCCCCATACGGTGAGAATGTACTCGGGCTGTGCCGGGTCTGGCTCTATCTTGCTGCGCAACCGATTGATGTGCGTATTGACGGTGTGATCAAAGCCGTCGAATTCCGGGCCCCATACGGCATCGAGCAACTCGCTGCGGGAAAATCCCTTACCAGGGTGGCGGGCAAAGAACACCAGTAGGGCGAACTCCCGGGTCGTGAGTTGAATCATGTTTCCGTCGAATTTGACGCTGTAGCCGTCGATGTCGATCTCCAGCGCCTTTATCTTCATAAGCGTCGACGACGTACGCGCCTCCATCGCCTTTCGACGACGCAGAAGCGCTTGGATTCTCGCCAATAGGATGTCGGTGTCGAATGGCTTGGTGATGTAGTCGTCGGCACCGATTTCCAGACCGACGACCACGTCCCGCGTTCCGGCGAGCGCCGTCAGCATGATGATCGGAATGGTGGCGTCGTGAGTGCGAATGTCTCGACACACGGCGAGACCGTCGATGCCCGGTAACATCAGATCAAGAACGACGAGCGAGGCATTCCGCCATCGATGCAAGGCTTCTTCCCCGGTCGAAACCCAGGTCGGCTGATGGCCCGCCTGTACGAGAATGCTCGTTAATAGCCGACCGATATCGGGATCGTCCTCGACGCAAAGTATCGGGCACGACATATCGGTTCTCCTTTAAGTGAGCTGTGAATCCTAGCCCAGTGTACCTCGTCAATCATCACGGAAACGTTATCACCGAACGTTATGATTCCGTGATGATTGAGCTGCAATTCCTGTTTATCTTGGGCAAGCCGTGTCGGACCGGACACGGTTTGCCTAGATAAATCAGGAGAGAATCATGACCCGCACGACACCCAAATATCTACTCGCCTTGAGTGCTGTACTGCTGAGCGGCGGCCTTGCCTTCACCACGCTCGCCAGTGCCCAGACCGACAATATGTCCCAGGACTCGATGAGTCAGGACGGCATGAGCCACGATGATGGCATGAGCCACGATGATGGCATGAGCCACGATGATGGCATGAGCCACGACGATGGTATGAGCCACGACGATGGCATGAGCCACGACGATAGCATGAGCCATGACGAAATGAGCAGCGACTCCATGGAGCATGCCAACTAAAAGTTGCGGTCCGGCAACCAGGCGCTGTCTGGTTTGCCGGACGCTTTCGTTTCGAGGTCAATATCATGTCTGAGTCTGTCAAAGCTACGATCGATAGTGACTCGACCGGTAATGTGCCCGGTGCGCCGGCCACACGAGTGATCAAACGACATACGGTAGCGACTCGTCTGTGGCATTGGACGAATCTCGTCTGCCTGATCGTGTTGCTGATGAGCGGTTTGCAGATATTCAATGCACACCCCGCGCTTTATTGGGGGGAGCAATCCGATTTCGCCAACCCTTTCATCGCGATACATGCGCGCACCGCCGAAGATGGCGAGCGCATGGGCGTGGTTCGCATCGCTGGGCAGGCGTTTGACACCACCGGTGTACTGGGGCTTTCCGATGACAACGGCCAGCTACGCGAACGGGCCTTCCCCCGCTGGGCGACGCTGCCGGGGGACAAGTGGCTGACGATGGGGCGCAACTGGCATTTTCTGGCTGCGTGGATCTTCGTGCCGCTGGTTGTCGCGTATCTGCTCTATACCCTGCTGGTGCCCCAACGACGACGGGCGCTGTTTCCAACGTGGGTGCAGTTGAAGAACATTCCGCGGACGCTACTTGATCATGCGCGGCTGCGTTTTCATCACGAAGCTGACTACAACGGTATCCAGAAGCTGACCTATCTTCTGGTGCTGTTCGGGTTGCTGCCAGTCATGATTCTGTCGGGGCTGACCATGGCACCCAGTGTCAACGCCGCCTGGCCGTGGCTCACCGAACTTTTCGGCGGACGACAGAGTGCTCGCACCTTTCATTTTCTCTGTGCAACAGCCCTCATTGGCTTTTTCATCGTGCACATCGCGCTGGTACTGGTATCCGGCGTTTTCAACAACCTGCGCTCGATGGTAAGCGGTCGCTACCGTATCCAGGTAGAAGCGCATGACGGATCGGAGCCTAGGCATGACTGACTCAAACACCAGACTCTCGACATCACCAGCGCCTGACCGCGCTCGACGGCGACTACTGGGTGGCCTGTGCGCGTTGGGGGCTGGCACCTTCCTCACCGGTTGCGATCGACTGTCGGAAAGCGCGCCCGTGCGCGCGGCGCTGAGTAACGTCGAGCAACTCTCTTACAAGGCCCAGCGTCTGATCGCCTCGCGCCAGGCACTCGCCAAGGAGTTCGACGAGAGTCAGATCGCGCCGGTGTTTCGTCCCAATGGCACCACCAACCCGCAGGAGGATTACTATCGTGCCTGGGTCGAGAATGGATTCGCCGACTGGCGTCTGACCATCGACGGTCTGGTCGAAGAGCCGATGACGCTGTCATTGCTGGCGCTTCGGGAAATGGCCTCACGAACCCAGATCACTCGTCACGATTGCGTCGAGGGTTGGAGCTGTATCGGGCAGTGGACCGGCGTTCCTCTGGCGGATCTGCTTGATCGGGTGCGTCCGGCAGATACCGCGCGCTTCGTGGTTTTTCACTGTGCAGATCACACCTACGGTGGGTCGGATCTGTATTACGAGAGCCTCGACATGATCGAGGCGTATCATCCGCAGACGCTGCTTGCCTACGATCTCAACGGCGAACCGCTACCGGTGGCCAATGGGGCGCCGATCCGTCTGCGCGCCGAGCGTCAGTTGGGTTACAAGCAGGCCAAGTACGTGATGCGCGTCGAACTGGTGGAAAGCTTCAAACAGCTCCACGGCGGCAAGGGAGGATATTGGGAGGATAGGGGGTATGACTGGTGGGCGGGCATCTAGGCGATGACCGCCGAGCGCTTGAGGGCTTCACTTTAGGCTCGTCGTACAATCTTTAACATGCTATCTGTTGCCTGAGGTCCCGATACTTCCGCTCGACGGCTGGGCCGACTAGATTCTGTGCAGGGTACTGCTACTCCTGCTATGGTCGAATACCCCCTTATGTATTGAGCAATCGCTACTATGAATCAACGCCCCAATCCCCGAGTGCTGCTGCGTTTGTTGGGTCTACTGCGCCCCTACCGCACGCGGTTGGCTCTGGCTGGCCTAGCGCTACTCATGGCATCGGGAAGCGTGCTACTGCTGGGTAATGGGCTGCGCTTAATCATCGACCGCGGTTTTCTGGACGCGGATGCGCAGGCGCTAGCGCAAACACTGGCTCTGATGCTGGTGGTAGTGGCCGTGCTGGCGTTTGCCTCCGCACTGCGCTACTACCAAGTGACCTGGATTGGCGAGCGCCTGGCTGCCGACCTTCGCCAGCGAGTGTTTGATCATTTACTCACCTTAGAACCCAGCTTTTTCGAGAGCGCAAGCGACGGCCGTGCCGCCGGAGAGATTGCCTCACGATTAACCGCCGATACCAGTGTGCTACAGAGCCTGTTTGGCTCTTCAGTCTCGCTGGCGCTGCGTAATCTGGTCATGCTGGTGGGCGCCGTGGTGCTAATGCTGGTCACTCAACCGTGGCTCTCGGCAATGGTGCTGATAGGTATCCCCGCCACTCTGCTGCCCATCGTGTGGTACGGCCGCCGGGTGCGGCGGCTTTCGCGCACCAGTCAGGATCGCGTGGCCGAACTAGGTCGCTATGCTGAGGAGGCGCTGAGCGGTATTAAAACGCTTCAGGCATTTACCCACGAGGCGATGGATAAAAGCCACTACGGCCAGCGGGTTGAACAGGCCTTTGGCAGCGCTGTAGAGCGCACCCAGCAGCGCGCCTGGTTAACCGGTATCGCCATGCTGGTGGTGTTTACCGCGGTTGGCTTAATGCTCTGGCAGGGCGGTCAGGCGGTGCTAAACGGAACCATGAGTGCGGGCGAGCTATCGGCGTTTATCTTTTACGCCGTGCTGGCAGCAGGGGCCATTGCCACCCTGGCCGAGGTGGCAGGGGATGTACAGCGTGCGGCAGGCGCTGCCGAGCGCTTATTGGAGCTGCTCGATACCCAGCCCGCTATCCAGTCGCCGGTAAATCCGCAGAGCCTGCCAAGCCCTTCGCGTGGTGAGATTACCCTGGAGAACGTCACCTTTACCTACCCTGGTCGGGAAACCCCAGCGCTGAACGGGTTTGATCTACATATCAAGCCGGGAGAACGAGTAGCGGTGGTGGGGCCTTCCGGGGCAGGTAAAAGCACGCTGTTGGCGCTGCTGCTACGCTTTTATGACCCCAGCCAGGGGCGCATTACCTTGGATGATAGGGATGTCCGTACGCTAGATCTTGCCGCCTTACGCAGTGCCATGGGGTTAGTGGCGCAGGAGCCGGTGCTGTTTAGCGGCTCTGTGGCCGAGAATCTTCGCTATGGTGATCCTGAGGCTGATATCGATAGATTACGCATTGCCGCTCAGGATGCCAGCGCCCTCGACTTTATCGATGCGCTGCCCCAAGGCTTTGACACGCCCCTAGGCCCCGGTGGTGTGCAGCTCTCCGGAGGCCAGCGTCAGCGGCTCGCTATTGCTCGGGCGCTGCTCAAAAATCCTGCGGTACTGCTGTTGGATGAAGCCACCAGCGCCTTGGATGCGGAGAGTGAGCGGCTGGTGCAGCACGCGCTGGATCGGCTGATGGTCGGGCGCACCAGCATCGTGATCGCCCATCGGCTGGCGACTGTCATCGCCGCTGACCGCTTACTGGTGCTTGATGGTGGGAAACTGGTAGCGGCGGGCACTCACGCGGAATTGCTCACCACCAGCGCGCTCTATCGTCATTTAGCCGCGTTGCAGTTTGGCGGTGAAACGTTATAAAACGATTCTTTTAATGATGGGAATACCGATGTCGAGCTTCTTTCAGCGCCTTAATGCCGTAAATGCCCCTTCGATTGGTCTGGGCTGTATGAATCTCTCCCACGGTTACGGCAGCATCGTGCCGGAAAGCGCAGCCCTACGGGCGCTGGATGAGGCCTTTGATATGGGCTATCGCCACTTCGATACCGCCACGCTGTATGGCGCCACGGCCAATGAGAAAGTGGTCGGGCGCGCCCTGGAGGGCAAGCGGCACCAACTCTTTCTGGCCAGTAAATGCGGCATGGCGATGGACCCTGAGTCAGGCAAGCGGGTCATTGATGGCCGCCCGGAAACCCTGCGAAAACAGTGCGAAGCGAGCCTTGCGCGCCTGCGTACCGACCATTTAGATCTCTACTACCTGCACCGCTTGGATCGCCAAGTCCCCATTGAAGAGAGCGTGGGTGCGCTGGGGCGCCTGGTGGAAGAAGGCAAGATTGGTGGCGTGGGGTTATCTGAAGTCTCTGCGCTAACGTTGCGGGGCGCGGTCACCGAATATCCCATTGCCGCGGTGCAGTCGGAATACTCGCTGTGGACGCGCAACCCGGAAATCGCCCTGATCGATGCGTGCCGCGAGGTGGGAGCAGCCCTGGTCGCGTTTAGCCCTCTGGGACGAGGCTTCTTAACCGGTGCCATTCAAGATCCCTCGCGTCTCGAAGAGGGCGATATGCGCCGTAATATGCCGCGCTTCAGCGCCGAAAACTACCCGCATAATCTAAAACTATTTGAACGCCTTGCGTCGCTGGCGCAGGCCTTAAGCGTCACGCCGGGGCAGCTGGCACTGGCGTGGCTGAAAGCCAAAGGCGGCGATATTATCCCCATTCCCGGCACTCGCTCCGCTGACCACATGCGCGAAAATTTAGCCGCGGAAACGCTGCACCTCGATGTCACCACAGTGCAGCAGTTGGATGCCATGATGACGCCAGAGCAGGTCGCAGGGGCTCGCTACAGCGAGGTGCAGCAAGCGGATATCGACACCGAAGAGTTCACCCGTTAGCAGAGTTAAGCAGCGGGTACAAACAGCAGTGATGGATAAAAACTATTAGAGTAGTCACAAAAAGCAAATTGTGCCTATGAGGGATCTGCTTTAAAACAGTACCAAGTGAGTGAAGCGTCCTTATACTGCGCTACGAGCAGAGCGTTAGCACTATCGTAAGCGTTAGGGGGCTCACCGTCAGTCGACTTGGTAGCCGCTCTTTTCAACATACCCAAGACGAACGCAACCAAGACAAAAGCTGTTAAGACACAATGAAGTTAGAGGGAGAGAGCTATGAGTGGTAAATGTCCTGTAATGCATGGTGGTAATACCTCCACGGGCACGTCTAACAAAGACTGGTGGCCGGAAGGAATTAACCTGGATATCTTGCACCAGCATGACCGCAAAACGAACCCGATGGATGCTGATTTTGACTATCGGGAAGAGGTTAGAAAGCTCGATTTTGACGCGCTCAAGCAAGATGTTCACGCGCTGATGACCGACAGCCAAGCCTGGTGGCCTGCCGATTGGGGCCACTACGGCGGTCTAATGATCCGAATGGCGTGGCACTCTGCGGGTACTTATCGTCTGGCCGACGGCCGCGGTGGCGGCGGTACCGGTAGTCAGCGTTTTGCACCACTCAACTCCTGGCCGGATAACGTTAGTCTTGATAAAGCGCGCCGTCTGCTGTGGCCGATCAAGAAAAAGTATGGCAACAAGATCAGCTGGGCCGACCTGATGATTCTAGCCGGTACTGTTGCCTACGAATCAATGGGACTGCCTGCCTACGGCTTCTCGTTTGGTCGCGAGGATATCTGGCACCCGGAAAAAGATATCTACTGGGGCGATGAGAAAGAGTGGCTGGCACCTTCCGACGAGCGCTACGCGGACGTTGAAAAGCCGGAAACCATGGAAAATCCGCTAGCTGCGGTTCAGATGGGTCTTATTTACGTTAACCCTGAAGGTGTTAATGGTGTGCCCGACCCGCTGAAGACCGGCCAGCAGATACGCGAAACCTTCGCTCGTATGGCGATGAACGACGAAGAGACCGCAGCGCTTACCGCCGGTGGCCACACCGTGGGTAAGTGTCACGGTAACGGTGACGCGGCAGCACTGAGTGCTGAGCCCGAAGCGTCGGACGTTGAAAATCAGGGTTTGGGCTGGGGCAACCCAACCATGGGTGGCAAAGCGAGTAATGCCGTGACATCTGGCATTGAAGGCGCCTGGACAACCAATCCAACGCAGTTCGACATGGGCTATTTCGATCTGCTGTTCGGCTACGAGTGGGAGCTGCGTAAGAGCCCCGCAGGCGCTCACCAGTGGGAGCCGGTAAACATTAAGGAAGAGGACAAGCCGGTTGACGCCAGCGACCCCTCTATCCGTCACAATCCGATCATGACCGATGCGGATATGGCCATGAAAATGGATCCGACCTACCGCGCCATTTGTGAAAAATTCATGGCGGATCCGGAGTACTTCAAGCAAACGTTCGCTAAAGCATGGTTCAAACTGACCCACCGTGACCTAGGCCCGAAATCGCGCTACATCGGCCCGGAAGTGCCCGCTGAAGACTTGATCTGGCAGGATCCTATTCCGGCTGGTAGCACCGACTACAGCGAAGAAGTGGTTAAGCAGAAAATCGCCGAAGCCGGCCTGAGCATCAGTGACATGGTCAGCACCGCCTGGGACAGTGCTCGCACTTACCGCGGCTCTGACATGCGTGGCGGCGCCAACGGTGCCCGCATTCGTTTAGCGCCTCAGAAAGACTGGGAAGGCAACGAGCCTGCGCGTCTCGCCAGCGTATTAGCAGTTTACGAGAAGATTTCTGCCGACACCGGCGCAAGCCTTGCCGACGTGATCGTTCTGGCCGGTAGTTTCGCCATTGAGAAAGCCGCCAAAGCCGCAGGCTACGACGTTCGCGTACCCTTCCTGAAAGGGCGTGGCGATGCTTCTGCCGAGATGACCGACGGTGAATCGTTTGAGCCGCTAGAGCCGCTGGCTGACGGTTTCCGCAACTGGCAGAAGAAAGACTATGTAGTGAAGCCGGAAGAGCTGTTGCTGGATCGCGCTCAGCTGATGGGGCTGACAGGGCCGGAAATGGTCGTGCTACTTGGCGGTATGCGTGTACTCGGCACCAACTATGGTGGCACCAAGCACGGCGTATTCACCGACCGTGAAGGCCAGTTGACCAACGACTTCTTCGTCAACCTGACCGACATGGGCAACACTTGGAAGCCGGTGGGCAAAAATGCCTATGAGATCCGCGACCGTCAAACAGATGCTGTGAAGTGGACGGCTACCCGCGTTGACCTGGTGTTCGGTTCTAACTCGCTGCTGCGCTCCTACGCGGAAGTCTACGCCCAGGATGATAACGACGAGAAGTTTGTCAAAGACTTCGTCGCCGCCTGGACGAAAGTGATGAACGCGGATCGCTTTGACATCGCTTAAATATATCGAAATTTATTGAAAGCAAGCGAACCCCGCATCCTCGGATGCGGGGTTTTTTTGCGAATAATAGTGGTGTTTTGAATTAACAATAGCCCTTTTATGCCGGGTTTAAGCTAACTCAGAATTTCTGATGCAACAAAAAGGAAAAGGCGTTTTTACAAACAAAGTAGCCAGGGTAATTCCCCATTTTTAGAGGGCAAACATCGTTACGCGATCATAGCCTTACCGATAACGGGCCGGATTCTATGCGCTTCCATCTCACGTGGCATGCCTGTGTAAAACTCCATTATGCTGACCTTGGTTGCCATTTTTTAGCTAAGCCCGCTGATACAACTTCTCCTACCATCCCTCAGGATAGCCGCCTACAGAGGGGGAGATGCTGACATAAATGCATAAGCCGCGCCTGGTTTCGACGCAGCCATGGCAATTATTTTTGGAACAAATATATAGGGGAAGTCCAAGCCTGGTTACCGTCCTCCAAGTTAACGCAAAGCCAAACTGGGGTATCACCGTCTTCTTCGATCTCTATTTCTTTTTGAAAGTGCGCTGAAGTAGCTAATCCGCCTGCAGGTAGCCGCTGGGCTATTAATTTCCGCTCAAGCCCTCCTGCACTCATTATTACCGGTTTGCCATCCATCTCTTTAAGTGTAAGTGAAAGCGCACCATGATTGGTTGTCACCTCAACTTCAGAGCTCTCTTCTTCAAGCCAAATATCACATCCCATCCGATTGCCAGTGGTAATCGTATTGAAAATCACACTTTTTGACCCGACTTGTTCTAAGGTTTGCTCAGGGTTTAAGCGATTTACTGGTGAAAACCTTTCTATACAACCACCATTGATTAATATTCGCCCCTGCCAGCGAGTATTACGGCCACGGCCACGATATTCTGCGCCTGACCACATGAGACGCAAACGATTACCAAGGTTTTTGTCTTCGTAACCACGCCATAGGGCAACCGTGCTTGTGCCTCGACGCAATTCAATGCTTTCAATACCGACGGGGGCGTCCACTGATACTGAAACTTTCACCTTTTTGTCCGTTATTTGCACAATATCACCCATAGTGCAGACAAAGACTTTTTCGGTTGCACAATCAGGCTCAGCGATAGGGTTGCGGTGAAACAGTGTTCCACCAGCGGTCAGCTCTGCCTTAATGTCTATGGCTACACGCGGGCCCGAGGTGCCGTAGGTATGGCGACGGAGAATCGCTTCAAAGACAGCATCACGTGTATTTTCTTTCATCAGAAAGCAAGTCAAGCCGCCATAGGCACCGAAAAATGAAGCGCCTGGATAAGAGGCACCGGGGCGACCTTTATGTCCATCAGAATTCGCAACGACCCCAACTCGACGACGCATAGGGAAACCATCGGTTAATATCCATTCGAAACTACCCCACGCAGAGTGTACCTCCACCGCTGCTTCTAACCGGGGATCGTGATCGAAATGAATATTGGCATAGCGGCCTCCAACATGGGCATACATGACGGAGTCCACTGGCTCGTCATGAAGCCTGTTATAAAGGTCAGTCAGTGTATGTGCATCAGTGTCAAGGTCATCATGCTCCGCAACCAATGCGTGAGAACAGCGATATATTCTCGCCCCTTCCTTTCTAAAAAAGACGTTATGATCGCCACCCACTGCTGTATTGCCAGACCACTCGTAACCTGGTAACACAGTAAAAACACCGGGTTCATTCAATGTTTCTGTCAAATGATTGAGCTTTTTCCAGAAAGCCGGTTTAATTTGGAAATCATTAGCCTGGTGGGCTGTCACGTCCAGAAACGACTTGTTTCGAGCGAAATCAAAATAGTGCTCTATGGAGTTGGTGCCGACGGTCTCACCGGTCTGCCCGTGTAGATCCCCCCAGAAATGTGCTGGCCCATCAGTAAGAACCTGCATCGGCCCAGCTTCTACAACGGTTCCGTCTTCAGCAGTAAGCCAAATCCTCAATATCCCCTCTTCTGCGGCTACTCGCAGAGGTTCAATGCGCATCGCTCCACTGGCTGAAGCGAAATCAATGACACTCGGAAGGCCTTCGACGGGTAACGAGCTTTCAATAGCAAAGCGTGTACTGCCTTTTGATGTCGGGTTGCCCCAAAGGTCCTCGGCTTTTAATCCAAGGCAGAAGATGTCGTTTAAGCGTCGGCGCGTCGGCAAAATTGCTAAATACCGATGCGCTGGTCCTGCTCCAACCGTGAACGCCAAATGAGTATCAGGCAACGGAATAAAATTGCCCGTAGCCTGCACGTCTGCCATTACGCGGATAACCCTTGCGCCTTCATAGAAGGTCGACATTAAGAGACCAGGAGAACCTTCAGTCGTGTCGCCCAGCACAATCTCAATCGTCTCACCAGGTTTGAGGTAGCCGCCTCGCTGGTAAATCGTAAGGGTTTCATTCCATGGACGCTGTCCCCCGTTACGGTCATATTTTAGAAACAGCTGTCCATCACCGGATGAGCGCGCCGTAACGTAATTTGGAGCGGTTGGGTCGGTCGTCTGTAGTGACCCAGCGTCTGAGATTAACCTAAGGGCCAAGCGTATCGCGCCTGTATCGTCCAGGCCCAGCTTGCCAGTCGTGTATTGAATACGAAAAGTTTGGTAGCTACGCACTTCAACATGTTCAGGCCCACTCATCACCGCGGTGCCAAACAAGGCAGGATCAGTGCCCGGTGTCGTTAGGAGCTTAGATTCACCTATCATTTCAGGGTCTATATCGAGTCTTCTTGGCATGGGGAACCTTTGATGAGTTGTTTTGAGTCCAATTAAAACTACATAGTAATATAGGGATAAAAAAGTCAGAATAGCAAATTTTTGTTGACATATGCCCGCAAAGCCTTCTATTACTGTGAAGTAATAACAATAAGTCAGCACACTCACGCCAACTCCGCGTAGCAAAAAATGCCCATTCGGCGTCAATTTATGCTTCACCGGCTATGAGGTTGGTTAAAATTCGCACAAAACTTCATAGTAATAACACGATAAACAGGAGTACTGAGATGCGTAAGCTTGTTAAAACAATTTTCATTCTCACTATGATGTCTCTGCCCTTTGCTGCTCTGGCCGACTATCCAGAAAAACCGATCACGCTCATTGTTCCCTATCAGGCAGGGGGATCTATGGAGACCATGGCGCGTGTTTTTGCCGAAGAACTGGGTAATGAATTGAATATAAATGTGCTTGTCAGAACCCAGCCTGGCGCAGGCGGAAAGATCGGCACGACCGCTGCATCTCGTGCTATAGCGGATGGCTATACATTATTATTTGCGCCAGAGTCTACCGTCCTGTGGCCCCCTATTGCTGAAAACGTGAACTATTCGCTGAGTAGTTTTGACCCCATAATTAGGGTTACAGACCTTCCCCAGGCAATCGTTACGTCTAAGAGCTCAGGCATTGAAACGTTCGAAGACTTGCTTGCACTCTCTGCTGCACAAAGCATGAGTTATGCTGATCAGAACTCAATCTCGCGCGCCTTTGTTGATTACATTGCCATGCGTGAACAGGTTGTTTGGGTAGCAGTGCCAACTAAAGGCGGCGGTGAAATGGTTCCCTTTTTGTTAGGGAATAAGGTGAATTTTGCATGGTCTGGCGGGGCCCATAACCGTTACTTAGATCAAATGAATGTTGTTCTCTCCATGACAGCAGCCCCTCAGGAAACGATGCCCGAAGTGCCAACCATGCAAGAAAGATATGGTGTTTCCATGCCTGGAGGCGCGACTATATGGGCTCCAGCCGGATTGTCAGAAGAATTGCGCGCCAAGTTAACAGAGGCTGCTATTACCGCCGCTCATTCCGAAGCCTTCAATGACTTAATGATGAACACGCTCGGTTTTCCTTTAGCGGATCTAACTGGAAGCCAATTAACGGCAGAACTAATGACCATTAATGAAGATTTGGCAGCCATTTATGAGGAGACTGCGCCATGATAGATCAGAAAACTTGTACACAAGATGCTTCTGATCGTTTCGATTTTTTAATAGGTGCAA
Organism: Halomonas sp. KHS3; assembly: GCF_000830495.1. NCBI lineage: Bacteria > Pseudomonadati > Pseudomonadota > Gammaproteobacteria > Oceanospirillales > Halomonadaceae > Halomonas > Halomonas sp. KHS3. The sequence goes on along the minus strand of NZ_JWHY01000009.1, from coordinate 3,077 downwards.
TTACCGTCAGCTTCGCGCTGTTTGTTATTTTCTTGCTGATTCCAGTCGGTGTGGAAACGACCACGTATCACAGCCAGCTTTCTCCTGGTTTTTTTCCTAAACTGGCTTGCATTTTCATTGGGCTATTTGGCGCGATGCTAATGTTTAAGAATCGCCACTGGGCGCTCCGACGAATTCCTCATAACGGCTCCCGTATATTGCTAGAAACTCTCGCTTGGCTTGCGTGGGCCATTGCCACAATGTTGTTACTCATGTATGTAGGATTCGTCGTCACCGCCGCCGTATCATGTTTTACGGGCATCGTATTAGCTGGCCAGCGCCGCTATTTAATCCGATGCGCACTAGGCTCAATATTACTGCCGCTGGCCCTTCAGCAACTCGCATGGCATGCCTTTTATATTCAACTGCCCTGAGGTCATCCATGTTAGATATTATCTTACAGGCATTCGCAGCAGCGTTAGAGCCGATGAATTTACTGTTCATCGCTTTAGGAATTGCCTTAGGCATTGTGATTGGTGTTTTGCCTGGACTCGGCAGCGTAACCGCCATGGCGGTACTGATACCGATAACCTTTTACATGTCCCCGTTAGCTGCCATTGCTTTCCTAGTAGGAGTCAATAAAGGAGGGACATCCGGTGGGGCCATTCCGGCTATTCTGTTAAATTCTCCCGGCTCACCCGAGGCAGCAGCAACGGCCTGGGATGGCTACCCTATGGCTAAGCGCGGAGAAGCTTTTCGTGCAATGAAATTCTCGCTTTTTTCATCGGTTACCGGCGATACGATTTCTGATTTACTACTCATCGTCCTTGTTGTGCCTTTTGCCGCCTTCGCATTGCAGTTTGGGCCAGTAGAATATACAGCTGTATTGTTATTCTCATTTGCATTAATTGCTGGAATTGCAGGAGATTCACCCTTAAAAAGTGGAATAGGTATCTTCTTTGGTATTCTACTCTCAACGATAGGCCTTGACCCCGTTGCCTCCACTTCTCGCTTCACATTTGGTCAACTTAAATTAGAAGATGGCCTCTCACTGTCAGCTTTGGCAATCGGCGCGCTTGCACTCTCATCTGTGGTTATTCAGCTTTCTGATCTCATCACCCGGCGTGAAAAAGATGACTTCGCCTCGAATCAAGCTGATACGAAAGCAGGCCGATCTGTTTCTGCACGTGAATTTTTCTCTTACTGGCGCACGCTAATCCGAGGGGCATTGACTGGCTCTCTTGTTGGGATGCTACCAGGGCTAGGCGTAACCTTAGCCTCTTTTCTATCTTACTCAGCCGCTAAACGTGCTTCCAAAAACGGCGATAACTTTGGTAAAGGAGAGCCCGAGGGTATCATTGCTACAGAAAGCGCCAATAGCGCTGTGGTTGGTTCTAACCTGATTCCAACAATCGCACTTGGCATTCCTGGCAATATCGCGGCAGCATTACTTGTTGGCGCCCTAGTTATGCATGGTGTTGTACCGGGGCCTTTCATGCTGAGCATGCATGGGGAGCTTATTTATGGACTCTTCGCCTCCATGATTTTGGCGAATATTTTCCACCTTATAATTGGCCGGGCGGGTTTATCACTATGGGTGCAGTTTGCTCGTTATCCACGTCGCCTGATTTTGCCGCCAGTGCTCATGTTTTGTATCTTTGGTATTTACCTTCCGACCCAATCGCTTTGGGACGTCGGTGTAATGTTAGCTTTTGCGGGTCTAGGTATTCTTTTTACTCGTGCGCGAATTTCAATTGTGTGCACTGTCATCGGTTTTCTATTAGGAGGAATGTTTGAAACTTCTTTACGCCAAGCTCTCTTGCTTCATCAAGTAGAAGGGATCTCAATTCTGGCGAGCCCATTAGCACTAGTATTCTTGCTACTTACAATCGCCGTTCTTTCACGTGCAATATGGCGAAGCCAAAAGGAGAGTAACAAATCGGCATGACTAAAAAAAATCAGGATGCTGCCCTGTGCTCTTTATTAATACAGAAACTAAAAGAAGAGCGTCACCGCAATCCACAAGAAACCAAGCGTACTGCACTGCGGCTAGCTTTGATGGCAGCTATACGGGAAGGAAAGGTCAAGCCTGGAGAACGGTTACCATCAGAAAGCGAGCTGGCGAGAAGCCTTGAGCTTTCACTCGGCACAGTGCAAAGCGCACTGGGTCAGTTGCAGGATCTGGGGTTAATCGTGCGTCGACGCGGAGACGGCACTCGCATAGCGGATGCAGAACCGCTAGGCCCTAATATTTGGCATTTCCGCTTCCGTGTTGCCGCCACAAATCGTCCACTACGCCTGACACAGGTCAAGGTCGAGGTACTCCGCACCAATGAACGTGGCCCCTGGAGCGAACACTTGGGCCCCGGGCCTTACGTTGTCATTCGTCGACGTCTCACTGGTGATAACATCAACCTTGGTGCAGAAATGTACTTACCGCAGAGACTGATAAATATAGATGATATTGAATTGAGTGAATTAGAAGGCGTCAATCTTCGCATCTGCCTTGAAGCATTTTTGGGGCAACGCTCTCATCAAGCAAATACGCTCATTGCAATAAACCACCTCTCTCTCCGTCATGCTGCTTTGTTTGAAATGCGGCCTGATAACGCGACATTCTGTGTAACAGCCTGTACATCACTAGGCGATGGTAGCCCGTTCTACTATCAGGATATCTATGCACCTTCTGACTTGTTAATATTAGAAATTTAAAAGCACTGAATAGCCCCAACTTGATGGGCGCCACACTTAAGAGTTCAATCATGCTCACAAAGGGGTTGAACATAATGAACAGGCTTTTCAGCGAAGAGCAGATCATAGGTTTCTTGGGCGAAACAGAGCAGGGGCTTCATTAAGGAGCTATGGCATGAGCAGCGTGATCTTTTACAGGGAGGTGAACTAAGTTCGGCGGTATGAATGCTATGCCAGTGAAACTCTCTATATACTTTTGCATATTGGTCACGAAAGTTTACGAACTTTAAGCTAAAAGGCACCCAAGCTGAACTGACCCCATAAACTTGGACAGTGAAAAACTAAGCAGCCAAGGCCTGATTTCGGTACTGCACCGGACTCAGGCCTTTTAATTTGGTCTTAATCCG
>NZ_JWHY01000008.1:0-224532 GCF_000830495.1 Halomonas sp. KHS3 | reverse complement strand
GCATGGGCGTTATAGGCCAGATAGATGGCAAGCGTATTGCCCTGGGCAATCGGCTCTTGATGGAAAGCGAAGGCGTTAACACCCAGTCTCAAGACACACATGCCGATCAATTGCGCAGTGACGGTGCTACAGTCATCTTTGCGAGCATCGACGGGAATTTGGCTGGTCTTCTCGCCATTGCCGATCCGGTCAAGGAAACCACCGAAGAAGCCATCCGCTCACTACAGGCTGACGGTATTCGAGTGGTGATGCTGACAGGCGATAATCGTACCTCCGCAGAAGCTGTGGCGCGTCGGCTAGGCATTGATGAGGTCGAAGCTGAAGTACTTCCAGAAGACAAGGGCCGGGTGATTCAGCGTCTCCGCGATGAAGGGCGCATTGTTGTCATGGCCGGCGACGGCGTGAATGATGCCCCCGCGCTGGCAACAGCAGATGTCGGCATTGCCATGGGAACCGGCACCGATGTGGCGATAGAAAGTGCTGGAATTACCCTACTGCGTGGGGATCTTACCGGTATTGCCACGGCACACCAGCTTTCAAAAGCCACCATGCGCAATATCCGCCAAAATCTGTTTTTTGCTTTTGCCTACAATGCGGCGGGTATTCCCATTGCTGCTGGAATCTTGTACCCCTTCACCGGCATTCTGTTATCGCCAATAATTGCTGCAGCAGCGATGTCACTCTCTTCAGTAAGCGTTATCGGCAATGCTTTACGACTTAGGATGATAGCTATTAAGTAAAATATCTAAGTGACTAAATCGGAGATAAATCGCGCAGGCGTGCACTGTGGGTATTATCCACAGTGCACTAGCCAGAACATTTTGATCTCAACATTTTCCTCAAATGGGTTGCTTGTCATGACATCATGGACAACCCAAACTGATGAACTGCACGGTAAAAATTTTAAGGCCTATCAAGCAGCTGACATAATAATTTTGAGCCTTAATTAACTTTGCTTTACAGAGTTAAAGTAACGAATGGCCGCTTTGGGTCCTGGCCGTGTAAAAACAGAAAAAATCTGGTCTGACTCAAGAATCTTCACCCTTTATTCGTGAGCCTCGTTTTCATTCCACCTTATCTCCCGCACGTTGGCCTTTCTACGACTTAATAATCATCACATCCACCCCGGCACCTAGAATACTTCAAAGCGATCTCTTGGTTGATAAGGCTCGTAATGCCGCCAGGGGAAGCACTTTCGGTAGGCGGCCACTCGCCCTGCCCAAATGTGACACTTCTACCAGCGTCATCCTCGAAAACGAACCATAAGTCGTCTGTCGTCTCGCGCAATTCTGCCAGCTCCGCGTCATACGGGCGGCAAGTTGGCCATCGTCTTGGCGTATTATGGCGCGGGCAATGACCGGAGTGATCTGCTCATCGACGTACGGGCCACCACTGTCGATGCGGATTGTCACAGCAAGAAGGATGGCGAACGAGACCATCAGCGTAGCCAGATGGAAGGCCAGGACTGCTCGCACGTATCGCAGGAACGAGGGACAGCCCATCCCCGTCCGGCAGGGTGCGGTCTAGCAAGACCAGGTCGAAGGAAGCAAGCATCAACGCCTCGCGCGCGGTGGTCAACCGGGCCCGCAAGGGATATGGTGTCCGGTTGACCGCCTGGTTATGGGCCCGTTCACCCATTGTTTTGGCACCCGATACCGGATGCCGACTCCTTGATACTTTGCACCAACAGAACCCATGGCGCTACGAACCAGAACACTGAATGTGCAGGTTTACCCGGAGGACTCGCCGGATGGCATGATTGGGTGCCTGTCCACCAACCGGCTTCGCTTCCTACCGGCTAGTTTTCCGGTGCTCCATCGCTGCGGCGATGCTCTCTTCGTTCTCCTCGCCCCAGCCGCAAAGCGGCTCCATGGCCCGCACCAGACTTGCCCCGAAGGGCGTCAGCGAGTAGTCGACGCGCAGCGGGATCTCCCCATAGTCGGTTCGCTGGACGATGCCGTCGGACTCCAGCTCCTTCAACTGCTGGATCAACATTTTGTCGCTCACGCCTCGGACGCTTCGCTTGAGCTCGCCGTAACGCGTCGGGCCCTTGTTTAAAAAGAACAGAATCAAAGGCTTCCACTTCCCGGAGATCACGTGCAGCGTCGCATGCAGGCCGCAAATGAAACGTGGGTTTTCTGAGTTTTCTTTCGCCATAACGGATACTTACCAAAAGGTGCATACTTGAACATTTGTAAGTGGGTATATACCGTAAAAGCGAACCGAGTCAATACACACGGAGACCCAACCATGAGCCGGCTAAACGGTAAAATCGCACTGATCACAGGCGGAGCCAGCGGCATCGGCCTGGCCTCGGCCCAACGCCTCATCGACGAAGGCGCCTTCGTCTTTATCGCCGGACGGCGCCAGGACGTCCTCGACAACGCGGCTGAGGCACTGGGATCCAGCGCCCAGGGCGTCCAGGCGGATGTGACAAAGCTAGAGGATCTCGACCGCGTCTTCGAAACGATCCAGAAAGAAAAAGGACACCTGGACGTACTGGTAGCCAACGCGGGCGTCGGCGAATTCGCCAGCCTGGGACAGATCACCGAGGAGCACTACGACTACATCTTCGACATCAACGTCAAAGGCACCCTCTTCACCGTCCAGAAGGCCCTTCCTCTGATGACGAACGGCGGCTCCATCATCCTCACCGGTTCCACGGTCGGCAGCATGGGCACCCCCGCGATGAGCATCTACAGCGCCTCCAAGGCGGCCGTCCGAAACCTGGCACGCAGTTGGGCCCATGATCTCAGGGGCACCGGCATTCGCGTGAACGTCATGTCTCCTGGCCCGACCAAAACAGACAAGCTGACGGAACTGCTCCCATCCGAAGCCCTGAGCGAGATGAAACGGACCGTACCGCTTGAGCGTCTGGGCGATCCCAAAGAAACCGCAGGCGCGGTCGCGTTCCTGGCGTCCGACGATAGCAGCTTTATGACGGGGAGCGAGGTGTTCGTTGACGGGGGCTACGCGCAAGTTTAGGGGCTAGGCGAAGAACGGGGGGCAATGAACCAAAAGGGGTCAGATAGATTTTAAATCAGTCAGCTTGGTTAAAAACAAATCAACCTGCCCCATTTACATTGATCAAAATAAAATCGATCTGACCCCTTTAATTTTGGTTTCCCTTACACATAATGCCGCCAACACTCGCGGCTTTGTAATGGAGGCGAAGCCGGGATGAAAAAGCCGTCGCCGTGCTTGGCATTGTTATGTGATGACTGCAATGAAGCCCCCAAGAATAGTTGCGAGCAGCGCCAAAATACTAAGTTGATGGCGGCGCTGGATTGCCCCCCAACCGGAATCGGTTAGCTTCCAAATTGGCCCAGAGGAACTAAACATAGGGCCATCCGGTAATGAGCCATCATTCCCCAACTTTCCCTTTGGCACGGAATTCTGAAGAGGCTCAACCCAGCCGCGCATGTAGCAAGTTTTAAGAAGCGCGTCCGTCTCTTCATTGTCTTCAACTGCATACTCTATAACCCACACATTACCAGGCTGCAAAACCATTCCTACGCGTTGCTTTGCTAAGCGTTTAAGAAGCCTATGAATCCGTATGTTATAAGCTATCAGCTCAAGCATGATACTCCTTGAATCACATAACGCAGAGCGCACCGGTGGCCTTGGCGCAGCGAAGCGGAGACAAGGGCATCCAAGTGACGTGCATTGTTAGAGAATCCTTGAGGATTACTCGTGCTGTAAGACATTAATGAGCTTCCCGAATGGATCTCGTACATAAAACCGGCGGACACCCCATGGCTCACTTACTGGTCCGTACTCTATTGCAATATTTCCGCCTGTCACTCTCTCCAAAGCAACCTCCAAGTTATCGACTTCTATAGAGAGATCAGGGACTGGCGTGCCAGAGCCACCTTCCGACGCCACGCTTACCTGAGTGGTCATTTCCTCGCCCGAGCTATAGGTCCTTATCCACCCATGATCCATCACAACCTTGAGCCCAAAGATGTCCGCATAGAACCTCTCTGCTTCTGATGGGCTAGCTGCCGCGATATTGGAGACTATGCGTTTTACTATCATTCTGGCTCCAAAAGGTTGAACTCAACTCGCTCTAACAGGTATTAGACTGCCCACCCTATGATTGGATAAACGTGCCGGCACGTTTATCCGACAAATGCAGCCTACAAAATCCACTCTAAGTCATTGATAGACATGGTTGCTAATTTTTATTAGGAAAAATATCCAAGATTCGCGCGACTGCTGCATTGCCCGGCACCTCCGCCTTGGGCGGTTACCTGTCTTACTGCTTTAACTGATCCACCTACCCAATCCAGATTAGCACAGTGTGCTTAGGACAGCTGATGATCTTAAGTTTCGGCTTTCAACGCCGACGCTGTCAGTTAAGCAGGAGCTGCTAGGGATAAAAAAAGCTCTCAGTAAACGCGATATCCGCGCCCATTCGTTGCCCTTGCGAGGACGCAAACGGGTTGGGATATTCAGACGCAGATGCGGGAAGAAGTAACGTTAACGCTGGGCGGGTTAGCTGCTCAGCTATCTCAGCAATTAACTGATTGCAGGCAATAGCCATCACCTGGGTGATGGCATAGTTGCACGGGATGGGGATAACGCGGGGTTGGAGAGATTGGTGGTCGGCTGCTTACCGCTTTCCCCTCCACTTACGTGGATCAATGCGGCCTTCATACATGGGTAATTCCAGCACTAGGTCATCGTCTCGGAACTGAGACCACATGCGGTTCAAGCCTGCAGTGCCGAAGGTACGCACCCGCTCAACCTCCTCCAGGTTGAGTACATCAGTAAGAATGCCTGGGGTAGCGCCGGACATCCTCGCGCGGATGCGGCCTTCGGGGTCGACGATCAGACTCTGACCTTCCCCCGCAGGCGCGGCTGAATTAGCGCTCACCATATACACCTGGTTGAAAATAGCATTGGCCTGCACAAGGATTTGCTCCTGAGCGCGGTCGCAGGTGGTGGTGGCCACTTGGTTGATGATCACCTCCGCCCCCAGCCACGCCAGTTGACGCACCATCTCGGGAAACCAGATGTCGTAGCAGATGGCCAGGCCGACCCGGCCTATGCCCGGCACTTCGAACACTTCAAAGCGATCTCCCGGCTGATAGGGCTCGTAAGGCCGCCAGGGGAAACACTTACGGTAGGCGGCCACTCGCTCACCTTCGGGCGAATACACCGGCGCGGTGTTGTACAGATGCCCGTCCTCTCCCCGCTCGCATACTGTGCCGGGCAGCAGCCATACTCCCAGGTTGCGGGCGATACGTGATAAGTGCTGGTCACGGGGGCCATCGATCGGTTCAGCAGCAGCTTCCAGTTGCTCCCTGCGCTGCTGAGGCGTACCGGTGGCACCGCATAGATGAAGCTCCGGATAAACCACCATCCTTGGCTGTTCAAAATCAGCACCGAAGTCACTCAGGTGTACCGCCAGCTCGGCCTCGAAGTCCAGCAGTTCGGAGTCAATGCCGTGCGGCCGCGAGGCCTCCTGCACCACAAGGACAGGCAAATTTCTGGACATGGTAGATCTCCGTTTAAAGGGTCGCTTTTACTGAGGTGGGCGCTGACTCGGGCTCGGATTCATCAAAGGCCACTTCCGGCGGTTCGCGACGGAAGAATCGAGTAAGGTAGGCCAGCTGGGCGAGACCAATGGAAAGCCAGATCAGCCCAAGAATAAAGGCGTTGATATCCAGCTTACTCATCAGCCAAAGGTTAACCAGGGCACCGATGAGCGGCACCAGCATCCCTCTAATCACACCATACTGGCGCTTTGCATCGGCATCTTTGCTCACCAAAAAGATCACTGACAGGTTAACCATCGTAAAGGCGATGAAGGCACCGAAGTTGATGAACGAGGCGGCAGATAATACATCGAGAAACAAAGCGATGATGCCAATGGCACCCGTTAACACAATATTGAATACAGGCGTATGGAAACGCGAGTGCAGCGCACCGAACAGCTTAGGCGGCAGTACCGCGTCCCGCCCCATGGCAAACAGCAGCCGAGAGGCACTCGCTTGGGCGGCTAGGCCAGACGTGAATTGGGCAAGCACCATACCGGCCAGAAAGATAGCCCCGAAGAGATCCGCACCGATGGTCGTGGCAATTTCAAAGGCAGCGGAGTCGGCATTTACGAAACTGCCACCTGGGTGAACCAGTTGAGTTGTGTAACCTACCAGCACGTAGATACCGCCACCGATCAGTGCAGTCAGCATGATGGCTCTGGGAATATTACGCTTTGGCTCGATGGTCTCCTCGGTCAGCGTGGTAACGGCATCGAAACCAAGGAAAGAGTAAGCGGCCACCGCTGCGCCCGCGGCAATCGCGGTGAAACCAGCCTCTTCACCCAAGAACGGCCCCAGGCTAAAAAGCGAATCAGTGCCACCGGTCGCAAATACGTGACGAATTGAAAGCAGTACGAAGAACGCGATCACCAGTATTTGGAAGACCATCAGCAACGAATTCACTTTGGAAGCAAGCTTGATGCCGTAGATATTCAAGAAGGTGGTGATACCGATGAAGCCGAGCAGGAATATCCAGCTCGGCACTTCAGGAAAACGCGCGTTCAAGTAAGCAGCACCGATCAACCAGATCACCATGGGCAGGAAGAAATAGTCCAGCAGCACGCTCCACCCCACCATAAAGCCAACACGCGAGTCGATGGCTCTGCGTGCGTAAGTATAGGCAGACCCGGCTACCGGATAAGTACGCGCCATAATGCCGTAGCTGTATGCCGTGAATAGCATGGCGACGGTAGTGATGAGGTAAGCAGTGGGTACGGCGCCATTGCTAGTGCTGGCAATCACACCGAAAGTGCCCAGCACGATCAATGGCGTCATGTAGGCAAGGCCAAACAACACCACGGCTTTTAGGGATAGGGTTCTTTCCAGTTTGATATTGTTATCCGTCATGATCCATCTCCAGGAAACGTTGGAACCGACAGCGGGCAATCGCTGAGTCGGCACAAAACGAAGAGGTGGTTTATCAAGCCAGCCGCCGAGGCTAGACCAGCTTGCTACCGTTAATGATCGGCTAATAACCCTCAGTTGCTAGCGTTGCAGCTGTCCAGCTAGACTGAGATGCCTAGTAGCCAACCTATCTAGAACGGTATTGGCAGCTCATCGGATCGTATATAACCCCAGCGTGGTATGGGCCTGCGGATGTGGAATTGGTGACTCATAGCGAAATTGACGAAGTACTGGCCAATACCCTCATGGCGTTGGCGACCCCTGCGTTGCCTCAACACTTCTCCACATTGGTGAAACGTCTAGCGGCATTCGATAACTTGATCATCATCGCTTATCACGGCGAACACCGGCCAGCGGTGCTCTATCGGGAATACACCGACCCTGTCGTTTATCTACCGATGGATAGCCAATATCTAGGGGGAGATTACCTGCTGGATCCGTTTTACCGCGAGCACCTCAGAGGCGGTGTTCAGGGTATACGCCGATTGAGGGATATAGCGCCCGATCACTTTCGACGCACGCATTACTATAAGAATTACTACCAGCAGACCACACTACTAGACGAGGTAGCGGTTTTCGCCAATATCACTGAGAGTGATACGATAACCGCTTGTTTCGGTAGGGATCGTTCCAGTGGTAAGCCCTTTAACAGGCGTGAGCTTGAGGTTCTGCAACAGTACGAGTTAACCCTCAGCTCGTTGCTGAAAAAACACTGGCAAGATTACCGCTCTGACGATGTGATGAAAGCGGCACCAGCCCCTTTAGAGGAACGTCTGAGAGAGACGCTGAATCAGCAACACAGCATCCGGCTAAGCCCGCGCCAGGCAGAGGTGGCGCTGTTTATTCTAAGAGGCCACTCATCCCTATCGATCAGCCTACACCTGGGCGTCAGCCTTCAGACAGTTAAGGTCTTCCGCCGCCAACTCTACGCCAAGTGCTGCATCTCCTCCCAGGCGGAGCTGTTCGCGCTGCTTATGCCGCTGTTCGCTCGGCTGACCGAGCACGGATGACACCTTTACCTCGGGGCAACGGTTTGCATTCTAGCGCTTGACCGCCGTTTACCGAGAGCAGCTGAGATCGCCCTCTTCACAACTAGCATGCTCACGCAGTTGCTCGGTACGTTCCGCTGTCAGCGTTTCCAGACAGCCGTTACGCACCATGGGTTGGGCGCTACCGCCTTCCACAGCACTACTTTCAAACGCGCACTCAGCATCACGAAAGCCGATCCACGCCCGCTGCGCCGCTCTGAGCTTTTCGAGTGACGCTGAATTGTCCTCCAGACGGCTAACAACGGTTTGGTAAACCGCGTTGAGCTCGTCATCCGCCGCTTGATAGGCCTGCGCCGTGCACTGGTTTAGCTCGGTTTGCGTATTGGCGCTAGCACACGAATCATCCGCGGTAGCAAAGCTATTTGATAGCAAAAACCCGACACTCAGAAAGAGAGACGATAAGCGCATAGTGACACCTCTTGATGCTGGTTAAATCCGAACCGGAAAAAGTTAGAACATGTCCACGAAGCTGTATTTACCCTGTACTAATAAAGCAAAGCGCTGGCATCTCGGCCAGCGCTTTCTAGGTACACATCAAAAGATGTTTTTCGCTTAGGCGGTAACCGCTAGTGCGCAATCATTTCTTCGACAATCTCTTCACCGCTCAACTCGTATGGGTAATAAGTCGGCCAGTTGGTAACTTCTTCTAACAGCGCCTCACGGTCATCGCCCCAATAGAGATGGAAGTGATGCGCATCGGTGGGGTAAATACTGTGGTCACTAAATTGGATGTATTGGGGTAGATCATCGGATGCTTCTTCAAGCGCGTAGATGAACCGCACACCCCGGTTACCGGCTTGGTAAGTTAAAATTTCATAGCCATCGTATTGGTATTCACCCGTGCGCTCTTGGCCATTTTCAAAGAAAGTGACGTCGCTTCCATCAATAACGATACGCTCTACATCCGTTTGATAACCGGTATCGTAATACGCTTTATACTCTTCGGCGGACTTGTCACCATTGTCTGCTTTATGCGCAAACACTTCGTCAAGGGTGCCATCTTGTAGGTAGGGATAAACGGACTGCCAATCACCCTCCCAGTCAGATAGCGTGCGATCCTCAACCTGGTCGTCATCAAAATAGCCCGAATAGATATCGCTATCGTGGTCGTGGTCGTGGTCGTGGTCGTGGTCGTGGTCGTGGTCGTGGTCGTGGTCGTGGTCGTGGTCGTGGTCGTTATGAGTATGGTCGTGATCATGCTCATGGTCATGATCGCTGGCGCTAACGCCTTGAACGCCCGTTAGTATCAGTGCACTCAATACAAGCGCGCTGGCGGCCTTAAGTGGCAATGGTGTCATATTCAGTTTTCCTTTGGCTGCTCGTGAAACAAGTCGCCAAAAAAGATACAATATAACATACCAACCAATCAAGCTCGTTTTTTACATTACGCGAATAAACACCTATAAAGCTAAGGGATTGATCGCAGAGCTTTTGCTGATCTAATAACAGGCGCAGCTGTGCTTAATGGAAAATATTTTTTGGCAGGCACAAACGCATCGGGCCCCGCCTAAGCGGGGCCCGATCATCGAATCTAAACGATTCGAGAACTTAAATAATCGCTAGGATTAAGAAAGCAGCTTAATGTTTGAAGCTTGAAGGCCTTTCTGACCTTGGGTAACGTCAAAAGAGACGTTAGCGCCTTCAGGCAGAGTTTTGAAGCCATCAGACTGAATTTCAGAAAAATGAGCAAAAACGTCATCGCTGCCGTCAGAAGGAGCAATGAAACCGAAACCTTTAGAATCGTTGAACCACTTAACTGTGCCAGTTGCCATGATATTAAATCCTTTTCGCAAGTCGCGAATTGTAGAAATCCTGGTATTACCCAGATAAATAGTGAGTAGAACAAGGAATACAATTACAGACTACCGAAAGAATTCGAATGTTTCTGGAACCATGCTTGCTTGCTAACTTACTAACTGCCGACATCCTGCCACGTGGGCAGTCGCAGGTCAAAGCCTTTGTGCTTTTTAATTTGTTGTTCTGCCTCTTATAGCCGTTTAAAAACCGCGCAAATTCGCAAAAATAGCCTTAATCTTGCCAATGAGCCAGGCACTACTAATCCGACCGCCTGGCGCGCTTTGCTTGCTCGCTAAAACCCGCTTCATTCGCGGCCTGGTGAGCATTCTGGAAGAGGTTTCAACATGCTATACGGACTTAGTTTATTGGCGGGTATCGCCCTTTTGACACTTGGAGGGGAGTCGCTTATCCGCGGCGCGGTGGCGGGTGCGCGAAGAGTCGGCGTCTCGCCACTGTTAACAGGGTTGGTGGTGGTTGGTTTTGGCACCTCGGCCCCTGAACTTGTCGTCTCGATTGATGCCGCGATTAACCAGCAGCCTGACATTGCGGTTGGCAACATCGTGGGCAGCAATATCGGCAATATCTTATTGATTCTAGGCCTATGCGCGGTTATTTGCCCAATGGTGGTTCAGCCTTTAGCACTGCGCCGGGATGGGCTGGTCGTGGTGTTGGCCAGCCTGCTGTTTATTGGACTCTCCTTCGGCGGCGCACTGGGTCGCATCGATGCAGCAATTTTTATAGCGGGCCTGGTCGGCTATCTTGTTTGGGCCTACTTAAGTGAAAGCCGTCAGCACATTCCCGCGGCGGAAATGCACGCTTCAGAAGCGGAGGAGATGACCAAACTACCCACTACAGGCTGGATGATCGTCGTAGCGTTAGTGATTGGCTTGGGCATGCTGATTGGTGGGTCACAGCTACTCTTATATGGCGCCATTGGGTTGGCCCAGGCCATGGGCATTTCCGAAGCAGTCATCGGTTTAACCATCGTCGCCGTTGGCACCTCACTGCCGGAGATGGCCGTGTCGGTGGTTGCAGCGTTACGACGTCATGCGGATGTTGCCATCGGAAATATTCTGGGTAGCAATATTTTCAACCTGTTAGGTATCCTGGGTATCTCTGCGTTTTTACAGCCGCTGCCCCTTGCGCCACGCGTGGCCCTGTTTGACCAGTGGGTAATGCTGGGAGCTGCTGGCATACTGGTGCTGTTTTTGTATACCGGTATGCGCCTGTCTCGCTGGGAGGGAGCCGCACTGCTTGCAGGCTATGCCGCTTATATAGCGTTAAGCTTTACGATTTTTTGAGATGGCCTAATCATTGATTGCGCTGAGCCAAAAACCCATCGTTTTTGGCTCAATGACTTGATTGTTTATCGTGGAGAAACGGCACCGTGCACATTGCAACCTTGGGGCCTAGTGGCAATAACCATGAACTGATTGCCAAGCGCTATCTCAGAATGCGTTGCTCAGGCGAAGGCAGCGTGACTCTGTTTAGCCAGTTTGAAGCGGCCTTTCAGGCGCTCCTCGCGGGCCATGTGAGCCACGTTCTACAGTGCACCGCCCATGCAGCGCATAGCGACTGCGTGGGCCGCTATATGCATCGAGCCTATCCCGTAGACACCTTTATAGCGGGCAGCAAGCCGCTGGCGCTGATTGCCCAGCGCGACTCTGTTCGCCCCACCCAAGTAGCGCTACAACCAGCGACCCGCTACTACACCGACTTAACGGCTTATACAGAGATCATAGACGCTCCCACCACAGTGGCGGTGGCAGAAGGGCTTCTTGCGGGACGTTTTGAGGCGGGCATTTGCGCTGAAGAGGTGCTAGGCCAAGCCCCCGAGCAACTGCGTTTGGTGCAGTCACTGGGGCCTGCGCTGGATACCTGGGTAATGTTTGCCACCACTCCACTAGCAGCCTCTTCGCCGCTACGGTTAGACGCTGACGTTTAAACAACCGGGCTAAACCACAAAGATCAGGATAATCCCTCCCACGGCCAACGCGCTCCGCTGCCAAAGTGCTTTTCGTGCAATCACCCCGTAAGAGATCGCCCCTAAACCAATCGCCACTTTTAGCGCATACAACAAGGCGCCGGAAGGATTGAAGGCCAGTTGGATCATCTCTGGGTTGGCCACCATGGCTAAAGGAATAATATACAGCCCTATTCCTAACGCCATGGCTTTGAATGCGACTTTTAGCCAGTTCTCCCCCACCATGCCCGCAGCAATGAACACGCCGCCACACACCGGCGGCGTGATCGTCGAGAGCAGCGCGTACCAAAAGACAAAAAGGTGCGCCAGAAGCGGTTCCAAACCTAGCGAGGTCAGGGCAGGCCCGGCGACAGAGACACAAATCACATAGGCGGCGGTGGTGGGCACCTCCATGCCTAAAATCAAGCAGGCGAGCGCCGTTAGTAGCAAGGCTGGCCAGAGCATGTCGTTGGAGAGCGATAGAATGCCCGAGGTGATCTTGACGCCCAACCCTGTCAACGACAGCACGCCGACTACCAGCGAGGCACATAGAATAATGGAACCAATGACGGCAATCTGACGCCCAGCGGTGACCACTGCGTCGGATAAACGGGTGGCAAAGCCGGGGAGCGAAAAGCGCAGCGTCACGTTAAAGAAGAGCAGCGCAATGCCCGCGAAAATCGCAACACTGGCGGCGTACTGAGGGGTAAAACCGCCATTAAAGATGCGCTCTAACAGCAGCACGAAGGGGATGGCAAAAAACAGCGAGGTAATCAGCACCTCTTTCGCGTTGGGTCGCTCGCTTTCGGCCACGGGCTTTAGATCATGCCGGGTCGCATAGGCATTAATACCCACCCAGACCGTCAAAAAGTACAGCACCGCTGGAAGCATCGCCGCGGCCATGATCTGGGTATAGGGCGTGCCCGTCAGTTCCACCATCACGAATGCCCCGGCGCCCATCAGCGGCGGCATAATTTGCCCGCCGGAGGAGGCAACGGCTTCCACCGCACCCGCCAGCGAACGCGGGTAACGCAGGCGCACCATGGAGGGAATGGTAATTGCCCCAG
The DNA here is from genome assembly GCF_000830495.1 of Halomonas sp. KHS3. Classification (NCBI taxonomy): domain Bacteria; kingdom Pseudomonadati; phylum Pseudomonadota; class Gammaproteobacteria; order Oceanospirillales; family Halomonadaceae; genus Halomonas; species Halomonas sp. KHS3. Next base: position 211,706 of record NZ_JWHY01000008.1, on the reverse strand, counting down.
TGGAAGCGACGTTGGCAGACGCCGAGCCGGAGATAGAGCCCATCAGCGCCGACGAAATCACCGCCACTTTAGCGGCCCCACCGGTGAGCCGCCCCGCCACCGCACTGGCTAGGTTCATAAAGCCCTGGCCCGCCTCTCCCGCATTGAGCACCGCGCCGAAAATCACAAAAATCGCCACCACACTGACGCTTACCCCCGTCAGCGAACCCCATAATCCACCTTCGGCAATCGTGAGCGTACCCACCATACTGGCCAGCGGCAGCCCAGGGTGACCAAAAGCGCCTGGAATATATTGACCGAAGGCGCCATACATCAACGCCAGCAAGGCAACCAGCGGCAGAGGCCAACCGATGGCTCGGCGCGCCGCTTCAAGCGCTAGAGCAATCAAAAACAGGCCAATCCCCATCTGTAGGTGGGTATCAATAAAGCCGTACTGGTTGGCTAGCGCAGCTTCGTTAAACGCAATATAGCCACAGGCAACAACACCCAATACCGTCAGCAGCCAGCCGCTGACTCGCTGCGCTGGTGTATTGGCCATATAAATCAGTACCCATGGCAACAGCAGCGCCATATGCAACGGCCGGCTGACCAGCGCAGGCGTTAAACCATAAAAAATCAAGCCAAGATGGAATATTACACTGACCGCGCCTAACGCCATCCAGCCAGGCGCTACTGAGCGATCATCCTCAGGGGTCGACGCCTGTGAAGAGGTAAAAACACGCATGCCACACTGCCTATCAATACTGCATCAATACAGGACTGCCACAGCGCAAGCACCGTGGCAGCAAGAAGATGGATAATGGAAGAAAACGACTAGCGCAGCGCGTCAGGTACCTCGACACCCGCTTCCTCGTAGTAACGCAGCGCGCCTGGGTGAAGCGTGCCGGTCATGTTTTCCAACATACCAGGGCTAATACTGCTCCACCACGCCGCCTCTTCGGCCATGGCGTCGCGGCGCTCCCAAAACGTTTTGGTCAGCGTGTAGGCGGTGTCATCGTCCATATACGTTGTGGTGTAGGCGATCACCGGTAGCGATGTGGTTTCAACGTCTTTATCCACGCCGGGATAAGTGCCGCCGGGGATCGTTTGGCGTGGCGCTCCCGTTTGCTCGATTTGTTGATCAGTCAGGCTAACCAAGGTCACCGGCATGCTGGCAGCTGTCTCAATCACATTGGGTGAGGGAAAGGAACTGGCGGTCACAAAGCCATCAATCTGGCCATTTTTAAGCGCATCGGGGCCGCTGCCCATCGCTGCATCGGCAATTTTCACGCTCTCTTCCAGACCAAACAGTTCCAGGTAACGAGCCGCTTCACGGGCGCCAAAGGTGCCTCGACCAATCAATAGGTGCTTGCCTTCCAGCGTGGAAATATCGGTTACGCCATCATCACCGGCTAATACAAAGTGCATGGTGATAGAGGGGATCGGGAACAACCCCCGGATCTCTTGAAAACGCGGATTCTGACGCTCGGCAAAGGCACCCTCCCCACCCATGGCCTGATCGACTAACGCGGGCGGCGTGGTAAATACATAGTTGCCCTGGCGAGCCATGACTTCCATCACGTTCTGTACCGAACCCTGGCTTTCTTCCAGGGTAAGGATGATAGCGTCATCGGTTCCCTGGCGAATCGCTTCTGAGAGTTCTACGCCCATTTGATAATAGGCGGTACCCGCTGAAGCCGATTTATAGGTCACACGCGTTTCTGCGTGGGCGGAGAAGGCGGCACCTGTCAGCACTAACGTAGTAGCCGAGACGAAAAGCGTGCGGTGTAGGGAGCGAAAGGGATTGCGCATCGTTATATTCCTCAACGTATCCAGCGGCCACTTCTAATCGGCCTCGTTTTTATCTTACCCAGTTGTTATATGACCAAGCTGAGAGCGTGGTGCGCATTAAAATAGCACGACTGCCCTCGGACAGGCACTCTCCGCGGTCGCCCTCCCCATGCCCTCCAGGGTGTTTTATTGACATCTAATATTAGCTTAAAAAGATATAAATTCTGAATCTTTTTCAACAATGCTATGCGTCAATAGTATAATTCTTAAACCGCTATTAACTTTTTTATAAAACTATTACTGCACGATTTACCATTACCTAAAAGATTAATTTCCTAAAAAAAGATGCTATTACCTTAAGAAGAACTACTTCCGTTCGTTTTAATAAGGTATTGCGGCGCAATATAGACTGATAAAATGAGGCCGCTTTTATACCACTCCTGACAACTTAACCATGAGGAAGAACGTCACATGCCTACGTTGTGCCAACCCTCTTGCCAGCCTCGATTATATCGTCGCTGGCTTTTTTTGTTAGCGGCCTTACTATTAGGCGTAAGTCCCAGTGCATTTGCAGTGACCGGTGAACTAGATCTAACCACCTCTACCGTTGGCTTTTTTGCTGTTGCGATTTTCGTCCTGGCGTATGCATTAGTCATGGCGGAAGAAAAGATCCATATGCGCAAGTCTAAACCGGTGTTGGTGGCAGCCGGTATCATCTGGAGCCTCATCGGCTGGGTGTATGTCCAAAACGGCATGTCGGACGCGTCTGAGTACGCTTTCCGCGTCACGCTGTTGGAGTTCACCGAGCTGATGCTGTTCTTGCTGGTGGCCATGACCTATATCAATGCCATGGAAGAGCGTCGGGTCTTCGATGCATTGCGTTCCTGGATGCTGCGTAAAGGCTTTAACTACCGAACCCTTTTTTGGCTGACCGGCGGTCTCGCCTTTGTGTTATCCCCCATTGCCGACAACCTTACCACCGCACTCTTGATGTGCGCGGTGGTGACCAAGGTGGCCGAAGGCAACCAGCGCTATATCAACCTGGCCTGTATCAATATCGTGGTGGCCGCCAACGCGGGGGGTGCGTTTAGTCCCTTTGGCGATATCACCACTCTAATGGTATGGCAAGCGGGCATGGTGGAGTTCCAGGAGTTCTTTATTCTGTTCTTCCCCGCCCTGGTCAACTTCCTGATTCCTGCCTCTATCATGAGCCTGTTTATCAAGGATGAAAAGCCCGCAAGTGTTTATGAAGATGTGTGGATGAAGCGTGGCGCCCGGCGCATTGTGCTACTGTTTTTATTGACGATCGTGACCGCCGTACTGTGTCACGTTGTGCTCCACCTACCGCCGGTGTTGGGCATGATGACCGGCCTGGGCTACTTGCAGTTCTTTGGTTACTACCTGCGCCGCAGCCTGCCGCGTTCGCTGGAGCGCAAGCGCGAGCGTTATAGCCGGCAAGGGGACAACCGCAAGCTGGAGCAGTTGGGTAGCGTGGTGCCGTTTGACGTCTTCAACCGCGTAGCGCGGGCCGAGTGGGATACATTGCTGTTCTTCTACGGCGTCGTTATGTGCGTTGGCGGGCTGGGTTTTATGGGCTATCTCGGCTTGCTTTCAGAAGCGCTGTATACCGGCTGGAACGCCACCGCGGCCAACATTGTATTAGGCGTTGTTTCTGCTGTGGTGGACAACATCCCCGTGATGTTTGCGGTGCTGACCATGGAGCCTGATATGTCCCATGGCCAGTGGCTACTGATTACCTTAACCGCTGGCGTCGGGGGCAGCCTACTATCGATAGGCTCCGCGGCCGGTGTGGCGGTTATGGGTCAGGCAAGGGGTTCCTATACTTTTATGGGCCACTTGCGCTGGTCGCCGGTTATTCTGCTCGGCTACATCGCCAGTATTCTGGTGCATATGTGGCTCAACGCTGAGAGCTTTACGCTCTTCAGCTAAGCCCGATCAAAAGAGAAATAGATGGCACTATTTCTTTTCCTTGTATCTCTTTACCCCTTTTCAGCGTGCTGGAAAGGGGTTTTGGTATAGCCGTTTAATAGCTTTCGAAAAGATACTCAATGGGTGTCGGGCGGCCAAATAGATAGCCCTGATAGCGGTAACAGCCGTGGCCTCTTAGCCAATCGAACTGCTCTTTTTTCTCCACTCCTTCCGCGACCACGGTTAAGCCTAAACTTACCGCAAGTAGAATCGTGGTATCGACAATCGCTGCGTCTGTCTTATCGGTCAGCAGCTCGCGAATAAACGATTGGTCAATTTTCAATTCATCCAGCGGTAAGCGCTTCAGGTAACTCAGCGATGAGTAACCGGTACCAAAGTCATCCAACGCAAAGCGAATCCCCCTAGCACGCAGTTTCAACATCGTGCTACGCACCCTCACCGGCTCGTGCATCAACAGGCTCTCGGTGACTTCAAGCACCAAGCGGTTCGGCGGCGCCAGGGTTTCTGCTAATAGCTCTTCAACATCACGTACAAACTCCGGCTGCTGAAACTGCACTGAACTCACGTTGACGGAAATACTTAACGGCGCATAGGCCGGTTGATGAGACCATTTCGCTAGCTGCTCGCAAGCTGACCGCAGCACCCAGTAACCGATCGGCACAATCAACCGATTCTCTTCCGCAAGCGGGATAAACGTTGCGGGGGATACCCAGCCACGCTGAGGATGATACCACCGCAGCAGCGCTTCAACGCCGGTAGTCACGCCCTGATGGTCGACCTGCACTTGGTAATGCAGCGCCAGCTCGTTGCGCTTGAGCGCCTGATGCAAATCGGCTTCTAAACTGGCCCGTTCCAATACGCTGGTCTGCATTTCGCTGTTAAAAAAGCGCAGCGTATTGCCGCCCGCGCTTTTCGCCTGCTGCAACGCCATATCTGCCTGTTGCAGCACGCTATCCATACTGTACTCGCCAGCTCCCGTAAACAGCGAAATGCCAATGCTGGCACTGATTGGTAACGAGTGACTGCTTCTTAATTGCGCAATGACTTCCAGCAGTTGCCGCCCCACACGCTCGGCTTTTAGTGCGGCGTCTTTTTGTTCCTCGCCCAGGTTCTTGATCAGCACCACAAACTCATCGCTACTGAAGCGGGCTAGCGTTACCTCTTCATCAAGCCGCTGGCGTAGCTGTTCAGCCACGCTGACCAAAAGCTGGTCACCACTCTCATGGCCCTGAATATCATTCACTAAGCGAAAATTATCCAGGTCGATCACCAGTACCGCACTGAAAAATATAGTCCACTCATCATGATCAATGGTAGCCGTTAAGGAGTCCATCAGTAGCCGCCGATTGGGCAGCCCGGTTAGCGAGTCATAGAAGGCTAGGTAGTGGGTGCGTGACTGCATTTCGAGGTAGTCAGTCAGCTCGGTCGAAATACCGCACAGGGAGGGAGGTGCGCCTGGGGACATGGAAAGCGGCATTTTAATCGATAAGAACGTTCTTACCTGGCTTTCACCCCGCAAAACGTTGCTCTCTTCTACCGTTACTTTTTTCCCCGAATCTAATACGTTGCGATCAACCTGGTTGATTTCCGCAGCGCTCCCGGCATCAAAAAACGCCGCATCGCGCTTACCGATAATTTTGTCGGCAGGCAGGCCAAATAGATCGCTCATGCGACGATTAACGTATTGATACTCCAAGCTTGGGGATTTGATATAGATAAAGGCATCGACGCTATCCAGAATAGTCGCCAGCATCTCTTTATTGGATTGCAGTAACGCCCGGTTATGCTGCATGCGCCGCTTGAGCAACAGGTTGCCCAGCAGCGCCAAAAGAAGGAACACAAGCAGCAAGGCGATGCCCCATCGCCCCAAGTAGCTGTCAATGCTGCGCAGAAGCTCCGCCGGAAGAGCTGCAGACGAGGCAAAATAGTACATAGTGGCTGTTCACTGGCCAGGCATGGTCAGCGGGCCCGCCCGCTCGACCACTCGCTGCCAGGCAGCGTCTTTTTCAATACGTGACACAAACGCAGCGATGGCAGGATACTTTTCCAACGACTGCACGGCGGCCATGGCCTGTAACGGGAAACTCATTTGAATATCAGCACCACTGGGCCACGGCCCGGCAAAATTACCCTGCGCCAACAAGTGCTGATTTATGAAGTTCAGGTGCTGTTTAAGCTGCGGTGCTAAGAAGCGCTTGCTTACCGTATCGCTAATTCCCTTAGCCAGTGGCTTAATCAGCCAGGGCGACTGTTTGGGAATTTGACTAAACACAAGCTGCATCACCAGCAGCGGCATTAATGACCCTTCGGCATAGTGCAACCAGTAGCGGTAGTCCACCCACGCACTCATATCACCGATGGGAGGCTGACAGCGCCCCTGCCCATAGCGTTGAACAAGGTAATCTATGATGGCGCCTGATTCGGCCACGGTAAAATCGCCGTCGGTAATCACCGGAGATTTACCCAGCGGGTGAATCTTTTTCAGCGAATCTGGCGCTTGCTGGGTTTTGCCATCGCGTTGGTAAACCACCAACTCGTAGTCCAGTTCAAGGGCTTCAAGTAGCCACAGGATGCGATGCGAACGAGACTTTTCCAGATGGTGAACGTGGATCATAAACACTCCGTGGGGCTGAGTCGCGCGCCAGCATTGCACTGGCGACACGTATTCCTTTTCTAATGGCACATTTAGCTTAGTACCATAAAGCCCATCATCATAGGAGCATTAGTATCAACGCAACGTCAAAATTAATGCTTATTAATTAGGTGCGTTATAAACGGTGCGCATGGCGCCAACGCGCCAGCAGATCCAGCGGTGACCACTTACCTTGCAGCCAGGGCGCTAGTAAACGCATAGAGAGCGGAATAAACACAAATACCATCACTGGCGTCAGCATTAGGGTACTCACCACCACCCGCGGCAGCAACGCCCAATCGGCCAATACGCCGCCGAACACAAACTGAAAGATCAGCGAGATAGGAAAGAAAGCCAGCCAGACAGCCACGGCCTGCTTCCAGCGCGGCGGTGCACTGCTGCCGGTTTGAAACCACGCATCCAACCCGGTGGCCCGGTGCTCATGGGGCGCCTCATATAAGCCTTTACCACGCGCCAACCACGCATGCCGTGAAGCGGAGTGCTCCCAAGCGGCTAAGGTCTCGCTGCTGCTAAAGCGGAATATAATCTGGTATTCATCGTCATCAGCCGGTGGCGACAGTACGCCAGAACCGAGGTAGCCAGCGAAGTCGGCCGCCAGTTCGCGCCCTTCATTAAGCCAACGATTAAAATCGGCGTAGCGGCCGTGCTCAACGCGACGAGCCACCATCAACGTGACGGGTGAGGCAGACATGGTATATCTCCTAATGTGTCTACAGCCAGCGCCGGGTAGGCAGGCTGTTTGCTTTCAAGGGGATAACCCTGAAAGTCCAATTGGCACATTATACAAGCAATGTTGATGCCATGTGATGAATGATTCGCTATACCCGTTGGCGCGACATGGATTCGCGCCCAGGCACAGGGTGGGGGCGCTCGCCGCGTTGAAAGGCGCATACATGAACATAGATATCCACAGCGCTGCGAATGGCATCGGCCTCTTGGGCGTCGGGCTCTACTACCGGGCCGGTATACTCACCTTCGCTACGCAGCACAGCCTCTAACTCGGTGCGGTAACGGTCGAGCAGGTGCTCCAGGTTGATGCGAATACGATGAACTTCCAGACCAAACGCTTGGCGTTGATCGGTGCGTTTAAGGATGTCCAAAGGATTTGAAGCGGCTTCGATCAAGCTTTCTAACGTAGCGAAAACTAACTTTTCAGCACTGTTTAAATTAGGAATAATGGAATAAATGAGGTCATTTAAAGTGATCGGTGTTCCATGGCGGTGCATAGGCGGTTCAACGTCCGGTTAAGGGGTCAATGCTAATAAATCGGCCCTGCTCAGAAAAACTTAATCGATAAATACCGCGCACACCGTCCCGGCCCACCACCCGCCGAATTGCTTCGGCGGGAAATATCACCCAACGGCCATCTACGCTGCGGGTTCGCACGTTGGCGATACGCCCTTCGTAATGGGCTAGACATTCATCATAATTAAGATTAATGACCACATCAATGGTTTGCATAGGGCAGGGATAGACTTGGCATAGGCTGGCATCGTGTCAGAAAAGTGTTGGCATCGCACAGCGCAAACTTGCACTGTCGGCGTTGCTCGCTAATACTTCATGGTATCCCAACTCGTACTTAGTCGGTAATGACCTATGGCCGTTTCTTCCATTAGCACTGTTTCTCACGCTGCCGGGACGTACCCTTCAGCGAATACAATGTCCCCGCGCGTTGAGCAAGCCGCTAAAGGCCGTGCTCTAGAAGAAGATACGGCGTCTACCGACGACCCAAAAACGACTAGTGCTAGTGAAGAGAGCAGCAGTGCCGAGGCTGGCCCCAAACGGGCTGACGGTACGCCCATGGCGCCGGATGAGATTCGGCTACTAGACCAGCTTAAACAGAACGACCGCGAAGTTCGCCAGCACGAGATGGCGCACCAAACCGTGGGCGGTGCCTATGCAGGCGGCGCCAGCTACGAGTATGAAGTTGGCCCCGATGGCAAGCGCTACGCGGTCGCGGGAGAAGTACCGATCGATTATGGCCCGGTACCCAATGACCCCCAAGCCACTATCGAAAAAATGCAAACCGTGATCGCCGCAGCCATGGCGCCTGCAGATCCCTCTCCCAAAGATCATCAAGTGGCTGCCCAAGCGCGTCAGTACTTGTTGGAAGCCAAGCTCGAAGCGTCCATGCAGCGCAGTGAAATGGAGCAAGCCCGCAGCAACGGCGCCGAGGCAACTTCTTCTGCTGATGAATCAGCCGCTAACGAGCAACCTTCAGAGGAACAAGCTGCTTAATTGTCCGCTAGCGCAAGAGAGCTCCACTCTTCACGGCTAGGCCAATTTGCCAACCAGGTAGGTAATGACTCGGCGGGCATAGGCCGCGCAATACCATAGCCTTGGGCTAAATCGCAGCCTAGCGCCATCAAGGCTTTGGCATGGTCTAAGGTTTCTACCCCCTCTGCCAGCATGGGCCGCTTAAAACGATTAGCCATGTAAATGACGCTTTCCACAATCGCCATATCATCCTGATCGGTGAGCATATCGCGGACAAAGCTCTGATCAATTTTGATCAGGCTGACCGGCAACTGCCGCAGATGGGTTAACGACGAAAACCCGGTGCCAAAATCATCAATAGCAAAACTCACCCCCAGCGACTGGCAGCGCGCCATATTTTGCAGCGCAGCCTGGATATCGTGCATTGCGGCGCTCTCCAGCACTTCGAGCTTGAGCATTACGGGCGGTACATCAGGGTAACGTGCCAATAACTCGCCAAGCCGCTGGCTAAAATCACTCACTAACAGATGCGTAGGGCTTATATTCACATTGATCGGCAGCGCGATACCCTGAACTTGCCACTCACTCAACTGACGCAGCGCTCGTTCAATGACCCACTCGCCAAGATCCACCTCCAACGGCGTGGTATCGATGATGGGTAAAAACTGCCCAGGTGCTAGCAGCCCATCTTCAGGGTGCTGCCAACGAATCAGCGCCTCTAGACCGACCACTTTGCCACTGCGCATATCGACCTGGGGCTGATAGTAAAGGCACAGTTCATTGTGAGTGAGGGCATCAATAAAACGCTGGCGCTGCTCATGGCGCACCTGCAGCAAGCGGTCATGGTTAGGGTCAAACAGGTGGAACGTGTCGCGGCCACGCTGTTTGGCACGATACATGGCCTGATTGGCATGCCGCAGCAGCACATCGCCCTGAACGTGGTCATTAGGGTAGAGCGTAACCCCCAGGCTCGCCGTCAGATGAACACTCTGGCCCTCAATCATCATCGGTTGTCGAATGGAGCCCAGCAACTTCTCGAAAAAGTCATCGTCGACACCGTGGTGCAGTAACAGCACGAACTCATCGCCACCCACCCGCGCCAGCACGTCATCGCCAAACAGCAGATGGCTGATGCGCTGTGAAAAAGAAGACAGCAGCGCATCGCCTACGGTGGGACCCAGCCGGTCATTAATATTTTTGAAGAAGTCGATATCCAGCGAACACACCGCCAAGGGGAGCTGCTTGGCTTCTGCATGCTGCATGGACTCTTGAATCAACTGCGTCAGCAGTTGCAGGTTGGGTAGCCCCGTGAGGGCATCAAAGTAGACTTCTCGATTAAGGTGGCGGGCATGGGCCGGAATGGCCGAAAGATCTGCGAGCACAATCACATGGTGATCGATCTCGCCGTGCTCATTGCGCACACGATTGATCGACATCATGCCGGGATAAAACTGGCCATCGTGACTACGGTAGCTCACCTGGCTTTTGCTACGGTCACGCAACTGCAGCTCTTCCCGCATCAACCGCGTGGTGCGGCTATCGTCCAGCGGTAAAATGCTGAACGCTTCTGGTGTTTTGCCCTGTACATCGCCCTGCGTAATCCCCGTTAATTCACAAAAAGCGGGGTTCACCTCCACCACCCGATTTTCCGCATCAGTAATAATGATCGCTTCGTTGGCGTAACTAAATACCGATTCAGCGGGTGACGCCGCATGGCTTACAGATGCCGTTGGCATCGCGTTCGAGCGGGGCAGTGAAGGCGATGGCTGGGAGTGCTGTTGAGACAAAGACTGTTCCTTCGATAAATTCAAGGATTCATACATATGTCTTTGCTCTCCTCGTCGTTTTTATAGAGCCGTCGCTATATAGGTTCGTTGTTATATAGAGCCGTTATTATGAAGACAGTAGTATTGCTAGGCATAATAACACCCTATGACGGCGAAGGTACTTTGCACTACAAAGTACCTTATCGGCTGACGAGGTAATTAGTTAAAGAGTTTGCTCAATATAATGGCAGGTAAGCTACGCGGGAGAGAGGGCTAAACGCTGGGTGGCCAACGCTGTATCGCGCACTTGGTAATCGCTCACTTTGCTGGTCATATCATCGGCCTGATCATCAAGGGAGCGGCTCGCCGCGGCCATTTCCTCAACCAATGCAGCGTTTTGCTGGGTCACCTCCTCTAACTGGGCCATGGCACGGTTAATTTGCTCAATACCCGCCGACTGTTCATGGGTAGCCGACGCCATTTCATCCATCAGGCTTGCCATTTGCCCTACCCGTTGAGCAATCCGCCCCAGAGCTTCATTGGTGGTAGTCACCAGGCTTTCGCCTTCTGAAATTTTGGTCACATTATTATCGATCAATTGGCGAATCTGGCTGGCCTCCTGGGCGCTGCGGCTAGCCAATTTGCGTACTTCATCGGCAACCACCGCAAAACCACGCCCATGCTCACCGGCTCTCGCCGCTTCAACCGAGGCATTAAGCGCCAGCAAATTGGTTTGGAAAGCGATGTTATCGATAGTCGCCACAATGCTAGTTACCTGCTCGTTGGCTTGCAGGATAAGCTGCATGGCTGTTTGGGCTTGAGAAGCGACTGCGGTGGCTTCTTTTGCCTCTTGAGCCACCTCCCCAGTCATCTGCTGGGCTTGCTGCGCGTTTTCAGCACTCTGCCGCACCGTGGCGGTAATCTGCTCCATGCTCGACGCGGTTTGCACCAGCGAGGCGGACTGCTCTTCGGTTCGCTGGGCAAGGTCTTGATTACCCTGCGCCATCTGATTGCTGGCCACCGCCACCGACTGCGCATTGCGCTTAACGTCAGCGACCAGCGCTTCGGTAACTTCCGACGATTCATTAAACGCCTGATATAGCTTTGATAACTCATCGCTACCCGGCACCACTAAGCGCTGTGTTAAATCGCTACCCCGGGTCGCGATACTGGTTAGCGCTTGGTTAAGCGATTGGGTAATGACGCGTACGATCAATACGGCAGCGACAATCGCCATCAAGCTGGCCACGAGCGCAATTACCGCATACTGCCAAAGTGCCTGTTGGGCCGACTCACGCAGCGCGACAGTCTGGGCCACCACTGTATCTGCCACGCTATCCTCTAACGCTTTAAGGCGGGCAATTTTCACCGTTTGCCACTCAAACCACTGTTCCGGGTCGACACCATAACCGCCGGCTTGCGCTTGACTGATCGCCAATTCGCGCCGAGCCAAGAGACGCTCGATCTCTGCACCGCTCAATGCCTGGTCAAGCTGGTCGCGGCTTTCATCTCCAGCCAACAGGCGGAAGCTTGTCAAGAATGCCTGTTCCTCGCCCAGCAAGGACAAGAAACGGCGTAACGTAGCGTCGGGCATGCCGTCGCTGGCGAAGGCATTGGAAAGCAGAGCCCGCTCAATCCCCGCTAAATCTTTGGCTTCCAGCAGTTGGTAGTAGGCACTTAGCTGGCGAGCAATACCCCCTTCGCTGGTGAGATGCGACAGCGTACCCACAAAGGCCATTAGTTGGCCGTTGATGCCAGTGTAGTGGCTTAACGCATCGCCCATGGCAATATCCAGGTCATCGACACGTTTGCGCAAGGCTGCCTGGCGCTGCCACTGGGCGTCGATTTCGTTGAGTCGTTGCTGGGCAGCAGGCGTTAACAGCGCTGAATCCAAGGCATCACGCTGAGTTTGGAAAGCCTGCACAGCGGCGTCGGTGTTGGGTCGCTGCTCACGTAGTCGGTTGCCAAATGCTTCGCCTTCGCTGCCCAAAAAACCAGCGGTCATACCCCGTTCAAGCTGCATTTGGTGCACGGCGTCACCGGCACGTTGGGCCAGTTGGGTTAAGGCGTGCAGACGATCGAACTCCTGCACCGTCGCGCGCCGTTCCATAATGCCTTGCGCAGCAAACCAAGCCAGGGCAAGCAAGGGGAGCACCAACACACAGGCAAATTTAAACCGCATCGACATGCGGTTAACGATAGTTTTCATAGCTTAGCCTCAAATATATAGCGTCGTTGGGGTAAGCGGCGTGCTCAATTATTGTTGTCCGCATCAGCTGACGCGTTTAGCTAAGTCTGCCGCACTTTGCCGTTTAGTAAAATATGATTAATTTTAGGGGATGAAATAACGACAAGCGGCGCGAGTATAGGGCGTGTGAGGAACTCTATATTGATTCAAGTCATAAAGTCTGACAGATTTTCCGGCCTACCAAGCGGCTGAGTTGAGCGCCCCTTAAGGCGCTGGACTGGCGGCACCCAAAAAGCGCGCCTGCCAGTAATCGATCTCTAACGGCACGCTGACTACTGCACGGCCCTTACCAGGTGCATGAATCATTTGGCCGTTGCCACGATAAATTCCTACGTGGGTCGCTTTGCGACGGTCGCCAAAGAAAAGCAGATCACCAGGGCGTGGTTTTTTCACCTGTGGCAAGGCACGAAACTGTTCATCGGCGGAACGCGGAACACGAATACCCGCCGCCCGGTAGGTCATTTCCACTAAGCCAGAGCAGTCCAGACCATCGGGCGTATTTCCCCCAAAACGATACGGTGTGCCAATGGCCTGCTGAGCATGGGAGAGAATCAGCGCACGCTCCATAGAGAGTCCTGCGCGGTTAGGAGGCGCCTCAATGGGGGTAAGATCGCGGCTGGCACAACCCGCTAGTGCCAGTAGTAACAGGCAGGTAAGCAGCCACCTTCCAGAAGGTGCCAACCCGCAAGGTAGAGGCCACAGGCGAACCAGTAGCATGGGCAGCCGCTCCAATAAATCAACATGCTTTCATGATGGCGCAAAGCATGCCTAGCCGCCAATGGTTAGCGGCCAATCCACTCGACAAAGCTGGTTTCACCCAGCGCATGGCGTTCATGCCGCACCCGGCTCATTGCCGCGTAGGGTAAATCCATTGCCAGTACCCGCGAAAGCGGCTGCTCGATCACCTGGCGCAGCAGGCCATTGCAGACAAACAGATGCGCCACTACCAGCACATGCTTGCCAGGCGGGTTACTTAACAGCTGCTGCCAGGCCTCGGCTAATCGCGCGTCAAAGGCTTGCAGGGTTTCGCCACCGGGGGGAGACACCGCGGCAGGATCGAACCAAAAGGCACTCATTCGCTCGGTGCCCTCTTCGGCAAACACCTGGGCGTGGGTTTTGCCCTCCCACTGCCCCAAATGCAACTCGGCGAAATCGTCTTCCACCTGAACGGGCAGATCAAACTCCTCGCCCAGCCATAAGGCGAATTCACGGCAGCGTGTTAACGGCGAGGTAACGATCGCATCGTAGGGCAAATGCCCGTCGACCGTTTGCCTCATGACTGCATCGGTCACCTGCTGCCAGCCGGTTTCACTCAGCGGATGGTCGGTGGAGCCGCGGAGCATACGCCCGCCCACCGGCTCACCGTGGCGCAGTAAGTCAATCGTTGTTTGTTCGGCTTCAGGAAAGCGCATAGGGGTAACCTCGCCGATTTAGGCAGCTTGCAGTTTAGATAATTGCGTGACGCACGCGTGCGGAAATCCACTCCGACACCAGCACGGTAGCGAAAATCATAATAAAGATGACGCTAACTTGATCCCAGGCGAGGCTATTGATCGAGGCATTCAACTGCAGACCAATACCACCTGCCCCGACCAAGCCCAACACCGTCGACTCACGGATATTAATGTCCCAGCGGTAAACGCTAATCCCCGCGAACGCGGGCATCACCTGGGGCAGCACGCCGTAGTTCATCACCTGCAGTCGACTCGCGCCGGTAGCGCTAATCGCCTCAACGGGCGTGGGATGGATCTCTTCAATCGCTTCGTAAAGCAGCTTGCCCACAAAGCCGATGGAGCGCAGGGCAATGGCAATAATCCCCGCCAGTACGCCGGGGCCAAGAATGGTGACCAGTAGCATCGCCCAAATCAGCGAGTTAATGGAGCGCGATGAAACGATCACCATCAGCGCCAAACTGCGCACCAGCGGATGCGGCGTCGTGTTACGGGCGGCTAAAAATGCCACCGGAAACGCCATCATAATCCCTAACGCGGTGCCCAAAGTGGCGATATTGATGGTGTCCCACATGGGCTTCCAGAGCACATTGGCGTAGCTCCATTCGGGAGGGGTCATGCGGCTGATCAAATCTGCTCCCTGGCGGCCGGCATCTTCCACAAACACCCACATGGTGTTGTCGGAAATCATCTTCCAGCAGAGCAGAAATAGGCTGACACCCGCCAGCCAAGCCAGGTACTGCAACCATTGAGCGCGGGTGGTGCGCCGCCGCCAAACCGGCTGACCCTGGGGTGTAGTGGAAACAGGCATTTAAACTCTCGACAAATTAAGGGGCCAGAACTTACGGATCCAGCAGTTACTGAATCAGCGTTTACTGAGTCCAGCGGCGGACATGGCTTGAGCTGTACTCGCACAGCAGCACGATGGCGATGATAATCAGCAGAATCGCCGCGGAGGTGTCGTACTCATAGCGGCTCAGCGAGGTATTCAGCGTGGCGCCAATACCGCCTGCGCCGACAATGCCAATCACCGAGGACTCACGGAAGTTGATATCCAAACGGTACATGGAGAGCCCGATCAAACGCGGCATGACCTGGGGCTGCACGGCGTGGTTCATGGTTTGCCACCAACTGGCGCCCGTGGCGCGTACCGCTTCTACCTGCCGCCAATCCAAATCTTCAATATCTTCCGCCAGTAGCTTGGCCATAAAGCCAATCGTCGCGAAGGCCAGAGTAATCATGCCCGCAAAGGGCCCGAAGCCGAACATCACCACAAACAGAATCGCGATGATGATCTCCTGGAACGTGCGCGAAACGGCGATAATCGCGCGGCACACAAAGTAGATCGGCAGTGGTGAAATGTTACGCGCTGCCCCTAAACCCACGGGGATCGCCAGCAGCACACCCAGTACCGTGGAGGTGAGCGTCATGGTCAAACTTTCCAGCAATCCCGCGACGATATCGTCGTAGCGGCTGACAAAGTCGGGCTGCATAAAGGCGCCTAAAAAATTAACCGCACGGCCTGCGCCTTCCGCCACCCGCTCCCAGTTCACCTCAACCGAGGCAAGCGCTAAAGACAGATACACCACTGCACCAATGGCGAGCCCCCAGCGCAAGCGGGGACTGTCAATTAGCGGTAGTCGCCGCCACTGACCGTGCTGCGCCGCCTGCTGGCGTGCATGCTCGCTCATCGTGCTGCCCCCGCTTCGATTGACGACATCACCCGCGCGTAGGGAGGATTAATCGGAGCAGTGTTAGTCGCCTCATCGCCGCTGACTTCATCGTCCATTGGTTCAGGCGTGGTGTCCCAGTCCTCTTCACCGTAAATCGTGGTGAGGATCTCGCTGGTGAGGTCGCTGGGAAGGCCATCAAAGACGATTTCACCCGCCCGCAGGCCGACAATGCGGTCAGCAAATTGCTGGGCCAGCGCTACGTCGTGAATATTGATGATCGCCGCCAGTTCGCGCTCTGCGCACAGCTCACGAATCAAACGCATGATTTGGCGCGAAGTTTTTGGGTCAAGGCTGGCGGTGGGTTCATCCACCAGCAACAGCTTAGGACTTTGCAGGAGCGCCCTGGCGATACCCACCCGCTGGCGCTGGCCGCCAGACAGGGCATCGGCACGTTTATCGATGGCATGCGGCAACCCCACTCGCTCCAATAGACGGAAGGCTTCAATCACAGCCTCCTGCGGGTAGCGGCGCAGGAAGCTGCGCCAAAAGCCCACGTAACCGAGCTGACCTGAAAGCACGTTTTCCATCACGGTTAGGCGGTCTACTAACGCATACTCTTGAAAAATCATTCCCATGGAGCGGCGGGCATGACGCAGCTTATGTCCCGAGAGCTTCGTCAGTTCCGTGCCGTCCAAGCGAATACTGCCCTGAGTAGGCTCAACCAACCGGTTCACACAGCGAATCAGTGTGCTTTTACCCGCGCCAGATGGGCCAATCAGCGCCATCACTTGGCCTTTGGGCAGCGTTAGTTCAATATCCGTCAGCGCTCGATCCCCGGTAGGGTAACGTTTACCAACGCCGGTGAGTGTCAACATGGAAGTGCCTCATCTACATAGCGGTTCGGCCAGAAGGTTGCCCTCCTGGCCGATCGTATTGGGGTACTGCTTAAAGATTAATCGCAGTCGTAGGTCACGCCGTTGGCGTCAGCGATAGTGCGAATAACCGCCCAGTTATCCTGATAAGTAATCGGAATAAACTGCGCTTCGCCGGAGTTGGCGAATTCCGACTCTAGGGCCGTGCCTTCCCAGTCGTAGCTGAAGAACGCATCCTGAATCTTCTCGGCAAGTTCCGGGTTCAGGTTATTCGCCAGCCCGTAAGCGGTGGTGGGGAAGGTTTGTGAGGTGTAGATAATGTCGTAATCACCTTCGTTCACTACACCGCGGGAAATCATCCGCTTGCCCACGGAGTTAGCAATCGCCGCCGCGTCGTAGTCTTCGTTGACCACGCCGAGAATTGAGTTGTCGTGAGAACCAGAGAAAGCGGTCTCAAAATCTTCCCCCGCTTCCATACCGTACTCAGAGCGCAGCAGCGCAGAGGGGGCGCGGAAGCCAGAGTTAGAGGTTTCTGAGGTAAACGCTAGTTGGCGACCCTGCAAGTCTTCAACGGCTTCAATGCCGCTTCCGGGGTAGGTAATGATCTCCATTTCATAGCCAAAACTGCCATCTTCCGCGGCCATCATGGCGAAGGGGCGGAAACCACCGCAGTTAACCGCGACCGGTACGCCACCGGTATTGAAACCGGCTACGTGGAGACGGCCAGCGCGCAGCGCTTCCTGCTGGGCAGCATTGGACTGCACCGGGAAAAACTGCACTTTTTTGCCGGTGGCTTCGCTCAGGTGATCCAAAAAACCAGACCAGACATCAGCGTAAACCGCAGGATCTTCAACCGGCGTATAAGCAAACACCAAGGTATCCGGATCCACCCACTGTGACTCGTCGCTGGGAACATCGGCGACCATATCGCCATCGTTATCCACATAGCGCGATGAAAGATCCGCAGAGGCGTTCACTGCGACCAAGGCGAAGGCACTGGCAACGGCGGCACTGATTAACGTGCGGGAGAGGGATAATGTCTGCATGGGTCACCTGTAGCGTTCTGTAGAGTTATTAAAAGATGACAACATCCTGACGACTCCAGATGACAAAAATGGGGCACTTATATGACCACTTCGTGACGTTTTGGCGAAGGACAGTTAATCTACAGCTTGAAAAGCCTCGTGACCGCGGCGCTCTACAAACAGGCTGTTACCGGGAATTTTTTTCGCCTGGTGCTTCAGCTCAGAAAGCTCGCCTGCGATATCCAGCGATTGGCAGGTAGTCGTATCATGGATGGGTTTTACCGCAATCGAGACGCTCACAAAGGGAAAAAACGTCATTCTATTTTGACGGTTTTCGATGTGAATCCCGCCCTGAAGGCGGTCAGCCTCTTCATAGAAGCCCGGAGCCATCACCTCGAATGAGTGTAGAATTTGCTGACAAACACTTTCCCAGTACTCAAGCGGCAGCAACATCATAAAATCATCGCCGCCAATATGGCCAATAAAGCCCCCGGCATTCTCTACCTGTGCTTGCAGCAGCCGCGATAGCGAAATGATGATGTGGTCACCTCGGGCGTAGCCATAGGCATCGTTGAAGGCTTTAAAGTTATCCAAGTCAACATAGGCCGCAGCAAACCCATGCCCGGAGGCCAAATAAGCCGCCAGTGTTTCATTGATCAGGATATTACCCGGCAGGCCGGTGAGCGGGTTGGCATGCCGCGCTTGGCGCACCTGAATCGCGGTAATCTCACGCAAAAGGTCAACGATATTGCCCATCCCCAGGTAGTCTCCGTTAGCGTTAACGATGACAAAGTCCTCTTGCTCAATATCCCGGCTGTCGGTCAACTTCTGACTCAAAATCTCAAGCGGAGTATCCGCTTCGGCCACCAGCATGCGTGCATCAGCAACGTCCAGCACACGGCGCTTGGCATAAAGCGAATGGCTATAGGGGTTGGTAAATAGAGTTAAAAACGAGTTGCGTCGCACCACCGCCACGGGCTTACCATTCTCCAGCACGGCCACACAGCGCAAACTGGGTTGTTGGCGAAATCGCTCGGAGATATACGGCACTGCGCAATCCGTAGTTATGGCATCGGTAGCCCGTAAAATCGAGCGCGTGGTGCGACCCGCAGTGCTTTTTAATTGGGTGCTCGCTGGCAGCACCATATTGAGTTCTAAAGGCGGCTGCTGGTTGGGTCGGGCGAAATAGAAGCCTTGTAGTAGTGCGAGCCCACGGTCGAGTTCCCACAAGCAAAGATGCTCAGCAGCGGTCTCCACCCCTTCGGCGATCACTTGGCAGTCCAGGCTACGCGCCACATCGAGAATCGAACGCAGGAACTCTCGCTTGGCAGGATCCTGGTCAATGCCGGAGATAAAGTGTCGGTCGAGTTTAACGAAATCCGGGCGCAGCTCCGACCAGTGGCGCAGGCTTGAGTGACCTGCACCGAGGTCATCCAGCGCCACCTGGAAGCCCATGGTGCGGTAGTGATCCACCGCTTGGCGCATTAGCTCGTAGTCGTGGATTGGCACGTGTTCAGTGAGCTCGATCACCACCCGCTCTGGGGGCAAGCCGCTGTCACGAATAAAGCCAAGCGTTAAGCCTTCGCGAAAATCACGCTCTACGATCGTCAACGGCATAACGTTAAGAAACAGCAGGCCCGGCAGATCGAGCTCTGCAAAGCGGTAGATGGCTAACCGTCGGCAGAGTATATCTAATTCCACCAGCTTTCCGGCCTGAGTGGCTACTTCAAACAGTCGTAACGGCGAGTGAAGCGGCGATGTTTTAGGCCCACGAATCAGTGCTTCGTAGCCATAAATCGCCTGCTGGCTGGCATCCACAATGGGCTGAAAGAGCACGTGCAACTCTTCTGTTGCAATAATCTTTTGCAACCACTGCGATTCTTGTGCGGTCATTTGCCTGCTGCCCTATTCTGCCACCCTAATAACCAGCGGTGGTTCCTATGATGTGTCACCTTCCCTGGAGTTGGTTGATAAGCTGCAAGCAAGCGTGCGTCATTTTTGTGACGCTATAATGACAATCATCAAGGACATCAGTCAGTTGACGCTACACTGACGTTAAATGAGCGGTTTCTCCCGCGCCGGAAAGACCACCTCGCTACCGTCGGCGTCGAGCTGTCGGATATCGATAGGGTGGCCTTTTTCATCCAGCGTTACTAAGCCAATGCCGCTGGCGTTCCACAGCCGTTCACCCGCGCTGGCGCGGTCAGGATCGCGGGGGTGAACGCTTAGCTTGCGGCGCTTGGTGAACCAATTAAGCGGCGACCACGGCGCGTAGAGCCAGCGATTGAGCCGGTCAAAGGTATTGAGCAGGTTTATGGGAAAGGTGTTTTTGATCCCGCTTGAGGTGATCTGCCACAGATGGGGAGAACGGCGCTGATGACGCACCACAATGTCGTAGACAAACGAGTAGTGCACGTCGCCAGATAGAATCACGTAGTTGCCTGGGGTTTTGGAGTGCCGCCAAATTTGCAGCAGCGTATTGGCCGCTCCCCGGTGCGCCATCCAGTTTTCGGCATCCACCACCAACGGCTTACCGGCAAGGGTAAACAGCTTTTGGATTCCCTCTATCAACTTGACGCCGAACATCGGTGCGGGAGAGACAATCACCGCACTTTTGGCCCCCATTAGCGCCTGCTGCATTTCCATTAGCGCCTCCCAGTCCATCAAGCCTGAAGGCCGATGCGGGCTGCGTTCGCTGCGCCAGCGTCGGGTGCGGGTATCCAGCACAATTAGTGCGGGAGTGCCGGGCACCTGAAACTCCCAGCCCTGAAAACGCAGCAGCCGCTCGATCAGCCCATCCTGTTCAGCGCAGACTAGCGGTTGTTCGCCACCACCCATCAGGGTCAAGGCATGGTGGACTAACGGGTTCAATTTATCCGGATCGTTACCCCAGGCTTGGCAAAGCAGATAGGCCACCAGGGCGTTACCGATAATACGCTTAGAGAACGGGTGACCGTAGGCGGCGCGCTCCCAGTCGGCGGTTAGGTTCCAGTCGTCGGTAACGTCGTGGTCATCGAAGATCATCAGGCTGGGCAGGTGCGCCATCAACCGCGCACACTGGGGCAAGCCTTCAGCAAAGGCATCGATTACCGCCTGCTCCTGACGATAGAGCTCGGCGTCTTTTTCATCTAAGGCAGGCGCTTTAGGGGCAATCACCTGCCAGGGCACCGGCGACCACACCAGGCAGTACATGGCGAGCATTTCAGCCAGCGTCATCAAGTGATTATGGGCATTCGCCGAGGTAAACACTGGCTTTTTGACACCGCCGAAGAAGCGCTCGCGCAGTGCCGCGTTGCTGGTCACATCGGGCAGCAGCTCCGCGCGCCGATAGTAGCTATCCGGCGAGCGGTAGAGCGCCTGGCTATCGTCGACAGTCGCGCCTTCCAGCCACTCATCCACCAGTCCTAACCGCTCAATCAACGCATGCACGGCGCGTAGCATCGGCCCGGCCACGTCGTCGGCGTACACCTGGTCACCAGTCATCAGCAGCCAAGCGGGCCACTCGGTGGGAGCTGACTGCTGCTCAGCAAGCCAACTGTCGGCGCGCACCAAGCCATCGGCGCTGTCGTGATGGGGCTTGCGGCAGGAGCCATGCATCAGGCGGTGATGGCGGGATGCAATCACAAAGGCAGGATAGGCGGCGCCGTCATAACAGAGCCACGGCGCCCACTCGGGCAGAGAGCGCCACTCGCCCTGCTGTGTTTCCACCTGCAGGTCGTACTCGATGCGCTCGTCACAGGGCAGCGCTGACTCAAGCTCACAATCAATTAGGTAGATAAAGGCCCGCTGACCGATGGGGATGCACTGCTGGTGGTGCGCTAAGCCGATTGACTGGCTATCGGCGTGCCCTGGGCGCAGCACTAATGCCATGTTCAGTGGCCGAGTGGCGACGAGCCAAAGTACCAGCCGTGTAGTGCTGATACGTCTTAATAGGGGGCCGGCGACTATATCGGGCAGCGTATCTGTACGATTCATTCGGTGCGGTCTCCATTATTTATACGAGACGATTACGCGCGACGACGGGCAGCTCCACCACGACTTTTAACCCACCAGTGCTGGCGCGGCTAAGGTGCAGTTGGCCGCTATACAGAGCGACAAGATCAGTCACAATGGCCAAACCCAAGCCACTGCCCGAACGCTGTTCATCCAACCGTTTACCGCGCTGCACCGCCTGCTGGCACTCTGCTTCGTTCATACCGGGGCCGTCGTCGCTAACGGTCAAGGTTAACTGCTGCCCGTCACTCTCTAGCTGTAGCTGCACATCGCTATGCGCCCAGCGCAGCGCGTTATCCATTAAGTTACCCACCAGCTCTTGAATATCCTGCCCATCCATATGGACTTTAATCTCACCCGCCCAGGTTTGGCGCAGCTCAATGCCACGCCGCTGGGCAAGCCTGGCCAGCCCATTGAGCAGCGGCGCCAGGGTGGCATGTAAATCAATGGGCGCAAAGCGAACGCCTTCGCCCGCCGCTGAAGCGCGTGCCAAATGATGACGTACCGCGCTATCCACGCGTTCTAGCTCAACCTCCCAGGCGGCTCGGTTCGCTTCCGGCAACTGGCGTAGCTGCAGGCGCATCACGCTCAGCGGGGTTTTCAGCGCATGGGCAAGGTTGCCAGCGGTATGGCGGCCACGCTCAATCAAGCGCTGATCGCGGGCCAGCACCGCGTTCATTGAGGCAGCAAGCGTTGCCAGCTCGTCGGGCAAGCGGGTATCTAACTGCTCGGCGCGCCCCTGCTCCACCTCATGCAGGTTGGCGTGCATGCGGCGCAGTGGCGCTAGCCCCCAGCGTACCTGGAGCGCCAATACGCCAAGCAACAACACGCCCAGGCCCACTAAACCGCCCCACAGCAGGCGCTGAAATTCGCCAATGTCCCGGGCCAACACATCGTCCCGGGCGGCGACGCTAATATGTAGCGGCGTTTCTAACGGCGCCAAATAGATATCACGCTCCACCACGCGCAGCGACTGCCCCCGAGGGCCAGGTATCGAGCGAGCGCTAAGAGTGTCGCTATCAATCACCGGCAGGCGCTGATCCCACAGCGAGCGCGAGGCCAACGTATGCTGCTCGCCATCGGTGATTTGCCAATACCAGCCGGAGTAGACATTGTCAAAACGCGGGTCGCCCAGCGCCCGGTCATGGACAAGCTGTTGCTCTATGCGGTCGTAGGTAACGCCCGCCATGATGACGTTGAGGGTGGCCCCCAGGCGCTCATCAAAGGCCTGAGTGGCCGAGGCACGGTAATGATGAGAAAGCAGCGTGCCCGCAACGGGCAGCGCCAGCCCTATCATCACTAGCACCGCCAGCAGTAGCCGCAGGCTTATAGAGCGCTTTGCCCAGCGCCTTACCCAAAGTTCAGGCCAGACCGAATTGAGTCGACTCATTCGGTAGCGGGCTCTTCTGCTAATAAGCGATAGCCCTGGCCACGCAGGGTGGCAATTCGCCAACTGCCCAACTTGCGACGCAGGCGGCTGACCTGAACATCGATCACGTTGGAGTCCGGCTCGTGGTCGCGGTCATAAACGTGCTCCGAGAGCTCGGTGCGGCTCACCACTCGCGGTGCGGCGTGCATTAAATAGCCCAGCAGTCGGGTTTCCTGGGCGGTTAATCCCACCGGACGCCCTGCCAAGGTGACGTGCTGGGTGTGGGTATCCAAACTCAACTCACCCACTTTCAGTACTGGATGGGCATGGCCGTGGCTGCGGCGCACAAGGGCGCGCAGGCGAAACAGTACTTCCGCGGGCTCAAAGGGTTTTGTGACGTAGTCATCCGCCCCGGCAGTAAAACCCGCGGCTTTATCGGCCCAGCGTTCCCGGGCGGTAAGGATCAACACCGGCAGGTCGATACCATCTTCCCGCCATGCCGAAAGCCAGCGAGTGCCATCGCCATCGGGTAGTCCGACATCCAGAATCAGCGTGTCGTAGGCTTCCGTGCGTACCAGAAAATCAGCATCCTGACCGTTAGCCGCATGCTCTACAAGCCAGTCGCCATCGCGCAATGCTTGGCTAAGCTCGCGAGCCAGCGCCTGGTCGTCCTCTACCAACAAACACTTCATCGGCTAACTACCCTTTTTTGGCAAGTGACATCAACAGGCTAGCGGCGCATATCATTGATACGCACCCCTTCAATGGCCATCAATTGGCCGTTATGGCCATCAAACTCGAACTCGACCACTTGGCCCTGGGGGCCAAGCAATTTGATCTCATACTCGACATAACCCCCTTCACGTTCCACCTCAACCTCCAGTACTTCCCCTATATAGTGCGCTTCCAGCCAGTCCAAAATAGTGTCGAGAGGCACGACCTCACCGCGGCGCACTTCACCGTGTAGCGACTCCCAATGCTGGTCACCCACCGCGCTACCCGCCAGCAACAGCACCAAGGCTAACCCAGTGACGTTGCGGCGAGGGACGCTGCGCAGTAGCTTTTTAAAGTGGCGTAGGATTTTACTCATTGGGTCAGCATGCCAAAGACAACATGAACGTTAGATGAACAGCTTTGTCAGCTTAAGGAAAGTATCGGGGTGGTATAAATTCACTGTCGCATTCGCTGAATGCCGTTTATTCACTGTTGTATAAACATTGACGTACAGACATTCTCGTACAGATACGTAAAGAAGGAATTTGCTATGAACACCATGAAAAAAATGCTGCTGATCCCGACCTCTGCGCTGCTGCTTGCTGCGGCTGCAGGGAGTGTGCAGGCCGACGATTCGCTGCCGATGGATCGCATTGATGACGTATTGACCCACGCCAATGACTACGGTTTCAGCCACTACGAAGAAGTTAGCATTAAAAGCCGTGGCCGCGTAGAGGTAGAAGGTTGGCTGGACGATGAGTGGTACGCTGATGTGGAATTTTCTCTTGATAACGGTGAAACGCTACAAGAGAAACGCGAGCGCCTGATTACCGGTGCCTGGGGTATGAGCGAAGACGATATCCGTCAAGCACTGGACGTAGCTAGCCAGGAGGGTATGGTTGAATTTGAAGATCTCGATATCGATAAAAGCGGCATCATCGATATTGAAGGCCGCGGCGAAGATGGCCGTGAGCTAGAAATCAGCGTCCGTCAGGGTTCTTCCGAAGTGACTCAAATTGACCGCGATTAATTTATCCAGATAATCGCTTTGCGGGCTCCCCACGGGGAGCCCGCTGCGTTTATGGTAGGCTGACAAATCATGTAGCTAAAGTGATAGTGCTGACCTTATCAGGTTGCTGAGGAGATATCCGTGCTGAACGAAGGCATTGACGGCGCGCTGGAGAATGTAGAACTCGGCAACACGGTGTCAGTGCTAAGAGATTTGGCTTGGCTGATCTCCACGCCTGATCTTGTGGTGCTTCCTCCGCCGATTCCCTGTGGAGGGCGGCCCACCATTAAAGAGTTAGGGCTGGAGAAAGCACTATTGCCCTGGCTACGTAAGCTTGGCCTATCACCGCTAACCGCGTTGAACGGCAGCCGCGCAACGCGCATGGGCCATTACCACGAACGCCTGTGGCATATGCTATTAGATCACGCACCGAATACACGGCTGCTCGCCCGGAACGTGCGCATCACCCGCCAGCGCAACACCCTGGGCGAGCTGGATATGCTGTACAGAACCCGCGACAACCCGGCACCGATACATTTAGAAGTCGCTATTAAGTTCTACCTGGGGCTGCCTGAAGGGCCTGGGGCAGCCAATAGTCAAAGCCGCTGGATTGGCCCCGGCGGGTTAGACAGCCTGGCGCTTAAGTGCTCTCACCTCAGACGTCACCAGCTCCCCCTTTCCACCACGGCGCCTGCGCTGGAAACGCTTACGCATTGGCTAACGCCACGGGATCTGGGTGTTTCTGATCTGCGTTTAGGCGAGCAGTTAACCCAGCGGTTGGCGATGCCCGGCGTACTTTACTACCCCTGGCACGCCGCCATGCCAGCGCCCGAAGGCGCGACGGCAGACCATCGCCGAGGTACCTGGTGCTACTTACGTGACTGGCCTGCGCTGGCAGCCCGGTTTCCCGCCATGCCGCGCATGGCGTGGTTGGAAAAACCTCACTGGCTAGCCCCGCCGCCCCTCAGCGCTTTTCGCCCTGCGGCGGAGCAGTTGCCTGCCATTATCGAAAAGGTTCACGCCTGGCGCTCACCCCAGCAAGTAATGCTGTGCTTCTCAGAGCGGGAGCACAATGAACAACGCTACGAGCGGCTATTTTTGGTACCTGATGACTGGCCCCGGCAAGTGCCTCTACCGCCCCGCATTCGGGACTGAAAAACGACCAGAATAAGCCTCTATATAACGACAAGGTTATCGCGATGGATCAGTTCATGGGCTTCCACGTAACCGAGGATGGCTTCGATCTGGTGGCTGGGCTGGCCCGCCAATTGGCGCGCTTCATCAGCGCCATAGTTCACCAAGCCTTTGGCCACTGACGCACCCTGCTCATCCACACACACCACCATATCGCCGCGTTTGAAACCGCCCTGTACATCGCGCACGCCCACTGCCAGTAAGCTTGAGCCTTTATCGCGCAATACCTTGACCGCCCCCGCATCCAGCACCAGCGTGCCACGCACCTGCAGTTGACCCGCCAACCAGCGCTTGCGTGCCGCCATGGGCACTTGGTCAGGACGCAGCAGCGTGCCTAGCGCTTCGCCCGACATTATCCGGTTGATAACGTCAGGCTGGCGGCCACTGGCAATCACCGTGACCGCCCCGGAGCGCGCCGCCAACTGCGCCGCGCGCACCTTGGTACTCATACCACCCCGCCCCAGTGCGCCACCGCTGCCTGCCACGGCGGCTAAGCGTGGATCATCGGCGCGCCCTTCGGCAATCATCTGGGCATTGGGGTTGTGCCGTGGGTCGGCGTCAAACAGGCCTTCCTGGTCGGTCAATAGCAGCAGCGCATCCGCTTCCAGTAGGTTAGCAACCAGCGCGCCTAGGGTGTCGTTGTCGCCAAAGCGAATCTCATCAGTGACTACGGTGTCGTTTTCATTGATCACCGGCACCACGCGCATCTCTACCAATGTACGCAGCGCTGAGAGCGCATTCAGGTAGCGCTTGCGGTTGGAAAGATCATCATGAGTAAGCAGAATCTGCGCGGTGAGCATGTCGTGGCGGGCAAAGTGCTGCTCGTAGCATTGGGTCAGGCCATTTTGGCCTACCGCCGCAGCCGCCTGCAGTTCATGCACGGCGCTGGGGCGCACCTGCCAGCCAAGGCGCACCATGCCAGCCGCCACGGCGCCGGAAGAGACCAGCACCACCTCAATCCCCTTCTGGTGCAAAGCGGCAATTTGATCCACCCAACCACCGATGGCGGGTTCGTCCAGGCCGCGGCCATCGTTAGTCAGCAGCGCACTACCAATCTTCACCACGACCCGCCGTGCACGGCTGAGCGCGCTGCGGCCCAGGATTTGCTCGTTACTTTCCATGCGACCCACCTCAATCAGACGCTAACAACTTAATCAGGCACTCATCACTAAATCAGATACTCACCACTAAATCAGCCACGTGCAACTTAATCAGACGCCCATAAAAGGGGCCGCGCGAACGCAGCCCCTTTTTGAATACTACCGATTTTAGCTAACTACCGAATGCACCCGCTTAATACCACTAAGGGGCGTATTCGACTTCAACGTCGTAATCATCGTCGTCGAAATCTTCGTCATCTTCATCGTCCCGCTTACGCCGACGGCCCAGGCGAGCTTCGGTACGCGCAACCGACTCCTCTTCCATGCGGCGGCGCATCTCTTCTTCACGGGCCAACGCCTCTTCATCTTCGTGCTCAAGGCGGCGCTGCTCGGTCAACCAGCGGTAAGCCGCCTGAACCAGTTTATCGGTGCCGTCGCTGCTGATCGCCGAAATGCGGAATACCGGGCCTTCCCAGTTCAGCGCCTGAATAATCTTCTGGGCGCGCTCTTCACGCTCATCTTCCGGCAGCAGGTCAAACTTGTTCAGCACCAGCCAGCGCGGCCGCTCAGAAAGCGCCGGAGAAAACTGCCCCAACTCATGAACAATGGCTTTTGCCGCTTCCACCGGGTCGGACTCGTCAAACGGTGCGACGTCGACCACGTGGAATAGCAGCCGCGTGCGGGTTAAGTGCTTCAGGAAGCGCAACCCTAAACCGGCGCCATCAGAGGCTCCTTCAATCAAGCCGGGTACATCGGCCATTACGAAGTGCTCGTGCATACCCAGTTTTACCACGCCCAAGTTGGGCACTAAGGTCGTGAACGGGTAGTTGGCAACCTTGGGCTTGGCGGCAGACACCGAACGAATCAGCGTCGACTTACCCGCGTTGGGCATGCCCAGCAGGCCCACATCGGCCATTACCTTCATTTCCAAGCGCAGGTTGCGGCGGTCACCGTCGGTACCCGGTGTCGTCCGACGCGGTGCGCGGTTGGTAGACGATTTAAAGTGGATGTTACCCAAACCACGACGACCACCTTCGCCCACCAGCACCACCTGGCCAATTTCGGTCACATCGGCGATGACTTCCAGGGTGTCTTCATCAATCACCGTGGTGCCCACCGGCACTTTGACGTGCAGGTCTTCACCGGCCTTGCCGCTCATTTGACGGCCCATGCCGCCCTGCCCGTTCTGGGCTTTATAGAAGCGCTGGAATTTAAAATCGATCAAAGTGTTAAGAGCATCGTCACCAATTAGGTAAACGCTACCACCATGACCGCCATCGCCCCCATCGGGGCCGCCCCTGGGCACATATTTTTCGCGGCGAAAGCTCAGACAGCCATTGCCGCCTTTGCCCGCCTCAACAATAATCGAGGCTTCATCGACGAACTGCATTGGATTCTCCCGGCCGCTTCCGCCGCCCTAATATATGCACTACTTTTTCTCCAACCCTTTATTCCCACCAGTATCTTGGTAAAACCCAGCATTCTGGTAAAGCGTATTGGAAAAGAGATTTAACCGACAAAAAAGCCCCGCCATAGCGGGGCCTTTTTTCTCGCAACCGCGAGCATAGCACTAGCCGTTTAGGCAGAAACGATGCTAACGAACTTGCGGTTTTTCGGGCCTTTGGTCTCAAACTTCACAAAACCGTCGCTCAGTGCGAACAGTGTGTGGTCACGACCAAGGCCTACGCCCGTGCCCGCGTGGAAACGCGTGCCGCGCTGACGCACGATGATGTTACCCGCAGTCGCCGCTTGGCCACCGAAGAGTTTTACACCTAAGCGTTTGGACTCGGAATCGCGACCGTTACGCGTGGAGCCGGCTGCCTTTTTATGTGCCATTGCAAAATCCTCCTAAGGGAATTGACCGCTTACGCAGAAATTCCGGTAATTTTGACTTCAGTGAACCACTGGCGGTGGCCCTGACGCTTCATGTGGTGCTTACGACGACGGAACTTGATGATGGTGACTTTATCGCCGCGCCCGTGGGAAACCACTTCGGCAGAGACTTTAGCACCACTGATCATCGGCGCACCGATGTTGAAGTCATCGCCGTCAGCGACCATCAGCACTTCGTCAAACTCAATCGTTTCGCCGGTAGCGACTTCGATTTTCTCGAGCTTGAGGGTTTGACCTTCTTGAACGCGGTACTGCTTACCACCGCTTTTGATAACTGCGTACATGTCGCTCTCCGGACTGTCGTTAATGCCGTTCTAACGGTTAAACGGCACTCATCTCCTACGCTCTTTCGAGTCGTGCTCTTATCGACCTGCTGCGAGTGGCGCCCCTTTTGGAGCCATCTGACAGGGAGCAAGATGAGTGGGTCGCGGATTATAACGACTATCTTCTCTTACCACAAGACCATAGGCCGTTGTCAATTGACACGACCATCTCCTTATAACGGCATATCATAGCGTGACCACAGCCCGTGTCTTGACGCCTAACAGGCAGCCCCATAGCATGACCTCCACTATGGGCGGGAGTTACCGCCTCAATCTGCCGCGATGAACGTATCCCATGACCGCTAACGTCTCCTCAGCCCAGCCTGACAGCCCAACGCCTTCACCGCTGCATGCCGTGGTGGCCGATGATTTCGCAGCCGTCAATCGGACAATTGTCGAGCAGCTCAATTCTAAAGTGCCACTGGTTGAAACGATCGGCCAGTACATTACCGAAAGCGGCGGCAAGCGCTTGCGCCCTTTACTGGCACTCCTAGCCGCCCGCTCCCTCGACTACACCGGCGACAAGCATATTCCGCTGGCCACATTAATAGAGTTTATGCACACCTCCACGCTGCTACACGATGACGTGGTGGATGAATCGCATATGCGCCGGGGCAAGAAAACCGCCAACGACGCCTGGGGCAATGCGCCCTCGGTACTGGTCGGCGACTTCCTCTACGCCCGCTCGTTTCAGATGATGGTCGATGTGGGCTCGATGCGCATTATGGCGATCCTTTCCGGCGCTACCTGCATCATCGCGGAAGGGGAAGTGCTGCAGTTGACCAACATCGGCAACCCCAGCATCTCCGAAGAGGACTACTTCGAGACCATTTTGGGCAAAACCGCCATGCTGTTTGAAGCGGCTTCCCACAGCGGTGCTGTGCTGGCAGAAGCAACGCCGGAACAGGAGCGCGCTCTCCAATATTATGGCCGCTACTTAGGTCTCGCCTTTCAGTTGATCGATGACCTGCTGGATTACCAGGGCGACGCCGATGCCATGGGCAAAAACGTTGGCGACGACCTAGCCGAAGGCAAGCCGACACTGCCGCTGATCCACGCCATGGAGCAAGGCACGCCGGAACAGGCCAAACTGATTCGTCAGGTGATTCGCGATGGCGGGCTTGAGCAGCTCGACGCCGTGCTGGAAATTATTCACGCCACCGGCGCACTCGACTATACCCGCCAACGCGCCGAAGAGATGGCCGACAAAGCCCTGCAGCAGTTGGACGCCCTACCGCCCAGCGCCTACCGCGACAGCATGGCCCAGTTGGCCCGCTTAGCAGTTGATCGCCAAGCATAAAAATTGCTAGATCTCACCGCCGAGGACTTGAAAAAACACGTCTGGCTAAGTATGATCCACCTCCGTTGTTGAGCACAGATAAGCACGGCTCGGCAACCTTCGGAATATAGCTCAGCTTGGTAGAGCGCTGCCTTCGGGAGGCAGAGGTCGTAGGTTCGAATCCTGCTATTCCGACCAAAAATTCCAGAAAAAACGGCCACTTAGCTAATACAGCAAGTGGCCGTTTTTTGTTGGCAGTGGCTCTAGGTAGCAAATAGGTAGCAAAATAAAAACATTGGAAGGGAGGTAGCTAATGGCAATGTCATCGCAAAAGCTCACCCGCTTCACCTACCGCCTACGCCAGGATAAGAACGGCGACCATTACGCCTGGTTTGAAATCCGCTCACAGAACCGGCGCGCCAAGATCGGCTTACTACCTTCAGAAACCGATGAGCTATGGATTACCTACGCTGAAATGCCTTATTCCATGGCGCATCTGGTCGATGATCGAACCTGGGATGCCCACCGAAAACTCATCTTAGAAATGCTTGCCGCTCACTACCTCACGCCGTTTAGCTAGGCACTGCAAAAACTGCATAAATCTGCGTGAAAACGCATAAAAACAACACCCCTTATAGCCACCCTGCCGCCCAGCACTGGCGAGGTCTGAGTGCCTGCCGCAGGGGTGCATAAAAACCACTACATTTAGCGCGCGGGCGGGGCGGGGTGACGATGGCGCGGCGTGGGGCTGCGTCGCTCGCTCATAGATAGCTTTAGTTAGGTATGCTTATAATCGGAGAGATCAGCAAAACCCTGGTAATTGAGGCTAAATAGATGAAAGTCAGTGCTTGGTCAAACGGCAAGAATCAATATGGCATCAGGGTGGGTAAACCTAACAGAAGAGAATACTTTGACCCACGATGGGAGGCGATTACTGTCACTGTTAATGGCGTGGCACACCGCTTTGCTCTTACCAAGGGGTTTTGGAAAGACTGTCCTGAGTTCAGGGATAAAGGTCAGCCGGTGATAGGACAGTGGCTAGCTAGCCAAGACCTATTAAACTGGCCACGAGGGAAGCCTCCGAAATTAGTTCTAAGCCATATTGAGGATAATTGCTTTGAGCTATGCTTGGCCTGATCTTCCTAATTGATTCTATTTTATATATGCAACAAGCCGCCCTCACTGGGGCGGCTTGTTGGTTATGGTTGCGAGCCTAGCGGTTAGTGATGATCAACTCGCCCCGTGGTTCAGTTGTCTGCTGGCCTACCGTGTATCGTATTTGAGTGGTGCGGATCGTTAGCCCTTTGAAAGCATCGCGCATCTCCGGCGTGTCGTTGACGCTGATCACAAACTGCCCCTGCCCTGTTCGGGCGAGCTCGCCCATGCGGTAGTACTCTTCCAGCGGGAAGTCGCAGCCGTATCCGGCCGTGCCCCAGTATGGCGGATCGAGATAGAACAGCGTGCCTTCCCGGTCATAACGCCGGATGCACTCTGCCCAATCCAAATGCTCAACCACCGCCCTGGATAAGCGTAAGTGTGCATCGCTGAGATCTTCCTCTATACGTAGCAGGTTCATGCGCGGCGGTGATACCGCAGAGGTGCCAAACGTTTGGCCGCTGACCTTGCCGCCAAACGCCAGCTTTTGCAGGTAGAAGAAGCGCGCCGCCCGTTGGATATCGGTTAGGTGGCGTGGGTCGATCTCTTTTTGAGTCAGGTACTCTTCGCGGCTAATCAGCCCCCACCGGAACTGCTTCACCAGTTCATCAGGGTGGTGCTTCACGATGCGATAGAGATTCACCAACTCCCCATGCGCGTCGTTGATCACTTCCACTTTGCTGGGTGCTTTCATAAAGAAGAGCGCTGCCCCACCGCAGAACGGTTCCACGTAGGCAGTATGCGGTTTAAACAGCGGTAAGATCTGTTTGGCCAAACGTCGTTTGCCGCCCATCCAGGGCAAAATCGGTCGATTTATCATCCTTGAATACCTGTTCATACATACAGTTTTAGGGTATAGTTTTTTTATGGCTTGCGGGGCCGGATGCTCCCTTTGTTTTCAAGGATGAAAGCGCGATTAGCGCCTGGGTAACCAGGCGCTTTTTTTATGCCTGAAGATCCAACAAATACGGATCGAACCTCACCACCTCTTCTCCCACGTGCTCGTTAATCTCTTTAAAAGTGGCTTGGAGTGGTTCTAGCTCGTTGGCCACATATACCTTGGCGGCTTTTTCCGCGTCGCCAAATCCGGCGGCATTTTGAGGCACCACGCCCATTAGCTGCGGCGGGATTCGATGCCCGGCCAGCTGGTCGTCGCGGGTGATGTTTTTGATGTTGTAGAACTCGTCTTTCGCCGCGACCTCACTCACCGGGATAATCTGCACCCCGTCCTTTTTGCCCCGGGGGGAGTAAAGGAACAGGTTGCGGAAGTTGCCCGGGCCTTTGCTGTTTTTCAGCGCCTTGCGCATGTCGTCGATGTCTTTTTGATCGTGGGCCGGGTCGTTGACGTACATGATGAAGCCCGCGTGGCTGCCGTTGAGGTAATACCGGCGGCGAAACAGGGTGGCGGATTCGTTGAGCCAGGCGCTTTGTAGGCTGCCGATGTAGTCGGGCACGCCATAGATCGTTTGATCAATGTCGGGCTCTAGCAGGTGAACGGTGCGCCCTTTGGGTAGCTCCACCCGCTCCATGTAGTTGGGTACCCACCAATAGCGGTCATTCTCACCGCGACGCATATACTTGGCGCCGCGATGCTGCAAACCCAGCCGCCGCCCTAACCGCCCGCGCACATCCTCAAGGTACCCATTACCAAACACCAGGTAGTCGAGGGCCAGCGAGCTAAAGGTGCGACGATTCAGCAGCGGGTGGGGAATAAAGGTTTTCAGCAGGATATTGCGCTTCACCTGCAAGGCGCTGCCGTGGTGGGCGGTGGCCCGGTAGCTCTTGGCCAACACGCTTAGCGGGATCGGCGGCTCATACCACTCATCCGGCGTTAGCCACACCCCTTCGTACCAAACATCACGCATGCTGGTGACCGGCTCCGGATCGCCAAAGGTGAACGCCTCCATACGGCCGCTACCGGTAGCCACCGCCGGGGCGGTATCGTTTTGAACCTGATACGCAGGCACGCGAATGCGCGGCTTGGCCGCCGCGGTGTTAGTCGTCATCGTCGGAAAACTCCATGATGGAACGCCCAGCGCCTTCACTGGCTGGGCCGTCGAGTGGCTCAAAATGTAGGGCGTGCATGGTGGCCCACGCTAGATCCGCGTGGCCGGTCGCTTTGCTGCGGCCGGAAACATAAGTGAACTGGCGGCCACTGCCGGTCAGCTCTTTTTTGATCGCCATAAAGGAGGCGGCGAGATCCGACCAGCCCGCATCAAACTCCAGCCGGTCTTTACGCATGATCTGCTGGGCTTGCAGCACCATTGAGGTTTTTAGCGAAACGTCATAGCGGTAGCGCACTACCGTGGGGAACCACTTCTCAACGTACTCGGCCACCGCACCGCCGATGCCGGTGGTGTCGATACCGATGTGACCAATGGTGTATTTGTCGCGGAAGGATTCGATAAAGGCGGCCTGGTCTTCGTAGTCCTGGCCCTTCAAGCGGTGCCGCTCCAATACACGGTGCTTTTCGTTGCTCGAGCGCGCAGGCAGAACCACCACCAGCCCCGCACCGTCGCCATCTTCGCCGGTACCGGTGGGGTCGTAACCAATCCACACTTCCCGATCGCCCACCGGTCGAGGCGCAAAGGGCCGGTAGTCGTCCCACACTTCCCAACTATCGACCATGCAGGCTTTCATCACCGCCAGCGGGAAGGCGCTTTGGCTGTCATCGACAAAGCCACACATCAGCAGGTTGTCGAATTCTTCCGGCGAGTACTCCATGCGCAGCTGCTCAAGATCGAACAGATCACAGCCACCCTCGATAGCATCCAGCACCGTCACGATCTGCCGCCAATGGCCATCCGGGCACAGCTTGCCGTTCTTCAGCGCCTCATGGCTGACATCAAACTCGGCGCGCTCGGATTTTTTACGCCGCTTGTTGAACAGCTCACCGTTCCAGAACGGATACCCCTCATGGCCAACGCTGGAAGGCGTACTGAAATACGTCTGCCGCCACTTCTTATGCATGGCCATGCCAGACGTAACCTTCCTGAACTCGGCAAAGCGATGAATCCAGAAGTACTCATCCAGATAAACATCACCGTGATAGCCCTGGGGGGTTTTTGAGTTGGTACCCAGGAAATGCAGCTCGGCGCCGTTATCCAGAACAATCGGATCACCTTTAAGCTCCACATCGCACACCTCTTTAACGAACTGCACGATGTAGTTGCGGAAGATATGCGCCTGGGCGCGGCTGGCAGAAAGGAAGATCTTGTTGCGCCCGGTTTTGAACGCATCGACGATCGCTTCCCGGGCGAAGTACCAGGTGGCCCCAATCTGGCGGCTTTTGAGAATGTTACGGATGCGGTGCTTCTGGCCCGCTTCCAGCCACACCGCCTGGTACTCAAACAGCGATTCCAGAAACGCCGCATCCAGCGCCTCGACCTGCTCTTCTTCCAAGGCATTACGCCGGGGCTTCTTCTTCGGCCCGGCATTACGGCGCTCGATATTGGGATTTAGATCCGCCTCGCTGCCGCTTTCGTGATACTTGCGAATCCTGGCCAGCCGCTCAATCTGCCGACCCAGCAAGTCAATTTCCTTGTAATCGACCGGCTCTTTTTTCGGCTTGGTGATGAGCTGCACCATGCGCGCTTCAATCGAGTGTTCTACCCGTTCGGTGGGCGTTAGATCATCCCAACGGTCGCGCGCCTTCCAGCTGTGAATGGTGGCGGGCTTCTCACCAATAAGCTTGGAAATATGCGAAACCCGCCACCCCTGCCAATACAGGTGGCGGGCGGCCATACGTGGGGATTCTTTAAGTTCGATGGGAGCTGTCGTCGTCATGTCGCCAGCGTACCCGCCGCGCGCGAAGCCCACGCCTGCCGCGCCTTGTGCTAGCCCGCCCGCACAACGCGCAACCGTTGAGCCAAAACGCTTACACGCGGAACCTGAGCGCACATCAACCGCCGCCCCGCTCAGGAAGCCCAACATGTCTGGAAAAACTAAAAAATTCCGCGTCGCCACTGAAGGCGCAACCACCGACGGCCGCGAGATCCAGCGCGAATGGATCGAGCAGATGGCCGCCAACTACGACCCCAATAAGTACGGCGCCCGCGTCTGGATGGAACACATTCGCGGCATGACCGCCGACAGCGTTTTTAACGCCCTCGGCGATGTGCTCTCGGTAGAAGCCCGCGAAGTCGAAGACGGCAAGCTGGCCCTGTTCGCCGAGATCGACCCCACCGACGAACTCAAGGCCATCAACAAAAAGCGCCAAAAGGTCTACAGCTCCATTGAGGTAAACCCCAAGTTTGGCGACACCGGCGAAGCCTACCTGGAAGGCCTGGCGGTCACCGACTCCCCCGCCTCGCTGGGTACCGAGATGATCAAGTTCAGCCGCGAAGCGGGCGATGCCTCGCCACTGGCCAGCCGCAAGCAGCACGCCGAAAACGTGTTCACCGAAGCGGTAGAAATCGAACTCGACTTCAGCGAAGAGAAACCACCCGCCGCCGAAGGATTGAAAGCCAAGATCGCCGCGCTGTTCAGCCGCCAGGACACCAAAACCGCCAAAGGCTTTGAAACCTTCCGTACCGAACTGGAAGGCACCTTGGAAGTGGTCGCCGAGCACTACAACGCCCTAGCCGACGAACTGGAAACCCGCCCCACCGCCGACCAGTTCAGCCAGCTGCAAACCGCCCACGACGACCTGAAAAAGCGTTTTGACGAGCTATACACCCAGCTTGATAACACGCCGGACACCTCACGCCGTGCCCCCGCCACCGGCGGCGAGGCCCAGCTAACCGACTGCTAAGCGCGGGCCGCACCCGACAACGCCACCACCTCAAGGAAACCCAATGCGCAACGATACCCGTAAAGCCTTTAACGCCTTCAAAACTCGGTTAGCCCAGCTAAACGGCGTCGACAACACCGGCGAACAGTTCAACGTCGAGCCCAGCGTACAGCAAACGCTGGAGAGCAAGATGCAGGAATCCAGCGCCTTCCTAGGTCAAATCAACGTCATTGGCGTGGATGAGATCAAAGGCCAGAAAGTCGGCCTGGGCGTCTCCGGCCCCATCGCCGGTCGCACCAACGTCGATGAAAAAGACCGCAGTACCCGCGATGTCACCGAGCTAAGCGATACCACTTACGAATGTGTCAGCACCGAATTTGATACCCACATTCGCTGGGCACAGCTGGACGCCTGGTCGCGCTTCCCAGATTTTCAGGCGCGCATCCGCAACGCCATCATCAAACGCCAGGCGTTGGATCGCATCATGATCGGCTTTAACGGCACCAGTGCCGCCGTGGAAACCGACCGCACTACCCACCCGATGCTGGAAGACGTCAACAAAGGCTGGCTGCACCACTACCGCACTCACGCCCCCGCCCGCGTACTCACCGGCGGCGCCACGGCGGGCAAAGTCGCCGTTGGCCCGGCGGGCGACTACAAAAACCTCGACGCCCTGGTATTCGATGCGGTGAGCGAAATGATCGACCCCTGGTTCCGGGAAGACACCGCCCTGGTGGCCATCATGGGCCGCAAAATGCTGGCCGATAAATACTTCCCGATGATTCAGCAGTACGCCGAAACGCCCAGCGAAGCCCGCGACCTAGACATGATGGTCAGCCAAAAGCGCGTCGGTGGCCTGCAAGCCGTCCGCGCCCCCTTCGTGCCCGACGGCTCCCTGCTGATTACCTCCCTGGCCAACCTCTCGCTCTACTGGCAGTTGGGCAGCCGCCGCCGTCATGTCATCGACAACCCCAAGCGCAACCGCATCGAAAACTACGAATCCAGCAACGACGCCTACGTGGTTGAGGACTACGGCTTCGGCTGCCTGGTTGAAAACATCGAACTGACAGAAGCCGAATAAGGGGAACCGATGAAAAGCCCAGCCCGTAAACACTACGAGCAAGTGACCGCCGCGAAAGCGGCGGGCGCTGCCACCCCAGGCCAGCAGCAGGCAGGCGAGCAGTACGAGCTCCACGCCGCTGCGCTCTATGACGCCACGCGCACGCTGAAAAGCATCAAATCGATCCAAGCCAAAATCGAGAAAAAGCGCGAGCTGCTGCCCGACTTTCTGCCCTATGTGGAAGGCGTATTAAGCGAAGGCAACGGCGCCAAAGACGACGTGCTCATGACCATGATGGTCTGGTGCATCGACGTGGGCGATTTTGAAAAAGCGCTCGCCATTGGAGCCTATGCCGTGAAGCACAACATCGACACACCCGACCGCTACGCCCGGGACACTGTCAGCATCCTGGCCGAAGAGATCGCCGAAGGCGTCAAAAGCGCCCTGGCCAAGGAAGATGCCGACGCCGATGCCCTCGCCAACGTCATGGCCCGCGCCGCCGCCATCGTGGATAACCACGATATGCACGATGAGATCAAAGCCAAGCTGCACAAGACCTACGGCTACGCCCTGCGCGCCGCCGAAGATACTGAAGGCGCGCTTGATCAACTCAAGGCCGCGTTAGCGCTGGATGAACGTATTGGCGTCAAGCAAGACATCCAACGGCTGGAAAGCCAACTCAAAAAACAGGGTGGCCAGGCCAAGGCCTGACACCAACCGAGTCGCACCCCGACGGCAAGGGGGCACCGCCCAGCAAGGGCTTTTAGCCTCGCGCGAAGCGGTCCACCCCCTTCTTAACCCTGTCGGTCTAACAGGTGGCCATCATGTTTCCAAACAGCACCACCCACAACAGCGCACCGGCTGATGATCAGTTGGAAGTCATCACCAACAACGGCTTCTGGCCGGATATCGACCCCAACGCATTCCGCGAAGAGGAGCGCGTGTTCAAGGTCACGCCGCCGCGCATCCGCCAATCGCTGCGCGCCGCCGTGGCCGACGTTAACCGCCAGTTGGCCAACTACCAGCACGCGCACCAACAAGCTGGCCGCATGGCCTGTGATGCCATACCGCCGGAACCCTGGCAAAGCCCAGGGGATATCCAACTGCTCTACCTGCGCGCGGTTTACGCCCAGGCCCAGGCGGATCTTTTAGAGCGCTACCGCGACGCCTCCGCCACCGGCAAAGGCGACGAACGCGGAGAGGCAAAGGATTTAGCCGCCGACGACTACCGCGCGGATGCCCGCTGGGCCATCGCTGAGCTCGTCGGCCGCAGCCACACCACGGTCGAGCTGATATGAAGCGCACCGTGTACGCCCACCAGGGTGAAACGCTGGACGCCCTGCTTTACCGCGTATACGGCAAAACCGCCGATATCACCGAGCAGGCGCTACAGCTAAACCCGCACCTGGTCACCCAGGGGCCAGTACTGCGCGAAGGCACGCCGGTCACGCTGCCCCCGCCACCGGACGCACGCGACACCACCCAACCGCCCATCCAGCTTTGGAACTAAGCGACCATGAGCCACCCGTATGAAATCACCACCGAGAGCGTCAAAGCCGCCCCACCGGCCATCGTCTCCCTACTGCATATGGGCGGCATGACGCCCGCCGACTGGGTCACGGTACTCACGCTGCTCTATCTCGCGCTGCAAATCGGTCTGCTATTGCCGCGCTACCTAAAACGCATCCGAAACTACCTAGAGGAGCGCCGCCGTGAGTCTTAAACGCCGCCTTGCCATTGGCGCAACGGCGGGCGCGCTCAGCATCGCCACCGCCGTGGTCTCCTATTACGAAGGCTACCAGCCCACCGCCTACCGCGACCCGGTCGGCGTGCCCACCATCTGCTTTGGCCACACCGCCACCGCACGCATGGGGCAAACGCTTAGCCAGGAACGCTGCACTCAGCTTCTGCAGGCGGATCTTGGCCACGCCTTTTCGGCGCTGGATCGCCGTGCCCAGGTGAACCTGCCGCCGCCCACCCGCGCCGCGCTCGCCTCCTTTGTTTACAACGTGGGGGAAGGCGCCTTTGCCCGTTCCACCCTGCTGCGCAAACTCAACGCCGGGGATCTACGTGGCGCCTGCCACGAGCTAAGCCGCTGGGTATACGCCGGTGGCAGAAAGCTAAACGGCCTGGTCAAACGCCGCGCCACGGAGCGCGAGCTGTGCTTGAAAGGCATCGATCAGGAGCCAGCACCATGACCCGCCTACTCACTGCCCTGGCCATTCTAGTGCTGGTCGTGCTGGTGACCTGGGCGCTCTGGCAGCGCAGCAACGCCGCAGATGCCCGCGCCGAACTGGCCGAACAGCAGCTGGCTGAATCCCACTACCGGGAACAAAAAAGCCTGGTGATTATTGATGCGCTTTGGGAGAACGCCCGCCGCCTGGAAGCCCAACGCCGTGCGCTGGATGAACAGCAAGCGGCGCTTAGCCATACCGCCGCCAACCGCTTGGCCACCATAGAGGAACTGCAACGTGAAAACGCCACGCTACGCGCTTGGGCCAACACTCACCTGCCTAGCGCTGTTATCCGCCTGCGCAAGCGCCCCGCCGTCACCGGTGCCAGTGATTACTATCAATCGCTGCGCGACGCCGAGCCCCTGCAGCCTGCCAGCGAGTAACCCGCAAACCAACGGCGAACTGCACCTGCAGTTGGAAAGCACCGAAGCCGCCTGGGCACAGTGCGCCGCCGAAGTGGATGCCATCATCCTTTGCCACAGCGAAGCACCGCAATGATCAAACTCCAGTCCCTACGCCAACACCTGCTCGCCTCAATCCCAGAACTAAAGCGCAACCCCGAGCAGCTCCATACCTTCGTCAATGACGGCAAGATCAAGTTTGCGCGCGGTACCAACCTAAGCCACCAATACACGGTCGATGCCCAAATCATCATTACCGACTACAGCGGCAGCCTCGACACGGTGATGGTTCCGCTACTGCAGTGGCTCAACAGTTACCAGCCCGATTTAGTCGAAGATGAAGCCGTTCAGATTGAGGCCGAGATACTCAACAACACCCATTGGGATCTCGCCTTAACCGTCCGCCTCACCGAACGCGTCGTCGCCAAAGTGGATTGCCAAACCGGCGACATCAACGCCGAACACCGCATGCCTGAATACCCGGTGGACGCCTGCCCGGCGAAAAGCTGGCAGCTGTACGTCAAAGGCCCAAGCGATGCCGAACACGTACTTAAAAGCGAATGGCAAAGCCCAGGTGGCGGCGAATGAGTGACGACCTCCAACAGCTGGAAAGCTGGCTAACGCCGCTAATCAACAAGCTCAGCCCCAAAGAGCGGCGGGTGCTGGCAAGGGAAGTCGCGCGGGATCTGCGCATTGCCAACCGCAGCCGCATCAAGGCCCAAACCAACCCCGACGGCGCGCCGTTTGAACCCCGCACCCAACTACGCGGCCGCAGCGGAGCCATCCGCCGCAAAGCGATGTTCACCAAGCTGCGCACCGCTAAATACCTTCGCATCAAAACCACGGCAGACACCGCCGAGGTGGGTTTCCTGGGCCGCATTAACCGCATCGCCCGTGTACACCACTACGGCCTGCGCGACCGCGTCGAGAAAGGCGGCCCACAACACCAATACGCCCGCCGCGAGCTGGTGGGTATCACACCGGCCGACCGTGAACGCATCGCCGACAGCGTGCTAAACCACCTTTCACCGCCCGGCCGTTAACCGCTACTTGTCCTGGCTAGTTGGCACAACGCCCACCGCTACCCATCCGCCCGTAACGCCACCACCATTAGCGGCATGACTAACGCCGCCGAACTACTCCGCCTGATACATAACCTGATTCGCTTTGGCACCATCGCCGAGGTGGATCACGGTAATCCCACCGCCGACCCGCCGAAACCGCCGCGTGTGCGGGTCGATATTGGCGATATGAAAACCGGCTGGCTGCGCTGGATCGAAACCCGCGCAGGCACCACACGCACCTGGTGCCCGCCAACGGTCGATGAGCAGGTCATCGTTATTTCTCCCGGTGGGGATCTCAATGCAGGCGTGGTGCTAACGGGTCTGTTTCGTGATCTTCACCCCGCCCCCAGCGATAACGGCGACCACTTCCACGCCGTGATGCCCGACGGCGCGGTGATCGATTACAACCACGTTGAGCATCATTTGAAGGTCGACATTCCTGGCGACATCACCATCAACGCCACCGGCGAGATCCGCATTACCGCCAGCGGCGATATGCACCTCAAGGGCCGCAACATTTATGAAAACTAAGCCTGTAAAAGCCAGGGAGCTATCACATGGGCGTTAAAACCAGCGATGAAAACGCTATCGATTACACCGACGACTTCGCGCAAATGATCGCCGTCGGCGAGCAGATCCGCGACGAACTCACGCTGATTCGTGAAGCGCTCTATGCCGGTAAGCAAGCAGGCGGCGATTCACTGGCCACCAGCCAACACGCCATTGCCCAAGCCATTGAGCATATCCGGCAACGGGCTAGCCAAGAGCAGCTGGGCATTTTCACTCGTCCCATCACGAAAGGTGATGGCGGCCTAAGCCGCGCCGCGATGATCAATGCGCTCAAGCAAAGCAATCAGCTCGATAACGTGCGTCAGGAAATGGCGGCCCCTACGCCGCTATAGGAGAACACTATGCCCGCAGCTACCCGAGTCGGCGACATCTGCACAGGCCACGGCTCATGCTCTCCACGGCCGTCGGTGTCAGGATCGCCCAATGTGTTTGTGAACAGCATCCCCAGCCACCGCGTGGCCGATGCCTGGGCGCGTCACTGCTCCCATGAATCCGTGTTAGCAGCGGGCTCCAAAACAGTATTCGTGAACGGCCGCCCCAAAGGCCGCGTTGGCGACCCGGTCGCTTGCGGTTCGCTGGTGGCCACCGGCTCGCCCAA
The DNA here is from genome assembly GCF_000830495.1 of Halomonas sp. KHS3. Classification (NCBI taxonomy): domain Bacteria; kingdom Pseudomonadati; phylum Pseudomonadota; class Gammaproteobacteria; order Oceanospirillales; family Halomonadaceae; genus Halomonas; species Halomonas sp. KHS3. The sequence continues at coordinate 169,393 of NZ_JWHY01000008.1, read as the reverse complement.
TGTCTTTGTAGGGGGCTAACCATGGCAGGCATGCGCACATCAAACGGCCACCTGGTTAGCGGGCTAGCCCATATCCAGCAAAGCATCCGCGACATACTAACGACCCCGATTGGCACCCGCGTGATGCGTCGGGAGTACGGCTCGCTGCTGCCGGAACTGATCGACCAGCCGCTAAACGACACCACGCTGCTACAGGCTTACGCCGCCAGCGTGATGGCCATTACCCGTTGGGAGCCAAGAGTGCGCGTGCTGCGCGTCAACCGCCAGGTGGATGCCAGCCAGCACGGCCGCGCCATGCTGGAGATCGATGCTCAAACCCACGATGGCCAGCGTTTTCACGTCGAGGTGCCGTTTACATGAGCACACCCATTGACCTCTCCCAGATCACCCCGCCGGATGTGATCGAACCGCTAGACTATGAAGCGCTGCTCAGTGAACGCAAAGCGCGCCTGATTGAGCTTACCCCCAGCGATGAACGGGAAGACCTGGCCGCCACCCTGGCGCTTGAAAGCGAACCGCTTACCAAGCTGCTGCAGGAAAACGCCTACCGTGAACTGCTGCTGCGCGAACGCATTAACGACGCCGCCCGCGCGGTGATGCTGGCCTACGCCGCCGGTGGCGACCTTGACCAAATGGGTGCTAATTTCCAAGTCACGCGTCTAATGCTCGACCCCGGCGACCCCAACGCGGTGCCGCCGGTACCGCCTACGTTTGAACACGACCGCGACTTTCGCGCCCGTATCCAGTTAGCGTTTGAAGGGTTATCGGTGGCCGGGCCGGTGGGCGCCTACCAGTTCCACGCCGCGGCGGCTCATCCCGACGTGCGCGACGTGGCCGTGGAAAGCCCCGAACCGGTGGATGTAGTGCTCACCGTGCTATCCCGCAAAAACGACGGCATCGCCACCCCTGCATTGCTCGATACCGTGCGCGACTACCTGGAACCCTTCCGGCCACTGACCGACCGGCTCACCCTGCAGCCCGCCGACCGGGTCGACTACACCATCAACGCCACGCTGACCCTGCGCCCCGGCCCGGATGCGGAGCTGGTGATCGAGGAAGCCCGCCGAGAGCTAAACACCTACACCGACGCCCGCTACAAACTCGGCACCTGGGTGACCCGCTCCGGCATCAGCGCCGCGCTCACTATTCAGGGCGTGGAAAACGTCACGTTGCATAGCTGGCAGGATCTACGCAGCCAACCCCACCAGGCACCCCGCTGCACCGCGATTCACTTAGCAACGGAGCGGCTGCCATGATGCATCTGCTACCGCCCAACCGTAGCCCACTGGAAGCCCGCGTTGCTGCCTCGCATCCGCTCGCCCTGCCGGTACCGCTGCGCACACTCTGGAACCCGGCCACCTGCCCGGCGGAACTGCTGCCGTTCCTCGCCTGGGCGTTTTCCGTAGATGTATGGGAAGCCGACTGGCCCGAAGCCACCAAGCGTGCCGTGATCGCCGAAAGCTTTGCCGTGCACCGCATCAAAGGCACCCGGCTGGCCGTGGAAAAAGCCCTGGCCGCAATGGGTATCACCGTCACGCTCACCGAATGGTTTGAGCATCAACCGACTACCAAGCCAGGCACCTTCCGTGCGCGCCTGCACCTGAACGACAACCGCGAAGTAGCCGACCAGCTCAGCGGCACGTTTTATCAGCAGATCCACCACGCCATTCAAAGCGCCAAGAATCTGCGCAGCCACTACGATTTTTCGCTTTCCGCCCAGTTCGGCCCCAACCGTATTGGCGTGGCCAGTGCCCAGAGTGCCGCCGGTTTAGCCCGCAACGATGCCTGCCCGACCCAACCGCCACTCGAATTGGCGACGGGCATGGTAACGGTGAGCACCCTGCAGCCCGCTTCGTTTTCGCGTGCGGCTACGCGCCCAGTTCAACCACCGCTGGAGATCGCTGGCGGAATGGCTGTTACAGCAGCGCATGAGGCCTGTTCCTTTACTCGACGCGCGGCACAGGTAACGACGGACACCACGCTCTCAACGGCGCGGCTCGCCATTATCAGTGCCTGTCGCGGGCTGGCCGTCACTCGTCGGCTTATGGCCAACGCCCCCGATACCGACCTGCCCGCTTCTGTGGCCCAAGCTAACCTCCCGGCAGCTTCGCTGTTAGTCGCCGGTGCCTGTCGCGGATTCGCCGTTACTCATCACACCATGGAGAGCACCACATGACAGCTCTGGTACCCGTTATTACCACGGCAGGCCTCGCCGCCGTATTCAATGCCGAGAGCGATGGCCTCGCCGCGCGTATTACGCATATCGCCATCGGTGACAACGCCCGCAATCCCGGCAAGAACGAATTCACGCTGGTTAACGAACGCAGGCGCGTCAGCATCGCCGATGGTCAACGCGTCAGCCCCCACCAAATTCACCTCACCGGCGTAGTGGATGGCGATGGCCCCGAGTTCTGGGTGCATGAAGTGGGCTTCTTTCTGGAAGACGGCACCCTGCTCGCCGTCTGGTCGGATGCCCAGCCGCTAGCCTACATCTCCAACGCGGTACCGCTGCTGCTGGCGTTCGACTTACGCCTGGACGCCCTGCCCGCTGAATCCGTCACCGTAGAAGGCACCGGTGCCAATCTTTCCCTGGCCGCCTGGGGCGAGCAGTACACCGCCAACGCGGCCGCCATCGTCGACAACATGGCCCGGCAGGTGGATCTGCTGTTCCGCGTTAATGAGTTAGAGAAACGCCCATGAGCACCCAGGCCCCCACGCTCTCCATGGTCGCCGGTACCACCTACCGCTTTAGCGCGGCATGGGCCAGTGAAGACGCGGCCGCGACCCCGGTGGATCTCACCGGCTGCGAGGCCACGTTTGTGGTGGCCACGACTCAGGGCGCGCCGCTGCTTACTTGCGAAACCGGTAACGGTATCGAGCTGGTACACAGTGAAGGCGGCATCAGCGTACACATCCGCCCCGAACAAACAGCGGGCGCCGTATCGCCGGAGTGGTCGGGCGCCCGTTACGAGCTGCGCATCACGTTCCCGTCCGGCGATGTGTACAGCCTGCTGCGTGGCCACTTTCAGCTAACGCTGGGGGTAGTTCATGACTAACGCCACTCGCCTCACCGTTCAAATGCCTGCGCGCTCGGTCACGGTTCACCTACCCGCGCCGCCACGCTTCCAAGTGATTAGCCACGGCACGCAAGGCCCGCCCGGCACCCTTTCGCCGGAGATCCTGGCCCAAGTCGCGGAGGCTCGGCAAGCCACTCACCAGATCGATAGCGTCTTGGCCGCACTCACAGACGCCATCAGTTACCACGGCGGCATGATCGCCGCCCAGGAGGACGCCACCCCATGAGTTTTGATGAAAACCTCATCGCCCTGCGCCAAGCCGTCACCCACACCCTGGGGGTGATCGACGGCAAGCTGCGCAACAAGGCGAATAAGGCAGACGTGCCCACCATCGAGCAGATCGACCAGCGTTTTAGTGCGCTGGCCGGTAGCGCGCCGGAAACCCTGGACACCCTCGCCGAGCTGGCCGAAGCCCTGGGCAACAACCCCAACTTCGCCACCACCATCACTGAAGAGCTGGCTAAAAAAGCCACCAAGGCCCAAGTCGGTGAAATGGAAAACCAGCTCGGCGAAACCCTCACCGCCCTAACCGACGCCTTCACTCAGGGCGCCGCCACTATCCAAAACAGCACCACCAATGAACAGGAGGCCACATGAGCCTAGAAAGCCAGATCAGCGCGCTAGTGAGCGCCGCTAATAAGTTGACTACTGAAGTCGCCAATAAGATGAAGGGGATTGATCAGAAAGTTGATAAGGCGACGGAGAGTGTTCCCACCACTATTCGTGAAATGGCGTCACAGGCATTTTATGTTAATTCTGACGTTGGCGTAGACGCATCAAGCCGCAACGGCTCATCGTCGGAACCTTTCAAAACGGTGCTTTACGCTGCATCTAGAGCAGCGCCAGGAGCACAGGTTGCAATATACCTACGGGGTAATGCCGACCATATATGCGAAGTACCTGAAAACGTATCCCATCACAATCATTTCCACGGAAAAACGGTCTTCATTAGTGGCCAAAGCAGCAGATGGGAAGCACAAAACCCTAGTCGATTATTGTGCCGAGCTACCTTGTGGCCCAAGGATACTCGCTTTTCTCGATGCAATTATTTCGAGGGCAGTTCCTTAAAAATTGCTTTCTATCAAGTGGAAATCGAGACTCAGAACACAACGGGTGTAACCGTCTTTGGCGATGACGGTGGCACACCTCCTAGTTTCGGAGGCCTTTTTACACGCGGCACCACTACGGGCGGCTATCTCGATGCCAGCATCCACTTTTTAAGGGTTAATTTAAAAATGAGCGGCGGCTTGAGGCTAGTAACCGGCTATTCAGGGGCAGTGGGTATCTTTACCGACCTTTTCACAATTTCAGGCGATTCCTCTGTGCCGGTGCCCATTATAACGCGCAATTTCACGCTATCTTTCCGTCTTGGAAATCTAACGGCAGAGGGCTTTAGTGGTTCTACACTGCCGCAAATTTTAGGCTACAACGCGGCTCAGTCAGCGGAAAGCATCGTCGTTTAATAAGGAATCAAAACTATGATTATTAAAAGCCAGATTATTAGTGGCACTCATGTTTTAAACTATGACGCCATCGATAACTTTAACAAGCTCCCATTAGATGAGCTGTTAAATGCCGTAAACGCCCAATTAAATGATGAAATCGACACTGCCGCTGGCAACGCCCGCGCCGCCTTCGTCAGCCCCGGTAGCTATATCGATCAGGAGTACCTGCTGGCCAAGCAGGAAGCCAGCGATTGGTTAGCAGGCGGCAAAGATGAAACGGCCATCCCCTCCAGCGTCAGCGACCACATGGCCATGTTTGAGGTCAGTGCCGAAGCGGCCGCCCAAGAGATCGTCGCCACCGCCGAGCAATGGGAAACCGCCCTGCGCGATATCCGTAACCTACGTCTAAGCGGTAAAGCAGCCGTGCAACGCGCCGACACTATTGAAGCCGCCGAGGAATCGGCCCAGCAAGCCATCGAGCAGCTCAACCGCTACCGACCACCAGAAGCGTAACACCTGCCCTAAACGAATGAAGCCCGCCAATGTTGGCGGGCTTCACACTTCGGAGCTAGAACGATACGTTACCTAACGCCACTGACATGGCTATCGCTTAGCAAAGCATCCATAAACAGCGGATCATCAAACAGCTCATCCAGCGTTTCTTCAATCGCCAATTCTACAGGCCTGGCTAGGTTAGACGCAGACTGGTACATCAGGCCTTTATATTCAGGGGCAACGGATATTTCTCTGCTGAACAGCACCTCATCGGCTTCTGACATCACCTCTAGCTGAATCGTAGACTTACCTACCGCCTTGCCTGTAAAGAAGGTGTCTATCAGGTGTAAGTTCGAGTACAGCTCGGTGATATCGCCTTGAATAATGACAGAAGCATCACCGTCTAACCCAAACCCTCTGGCTAACAACTCCTGCTCGATGGCAGCTTTCACGGCTTCTTCTACTGGCTCCTCACTATGAATCGACGCCATCGGAAAGCCCCAGCTGTGTCGTTTATGACTGATACGGCGTTGATCCTCACGCGCATCCTCAACCACAACATTGACCGCGACCTGCGAAGCACCCTCAACAGGGGTAACATCCGGCTGCGGTTCATAGGCCAGCTTATGAGACTCAGGTACGGCCGCACAGCCGTGCAACAGCGCTAACCCAGCCAACAACCCGATAATTTTCAAGCACTTCATGTGTTCCCCTTGCAGCATCATTTTTTAGTTTTGAGGTTTAGTTTGCCGGGAAACCTTAAAGGTAAATTATGGTTAGTCAACTTGTTTTGATAGTAACCAACGCGCCTACACCATCGAAGCCGCAGAGGCCGCCGCTCAGCAAGCCATCGAGCAGCTTAACCGCTACCGACCACCGGAGGTTTAAGCGCCTAACCTGGATGAAGCCCGCTACTTAGCGGGCTTAACTACTCTCTTCCCCAGCTCGTACCACATCTTTTCAATTCCATAATTGTCTCCGACAATAATAGGAAACCCAGCAATTCTACACTTCTTTGCAAACTCAGTGTTTTTTCCACCTGTACAACCTCTTTCATAAGCTAAATAACAGCCGAATGCTTTTTTTAACTTCTCATCATACAGATAGCTAGATAACTCAGGTGCGCGCTCAATACACTTTTCGACTATTTTAAAATTTGATTCAACAATTTGTAGCAAGAATGCTGCTTTAATCCCTTCCCTTCCTTTTATCTCTTTACTTGGAAAGATTTTCTCAAACGTTTCAAAGCCTATATGAATCTCATAGTCATTAAAAAGACTCTCTAATTGATTATCGGTATAGTATTCAATCAAGTCACCACTAACGCCAAAACCATACTTATGAAAAAATTTTGCTATATTCATTTCAAAATGATCATCTAATCTTTTTCTAACCTTAGGAAACACTATAGTGCTAATGCTATAAGCTTCGTTTTTCAAACGTTCCTGTTCTTGATGTTCAAGCATTTTATTTTGCTGTTTCAATGTTATTAAAACGCTTCCTAAAGTTCCTACTACCGCAAACACTCCTACAGTACCGGATAAGTAGGTACCGAAATTTGCCCAATCATCAGTCGAGTTTGAAAATTTAGGTGGCCAAGCCATGCTGCCAAATTGACGAGTATATAAGACCAGGGGTAATAGCATTAAGAAAAATGCTACACATCCCAGCACCCATCGATAGTGTTTATTTTTCACCTGGCCTCCCAGTCTAATTTAAGTTTTCGCAGTTATTCTGCACTGTCCCCCACCTCCCGCACAACGCCCGCCACTACCCTCCCGCGCGAAGCCTGCCCACCATAGCAGCACACCTCAACCGTACCCGCTTGAACCTGCGCAGGAGACAAGCATGGCCCAGGATTACCATCACGGCGTCCGCGTCGTCGAAATCAACGAAGGCACCCGCCCCATCCGCACCGTGGCCACCGCCGTTATCGGGCTGGTGGCCACTGGCCCGGAGGCGGACGCCGAACGCTTCCCCCTCGATACGCCGGTGCTGGTCACCGATATTTACCGCGCCATTGGCGATGCCGGTACCACCGGCACCCTGGCCCGCTCGCTGCGCGCCATTGTGGAAGAAACCCGCGCCCTGTGTGTGGTGGTGCGCGTGGCAGAAGGCCAAGACGAAGGCGAAATCACCGCCAACGTGATTGGCAGCGTCACGCCCACCGGGCAAAAGACCGGCATCCAGGCACTGCTGGCCGCCGAGCAGCGCTTTGGTGTGAAACCGCGCATTCTCGGCGTGCCGGATCTGGATAACGAAAACGTCGCCACCGCCCTGATCAGTGTGGCCATCAAGCTGCGGGCCTTCGCTTACGTATCTGCTTACGGCTGCGAAACCAAAGAAGAAGCGGTGATGTACCGGGAGAACTTCGGCGAACGGGAAGCCATGGTGATCTGGCCCAACTTCCAGAACTTCGATGTGAACGCCCAGGAATCCCGCCCGCTCTCCGCCGTTGCCAAGGCGCTCGGCCACCGCGCCCGGTTGGATAACGAAATCGGCTGGCACAAAACCCTCTCGAACATGCCAGTGAATAGCGTTACCGGCATTACCCACGATGTGTTTTGGGATCTCCAAGATCCTGCCACCGATGCCGGGTATCTCAACGCCGCCGAGGTCACCACCCTCATCAACAAAAGCGGCTTCCGTTTCTGGGGCTCCCGCACCTGCACCGAAGACCCACTGTTCGCGTTTGAATCATACACCCGCACCGCGCAAGTCCTCGCCGACACCATCGCGGAAGCGCATTTGTGGGCGGTAGATAAGCCCATGCACCCTAGCCTGGTGCGCGACATTATCGAAGGCATCAACGCCAAGTTCCGCGAGCTTACCCGCAAAGGCTACATCCTCGGCGGTGAAGCCTGGTTCGACCCTGAGCTGAACAGTAAGGAAGTGCTGAAGAGCGGCAAGCTCTACATCGACTACGACTACACGCCGGTGCCGCCACTGGAAAACCTCATGCTGCAGCAGCGCATTACCGACCGCTATCTGGTCGATTTTGCCGACCGCATCAACGCCTAACAGGAGCAACTGACCATGGCACTCCCCCATATCCTTAAAGACTTCAACCTGTTCGGCGACGGCAACAACTGGCAGGGCCAAATCCCCGAACTCACCCTGCCCGAGTTGGCCCGCCGCATGGTCGAGTACGAAGGCGGCGGTATGGAAGGCCCGATCGAAGTCGACCAGGGCAACGAACTGCAGGAATTCGAATGGACGGCCGGCGGCATGATTGTCGATATCTACGAAAGCTACGGCAGCCCCATCCACGACGCCGCCATGCTGCGTATGACCGGCTCTTACGAATCCGACGAAGACGGCGAGATTATCCCGGTCGAGATCGTCATGCGCGGCCGCCACAAGACCATCAACATGGGTGACGCATCAAAGGGCGACAACAACCAGATCAGCGTCACCACCACCCTTTCGTACTTCAAATTAATCGTCGATGGCGAAGAGGTCATCGAGCGCGACGTTCCTGGTTTCATCTTCAAAGTACGTGGCAAGGATCGCTTGGCAGAGCGCCGCGCCGCCCTTCAGGTGTAAACAGCCCGGCCACTTTCCACCCACGGCCACCCCGGTGGCCATACCCAACTCTTAGGAACCCATCATGACCGATAAGACCGAAAGCCAAAGCATCGACACCCAAGCAGTTGAGAAAAACGAAGAGCAAACCACCGCCACCGCCCCAGGCGTGCCGACCGAAGTAGTGCCACTGGAAACCCCGCTGCAGCGTGGCAAAACGTTGGTTAAAGAGATCACCGTGCGTAAACCCATGTCCGGCGGTATGCGTGGCGTCAGCTTGGTAGACATCATGAACTTCGAAGTTACCGCCCTGCATAAAGTGTTGCCCCGCATCACTACGCCATCGCTCACCGAAGCCGAGGTGAAAACGCTCGATATCGTCGACCTTATTCAGCTCGGCACGGCGCTCAACGGTTTTTTGATCCCAAAGAAATTCAAGGAAACCGAGGCCTAGCCCTTCAAAAAAGAGCCCTTCCCGAGTTCGTGGAAGACGCCATGGCGGATCTCGCCATGGTGTTCCACTGGGAACCCAGCGCCATGGACAACATGGAACTCGAAGAACTCATGCAGTGGCGCGAACGCGCCCGCAAACGCCACGAAGGCAGCAAGCCCGGTAAACGCACCAAATAGGAAAAAAGCCGATGTCGCGTAATCTACGCCTGCAAGTCATGTTGAACGCGGTAGATCGCGTCACCGGCCCCCTAAAGCGAATGCGCCAAGGTGCCGGGCAAACCGCCCAAGCCATGCGCGAAACCCGCGACCAGTTAAAAGACCTGCAGCGGCAACAAAGCGACCTCACCAGCTACCGCAAAGCCAACGCCGCCCTGCGCACCAATACCCGCGCAATGCGCGACGCCCGCACGCGCAACCAGCAGTACACCCAGGCACTCGATAAGCAGCGCGAAGCCCACGCCGGTATTAAATCTGGCCTGACCGTTGCCCGCCGGGAATACGACCGCCTCGCCCGCGAACTACTCAAAACCAAGCAGCCCAGCGACCAGCTGACCGCCTCGCTGGAACGCGCCCGCGTTCGCCTACAGGGCCACCAAACCGAGTTCGACCGCTCCGCCCGCGCGATGCGGGAATACCGCAACCGAACCCGTCACGCAGGCGAAGAGATCAAGCGCCTCACCCAGAACCACGCCACCCAAACCGAGCGGGTGCGGGGCTTAAAAACCCGGCTGGATGAAGCGGGCATCAGTACCGACAACCTCGGCCGCAGCGCCCGGGAGCTGCGCACCAAAGAGGAACGCTTAAACACCGCGCTGCAGGAACAAAAGCGCCACTTATCTGAAGTCGCCGAACGCCAGCGCCGCTTAACCCAGGCCCGCGACCGCTACCAGAATGGCATGGCCAACGTCGCCCGCGCCCAAGGGGTGGGCATGGGCATGTTCGGCACCGGTATCGCCCAAGGCTACGCCGCCTCTCGCCTGTTAACGCCTGGCGTTGCCTGGGCGGAACAGATGAGCACCCTACAGGCCGTTGGCCGCTTCGATGCCGACGACGAACGCTACCAGGGGCTACGCCAGCAATCCCGCAACTTAGGGTCAACCACCGCCTTCAGCGCAACCGAAGTGGGTGCAGGCCAAGAGTTCCTACTGCGCGCAGGTATGAGCGCCGGGGCCATTCAGGCCTCAATGAAAGACGTGCTCGCGCTATCGCTGGCCAATAATACCGAGCTGGCCCGCGCGGCGGATATTGCCTCCAACATCGCCGGGGCGTTCAAGGTCGATATGGAAGCGGAAGGCGCCATGGCCCGCGTCGGGGATATCCTCTCCGGTACCGCCAGCCGCGCCAACGTTAACCTGGAAATGCTCGGCGAAACCATGAAGTACCTGGGCGGCGCCGAAGACCTCAAACTCACCATGGAACAAGCCGCCGCCATGTCGGGCATTCTCGGCAACATCGGCATCCAGGGTAGCCAGGCCGGTACCACCATGCGCGCCATGATGAACCGGCTCACCAACCCCGCCGCCAAGGGCGCGGCCGCGATTGAAAACATTGGGCTCCAAATATCCGACGCCAACGGCAATATGCGCGCCATGCCCGATATTCTGCGTGATATCAGCCAGGCCACGGCGGATCTGGGCAACGTCGAACGCAAAGCCATCATGCAGGATATCTTCGGCGTAGAAGCGGGCTCCGGCATGGCAGAACTGGTCGACGCCATGGGCAGTGGCCAGCTGGATGACATCATCAATGCCCTGGGCGACAACATGGGCGAAAACGCCCGTATGGCCGAAGTCATGGCCGACAACATCGGCGGCGATTTAAAGAACCTGCGCAGCGCCTGGGAAGAAGTCGGCATCAGTATCACCGACACCAACGACGGCCCCCTGCGCGACCTGGTGCAAACCATCACCAAGATTACCCGCGGTGTCGGTGACTGGATCAAAGCCAACCCCGAGCTGGCGGGCACCATCGCCAAAGTGGCCGCGGCCATGATCGCCCTGGCAACCATCGGCGGCGCTGTCACCATGACGTTTGCCAGCATTCTTTCCCCACTGCTGTTCGCCCGCTTCGCCATGTCCACCCTGGGCATCCAAGCAGGCGTGCTAGCCCCGGTGTTAAAAACCGCAGGTGCTGCCCTGTTTGCCGTAGGCAAAGCGCTAACCGTCGGCCTACTCGGCGCACTCAAAGCAACGGCGGTATTCCTCGCCACCAACCCGATTGGCTGGGCCATCCTGGCCATCGCCGCCACCGCGCTGGTGATTTACAAATACTGGGAACCCATCAAAGGCTTTTTCCTGGGCCTATGGCAGCAGGTGAAGGACGCCTTTGGTGACGGCATCGGCGGCGTTACCCGCCTGCTGGTCAACTGGTCACCGCTTGGCTTGCTCTATAGCGGTATTTCCTCCGCGTTAGGCCGCCTGGGTATTGAGCTGCCCGGGTCACTGGCCGAGCTGGGTAGCAAGATGATCGGCGGCTTATCCAACGGCATGAACAGCGCCATGGGCTGGGTGCGTCAATCAGCGGATAGCGTATGGTCAACGGTTAACGCCGCCTTTGGTGACGGCATCGGCGGCGTGTCGCGCCTGCTCATCAACTGGTCACCGCTTGGGCTGTTGTATAGCGCCTTCACCAATACCCTCGAAAGCCTGGGCATTTCAGTGCCGGAAAATTTCCGCAGCCTGGGCGGCTTTATTATCGACGGCCTGCTCGGCGGGCTGACTGAAAAGCTCACCGCCCTACGCGAACGCATGACCAACATCGCCTCCAGCGTGGCCAACTGGTTCAAAGGCGTGCTGGGCATTAACTCCCCCAGCCGCGTGTTTGAAGGCTTCGGCGTCAATATCGTCGAAGGCATGATCAACGGCATCGGCAGCATGATCGGCGCCCTGCGCGACCAGGTGATGGGCATGGCGGGCAATATCGCAGGCTGGGTACAGGACGCCATGGGTAGCGCGCTGGATTCACTCAGCAGCGGTGCCAATCGTGCTATCCAACTTGGAAAGGATACGGCCGCCGGTTTAGGGCAAGGGATACGCGATGGTGCCAATCGTGCGACGGAAAGCGCCGCCAATCTGGCCAACGACGTTACCAGCACGGTACGCGGCTGGCTGGATATCCACTCCCCCAGTCGCGTGTTTGCCACCATTGGTAGCTACGTCTCCCAAGGCCTGGCCAACGGAATTGAAGCCGACGCCGATGGCCCCGTTAAACAAGTGCGCAGCATCGCCACCCACCTGCGCAATGCCGCCGCCGGGCTAATGCTGGGCGCAGGGGTGGCATCGCCCGCTATCGCCCTGGAAGTGGAGCGGCCTACGTTACCCCAGCTGGGCGCATTAGAAATCCAACGCCCAGAGCTGCCCACGCTCCATAGCGAGGTGGCCACACCCGAAATGCCCACGCTTGATGCGCTACGCATCGAGCGGCCAACGCTGCCCACGTTACCCGAGCTGGGCGCGATGGAGATCCAGCGCCCCGAGCTGCCCACGCTCTATAGCGAGCTGGCCAAGCCGGAAATGCCCACGCTTGATGCCCTTCGCATCGAATGGCCAGAACTCCCCCAATTCGACCCGCTACGCATCGACACCAGCGGCATACAGATCGACGCCCGGCCGCCGCTACAAAGCCACGCCAGCCAGCCCAGCGGCGGGCTGGTGATTCACGGCGGCATCAACATCGAGATCCACGCCGCCCCGGGCATGGATGAACAAACACTGGCAAGGCTGGTAAACGCCGAAGTACAGCGCGCCCTGCGCGATGCAGAACGCCGCGCCCAGGCAACCCACCGCAGCGCTTTCCACGACATTGATTAAAGAGCAGCGAGGAATATCACCATGATGATGATTTACGGCATGTTCGTGTTCGCCCTCGACACCGCCGCCTATCAAGAGCTGCAACGCCAAACCCGATGGCGGCAGGAAGCCCAAGGCCGGGTCGGCTTACTGCCCGCCCGGCAGTTTCTTGGCCCAGGGGAAGACACCTTCACGCTCACCGGCACCCTTCACCCCCAGTTCACCGGTGGCCAGCCCCACCTGGATCAGCTGCGCGACATGGCCAGCCAAGGCCACGCCTGGCCATTGATCGAAGGCACCGGCAAAAACTACGGCTTTTTTGTCATGGAAAGCCTAAAGGAGCGCAAGGTCGCATTGATGCGCGACGGCGCCGCCCAGCAAATTGACTTTGATATGGTGCTGCACCGGGTAGAAGACGATAACGGCAACCTGCTGGCCATGCTCGGCCCGCTGGCAGGCATGGCCATGCGCGCCGTGCCGAGGCTCGTGTAATGATTCCCGCGCGACGCCCCGCCTATTCAATCGGTGGCATGGCAGCCACCGGCCGCCTGCAAAGCCTCACTATCACCGACCGGCGCGGCACCACCACCGACGAACTCACCATGACGCTGGAAGACCACGACGGCCGCCTCGCCATCCCCCCGCGCGGCAAGATCCTGACCGTGGCGCTCGGCTGGGAAGGTGAAGCCCTGGTGGATCGCGGTAGCTTTACCGTGGATGAAGTCGAACACTCAGGCGCACCGGACGTGCTCACCATCCGCGCCCGCAGCGCCGACCTGCGCAAAGAGAACCCCGCCAAGCGCTGCGAAAGCTACCACGAGAAAACCCTCGAAGAGATCGTGGCCACCGCTGCTGGCCGACTAGGCTTGGCCCCGAACATCGCCAATGCGCTGGCGGGCATCTTTATCGACCACATCGACCAAACCGACGAAAGCGACCTGCACTTTTTGCACCGCCTGGCAGAACGCTATGACGCCCTATGCATGGCTAAAAACGGCAACTTACTGTTTATGCCCATGAACGGTGGCGTGACCGCAGGCGGCACCCCCATTCCTATGCTCACGCTTAAGCGCGGCGTAGGCGACACCCACCGCTATCTCATCGCTGACCGTGAAGAGTTCACCGGCGTGCTGGCTTATTGGAGCGACCTGGAAAGTGCCGAGAGAAAAGAAGTGCTGGTGGGTAGCAGCGACAACACCAAGCGCCTGCGCCACACCTACGCAAGTGAGGCCCACGCCATTGAAGAAGCCAGCGCCGAACTCAAGCGCCTACAGCGCAAGCACTCCGAACTCACCCTGGAACTAGCCGAAGGCCGCGCCGACATCTACCCCGAAACCCCGGTCACCGCACAGGGCTACAAGCCAGAAATCGACGCCACGCCCTGGATCATTGATGAAGTGACGCACAATTTCACGGAGCGGGGGTATACCTGCAGTATTAGGATGGAGACGCGGGGATAGTTGTCTCACAGGTAAATAATGGGCTGTACGTTACTCCAGTGGTAAGATTGCTCATCTTCCGGTACACACATCACAGGAACAGAAAATTTCTGTTTCAGTTTTTTGGCATGTGCCGGGCAATCGAATTGGGAAAGTCTTTATGTGCCGTGTGATCCAGCAAAAAATTGAACGCATTCGAGCAGGCAATGCCCCCCGGGTGCTTGATCTGTTCGCCGGATGTGGCGGAATTTCATTAGGGTTTCATGCGGCCGGGTTTCAAAATATCGGCGCTGTAGAATTTGACCCTGCAGCAGCGCGTTCACATGCGATGAACTTTCATGGGCATCTCCCTGAAGAGATGCGTGCAGTCCATGCAAAAGCCAGAGACATCACGACCACCGAGCCATTTGATTTACTGAATGAACTGGGAATAGAAGGCATTCCAGAAGAACAGGTTGATGTCATTGTAGGCGGCCCGCCCTGTCAGGCATTTGCTCGTGTAGGTAGAGCAAAACTCCGCGAAGTAGCAGAGCACCCGGAAGCGTACCTGAATGATCCGCGTGGCAACTTGTATCTACGTTACCTGCAGTATGTAACCGCACTTCATCCCGTGGCCATCCTGATGGAAAACGTACCCGACGTGCTGAATTTCGGTGGTCATAACATTGCAGAGGAAGTATGTGAAGCTCTGCGTGATTTAGGTTATGAAGCACGATACACCATGCTCAACGCAGTATTTTATGGTGTACCCGAAATGCGTGAACGGATGTTCCTGGTGGCCTATCGCAAAGAGCTCCAATGCACAGACTGGTTTCCCAGCCCAACGCACTGGATTGACCTGCCACGTGGTTATCATGGGTCGCGTCAGGTGGCCATGAAGACTATCAAGCGAGATCTGTTGGATGAAGAAACTCGCTTTTTTATCGACCCACCAGAACCCGAGCAGGCAGGCTTAAAGCCCGCGGTAACGGCTGAACAGGCACTCTCCGACCTGCCCAAAATTACCGATGATTCAGAGCAGAAGCTCAAGAAAGGGCCGCGCCGTTTCGACATACTTCAGTGCTACCCGGCAAACAATCGCTTGAACGAATTCCAGCGCATCATGCGTAACTGGGAAGGCTTTGAGTCTGGCGATGGCGTTCATGACCATGTTATTCGTTACCTGCCCCGCGACTATAAGATTTTCGCGCGCATGAAGCCCGGCGACCAATACCCGCAGGCACATACCCTGGCCAATGAAATGTTTGAAGAGCGCTTGGCAGAGATTCAAAAGAAGGAAGGCTTTCGCCCATTGGAAGGCACAGAGCGATTTGAGGCTGAAAAGAAAAGCTTTATACCGCCCTATGACCCTAATAAATTCCCCAACAAATGGCGCAAGATGGAAGCCGATAAGCCAGCCAGAACGCTAATGGCTCACCTGGGCAAAGACAGCTATTCGCATATTCATTACGACAGCCAGCAGGCTCGAACCATTTCCGTTAGAGAGGCGGCTCGCTTGCAGTCTTTCCCTGATGGTTTTACTTTCACAGGGCCAATGAACCCCGCTTTTCGCCAGATTGGCAATGCCGTACCCCCACTAATGGCAAAGGCACTGGCTGAAACCATCAGGCAACAACTAACAGGGAATGCAGTTCATGTCGCGCAAAATCGCATTGAAGAAGTTGACGTTATCTGACCTGACCATTTTTGAATGCCATTTCCGCAAAGGAGATGCAGGTAACCAGAAGTCAATCAACCTTAACCGGAACGTTTTGGAAAAACAGTTTTATCCAAATCTGACGGCAGTTGCTGAAGAAAACGATTGGCAACCCTTTATTGTTAACCTGACGATTCAGGGCCCAGGTAGCTCATCACCACAGGTATTACCCCAAAAAATCATCAAAGGTGGGACGTACAAAAACTGGCGGCTCAACGGCAAGCTTATTCCGACACCTGATGGAGATGAACGCTATCAGGTACTGTCTGCAGGCGACTACGCCATTATGGAGTTTACGGGTGCAGCATGGCCCAGTCAGATGCAAATGACACTAGTAGCGGCAGGTCACCCTGAGGACACTGGCCTGCATAGTGTATTAAGCAGCTTGTACCCAACCTTAAGTATGAAAGAGCTTGAACTCGAAGAACTGACCGAGATTGATGATCAAGTTCAAAACCTTATTTCACCTGATCATCCGTTCCGGGACTTGCTGGAAACTCAGGATCTGGAAGATGCTGCCCTGGGCGGCACCGCGGGAATCCGAAAACTCAGGAAACGCCGCCGCGCACGCAGCGTATCTTATGAAGAGTTGCGCAAAGCCAAAAAAGCCGCAGAAAATGTCGGTCGTCTTGGGGAGTTTCTACTGGATCAATATTTTGCTGACCAAGTAGGACAGGGAATCGACAACTACGAGTGGGTTGCAAATGTAAATGCAATTGCGCCATTTGATTTTGAACTGACTATCAACGCCGATAAGCAGTTAGTTGACGCCAAATCAACAGCTGGCGACTTCAAAAATCCAATACACATATCTACTGCAGAAGCGGAAGAGATGTTTTACTCAGATTATGAGTACAGAATTTATAGGCTTTATGATGTAAAAGAAGGCTATGCCAAACTCAAAATATCTGCTCCGATGAAAGGTTTCTCAAGGCATATTGCTCACTGGATGAGAACAGCTCAGGAAAGTCACCCGCTGACGGGCGTAAGCATAGATAGTTTCTCTGTACACCCATCAATACTTGAATGGGGACAGGAAATTATTATTGATTATCAGGAATTTGACGAACCGGAGTAGCCTATACCCCCTCGTTCGAAGGATGTCCTGACTCGGCCCCAACGCACCTACTGCATGAGCCGCATCCAGGGCAAAAACACCAAACCCGAAATGGCCGTGCGGAGCTACCTGCACGGCCAGGGATTCCGCTTTCGACTTCATCGAACCGACCTTCCCGGCAAGCCCGACCTTGTGCTGCCTCGCTACCGCCTGGTGATCTTTGTACACGGCTGTTTCTGGCATCGCCACAGAGGGTGCTTTTATGCGACTTCACCAGCCACCCGAAAAGAGTTCTGGCGTAACAAGCTGGAAGGTAATGTAAGCAGGGACTATCGCCAGCAAAAGGAACTGATTGAACTAGGCTGGCGGGTGCTGGTGATATGGGAGTGCGGCATTCGTCATGCCCATGAAGCGCTCAATGGAGTGCCAGCGCTTATTACGGGCAACGATGTATTTAACGAATGGCCCGGCTCTCCACCACGCCAGCGCAAAACCTAGCCAAACAAAACCCCCGGCCACTCCAAATAGCCGGGGGTTTTTATTGCCGCAATCTTCTGACGAAGCGTTTCCGCCACGCGTGCTATTAGGCGACCACACCACTATGCCAAACATGCAGAACAATTAATGTAAGCATTTTGCCATCTGTTTGTAAGAAATAACCTATACCGCCCAACACCTAGCCTGCCTCACCACCACCCCTCGGTACTGCTTAGCGGTGATAAAACACCCCTGCCCACCGGCGGTGGGCAACAATCGGCAGCGGCTGCCCACACGGTGGGCTTTGAATAACCGGTACTCGCCCTCCACCTCCGCCACTACCAAATCGGCATGACCAAACGAACGCGCCTCATCCACCACCAGCACATCGCCCTCCATCCACGGCCCGCCTGGGCGTGCGTCCTCGCTAATCTCCACCAGAAAGCAGCTGGGGGGAAATTTTCGGCTATCCATTTCGGCCACTGCCGGGTGCTCCACGCCCACCACTGCTGGCCCCAAGTAATTTACTCGCATGCTGTTGCCCTGTGCTTGCTCCACATTAAGCGACGACTCTTAGTGTTTACCTGTCGCTTCCCATTTGTATAATACTGTATAAATCATCAGCAAATAACAAGGGTTATGGAAAGTCGTGGCTAGGGATGCCGGAAAAGAATGCCTCATGGCACGCATGCTGCGCGAGCCGAAGCCCGCGCTATACGACGAATTGAGAATAGTTGAAGAAAACTTAAGCGGAAGGGGAGCGGCTAAACGATAAGGCAATTTTTATCATAGATAAACAATCCAAATTAATAGCTTACCGATACACCTTAAAATTAACATCTTAAGTAATCAGGTGCTCATTCGTACTTACTAGTAAACGCTATTAAATAGAAATTTGCTAAAAAGCATAAACCTACATCAGCAAAAGTTTCAAAAAATTTATTTGGCAAAACTATCTCATTACCACCTAAAGAATAATTCTTAGAATAAAGATAATGAAAATACATATTCCGAACCTTAACAATCAAATCGTATATTCTACCGAAACAAACATCGACATACATCAAATCATCATCGAAAACAAAATCATCATCATTATGGAATATTTTTCTTAATGCCTTAAAATGCTGCTCTGGTTGCTGTGAAAAATCCAGCCTAAAATTAGCAGAATATACGTTAGTATCCATTATTTTTTTTATAAATTTTTTTCCAAAACCTAATTCTGATTGTTTTTTCTCATCACCAAAAAAAGATTTGAATTCATCATATGTCTTTTCATATCCATCCGCACGCTTTAAATATAAAAGCGGCAAAGCATAGCACATATGCTCTAGCGCTCTATAAAGATGCAAAAAGCTTTCAACAAAATTATTTTTTTTACTTGCAGAAATAGAGTATGAAACTTCAAGTAAAAAACTTTCATAGAATTTTTTATTCTCAAGGTAACGCCCTTCAAATGAACCTAGAAACATTGGCTCATCGAACGCTAGCGGAGATAAAACATTTTCTACCTCTTCCCAAAAAATAGCACTATCTAACGACTGAACCTGTGGCTCTATAAGATAATAATTTTTATCAAAATCGACTCTCTCCTCATCTGCCTTTACAAAACTAATACCTCCTAAAAAAGCTCTAAAAACAATATACTCTGGCGAAGTAGAAACTTTTAATCTTGAGCTATCTCCTGGATTAAAATTAGCAAAACTATGTTCATGTATATCTATTTCGGAAAACTCACATATATCATTGAGAACATAACTAGACATATTAAATCACCGAAGAAAATTCATGAGTAAAATCTAAGTCATCTAGGTCTCTATTATCATTGAACTTAGAAAAGAAAAGCTCAGCACATAGTCTTCTAGCATATCCAACTTTAATCCTAGATACCTGCAAGTTATCAAATGCCTGATCAAAAACTCTTACTCTATCTAAGAGCTCTATTCCAGAAGTTACAGATACCACGTCAAAAGAGTCTCTGATCCCAGAGCAGAATCCTACAAAATTATTTTCATTTTGAAACCATTTTTTTAATTCAGGCACTTCTTCAGAAAAACGTGAAACTAAGTCTACTACATCGTAAAAGCTATACTTGACTTCTGTTATTCCAGAACCAACAACTTTCCTTGCAATAATCTCGTCCATTTTGCTTTCTATTATCTTATTATTATCAATGTTGACGCTAGAGCTCAAAAAAGCCAAATAACCTTTTATGATATCTGATTTCCTAAATACACCGTGCCGCCTTCTTTTACCTGCCTCTCTTTTTTCAGCTTGCACAGGCAAGTCAACCTCATCAAAATCGAATATATTTCCTGCTATAACTTCTATTTGATGCCGTGCGCTCATTGGCTTTTGACCATTATTAAGCGTAATCATTCTGTAAAGCAGCAAGTCATAAGTACTGCAAATTATAATGTTTACATATAACTTTCTGTTATCAATTTTAGAGAACTCTTCCCCCATATCTTGCTTAACCCTATTCAGGGTGTTTAATCGCTGTATTCCGTCAAGTACAAAAAACTCGTCAAGCTTATCGTTAACATACTTTCTTAAACCTTCAACACTAAGTTCCTCATCTAGAGAAACATTTTCATCAATAAGAGCTATAGTAATTGGAGGCATAACGCACCCAATTTTTATATCATCGTAAAGCCTTGAGTAAAATTTTTGATTTTGTTTATCACGCTGTATTTCTAGCCGATCAATCGCCGGATATAACCCGGCGATTGCGTCCTTATAATTTATAGATGCTGTTAAATAATGACTCTTAATAACTTTATCGTAACAATTGTCAAATACTTCAAACATAATCGCACCCAGTTTTAATAAAAGATTAAACAACCCGCCCAATCCGAATCTCACACCGCCCTAGAATCTCCACATCATGCATATCCTGTGGCTTGATCATTTCCGGCTGGTAATGCTCATTGTCGCTTATCAAGTACAACGCCCCGCCCGCCAGACGCTGCACCCGCTTAATCCGTCGCTCGCCGCTAACCAGTAGCAAAAACACACCTTCCTGTTTAGGGTCACGGTTACTGCGATCCACTAACACCCAGTCCCCATCGGCCAAGGTGCCGTCCATCGAATCTCCACGCACTTTAATGCCCACTACCTGGGCAGGGTCTAGCCCCTGCTCGGCCAGTTCGTCGCTGGAAAAATACAGCGTGGTTTTAATCGGCTCGCCTTCAAAGCTACGCCCTGCCCCGGCGGCCGCTTCAATGTCGTACATCTTCACTGGTGAAAAACCAGGCGATGGTTCACTTAACGGGACCCCAAAAGATTGGGCGGTTACTGTTTCTGAACGCTGGCCTTTGAGCACATAAAAGATATCAATCCCCTCGTCAGCAACTGCCGACAAGTAGGAAGAATCGGGGTTACTGGCGCCTTTTTCGTATTTAATCTGAGTCGTTTTACCGACACCACCAATCTGCGCCAAAGCAGTTTGGCTAAGCCCAATCCGTTCACGTTCTTCTTTCAGGCGCTCGCCAATGATCATTTTTGTGAACCATCCTTATTGACAGGTTCATTTTTATGAACCATTCTATTCATGTCTTTTACTTCACAACACACCACAAGGGAGCCACTGCCATGGCCACACTTGTTGCTATACCACCGCTATCACCATCTCAAACTGCTTTGGCCAATCGCGTACTTGCGGAAGCCATTGGCGATCTGGCGAAGCATCGCGTCAATCACGGCTCGCTCGAAAGCATTGCCGACGAGCTTGCATCAGCGCTGCACATCGGGCTGGGCTTGCTCAATAGGGCGGGATCATCCAAGGATGAGCCCTCGCATTCCACGCCCTGCTCCTGGGCCGAACTGCGCCGACGTCGCAAGGAACAGCTGGCACTTCTTGAACGTCAGGCCCTCAAGGCTCGGAGCAGAGCTAGCTGTGCTTCATGCTGGGATCAGGGCGAAAACGGAGATCCCATTCATCCGCAGGCGATGAGTTGTGACTCGCGTGGAGAACAGCGGTGAAGTCCATCAACGCTAGCTCCTCCATGGCCGCTTCAAGCTCGGCTTGGCCATACACGGTGAACACCCGATACACCTTCCTCGCGCCGTTTTCGATACCCAGGCGCTTGGGGGCACCGCCATCATCGCGGGCCGCGTCTTCCAGCAGGGCTTCGGTCAGCGTGTGGTCAAAACGCGGCACTGCCACGCCCTCAAGGTAACGATGCTCCATAACTACTCCGTTCCAAACTGAATAAAAGGAAGCCACTGCCATGGCCACACCTGTTACTCACAAAACCATTACTACCCAGGCCAACAGCGGCAAGCCGCTGCGCTAATTCGACCCTTTAAAAGTCTTTTACTCCACTAAGGAAGCCTAACCCATGGCCACCGCTAACACCATTGCCCCAAAGCCGATTTATGCGCCCAAAGGGTGTAATTCGCCAATCATGACCTACCTCACCGAAGCCGAGCGAGGAAGCCTCGAACGCATTACCCAGCTGGAGATGCGTTCGATGTCGGCCACCGCTCGCATGCTCATGCTGCGCGGCATCGCCCAATACGACCAAGAAACCCTTTCCGCCGATTAACCCGTTGTTCGTGCTTCTGCATAAGGAACGCCGTCATGCACCAAGACACCCGTCGCATCCGTCAACGCTATGCCGCCATCAATTTGGACGACTACGAAGCCAAGTTGATTGACGCCCTGGTCGACTACACCGGCATGTCGAAAGCCACCTTGCTGCGCCAATTGGTGCTGAAAGAAGCGCTCGAAACACTCGGCGTTAGCGACATCGTGAATACCAGTATGGGCCAACGTGCGTCGTAAAAGCAGGCACAAAAAAGGCCCAAAAGGAGCACCCAAAATGCCCCATGAGTTTCGCTTAGCACTGGATGAGGAGCTGGACACCCAGCTGGAGGCAGTGCGGCAACAGCAAGGGCTTGAAACGCTCGATCAAGCAGCGGAGTGGCTCGCCCGCCGACGACTACGCAAGGGCACGGCCAGCCTCACTGGAAGAGGCCGCGCCCTTTACGAAATAAGGGGGCCGAGTGACTGAAAAAACAGATGTGAAACAGGGCTCCATCGAAGGGGAATACCTCGAAGGAGAAGAAACAGAAGGCGTAGAACACCAGGACAGTCGACTTCGGTTCGATTGCCCTCACTGCGGATCACATATGTGGGTGCGAACTTCGAAGACGCATCTACCCATCTTCCGGGTGCTCTACCTGCACTGTAGCAACGTATTTGGTTGTGGCTTCCGTACCACAGCCGACCTTTCGTTAAAGCATGTGCTGGCCCCCAGTTTCAGGCCAAACCCAAAAGTAGATCTTCCGTACTCACCTTGGTTCAAGCGGCACAACCGTTTGGAGAAACAAGGCCAGATGCGTCTGGGTATCGAAGATCAAACCAAGAAGGAACCACAACATGAACGTCGCACCCATTAACGCTGCAAAAACTCCCTTCGATATCGCCACCGAAGTGCTCTGGCAAAACCGCTGGGATAGCCGCGCCGAAGCGCTGCGCATCACCATTGGCACCCTGGTTCACGACTACGGCATCGCGGAAGCCACCGCCGAAGTGGCCGCCATTCAAGCCTTCGCGGATCTGGATAGCGTCAATCTGGATTCAACCATCGACCTAAATGCCAGCACTGCCCATGTGGTGGTGTTGCGTAACCGCAACGGCTGCCCGGTGGTGTTCACCGCCCGCGACCTCGACCGCATGATCCAGCAGGCCCGCGATGCTGGCCTAGCCCAAGTGGTCGATGCCGATACCCGCCGCCCCGTCGTTCTTGAACACTAAGGTGCCCACCATGGCCAACGTGACCCCACTCCCCACACGCAAAGCACCGCCCCGCGTTCATTCAGACCGGGCGGGCTTTGGTGAACTTCGCGCCGAACTGCACAGCCGCGCGGCGGATCAAGACTTGATCAGCGTCTGGGCGGATCTCCCCTTTCCGGAACGCCGCCTTGTGCTGAAAAGCGCCGGGCTAACCGCGGATGCCACCCAACAAATCAGCCAGCTAGCCAAGCCAGAACGCGCCGCCGTGCGTGCCGCCATCCACCGCATGAGTGACTACGCCAGCGGCCTGAAAGATCAACTGCGCAACCGTTCCCAGCACCCCAGCTGCGAACTGGCTAGCCACGCCCGCCAGGCACTGGCGGAAGGCAACACCAAGGCCGTGCTGCACTGGCTAAGCTTGATCGAAAAGGGGGTGGCATGAACCTTACCAGCACCATGCACAACCTTTACGTGGTGAAGGCGCGTTTCGACTATCTGGCCAAGCAGCTGGAACAGGCAGGCAACCGCATGGCCGCCGAGGAGCTAAAGCGCGAAGCCCATCACTTCGGCTGCCAGCTCACTCAGATCGAAAGCGTGCTGGATGACTACCGCGTCGACATTGCGGCCGCCCAACTGCCCGCACGGCAGGCCCAAGGCTCCGATCAAGCGATGGTGCCCGCATGAGCGCGCTTGAACTCGCCTTTGGCCACAGCTCTGGCACCAAAGACTGCTACCTGTACTTAAAGGGCCACTTTGCGCGCCTGCCCTCGCTGGCGGAAAAGCTGGCGGGTGGCTATGTGCACGTTTCCAAACGCCACGGCCACGCCGCCGCTAACCGCTGGTTAGCGCGCAACACCCGGGAGCTCATAGACCCGGCCAGCGTTTACCGCCGTTTCCCTGCCATCGCCCAGGATCTGGAGCGCGGCTTTAATGGGCAGGTCAAACGCGCGCCCACCACCATTGAAGGCTTGCAGCAGGGCTGCCGCTGGCTGGACAGCGTCGAAAAGAATCTGGTGCTGCACGGACTGAACGTCACCCACGACGATGAAGCGGTCATCAACCACGCCGACGCCCAAGCCACGGCCATCGAGCGCGAACGCAGCAAGCTGATCGGGGGTATCGCCGAGCATAATCGCCGCCTGCGCCTGGGCTTGCTGCCGCCGCCGCTCAACCTGAAAACGCCCAAGGCGCGCACCCTTTCCGGCCAAGCGCGGGAAGTCGCCCTGCAAATCGCGGATTCCCGCAACCCGTTAAGCCCGCCGCTGGGCGTCATTCCATTGATGGCAGTGTTCAACTGGCACCGTGCGCCGGTCATGAGCCTATCCGTCGTCAATGAAATGGCGCTCGTCAAAGCCCGCCACCGTGCGCGCCTGCACGGCATCAACCCACCCAGCCTCAAGCTGAAAAGCGCCGTGCAGCTGGCCAAGCTTACCGACCCTATTTGGTGGCGTCGGCAGCTGCGCCGCCTGGGCGGCCGCCGGTTGGAACAGGTACAGCGGGAAGCACATCGTGTGCACAAACGCGCAGGCATCTACTGCAGCAACGTCACGCTCGACCGCCGCCGCGCACAGAAGAACCGCAACCGCGCCCTGCTCGAAGCGCTGGAAGCCATCAACCAGGAAGGCCAGGTCTATACCCTGGCCGAGCTCGCTGAGCTGGGCTTATCGAACCCCGACCACCGCCGGGCGGAATTGATGCTGCGCATCAGCGACACCGAAGCGGAGTCCCGCCGATTGGGCCACGTGGGCATGTTCTACACCATCACCGCGCCCAGCCGTTTCCACCCAGTGCTATTCAGCAATAGCGCCCGAAACCCGAAGTACGACGGCAGCACACCCCGCGATGCGCAGGCCTACTTACAGAAAGTATGGGCACGCATCCGTGCCGCCCTCGCCCGCGAAAACCTAGGCATCTATGGCATTCGTGTGGTGGAGCCCAACCACGATGGCACCCCGCACTGGCACCTATTGCTGTGGATGAAGCGCGAAGACACCAAGCGCATCAACGTCATCATGAGAGATCACGCGGAAGCGGATACCTACGAAGAGCTGTTTGACCGTCGCGGCAACAAGACCACTGCCCGCTTCAAGGTGGAAAAGATCGACTACAAGCGCGGTACCGCCGCGGGCTACGTGGCCAAGTACATCAGCAAGAACATCAACGGCGAGCAGTTCGTCCGTGATGGCGTGCAAAACGATGACAAAGACCGCTATGGCCATGAGCTAACCAGCGTCGCGCCGCGCATTGAGTCGTGGGCAGCGGTGTGGGGCATCCGTCAGTTCCAATTCGTCGGCCTGCCCAGCGTGACCGTGTGGCGGGAAGTGCGCCGCCTGAACGAAAAGCACATCGATGAGCTGGAGAGCTGGGAGCAAGCCACCCGCCCTGACAAACGCATTGCCGGCCGTTTGGAACAGATCCGCAAGGCAGCCAACGCAGGCCAGTGGGATCAATTCTTACGCCTAATGGGCGGCCCCAACCTGCCCCGCAAACAGCGCCCCGTGAAACCCTGGACGATGCCCCGCGTGGATTTAGAACGCGCAGAGTTTAGCCACGCCACCGGCGAGGTGCGCGAAGGCATCGAGGCCAAAGGCCGCCACGGCGAAAGCAAGCTGGGCACCTTCGGCATCGTCGTTTCAGACGGCCGCGGTAACGAACACGAATACCTGACCCGCTTCTACCGCTGGCAAGTGCGCGGCAAGTCGCAGCGGCACCAGGGGGGTTCGGGAGGCGGCGAAGCCGCGTCCCCTTGGACTCGTGTCACTAACTGTACGCAGGGGCCCGATATTCAGCCCCGCGAGCCATCCCCTGAAGAGAAAAAAGCCCAGCGCGAACGTCTCGAAGAGTGGAAGCGCTCAGAAATTTACCGGGCCGAAGCGGAAGACGCCTTCCGCGAAGGCCAGGAAGCCATAGAAGCGGCGCGAAGACTCTTCGCTCCGTCCAAACCTACCCAGCAGGAAGAGTACTTCCCGCCCGAACTTTGCTAACCGAAGGAAGAACGATGGCAGATAACGCCGACCGCGCCGCGGTCACCATCCAACAAAGCCTGGAGGCCACGCTGGCACGCCGCGCCACGCTCGCCACCCAGGCCGCCAACGATGAATGCGTTGATTGCGGATACGAGATCCCAACCCAGCGACGCAAAGCCGCGCCCTGGGCCACCACCTGTATCGAGTGCCAGGGCATTCGTGAACTGAAAAACAAGCAAGGACGGTAAGCGATGAAAAACCTAATACCCGTCAACCATCGTTTGGCCATTACCTTGCTCGCTGCAGGTTTTGGCCTGGGCGCCGCTTTCCAACTAGGCGTGAGCACCATTAGCCACTTCAAGCCCCGCGTTGAGGTGATCGAGATCCGCACTCAAGCAAAAGCGGTGCCCAAGGGCATCGCACAGCGGTTCGAGTTTTAGGGGGAAGCATGGAGAAAAATCACGCGCCACCCAAAGGCGGCACCGTGGCGAGACAAGCCGCCATGCTCTGCCAGGATCAAGCCTTCCAGCTCTACTTGGATCGCCGCCGCCGGGCCAAGTTTGGCATTGATGTAAGCGCCCTACCCGACGGTACCCACAACGAACAGGACGCCCGGGATTGGTTAATCGCGGCCTGCCAAATCAACAGCCGCGCCGAGCTAGACAGCAACCCAGCCGCGCGCCAAACGTTTCGCATCATTCGCAACCGCTTCAACCGCTGGCGGGCTAAACAGAAGGGAGAAAAGAACCAATGAGTATTAACGACCAACGTGATATCGATAAAGAGCTAGCCGATGCTTTGGCCCGCGCAAAGGCAGGGGTAGATCTGACGAAGATTGAGCTGCCGGATGTGGTGGTGTTTCCCCGGCTAATTCCGGCAATGCCCGCGACGGCGCGAAAAGCACGCAGCACCGGCATCCTACTCGGTAGGCCTGGGCCACGATTCGTTAAGCGTGGCCACCATGTGCGCTATCGCTTATCTGACGTATACGCCTGGCTGGAATCAAGCGAGAGCTATTCAAGCACCGCTGAAGCGTCAATGCGCACCGCTACTTCCATCGCTTCGTAACTCTTTGCCTATGACCTCTTTCCCCTGCCCGATCTGAGCAAAAAGCTGTACCGCATTACGCTTATGGTCGGGCTGGAGGTGGGCATAGTATTTGATCGTCGTCTGAATATCCGAGTGAGCCATCAGTTTGCTCACCGTGAGAAGATCCACTCCCGCCATGACCAACTGACTCGCAAAGTTATGGCGAAGCGTATAAAGCACCATTCCATCATTAAGCCCTGCCAACTGACGCACCCGCTTCCACGGCTTCCGCATTGCATCTTTGCCCAGCCGCTTGCCCGTAACGGGTGATGAAAAAACATAGCCGCTGCTGGGCTTCCCTTGCTGCTCCCACCACGTTTCCAGCACTTCCATGGCAGGATCTGAAAGCGGGAAAGTTTGCGGCTCGGGGGATTGGTGCGCGGTTTTTTCGATGATTTTGCGAACGCTCTTAAACTCGAAACTCACATGCGGCCAACGAAGACCAAATAAATCACCTGGTCGAAACCCGGTGTAATACATGAGCAGTAGCCACGGAGCGGCATGATCGACATAGGCCACCCCATCCAGGTCGGGTAAATACCGCTTACCATGTGCCCGGCTGCTTCTGCGTTGCGCCCGCTTTTCCTCTTGGTAGGCGTCCAGACCAGCAAAAAAGGCTTCACGCTCACTAGCTTCCAGGTAACGGCGCCCCTCGTCCGCTTCGAGCTGATCGTCCGTAAGCGCTGGCTTTTGGAGTTTGATATCTTTTAGCGGGTTTTGAGTAATGACGCCGCGCTTAGCCGCGTGATTCAGCAGTGTTTGCAGTGCGCCATAGGAGCGTTTCAGGGTTTGGTAAGCCTGAGGTTTTACCGGTGGGTCTGCATCCGAGGCTCCCGCCTCTTTTTGAGATTGCCAGCGCTCAACGTCAGCCAGGCCGAGGGTTTCCATCGGCTTATCAAGCCAATCGGTAAAGCTATTTTCGATACGTCGTAGGGTGGCGTCGCCATCCTTGCGGCGCTTCTGGTGATCAGCATAATCAGTCCGCAAGTAAGATCTAAGCGTTTGTTGCTGCTGGTGTTGCGCTTCCGCTTTCGTCTCTTCAATCACCGCGCGCGGATCGCCACCTTGGGCAACGACAGCCAAAGCCTCGCGCGCGGTTTCTCGCGCTTGAGTAGCGGTGAAGACACCGTATTTGCCAATGGTGAGCATGCGTTGGTTGCCCGTCTTAGTCCGATAATAAAGACGAAACGACAACCCCCGCTGGCCGTGGCGAACATGAAAGCCTGCCAGCTCGGTATCAAAAACATCATTGCCAGGCGGTGATTTACTAAGCTCTAATAAAAAACGCGCGGTCAGCTTAGCTTTCTCAGTGCTCTTGCCCACTCCATACTCCGATCAGTCGAAAAACTAGGTAGCAAATAGGTAGCAAGATGAGGATAAAGGGGGTCAACGCCAGCAACAAGTCGAAATGAAAAACACCAAATAAGCCATTGATTTAAATAATATATACTTACCCACAAGTTTCTGGGGATATATCGAGTTATCTTATCCACAGGCCTTCGGGAGGCAGAGGTCGTAGGTTCGAATCCTGCTATTCCGACCAAAAATTCTAGAAAAAACGGCCACTTAGCTAATATAGCAAGTGGCCGTTTTTTTATTTGCAGTAGCTCCAGGTTCCAAATAGGTTCCAAGCAGAAACATTAGGGGCTAGCAGCAAATGGCTAATACATCGCAAAAGCTAACCCGATTTACCTATCGCCTACGCCAAGACTCGAACGGTGGTCACTACGCCTGGTTTGAAATCCGAATCCGCTCGCAGAGCCAGCGCGTCAAGGACGGTTCTTTGACCGCATTAGCCGTTGTATTGTTTGATGAAGTGCGTGTTTTTCATCGCCCGCACCCATCACCGGATACCGATAAGGGCGCTGTGGCCAGCATACGCAAATGGTTAGAAGAGAACGGAGAGACGCCATGAATAACATCATGATCATTGACGGCTATCGCGCCGTCATCCAGTACGACCCCGACATTGAAATGTTCCGTGGCGAATGCATTGAGCTAAGCGGCGGGGCCGACTTCTACGCCGATAGCGTTGCCAGGCTACGCGACGAAGGCAAAATCTCGCTGCGTATTTTTCTGGATGAATGCCAAAAGCGCGGCATTAAACCCACCAAGTCCTACTCTGGCAAGTTTCAGGTGCGTCTACCGGAAGAACTGCACAAACACGCCGCCACGACCAAAGGACAAAGCCTTAATCAGTTTGTAACCACCGCTATCGAACACGAACTTTCTGTTTAAGCAATTCAGCCGCTTCATTTTCCCAATGCCCTGTTTTAAAAACATAATCCCCGGCCATCCAATGGCCGATGGTCTTTAGTATCCGTCTCCTTACAGAAAGCTGGCTCCTTCCAGCTCGCGCATCCAAGCGTCATAGCCAGCTCCTCAAGCCCCCATTGATGTAAGCCATTGCCGACAAGATTTGTAAAAGATCTCTTACACCGACAATCACCGGATAATCGACGGAACCACCCATTGAGTAAACTGGGGTTATCAGGGTTATAGAAGTTGCCCCTTTTTAAACTTGGGGTTATAGTAACCCCAATAATTAACAGCACAGGGGCAGGAGGTGGATAGCAGAACACTGATAAAAGAACTGAAGAAAGATGGCTGGGAGTTGGTCAGAGTCAACGGCAGCCACCACCACTTCAGGCACCCTACCAAGCCCGGCACGGTCACCGTGCCACATCCTAAAAAGGATTTGAAAACGGGCTTGGTAAGAGCAATCAGAAAAAGCGCCGGCCTCTTATGAGGTTGGCCACTGCTGCCCCCCATAAAGGAGATCAACGTATGTTGTTTCCCATTGCAATTGAGCGCGGCGACGAACAGCACGCCTATGGCGTCGTAGTACCCGATCTTAACGGCTGCTTTTCAGCGGGTGACACCTTTGAAGAGGCGTTAGCCAATGTGAAAGCAGCGATCGAAGGATGGCTGGAAGTAGCCGTGGACTATGGCGACCCCATTCCCGAAGCAACGTCTATTGAGCACCACATGGACAACCCTGAATACGCCGGCTGGATCTGGGCGGTGGTGGATATCGACCTGACCCCCTATCTGGGCAAAAGCCACAAGATCAACGTCACATTACCTGATTTACTGGTTAAGCAAATTGACGACTTTGTGGCCAGCCACCCCGGCGACAAAACCCGCTCGGGCTTTCTGTCCCGCGTCGCCATGGCCGAACTGGCCAGAGCACGCAAAGGCGCATAACCCAAGCAAAACAAAACCCCCGGCTACTCCAAATAGCCGAGGGTTTTTATTGCCGCATTATTCTGGCGAAGCGTTCTCGCAACGCGTGCTATTAGGCGACACCTTCAATATGGCAAAGTTTGGCTAAGTTGCAAACAAGTAATTTAACGTTACGCAATGTAATATCTCACCTGCACCGCCCAACACCTAGCCTGCCTCCCCCTTTAAACTGCGCAAGATCTATCGGCCCAAGTACGGCTACAAGAGATCGACCTGACTGACGAGAACCGCCAACAGCTCAGCCTAACGGGCACACCGCAAACGTAATAAAAACGCCAATTCAGCTAGAAGCTCATGGTCGCCATGGATGCGTTAAACGAAAAGATGGGGAAGGGAACGGTAAGCCTAGGGCTACCGGAAAAGAATGCCCCCTGGCATCTGTGCTGCGCGAATCGAAGCCCGCGCTATACGACGAATTGGTATGAGTTGATGAAGATGTATACGGATTAGGGTGACGGCTAAGAAAAATAGCTTTCGGCCTGGGTTCATAGAATAAGCGCAGCAGATTGCTTGGATTAGATTTGTTGGCACACATCAACAGTACGACCAAGTAAATGCGGAGACTGTATGATGAATATCCAGCCTATCCATAACGATGCCGATCCTGATCGTGCATTTGCTCGCCTAGAAGAGCTATGGGCCGCAGATGCTGGTACTCCAGAGGCTAATGCGCTTGAGGCACTCTCCTTGCTCATCAAGAAATATGAAGATAACCGCTACCCCGTCGGCTCTTCCCATAGCGCTTAACGGTTCGTAGCCGAACCTGACTGCTTGAGAAGTAGAAGGTAAAAAACACAAACATAGCACGCTAACAAACATGCTACGATTAGCGTTTGTGCTCTTCACTCTCTCCCCTCCTCTTGATATGGACAAGACTATTAGCCAATTAACGCATATTAAGGCCGTACTACTGTTTGCCAGCACCATGACCGTGATGTCGGGGGCAATTATCGCGCCTGCACTGCCGGGCATCAGCCGCCATTTTCCCGACCAGCCCCAGGTAGTGATCCAGCTGATTCTGACCCTGCCTGCGCTGATGATTACGCTGTTCAGTCCACTGATGGGTTATCTTGCTGACCGGTTTGGGCGCAAGAAATTGCTGCTGATGATGCTGGGCATCTACGGTTTTGCGGGGGGCGCGGGCTTTTTCATTGATCGCGTGGATCTGCTATTAAGCTCCCGCGCACTGATGGGGATTGCGGTAGCCGGTATTCTCAGTATCAGTACCACGCTGGTGGGGGATTATTTTGACAGC
Organism: Halomonas sp. KHS3; assembly: GCF_000830495.1. NCBI lineage: Bacteria > Pseudomonadati > Pseudomonadota > Gammaproteobacteria > Oceanospirillales > Halomonadaceae > Halomonas > Halomonas sp. KHS3. The sequence continues at coordinate 137,642 of NZ_JWHY01000008.1, read as the reverse complement.
TCCGAACGCGCCCGTTTTTTGGGGCTGCAAAGCAGCTGCATGGCGCTGGGCGGGGTAATCTTTATTAACCTAGGCGGGCTACTTTCCGACTGGAGTTGGCGCGGCCCGTTTTTACTCTATATGACTGGTGTGCTGCTGCTTCCCTATGCCTGGGCGATTCTCCAAGAGCCTCAATCCAGTGATGGTGCCAGCCGCGATACAAGCGATGCGCCGGTAACGGTGGACTACGGACGTACCTGTCTTGCTTACCTGATCGCCATGATCAGCATGACCATGTTTTATATGTTTCCCGCGCAGCTGCCCTTTCTGCTTTCCCAGCAGGGTCAAGTCAGCGGCGTAGCGATCGGCGTGGCGCTCTCGATGGCAGCCCTGACGGCCAGCATCGTGGCGTTTTGCTATGGTTACTACAAGCCGTTCCTGTCGGTGATGACAATCTATGTGCTCGGCTTTTTCCTGGCGGCAGCCGGTTTTTTGGTGGTGGGCTTCACCCAGAGTTACGCCATGGCAATCGTGGGTGCGGCGATCTCCGGATTTGGCCTTGGCGCCTTCATGCCCAATACCACCACGTGGCTGATGCGGATCACTCCTCAGCGAGTACGGGGCCGGGTATTTGGCGGTTTTACCTCGACCTTCTTTTTTGGCCAGTTTATCTCCCCGGTGGTGGTCGCCCCGGCGGTGATCTGGCTGGAGTCGTTGCGTAACGTGTTTACCGGCATGGCAGTCGTGTGCGGCCTGCTGGCCGTTATCCTGATCATTCTAGGCAAGACGACGCTAAAGGCCGACAGCCAGCTTTGAGCATCAGCACTTACGCGGGCGGGTGAATCAACCCCACGACACTGACAAGAATCAGCACCGCGCCCAGCACACGAAAGAACAGCCCGGTGTTCGCTTTGAGCATATAGCGATGGGCTTTCTCGCCCACCAAATGGCCGATAAAGGCACAGGGCAGCAGCCACAGCTGGTGAATTAACTGAAGATCCACGCCTGCAATCAGGAACGAGACCATCTTGATCATCACCAGGATAAACCACAGCACAAACATGGTATCCCGCAGTTGCTCTTTGGCGACGTGAGTGGCGAATACCGCCACAATCAACGGCGCGCCAATCAGCGACGTACCGCTGACATACCCACCAAGCGCCAGCAGCACGTAGTCCACGTACTTGTTCTTGCTTTTGAACGGCTTATTCAATACATAGCCAATGGCATAGATGATCACAATGCCGAAAATGATACTGGTCATGACTTGTGCGGGCAGCGTTAACAGCCCCACTACCCCAATCAGCTTGGGGATGATCATGATTTTCAAGGCCTTGGTTAAATAACCCCAATCGATATTACTCTCTGGCGATGTGGTGCCCACGCCCGCTTGCTGTAGCTGGCGATGCCCACTCCAGGCGATCCAACTGGAGAAAATCAGCAGGTGAATGGCAATAATCGGCAAGAATACCAGTGGCTCGTTGACGACCAAAAGCAGGAAAGGCAGTGCCAGCACGGCACCGCCAAAGCCCAAGCTGGTTCGCACAAAACCGCTCCAGGCAAAAATTAGCCCAATCAGCGCATACTGGTACCAGAGTAGATCTGTCATGGTTCGCGTTAGGATCCTAAGTTAGGGGTGGATATCTCCCAGCGTCCACCAGCGTGGCAATAGCGCTGGCCTGGGCAAAACGATCATCCATTAATACCACAACCCCTTGATCTTCTGGACTGCGAATAACGCGACCTGCGGCCTGCACCACTTTGATCATGCTAACTAAGTCTGCTTTCATAGCCCCCTCAATTAAGTTAAAGTGGCCGACTTTTTTGGGTGGGTCGTTAGAACTGTGTCTTTTTCCCTATATCTCGAAGATTGGCGGGGTTGGCTTCCTGAAGGGGCGATTACCACCAGCAAACCAAGCTGGCGAATCTCGGCTCAGTTGGGCAAAGGGATGCCGGCCATGCTGCGACGGCGTCTTGATGACACGGGCCGGGCCACCTGCGACATCCTTCGAGAATTGGATCCAGAGGCCGGTTTGCCCTTAGTGCATGCCTCACGACATGGGGGCACTGCCGATACGTTGGCGATGCTTGAAAACTTGCAAGGCGGCAACCCTGTCTCCCCAACCCGTTTTTCAATGTCGGTGCATAATGCAATTTTGGGTGTTCACTCCATCTCTCAGTCTCATCACCGGCCTTTACAGGCGCTAGGCGCCTGTGGCGATGAGTTTGACGCGCTACTTTACGAGTCATTCGGATATCTCATGGAAGGATATCCTGCCGTTATTGCCGCTTTCTCAGAAAGCCCTTTGCCCTCTGCTTATCAAGGGTGTACTGAGCATCCCGGTACGGCATGCGTTGTTGGCATGCGATTAACGCTGAACCAGGGACGACAACTAACAGCTACAAAGCCAACGCATTGTGCTTACCCAACGCCTATCACAGTAATGAACTGGCTTAATGGAGATGCTCCCTTCCTGGATGGCAGGAGTCGCTGGCAGTTGAGGCAGGAATGAATATACATAGATGGTACCGCGGATTGGGCACCGCTCTTTCTTTCACAGCCTTCGGAGTCGGTGGCCTTTTTATTGGTTTAGTGGTTGCCCCGTTGCTGAGCCTCTGTGTGCGTGACACCGAGCGGCGCCATTATTTAGCACGGCGCCTTATCCAGTGTTGCTTCTTAGCTTTTATCAAGATGATGCAGGGCCTTGGAGTCCTCGATTACCGCCTAGGCAACAAGGAACGGCTAATGCGTCCTGGGTTATTAGTGATAGCCAACCATCCGTCACTGATCGATGTCGTTTTCCTATTGGCTCATACGCCCCATGCCAATTGCATTGTTAAGGGTCGGCTGGCTCGCAACCTTTTTACGCGGGGGCCAATTCATGCGGCAGGTTATATCACCAACGACACCCCCGAAGCAGTACTCGACGCAGCACGTGAGAGCCTACGGAAAGGGAATTCGCTAATCCTGTTTCCCGAAGGCACCCGTACCAGCCCGCAACGTCCGATCAAATTCCGACGCGGTGGGGCAAACATTGCATTACGCACAGAGACAGCGATCACACCAGTACTGATACGCTGCACGCCAACAACACTGACCAAAGGTGAACCTTGGTATCACATCCCAGCCACCAAAGTCAGGATGGAGCTTCACGTACTCGACGATTTGCCCGTTACATCAGATAGCCAACAGCCGACCGGGCAGCTCGCTAGACAACTAACACAACGGCTGAGCGATCACTTCAACCGGGAATTGGATCACTTTCATCATGAGCGAAACCTGCAATCTGACGCTTGAGCTCAAGCGCCTGATCATTGACACGCTAGAGCTTGAAGATATCAATCCTAGCGATATCGACCCTAACGCCCCTTTATTTGGCGAAGGCCTCGGGCTCGACTCCATTGATGCCCTCGAACTCGGCTTGGCACTTCAAAAGCAGTACGGCATCAAGCTGGACTCCGAAGCCGAGGAAACCCGTCGTCATTTTGCTAGCCTGGCAAGCCTACAGGCACTGGTGGAGGCCCGTCGTGACAATTGAAACCGCTGACAGTAACCACGAACAGATACTGGCGCATATCCGCAAAACACTGGTCGAGTTATTTGACCTCAGTGCCGATGACGTTCAACCCAAAGCGCGCCTCTACGAAGACCTCGACATCGACAGCATTGATGCGGTGGATTTGGTTGTTGAACTCAAGCAGTTCACGGGGCGACGTATCAAACCCGATGACTTTAAGTCAGTGCGTACCATCGATGATGTCGTCAATGTCGTCGAACAATTGATGCAACGATAAGAGATGCCGAAACAAGCAAGCATGTTACTGGCGTTGATCTGGCCGATATTGGTATTCGTCCTGCACGACCACGTAGGCAGCTGGCCACTTTTAGTCGTCGGTGCCGCACTGCTCGCCTGGAGAATGCCCCAGGCTCGCTACCTCGCCATCATGGTGGCGATAGTGTTGCTAGCTTTAGGCGGCCTGGGGCACGCCGAGCTTGGTATGCGTGCCTACCCCGTCGCCGTCAATGCCATCATGCTGACCATCTTTCTATCCAGCCTGTGGCGGGGCATTCCGGTCGTGGAACGTTTAGCACGCCTGCGCGAGCCTGACCTGCCCCCCGCCGGAGTGCGCTATACCCGGCGCGTCACCTGGGCATGGTGCGGCTTCTTTGTCTTCAACGGGGCCATCGCTGGCTGGACGGCGCTGTACGCTGACCTGGCCACCTGGTCGTTATACAACGGCGTCATCAGCTATGGGCTGATCGCCTTGATGTTTGTCGGTGAATGGCTGCTACGCCACCGGCTGCGGAGGAGTCTGTCGTGACCTTCATCCCGCTTACTCGGTTGCCCTGGCGTAACGCGATCGCGAACCATCACGCACTCCCGGATCACTGGATCAAAACAGTGTCGCTCGTTCAGCGCATCGACGCCTGGCGTCTTTGGTTAGCGGACAAACCCAGCGGCCACTGGCTACTCTGCCATCACCAACCTCTGGAGTTCTGCGCAGCCTTGGCGGCACTATGGGAAAGTGGCCGGGTCGCGGTATTACCCGCTGACAATCGCCCAGAAACCTTGGCCCTGCTCCTTGAAAAGGTTGATGGTACGCTGCCCGACGATCCCGGTGAGCTTGAAAGCATTACACCATTCGCACATCCCGAGGCACTTGACCCAACGGCTACGGCAGTCGTCCTGTATACGTCCGGCTCCACCGGCGAGCCCGTTCATCTGACCAAGCGTTTCAACCAGTTGGATGCGGAATTGACGGCGCATGCCAAGCTATGGCCATTAGCTGATAGCGGTGTCATCTCTCAGGTCAGCCATCAGCATATCTATGGCTTGCTCACCGGGGTATTGCACCCCTTATGCACCGGCACCCCCTTCTGTGGCGATGAGTGTCGTTATCCGGAAGGCCTTTTCGCACGCCTGCAAGAGGCCGGCGCGGCCGGTTTGAAGCCAGTGATCGTGAGTTCCCCTGCCCAATTATCACGCCTACCGGAGCACCTACCGTGGAGCGAGACACCCCGCCCCACGCGCGTATTCTCGTCTGGCGCGCCCCTGGCGTTGGAACATGCCCAGCACACCGAGCGTCTACTCCAGGCGCCTGTGATCGAGATCTATGGCAGCACCGAGAGCGGCGGAATTGCCCAGCGGCGCCAAACGCAGGGTACCGTCTGGCAGGCCTTGCCAGGAGTAGAGCTAGCATTTTCGGACGATTACCTAAGCCTGCGGTCGCCGTTTCTGGAAACGCCACAACGCTGGTGGCACCAGCCGGACCGGGTGGTACCGACAGAAGGCGGCTTTGAGTTGCTGGGGCGCGCTGATCGTCTGGTCAAAATTGCCGGTAAACGAGTCTCGCTGAATCATGTTGAACGCGTCCTCGCCGCAGCGGAAGAAGTAATAGAGGCACGCTGCGTCGATCTCGGTCGAACCGATGGCCGAATGGGGGTCGTGGTCGCCCTCTACGATGCGTTCATTCCGCACCAGCACGATACTCGTCATGACTTAGTGCAACGTATGCGAGCCCATCTCTCGCACCACCTTGAACCCATCGCCATTCCTCGCTACTGGCGCTTTGTCGATGCACTGCCGAGCAATGCCCAGGGCAAGCTGGATCGCGCTCTGATCAATCGCCTGTTTGCCGATCTCGATAACCACAAGATACCGCGCTGGCTGGGTGAGCAGCGACCAGGTGCTGACTCTTGTCTATTGACCCTGGAAGTACCGGAGCGATTGATTTTTCTCGAAGGACACTTCGACGAATATCCGTTGGTGCCGGGTGTCGTGATGGTGCAGTGGGCCATCGAGTGCGCCAACGACTGCTTCGCTGAGCTGGGAGAATTTCAGGGCATCGAGCGCTTAAAATTTCAGCGGGTTTTACAACCCGGCGCACGCTTCACTTTGCAGTTGACGCGCCGCGACGACGGTATCGCCTTTACCATAGAATCTCATGAAGGTCGCCATTGCGCCGGTCAAATTCGCCTGCAAGCCAGCCACGGGGGTAAACATGGCTGACCCACATCCTTGCATCTTGATCCCCGTTTATAACCACCCAGCGACGATCAGCCCGCTATGCGATGAGCTCGCTGTATTGGAGATACCCCTGCTACTGGTGGATGACGGTAGTGACCATGAGTGCGCGAGCGAGCTTGACCGCCTGGCCGCAAACGGCCATCACCTGCTGCGCCTGGATATCAACCAGGGCAAGGGGGCCGCGGTACGTGCTGGGCTCAAGCAAGCCCAGCATCTGGGTTACACCCATGCCCTTCAGGTTGATGCCGACGGCCAGCATGGCATCGATGACCTGCCCGCTTTTCTCGCCGAACTGGATACGGCACCCGATACGCTGGTGGTTGGCTATCCCCGCTATGATGCCAGCGTGCCAAGAGTACGTTTTTACGGCCGTTATGCGACCCATATCTGGGTATGGATCAACACCTTGTCGCTGGATATCCGCGACTCGATGTGTGGCGTCAGACTTTATCCGGTCGCGGCGCTCAACCGACTACTGGCCCAGTATAGCTGCGGCAACCGCATGACCTTTGATACGGAAGTGTTAGTGCGCTGGCATTGGGCGGGGGGTGATATGGCGCATCGCCCGGTACGCGTACACTACCCGCGCGACGGAGTGAGTCATTTCGCCGTGTGGCGTGACAACCGCCAAATCTCTCTTATGCACACCCGCCTGTTCTTTGGCATGCTGCTACGCCTACCGCGCTTGCTGGCGCGACGCTGGCGAAGGCAACACGAGGTGAGCCGATGAGCCATCATTGGGCGCGGATAGGCGAGCGTGGCACGGTAGCGGGCATGTTCCTGATGGTGGTGATACAGCGCCATTTGGGGCGCTGGCCCTTTCGGCTGGCGTTATGGCCAGTCATGCTGTGGTATTTCCTGATACATGCCACGGCAAGACGCTCGTCACAAGCCTTCCTGCAGCGCCTCTACCCCCAGCTTGAGCAGCGCATTTTGGCCCGATGGTGGCACAGCTATCGCCACTTCCTGGCCTTTGGCGAAGCCCTGATGGACAAGGTAGAGGCGTGGTGCGGAAATATCACCGACGAACGTTTGGTCGGTACTGGGATTGAGCACTTCAGTGCCGCCATCGACGGCGGTCGGGGTGGATTAATTCTGGTCGCCCATCATGGCAATCTCGATGTGGTCAATGCCCTCGCTGAGAGACACGCGAAACTCGATTTGACGGTGATGATGCATACGCGCAATGCCCGCAAGTTCAATGCACTGCTTGAGCGTGTCACGGGTAAAGCCCGCCCCCAGGTACTCGAAGTCAGCGAGGTCACCCCTGCCACCGCCCAGACCTTGGCAGAGCGCATTAACGCCGGCGGCTATGTGGTCATCGCGGCTGACCGCTTTCCTCTGTCAGGGCAGCGCACGCAGACGCTTGATTTTCTCGGCGGTCAAGCAAGATTCCCCGAGGGCCCTTTCCGCCTGGCCACGCTGCTCCGTTGCCCGCTATATGCGCTGGCCTGCGTGCGCGATGGCGCTAACTTTCGAATCGACTTTGAATGCCTCGGCGATACCCAGGAACTGCCACGCCGCCAGCGCGAAACATGGATTGCCGACGCCATGCAGAACCATGCCAATCATCTAGCCGAGCGTGTTCGGCGACACCCTCTGCAATGGTTCAATTTTTATCCGTTCTGGAACAACGACACTGGATACCTTCATGACGATACTCCATGACCCGGCGGCGGGTTCTATCACCAGCGAACCTCTCATCCTGGATGGTTCGATTGTCAGCCTCGAGGAGGTACTGGCCGTCGCTGAAGGTCGCCGTCGCGTCACCCTATCAACGGCCCCGGACTTCCGTGAACGCATTGCACGCGGCAACGCCTTCCTTGAACGCCTACTCGAGGAAGAGGGAGTCATCTACGGCGTCACCACCGGCTATGGCGATTCCTGCACCCGTGAGGTCTCCGCGTCCGATCTGGAACAACTACCGCGCCAGCTATATACCTTCCACGGCTGTGGCTTGGGCGAGGCGTTGTCGGTGGAAGCCGCACGAGCAGTGATCATGGTACGCCTAGTCTCGCTATGCCGCGGCGTTTCGGGGGTCAGTGTCGAGCTCCTCGAACGCCTGACCTGGTTGCTAGAGCATGATGTGATCCCGGTTATTCCTGAGGAAGGATCCGTCGGAGCCAGCGGCGATCTGACGCCACTGTCTTATTTAGCTGCTGTCCTATGCGGTGAGCGCGACGTGTTTTATGGCGGCCAGCGGCGTCCCACCGCCGAGGTCTTCGCCGAGCACGGCCTCGTACCCTATCGCCTAAAGCCTAAGGAAGGCTTGGCATTAATGAACGGCACCGCTGTAATGACGGCACTGAGTGTGTTCGCCTTCGCCCGCACTGTCTATTTAGCGCAGCTGGCCACCCGTATTACAGCCCTATCCGTACATGCACTGGACGGTAATCCCTATCACTTCGATGCTGAACTGTTCGCCGCCAAACCCCACCCGGGACAAAATAAAGTCGCCGCGCGACTACGCGAAGATCTTCACGCAGCCAAAACACCGCGCAACTCGCCTCGCCTCCAGGATCGATACTCAACCCGCTGCGCCCCGCACGTAATCGGCGTGGTGGAGGATGCCTTACCTTGGTGGCGCCAGTTTCTTGAGAACGAACTCAACAGCGCCAATGACAACCCGTTAATCGACGCCGAACAAGGCAAAGTGATGCACGGCGGCCACTTCTACGGTGGGCATGTCGCTTTCGTGATGGATAGCCTCAAGCAAGCCTGTGCCAACTTGGCTGATCTGCTCGATCGCCAACTGGCGCTGCTGGTCGACGCTCGCTTCAATCACGGCCTGCCCAGCAACCTGAGTGGTGCCACACCCGCGCGGGCCAGCCTCAACCATGGCTACAAGGCCGTACAGATCGGCGCCTCGGCATGGACCGCAGAGGCACTAAAGTTGACCATGCCGGCCAGCGTGTTCTCGCGCTCCACTGAATGCCACAACCAGGACAAGGTCAGCATGGGCACCATCGCCGCGCGTGATGCACTGCGTGTGCTAACACTGGTCGAACAGGTGACTGCCTCTACCCTGCATGCTGCCTGCCAGGCCGTCGAACTGCGCGGTCAACTCGCCGATGCCCCTCCACTACCCAAGCGCCTGGCAGGATTTCTCGATGACTGTCGGCAGACCTTTCCCGCTCTCGGCGAGGACCGCGCACTGGAGCACGAACTGCGCACACTCTGTGACCTGATTCGCCAACGTCACTGGAGCCTATATGACGCCTAACGACCGCCCATTACCCAGTTGCGAGACCGAGCTAACAATCCCCTTCCATGATATCGACATGATGCAGGTGGCTTGGCATGGCCACTATGTGCGCTATCTGGAAATAGCCCGCTGCGAACTGCTTGATGCCATTGACTACAACTACCCGCAAATGCAGGACTCGGGGTACGCCTGGCCGGTCATTGATCTACGCCTACGCTACGCCGCTCCGGCGCTATTCGCCCAGCGTATCGCCATCGAAGCGCGCCTTAGCGAATGGGAGAATCGCCTCAAGATCGACTACACCATCCGCGATGCACAGACGCGCAAACGCCTGACGCGAGCCTGGAGCGTACAGGTCGCTGTCGGGATTGAGGATCGCGAAATGCGCCTGGAGTCGCCGCCCGTTCTGGTCGAACGTCTTCTCGCCTGGCAGGAGGCTAATCAGTGACACGCTCTATTCGCCACTCGATTGTTTATGTAGCTGTTTATGTCGCTGTTTATGTCGCCCTTAGCCTGATGGTCAGTCCCGCTACGTGGGCGGCCCTCAATGGTGATGGCCTTGATGGTGACGCCCTCGCCGAACGTCTAGCTGCCCACGCCCCGCAGTGCGGCCGCTTCGATCAGTCGCGCTGGCTGGCCGATCTTGATGCCCAGCTGGATAGCCGTGGGTACTTTGAACAGCAAGCAAACGGCCTGGTTTGGCAGACGACATCCCCCGTGCGAGATCGTGTGGTTATGAGCGAGGACAACGACGAACTGCCCATGGGGTTTCAAGTGGTCGCACCGGTGCTTGGTGGTCTTCTGTCAGGCAACTGGCAGCGCCTGGAATCACACTTCACCATCGAGCTCAGCGGTGCGCTGGACGACTGGCAAGCCAAACTGACGCCCAGTGAAGTACACATCGCCGAACGGCTTTCGCAACTGCTCGTTCAAGGCAACCAGCAAGTGGAGCACGTCGAGCTGATGTTCACCAACGATGACCGCCTCAACCTGACTCTGGCAACAGTGGATTGCGCCAGCCTCGAAGAGGGTGACCGTTCACTGTGAGCAAGGCAACGCACCCGAGCAGAATAGAACGTCTAGCCGCTATCGGTTGGGCCGGGCTGTTGCTGGGCTGCGCCATTCTGCTGGCGGGTTTGCTAGGCAGAGGGGCACCACTGGATACGCGCATCACTGCACTATTGCCGGAAACCCACCAGGGGGCTTTGCTTGAGCAAGCCGAACAGCGCTTAACCCACACCTTTGAGGACCGCTTCGTGCTGCTGGTTCGGGGTGAGTCCCCAGCCAGGCTGGTCGCCGAACTCAAAACCCGGCTAACAGATTCGGCAAGCGTCAAGGCTTTCGACGATGACAGCTTGCAGCGCCCCAGCAGCGACTTGGCGGCGTACCGTTATCGTCTGCTGACCCCATCACTGGCGGATGCCAGTGATGGGGCCTGGGTACAGCGCGGCCTAAGGCAACTGTTTACGCTGGGAAGCGAAGCGGATCCTCGCCGCGATCCCTTCGGTCTACTGGATGCCTGGCTGAACCAGCGGCTTGCTGGCCCCATACGATTGATCGACGGCCTACCGGCCGTCAGCGACGGCGACAAGCACTGGTTCGTCGTCAGCGGCCAGCTATCAGCCAGCCCCTACGACATGGCCATGCAGCAACGCCTTATGGCAGCGCTGTCGCGCTTCGGCGAGGGTCACCCCCAGGCCGAGCTGTTACGCAGTGGTCTGGTATTTCATGCTGCTGCCGGCGCCGATCAGGCCAAGCGAGAAATCTCCACTATCGGCCTGGGCTCGCTGCTGGGTATCGGCTTACTACTATGGGTCACGTTTCGGCGTGGTTCGATGCTGGCCAGTTTATGGCTACCGGTCGCTTGTGGCATGCTGTTTGCGCTGCCACTGACCTGGGTGCTGTTTGGTACGCTCAACCTGCTGACGCTGGCATTCGGCGCCAGCTTGATCGGTATCGCGATAGATTACGCCCTGCATTTCCAGTGCGCCCGCCAATTAGCGCCCGAACAACCACTGGCACGGCTTTGGCCAGGGCTGTTGCTAGGCCTGATATCCAGCCTGGTCGCCTATCTTGTCCAACTTGCGACCCCACTGCCGGGGCTACGCCAAATGGCGACTTTCGCGGCGCTGGGCTTGGTCGGCGCCTGGTTGACCGTGCGCCTTTGGCTACCGTGGTTCACTCCTCGTCCCCATGCCGCGACGGCACGTATTGCAGCCCGGCTGGATCACCTGCGGCTACCGCCCCGAGCGCCCTTGCGTTGGGGGCTGCTGGCCCTGCTTGGCATCCTGGCGGTGGTCATCGTCGCCACACGGCTGACAACCAATGACGACCTGCGTCAGCTCAACCCTTCACCCACCGCGCTGATTGCTGAGCAGCAACGTGTACAGGGCCTATTGGCAAGTCCCACGGGCAGTCGTTACCTGATCGTCACCGCCAAGCATGAAGCCGAGCTATTGGAACGACTGGAAGCCTTGGAGGCTACGCTGGCAGAGCTGAAGACCCAAGGGCACTTGAGCCAGTACCGTCATCTTGCCCAAGCGGTACCCTCCCCTTCGACCCAGCAAGCCAACCTGGAGCGAGTGCACCAAGCCTATGACAACGCCCTGCCCGAGCTGATCGCCAAATCTGGTCTTCCCCTGGACTTACTGGAAGCCGCACAACAGCCGTTGCGAGCGGTGCCGCTATTGACCATCGAAACATGGCTTACAACCCCCGCAGGAAGTGCCGATAGCACGCTCTGGTTAGGCGACGTCGCCACTGACCAACGTTCTGACATGGCGGCGCTGGTGGTATTGGGCGATGCCGACAACATGGCCCAGAAAGCGCTCATGCGTCTTGCGGCACCGGCATATGTGCTCTACCAGGATCGGGTGGTCACGTTATCCGACCATTTGTCACGGCTACGCGATCAGATCGCCCTATGGCTGGCTGTCGCCGTCGCAGGATTAGCGGTGGTATTTGGCTGGCGCTATCGTGGGCAGGCTTGGCGCGTATTGCTGCCCCCGCTGGGTGCGCTGTTAGCGACCCTGGCACTGTTCAGCGCGCTCAATATCGGCCTGACGCTATTCCATCTTCTGGGCCTGCTGCTGGTACTGGGTATCGGCCTCGACGCTGGCATATTTAGCACGGAACACCCAGATAGCCCTGCGGCCTGGCTGGCCATCAGCCTATCCTGTGCGTCGAGCCTATTGGCCTTCGGCCTATTGTCGTTCAGCGCTACTCCGGCACTGCATTACCTGGGGCTCACCTGCCTCGTTGGGCTTGCGTCGGCGTGGGCCCTGGTGCCTTTCGCAAGGGCGAACACCCGGCACAATTCTTCCCACTGCAATTCTTCCCACTACAATCCACCATGATGGCGACAGGAGCCACGAAACAGATGAAGACGCAAGACACTACCGATGTCGCCATCATCGGCGCAGGCCCCTCCGGCGCCGCTGCGGCCGCTTGGCTCGCCCGGCGAGGCATCAATGTGCGGGTTATCGAGCGCCAGCGCTTTCCGCGCTTTTCCATCGGCGAGAGTCTGCTGCCACAATGCATGGTACATCTTGAGGCTTGCGGCCTGCTCGACGCCGTTCAGACAGGTGACTTTCAGTTTAAGAATGGCGCTGCCTTTACCTGGAGAGACCGCTATGCCGCCATCGATTTTCGTGACAAGTTCAGCCCTGGCCCCGGCACCACCTGGCAGGTCGAACGTGCTGATTTCGATCAGCGCCTGATCGACGGCGCGCGTCAAGCAGGTGCTAGCGTCGAGTTTGAAACACAAGTCGAGGCCTTCGTTGCCGACCACGATCGACCCAGCCTTACACTGGTTGATGCCAATGGCGAGCAACGCTCGCTACAAGCCCGCTTCGTACTTGATGCCAGCGGCTATGGGCGTGTTTTAGCACGTCTCACCGGTCTTGCTCGGCCTTCGACCCTCGAATCACGCTGTGCGCTGTTTACCCACATTGAGGACCATATCGATTGTTCGCACTATGATCGAGACAAGATTCTGATCGGTTTGCACCCTGAACATTCGGGCATCTGGTACTGGCTGATTCCTTTCAGCCAAGGGCGTGCGTCGGTCGGTGTGGTGGGCGACCGAGCAACGCTGGAAGCCGCCGGTGTCGACGACAACGAGCGCCTATGGCATTTTCTCCATGCCGAGCCCAGGCTCAACAAACTGTTGGTCAATGCTAAAGCCATACGCGATATCGGCCGCCTGGAAGGTTATTCCGCTGATGTCGAGCAACTGCACGGCCCCGGTTTTGCTCTCTTGGGTAATGCGGGCGAATTCCTTGATCCGGTGTTTTCCTCGGGGGTAACCATTGCCTTGGACTCAGCCCTGCGTGCCGCTCCCCTGGTCGAGCGGCAGCTCGCTGGCGAAAAAATCGATTGGGATAGCCAGTTTGAACAACCACTACGCCGTGGCATCGCCACCTTCCGCGAGTTTGTCGACGCTTGGTACGATGGTCGCCTGCCACGCATTATCTTTAACGATCAACAGATACCACGCATACGCGAAATGATCAGTTCGGTACTCGCCGGCTATGCCTGGGATGAAGAGAACCCATTTGTCGCCGCCAGTCGCCGTCGCCTTCACAGCTTAGCTGAGGCCTGTAGCGACATTTCGAGCCATGCCACGGGTGAGGGTTGATGGCCATGAAGTTACCCCCTTTCGTGCGTCAGGCATGGCTGATCATCGCTATAACACTACTGGCCGGCTGCGCCGGACGGCCGGTCGCTACGCTTCCGGGGCTATCAACGTTGCCGGAGATGGAGACGCAGATGCAACGCCTGACGTTTTACCATCACGACCAACGGCATGAAATGATCGGAGTGCTGCGCCACGACGACATGTCGTTGCGTCTGGCCATACTCAGCCCACAAGGCCAGCGCTTGCTGACCTTGGTACATGATGACGATGGGAGCCACTTTCTTCACGATGCCTCGTTCGAGCCACCCTTTTCGGCCGAATGGCTCGCCAGTCGCTTGAGCTGGAGCCTATGGCCCTCAACAGCTATTTCCCAAGCCTTCCACACCAGTGCCTGGTCGCTGGAAGAGGATCAAAAGGGTCGTACCATTCGCTACCATCAGCGCGTCATCGCTCGTATCAGTGGTGACGCCTCATGTCGGGTAATAGAAGACATTGAGGCTAATTACCGATTGTATATTGCACGACTTGATGACACCGACCGGACGGCAGCCACATGCTCAGCCCAGTGACTTCCTTTCAGGCGCAACCCTGCCGCCTGCTGCCGCCAGCACTGGTCTGCTCGATTGGCGACGACTTAGCGGCAATCACCGACGCCCTGTTCAACGGTCGGCGTGGGCTGGTGTATGACGACGTGTTTACACCAGGCCGCTCCTTGCCACTAGGACGGGTAACCACTGCATTACCCGATGCCCGCGATTTACCACCGGAGCACCGCTCGCGCAACAACCAACTGCTGGCCGCTGCACTAGAGCGGCTGGCACCGACACTCGACGCCTTTCGCAAACGCAGCCCCCAAGCGCGTATCGGCGTGGTGCTCGGTACCAGCACCTCGGGAATCGGTGAAACCGAAATGGCTGTGGGAGAGCGAATGAAAGAAGGCAAGTGGCCTAGCGATTTCCATTATCAACGCCATGAAATCGGCTCGCCGGCCAAGTTCATCGCCGAGCGGCTAGGCCTTGAGGGGCCAGCCTACACACTGTCCACTGCCTGCACCTCCAGCGCCCGGTCTCTCGCCAGTGCCAAACGCTTGCTGACGAGCGGTATCTGCGACGCAGTTATCGCTGGTGGCGCCGATAGCCTTTGTGGCTTGACAGTCAATGGCTTCGCCTCTCTTGAGGCGCTCAGCGATCACCCCTCCCAGCCCTTCTCAGCCAACCGTGATGGCATCAACCTCGGAGAAGCAGCAGCGCTGTTTCTGGTCACCGCCGAAACCGGCGGTATTCAGCTCAGTGGTTACGGCGAGAGCAGTGACGCCCACCATATTTCAGCGCCACGGCCCGACGGCCAGGGCGCTATTCGCGCCATTCAAGCCGCCTTGAAGATGGCTCAACTACCCGCCACGGCCATTGATTACCTCAACCTACATGGCACTGCGACACGCCAGAACGACAGCATGGAAGCCATTGCGGTCGCGCATATCTTCGGCGATAAGCTGCCATGTAGCTCAACAAAGGCGTTGACGGGACATACCTTAGGTGCCTGCGGTGCATTGGAAGCAGCGTTCTGCTGGTTAACGCTCAACGCCGGTCGTCTTCCACCCCAGGTTCACGATGGTGAGATCGACCCGCAACTACCATCGCTGAATTACGCCACGGCAACCCAACACGACTGCCATCGGGCTGTCAGCAACGCCTTTGCTTTTGGTGGTAACAACATCGCCTTGCTGTTGGAACGTTTTAATGAATGATTCACCCTTCTCCTGCTTACCTGATTTGCCTTGCGATATCGCCCCTTACGTACCGCATCGTTATGGCATGTGCCTACTGGATACGCTACTCGCGGTGGGCGAAGAACACCTGCATGCCAGCGTAACGCCTCAACGCGATGACCTGTTTGCCACCCACGATGGCATACCTGGCTGGGTAGGACTGGAGTGGCTTGCCCAGGCGATTGCCGCCTGGGCTGGCATTCAGGCCGTGGCGGGTGGCGACAAACCGAAAATCGGCTTTTTGCTCGGCACTCGTCGCTATCAATGCCAGGCACCGTTTTTCAGTTTCGACCAGCCGATACGTATTGAAGTTGAACTCAATTTTCGTGCTGACAATGGCCTGGGCGCTTTTTATGGGCGTTTGTTTGACGCTAATAATCAGCCTATCGCCAACGCTACACTCAACGTCTTTCAGCCCGAAACGCGGCAAGCGCTGGACGTTATTCAACAAGGGAGCACCTTATGACGAATACCATCCTGGTCACCGGATCAAGCCGCGGCATCGGCAGCGCCATTGCCCTGCGCCTGGCGCGGGATGGCTTTGATATCGTGCTGCACTGCCGTCAACGCCAGGCAGACGCCGAAGCGGTCGCCAACGATATACGCGCACTGGGGCGCAGTGCCCGCGTGCTATGTTTTGATGTCGCTGACCGTGCCGCCGCACGGCATGCCATAGAGACCGACATTGAAGCACATGGTGCCTATTATGGAGTGGTCTGCAACGCTGGCATTACCGCCGATGGCGCCTTCCCCGCTCTCTCCGATGAAGACTGGGATAGCGTCATTCACACCAATCTCGATGGCTTCTACAACGTCGTTAAACCCTTGGTCATGCCGATGGTTCGCCGCCGGGCACCCGGCCGTATCGTCGTGATGTCTTCCGTTTCGGGAATGATGGGCAATCGTGGCCAAGTCAATTACAGCGCTTCCAAGGCCGGACTGATCGGTGCGATGAAGGCGTTGGCGGTGGAACTGGCCAAACGGCGAATTACGGTCAATTGCGTCGCCCCAGGGCTGATCGATACCGACATGACAGATGAATTGGTAAATGAAGAAGCACTCAAGCTGATTCCCATGCGCCGCACCGGAACCTGTGAAGAAGTGGCGGCCACGGTGAGCTTCCTGTGCTCGCACGATGCAGGCTATATCACGCGGCAGGTTTTCGCCGTCAATGGAGGAATGTGCTGATGCCAAACAACACATTACGCCAGGATGGGCTCGGTCGCAGAGTGGTGGTTACAGGGATGGCCGGTTTCTCACCGATCGGTAATGACTGGCCAAGTATGCGTGCACGCCTCGAGCGACTACAAAATGGTATTCGCTATATGGATGACTGGGATAGCTACGAAGGTCTCAACACTCGGCTCGGCGCTCCCGTCAACGACTTCACACTACCCGGGCATTACCATCGCCGTGCACTGCGCAGCATGGGCCGGGGAGCACAAATGGCGACCCGTGCCAGCGAACTGGCACTAGAGGATGCAGGGCTACTTGACTCGACGCTCTTAGGGAGTGGCCAAATGGGGATCGCCTATGGCGCGTCAGCGGGAGAGCCCGACGCCGTCGCCGACTTCGGCAACATGTTAATCAACAAGTCGACCGATGGGCTTAATGCGAACTCCTATATCCGCATGATGGCCCATACCGCGCCGGTCAACATTGGTGTGTTCCTCGGTGTGCGCGGACGCATCTATACCACCTCGAGTGCCTGCACATCGGGTAGCCAGGGCATCGGCTACGCCTATGAAGCCATTCGCTTCGGGCGCCAGACAGCGATGATTGCCGGTGGTTGTGAAGAGCTATCGGCCTCTGAAGCAGCTGTCTTCGACACACTATTTGCCACCAGCACCCGCAACGATGCGCCACACACCTCCCCACGTCCCTTCGATACCGAGCGCGACGGTCTGGTGATCGGCGAAGGTGCTGGCACCTTGATCCTTGAAGAGCTTGAGCACGCCCTGGCACGGGGGGCCAACATCTACGCCGAGCTAGTGGGCTTTGGCACCAACAGCGATGGCCGCCATGTTACTCAGCCCGACGCCCGCATCATGGAGCAGGCTATTCGCCAGGCGCTCGATGACGCTGGCTTGCAGCCAGAACAGATCGGCTACGTCAGTGCCCATGGTACTGCCACCGACCGTGGGGACATCGCCGAGAGTCATGCCACCCATGCCGTTTTCGGCTCAAAACTCCCGATTAGTGCCTTCAAAAGCTTTACCGGCCACACACTGGGCGCCTGTGGCGCACTGGAGGCCTGGGTCGCTATCGAGATGATGCGTGAAGGGTGGTTCCATGGCACTGCTAACCTTGACCAGCTCGACGACGCCTGTGCAGCACTCGACTACCTAAGCGGTCAAGGACGTCATATCGATTGCGACTATGTCATGAGCAATAATTTTGCCTTCGGCGGTATCAACACTTCGTTGATCTTCCGGCGTTGGCTCTAAAGGCACGACCCCGTGCCACTCAAGGTGCCTGGTATCAGGTGCTTACAACCCAGCGAAAAGGAACGCTAAATGACCAGAGGATTGATTTTATTCACTATGTTACTGGGGGCTCTGCTGCTGAGCACAACTAGCTATGCACGGGATACCACCCACATGCTGTCGATTGAAGAGGCCATGAATACGCCTGCAGCCAGGGAACGGCTCGATCCCGACATCCGCTTTTTCTTTGCCGATACCCCGCACGGCGAGGTCGCCAACGAGTATGGCAACTTCGTTACCAGCAAAAAGACCAATGCTTTCAACAAGTCTGATGAAGAAGCCTGTCAATGGGTCATGTTATCAGCGCTAATCAGCCTGCAAGATCGTATCAAAGCCGAAGGTGGCAATGCGGTCGTCAATATAGAAAGCTTTTACGACCGTCAGCCGATGGCATCAAATACTGAATACGAGTGCCATGCCGGGGCCATCATGGCAGGCGTCGCCTTACGCGGCGATGTGGTCACCCTGCGTTAATAATGACGCCTCGTCTCGACATGTTGTTAGTACAAGCTCCCGCTGATAGCAGCGGGGCTTGTCTATCACGGCTGGGAAGAGAACTGCTCTCGCAGCTCACGGCAGCACACGGTTTCCACTGCCCAGTGGATGAGTGGACGCCCAGAGGATGCGGCGCACCGCGGCATCCCGCGCTTCCCTCCCCCTGGCGGGCGTGCCTCTCCCATCGCGGCCTGCGCGTTATCGCTGGGATCGCCACGGTGCCAGTGGGCATTGATATCGAGCAAGTGCGTTCCCGACACAGAAACCGGCTAAGCGGACTGGTAGCGTGCTTGCCTGAAGCCGATGTGCGCCATGAGATAATGGCGTCCACTGCCCCTTTAAGCATGTTCTATCGAGCCTGGACACTTCACGAGGCGTTGTTCAAGCTTGATAGCCTCTGCGGTAAAACGCCCCATCATGTACTAGGCACTCGTCTTTCTCGACTGCTTCCCGGTGGGGGTGCCCACGCTTGGCAGTGGCAACATGAGAACTGGACAGTCAGTATCTGCTGCCAATATAGCTTGCTGCAGATTCGCTCGTTACCCAGGCTCTCCATCAGCAAAAGCGATGGCCTATTAAGCTCCCCACCAGCCGCTGGCCTGGGCAAAACGATCATCCATTAATACCACAACCCCTTGATCTTCTGGACTGCGAATAACGCGACCTGCGGCCTGCACCACTTTGATCATGCCGGGAATGCGGTAGGTATAGTCGTCACCTTGGCCGAAGCGGGCGGTTAGTCGTGCTTTAAGCGCTTCGTTAAAGTCGTTAAACGGCGGTAGTCCCAAGGTGGCGATAAAGGCTCCGATCAATCGGTCGCCGGGCAGGTCGATGCCTTCTGCAAAGGCACCGCCCAACACCGCAAAGCCGATGCCTTCTCCACCGGGTGCAAAGCGCGCCAGAAATTCCTCGCGCTGCGCTTCCGGCATCCCGCGGGTTTGGCTGAAAACGGGTACTTCCGGGTGCGCCTCGCGAAACCGCGCCAGCGCTGCCTCCAGGTAAGCAAAGCTGCTGAAGAACGCTAAATAGTGGCCTGATTTGCGCTGATACTGCTGCGCCATGGCCGCGACGATAGGATCGATAGAGGCGTCCCGATCCCGAAAACGCGTGGAGATATCCGTGCGTATACGCACCTCCAACTGACACGCGGTAAAGGGCGATGCCACTTCCCGCCATACCGTGTTTTCCTGCAAGCCCAGCAGATCCCGGTAGTAGTGGGCAGGGTTTAACGTCGCCGAAAACAGCACCACTGAGTGGGCCGCGTTAAACCGTGCGGCCAGAAAATCGGCGGGTATCAGATTGCGTAACCCCAACACCGCCCGACCGCGCCCATAGCGGGTAAGATCACACAGGGAGTGCTCACCAAAGCGCTCCGCCAGGCGGCAGAATGCCAGCGCTTCAAATAACAATTCCTGTAGTTCCAGGCTGGCATCTTCGGGGTGCTCACCCAGGTGGTCAGTGATGGCGGCGCCCACCTGTTGGGCAGCGGTGACTAGCTTGTCGGGCAATACCGTAAGCAGCCGGTAGGCCGGTTTCCTGGGGTCGCCCTCCTCTTCCAGCCCTGCTTCTTTAATCACCGCTTGCCATTGGCGGGACAAACGACCCAGGGGCCGGGAGAGCGCTTTGGGCGCAGCACGGCGAACCCGGTTGAAACGCTGCTGATCGAGCTCGGCGCTGTACATGCCGCGGGCGCGCTCAATCAGATTATGCGCTTCGTCGACCAGCACGCCCGTTCGCCAATCGTTGGCCTGGGCCAAACCGTGCAGCAGGGCGTGGCTATCGAACCAGTGATTGACGTCACCGACGATCACATCCGCCCAGCGCGCCAGCTCCTGGCCGAGATAATAGGGGCAAACATCGTGGGCCAACGCCACTTCGCGCAGCGCGTCGCGATCCAGCCATCCCTGATCCACCGCCGCTTGGCGTGCTGCAGGCAGGCGATCGTAAAAGCCGGCGGCCAATGGGCACGACTCGCCGTGGCAGGCGCGATCTGGGTATTCGCAGGCTTTCTCCCGCGCCACCAGTTCCAGCACCCGCAGAGGAAGTGTTTCATCACTAGTGCGCAGTGTAGCCAGGGCATCCAGCGCCAAACGGCGGCCGGGGGTTTTCATGGTCAGAAAGACGATTCTATCAAGCTGCTGGCGGGGCATGGCCGAAAGCATCGGAAACAGCGTGCCCATGGTTTTACCAATACCGGTGGGCGCCTGGGCGAGCAGGCAGCGCCCGGTGCTGGCAGCTTTGTAAACATCTTCAGCGAGTTCGCGCTGGCCGGGGCGAAACGCAGCATGGGGAAAACGCAGGGTCTGCAGGCCACTATCGCGATCCTGACGGTGAACGGCCTCCTGTTCTGCCCAGGCAAGGAAGCGTTGGCACTGATCGGCAAAGAACGCCTGGAGTTCGTCGGCAGTGGCTTCCTGGCTGATCAGGGTCTCTTTGCCGCTGGCAATATCCAGATAAACCAACGTCAAGGTAATCTGTTCCAGCGCACGCTCAGCACACAGTAACGCGCCGTAGACTTTTACCTGCGCCCAGTGGAGGGCGCGCTGATTATCCGCCATGCGCTCCAGGCTGCCACGGTGGGTTTTGATCTCCTCCAGGCGGTTGGCCGTGGGGTCGAAACCATCGGCGCGGCCGGTAACTATCAGCCCTTCAAACTTCCCCGACAGGGGCAGTTCAGCGAGATAGTCTTCTCCCCGGCGGCTGGTCACTAGCGTATGCCCTTCCATCCCTTCGCGCGCACTGGGCGCCGGGGTAAAGCGGTGATCGAGATCCCCCTGCCGAGCAGTGAAGTCGCACAGCGCGCGCACTGCCACGCGATAGGTCGCGCTCATGGTTCAGGCTCGTCGCCAGTCGACCAGCTCACGTAACACACCGCCACGGGCATGGCATGGCGGTGAAAAAACGTAAGCCAGCGGCGCTGGTTATCCTGCAGCCGATCGCCGGGGCCTTTGACCTCAATCATCCGATAGCGTGGCTCGCCAACGGGTGCATCGGGCATAAATTGAATTAAATCCGGTAGCCCGGCCCGGTTGGCTTTCAGATCCCCCAGCAACCGCTCAAAACACAGGCGTAGGTGCACGGCGGGAATGCACGTCAACGCCAGCTCAACCAGCGGTTCATCGACGATCGCCCAGTGCACAAAGGGAGACGCCAGGCCGTGTTTCTCCCTCCAGGTCGAACGAATCACTTCGCGGTAACTGCCGTCCTCCAGACGCGCAAGGCAAGCATCGAAGGCGTCTCGCCGTCGCGCCACGAAGTCCTCACGGTACAAGTCCGCCGGGCCATGGTGAAAGGGGTGGAAGAAGGCCCCCGGCAATGGAGCAAAAATCGCTGTCCAGCAGAGCAAACCAAACAGCCCGGTCAGCAGCGCATTTTCCACGTAGTAGATCGGCGCCCCAGGCTCGCTGAGTACCTCGACCACGGCGCGTTCGACCCACTGCGGCCCAGGCAATGATAAGTCCCAGCGCTCATGAGTGGGTTCGGGGTCGCTCGGCTCAGCAGGCAATTTAAGCCGCCGCCGTAAGCGGGGCAGAATCCGCGCCAGCGCCTGGTGCTCGGTTTCGTTGGGGCTGCTATTAAGGGCTTGGGTCGCCAGCTCAAAGGCCGCGGTGTGTTCGCCTTGGCGCTCCAACACACGTAACTGCCGAATGCGCGCTTCGCTACTGGCGGACTCGCGATACAGTCTCAGCGCTAGCGCTGCGTCTCCGCTACGCTCTGCCTCACGGCCCAACTGGAGCAGTAACCGCGCGCGCCGTGTGGCTAGCCAGCGGTTATCCGCAGGCGGTGGCATTTCAGGGAATAGATCGGCGGGCAGCTCGCTGTCGTCCAGACGTTGGCGCAGACGATGGAGCGCTAAATACGTATCCACTTCATGGCGCGACTGGAAAGCGCGGGACTCTGGCGTGAAGGGCACACTTTCAAAACGCTGGAGGCCAAGCTCGGTTAACACGAACTCGGCCCAGTCCTGGCGCAGGTTGCCAAAGAACATCAGGCGCAGGCGGTCGCAGGTTTCCATGACTGTTAGCCGCAGAACTGGATCGTTTGCCTCGGGCCACCACTGGCATAACCGCTTGGGTTCATTGAGCTGGCTCACCAGCGTGTCGTAGAGCACGGTTTTAGCGCTTGAGGCGCTCAGCCCGGCAGCGCGTATCTCCGCTACCAACGCCAGGCGCAGTTCGGCCAAGCGTAGCTGGTTAAACAGCTCATCAACGCTAAGCACCGATTCACTATCGACCCAACCTAGCGACATCAAGGGCGCCATGGCGCTGGCACTGTCGCCAACCTCGGCGTAGCTTAATTTGCTGAGCCGAAACAGCTCGCCCTTGCGCATCACCATGCGCACCAGCAGCGCTTGGGAGGCTTGCGGTAAGCTCTCAAACTGTTCAAGAAAAGCGAGCTCGTCTGCCGCGAGCAGATCAGCGTGGCGCTCCCCCACCCAGGCCAAAACGAAGCGGAAGTTCGTTAAGTAATAGAAGGGGTCATCAAGGGAGGCAGTAGGTGTCGCGAAAGCACTGTTCATTTATCCATTGTATCAGTGCGATGCTATTTTGACAGTCTCGCCGTCATTGAGATTAAGCATTCAATAAGAGCGTTTGAAAGGCCTTATAGGCCGCCACCACCGTTGCCATTTGCGCGGTATGCGCCTGCACAAAGGGCTCGCCGGTTAGGGTTTCATCAGGGTATTCAGTGATCAGCATCAATGGCGTTAATTGATTGGCATCTTCCGAGATTAGGTAGGGGAAGCCGTTCAACATCGGGAAGGTTAACGCTCCTGCATGAGTCTCAAATAACGCAATTTGCGCGGCATTAAATTCGACCAGCCCAGGCACTTGCGCAAGCTGCTGGGTAACGGCTTCCACCAACTGCTCGGCGGCTGTTTTGTAGCCTGGCTGATGGCGCAGGATCAAAAAGAAGCCCTTGGGAATCGTCCACATCTCAAAGCCGCGGGGCACGTAACCGCTTAACGGCCGCGTCCACTCATGGGCCGGGTAGCCGTGCAGATTGATATGCAGTCCGGCATTACTGAAAGCAAATGCCTGTTCACGAATAGCATGTTCAAATGGCTGCCCAAGCGGCTGGCTCTGGAGGTCATTACCAAAGGCGGTATAGCGCGCCGCGTGGTGCATATGGCGTGGCTGAGTGGCGACGAGCCGGCCTTGCAATGCGTAGCCATCAGGATTTTCCAGCGGCGAAATGACGAAGTGGGCCTCAGGCTCACCGCTAAGCTGCGCCGCAGCACGCAACGCCCCCACCACGCCGGAGGTTTCGTTGGCATGCTGCCCCGCACTGATCATAACGGCGCGGTCACTGCCGACGATATAACGCGCCTCTACCGCTCTCCCCGCTCGCGTATTGGCCTGTAACGCCTGACCACCCAGCGCTGCCAATAACGCCTCTATTTGCTCAACGCCGATAGCCTGCTGAGCGCTCTCCAGTTCGACCTCGGCCCGCGGCAGTTGGGAGGCATCCAAAGGCCGTAGGCTGACGTTTAAATAGGCTCGCTCCCCCTGAGAGGAGACTTCCGGCACAATCTGCCCCGGCTGAATGGATCGATCCCCCAGCGCCAAACCTGCGCGGCGCTGAAAATACTCCAGCGCTGAGAAATAGAGCTCTTCATGGAGCGCCTCGGCAAGGCTGATATGCTCATCGTCCAACGCTAAACGGCGGTCACTACAGGGCAACTGCACCGTAAAGTTGAGCTCTTCAAAGTAGGGCGATGCTGTCTGCCACTGGGTTGAGGATAACGTCGCCATCGCCGCTTGAAACAGCGCTTCATAGTCCGTCTCAACAATTGACTCGCTTACCTCGCCATTGGGAGAGGTGAGCCGCAGCCAGCCACAGGGTGAGCACTGTGCTTCATCTACATGATCTAAATGTTGACGGTTAGGTGCATCAACCCAATACGTTTCCCGCTCCCCAGTGCTACGCTCCACACGAACGCGATAATGAAGAGGTGTAGAAATAGTGGTTGAAATAGTGGCAGGCGTAGCATCAACTTCTTCCCAGCATAGCGCTACACCTTGCGGAAGTAGCGCCGCCAGCGGGTAGGCTTCCAGCAGAAAGCGGCGCGGCGCATGTGCTAACACCGGGTACTCAATTACCAGCGACCGCAGCGACGCCCACGAGAACTCCTCTAAAAAGAAGTGCACCAGGGGCTTATAGGCACTGCGCAGGCGCGCACTAATACCAGCAGCCTTGAAGGCCGTTTCTGTGGCTTGGCGTTCGCTTTCATCGTCGAAGACCCACGCCTCCAACTGATAGCCTTGATAGGCAGGCGTGGCGTACTCATCAAGCAAAGATCGCGTGGTGCGTGGAAACGAGCGCTCTAACAAGATCTCGATACGGGGATCGTTGGTCATAAGGAGGTGCGTCCGGTGGGATCCAAGGCATCCCGGAGCCAGTCACCCAGCAGGTTCAGCCCTAGCACGGTTAACAGAATAGCCAAGCCAGGGAACACACTAACCCACCACGCCGTTTGCAGATAGGTACGCCCTTCCGCCAGCATGCCGCCCCAACTGGGAATCACTGGATCCACGCCCAAGCCTAAAAAGGTCAGGCTGCTCTCAAGCAGAATATTATTGGCCACATTGAGGGTCATCAGCACGATGACGGGGCCAATCAGATTCGGCAACAGATGCTGGAACAGAATACGAATATCTTTCACCCCAATCGCTTTGGCCGCCAGAATAAATTCGCGGTCGCGCAGCGATAGCACCGAGCCGCGCACCAAGCGCGCGTACTGCACCCACTGGGAGATAATCAGCAGAATAATCATATTGGTTAGCCCGCCACCAATCACGGCGATAAAGGTAATCGCCAGCAGAATAAAGGGCAGCGCGAGCTGCACGTCGGCAAAGCGCATCACGATCATATCCAGGAACCCGCCGTAGTAGCCGGATACCAACCCCATAATGATGCCGATCACCACCGCCCCAAGGGCGGAGTAAACCCCAACTTTTAGCGAGATTTCACCGCCGATAATCACCCGCGCGAGCACGTCCCGGCCTAATGGATCCGTGCCCAGGGGAAAGCCAGGCTCCACCAGTGGCGGCGTTAAACGGTAGGCTAAGTTAAGCTCTGAACCTCCTCCGGGAAATAGCCAGCCGGAGAAGATCACCGCTAAACCAATACCGCCCACAAGCAGTACGCCAAGGATAAACTCAAGGTTTTTAAAGCGTTTCAATTTGTCGGTTTTAATAGCTGCGGTCATGGTTATTCCTTGCGCACCCTGGGGTCAACCAGGCCATAGGCGATATCAACAAGCAGGTTAATGGAGATGATCATTAACGAGAGCACGGTAATAACGCCTTGTAAGACGGGGTAGTCCCGGGCCGATACGGCTTCGAAAGCCAAGGTGCCTAGTCCTGGCCAGTTAAAGACACGCTCGACCACCACGATACCGCCCAACAGACCACCGAACTGCAAACCAAAATAGGTGATCAGCGGAATGGAGCAGTTACGCAGCGCATGTTTGTAGAGTACGACCGTGTTGGAAAGGCCTTTTGCCCGCGCCACCATGATGTACTGAGAGCGGAGGGTATCCAGCATAGTGGTTCGCACAAGGCGCACGTTGGTGGCGGTTAGAATGATCCCCATCGTCGCCGCGGGCATAATGAAGCTGGAGAAGCCCTCCATGCCACTGGGCGGCAGCAGATTAAAAGTGATGGAGAGCAGCAGCACCAGCATGATGGCCAGCCAGAAGTTAGGAAAAGAGAGCCCGATCAGGGAAAAAATCCTGATCATCTGGTCGGGCCACCTTCCCCGCGATACCGCGGCCTTAATACCCAGCGGTATCGATACCACGATAGACACAAACAGCGAGGCAAAAGCCAGCGCCAAGGTGGCGGGCAGCGCGCGACCAATCAAGTCACTCACTGGGGTTCCGCCCATAAAGCTGCGCCCAAAATCACCCACCACCAGACCGCGCAGGAAACCGATGTACTGGGCCAGGAAGGATTGATTCAAACCCAAGGCTTCACGAATCCTTTCCAGATCCGCCTCGGTAATACTACCCGCCCCTTGCGCCAGCATGACCGCCGGATCACCGGTTAACCTGATCGCAAAAGAGACGATCAGCGTCACGGCGATCACCACAAAGACGGCCTGCAGTATTCGATAAAGAAGAAATTTTGCCACTATGACCCCAAGCCCGAAACGCTTACATGAAGCTTTTGTGAAGTGTCAGTGTGAAGAGCCGACCGCCCTTTCAAGCGGCCGGATGGCGTCACGTTTATTCACTAACGTCCACGTTGGTTAAACGCATACGGTTATCCGGGGCAGGTTCAAAATTCTCCACCCGGTCACTGACACCGTAGAGGGCATTGATGCTATAGAGCGGCATTTCCAAGGCGCGATCCTGGGTATACTGCGCAATCGCCTGGAGCAGCGTTTCTCGCTCTTCCTGATCAGTAATGCTGCGCTGGGCTTCGAGCATTTCATCTAACTCAGCGTCGCTATCATAAGGATTCCAGCGTTCGCCCGTGTGGTACATCAGGTAAGCGGTATTGTCGAAGTCGAACGTCCAACCGCCCCATTTCTGCTGGAACATCTCCCCAGTGCGGCCTGCCGGGATAATGTCGTTAAGTAGCACATTGGTTTCATATGGCTGGATCGAAGCGGTAATCCCCACCCCTTGTAGGTAAGACGCCACTACCTGGGCCACCTCACCAAAGGTGGCGTCGTTACCGCGCACATCAATCTGTACTGTTGCGCCTTGCTCGACGCCCGCTTCATCCAGCAGTTTGCGAGCCTGCTGCGGATCGTACGGCAGGGGCTCCATATCAGGGTCGTTGCCGAAGGACTGAGCGCCCTGGAAGCTGGCGATCATTTCTCCCTCACCAGCCAGGATGGAGTCGATAATCGCCTGTCGATCCACGGCCATGATCAAGGCTTTACGCACGCGTTCGTCGGCGGTAATACCGGATTGGGTGTTGAACCGAATCGCTTCCACCGTCGGCGAAGCCACGCTAACGATGCTGGCGCCGTCGTGGTTATTGATGGTGTCGATCATGCCGATAGGAATCGTCGGCGGAATAACGATATCAACCCGCCCAGCCTGCAGTTCAGCCACGGCGGTGGAAGGCTCGGAGATAAAGCGGTAAGTCACTTCGTCAAGTTTCGGCGCGCCGCCCCAGTGGTCAGCAAAGGCCTCAAGCTGAACGTCTTCACGAGGATTATATTCCACTACTTTGAAAGGCCCAGTGCCTACCGGATGGGTATTGAAGTGTTCATCACCATGCTCGGTCAGATACTCCGGTGGCACAATCATCGCCCCGTAGCCTGCTAGCTTAGTGAGCAGTACTGGGTCGGGCTCATTCAGGTGGAAGTCAACTGTGTACTCATCGATGACTTCCACGCTTTCAATCGCCGTGTAGTTGGAGCGCTGGGGCCCCTGCCCACCTTCCTCACCTAATAAGCGATCAAAGGTAAACTTTACCGCTTCAGCATTGAAGGGCTCGCCATTATGGAAGGTGACGCCTTCACGCAGAGTGAAACGGATACGGGTACCATCATCCAGTTCCTCCCACTCGGTTGCCAGACCGGGCACCAGCTCTAAATCAGGGCCTCGATAAGTCAAACCATCGAAAATATTGGTGGCAACCGAGGCCCAATTCACCAAAAAAGTGTCGATGGGATCCCAGCTACCCGGATCTTGCGGCGAAGCAATCGTTAATGAACCAGCCTGCGCAGAGGCAGAGAAGGCAGCGCTCAGAGCCATACCGGCGATGGCACCATTGAGCACGCGTTTGTTTTTCTTCATGGGATTACTCCTGTTGTTGTCTCACAGTTTTTATACCATCAGGAAACTAACTATGATGCCAAACGCTCGGCGCTGCCTACTTCCTGGGCAACGAAATGACCGCTAGCCACCTGCACTAATGGCCAATGTTCTGGCTCATCACCGACCTTACGAATGGGGCTAAGAATATCGCCCTGCAGCAATGTACGCTCCCGCCTCTGTGCGGGGTCGGCCACGGGCACAGCGCTCAACAGCTTGCGTGTATAGGAGTGCTGAGGCGAATCAAACACCGCTCGGCGCTCGCCTAACTCAACGACTTGGCCAAGGTGTAATACCGCTACGCGGTGGCTCATTTTTTCCACCACTGCCATATCGTGACTAATGAACAGATAGGCCAAGCCTTCGTCTTGCTGCAACTCCATGAGCAGGTGAATGATCTGCGCCTGGATGGAAACATCGAGGGCGGATAGCGCTTCATCAGCAATGATCAACTTAGGCTTGGAAGCCAGAGCGCGGGCAATACATACCCGTTGGCGCTGGCCGCCGGAAAATTCATGGGGATAGCGCTCAGCCTGATCAGCACTCAAACCAACGCGCTCAAGTAACTGATTAACGCGCTGACGGATTGCTTTAGCACCGTGCAACAAGCCGTGCGTACGAATGGGTTCGGCTATCGAAAAGCCCACGGTTTTGCGGGGATCCAAGGAGGCAAACGGATCTTGAAAAATGTACTGCACTTCTTGGCGCAGGCGCATTTTTTCTGCCCGGGACATATCGGCTACGGCCTTGCCACCAAAGCGTATCGTGCCACTGGTGCTTTCCTGCAACTGCTGAATGGTGCGCCCGATGGTCGACTTGCCAGATCCCGACTCCCCTACCAGCGCCAGCGTCTCTCCAGGAAAAATGCTGAAACTGACATTTTCCACCGCATGGACGCGATGGCTAACCCCCCCAAAGAAGCCTTTTCGGATATCGAAGCGGGTGACTAAATTTTCTATCTCCACCACCGGGGCTGCATCGGTTCTAGCGGTATCCTGCTGACGACTTTCACCCAGAGTGCGCGCAACATTGCCATCCAGCACCACTAATGGATCCATGCGTGGAAGGACTTCGCCCTGCATGCTGCCAAGTTTAGGCACCGCCGCTAACAGTGCTTGGGTATAGGGGTGTTGGGGGCGGGCGAAAATCTCCTCCACCGAGGCTTCCTCGACCTTTTCGCCATGGCGCATGACTACTACCTGGTCGGCCATCTCCGCCACCACCCCCATATCGTGGGTAATGAAGATAACAGCCATCCCTAGTTCCTGCTGCAGGTCACGCATGATGGTAAGTATCTGCGCTTGAATGGTGACATCCAATGCGGTGGTGGGCTCATCGGCAACCAGCACTTTTGGTCGGCAGGCCAGCGCCATCGCTATCATCACTCGTTGGCGCATGCCGCCGGATAGCTGGTGGGGGTATCGTTTTAACAGCGCTTCAGCATCGGCCAAGCGCACCAGTTTTAACAGTTTTACTGCTTCGACCCGCGCCGCGTCTTGGGTTAGCTTCTCATGCAATACCAGCACTTCGGTAATCTGATCGCCAATAGTGTAAACCGGATTCAGCGATGTCATTGGCTCCTGAAAAATCATGGCAATCTCTTTGCCACGTATCTTGCGCATCGCCTTATCCGAAAGCTGGGTAAGATCTTGCGGTTGAGAGCCACTGGCGTCACGGTGGAACAGTATTGTGCCGCTGGTAATCTCAGCATTCATGTACTCCACCAAGCGCATAATAGCCAGTGAAGTCACCGATTTACCCGAGCCAGATTCGCCAACGATTGCCGTCGTTTTACCGGGATAAACATCAAAACTCAGGTTTTTAACAACCTGGTTGGAGCCAAAATTCACGCCCAAGGAGCGAACCGATAGCGCTGGTGTAATGGTCACAAGATGTATTGCCCCCTGCTCTTAGATAGCGTTTTTTTAAAACGTTAGTCGAGTAGACATATCCTTTCAAACTACTCATCTTATTAAACTTTTGTCAATACATCGTTATTAAGCACCTACTAATTCTTCTGCCATTAAAAAATTCGGCTACCTGTTAAGACATACATCTCGCGCACAAAAAAAGCCCCATCGCAGGAGCTTTTGATCGCAGTTAGTGCTGATGGGTGCTGTTACCCCACCCGGTGCTGCTTGAGCACGGTAAGGCTTCTCTCTTCCTCGCTTTGCGGCTGGGAAGGTGCTTGACGGGTGCCGACCAGCACGTACCACTCGACCTCTGAAAGGTAGGTTTGGCACCAGCGGCCAAGGTCGGCGGCGCTCTCCTCGCGGCTAGAATCGCCGCAGCGGTAGTCGTTCGCCAAATGAAGGAGGTCTTGACGGGCGGTACGCGCACGGGCGTTGCCACCGTGTACTTTTACCAGCGGGCAGCGTCGGTCATAGGCAGCGTTGGTTAACGCATTAAGCCAACGCTCCAATTCATGTGCCTGAATTCCACCATACACTGCCACGCTTGAGCTCCCTGCCCCGTTGAAAGGGCAATAGCCTGCCCGATTTAGGGGCCGCTGTCACGGTTAACCTTTACCCTTGTTTAGATGCAGTTCCAGACCGTTTTATAGCGCCTGTTCAAAACCTTGTAACACGTTGACTACATTGACACCTATTTCATCTACAGCATAGCCCCCTTCCATCAGAAACACGCTGGGTAAGCCTACTTGGGCCAGGCGCTCACCTAACGCTGTGAAATCTGCGCTGGTAAAGGTGAAGGCACTTATGGGGTCACCTTCGAAGATATCGACCCCTAACGATACGATCAGGCATTCACACTCCGCGGCTTTAATTTGCGCCAAGGCTAGCTCAAGTGTGGCCATCCACCTGGTAACGCTGGTGCCCGGAGGCAACGGGTAATTGACGTTAAAGCCCTTGCCTTGCCCTTCGCCGTTTTCATCAGCGTAGCCCAAATAGTAAGGAAATGTGACTTCAGGGTCGCCGTGCAGTGAGATAAACAGCACATCATCACGCTTGTAGAAAATCTGCTGGGTGCCGTTGCCGTGGTGAAAGTCGACATCAAGAATGGCGACCCGACGTTTGCCTGCATCCAGCGCTCGCTGGGCGGCAATGGCGGCATTGTTAAAGAAGCAGTAACCGCCAAACTGATCAAACGCGGCGTGGTGCCCTGGCGGCCGGCATAAACCAAAACTGGGTTCGCCGGTTTGTAGCGTATGTTCTAGCGCGCCTAACGCCACGTCTTTACTCGCCATGGCGGCTTCAAAGGTGCCTGCTGAGATCGACGTTTCCGCCGCCAGCGCGTAGTAGCCTAGCTGACCACTAACCGATCGCGGGATGCGGTCACCACGCATGGTTCGTGCGGGCCAAATATTGGGAATCGCCTCCCCCTCATGCCCAGCCGCCCGCCACTCTTGCCAACAGTTGGCTAGAAACGTTACGTACTCTTTGTCATGCACCGCTAATACGGGGGCTAACCCATAAGCGCTAGGGGTACGAATATCGCCAAGCCCGGACTGGTGAAGATGCTTTAGCACTAGATCAAGGCGTTCGGGGCACTCAAACGGAGTCACCAAAGCGCCATCGTGCAACTCCGTGCGCGCTTGGCGTAAACGGCTATCCTCTGAATAAAATGTCAGCATGTGGGTTCCTTAATCTACGCCTAACGGTAAAGATACTAGTTAGCTTCTAATTGTACAGGCCACTGCTTGGCCCAGCGGCGCTTTTGGCTCGGCGATTGTTGCTTTAACTGATATTCAGCCCGGCTTGCAGCGGCGCGGTCTTCAAACGGTTCGGCACCCAACAGCGCAACGGGCGGATTCGCACGAGTATAACGCGCCCCTTTGCCGGTGCAGTGCGCTTGATAACGCTTTGCCAGGTTATTGGTAATGCCGGTATAGGTGCCGCGCTGGCACTCCAGCAAATAGAGATACCATTGCGGTTCGGCTTTGTGAGGCTGAACGATGCCACTATTCACCGCAACATACCTTTAATTTACGCCCACTACCACATAAGCACGGGTCGTTGCGGCGTGGTTTCAGGCGGGTAAGCGTGGGTGTTCCGTCTATATACCACCAGCGTTGCTGCTCTTTAACGAAGCGGGAGACCTCTTCTAATACATGCCAGCCTTTTTGCACTCGCCCCCTTTCATAAAAACAGGCACGAAAATGCACGTAACCGATATTGTCGAGCGGCGGTTCTGCGGAGACGATAGATAGCGACTTCCACTCAGCGTCAGGATCAGGCGCAAGCTCTGCAGGGCGGGTAGAGGGGTGCCATGTCGCCAACAGGTAGTCGCTACGCCCTAGCACAAAAGCCACATAGCGAGAGCGCATCAAAGCTTCAGGCGTGGGGGCAAGCCCGCCTTGGTGATAACGGCCACAGCACTTATCAAGCGTTAATAAGCTACCACAGGGGCAACTTGGATTAGTTGTGGAGGTCATAGAAAAGCTCGTTAGTCACATCTTTTATAGCCTAACCGATACGCCCTATGCGCGTCGCCCGACGCGTATCACTATTGTTCGATATTTATGCTGCGTTAGGTATATAGTAGTGGGGCAATACATTCAGACGATGGGGTACGAAACACGATCGATCATTCTTTCCAAAATTTTTGGAGGTTCTCCTATGAAGGTCTTTAAACCGGAATGGCAGTGCACGTTTAGCGTAAACGAAGGCGCGGAAGAATCAGCAACTTGGAAAGAGAAAATCGCGTGGCGGCTCAGGGGAGTTGCGGATCGGCTGGAAGGTGGTGGGCGCACGGTAAAAATCGATTACCGAGTGACGCCAGCGGTTAGCCAACAGGAAGTCGACACTTGCTTAGGCAAGGGCTTCGAAGTAACTCAACGCCTGCTAACGCAGTTAGCCCAACAGCAGGCGTGCGAAGATGTGATGCGCCATGCCAAAGCTGAGCTGTTTGAACAACATCCTCAGCACTGAAAAAGCGACATGGTATGAAAGCACTACAAAAAATCCCACCCCATTAACCGGGTGGGATTTTTTTTGGGCAGTGATTAGCTAGTTAGACAGTCTTCTCTAACGCTCTACCCATCTTCGTTAGAAAATCCTCACACGCTTCAAGCTGCTCAATATCAATATATTCATCGGGCTGATGCGCCTGGGCGATGCTGCCAGGGCCAAGAATTATTGTCTGCAAGCCCTGGCCCTGGAACTGCCCCGCTTCCGTGGCGTAAGCCACCGCGTGGTCGCAGCACACTGCTGGCAAATGGTCTTTGGCTAGGCGAAGTACCTGATCGTTTTCGCGGTCGGCCAGGCCCGGCACTGTCACGTTTAGCGGCTCAGTAGTAATTTCAACGTGCTTGCCTTTGGCCTGCAGCTCAGCGCTTAGCTGGGCGCAATAGGCCTCAAAGCGCGCGTATATTTCGTCGAAGGTGTCCGTGGGCAGATGGCGAATTTCCCACTCGAACTGGCACTCCCGCGCCATAATATTGATCGCCGTACCACCTTTGATTTTGCCGACGTGCAGGCTGGTGTGAGGCACGTTAAAGGCCTCATCGATGCGCCCCTCTTCCACCAACGCCGCCATGGTGTCCTCAATAAAGGTCACTAGCCTTGCCGCTACGTGAATGGCTGAGGTGCCTTGATTGACCTGGCTGCTGTGAGCTTCCTGACCAATCACGGTGGTACGCAGATTGGTCGCCCCTTTCTGCGCTACCACTGGCTGCATGCTGGTGGGCTCGCCGACAATCACATGGGCGGTGGTGGAGTAGTGCTCGTAAAAGCGCTTAATGAGGCTTGGCGCACCCACGCAGCCGATCTCTTCGTCATAGGAGAAACCCAGATAAATCGGCTGCTGCAGAGGCGCTTTCGTCCAAGTGGGCACCATCGACAATACGCAGGCGATAAAACCTTTCATATCGCAGGTGCCACGCCCATAAAGGCGCCCATCGCCACCATCACGCAGGGTGAACGGATCGCTCGACCACGGCTGCCCCGCCACCGGTACCACATCGGTATGCCCGGAAAGCATCACACCGCCCGGCGCCTCTGGGCCAATTCTTGCGATCAGGTTGGCCTTGGTACCGCAGGGGCTCATCACCCGCTCGGCGCTAACGCCATACTCGGCCAAATAGCCTTCCACATACTCAATCAGCGCCAGATTAGATTCACTGGAAGTGGTATCGAATGACACCAGCTTCGTCAGTAAAGTGGTCACGTCAGTCATACTGCTCTCGTTAGTTGGACTCTTCCTATCACACTATCATCGCCCTCTTCCTTTTCCTACTCAGTAGGCCTGCTGGCAGCGCAATGTTGACTGTCACGGCAGGTTCATCGTGCATTCACTAAAACGTCATCTACACTTCTTACTGTTCAGTGCATCTAAAAATCTCAACAAACGCATTGCACGCCTGACTAAGTTCAGGCCTATAAGGAGCTTGTTATGTCTCGTTTCACACTGCACGCGCTTGCCGTAGGGGTGGCGACGGCCAGCCTAAGCCTGTCTGCTCAGGCGGCAACAGAGATTAGCTGGTGGCACGCCATGGGCGGCCAACTGGGCGAAATTCTCGAAGAGATGACCCAAGACTTCAACGAGTCTCAAGACGACTACCACGTTACTCCCAGCTATCGCGGCACCTATACCGAAACGATGACGGGCGCGATCGCCGCCTTCCGTGCCAACGAGCAGCCGCATATCCTGCAGGTGTTTGAAGTCGGCACTGGCACCATGATGAACGCCAAAGGCGCCATCTACCCAGTGTACGAGCTGATGGAAGAGCATGGCCGCGCTTTCGATAAAGAAGCCTTCCTGCCCGCCGTCGTGGGTTATTACACCGACACCAACGGCAATATGCTTTCTTTCCCGTTTAACTCCTCTACGCCAATCATGTACTACAACCGGGACATGTTTGAAGAAGCAGGCCTGGATCCCGAGCAGCCCCCACAAACATGGGACGAAGTGGCCGATTTTTCACGCCAAATTGTCGACTCTGGTGCGGCCAGCTGTGGCTTTACCACCTCCTGGCCTAGCTGGGTCATGCTGGAAAACTTCTCCGCTTGGCATAACGTGCCGCTAGGTACACTGGAAAACGGCTTTGGCGGTATGGAAACCGAGTTTACCTTCAACAATGAGCTGGTCGCTCGCCACTGGGACAACCTCCACGACTGGCAGGAAGAAGGTGTCTTTAAATGGGGTGGCCCCGGCTCCGGCCCCGACTCTGAGCCGATGTTCTACTCCCAGGACTGCGCGATTTTCTTCGGCTCTTCTGCTTCACGTGCGGATGTCGCCGCCAATTCAGAATTTGAAGTTGGCTTTGGCATGCAGCCCTACTACGACGACGTAGAAGGCGCACCGCAGAACTCAATTATCGGTGGCGCCACTCTGTGGGCACTGCAGGGCCATAGCGATGACGAATACGAAGCCGTTGCGGCGTTCTTTGAGTACCTCTCCCAGCCCGAAGTACAGGCACAGTGGCACCAGCAAACTGGCTACCTGCCCATCACTCAGGCCGCTTGGGATCTGAGCCAAGAACAGGGCTACTACGAAGAGAATCCAGGCGCGGATATTTCGCTGAAACAGATGACTCTCAACGAGCCGACCGAGAACTCCAAAGGCCTACGCTTTGGTAACTTCGTGCAGATTCGCGACATCATCTCCGAAGAGATGGAAGCGGTGATGACCGGTGACAAATCGGGTCAGGAAGCAGCGGATGAAGCAGTAGCACGCGGCAATGATCTGCTCCGTGATTTTGAAGCTGCCAACCAGTAAATAAGTACTCACTTCGCCGCCTACCCTTCTGGGTAGGCGGCGATTTCGTTTGTTGATGCTTATTTTTGCTAACAATTTGCAGAGCTGCCCATGCAAACCAAACGCATGACCTACCCTGGTCGCTTTTTGCCCTACGCGCTGCTGGCGCCCCAGGTGATTGTGACACTGATTTTCTTTATCTGGCCTGCGGGCCAGGCGCTGTATCAGTCGCTACTGCGCGAAGACGCCTTTGGGCTGCGCTCAACGTTTGTGGGTCTTGAGAACTTTGCCCGTCTATTTCGTGACGGCAGTTATGTCAATTCGCTATCGGTGACGGTGGTATTCGCCGTGGGCACTACCCTGCTATCGATGACAGTGGCGCTTTTATTGGCCAGTACCGTCAACCGGATGATTCGCTCACGCAGCACCTACACCACGCTACTGGTGTGGCCCTACGCCATCGCCCCCGCCCTTGCGGGCGTGTTGTGGTGGTTTATCTTCAACCCCTCTATCGGCATTGTGCCCTATATGCTGGAAATGGTGGGTTACCAGTGGAACCACCGTAACTCGGGCAGTGACGCCATGCTGCTGGTGATTTTTGCCGCCGCCTGGAAGCAGATATCCTATAACTTTTTGTTTTTCCTGGCGGGCTTACAGTCAATCCCGCAATCGCTGATTGAAGCCGCCTCCATTGACGGCGCCAGCCCGACTAAGCGCTTCTGGACGATTATTTTCCCGCTGCTCACGCCTACCACCTTCTTCTTGCTGGTGGTTAACGTGGTGTACGCCATGTTCGACACCTTCGCGATCATTCACGCCACCACCGCAGGCGGTCCCGCTCAGGCCACGAACATACTGGTTTACAAAGTGTATGCCGACGGCTTTGTCGGGCTAAACCTTGGCTCGTCCGCGGCTCAGTCGGTGATTCTGATGGTGATTGTGGTGGCATTAACGATGATTCAGTTCCGCTTTATTGAGCGCCGCGTCAACTACTAGGGCCTGTTGAGGTTTCACTCACGGCCGCGCTGGAGCCCGTTTTTATTCGCGGCAAGGCAGGAGGAGAGAGGTTTGGTGATTCCAAATGAACGACGACTAACGCCGCCGCGGGTAAAAACGGGCCCAGCCCTACGGGTTGCCCCACAAATCGCGGTTCGCGATGAAACGTCAACAGGCCCTAGCCTTTGGGAGAACGTTAATGGTTGAAAACCGCCCTTGGGCTAACCTGATAGCCCATATTGTTTTGATCTCTGGTGTCGCGCTGGTGGTTTT
Source organism: Halomonas sp. KHS3 (assembly GCF_000830495.1). NCBI lineage: Bacteria > Pseudomonadati > Pseudomonadota > Gammaproteobacteria > Oceanospirillales > Halomonadaceae > Halomonas > Halomonas sp. KHS3. Next base: position 100,338 of record NZ_JWHY01000008.1, on the reverse strand, counting down.
TCCGGTGTATGTCGCGATCATCGCCTCTACCCATTCCCTATCGGGTTTGCTGCAGGGTACGCTGCCACTGCTGCCCGGTGGCCACGGGATCGAAAACTACACGCGCATGTGGCAGTCGGGCGTCTCCAATGCCGGCGCACCGCCGGCCGCCCTGATGCTGTGGAACAGTTTTATAATGGCCATGGCGATCACAGTGGGTAAGCTGTCTATTTCGCTGCTTTCCGCCTTTGCCATCGTCTACTTCCGTTTCCGCTTCCGGATGTTCTTCTTCTGGGTGATCTTCGTCACGTTGATGCTGCCGGTGGAAGTGCGCATTATTCCGACTTTTCAGGTCGTTGCGGATCTTAAAATGCTCAATAGCTTTGCCGGGCTATCGATCCCGCTGATTGCCTCGGCTACCGCAACCTTCTTGTTCCGCCAGTTCTTTATGACCATTCCCGAAGAGATGCTCGAAGCCGCCCGAGTCGATGGCGCCGGGCCACTGAAGTTTTTTAAAGACATCTTAATGCCGCTGTCGGTGACCAATATCGCCGCGCTGTTTGTGATCATGTTTATCTACGGCTGGAACCAGTACCTCTGGCCGTTAATTATCACTACCGACCCTGATTATTACACCATCGTAATGGGCATTCAGCGCATGACTTCTGAAGAGAACCCACAGTGGCAATTAGTGATGGCCGCGGTGGTCATGGCAGCGCTGCCGCCTGTATTAGTGATTCTGTTTATGCAACGCCTATTTGTGAAAGGCCTGACCGAGACGGAGAAATAAGATGGCCAGCATTACCTTGGAAGGGCTAAAGAAAACCTATAGCGGCGATGTTCATGCCGTCAAAGGCATCGACTTACAGATTGAAGATGGCGAGTTTGTGGTGCTGGTGGGGCCTTCCGGCTGCGGCAAATCTACCCTACTCCGCATGGTGGCGGGGCTTGAAACCATTACCGAAGGCACGCTCAAAATCGGTGACCGGGTGGTCAATAAGCTAGAGCCCGCCGAGCGCGATATCGCCATGGTGTTCCAGAACTACGCGCTCTACCCGCATATGACGGTGTACAACAACCTAGCTTACGGCCTCAAGAACCGCGGGTTTAACAAAGAAGACATTGAAAAGCGCGTGCGAATTGCCGCCAAAATGCTCGAGATCGAAGAGTTTCTGGAGCGCAAACCGCGCAAGCTCTCTGGTGGTCAGCGCCAGCGCGTCGCCATGGGCCGCGCGTTGGTGCGCGACCCGGCAGCCTTTCTATTCGATGAGCCACTTTCCAACCTGGATGCCAAACTGCGCGTGCAGATGCGCGTGGAGATCAAACAGCTGCAGCGGCGCCTGAAGACTACCAGCCTGTATGTGACCCACGACCAGCTGGAAGCCATGACACTGGGTGACCGTTTAGTGGTTCTTAACGCCGGGCAGATTGAGCAAGTGGGCACACCCATGGATATCTACGCCCGCCCCGCCAGCATGTTTGTGGCCGGGTTTATCGGCTCCCCCGCCATGAACATGCTGCCGGTGGATTACTTGAACGAACAAGGCGCCAATGGCCTGCTGGATAACCTGCCCGACGGCACCGATGTCGTCGGCATTCGACCGGATGATATGCATCTAACGCCGCCGACCGCGCCTCACCTAATTGTCGACTCAACGCTGGCGCTGTTTGAAGCCGCGGGGGCCGAAAGCCACCTATATGTGACCCTCGCCGATAGCGACCAGCCTACAGTCATCCGCGTTTCGGGGCAGCCGCCCGTTGCCGAAGGCGAAACCCTGCGATTTTTTGTGACCCGCGACGCTCTGCATCCTTTCAACAGCGCCACGGGAAAACGCACCGGGGATTGAATACCTATCCCCCGAAAGACAAAACAAGAAAAACAAGAAAAACAAGTCAACGGAGAAACCATGCGCTACGTTTGAGATAAAGCTTACGGATCTCCCTTGATGAGTACTGAACCTTCATACGTCGATGACCTGTATCGTGAGCACTCCCGGCGCGTGCAGGCGACGCTGATACGCCTGCTGGGGGATTTTGAACTAGCCGAAGAAGCCATGCAGGATGCCTTTGTGGCGGCGGTTCAACAGTGGCCGGTTAACGGCAAACCTGACAACCCCACGGCATGGCTAATTCGCACCGGCTACCACTGCGGAATAGACCAAATTCGCCAACGCAGTACTGCTCGCCGTCGGGCTCACTTGCTATTACCCACAGATGAAGCGCTGGATCTTGAGCCCACCACCATCGAAGATGACGCCTTGCGGCTGCTATTCACCTGCTGCCACCCAAGTTTGAGCATGGAAGCACGGATTGCCCTGACGCTTCGCGAGATGTGCGGTTTGACCACTGAGCAAGTAGCCAGCGCGCTACTGATGAAGCCTACGACGCTGGCACAGCGTATCGTACGAGCCAAACGCAAAATTCGCGATGCGCATATCCCTTATGCCGTGCCTACCCAGGAAGAGCTGCCCGAGCGTTTACCCGATGTGCTCCAAGTCATCTATCTGGTCTTCAACGAAGGCTACTCGCGCAGCACGGGCGCCAGCGTGGTCGATATCAGCCTAACAAAAGAAGCCATGCGACTGGGCAATGAGCTGGCACGGCTACTGCCCCAGGGGGAGGTATTTGGGCTGATGGCCTTAATGCTGCTTAATGATGCCCGCCGGGATGCGCGTCAGGATAGCGACGGGGAACTGGTCACCCTGGATGCTCAGGACAGACGCCTATGGCGCCAAGAGGATATCCAGACCGGCATTGCATGGCTGGAACAGGCGCTGGCGCTCACCCCCACCGGGTACTACACCCTTCAGGCGTCGATTGCCGCCGTACATGCCCAGGCTAGCCGCGCCGAGCTGACTGATTGGGGGCGCATCGTCAGGCTCTACGACGCCCTCTGCCGACGTTTTCCATCACCCATCCTGGCGCTGAACCGTGCGGTCGCCATTGCCATGAATGGTGCACCCGATACCGGCCTGAAGTTACTCGACGACATCGCTCAACACCCGCAAATCAACCGCTATTATCTATTTCATGCCGCCAAAGCGGATTTACTGCGTCGCCAAGGCCAGCATGAGGCCGCGCGCAGCGCCTATCAACAGGCGCTACTATTGGTCACCCTGGATCCAGAAAAACGCTTTTTGCTAAAGCGGTTAAACGAACTAGAGCCAGCTCCATAAACATTCGTTAGCCCCGCATAGAGATCGACATGTCGCCATAGATATTTGCCTGAACCGTCGGGCGCCGCAGGTACTCATGGGGAAATCCTAAAGGCACCGCGCTGACCTCGTCGAGCCGTGCCAATTGGTCACCTGTCAGTTCCAGTTCGAGTGCAGCCAGATTGGCTTCAAGCTGACTTATCGATCGCGCTCCAATGAGCGGTGCAGCCATACCAGGACGGGTGAGCAGCCATGCTAAAGCCACAGTGGCAGGTGATGTATTTTGTTCCGTAGCGACCTGTTTCACTTCGTCAATAATGCGAAAGCTGCGTTCGGGGACGGGCCCCGCCTCGGTCACGATGGCGGCACGGCTGCCGCTGACCACGTTTTCGGGTACGAGTGCAGCACGATTGTACTTCCCCGTCAGGAGTCCACTCGCCAGCGGTGACCAGGGCATGATACCCATCCCCATTTCACGCGCCATCGGAACCAAGTCACCTTCCACGCTGCGCTCAATCAGATTGTATTCCAGCTGCATTGCAACCATTGGCGACCAGCCCCGGAGATCGGCGATAGCCTGCATCCGTGAAGCCTGCCAGGAAGGGATATCCGACAGCCCCAGATAAACGACCTTTCCTGCTGCCACCAAATCATCCATGGCGCGCAGAATCTCTTCCACGGGAGTGGTGAAATCCCAGGCGTGCAGATACAGCAGGTCGATATAGTCGCTGCCCAGGCGCGTCAGGCTGTCTTCTACCGAACGAACCATGCTACGTCGGCTGTTGCCTCCAGAGTTGGGGTCATCACCGCGCATCGGCAAGGTGTATTTTGTGGCAATGACCAGGCGATCCCGTTTCCCCTGGGCGAAACGGCCGACAAAGGACTCGGAAGTGCCACCCGTATAGTAATTCGCCGTATCAATGAAGTTGCCGCCGTGATCGACGTAGCGATCAAAGAGCGCGCGGGAGGTCGACTCGTCGGCGCCGAAGCTCCATTTCGTGCCGAAAGTCATGGTGCCTAGCGCCATAGGCGATATTTTCAGGCCAGAACGGCCCAGCAAGCGGTAATGGTCGAGCTGCATGGGATTCTCCCTAAGCTGTTGGTTTCCGCAATGGTGGGCTTGTTCTTAAACTGACAGAATACACCGATATATTCATGGACTATGAAGCTGAAATGAACAATGAAAGGTAGCGATGTGGCGGAATTGGGTGCCTTCGTGGCAATCGTTGAACATGGCAATTTCGCACGAGCGGCGGGATGGCTCGGTGTTTCGCCCTCGGCATTCAGCCAGACGATCCAGCGGTTAGAGGCACGCTTAGGACAGCGCCTTTTGAACCGAACCACTCGAACCACGCGGCCAACGGAGGCGGGCCAACAGTTGTATGAGCGAGTTCGGCCCGCTCTGAAGGAGATTTCAGCGGCTCAAGCGCAGTTGCTGGAGCAACAGGACGAGCTTGGCGGACGGTTGCGGATCAATGCGTCGCGCGCTGGGGCTGCTTATGCGCTGGCACCACATCTGGCTAGCTTTGCCGAGACTTACCCTGGAATTGAAGTCGAGATCGTCGTCTCTGATCGTTTGGAAAATGTGGTGGCTAGTGAGTGTGATGCCGGACTGCGGCTCGGTGAGAGCCTGGAACAGGATATGGTGGGAGTGCCAATGAGCGAGCCGCTACGTTGGATTGCGGTGGCATCGCCGCTCTATCTGGCTCGGGCAGGGACACCGGAGCATCCCGCTGCTTTGAAGGAACACACCTGTATCAATATGCGCTGGCCCAGCGGAGGACATCTGTTCCATTGGGAATTCGAGTGCGAAGGTCAGTCCGTTCGGGTGGCTGTGACCGGCCCGCTGTGTACCAACGATGTGGCAACGCGACTGCGTGCGGTCAAGGATGGACTTGGTATTGGTTATTTCCTTGAGCCGGAGGTGAGGGGCTTGCTATCGGCCGGCGATGCCGTTGAGGTGCTGGAGTCTTGGTGTCCAAGGGAGCCAGGGTTCTACCTCTACTACCCAGGCAACCGACTAGTCACTCCGCAACTTCGGGCGTTTCTCGATCATGTCATGGCGCGCCGTCGGAAAGTCGTTGCTACGTAATAAGATCATTTAACCTGCATCCGATAGCAGAAGGAAATCAACCAGATATTCCGATTACCAAAAATAATATCTAGGCTGTGTCGATCCGTGAGCACGTCAAACGACTACAGAGAGTCACTACCCTGAACAACCAGGAGGCTCTCAATGAAATTCATGCTGATACGCCGTGCCGATGCCAACACCGAGAATGGTGCTATGCCATCCCAAGAAATGTTTGCCGCCATGGCTGCTTATAACCAGCGCATGACCGAGGCAGGCGTGTTTTTGAGCGGCGATGGCTTACATCCGACCAGTGACGGGTGTCTGATCCGTTTCAAAAACGGTGAGCCCACCATCATCCCCGGGCCTTTGTCTCCAGCCAGTGAGCGTATTGCTGGCTATAGTGTGCTCGAAGCCCCTTCCCTGCAGGCGGCCATTGAGTGGGCCCAGCAGTGGCCCACCCAGGATGCCGATGGCAACGTGACCCTTGAATTACGGCGCTACTTCTCGCTGGAGGATTTTGAGCCCGGTGCCGGAATTGAGCAGCACCGTAACCTTGCTCGTATACCGGATGCCATGAACGTGCACGTTGCCTTTCCCGGCACCTGTCGGGAGGCCATGCAGTTCTATGCCGATGTCACCGGAGGGCATTTGGAGTGCCTGTTGACCTATGCTGACACACCCGCCGCTGAACACACGCCGCCCGACCTTCATGACCGCATCATCCATGCCTCACTGAACCTGCGTGGACGCCGCTTGATGGGTGCCGATATGGCGGCTGACTGCTATACACCACCGCAAGGGATAGAGGTTCAATTGGAGTATCAGGATATCGAGCAGGCCGCACGAACCTTTGCTCAACTAGCGGAAGGTGGAAAGATGATCATGCCGTTCGAAGCGACCTTCTGGTCACCAGGGTTCGGCATGACGGTAGATCGTTTTGGCGTCGGCTGGATGGTAAACGTTCCGTCAGACAACTGCCCCTTGGCCACAGAAGGAGACTCCCCATGAAGTACGTTGCGCTGGTCTATTACCAGGAACAGATTATCAACGCCATGAGCGAACAGGAGTGGCACGACCTCAACCAGGAGTGTATTGCTGGGGTTGAGCGCCTGAGCGCCAGCGGCCACTACCTGGCCGGGCAGCCGTTACAACCGACGGAGACCGCCACCACCGTGCGCGTACGCGATGGCGAGACGTTAATCTCCGATGGCCCCTTTGCGGAAACCAAGGAGCAGTTGGCCGGTTTCTACATGCTCGAAGCCCACGACTTGAATGAAGCACTGCAGCTGGCTAGCCGTATTCCACCAGCCCGGCTGGGCAGCATTGAGATACGCCCCGTTCGAGAACTCCCCCCTAAAGCAGAATAAAACAGTAATAGGAGAACAGCCATGAGCAAGCTTACACACCCTTATGTAGATGGTTTCGTCGCTGCCGTGCCCAGCGCTAATAAAGATGAGTTTATTGAGCATGCCCGTGCCGCGGCCGTTGTTTTCAAGGAACACGGCGCACTGCGGGTCGTGGAGTGCTGGGGAGACGATGTCCCCGAAGGGGAAGTGACCTCCTTCACCATGGCGGTCAAGCGCAAGGATGACGAAAGCATCATCTTTTCCTGGATAGAGTGGCCATCGCGCAGCGTGCGCGATGAGGCCATGCCGAAAGTCATGCAAGACCCGCGCTTGCAGATGGACGTTAACCCGATGCCCTTTGATGGCAAGCGGCTCATCTTTGGCGGCTTTGAAAGCATCATTGATGAGTAAGCGCTACCCGTGGCCCGGAACTCACTACGACGCTTCCTGGGCCACATCCTCTGGCACCACACCTTCTTGAGCTACATCAGTAATCCGCCCTTCCACCTGGTAGAACACCTCTTTACGTTCCACCATATAGTCGCGCAGCATCTCCCAATCCGTATTGCCGACGATGGTGTTGCGCCCATCTTCATAGGCAGCGCCAAGTACCGTATGACCGTCGCCGCCAGCAGCGGTAAAGTTATTGGTGGCGATGGTGTAAGTACGCTCGGGGTCAATCGCCTGCATTGCGCCTTCCTGGGCAACGCTTAGGCTAACCAGCCGCTCGCCCGACGGCTCACCGCTGTCGTATATCAACTCTACGCCTGCCGACACCTGCAGAAAACCGCCGTCTTCGCCGGGTGCATTAGCCAGGGCGATCTCGAAGGTTTCCAGCAGCTCGGCGCCGGTGACATCAAGCAGCGTCAGGCGATTGCCAAATGGCTGCACGGCGATCAAATCACCCACAGACACATCCCCACTCTCAATCGCTTCACGGATGCCGCCGCTATTCTGAATCGCCATAACCGTGTCGGGTGCCACCTGCTGCGCAGCATGCAACTGGGCATCGGCGATTAAATTGCCCAGCGCTGTTTCATTGGCACGCACGCTCCGTTCATCGCCACGCCCATGGCGCGGGTTGGGTAGCGTGGAGATTACCTTGGCGCCGACCTGGGTATCGCGCAGTGTCTCAATCTCAGCGGTGTAGGATTCAAGCCGCTTGGCGGCATCAGCGTCCGCTTCGCGATCGTCGGCAGCGAGCAGTTCACCGCTGGCATCCACCACCACACCGTTCTCGTCGAAGGTGACCTGCATAACGCCCAGGTGCTGGCCATACTCGCCTGCCTGGCCAATCACCGTCGGTGATGGGAGCTTCTCACCAGTGCGGCTCTCGCTCAGCAGCCTGGGGGGCGACACTTGAGTATGGCTGTGGCCACCAATAATAATGTCGATGCCTTCGACATGCTCTGCCAGCAGCAGGTCATTACCTACGCTGGGGTCACTGTCGTAGCCCAAGTGGGTAAGGGCAATAATCTTGTTAACGCCCTGCTCTTCAAAGCTTGCCACCATGGCTTCAGCCGCTTGGCGATAATCGCTGATGGTGACGTGGCCAGGGCTGGAAATCGTCTCACTGTCCTGAGTGTTTAACCCAAAGATGCCGATTGGCTCGCCGTTATGCTCAACGATCATGCCGTCATAAAGCGTCCCCGCCTGCGGCTCAGCGCTGACTGAATCACCCAACATGTCAGCAAACTCCGGGCCTGCGGAGAAGTCCAGATTCGCCCCTAAAATAGGAAACTCGGCGCCTGCGAAAAACGCCGCTAGCGCTTGGTGCCCCTGTTCCGGGTCACCCAAATCGAACTCATGGTTGCCGGGCACAAAGGCGTCGTAGCCCATTAAATTCATAAATTCGAGGGCATCCTGGCCTTGAAACTCTGTGAAGTAGAGCGTGCCTGTAAAGATATCACCGGCATCCAGCAGCAACCCTTCGCCAAAGCGCTCCTGCGCCTCGTTCAGCGTGGTAATTAGATAGGGGTACTGATCGGTACGCCCATGTAGATCGTTGGTGTGAAATAGCGTCAGGGTGTAGTTATCAGCAAAGGCAGGAGGAACGGTGGCAAATAGCGCTGTCCCTAGCGCCAAGCCATAGCGGTGAAAACGCATTTAAATGACTCCTTTCATAACAGTGTTCAGACACTTTAGCAGCAAAGATAGCCTACCAGCGACATTTCGTCTCCATGGTAAAAGTATTGCCTTACCCCCCTCTCCCTAAATTTATATTGAGAGGAATAACTCACCGAGAAAAAGAGCGCCTCTTTTAAGGCAGGCAAGTAAAGCATAAAATATAAAAACGCTAAAAACCGGTGTGGAATTATCCACACCGGTAAAGATCGAAACATGCGAGCTAACTAAAAGCTAAAGAACTAATGCAAAAAACTAATGCAACACTACCGCTAACATCACTCTATTAATTAGAAGTGATAGCGAGCGCCTAATGCGTAGTACATATCTTCTTCGAAGTCATTAACAGCATCCAGGTTACGATCGTTCAGCTCAAGGAACATATCGAAATTGCTAGACAGCTTGTACATTGACCCTAGCGCCCAAGCGTTACGCTCATCGCTAGCGCCGTCTACGTCGATGTTGTAGTAATCGGCGAAGAACTTCCAGGAATCGATGGCGTACGTAGCACCAACGCCGATTTTATCGAAACCACCACCGTTAACATCGTCATCACCGCGGGTTTCATAACCTACACGAGCAGCGAAAGCATCTGTAACAGCAAACTCGCCCGTAGCGCCATAACGCACTTCACCGTTACCGCCACCACGTACCGTATCTTCCACATAGCCAAGCGCTAAACGAGCTGGGCCTGTTTCGTAGACAACACCACCCTGAGTGGCGATAACGGATCCTTCGGAAGTCTGCTCGGCTTCAGTCAAACCACGCTCAGAGAAGTGCTTGGCAGAAATAACCGCCTGAAAACCACTCATTTTAGGCGTTTTATAGCCAATAGAGTCGCCGCGTGCCTGGGTACCACCACCCGCAAACTCGTAGCCGCGCTCAACGTAAACATCGAACGGCGTCATCACGTAGTTATCGTAGAAACTGTTGTAGTTCCCGGCCATAAAGGTACCGAACTGCTGGCTTTCCAGGCCTAGGTAGCTGTTACGTACCTCATCGAAACCAGAGGATGTATTACGCTCATCACCCGTAAAACGCCACTCTACACGGGCGAATGCACGCAGGTCAGAGGAAATCTGGTGGCCAGCGGTAATCCGTAAACGCGAGCCGAAATTACGGAACTCTTCGCCGTTATCAACACCGTTGTCAACACCACCGCCTTCAAGACCCATAGCGATGCGACCATAGATTTCGAGATCGGTACCGTCTTGGTCATAAACGGTTGCTGCTTGTGCTGCAGAGGCTGCCAATAAACCGCTAACGGCTAGGGCCAGTGTCGTTTTTTTAAACATGATCGTTCCCATTGAAGTAGTTAATGCTTGCGCTTGCGAAGGCACAATGAAGGACGAATAACGCCTCAACACAGGGAACCTTAAAGGAGTTATGTTTCATTAATCTTAAAGTTTTATTTTTTGGGAACTTATTTTTTTATGCGCTATTAAATAAAACTGCCATCCAAATTTAACATTGAACTGATATTAGAACAGATGGCTGTAGCACTTTGTCTACTAGCCTATTTATTTAAGCGTGTCATCACTTATTCACCTGTTTGTCTCGGCAGTGTCATTCACCCCACCCACACTGTACGAAAACGTGATAAAGGGATGAATCGCTCATGCGGCTCTGCATCGTTAGTGAGACATGGTCACCGGACATCAATGGCGTTGCCCATACGCTGAGCCGGTTAAGCTATGAACTTAACCGGCAAGGAGTGCCGGTGGATGTGATCCGCCCTCGGCCACGATCTGCGGGTAATGCAACCGGTATTAACCGCGAGCTACAGGTGCAGCGCCTTGCCCTACCTGGCTACACCGATGTGCAGGTAGGGCTGGTTAGGCCCGTTACACTGCGCCGCTTTTGGCGCCAACATCGCCCCGATATCATCTATGTAGCGACCCAAGGCCCTCTCGGCTGGGCGGCACGCCAAGCGGCACGGCAACTCAATATCCCCCTGGTAGCGGGCTGGCACACCAACTTTGACCACTACTGTGAAGATTATGGCGTCAATTGGCTGGCCTCGACCACACGCCGCTACCTGCGCTACTTCCATAACGGCTGTGACCTAACGTTAGTGCCTACTCATCAGCAGGCTAAAGCACTGCAGCGTCAAGGGATTCGGGGGGTTCATGTGCTGTCACGCGGGCTGGATGGCGAGCGCTTTTCACCTGCCCACCGTGACCCTTCATTACGCGAACGCTGGGGAGTTAGCGAGCATCAGCCGGTGGCCCTTTACGTTGGCCGACTAGCCGCAGAAAAAAATCTCACCTTGCTCCATGAAAGCCTTCAAGCCATGCGTGAGGTGCGGCCCGATATCGCCCAAGTGATCGTCGGCGATGGCCCCGCACGGGCACAGTTGGAAAAGGCGCTGCCCGACGCCCACTTCACCGGCTTTGTGGGGCAGGGATCGCTTGCTCGCCACTATGCCAGCGCCGACCTGTTTATTTTCCCCTCGCTTTCAGAAACCTGGGGCAATGTGGTGGCGGAAGCCATGGCCAGCGGCTTAGCCGTGGTGGCCTATGATCATGCAGCCAGCGCTGAGCTCATTAGCAGCGGCCACAACGGTGTCACCGTACCCGCTGGCAATAGCACCGCTTTTCAACAGGCAGCAGTTGAGTTGTGCCAACACCCAGCTGACTACGCTCGTTTAGGCCGAGTAGCGCGTTTACGCGCCCTTGAGCAGAGTTGGACAGGTATTGCCGAGCAGTTTTTGCGTTACTTACACCAAGCCCAGGAGGCTCATCATGCGCCCGCGTCCGCTTGTCGTATTCGATCGTCTTGACCTGCTGGAGTGGCAGTTCTGCCAGCGCATTGCGCGGCTATCGATCTACCGCCCCTGGCGAATCACGCTTCAGGCCGCCAGCCGCTTAGGCGATTGGCCTATTTGGGTGCTGCTGATTCTCGCCCAGCCCTGGCTTCAACCCAATGGCGCCTGGCGCGTACTGCAGTACAGCGTTATCGCTCTATTTGCCGTGGCGGTTTATCGACTGGTGAAAACTCGCTTATGCCGTGAACGACCCTTCATTACCTATAGTGAAGGCATCGAGTGCTGTGAACCTGCCCGCGACCGTTACAGTTTTCCCAGCGGCCACACCATGCACGCGGTGATGTTTAGCGTCTTGGTCGCCGCCCACACGCCCTGGCTACTACCGGTGGTATTGCCATTAACGCTTCTAATAGCGGTCTCACGGGTAGGCTTAGGGCTGCACTATGTCAGCGATGTACTGGCAGGGGCAGCGATGGGCTACGCTTTTGCCTTGGCCAGCCTGTATTGGATGGGGTAAAGCGCGTCCTGCCCCCCCCAATGGACAACCCTTTGATGGACAGCCGCGTGATAGACACCAGCGCAAAAACGCCCGCATAAGCGGGCGTTTTACTTTCAAGGCAGATAGTTAAACGTCGGGCGGCATGTCATCGCGTTCATCAATACTGGCCGTAAACGATGTCTTAAGCATCATATACACGCCCACGCCTGAAAACCCTAAGAACAAAACAAACATGCATAACATCAATGCCATCGCCATAATCTTGTCCCTGATCGTGCGCGGTCGTTACGTTGACGTTTTCTAACCGCTGCATTTTGGTTTCATCGAAGGATAGACCAAAATCACACTTTTTTCTGTACAAAAGCTGTGCAAAAACCAGAGCCTTATAGAAAGTACTTATCTATCAAATGATTATTTAAATCACACATGCGAAAAAACCACCTCACTTGCATGAGATGGTTGATTCGCATCGGTCCGCTCCCTGGTTTGATGAACAGCGCCTCCTTACGCTGCAACCAGTGAGTGGGCTAATTGTCCCTTAAACATCCTGTTCATTTTTCGGCTTCCTGCCTTCCATTTTGCTGTTAGCCCACTCACTCAGTTACTGGTGAAAAATGTTAACTCGACTAGCGTTAAGTGACTGAATTTAAAAATGACTTACTTTATTCATTTGCGAGTATTTACTTGGTTTCTTGCTGGATTCTACTTAGTAACTGCAGGCAATGAGCCAAACCATGCCAATAACGAATATAAACATTAAAAAACAACTACTTAAAACAATAAAAAGTGAATGGCAAAGCACTCTCCACCTCTATTTTTCATGTATAGAAGTGGCACATGCGACATAAACATACGGTTTCGAGGCACACTGCTATGCTTCCTTGTGTTTAAACGTATTGAAAACCGTAGCGTATCGTCACGACAGAGGGTATTTTTGCTTTCTACTCCTTTCACTAACGGTATGCCTTCGAAGGAGGCTTTTATGAAACGCACTATCGCCCTCGGCTTCGTGATGGTGGTGACCCTGATGCTGGTCAGTGGCTGTAATACCATTCGCGGTGCGGGTGAAGACCTTCAACAGGGTGGCGAAGCTATCCAGCGTGCAGCGAGCTAACCGTTATGATGACTGTTTATCTATCCCATGGCCTTGAGAGCGGGCCAGGCGCACTGAAAACCCAGGCAATGAAAGGTGTTGCGCAAAAGCTGGATGACTGTGAGCCCGTGGTCATGGACTACCGAGGCATAGCAGAGCCACAGCAGCGCCTTCAACATCTGCTGGGAGTATTAGCCGAGCGCGGTGACGACCCTGCCCAGTGTGTGCTGGCAGGCTCAAGCTTGGGAGGCTGGTTAAGCGCGACGGTTAGCGCTCAGCAGCCGGTGTTGGGATGCTTTCTGCTGGCGCCTGCATTGGGGCTTGCCGACTACCCGGAAACGTCACCGGTTATTCAGGCGCAGCACACCCATATTATTCACGGCTGGCGGGATGATGTGGTTGCCCCTGAATCGGTGATCGAACGTGCTCGTCTTCAGCGCCTATCGCTGCGGATGGTTGACGACGATCACCGCCTGCACGCGAGCCTGGAAACTATTTTATGTGATTTTGAGCGCTTCTTATGCCAGTGCGCCGCGCCTAATCCCTACGATTAGCAAGGCTAGTTAAAGCAAACATTCGACACGAGCACCTCAATCCTATACAAATAGTGTACAAAAAACATCGATAGCGAGGAGATTGCTCATGTTAGGTATGTTTAAGCGCGACCCCAAAAAGAAGCTTCAACAAGAGTATGAGCGCAAACTACAAGCCGCTATGGAGGCTTCACGCAATGGCGATATGCGTGCCAATGCCACGCTTACTGAAGAAGCAGAAGCGTTACTTGCCGAGATCAGGCGCATTGAAGCGACACAATAACTGCCATAGACAACGCTGTTGCTGCCCAGCGTCACTTCGGCAGCCTACCCAAGCCCAGGGTAGTGGTGGCAGGATGAGCAGCCACTCACCAGTAGCGACTGCACTTTGCCCAACCCCACCACCCTAGCCGATGCGGTATATATACTCGCTGGCGACTAGGAGCCTGTCTGGCTTGGCCGATCGTCGCGAGAAGCACGAATTTTGAGCCAAATTTATCGATCGATTGAGGCGAATAGCGTGCTATTTAACGAAATCGATCGAATAAAGTTGGCCAAAATACCGGGATTCGCAGTAGATCAGTGTTAAGCCAGACAGGCTCCTAACGTTTACTCGTCAGCGAGTGCCGGTAGCAGTGTTTTCAGTTTACGCGTGAGCGTATTGCGCCCCCAGCCCAGCAGCTCGGCGGCTTCACCTTTGCGCCCGCCAGTATGTTTTAGCGCTGTCTCAATCAGAATCCGCTCAAAATCGGGCACCGCTTCTTCCAGTAGATGGGTATGGCCTTCGGCCAGGGCATGATCCGCCCAGTCACGAAACGCCGTGCGCCAATCGCCGTGGGCGCTGCTTTCAGAAGCGCTGGGTGAACGCAGCTCCGGCGGTAGATCTTCAACCAGAATTTCACGCCCTGATGCCATCACGGTGAGCCAACGGCAGATATTTTCTAACTGCCGCACGTTACCGGGCCACGGCAAGCGCGTTAGGTGGGCTTCCGCTTCACTGGTCAGCACCTTGATATCGGTCGTCAGCTCTTTCGCCGCTTCAGCTAAAAAGTGCCGCGTTAAACGAGGGATATCTTCGCGGCGCTCGGCAAGCTTGGGCAGGTGAATACGGATCACGTTCAGGCGGTGGAACAAATCCTCCCGGAAGCGGCCGTCATCCACCAACACTTCTAGGTTTTGGTGGGTGGCAGCAATAATGCGCACATCCACTTTGACCGGCGTATGCCCGCCAACGCGATAGAACTCTCCATCGGCCAGCACGCGCAGTAGCCGCGTTTGGGTTTCAGCGGGCATATCGCCTATTTCGTCTAAAAATAGCGTACCGCCGTTGGCTTGCTCAAACCGCCCCTGGCGCTGCTGGGTCGCCCCTGTAAACGCACCCTTCTCGTGACCAAACAGCTCAGACTCAATCAAATCACGGGGAATCGCCGCCATATTGAGGGCAATAAACGGCTTGCCCTCACGAGGGCTGTGCTGATGGAGCGCCTGGGCAACGCGCTCTTTGCCGGTACCCGACTCCCCATTAATCAACACCGTGATGTGGGAGTGAGAGAGGCGACCAATGGCGCGGAACACCTCCTGCATGGCGGGGGCTTCGCCGATAATTTCGGCGTTCAAGCCTTCCGGCACAGTCACCGGACGCTGGCGTTCACGGGCGTGGGCCACGGCGCGGCGCACCAGCGCCAGGGCCTCGTCAACATCGAACGGCTTGGGCAGGTATTCAAATGCCCCGCCCTGGTACGAGGCCACGGCGCTGTCCAGGTCGGAGTGCGCGGTCATCACGATCACCGGCAGGTCAGGATGCGCTTCGCGTACCCGGGACATTAGATCCAGCCCGTCGATACCCGGCATACGAATATCGGTGACCAGCACGTCGGGTGGGTTTTCCAACAAGCGTGTCAGGGCAACGTCGGCGCGCTCGATACACTCAACGTCAAGGTCGGGTTGCGCCAAGGCGCGCTCCAACACCCAGCGGATAGCGCGGTCATCATCGACAATGACCACCCGCGCAACATCATTACGTGCAGCCTCAGTCATGACGCTTCTCCGGTGAAATTAATAACCATGGGAATCAGTAAACGAAATTCGGTGTGTCCAGGACGTGAATCGCATTCAATCAATCCTTGATGCTGGTGCAAAATCGACTGGGCAATAGAGAGCCCAAGGCCGCTGCCTTCCGCGCGTCCCGACACCATGGGGTAAAACAGTGTTTCCTGCAGCGTATCGGGAATGCCGGGGCCGTTATCGATCACGGCGACTTCACTGACCAGCCGGTGACGTTCGGCGCCAAGCGTAAACTGGCGACGGGCGCGGGTGCGTAGTATTAAAGTGGGCTCCGGCGTTTGTGCATCGCTCATGGCCTGTACCGCATTGCGCGCCACATTGAGCACCGCCTGAATCATTTGCGATTCATCGCCGGAAAGGTCGGGCAAACTGGGGTCGTAATCACGGCTGATTGTCACACTAGGGTGTTCGGCAATCAGCAGCGCCCGCACTCGCTCCAGCACCTTGTGGATGTTGACTGGCTCGTGTTTAAGCATCCGGTTAGGGCCGAGCATGGAGTCGACCAGGTCGCGCAGCCGATCCACCTCTTCAACAATGATATGGGTATATTCGCGCAGCGCCGGGTCGTCTAGATCACGCTCTAGTAGCTGTGCTGCCCCGCGAATGCCACCCAGCGGGTTTTTGACTTCATGGGCGAGCCCGCGGGCGAGCACCTTGATGGTCTCCTGGCGTGTGGTTAGCGCCTCTTCCCGGGAGATCTGCATCAGCCGATCCCGCGGCTCTACTTCCAGTAGCAGCTCATCGTCGGATAAGGGCGTCACCGTGTAGTCCACCGTGAGCGGTTCGCTATTCAACGGGGTAATGCGTGCTTCACGCTGGGTATAGGGGTGAAACGCATCCCGCGCCTTGGCCAATACTTCGTCAATGCTTACATCCCCGCCAAGTAGCGTATCCAGGCTGATGCCGTGAACACGGCTAAGGCTGACCGCTAACAACGCTTCAGCGGCAGGGTTCATCCATCGCACACGCAGTTCGCCGTCTAGCAGCAATACCGCTGTGGTGAGATGCTCAAGCAAACGCTGATGCATGGTGGTGTCCTGAAAAATCGCGTCTTCCATCGCCGATACAGACCTACAGGTGGATGATCAATGAGGGAGCTGCAAAAAGCGCGCCAACTATACGTTTATGTCCATTTGCACGGCTTGCGGGCATCGCAGCGAAAGAGCGCGAATCGTTTTAGCGCACTTGCCGTGCCAAATGCTCCTGCTCATGCACCACTTTAGTGCGCCCAGGTTTTGGTAGGTAATACTTAGGGCTGTTTTTTTGATCGCGTTTATTAAAGCGCTCTTAAGGAACCGTAATCGTCACCGCTGCCGTGCGGTGCTGTAAACGCTGGCTGCTCTCCAGCATTCTGCCTGGATCTCGTGCCCCCTTGCGGCAGGCCCGTTAACCAGAAGACATCGCTGTGCAGCGCTTTCTGGCTAATCTCGCCATTCACCAACAGCCGTACCTGATTGTCGTCGCGCAACGGTGGCGCAATAACCACCTCCACCACGGTCATCCCCTCTTCCACCTGTGCGCCTTGCTGGGGCAGAGCGATGGAAAAGTGGTCGCAGGGCATAAAGGGCTGCTTGGGTTATCGGTAAAGGTAACGTTGCCGTGCTGATCGGTCACCCGATACACCGCCTGCCCGAACGCCGTGCCACCCACTCCCCCACGCCCAAGAGAGCTACCAGCACACTGCTCATCGCCCCTCTGGCACGCTTCTCAGCCTCCCAGCAATAAAAAAACCCCGCCGTAGCGGGGTTCTATTGGCAATCATTGTTACCACCGCCTGGCTGATAGTAACAGCCAAGGGCGAGTAACGCTGATTCGCAGCTGTACTTAACAGCTATAGTACATATCAAACTCGATGGGGTGAGTGGTCATACGAATACGCTCCACTTCTTCCATCTTGAGGTCAATGTAGGCATCGATCATTTCGTCGGTGAATACGCCACCTTCGGTCAAGAACGCACGGTCAGCGTCGAGGGCTTCCAGTGCTTGATCCAGGCTGTGCGCCACAGTCGGTACTGACTTGCCTTCTTCTGGCGGCAGGTCGTACAGGTTTTTGTCCATGGCATCGCCAGGGTGGATCTTGTTTTTGATACCGTCGATACCCGCCATCAACATGGCAGAGAACGCCAGGTAAGGGTTGGCAGTCGGATCAGGGAAGCGCGCTTCCACACGCTTGCCTTTCGGGCTGGCGGTGTAAGGAATACGGATTGAAGCCGAACGGTTGCGGGCACTGTAGGCCAGCATGACCGGCGCTTCAAAGCCAGGCACCAGACGCTTGTACGAGTTGGTAGAAGCGTTAGTAAAGGCGTTCAGGGCACGGGCGTGCTTGATGATGCCGCCGATGTAGAAAAGCGCCATTTCAGACAGACCAGCGTACTCGTCACCGGCGAACTGGTTGTTGCCATCTTTCCAGAACGACTGGTGAACGTGCATACCCGAACCGTTATCACCGACCAGCGGCTTCGGCATAAAGGTGGCCGTTTTGCCATACGCGTGGGCCACGTTGTGGATCACGTACTTCATTTCCTGAACTTCGTCAGCTTTCTTCACCAGCGTGTTGAACTTAACGCCGATTTCGTTCTGACCTGCGTTGGAAACCTCGTGGTGGTGTACCTCGACGGTCTGACCAATCGCTTCCAGGGTATTACACATTGCGCCACGAATATCGTGGAAGCTATCGACCGGAGGAACCGGGAAGTAGCCGCCTTTAACGCGCGGACGGTGGCCAAGGTTGCCGCCTTCCACGACACTGTCGGTTGCCCAAGCGCCTTCGTCGGAGGTGATTTTGTACATGGAGCCCTGGATATCAGACTTCCAATGCACTTCGTCAAAGATAAAGAATTCAGGCTCAGGACCGAAGAACGCGGTGTCGCCCAGGCCAGTAGACTGCAGGTAAGCTTCTGCGCGCTTAGCGATAGAGCGCGGGTCACGATCATAGCCCTGCATAGTGGCCGGCTCGATGATGTCACAGCGCAGCACCAGCGTCGCATCTTCGGTGAAGGGGTCAAGGTAGCCCGTACCATCTTCCGGGCGCAGAATCATGTCGGATTCGTTAATGCCCTTCCAACCTTCAATAGAAGAGCCATCGAACATTTGGCCATTCTCGAAGAATTCTTCGTCTACATCGCGCGCAGGCACGGTCACGTGCTGTTCTTTACCGCGAGTGTCGGTGAAACGCAGGTCTACCCATTTAACATCGTGTTCTTCAATTAGCGCGAGAGTCTTGGCTGACATAGTGTCCTCCGGTATGAGCGTGGCTTAAAGCTAACGACAGTAAGCTACCGATAAAAGTGTTGTTCGACAAAATACGTGCTAAACCGCACGTTTGTCATTCTTGTTCGCTCAACGTTTGCCTGACATTGGTTAACAAATCGCTCAGCGAGCATTTCAGACCGGCTATCGTTTTAGCACGCCGCAGGGCTTATGCCTACGGCCCGCTAGCCGCTTGCAAATACAATGCAGAGAACATGCCAACACTGCACCAATATGGCATAAAAAAACAACAACTATCTGTTTTATAAACATTAAAAAATGGCTTCAAATGCCTCTTGATGACGCATAACGGCGCAACAGGCTATTCTGAACCGTCTAAAAAACCTCTTATGCACCAAAATAGAACAAAAATAATGCCGCGCGCCCCATCAAAGTGCACAAGTCATACTTAGCGCTGTTTTTTAGCTCGCAAATTTTTTTACTTGCTACGCAAATAAACCAGATACTACAATAAATTACAATTTGATAGATTTGCTTACAATCGGAGTCGGCAAATGGGATCGGTCTGCTTTATCGTTGATGCCATGGTGACGGGTGAAATGTTGCCACGCCACTTAAAATCCATACGTGAATCCGGTGTCGCCGACCACTTGCTGCCCATTTTGGTGACAGCCACTCAAGCGCAAGCACGCCTGAGTGCTATTGAACAGCGCTACCATGCTCATTCGCTGATTACACCATCAAGGCCGCTGGGGGCTCGCTTGAATAAAGCCGCGTTTACCAGCCAAGCAGAGTGGCTCATCATTGCGCTACAGAAAAAACCACTGCCTGCGGAGCTTTGGTGTGCACTCTATTCACAGCTCAACACTTACACCCTTGACGCCTTGATTATTGGCCTCACCCGGCCATCGCTGTCGGAACGCATCCTGCGGCGCTTATTGGCCAGTGCTTTACTTTTGCCGCCCTACATTGCCGTGAGGCGAGCCTGGCTAGAACGCTTGGGTGGGTTTGACCCTGAGCTGGACGATAACAGCGCGATCGACGATTTTCTGCAACGTTTACACGCCTGCCCTACGCGTTTAAAAACCTACAACGGAAACCTGCTTAGACTAACGAAAGAGCCAGAAAACCCTTTTCTACCTAACCCCCCGGCTACGGCTTTCACTCCACGCCTATAATGCGTTTTCTGCCGCTATCCACAGATACCATCCACCGCCACTCTCTGACTAGCTTACCTTTAATCGCTTGCCGAACAGCATGGCGCCCAGTGTCGTGGTATTGGCGAGCTTATTAAGCCCCACTGACCCCACCACACCAACCGCCATAAGCGCCAGTGCATACACGCCAATGGGCAACGACAACGGCTCGACAGCCAGATCAGCGAGCACAAAGAACATGGGGTGAGCCAAGTAAATGCCAAACGAATACGCATTAATGTGGCGCACCCACAAAGGCGCAGGACGCCCGGCCAAGTAGCGCATGGCACACAGCGTGAACAGCACGAAGAAAGGAATGACCCACACCTCTTTGGAAGAGAAGGCCAGCCAACCTGCAAAGGTCGCGGCAATAATCAGCGCCACCATTAGCACCAACCAGACCGGGCGGGCCATTTGCTGCATCCAGGCAGGCCGCGCCAGCATCACGCTCTCAGGGGGTAGCGGGTAGTAGCGCACCAGCACCAGGGCAAGAAAAAACACATAGATCCAACCCAGTGGAGCAATCCACAGCAGATAGCCGGGCAGGTCAACCTCAAACCAGTAAGCCAACCCCCAATACGCCATGCTGATCACACAAGCGCCCCACAGCCACGGCACCGGGTTCAAACGCCACAGCTGCCAACGGGTAAACAGCCAATAGGCCACATAAAACTGCATCGCAATAATCAAAAAATAGCCATGCCAGCCCGCGTACACATAATACTCAATGGCGTTGGCCACGAACCCCACCGGTTCATCCGATGGCTGTTGGCTTAGCCATTCAGCCGTCGAATAAATAAAGCCATACACAAAATAGGGCACCATTACATACTTCACGCGCTGGGCAAGGAATCCTTCCGGCACGGATTTATCGTAGCGAACGGCAAACACAAAGACCGCAATAAACAGGAAAATCGGGGTACCCAACACCAGCGGTATGCGCATCAAATCGGTGGCAACATTATCGAGGCGCTGATTGACATGATCTAGTAAGTGAAACAAAAAAACGGCTATACAGCCGTAAGCACGCAACCAATAGATCTCTTCAATTTTGCGCATTGGGCCTCCCGCCTCGACCTACTCCTACCCTGGCATTTTGCATGGCGATGATGAATGACTATGCTAACTGACTGTCTTATATGGCTATGATGAACAATAAAAGCCTTCGCGCTGTCCGACCCCATTGAACAGTTTTAATTCCCGGAGGAAACGTGTTCATCCCTAAGCCACCAGTATTCTCGTACCGATTTCACTCCCTACTTACGGCATTTATTGGCTGGCTAACGTTCAGTGGCCATAGTCTAGCCAGCGAGGTTGAACACCATCAGTTTTTCTCGCCCACGCTAGGTTACGACTACCCCTACAGTATTTATTTACCCGACAATTATGACGCCCAAGCGACAGACGCGTATCCGGTCGTTTATATGCTGCACGGCTCATTTAACACTGACCGCGACTGGGTTTCTCGCGGCAACTTGCAGCAGGTGGCGGATAGGTTAATCGCTGCCGGGCATATTCCTCCGGCCGTTTTCATTATGCCCGGCAGTCGCAGTTGGTGGGTAGATGGCCACAACGAACCCGCCCGCAGCGCATTTTTTAACGACCTAATGCCACATGTGGAAGCAACCTATCGCGTGGGACAAGAGCGCCACCTGCGTGGCGTGGCAGGCTATTCCGCTGGCGGTTACGGCGCACTCAACTTTGCCCTGGAACGGCCTGAACTGTTTGCCGCGGTAGCCGCGCTAAGCCCCGCCAGCTACGCCCCCCTGCCGCCGCGTAACTCCACCGCCTGGCGCCACCCCTCATTTATCAATGACCAGGGTCGATTTGATCGCGAGCTGTGGCAAAACCTTAACTACACCAACTACTTGGAAGAGTATCGCCTGCGCGTAACCCCCCGCGGTACCGAAGATGAGGGCGACCTTTCCCCCGTACCGCTGTATATCAGCGCCGGGCGTAGCGACGTTTATGATGCAGAATTTCACGCCCGCATACTGCGCCAAGCCATGGAACGCATCCAGCCCAACGATGTGCGCCTCGACCTCTACCCCGGTGGCCATACATGGAAAGTATGGCGCGCCAGCCTACCGGCAGCGCTAAACTTTCTCTTTCAATACGTGGGACAAGAAAACAGCCCAGAGGTGGAGACCAACAGGGCGGAGGATGAACAGCATACATAACCCCATTGAAGGCACTACACTGAAACTACACTCATCACGTCATTCAACAAGACAAGGAAGACAGCGATGCATCAGCATATCGAATGGGACGAACCCGGCAGCGCCAGTGTTATGCAGTACTTTAAAAAACACCCGGATCAAAGCAGCCAACCCGACCCGGGCGACATCATTTCCGCACGCTACCAAGGCGCCATGGTGCGCGTTAAAGTAGAAGCCTACCGAGAAGATGACGCCGTCAGCATCGGTGAAGTCGCCGCCATCATCGACACCGACGGCAGCCGCCATCAAAGCCACAACAAGCTGGAAGTCGGCCATATCGTCCGGGTACCCGACGACAAACGCGCGCTAGAAACACCGCCGCAAGAAGATTAAAGCCCTAGCATTGATCGAAATTCAGCGAAAGCCACCCAACGTGAACTGCACCCCAAAAGCTGGACATTCATCCAACGATTGGGGTGTTTTTCATGGCGAAATACAATGAAGCGTTCAAGCTACTAGTAGCGCGGCGTCAGCCTCAGGCGCAGCAGTGCCAAGGGCACATACCTTAAATCTATAGCCATACTGGCTGGGCGGCAGCGCACACTTCTACACCCTGCCCCCACGTCTCATTTGTTTTGCGTGCTACGCTTAGCGCGACTGCTCCCCCTATATAGGCACTTCACCATGCATGCTTTTCGTCTTTTTGCCGCGCTGATTACCACCTTGGTGATCACTCTGCCTGTCTCTTTACACGTCCAGGCTCAAACCGAGGGACAGTGGAGTGAGTACGATGACGTGTTTGAGGACGGCGCACGCCACGCTAATATTTGGCAGTGGGGTTGGACGGGCATTTACGCCACCAGTCTGGCGGTGAACGCTTACCAATCCAGCGAGGCGAGCGATCCGGATGACCGCTTTGATGCACGGGTGGGTGTGGTGAAATCAGCGCTGGCCTTGGGTGGTATGCTGACCGACCGCCAGCCGCACCCCGAGGCACTGGCCGAATATGAGCGTTTGAAAGCCAGTGGCGATTTAAGCGGCGTACAGGCGCTAGGCTTGCAGCTCGCCCAGGCAGAGCGTGAGCGCCGCGGCTGGGGTGCCCAGATAAGTTCGCTAGTGGTGAATGGCGTGGCGGGTGCAGTGATTGCCGCCGATGGCAGAAAAAGTGATGGTGCTATCAACTTTGCTACCGGCATGCTGGTGAATGAGCTACAAATTTGGACACAGCCGAATCAGGCGTCTTCTGCGATTAATCGCTTCCAACCCGCTAATCTATCGCTGGGGCCGATCACTATTCCCGGTGAATACGCGCTGCATGTAGCGCCGCAGCAGCTAGGTGCTACCTGGCGCTATTGATACACCCTACGGTTATTCCCTTAAAGCGCTGGCGACGGTTTTCCGCTAGCGCTTTATCGTTGCTAGCGCGGCGTGAACGAGTAAAATACTCAGCAATTTTTTGGCTTTGCCAAACGTTATGTTATAACCTATTTGAAATTATACGAGGCCGCTTGATGAGTGAGCATACGCACCGCCATAACAAGGAGGGCCCTTGTCACTTCTCCTTGATGTCGCTATCGGCTGTTAAACGGCTGTTGTTTGTTGCCGTGCCGCTATTGGCGCTGTGGGGTTTGGTGGTTTGGGCTAGCGGGTGGTTAGGATGAGTCAACGCTCTTTATCACGCTTACAGCTGCACAACCTGCATTTGGCCCAGGCGCGCCGCACGGTGCTGGAACATATCGAGGGCGACTTTAAGCCGGGTGCGATTACCGCGCTGATTGGCGCTAACGGCGCCGGTAAAAGCACGCTGATTCAGGCCATTATGGGCGAACTTCGGCCCATTAGCGGCGAAGTGGTCTGCACCGTCGCAAAAGAGCGCCGGGCGTGGCTGCCACAGCAGTTGGCGCTGGATCTCACCTTCCCGATGAGTGTGGAAGAGTTAGTCATGACCGGCAGCTGGCCCAGCCACGGCGCGTTAACCGGCTATTGTGCAGGGCACTACCGTAAAGGCCGCGAGATTATGGCGCGGCTGGGTATTTCGCACTTGGCCCACCGCCCGCTGGGCGAACTTTCCGGTGGCCAGCGCCAGCGTGCACTGATCGGCCGTACGCTAATGCAGGAAGCCGAGCTACTGCTGCTTGATGAGCCGTTTGCCAACGTGGATAGCGAAACCGTGGATATTTTGATCCGTATCCTGCGCCAAATGGCGGACGACGGCGCGACGATCATTGTCGTGCTGCACGATATGGATCACCTGCGCCGCCTGGCCGATGAAGTACTGATGCTAAACGGCGGCCATGGCCGTTGGGTCGCGCCCAGTGCGCTGACCCATCAACACGCACCCGCTCAGGTAGTGCCGTTTACCATGGGAGGACGCCATGCTGGATCTGCTTAATGCGTGGTTTGTCAGCCCGTTCGATTACGGCTTTATGCGCCGCGCGGTGGTGGGTGGTTTGGCGCTTTCGTTGGCCGCGCCGCCGCTGGGTGTGTTTTTGGTGCTACGCGGTATGAGCCTGATTGGCGATGCCATGGCCCACGCGATTCTGCCCGGTGTCGCGCTGGGGTTCCTGCTGGCGGGATTTTCGCTGCCGATTATGAGCATTGGCGGGGTGCTATTTGGCTTAATGGTCGCGCTGCTGGCGGGGGCGGTCTCAAAAATGGGCGGCCAACGCGAAGATGCCGCCATGGCGAGCTTTTTTATTATCTCGCTAGCCGCAGGCGTGATGCTGATTTCGCTGGGCGGTAGCAGCGTTGACCTTACCCATGTGCTGTTCGGCTCGATTCTGGCGATCAACTCCACCGCGCTGTTGCTAATCGCGGGTATCAGTACGTTGATTGTGCTGACCCTGGCAGTGGTGTTTCGCGCCCTGGTAGTGGAGTGTTTGGACCCGCTGTTTTTACGTGGCCAAAGCCGCCGCAGCGGTTGGGTACACAGCGTTTTCCTGGGCCTGCTGGTGCTGAACCTAACCGCCGGCTTTCAAACCCTGGGTACGCTAATGGCGGTGGGACTGATGATGCTGCCCGCCACCTCGGCGCGCTTTTGGAGCAAACGCCTGGAGGGCTTGATCGGCATCGCTATTGTGCTGGCCATGGTAGCGAGCACCGGTGGCCTGCTGCTCTCTTTTCATCTGGATATCCCCTCTGGCCCGAGCATTATTCTGCTGGCGGGGTTCGGTTATCTCTTTTCGGCCCTGTTTGGTCGCTACCACAGCTTGGCAGCCAAGCTGAGGCGTAAAACCACGCCGCTTGAAGTGGAGCAAGGGGCTTAATTATCAGTCTTCATGTTTATCGTAAGGAGTGTTGTATGTCGCTTGCCTATTTATCATCTCGGCCTTCGCGCTGGTTAGTCGGTGTTTCCGCTATGCTGGCTCTGCCTGCTGCCATGGCTAATGAGCGCGTTCAGGTGGTGACCAGTTTCTCTATCCTGGCGGATATGGTGGAAAACGTAGGCGGCGAGCATGTCGAGGTGACCCCGCTGGTGGCTGCCGATGGCGATGCCCACGTTTACTCCCCCAGCCCTGGCGACGCACGCTCCCTGGCCAATGCCGATTTAGTCGTTTTCAACGGTCTGCTGTTTGAGGGCTGGATGGAGCGCCTGATTAGCGCCAGCGACTACAACGGGCCGATGGTCACCGCGACCGATGGTATTGAACCGCTCTCTTTCGCTGCACATGAAGAGCACGGCCATGATGATCATGACGAGCACGACCATGGGCACGACGACCATGACCACGAAGAGCATGCCGATGAGCACGCGGGGCATGACCATGGCAATCAAGACCCTCACGCTTGGCAGGATATGCATCAAGCCGAGGTGTATATCGCCAATATCCGCGATGGCTTAATCGCCGCCGACGCCGATAACGCCGATGCCTACCGCGCCAATGCGGAGCAGTATTTACAGGAAATGGCCGAGGTAGACGACGAGATTCGTGCGCTGATTGACGAGATCCCGGCCTCCACCAGCGTGATTACCGGCCACGACTCCTTTGGCTACTTCTCAAGCGCCTACGGGGTGACCTTCCTCTCTCCAGTAGGGCTTTCCACGGAAGCCGACCCCAGTGGCGCCAGCATGGCGGCGCTAGTGGATGTGATTGAGCAGGAGAACGTGAAGGCGCTGTTCCACGAGAACATGACCAACCAGTCGATCATCACCCAGCTCGCCGAAGAGACCGGCCTGCCCATTGCGGGCACGCTCTACGCCGATGCGCTGGCAGCAGAGGGTGAAGCGAGCACTTATCTGGGTATGATGCGCCACAATGCCCATGTGCTGCACGACGCGTTGGCCCAGCCGGGTCATAACGACCACGATGATCATGGTCACAGCCACTAAGCAGTTAACGTCAATAGTGCTGCTCAGGCATTAATGGCCGTGAGCAGCCACTCCCGGAAGGACGCCATGGCGTGGGTTTCGGGGCGTGTCTGCAGGCGAGTCAGCCAGTAACCGCCCAGACTGACAGCGGTGTCGAAAGGCTGTACCAGTGCGCCGCTGTTTAGTTGGCGGGGAAACATCAGCGGTGGCGCCAGCGCCACGCCTGCCCCTTGTAGGGCTGCTTCCACCATGGCGATGGAAGAGTCAAACACAATGCTGTTGGTCATCGGAAAGCTGCGTGGTAGCCCTGCCGCCAATAGCCACTCTGTCCACTCATCGGCGCGATAAGAGCGCAGCCAGGTTTCCCCCAGCACATCGGCTGGGGTGTTCAGCCGCGCGGCGATATCAGGTATGCACATTACCGAGAGTGACGCCGGTAGTAGCGGCTGTGCCGCGGTACCGTGCCAGGCCCCCGTGCCAAAGCGGATCGCAAAATCCAGCCCTTCGCCGGCAATATCCGCTCGGTTGTTATGGGTGGAGAGCCGTAAATCGACGTAAGGGTACTGGCGCTGAAAATCTCCCAGCCTCGGCAGCAACCAGCCGACGGCAAAAGTCCCCACCACGCCGACGTTTAATACCTCCCGATAGCTGCTCTCGCCCACCCGCTCCAGCGTGTGGGCTATCTGGTCGAATGAACTCTTCAATACCGGCAGCAGCAGTTCGCCCTCCTGAGTAAGCATTAGCCCCCTGGGCAAACGCTTGAACAGCGGCACCTTCAACAGCGTTTCGAGCAGCTTAACCTGATGGCTTACCGCCGCTTGGGTCACATGAAGCTCTTCTGCCGCGCGGGTAAAGCTTAAATGCCTGGCCGACGCCTCAAACGCGCGCAGCGCCTTCAACGGCAGGTAGGGACGCACCACCTTGACCCCCAAATTTTTCTAATGGCTTATGCAAAATATCGCTGTTTGTGAATTGCCGCAGCGCGCCGTAAGTTAACCACTGTCACGGGCTTTGCGACTGGAAATAACTCTCCGCCCTCTCTCGGCATTATTCACAACAGGATTTTGGTATGCGTAAGATGTTAGCAGCAAACTGCGGCCTTATCATGACAGGTTCGCTTCTACTCAACGGCTCTGCTTGGGCCTCCGGCACGCCTGAAAGCGCCGACATTGAGGCCCTGGTGAACGATACTATCGCGCCTTTGATGGCCGAACACCGTATCCCCGGCATGGCGGTCGCGCTTAGCCTCAACGGCCAACAGCACTACTTTAATTATGGCCTCGCCAATCAAGAAGCGGGGATTCCAGTCACCGATGAGACGCTGTTCGAACTCGGCTCTGTCAGCAAGATTTTCACGGCTGCACTCGCTGGCTATGCCCAGACTAGTGGCGCCCTCTCGCTTTCCGACCCGGCCAGCCGCTACCTGCCTGAACTTGAAGGCAGCGCCTTCGATGAGATCACGCTGCTGGAACTGGGAACCTACACGGCGGGCGAGCTGCCGCTGCAGTTCCCTGAGTCGGTTCAAAGCGAAGAGACGATGATCGACTACTACCGCCAGTGGCAGCCTGAATCCGCCCCTGGCAGCCATCGGCTCTACTCCAACCCGAGCTTGGGCCTGTTCGGTTATCTCGCCGCACAAAGCCTTGGTCAGCCCTTCGAGATGGCGATGGAGGAAGCGCTGTTTACCCCGTTAGGGCTTGAGCATAGCTACTTTCAGGTGCCTGAAGCGCAGCAGGCGAACTATGCCTACGGTTACTCTAAAGAGGATGAACCCATTCGGGTGAACCCAGGCATGCTGGATGCCCAGGCCTACGGATTGAAATCGACTGCTGCAGACGTACTAACGCTGGTGGAAGCCAATATGAGTGGTGCTGAGCTTAATGAACCACTAAGCCAAGCCTTGGCCGCTACGCGCACGGGGTACTTTGAGGTCGGCAATATGACCCAAGGACTGGGGTGGGAAAGCTATGCCTACCCGGTGGCGCTCGATCAGTT
This sequence comes from Halomonas sp. KHS3, assembly GCF_000830495.1. Taxonomy (NCBI): domain Bacteria; kingdom Pseudomonadati; phylum Pseudomonadota; class Gammaproteobacteria; order Oceanospirillales; family Halomonadaceae; genus Halomonas; species Halomonas sp. KHS3. The sequence continues at coordinate 71,835 of NZ_JWHY01000008.1, read as the reverse complement.
GCTGGTAGGCAACTCGCTTGAGATGATTTTGCAGCCCAACCCCGCCAACCGCTTAACCCCACCGCTAGCCCCCAGGCAGGAAGCGCTCTATAACAAAACCGGCGCTACCAACGGCTTTGGCGGCTACGTGGCTTTTGTACCCAGCGAGCAAATCGGCATTGTGCTGCTGGCTAACCGCAACTACCCCAATCAGGCGCGCATCGAAGCTGCACACCATATTCTTACCAAGCTGACTGAAGCGCCCTAAGCAAGCAGCCAGACAACCTGATGCCGCCTTCGTGAACTGCACCCCAATCGTTGGATATTCGTCCAATGGTTGGGGTGTTTTTTATGGCGATATAACGAAGATCAAACAACCGAAAGTTGCATTTTTTGCTGTCGATAAGGAGACTAGCACCCTCCCCCGTCACTTACCTTCACTGCGAAGAGCCCTTTCCCATGCGTCTAAACGCCGATTTTAGCCACTTTGCCTGTGTTACCCCGGAAGAGTATCAGTGGGTCGATTCCCCCAGCGCGGGGGTAGAGCGCATGATGTTTGACCGGATTGGTGATGAAGTTGCTCGCGCTACCAGCCTTGTGCGCTACGCCCCCAATACAAAGTTTGAGCGGCATACCCACGGCGGCGGCGAAGAGATTCTGGTATTGGAAGGCGTGTTCGCCGATGAGCATGGGCGCTACGCGGCGGGCAGCTACTTAAGAAACCCCATTGGCACCGGCCATACCCCGCAAATTGGCGAGGAAGGCGCGCTGATATTTGTCAAACTGCACCAGTTTGACCCCAACGACACGCTACAGTTGGCAGTGCCAGCGCATCGGCTGCCCTGGCAGCCTGATCGACGCCCGCGCATTGCCTATAAAATGCTGCACACCTACAAGCAGGAGCGCACCAGCCTGGAGCGCTGGTCGGCGGGCACCTCCATTACCTACCCCACGCTGCTGGGCGGGCTGGAGTTTTTGATTCTGGAAGGCACACTGAGCGATAGCGAACAGAGTTACACGGCAGGCACCTGGTGCCGCTACCCCAGCGGTTCTGCTCCGGCACTTACCGCCGGTGATGATGGCGTCATGATGTACCTCAAACGCGGCCATCTGCCAGCCGCTTAGCTTCGCGACATACCCAGGAACGGCAGCAGCGTAAGGGCGGCAATAAGCCCCACTGCTAGCAGTACTAACACGACCTGCACCGGGTGAGCGGCCAAACGACGCCACAGCGTCTCCGCGTCACCCCGCTCAACCGCCGCCTGGTGCTCGCGTTGGGCGCGCTCAAGGCGCTCCGCCTGGTAGGCCTCTAACGCCGCGATGGCAGCGTCGTGCTGATGTGGATTGCGCAGCCAAATCGCGTCAACGCCCAGGCGGAAAAAGCCCGCCTGGGTTTCATAGGTATCAAAGCCATGGGCAGCGAGCAGGTCACGCACCTCCATGGCCTCTTCGTCGGTCACATGGCGCAGCCGGAACAGTAGTTCAGCCATTGGCGTGCCTCAAGAGTCGCTCTTCCCCACCATCAGGTCTGCCTGAATCACTTCGATCCAGTAGCCGTCCGGGTCTTTAACGAAGATAACATCTTTCATCTTGCCCTGATCGGAGCGTTTGACGAAGGTGACGTCATGCTCGTCGAACCACGCCTGGGCCGCTGCCAAATCCGGTACGTTGAAGCAGATATGCCCAAAGCCCTGGGGTTCGGCATTGCCATCGTGATAGGCGAAATCTTCCTGGTCTTCAGTCCCCCAGTTGTGGGTCAGCTCCAGCAGCCCTTTCTGGCTAAACGTCCAGGCGGTACGCGCTTGCGCATCGTCCGGAACGCTGTCGCTGGGTTCCAGGTTGGCCAGGAAGTAGAGCGAGAACTGCATCTCTTCGAAATCCAGCCGCCGCATCACCTGCATACCAAACACTTTTGAGTAGAACGCCAATGCCTGCTCAGGGTCTTTCACCCGCAGCATGGTGTGGTTTAAACGAAACCCTTGAGTTTGGGGCGGCGTAGCCACGACGCCGGGATGCTGCTCGCCTTGAAAACTCATTTTGCTCTCCTATCGCTGATGTTGATCATTGAATCCATTGAGCTTCACGTACCGCTTACCATGGGGGCTTTATGGCCATAATAACAGCCCTTACAAGCACGTAGGCAGTGTCGTATCGAGGTGCCGATAAGCGCACTGGCAATACTAAACAAAAACCCTACACTTATTCTTCATAAGCTTTACAAAAAGCAGTTCCCGCAACATGAGTGATGCCCCACCTTTGAGGCGTCCACAGGAGTTTTCCATGAGTGCGATCGATATGACGCTGGGTGACCACCTGACGCTAAAACAGCTTTCCAATGCGCTTCACAACGGTTTTTCGCCGATTGTTGAAGTCGAGTCGATGGATGGAATCTACAAAGTGCGTTTTCACCATGCTAACGGCGTGTCTGAGCTGAGCGATAACAAGGGCCACGTCAGTACTTTTCTGGGCACGGGCGAAATCCGCGATACCCTGGGCCAACTGGGCTTGACCCACGGCGTGCTAACCTTCGCCGACCAGTGTGGTGACGAGATGATTGGGGTCGAGGGTAAAGCGATGACACCTGATGAAATGCTTACCTACGGTACGCGTATTTCGTTTCGTTAGATTGCTATCGTCCGCATCCGGGGCTTTACAGGGCTACTTCAGGCAAGGATAGTAATCCCTCGACAGGGGCGCCCTCCGTTACGGTTGGGCTGAGAAGCACCCTTTGAACCTGAACCGGATAACACCGGCGTAGGGAGTCGTGGTAACGCTTACCACCTCCCTGCCGGGAGGATGCTATGACCCTACGCCCGCTTGGCGATTACCTTGAGACGCTGCGCTCATTGACACCGCTGGTTCACTGCATGACCAACTATGTGGCCATGAACAGCACTGCCAACCTGCTGTTAGCCACCGGCGCGTCGCCCGCCATGCTGCATGCGCCTGAAGAAGTGGCTGAATTCACGGCTATCTCCGCGGGGCTGTCGATTAATATCGGTACGATCTCTGCCCACTGGGCTGACGCTATGCTCACCGCCACAGCGACTGCCGATCAGCATGCCATTCCCTGGGTATTAGATCCCGTCGCCGTTGGCGCCACGCGCTATCGCCAAACGCTGTGCGCGAAGCTGCTGGCCGCTAAACCCAGCGTGATCCGTGGCAATGCGTCTGAAATTCTTGCCCTTAACGGTTTAGCTAGCCAAGGCCGCGGCGTGGACGCCACAGCCGCCACCGACCAAGCCGTGGACGCTGCAATAGCATTAGCGCAAAAACACGGCTGTATTGTCGCGATGACCGGTGAAAGCGACTGGGTGACGGACGGCACACAGCACTACCGCATTAACGGTGGCCATCCTTTGATGCCCCGCGTAACAACGCTTGGCTGTGGGCTGAGCGCGCTAGTGGCGGGATTTGTGGCTGCCAACCGCGACGCCCCACTGGGTGCAACGGCAGCCGCGCTGGCCTGCTTTGCGGTCACAGGGGAGCGTGCGGGAAGCCACGCCAACGGGCCTAGTAGTTTTCAAGTGGCACTACTGGATGCGCTGTATCAACTCACCCCTGACGACCTCACTACTTATGCCCAACTGGAGGCAATCCATGCCGCTTGATCTATCGCTCTACTTGGTCACCGATGCCACGCTCTGCCGAGAGCATGGTTTGGAACAAACGGTTGAGGCAGCGGTAAAAGGCGGCGTCACCATCGTGCAGTTGCGTGACAAGCATGCCAGCGACGAACAGATGATTGCCCAAGCCAAACGGTTAAAAGCGCTTCTGGCGGGCACCGGTGTCCCGCTGATCATTAACGACCGTTTGCAGGTGGCACTAGAAAGCCAGGCAGATGGCCTGCATGTCGGTCAGAGCGACGCTGCCGTTCAGCAAGCGCGCCGGGTGCTAGGTGATCAAGCGATTATCGGCCTGTCGATCAATACTATCGCCCAGCTGCAAGTCTCTCCGTTTGAGCTACTCGATTATGTCGGGATTGGCCCCGTGTTTGCCACCGAGAGCAAACAAGATCACGCCCAGCCCATCGGCTTTGGCGGTTTAGCGGCGCTGGTCAAGGCGTGCCCACTGCCCAGCGTGGCCATTGGTGGGCTGAAAGCGGATCATGCGATTAGCGTACAGCGCGCGGGAGCGAACGGTTTAGCGGTGATATCAGCCATTTGTGGCCAGCCCGACCCTTACCAGGCAGCGCGCGCTTTTCAGATTTTCCAAGCCGATTCGGCGTCATGAATCAGTTAGAGCATATCGTCGCTTTTGTGCGGGTAGCCGAGTTGGGTAGCTATACCCGTGCTGCTGAAGCGCTGGATATTTCCCGCACTCGCGTATCCCGCCAGGTCATGGCACTGGAAGAGACATTGGGCGCGCGACTGATACAGCGCACCACACGACGGCTACATCTCACTGAGGCCGGGGAGCGCTACCTGATACGCGCCCAAGGGGTACTGCAAGCGCTCGATGAGGCCGCCGCCGAGGTGGGCCAAGGTACCAGCGATGTGCGTGGGCGGCTGCGCGTTAATGGGCCGATGAGTTTTGGCACCCGCTACCTAGCGCCACTCGTCGCGCAATTTATGCACACTCACCCGGCGCTGGAAGTGCGCCTGGATTTGAACGACCGCCGTGTCGACCTGCTGGAAGAGGGTTACGACGTAGCGATCCGTATCGGCAGCCTGCCCGACTCCAGCCTGGTGGCGCGCCGACTGACGCGGTGCCGCCTACTGTTTTGCGCCTCGCCTGAATATCTTGCCAACCACGGTGAACCCGACAGCGTTCAAGCCCTTGCCAAGCACCACTGCCTACGCTACCGCAGCGGCCAACAGAGCGCTGACTGGAAGATTGCCACGCAGTCATTGACGGTCAATGGCCCACTGGAAAGCAATAACGGCGATGTACTCACCCACGCCGCGGAAGCTGGCCTGGGCATCGCTCAGCAGCCCAGCTTTCTGGTCACAGAGAGTATCGCCAGCGGGCATTTAGTGCCCATCTTAACTAATGAGCCAGCGGTACGGCTCGATGTTCACGCGCTCTACCCCGCCCGGCGCTACCTGCCCGCCAAGGTGGAGCGCTTCATCGACCTGCTCACCGAGGCATGGGGTGATCCGCCGATTTGGGAGCAAAACATTGGATTATCGCCAATAACGCAACAGTGATGTGCAAAATTCGCTGATTATCTCGATCTGATCCGGCTGTAAAGTAGCGTCATCAACCACTCGATGGAAGCTACTACGATGACAACGCATACTCACTCTGCCCCCTCTCTACAGCCCTCTGTACAGCACTCTTTACAACCCCAGGCCATCTCGCTACTGCGCGTCGCACTGGGTGTGATGGCCCTTGCTCACGGTTTGCTCAAGGTGTTTGTATTTACCCTACCGGGCACCGTCGGCTATTTTGAATCACTGGGTTTACCAGGGTTTCTGGCCTACTTGACCATTGCCGCGGAAGTGGGCGGTGGAGCCGCCCTGATTCTGGGTGTTTACACCCGCTGGGTGAGCCTGGCACTGGTGCCGGTACTGCTCGGCGCTGCTTGGGTGCATCTTGGCAACGGCTGGATGTTCTCAAATGCCGGCGGCGGTTGGGAATTCCCGGTGTTCTGGACGCTGGCGTTAATCGTGCAAGCGGGCCTGGGCAGCGGCCGCTGGGTGTTAAGCAACCGATTCGCCTAACACCTAAAACTATCGCCTAAAACTATCGCCTAACCCTATTGCCAGCGCTTGCTTACCGCCAGCGTTGGCCATGCTGCTGAGGAGACTCACTCATGTTACCTAGTCTGTTTATTTCCCATGGCTCGCCCATGCTGGCCCTCAATAAAACCCCGGCTCATGCCTTTCTACGCGAACTGGGCAGGCAGCTTTCGCCCAAGGCGGTGGTGGTAGTCTCAGCGCACTGGGAGAGCCTGGCGCTCAAGGTCAGCATCAGCGCCAAACCAGAAACCATTCACGACTTTGGCGGCTTCCCACAGGCGCTTTTCGAGTGCCAGTATCCTGCCCCGGGTGAGCCGGAACTGGCTGAACGGCTGGCCGTGTTACTGGGCGCCGAGCGGGTAGAGCGCGGCCTGGATCACGGCGCCTGGGTGCCCCTTTCACTGATGTTTCCTGACGCCAATGTGCCGGTTGTCTCGCTGTCGCTTCCGGTGCGCTGGAGCAATGCGGAGCTGGCCACGCTGGGCGAGCGCCTGTCGGCTCTGCGGGAAGAGGGGATTTTGGTGATCGGCTCGGGCAGCCTGACCCATAACCTGTATGAAATCATGCCCCAGGAGAGCCCTGTGCCCGCCTGGGTAGATGAATTTGCCACTTGGGTAAGCGAGCGCCTTATCGCCAATGATCGTGAAGCGCTGCTTAGCTGGGAGCGCGCACCCTATGCGCAGGAGAACCACCCGACCCCTGAACACTTTCAGCCATTGCTGGTGGCCATGGGGGCAGGAGGCGACGCAAAACAGCTGCACCACAGCGTAGAGCACGGTGTGCTTGCGATGGACGTTTATGCGTTTAGCTGATCGCTACCCCTAACGATTCAGGTTGTGCTGCTCTGGAAGGCTTGAGATCACGCATTAACAGCGCAAACTCAAGCTGTTCAGGGGTAATGCTGACCTTGGGAACGGGGATTCGCACGCGATGCCCAGAACCAGGTGCTGCGCTCTGCGCTTCACCTCGCAAGTTCTCGATATGCTCGAGCACGAAGCGGTGATTACCACCTGGCAGCATCAGCTCCATGCCATCCCCCACTTCAAAGCGATTTTTAACCTCGACTTCCAACCTGCCACGAGCCGGATCGAAATCCAGCACTTCACCGACGAACTGCTGGTGAACGCCGATGGAGTTCCCCTGCTCATAGCTTTGGTACTCACCGTGCACATGGCGTTGATAGAAGCCCTCGGTGTACCCTCTATTCGCCAGGTTCTCAAGTTCATCCATTAGCCGTTTATTGAAGGGGCGCCCAGCGACTGCGTCATCAATGGCTTGGCGATAGACTTGCGCTGTACGCGCAACGTAATAATGGGACTTGGTGCGCCCTTCAATCTTTAGTGACGCCACGCCCATTTGCGTCAGCCGAGCGACATGCTGCACCGCGCGCAGATCCTTGGAGTTCATGATGTAGGTGCCGTGTTCATCCTCATACACAGGCATCAGCTTGCCAGGGCGGGAAACATCTTCAATCAGCGCCGAAAGCTCGTCTGGGCTGCCGACCGCTGCACTGCCACTTCCTTGGGCGGCTATTAAGTCGCCCGTGTCATCCTGGGTCGCTGCTACGGTGTTGTATTTCCAGCGACACGCGTTGGTACAGGTGCCTTGATTAGGGTCGCGATGATTGAAATAACCCGACAGTAGGCAACGCCCTGAATAGGCGATACACAGTGCGCCGTGAACAAAGGTTTCGATCTCTAAGCCTGGGCACTGTTCGCGTATTTCGCCGATCTCTTCCAGTGATAGCTCCCTAGACAAAATGATGCGGCTGATACCCTGCCGCTGCCAGAATTGGGCGGCAGCCCAGTTGACGACGTTCGATTGCACCGAGAGGTGGATAGGTTGATCCGGCCAGCGATCACGAACCATCATAATCAAACCGGGATCCGACATAATCAGTGCATCGGGCCCTGCCTCGATCACCGGCGCCATATCCTGGAGGTAGGTTTTCAGTTTGCTGTTGTGAGGGGCAATGTTGGAGGCAACATAAAACTGCTTGCCTCGGGCATGGGCATACTCGATACCACGATGTAAGTTATCAATTTTAAAATCGTTGTTGCGCACCCGGAGAGAGTAGCGCGGCTGCCCCGCGTAAACCGCATCGGCCCCATAGGCAAAGGCGTAACGCATGTTCTTGAAGGTGCCCGCAGGGGAAAGTAGTTCGGGAGCTTGCTTCAGTCGTTCGGGGGCTTGCATAGACAGTCACCGTGATCAGGACGATGGCTCGCAGCGGACTGCGATGAAAGGCCAGGATTATAACCAGCCCAAATCCGCCGTTTTGGCAAGCTCACCGCTTCCGTGACCTAGATCAAAAAGTGGCGGTAGAGTGACGTCAGTTAAGCGGTAGGACGACGTTTAAGGGTTGTCCTACGGTCGTGATACGCCACCGCTAACCCGCTGCCCATTATCAAGGCGCTGCCTACCCAGACCCAGAGATCCGGCATTTCACCCCAGAACCACCAGCCCAGCAGTACCGCCCAGAGCATGGCGGTGTAATCAAACGGGGCGGCGATGGCCGCAGGAGCAAACCGAAAGGCCAAGGTGATGAAAGCGGTGGCCGCAACGCCCAATACTCCCGAGGCGAAAAAGCCTACCCAGTGCCACGGCTGGGGTGTCTGCCACACCCAGGGCAGCGTTAGCGCGGTCACCACCAGCGGCACACAGGTCATGTAAAACAGCATTGCCCAGAGGTGTTCGCGGGCGCCGTAGCGCCGGGCGGTAATCATCATCAGCGCATAGAATAGCGCCGCCCCCACCAATACCAGCGCGCCCATCTGAAACGCATCGCCGTTGGGCCGCACCACGATCAGCACCCCCGCAAACCCCACCAAGGATGCGATCAGCACCGGTGGATCAATGCGCTCACCCAACAATGGCACCGAAAGCAGGGTCACAAACAGCGGCGCCACAAAGGCAATCGCCGTGGCCTCCGCCAGGGGGAGCAGCGTTAGCCCCCATACGAAACAGACCATGGTGGCGGTATAAATCAATCCGCGCAGCAAATGGACACCCGGCCGTTTCGTACGCAGCTTGCGTAACCCACCGGCAAAATGGGCAAGCAGCGCAATCAGCGGTAGCGATACCAAGGCACGGAAGAAAATAATCTGCAGTGGCGAGTGCACTTCACCTAACCACTTGGAAACAGCGTCGCCTAGGGCGAGGAAAAGAACGCCCAAACACATGCAGAGTATGCCTTTCAGCGAGGTTGTCACCGCGATCTCCCTGTTCACTGGTCAATACAAAGTGCCAAAAAAGAAAAACCCCGCCAATTAGCCATTGGCGGGGKGATGACGCCCCCCCCCCCCTTACAAGCTGGCGTTAACGACCATACAGTCCATACCTTGGGAGTGCAGCTCACGGCACGCTTGGCGAGCGCGCTGCTCGTCCAATGCCATTAGCCGGGCGCGATAAACCGGGTTTTGGCCCTCTACCGTGTCTACAGCAATGCGTCCGCCTAAAGTCTGAGCAATCCGCTGAGCCGCCTGCTGCGCCAATTGCCGTGCCTGGGCTTCACGACTGAAAGCACCCACTTGCACCCCCCAGCCACCGCCCGTTTCAGTGACAGAAGCCATCTTGCGTTCACGCTCAATGAACGCTTGAAGTGGGTCGGGCTGTGGATCTTCGCTTGCCGGCGTGGGGCGCTGAATGGTGACGATATCGGCTAGCTGTTCTTCAAGATCGACAACCGGCGTTGAGGGGGTAGAGTTACTCGATGGTGACAATGTTGACGTTTCGACCACCGCCAGCAGGGGTTGGCGTGGCGCTGGCTGCTGTGGTGCCACCGGCTGAGCAGGGGGTGCAAAGGCCATAAATTCCCGCGAGAAGCTGGTGTCACCCATCCAGCTTTGCTGGTCGCGTAGCGACGCACGCAAGAAGCTACGATCCAGCAGATTGGCCATATGGGTATCCCGGGACTGGGATGAAAAACCACCCATGACGACGCCCACCAGCCGCCGATCACCGCGCACTGCGGTAGTGGCCACGTTAAAGCCAGAGGCGCGAATGAACCCCGTTTTTAGGCCATCGGCACCTGGGTAGTCACGCACCAATCGATTGTGGCTGGTGTGCCGGGTGCCGCGGTAGGTAAACTCTTGCAGGCCGAAGTAGTGGTAGTACTGGGGGAAGTCCTGCATCACGCGTACCGAAAGCGTGAGCATATCCCGCGCGGTGGTGATTTGGCCGTCATCCGGCAAGCCAGAGGCATTGCGAAAGGTGGTGGCATGCATGCCCAGCTCGCGTGCCTTGGTGGTCATCATTTGGGCAAAGTGGGCTTCGCTGCCGCCCAGGGCTTCGGCAACCACTGCGGCAACATCATTGGCAGAGCGAACCGCGAGTGCGCGAATAGCGGTATCCACCGGAATTGAGCTGCCCGCCGCCAGCCACAGTTTGACAGCAGGCTTGGCGGCAGCGTAATGGGAAACCGGCAAGGGTTGGTCCAAGCGCAGCGTACCCTCTTCTAACGCTTCAAAGGTTAGATAGAGCGTCATCATTTTGGTAAGCGACGCAGGATAGCGCTGATCGTCAATATTCTCGGCGTAAAGCACTTCGCCATTATCCAGATCAACGACAATACCCGCATAGCGCGGGTTGTCGGCATGCGCAGTAGTGACCATCGCAAGTATGAGCAGCATTAGCATACTCAAAAACCCTATCGCCGACGCTCCCCCGGCAGCGCTTTTTATCCTCGCATACATACCTGCCCCTTGCTTGTTATCAATGCGCTAGTTCGAATCGCTGTTTAACCAACCTGCCGCTGCTTAACTACCATGCCACACTCAAGCTACAACACAAGGCTTGCCCAAGCGGCACGCGACGCTTACTCAATTTAATAATAGGCCGAGTATAGGGTATTAGTACGAAGAATAGACGCCGTTAAGTGTAGAAAACAGAAGATAAATGCGCCCATAAAAAAAACCGACCACTGAGGGTCGGTTTTCATTCGCTACCAAAGAGGCCTGGCGCAGAGGATTACTCTTCTGCAGCGGCTTCTTCAACAACCGGACGGTCAACTAGTTCAACGAACGCCATAGGCGCGTTGTCGCCGGTGCGGAAACCGCACTTGAGAATACGGACGTAACCGCCCGGACGCTCGGCATAACGCGGACCCAATTCGTTGAACAGTTTGCCGACGGCTTCTTTAGAGCGCGTGCGGGCAAACGCCAAACGACGGTTTGCAACGCTATCCTGCTTAGACAAGGTGATCAGCGGCTCGATTACGCGACGCAGCTCCTTGGCTTTCGGCAGGGTTGTCTTAATGACTTCATGTTCGACCAGCGAGACAGACATGTTCTTGAACATGGCCTGACGATGCGAGCTGGTGCGATTCAGATGACGACCACTCTTACGATGACGCATGGTTGTAATTCCTTACCAAACTGGGACTCAAGTCGACGCTCACGCGGAGGCTTTGTCGTCCTTCAGGCTTGCCGGTGGCCAATTTTCCAACCGCATGCCAAGGGACAAGCCGCGAGCCGCCAATACATCTTTGATTTCATTCAAAGACTTTTTACCGAGGTTCGGTGTCTTCAACAGCTCAACTTCTGTGCGCTGGATAAGATCACCGATGTAGTAAATATTCTCGGCTTTTAGGCAGTTCGCGCTACGAACGGTCAACTCAAGATCGTCTACGGGGCGCAATAGAATTGGATCGACATGATCCTCTTCCTCTTCGACTTCCTGTTCTTTATCAGCTTCCAGGTCGACGAAGGCGGCCAGCTGCTCTTGCAGGATGGTCGCACTGCGACGGATAGCCTCTTCCGGATCCAGGGTACCGTCGGTTTCCAGATCGATAATTAGCTTATCGAGGTCGGTGCGCTGCTCGACACGAGCGGCCTCAACCGAGTAGGAAACACGGCGGACAGGGCTGAAGGTGGCATCCAGCTGCAGGCGGCCAATGGCACGTGACTCTTCATCAGAGCCGCGCGCGTCAGCCGGTTCGTAGCCACGACCCAGCGCTACCTTAAGCTGAATTTTCAGCTCGGCACCTTCATTGACATGAGCAATGACGTGGTCCGGGTTGACGATTTCGACGCTATGATCAAGCGCAATGTCGCCAGCGGTGACGACGGCTGGGCCCTGCTTGTTCAGCGTGAGCACCGCCTCATCGCGGCTGTGCATCTTGATCGCAACATCTTTCAAGTTCAGGAGGATTTCAATGACATCTTCCTGCACCCCTTCAAGCGCACTGTATTCATGCTCGACGCCGGCGATTTCAGCCTCTACCACGGCACAGCCGGGCATGGACGAAAGCAGAATGCGACGTAGTGCATTCCCCAGGGTGTGACCAAAGCCACGCTCGAACGGTTCGAGCACGATTTTGGCGTGATGTGCGCTGATTTCTTCGACCTTGATGTCGCGAGGACGGAGAAACTCTGTCACTGAACGCTGCATATGAACACCTTTCAGGCTGCCAAACGGATACTTGGTACTCGGTAAGATCTGGCGCGGGCGTTAAACCGGCACCAGATTGACAAGAAACAGAAAACTGCTTACTTGGAGTACAGCTCGACGATCAGGTTTTCGTTGATGTCGGCAGACAGGTCACCGCGTTCAGGCAGAGCCTTGAAAGTGCCTTCCATCTTCTTGGCGTCGATTTCGATCCAAGCGATATCGCCACGGTTGGCCGCAATGGACAACGCGCTTTGAATACGTGCTTGGTTTTTCGCCTTTTCGCGAATGGAAACAACGTCACCCGGCTTCACTTGATAGGAAGCAACGTTAACGGTGCGGCCGTTCACGGAAATCGCTTTGTGGCTGACCAGCTGACGCGCTTCAGAGCGAGTCGAGCCGAAGCCCATGCGGTAGACGACATTATCCAGTCGGGATTCGAGCAACTGCAACAATACTTCACCGGTCGCACCTTTCAGGCGAGCGGCTTCTTTGTAGTAGTTACGGAACTGTTTTTCGAGTACGCCATACATGCGACGTACTTTTTGCTTCTCGCGAAGCTGCAAGCCGTAGTCTGAAAGACGCTGACGACGCTGGCCGTGTACACCCGGGATCTGCTCGGATTTACACTTTTTCTCGAAGGGAGTAACACCACTCTTCAAAAAGAGGTCGGTGCCTTCACGACGAGACAGTTTGCACTTCGGTCCAATATAACGAGCCATGAATCTGTCTCCTTAAACGCGGCGTTTCTTAGGCGGACGGCAGCCATTATGGGGAATGGGCGTCGCGTCTACGATGCTTTGCACGCGGAAGCCGGCGGCATTCAGTGCGCGCACGGCGGATTCACGACCGGGACCTGGGCCTTTAACCAGTACATCTACGTTTTTCACACCATACTCGGCTGCAGCAGTTGCTGCACGTTCGCTTGCCACTTGAGCAGCGAACGGGGTGCTCTTGCGAGAACCACGAAAACCCGAACCACCGGCAGTCGCCCAAGAAAGAGCGTTGCCCTGGCGGTCTGTGATCGTCACGATCGTGTTGTTAAAAGAGGCATGGATATGCGCAATCGCATCCACTACCTGCTTTTTAACCTTTTTACGGTTACTACGCGGGTTAGCCATGTTGATGTCTATTCCTGTCTTTACGCCAGAACGTGCGTGTTATTTGCGGATCGGCTTACGCGGGCCCTTACGGGTGCGCGCGTTAGTCTTAGTCCGCTGACCACGCAGCGGAAGACTACGACGATGACGCAGACCACGGTAGCAGCCTAAGTCCATGAGACGCTTAATGTTAAGCGTGACATCACGACGAAGGTCGCCTTCTACGGTGTACTTGCCAACTTCAGAACGCAGGGTGTCGACTTCTTCAGAAGACAGATCCTGGATCTTGGCAGTAGGCGCGATACCGGCTGCAGCACAGATGTGCTCAGCACGGGTACGGCCAATCCCGAAGATATAGGTCAGCGAGATCGCCGCATGCTTGTTGTCCGGGATATTGACGCCTGCAATACGGGCCATCAGCTTACTCCGAAATTTGAGCGGCTTGCTCGTTTATTCATCTACAAAAGGCGCAACAGCATACCCCATCATTTGCCCTAAGGCAAGGGGTATGCTGGCACCCGCTTAATACAACCCAGGCTATTAACCCTGGCGTTGTTTGTGCCGTGGCTCGCTGCAGATGACGCGGACAGCGCCATTGCGACGAATGATCTTGCAGTTACGGCACATTTTCTTTACGGAAGCTCGAACTTTCATCGATCTTTCTCCAAAAACCGGCTCGCGGCGCGCCCTCTCTAACTAAATAGGGGTGGACGGCGCCTCAGCGCATGATACCGCCGCTACCGTAGCCTTTCAGGTTGGACTTCTTCATCACTGAGTCATACTGATGCGACATGAGATGCGACTGCACCTGGGCCATGAAGTCCATGATGACCACGACTACGATTAACAACGAGGTACCGCCGAAGAAAAACGGCACGTTCCACGCCACAATCAAGAACTGGGGCATCAAGGAAACCGCAGTGATATACAAGGCACCGAACAGGGTCAAACGTGTCATGACCTTGTCGATATAGCGAGCGGTCTGCTCGCCGGGGCGAATGCCCGGCAGGAAAGCGCCTGACTTTTTAAGATTGTCAGCCACATCCTTGGGGTTGAAGACCAGCGCTGTGTAAAAGAAGCAGAAGAATACCACTGCCGCCGCGAAAAGCAAGATGTAAAGCGGTTGACCTGGGCCTAATGCCTGAGATGCACGCTGCAACCACTCCATACCTTCACCGGCACCTACCCACTGACCAATAGAGGCCGGGAAAAGCAGGATACTGGAGGCAAAAATCGCCGGAATAACACCGGCCATGTTGACCTTCAAAGGCAGGTAGCTACTTTGCCCTGCATACATCTTATTGCCCACTTGTCGCCGAGGATAATTAACTTTGAGACGGCGTTGGCCGCGCTCAATGAAAACCACAAAGGCGACAGTCGCAATACCTAACACTGACAGCGCTAACAGCGGCAGAACATTCCAGGCCCCTTCATTACGGGCAAGCTCGAAGGCTTGGCCCACGGCACTGGGCAGTCCAGCGACAATACCGGCGAAGATCAGCAGCGAAATACCGTTGCCGATGCCCTTCTCGGTAATCTGCTCACCTAGCCACATCATAAACACCGCGCCCGATACAAACGTAATCACGGCGGTGAAATAGAAGCTGAAGTCAGCACTGTACGCGATGCCTTGGCTAGCCAGACCGACGGACATGCCGGTAGCCTGGACAAACGCCAGTATCACCGTGCCGTAGCGGGTGTACTGGCTAATCTTGCGGCGGCCAGCCTCACCCTCTTTCTTGAGCTGCTCAAGATGAGGGGAGACCGCAGTCATGAGCTGCATGATAATCGACGCCGATATATAGGGCATTATACCCAGGGCGAGAACACTCATGCGCTCCAGGGCGCCACCAGAGAACATGTTAAACATGCCCAGAATGGTGCCCTGTTGCTCCCTAAACAAGGCAGCAAGCTGGTCAGGATTGATACCGGGAACGGGAATGTGGGCACCAATACGGTACACCACGATGGCGAGGAGCACGAAGCGCAAACGCGCCCACAGTTCACTCAGACCGCTGCCCATCGCCGGCATTTTTCCTGACTTGGCCATTTAGTCCTCTACCTTGCCGCCAGCGGCTTCGATCGCTTCACGGGCACCTTTGGTGACCTTGATTCCGCGAACGGTAACCGCCGTTTTCAGTTCGCCAGAAAGGATGATCTTCGCGTGTAGCGTAGAGTCCTTTAGCACGTTGGCTTCTTTCAAAGATGCCAGGGTGACTTCGCCACCGGCAACTTTAGCAAGCTCAGCCAGGCGTACTTCTTCAGAGACCAGAGATTTTGCAGACGTAAAGCCGAATTTCGGCAAACGACGCTGCAAAGGCATCTGACCGCCTTCGAAACCGGGCTTAACACTGCCGCCACTACGTGACTTCTGACCTTTGTGACCACGGCCACCGGTCTTACCAAGACCGGAACCGATGCCACGACCAACGCGCTTTGCAGCGTGTTTGGAGCCCGGAGCCGGGCTTAGGTTATTGAGTTTCATGGATTACTCTCCCTCAACGCGCACAAGGTAGTTCACCTTGTGGATCATGCCGCGTACGGCAGGGGTGTCTTCCAGTTCAACCGTATGACCGATGCGACGCAGGCCCAAGCCTTTCATAGTAGCCTTGTGCTTGGGCATAATGCCGATGGTGCTGCGGATCTGGGTAACCTTGATCGTTGCTGCCATGGTGCCTTACCCCGTGATCGCTTCGACAGACAGACCGCGCTTGGCGGCCACGTCTTCCGGTGCTTGCATGGAGGAGAGACCTTTAACAGTCGCTCGTACCACGTTAACCGGGTTGGTGGAACCGTAGCACTTGGCCAGTACGTCGTGGACACCGGCGAGCTCTAATACAGAGCGCATGGCGCCACCGGCGATGATACCGGTACCTTCGGAAGCCGGCTGCATGTACACCTTGGAAGCACCGTGACGGGCTTTGACCGGGTACTGCAGCGTATGGCCAGCAAGGTTCACCTTGACCATGTTGCGACGAGCTTGATCCATCGCTTTCTGGATTGCGACAGGCACTTCACGCGCCTTGCCACGACCGAAACCGACACGACCTTTACCATCACCAACGACGGTCAGTGCGGTGAAGCCGAAAATACGACCACCCTTGACCACCTTGGCGACGCGGTTGACCTGCACTAACTTCTCTTGCAGATCACCGCTTTGCTGTTCGTTCTTCGCCATCGTAAAACCCTTTAGAATTCCAGGCCGCCTTCACGTGCGGCGTCGGCCAGCGCCTTGACGCGGCCGTGATACTTAAAGCCAGCACGGTCGAAGGCCACCTGGGTGATGCCTGCTTCTTTAGCGCGTTCAGCAATCAGAGCACCCACTTTAGAGGCCGCATCTGAGTTGCCGGTCGCACCCTCGCGCAGTACTTTGTCCAGCGTAGAAGCACTGGCTAGCACTTTGCCACCATCCGGCGAGATAATCTGCGCATAGATGTGACGCGGGGTACGGTTGACGCACAGGCGATACACGCCCAGCTCGCGGATCTTTGCGCGAGCGCGGCGGGCACGACGGAGACGAGATTCTTTCTTCGCGTTCATAACCCTGCCTTACTTCTTCTTGGCTTCTTTGCGACGCACCTGCTCGTCGGCGTACCGAACACCCTTGCCTTTATACGGCTCAGGGGGACGGAAGGCGCGGATTTCCGCGGCGCACTGGCCGAGCATCTGCTTATCCGCGCTTTTCAGCACGATAACGGTGTTCTTCGGCGTTTCCGCTGAGACACCTTTAGGCAGTTCATAGTCGACCGGGTGCGAGAAGCCCAGTGAAAGATTGAGCGTCTGGCCCTTAGCTTGGGCACGATAACCGACGCCAACAATTTCGAGAGTTCTTGTGAAACCCTCGGATACGCCCGTTACCAGGTTCTGAACTAAGGCGCGGGTAGTACCGGCCATGGCCCAGCTCTTGGCAGACTCACTCGGGGCGAAGGTCAGCTGGCCATCTTCTTGACCGACCACTACATCAGAGTGGATGGTCATAGATAGCGTGCCCTGGCCGCCTTTGGCGGTCAGCTGGTCAGCATTGATTTTAATCTCAACGCCGGCAGGCACTTTAACCGGATATTTCGCTATGCGGGACATTCCAGCCTCCTAGAATACGGTGCAGATGACTTCGCCACCGACACCCGCTTGGCGCGCGGCACGATCGGTCATGACACCATTGGATGTGGTGACAATCGCGATACCCAGGCCATCGGCAACCTTAGGCAAGTTATCCTTGCCCATGTAGCGGCGCAGGGACGGCTTGGAAACCCGCTGAATGTGCTCAATGACCGGCTTACCCTCAAAGTACTTGAGAGTTACGGTTAGCTCGGGCTTAGCGCCCTCCGCTACCGCAAAGTCGGCAATGTAGCCTTCTTCCTTTAGCACTCGGGCCACTTGCACTTTCAACTTGGAGGACGGCATGGTAGCCGTCTCCTTGGTGGCCATCTGCGCATTGCGGATACGTGTAAACATATCCGCCAGAGTGTCTTGCATGCTCATTTAATGTGCGCTCCTGATAATTCTACGTGGCGTTACCAACTGGATTTTTTCAACCCAGGAACGTCGCCACGCATGGCGGCTTCACGCAGCTTGTTACGGCCAAGGCCGAACTTGTTGTAAAAACCGTGCGGACGACCGGTGATACGGCAGCGGTTACGCTGACGCACCGGGCTTGAGTCGCGCGGCAGTTGCTGCAGCTTCAGCGTCGCCTCGAAGCGGTCTTCCTCAGACGTGTTCACGTCTGAGATGATCTTCTTGAGTTCAGCGCGCTTGGTCGCATACTTCGCGACCAGCTGAGTACGCTTAAGCTCACGCTCTACCATACTTTTCTTAGCCATGATCTCGCCCCTATTTCTTGAACGGGAAGTTCAGTGCGGTTAGTAGCGCACGACCTTCCTCGTCGGTTTTGGCGGTCGTAGTGATAGTGACGTCCAACCCCCGGATGCGATCGATTTTATCATACTCGATCTCCGGGAAGATGATCTGCTCACGCACACCCATGGAGTAGTTACCACGACCGTCGAAAGACTTCGGGTTGAGACCACGGAAGTCACGCACGCGGGGAATCGCGATGTAAACCAAACGGTCCAAGAAGTCCCACATACGCTCAGCGCGCAGAGTTACCTTGATGCCGATTGGCCAACCTTCGCGCACCTTGAAGCCCGCGATGGACTTACGTGCCTTGGTCACCAACGGTTTTTGACCAGAGAGTTTCTCTAGATCGCCGATGGCATTGTCAATCAACTTTTTATCGTTGACTGCTTCGCCGATACCCATGTTCAGAGTCACTTTCGTGATCCGGGGTACCTGCATAACGTTGGCATAGCTGAACTCTTCTTTGAGTTGAGCTGCTACCTCGTTTTGATAACGTTCTTTCAAGTTCGCCATTGTGCTACCCGACTCGCGTTAGGCGTCGATCTGCGTCTGCGTCGACTTGTAGATACGTACCTTGGTACCGTCTTCCTTCACTTGGAAGCCGACGCGATCCGCCTTACCGGTCTCCGAATTGAAGATGGCTACGTTGGACGCGTGAATCGGAGCCTCACGCTCGACGATACCGCCCTGATTACCCGCCATGGGATTTGGCTTGGTGTGACGTTTAATCATGTTCACACCGGACACCAAAAAGCGGTTTTCTAATACCCGCTTAACGGTGCCACGCTTGCCTTTATCCTTCCCGGCGATGACGATGACTTCATCGTCACGTTTGATCTTTTGCATATCCGCCTCGCTCCTTACAGCACTTCAGGCGCTAAGGAAATGATCTTCATGAACTTTTCATTACGAAGTTCACGAGTCACCGGCCCAAAAATACGGGTACCGATGGGCTGTTCGTTGGTGTTATTCAACAAAACTGCCGCATTTCCATCGAAACGGATGAGCGAACCGTCGGGACGACGGACGCCACTACGGGTCCGGACCACGACCGCTTTTAGCACCTGGCCTTTTTTGACCTTGCCACGCGGAATCGCTTCCTTAACCGTGACCTTGATGATATCACCAACGCGAGCGTAACGACGATGTGAACCGCCTAACACCTTGATGCACTGCACCCGGCGCGCTCCGCTGTTGTCGGCGACATCCAGCATTGTCTGAGTCTGAATCATCGGTTTTCTCCAAACCTAATCTGACTGCACTGATTGACAGGCCTTGGGATTAACCCTTGGCGTGTTCAACCACCTCGACCAGCGTCCAGGCTTTCTTCTTGGAAAGCGGACGGCACTCCTGAATGGAAACCGTATCGCCTGCCTTAGCCTGGTTCGCCTCATCATGGGCGTGCAGCTTGGTGGAGCGCTTAACGTATTTTCCGTAGATCGGGTGACGCTCGCGCCGCTCGATCATGACGACGATGGACTTGTCCATCTTATCGCTCACCACTTTACCGGTGAGCGTACGCTTTGTGTTTTCTTCGGCCATCTCAATCACCTGCCTTCTCGTTGAGCAAAGTCTTAACGCGGGCGATATCCCGGCGGACCTGCTTGAGCAGATGAGTCTGGCTCAGTTGGCCAGTGGCCTTCTGCATGCGCAGGTTAAACTGCTCGCGGAGGAGTTCGAGGAGTTGCTCCTGGAGCTCTCCTGCGGACTTTTCACGAATTTCCTGGGCTTTCATCACATCACCGTCCGTTTCGCAAAGGTGGTGGATAAGGGCATTTTCTGTGCGGCAAGCTCAAACGCTTCACGAGCGAGCTCTTCCGACACGCCTTCAATTTCATACAGGACCCGACCCGGTTGGATCTGGGCAACCCAGTACTCAACAGAACCTTTACCTTTACCCATACGAACTTCGAGCGGCTTCTTGGAGATCGGCTTATCAGGGAAGACGCGGATCCAGATTTTACCGCCACGCTTTACGTGACGTGTGATCGCACGACGGCCTGCTTCGATCTGACGCGCAGTGATGCGGCCGCGACCAGTAGCTTTAAGGCCGTATTCCCCGAAGCTGATCTTGCTTCCGCGATGCGCCAGGCCACGGTTGCGGCCTTTCATCATCTTGCGGAATTTCATACGCTTGGGCTGTAACATCGACTCGCTCTCCCCTTACCTGGAACCTTTCTTCTTGGGCGCGTTGCCGGCAGGCTGTTGTTTAGCCTTGGCACGTACTTCCTCGATACCGCCGAGGATTTCACCCTTGAAGATCCACACTTTGACGCCGATAACGCCATAGGTGGTGTGAGCTTCGTAAGTGGCGTAGTCGATATCCGCACGCAACGTGTGCAGCGGAACGCGACCTTCGCGGTACCATTCGGTACGTGCGATTTCAGCGCCACCAAGACGACCTGACAGCTGAATCTTGATGCCACCAGCGCCAAGACGCATTGCGTTCTGTACCGCGCGCTTCATAGCACGACGGAACATGACGCGACGCTCAAGCTGACCCGCTACGTTAGCAGCGACTAGCTTGGCATCCAGCTCCGGCTTGCGAACTTCTTCGATGTTCACATGCACGGGAACGCCCATCATCTGAGTGAGATCGCGACGCAGACGGTCGACATCTTCACCTTTCTTACCAATCACGATACCCGGACGGGCAGTGTGAATGGTGATGCGGGCATTGTTCGCCGGACGCTCGATGTGGATGCGGCTAACAGAGGCGCTTTTAAGACGCTCTTCCAGGAAGCTACGCACTTCGAGATCGTTATTGAGCTTATCGGCGTAAGCGCCGCGCTCAGCATACCAGACAGAAGCATGGTCTTTGACGATGCCCAGTCGAATGCCTGTTGGATTGACTTTCTGACCCATCGGTCGACTCCTACTTCTCGGCTACCTTGACGGTGATGTGGCACGTGCGCTTCAAGATACGATCCGCACGCCCCTTGGCACGCGGCTTGATACGCTTGAGCGTCATGCCCTCATCGACGCAGATGGTCGAGACACGCAGCTCGTCAATATCCATGCCGTTATTTTCTTCCGCGTTTGCAATCGCGGATTGCAGCACCTTCTTAACCAGCTTGGCAGCCTTCTTCGGTGAGAAGGTCAGCAGGTCGAGTGCCTCGGCGACAGGTTTACCGCGCACCTGGTCAGCCACCAAACGGGCCTTCTGGGCGGATAAACGAGCGCCAAGCAGCTTAGCTGTGACTTCCATCTCTCAATCCTCTCTGGCTTACCGTTTGGCTTTTTTATCCGCCGCATGCCCGCGATAAGTGCGAGTAGCAGCGAATTCGCCCAATTTGTGGCCAACCATTTCCTCGGAGACGTGCACCGGGACGTGTTGGCGACCGTTATGGACCGCGATAGTGAGGCCTACCATATTGGGCAGGATCATAGAACGACGCGACCAAGTCTTGATCGGTTTGCGATCGTTCTTCTCCACTGCAACCTCTACCTTCTTCAAAAGATGAAGGTCAATGAAGGGACCTTTCTTTAGTGAACGTGGCACAGCCGTTACCTCTTAATGTCTTGGCAATGTAGATCAACGCGTCTTATTACGACGACGAATGATCAGCTTGTCGGTGCGCTTGTTCTTACGCGTCTTGTGACCCTTAGTCGGCACACCCCATGGGGATACCGGGTGACGACCACCACTGGTGCGGCCTTCGCCACCACCGTGCGGGTGATCGACTGGGTTCATCGCGACACCGCGAACAGTCGGACGCACACCTCTCCAGCGCTTCGCACCGGCCTTGCCAAGTTGACGCAGGCTGTGCTCTGAGTTGCTCACTTCACCCAAGGTCGCGCGGCACTCGGCCAACACTTTACGCATTTCGCCAGAGCGAAGACGCAGGGTGGCATAGTTACCTTCACGAGCAACCAGCTGGGCGCTTGTACCGGCACTGCGAGCAATCTGCGCGCCTTTACCCGGCTTGAGTTCGATGCAGTGCACCGTAGAACCCAACGGGACGTTGCGCAGCGGCAAGGCATTGCCTTTCTTGATTGACGCGTTAACACCAGATTCCAGCACGTCACCCGCGCTGACACCTTTCGGTGCAATGATGTAACGACGCTCACCATCGGCATACTTCAGCAGCGCAATGTGCGCACTGCGGTTAGGATCGTGCTCAAGACGCTCAACGGTGGCAGGAATGCCATCCTTGGTGCGTTTGAAATCGATCAACCGATAGTGGTGACGATGACCACCGCCCACGTGGCGGGTGGTGATACGACCGTAGTTGTTACGGCCGCCGGACTTGGACTGTTTTTCTAAAAGCGGTGCATAGGCACGGCCTTTAAACAGTTCCTCGCCAACGATCTTGACGACGTGGCGACGACCGGCGGAAGTGGGTTTGGTCTTGACGATTGCCATTATCCGTACTCCTGCCCTTATTCGGCGCCAGAGAAGTCTTCGAGCGTTTCACCCGCAGCCAGGGTCACATACGCTTTGCGATAACCCTTACGCAGGCCAACGCCGTTCGCAGTACGTTTTGTTTTACCCTTCATGTTCAGTACCTGAACACTACCGACCTTTTTGCCGAAAAGTGCTTCAACGGCCTTTTTGATCTCGGGCTTGGTAGCATCAGATGCCACCTTGAAAACGTACTGGTTGCGCTCGGCTGCCATTGCGGCCTTTTCGGTCACGTGCGGCCCAAGCAGAACCTTAAATACGCGTTCCTGGTTCATGCCAGCTTCTCCTCGAATTTACGCAGGGCGGAGACGGTAATCAGCACCTTATCAAAGGCTACCAGGCTTACCGGGTCAGCTGCCGCGACATCCACCACGTCAACGTGGGGAAGGTTGCGTGCGGCCAAATAGAGCTTTTCGTCAACTTCTTCAGTGACGATCAACACTTTTTCAAGGTTGAGCTCTTTTAGCTTGGCAGCTACCTGCTTGGTCTTAGGCGCATCGACGACGAACTCTTCAATCGCGACTAAACGCTCTTGACGTACCAGCTCTGACAAGATGGAGCGCATCGCTGCACGGTACATCTTGCGGTTAACCTTCTGGGTGTAGTCTTGCGGACGCGCCGCGAAGGTTACGCCACCACTACGCCATAGCGGAGAGCGGATGGTACCGGCACGTGCACGACCGGTGCCTTTCTGACGCCACGGCTTTTTACCACCGCCACGAACGTCGGAACGACTCTTTTGTGCGCGGGTTCCCTGACGACCAGCCGCCAAATAGGCAGTGACAACCTGGTGAACGAGCGCTTCGTTGAATTCTTTGCCAAAAGTGGCGTCGGCTACTTCAACGGTACCCGCGCCTGCAGCAAGATTCAGATTCATTGGTAATTATCCCCTTCAGCCTGCTTTCACGGCGCTGCGAACGATAACGTCACTACCGGGAGCACCCGGTACGGCGCCTTTAATCAGCAGCAGGTTACGCTCGGCGTCGACACGGACGATCTCAAGGCTCTGCACGGTGCAACGGGCGTTACCCATTTGACCGGCCATCTTTTTGCCTTTGAAAACGCGACCCGGAGTCTGACACATGCCGATAGAACCCGGCGCGCGATGCGACAGAGAGTTACCGTGAGTCATATCTTGGGTACGGAAATTCCAGCGTTTAACAGCACCCTGGAAGCCTTTACCCTTAGAGGTGCCAGTCACGTCAACCATTTGACCAGCTTCGAAGAGGGATACGGTGAGTTCGCCGCCTACTTCAGGAATCTCTTCGCCTTCTGCAAGACGAAATTCCATCAGTGCACGACCAGCTTCAACACCCGCCTTGGCAAACTGACCCGCTTGCGCTTTGGTGAGGTGCTTAGCTTTACGAGAGCCAGATGTGACCTGAATCGCTGCGTAACCGTCAGACTCGACAGATTTAACGCGTGTAACACGATTAGGATCAACTTCAATAACGGTTACGGGCACAGACGCGCCGTCTTCGGTAAAGACACGGGTCATCCCGGCCTTTTTACCGACTAAACCGATAGTCATACTCAGTCTCCTATAGTGTACGGGGCTATCACCCGCTATGGCTGCCCTTTCCAGAGCATTCCACTAGCACATTGTATGGCGCCTCACGGCGCGGCGGCTGCTGCTCATGCTAGCTCTTTACAAAGAACGATGAGCGCTGGGCCGCAAGTGACTAGTGTAATTAGTTGAGTTTGATTTGCACGTCAACGCCTGCGGCGAGATCAAGCTTCATCAAAGCATCAACAGTTTTTTCAGTCGGCTCAACAATGTCGAGCACACGCTTGTGCGTACGAATCTCATACTGGTCACGCGCATCTTTGTTGACGTGCGGTGAGATCAGAATGGTGTAACGCTCGCGGTTGGTCGGCAGCGGAATCGGACCACGAACCTGAGCACCAGTACGTTTAGCGGTTTCAACAATCTCCGCTGTAGACTGGTCGATCAGGCGATGGTCGAAAGCTTTCAACCGAATGCGAATCTTTTGGTTCTGCATTTGCCCTAAACTCCAATGGATGTCGACGGCGCGAGCCGTCTACCCACGCATTCAAAGGATGCGCATTATAGGCACGCCAAAAGCCCATGTCAAACATTTGCTGTTGGTGCGCAGAAAAGGGGGCTCATCAGAGCCCCCTTCATCATTCAAGCATGCTGCTTACTTGACGATTTTGGCCACAACGCCAGCACCGACAGTACGGCCGCCTTCACGAATAGCGAAGCGCAAGCCTTCGTCCATTGCGATCGGGGCGATCAAGGTAACAACCATCTGAACGTTGTCACCCGGCATGACCATTTCAACGCCTTCCGGCAGTTCACAGGTACCAGTTACGTCGGTGGTACGGAAGTAGAACTGCGGACGGTAGCCCTTGAAGAAAGGCGTGTGACGACCACCCTCTTCTTTGGACAGTACGTAAACTTCTGCTTCGAAGGTAGTGTGCGGGTTGATGGTGCCCGGCTTGGCCAGTACTTGGCCACGCTCGACGTCATCACGCTTAGTACCACGCAGCAGGGCGCCAACGTTCTCACCAGCACGACCTTCGTCGAGCAGTTTACGGAACATTTCAACACCGGTAACGATCGTTTTGGTGGTATCGCGGATACCCACGATTTCCACTTCTTCGCCCGCTTTGACGATACCGCGCTCTACACGACCGGTAACAACAGTACCGCGGCCAGAGATAGAGAACACGTCTTCGATCGGCATCAGGAACGGCTGGTCGATGGCACGCTCCGGCTCAGGGATGTAAGCATCCAGAGCTTTGATCAAATTAGCGACGGCAGTCGTACCCATGCCCTTGTCATCTTCACCGTTCAGCGCCATCAGCGCAGAGCCAGTGATGATCGGCGTGTCGTCACCCGGGAAGTCGTACTGGTCTAGAAGTTCGCGAACTTCCATTTCTACCAGCTCGAGCAGCTCTTCATCATCGACCATGTCCGCTTTGTTCAGGAACACAACGATGAACGGTACGCCAACCTGACGAGACAGCAGGATGTGCTCGCGAGTTTGCGGCATCGGGCCGTCTGCGGCAGAACATACCAGGATAGCGCCGTCCATCTGCGCAGCACCGGTGATCATGTTCTTGACGTAGTCAGCGTGTCCCGGGCAGTCAACGTGCGCGTAGTGGCGATCTTCAGACTGGTATTCCACGTGGGAAGTAGCGATTGTGATACCGCGCTCACGCTCTTCAGGAGCGTTATCGATGGTATCAAACTCACGCCAGTCGCCGCCGAAAACCTCAGCAGACACGCGGGTCAGGGCCGCCGTCAGAGTCGTTTTACCGTGGTCGACGTGACCAATGGTGCCGACGTTGACGTGCGGTTTGGAACGTTCAAATTTTTCCTTAGCCACTGCTATAACCTCTTTACGTTAGCTAACGGTTAACCGTTTTGATTGATGACGGCTTCAACGACGCTGGAGGGCGCCTCGTCGTACTTCGAGAACTCCATAGAGTAGCTCGCACGGCCCTGGGTTTGTGAGCGCAGATCGGTTGCATAACCGAACATCTCGCCCAGTGGCACCGTCGCACGAATGACTTTACCAGAAGAGGAGTCATCCATACCCTGCACCAGGCCGCGACGACGGCTCAGGTCACCCATGACGTCACCCATAAATTCTTCGGGGGTCACGATTTCGACCTTCATCACCGGCTCCAGCAGCACGGCCTTGGCCTTCCTGGCACCTTCTTTTACTGCCATAGAAGAAGCAATCTTAAACGCAGTCTCGTTGGAGTCTACGTCGTGGAAGGAGCCATCAAACAGCGTTACTTTAACGTCGATCATCGGGTAACCCGCGATGACGCCGTTTTTGAGCTGCTCAAAAGCACCCTTCTCAACCGCGGGAACGTATTCCTTGGGAACCGCACCACCCACGATCTCAGAGTTGAACTTGAAGAACAGTTCGTCTTCGCCTTCACCCTTCTCTTCTGCTGTCAGCGGCTCGATACGCAGCCATACGTGACCATACTGACCACGACCACCGGACTGACGTACGAACTTGCCTTCTTGCTCAATGCTGCCGCGAATCGTTTCGCGATAGGCAACCTGAGGCTTACCGATATTGGCTTCAACCTTAAACTCGCGACGCATACGGTCAACGAGGATATCCAGGTGAAGCTCACCCATGCCAGAAATAATCGTCTGGCCGGTTTCTTCGTCGGTTTTGACCTGGAAGGAAGGGTCTTCTTGAGCAAGCTTGCCCAACGCAACACCCATCTTCTCTTGGTCTGCCTTAGATTTAGGCTCTACAGCAACCGAGATAACCGGATCCGGGAACTCCATGCGCTCGAGAACGATCTTGTTATCGATGTCGCACAGGGTATCACCCGTGGTGACGTCTTTCAGACCGATACAAGCAGCGATGTCGCCCGCCAGAACTTCTTTGATCTCTTCACGGGAATTGGCGTGCATCTGAACGATACGGCCAACGCGCTCTTTCTTCTGCTTAACGGAGTTATAGACACCGTCACCAGATTTAAGAACACCCGAGTAGACGCGAATAAAGGTCAGCGTACCAACGAAGGGGTCAGTGGCGATCTTAAACGCCAGGGCCGCAAACGGCGCACTGTCATCAGCTTCACGGGTATCAACGGTGCCGTCTTTATCGTCGAGCTCACCTTCGATCGCCTTAACTTCCGTCGGCGAAGGCATGTATTCGATAACGCCATCCAGCACTGCTTGAACGCCTTTGTTCTTAAAGGCAGAACCACAGGTAACCAGAACGATATCGTTAGCCAGGGTGCGCGCACGCAGACCGGCCTTGATCTCTTCAACCGATAGCTCACCGCCTTCAAGGTACTTTTCCATCAGCTCGTCAGAGCCTTCGGCAGCAGCTTCGACCATCTCTTCGCGGTACTTTTCTGCTGTTTCTTGTAGCTCAGCAGGAATGTCCGCGAGGTCATAATTCATACCCAGGCTTTCCTCGTCCCACAGGATAGCCTTCATCTGAATCAGATCAATAACGCCTTTAAAGTCCTCTTCCGTGCCCCAGTTAATCTGGATTGGCACAGCTTTGGCACCCAAACGCTCTTTCAACTGCTCGACAACCATGAAGAAGTCAGCGCCGGTACGGTCCATCTTATTGACGAAAACCATGCGCGGAACTTCATACTTGTTGGCTTGGCGCCATACTGTTTCGGTCTGCGGCTGAACGCCGGAAGAACCACACAGTACAACAACCGCACCATCGAGTACGCGCAGAGAACGTTCAACTTCAATGGTGAAGTCAACGTGCCCCGGGGTGTCGATAATATTGATACGGTGCTCAGGGAACTGCTTGTTCATGCCCTGCCAGAAACAGGTAGTTGCAGCTGAGGTGATAGTGATACCACGCTCCTGCTCCTGCTCCATCCAGTCCATGGTCGCAGCACCGTCGTGTACTTCGCCCACTTTGTGGGAGAGACCGGTGTAGAACAGTACACGCTCAGTCGTCGTGGTTTTACCCGCGTCGACGTGAGCGACGATACCGATATTACGGTAGCGATTTAGTGGAGTCTTGCGTGCCACGGTGAAACTCCCGTTTGTTGGCGATGCTCGTTAATTTAGCGGCGTATGCAAGCGAGGTTTATGCGGCCACCGCTACCACTGCATCATGGTAGCGGCTGAGTGTTGCAACTTTTGAATTGCAACAACGCGACTCAGCAAACATTTCACCATGCTGAACAACGTGCATATATAAACCAGAAAGCCGTACTTAAAAACGCCGTACAAAGAAACGCCGATTTTAGAAACGCTGACCTTAAAAACGCCGACCTTAAAAACGGTAGTGCGAGAAGGCCTTGTTGGCTTCTGCCATGCGATGCACGTCTTCGCGCTTCTTAACGGCAGAACCTTTACCTTCAGCGGCATCCAGCATTTCACCCGCCAGACGCTGAACCATGGTTTTCTCACCGCGACGACGCGCCGCGTCCACCAGCCAGCGCATTGCCAGCGCTTGACGGCGAGACGGACGTACTTCAACCGGCACCTGATAGGTCGCACCACCAACGCGGCGCGACTTCACTTCGACCATCGGCTGGATGGCTTCCAGCGCTTTGTCGAAGATCTCCAGCGGATCTTCTTTACTACGCTCGGCAACCTTGTCCAACGCACCGTAGACGATACGCTCAGCTATGGACTTCTTGCCGCTGACCATCAGGTGGTTCATGAACTTCGCCAGACGCTCACTTCCGAACTTAGGATCCGGCAGAATCTCGCGTTTAGCTACTACTCTTCTTCTAGGCATGATAAGCCCTCAATTAAGGATCTTTCAGGTAAACCCGGAACTCATGCAACCTGTGTACGCTATTCAAGTACCACAAGTGCAGCCCGACCTTACTCTTATCAGACCGTCAAATTCGTGAAAATCGTTACTCAGCATGCCCTTTTGACGGGGCGACGCTGCACAGCTGACCTAGCCCTAGGACTTAAAACTTAGGACTTAGGACGCTTAGTACCGTATTTAGAACGACCCTGACGACGATTTTGAACGCCAGAGGTGTCAAGGGCGCCACGAACGGTGTGATAACGCACACCTGGCAAATCCTTTACACGACCGCCGCGAATCAAAACGACAGAGTGTTCTTGAAGGTTGTGACCTTCACCACCGATATAAGAAGACACTTCAAAGCCGTTGGTAAGGCGCACACGGCAAACCTTACGCAGAGCCGAGTTAGGCTTCTTCGGGGTGGTGGTGTAAACGCGCGTACAAACGCCACGTTTTTGCGGACAGGCCTGCAGCGCTGGCACGTCACTTTTTGTGACGGGGCGCTTGCGCGGCTTGCGCACTAGCTGATTAATCGTTGCCATGGTGTTTAGCTGACTCCAATGGTTGCCTTGCCTTTTAACAAATGCGGGCAGCGGATGCGGGCGCACCCACCCCACTGTTAAAGGCTGCGCATTCTAAAGGCTGACCCTAGGTCGCGTCAAGCCTTGCCGGCGGTTTTACCGGCAAGGTGACACTTTTTCAGGTCAGCTATTCGTTTTACTTACTCATGTTACCTACTGCTTTAGGCGCCAAATCTACAGCTCGTCGTCAGAATCGAGAGCGGTCAACTGTGCACCCAGCTCCTGTTCGACTTCGGTAGCCGAAGGATTGAACAGTTGCTCAACGTCTTCGCGCTTGCGACGACGTTCTGCGTGGTGAGTCAAGCCCGTACCGGCCGGTATCAGGCGACCAACCACCACATTTTCTTTCAGGCCGCGCAGGTAATCGCGCTTGCCAGTCACCGCCGCTTCGGTCAGTACGCGGGTTGTCTCCTGGAAGGAGGCCGCGGAAATGAACGACTCGGTGGCCAGGCTGGCCTTGGTGATAC
The DNA here is from genome assembly GCF_000830495.1 of Halomonas sp. KHS3. NCBI lineage: Bacteria > Pseudomonadati > Pseudomonadota > Gammaproteobacteria > Oceanospirillales > Halomonadaceae > Halomonas > Halomonas sp. KHS3. The sequence continues at coordinate 42,127 of NZ_JWHY01000008.1, read as the reverse complement.
CCAGCAGCATACGCTGATACTTGGCCGGGAATTTCTTCTCTTTTTCAAGACGTTCGTTCTGTTCCAGCACGCGAACCAGTTCAGCCTGGTCGCCCGTGATGAAGTCAGAATCGCCCGAGTCAGTAATCTCTACCTTACGCAGCATCTGACGCACAATGACTTCGATGTGCTTATCGTTGATGCCTACGCCCTGCAGACGATAAACGTCCTGTACTTCGGCAGTGATGTACTTGGCGAGCTCCTCAACACCCAGCAAGCGCAGGATATCGTGCGGATTGCTCGGCCCATCGGAAATCACCTCGCCCTTCTCGACGGTTTCGCCTTCGAAGACGGCAATTTGACGCCATTTCGGAATCAGCGCTTCAAACGGATCGCCAGATTCCGGGGTAATGGTCAGACGACGCTTACCTTTGGTCTCTTTACCGAAGCTGATCACACCGCTGATCTCGGCCAGGATCGAGGACTCTTTCGGCTTACGCGCTTCAAACAAGTCAGCAACCCGCGGCAGACCACCGGTGATGTCTTTGTTCGCCGAGGCTTCTACCGGGATACGGGCAACCACTTCACCCACCCCGATCGTCACACCATCGTCGACCGAAATAATCGAGTTGCCCGGAAGCAGGTACTGAACCGGGGTGTTGGAGCCCGATACAGAGACGTACTCGCCCGAGCTGTCTTGCAGCATGACCATCGGGCGCTTGTCGCGACCGGCCATGGGACGTGCTGCAGACTCGATCACCTCGATAGAGGAGAGGCCGGTCATCTCATCGACGCTGCGGTGCATGGTGACACCCTCGTCGAGATCGATGAACTGCGCCTTACCTTCTACTTCGGCAACGATCGGGTGAGTGTGCGGATCCCATTTGGCGACCGTCGCACCAGCGTCGACCACGTCGCCGTCGCGTACAGAAAGCTCAGCACCGTAAGGGAGCTTATAGTACTCACGCTCACGGCCATGGTCGTCAGCAACGGCCAGGGCGCTGGAGCGAGATACGACAACCAGCTTGCCGTCGGCACGCTCTACATGCTTGATGTTGTGCAGACGAACCTTACCGCCGTGCTTCACTTGTACGCTATCCACAGCAGACGAACGCGATGCCGCACCACCGATGTGGAAGGTACGCATGGTCAGCTGGGTACCCGGCTCACCGATGGACTGTGCGGCGATAACGCCGACGGCTTCACCGATGTTGACCTGATGGCCACGGGCCAAGTCACGGCCGTAACAGGAGGCACACACGCCGTGTGCGGTCTCACAGGTAATCGTAGAGCGAACGATGATCTCGTCTACACCCATGGTGTCGAGCTCGGCACACCATTTCTCGTCGAGCAAGGTGCCTTTCGCGATCAAGACTTCACCGCTGCCAGGGTGAACCACATCCTGGGCGACTACACGACCAAGCACGCGCTGGGAAAGCGGTACGATAATGTCGCCGCCTTCGATGATCGGGTGCAGGGTCAAGCCATTTTCGGTACCACAGTCGACTTCGGTGATGACCAGGTCTTGCGCTACGTCTACCAAGCGACGGGTTAGGTAACCGGAGTTGGCGGTTTTCAACGCCGTATCCGCAAGACCTTTACGTGCACCGTGGGTCGAGATGAAGTACTGCAGTACGTTCAGACCTTCACGGAAGTTGGCGACGATCGGCGTTTCGATGATCGAGCCATCCGGCTTGGCCATCAGACCACGCATACCCGCCAACTGACGGATCTGGGCAGCACTACCACGGGCACCGGAGTCGGCCATGATGAAGACGCTGTTGAACGAGTCCTGCTCAACTTCGTTGCCATCACGATCGATGACGGTCTCTTTAGAGATACCCACCATCATCGCCTTGGCGACTTTGTCGTTGGCCTTGGACCAGATATCGATAACCTTGTTGTACTTCTCGCCCGCTGTTACCAGGCCAGAAGAGAACTGGTCTTCGATCTCTTTAACTTCGGCTTCCGCTGCATCAACGATTTCAGTTTTTGCTTCGGGAATAACGAAGTCGTTAACACCGATTGAGGCGCCGGACCAGGTCGCGAGACGGAAACCGGTATACATCAGCTGGTCAGCGAAAATGACGGTCGGCTTGAGGCCGGCACGACGATAAACTTCGTTGATCAGGCTAGAGATCGCCTTCTTCTTCATCGGCTGGTCGATCAGCTCGAAAGGCACACCTTCGGGCAGAATGCGGAACAGCAGTGCACGGCCTACCGTCGTATCGTAAATACGGCGGTGGAAGCTACGCTCGCCGCTCTCTTCTTCGATATCGATTTCGTCCAGACGCACTTTGACCCGGGCGTGCAGCGATACTGACTGGGTACCAAACGCGCGCTCAACTTCATTAAGGTCAGAGAACACCATGCCTTCGCCTTTGGCGTTGATCTTTTCGCGGGTCATGTAATAGAGACCCAGTACAACGTCCTGGGACGGCACGATGATCGGCTCGCCGTTAGCGGGCGAAAGCACGTTGTTGGTGGCCATCATCAGCGCACGCGCTTCGAGCTGGGCTTCCAGGGTCAGCGGCACGTGTACCGCCATCTGGTCACCGTCAAAGTCGGCGTTGTAGGCGGCACATACCAGCGGGTGCAGCTGAATCGCTTTACCTTCGATCAGCAGCGGCTCAAACGCCTGGATACCCAGACGGTGAAGCGTGGGGGCGCGGTTAAGCAGTACCGGGTGCTCGCGGATAACATCGGCAAGGATGTCCCACACTTCCGGCAGCTCGCGCTCGACCATCTTCTTGGCGGCTTTGATCGTGGAGGCATAGCCCAGCGACTGCAACTTGGAGTAGATAAACGGCTTGAACAGCTCAAGCGCCATTTTCTTGGGCAGACCACACTGGTGCAGACGCAGGGTCGGACCAACGGTAATTACCGAGCGGCCCGAGTAGTCGACGCGCTTACCCAGCAGGTTCTGACGGAAACGACCCTGCTTACCTTTGATCATGTCGGCGAGCGATTTCAGCGGGCGCTTGTTAGAGCCCGTGATCGCGCGGCCACGACGACCATTGTCGAGCAGTGCATCGACGGCTTCCTGCAGCATACGCTTCTCGTTGCGCACAATAATGTCCGGCGCATTGAGATCGAGCAGACGCTTCAGGCGGTTGTTACGGTTGATTACACGACGGTAAAGGTCGTTGAGATCGGAGGTCGCGAAACGGCCACCGTCCAGCGGTACCAGCGGACGCAGATCCGGTGGCAGCACGGGCAGCACTTCCATGACCATCCACGCCGGCGCGTTACCGGAGTGGTAGAAGGCTTCAAGCAGCTTGAGGCGCTTGGAGAGCTTCTTGATCTTGGTTTCGGAGTTAGTCTGCGGAATCTCTTCGCGCAGGTGGTTAATCTCTTCTTCCAGATCGATATCTTTGAGCAGCTCCTGAACGGCTTCGGCACCCATGCGGGCGTCGAAGTCATCACCGAACTCTTCCAGTGCTTCAAAGTACTGCTCGTCGTTCATCAGCTGACCACGCTCCAGCGTGGTCATACCTGGATCGATAACGACAAAGCTTTCGAAATACAGCACGCGCTCGATATCACGCAGGGTCATATCGAGGAACATGCCGATACGCGACGGCAGTGACTTCAAAAACCAAATGTGTGCCACCGGCGAAGCGAGCTCGATGTGCCCCATGCGCTCACGGCGCACGGCGGCCTTGGTCACTTCTACGCCACACTTTTCGCAGATGATACCGCGGTGCTTCATGCGCTTATACTTGCCGCACAGGCACTCGTAATCCTTAACCGGGCCAAAAATCTTGGCGCAGAACAGGCCATCCCGCTCCGGTTTAAAGGTACGGTAGTTGATGGTCTCAGGCTTCTTCACCTCGCCAAACGACCAGGAGCGAATCATGTCCGGCGACGCCAGGGTAATCTTGATCGCGTCAAACTCTTCGGACTGAGACTGCGATTTGAGTACTTTCACCAAATCTTTCATGGGACGGCTCCTAGCTCTCTAACTCGATATCGATGCCCAGCGAGCGGATTTCCTTCACGAGTACGTTGAAGGATTCCGGCATGCCTGCCTGCATGGTGTGGTCGCCATCCACGATGTTTTTGTACATCTTGGTGCGGCCTTCGACGTCGTCCGACTTGACGGTGAGCATCTCTTGTAGCGTGTATGCAGCGCCGTAAGCTTCCAGCGCCCACACTTCCATCTCACCGAAGCGCTGACCACCGAATTGCGCCTTACCACCCAAGGGCTGCTGGGTAACCAGCGAGTAAGAACCAGTAGAACGCGCATGCATCTTGTCGTCTACCAAGTGGTTAAGCTTCAGCATGTACATGTAGCCAACGGTGACCGGACGGTCAAAAGCATCACCGGTACGGCCATCGAACAGGGCCATCTGACCCGACTCGGGGATGTCCGCCAGCTTCAGCAGGTGCTTGATTTCGTGCTCTTTAGCACCGTCAAACACCGGCGTGGCCATAGGCACACCACCTTTGAGGTTCTTCGCCAGGGCGATGATCTCGTCATCCGTCAGGGAGTCGAGATCTTCAACGCGCGTACCTTGCGTATTGTAGATCTGCCCCAGGAAATCACGGATCTCGGCCACTTGCTGTCCACGTGCGTCGCGCAGCATGGCTTCGATCTTGACGCCCAAGCCACGTGCCGCCATACCCAGGTGGGTTTCCAAAATCTGACCGACGTTCATACGCGACGGTACGCCCAGCGGGTTCAGCACCACGTCGACCGGCTCGCCCTTTTCATCAAACGGCATGTCTTCGATGGGCATAATCGCCGAGATAACACCTTTGTTACCGTGACGACCGGCCATCTTGTCACCCGGCTGGATGCGACGCTTAACCGCCATATAGACTTTGACGATTTTTAGCACGCCCGGTGCGAGATCGTCGCCCTGGGTCAGCTTGCGCTTCTTATCTTCAAAGCGCTCGTCCATCTCTTTACGACGGGTTTCCAGCTGTTCGTCGGCCTGTGCCAGCAGCTCGTTGTAGGACTCATCCTGCATGCGCAGTTTGAACCACTGCTGACGCGGCAATTCATCCAGGTATGCCTCGTCGAGCACGTCACCTTTCTTGAGGTTCGGGCCGCCGTTAACAGCCTGACCGTCAAGGGTACGCTTTAGACGCTCAAAAGTGGCGTCTTCGGCGATACGGTAAGTCTCTTGGAGATCCTTACGAACTTCGTCAAGCTGAGTGCGCTCGATCGACAGGGCGCGTGAATCTTTCTCAACGCCGTCACGAGTAAACACCTGAACGTCGATGACCGTACCTTTCATGCCTGTCGGGGCACGCAGGGAAGTGTCTTTAACGTCAGACGCTTTCTCGCCGAAGATGGCACGTAGCAGCTTCTCTTCAGGCGTCAGCTGGGTTTCACCCTTCGGCGTTACTTTACCGACCAGAATATCGCCCGGGCCGACTTCGGCACCGATGTAGACAACGCCCGCTTCATCCAGCTTGGAGAGCGCAGACTCGCCCACGTTAGGGATATCGGAGGTAATTTCTTCCGAGCCCAACTTGGTGTCGCGGGACACACAGGTCAGTTCCTGAATGTGGATCGTGGTGAAACGGTCTTCTTGAACGACCCGCTCGGAAAGCAGGATGGAGTCCTCGAAGTTGTAACCGTTCCAGGGCATAAACGCGATGCGCATGTTCTGGCCCAGCGCCAGGTCGCCCATATCCACCGACGGGCCGTCAGCGAGAATATCACCACGTGCCACGCTGTCGCCAGGCCGCACGATGGGGCGCTGGTTCATACAGGTGTTCTGGTTCGAGCGGGTGTACTTGGTCAGGTTGTAGATATCAACGCCGGCTTCACCGCCGATGATTTCATCTTCATTAACCCGTACCACCACACGACGCGCATCGACGGAATCAATCACGCCGCCGCGATTGGCCACCGCACAGACGCCGGAGTCACGGGCAACAAAGCGCTCCATGCCCGTACCTACCAGCGGCTTATCGGCACGCAGGGTCGGTACCGCCTGACGCTGCATGTTAGAACCCATCAAGGCGCGGTTGGCGTCATCGTGCTCCAGGAACGGAATCAATGCCGCTGCGACTGATACAACCTGACGTGGCGACACGTCCATTAGCGTCACTTGCTCAGGACGCATAAAGGTCGTTTCACCGCGGTGACGAACCTGAACCAGGTCATCACTTAACTTGTTGGACTCATCTACCGCTGCTGATGCCTGGGCGATAACGAAATCGCCCTCTTCGATCGCCGAGAGGTGAACGATGTCGTCGGTCAACTGACGATCAACCACTTTACGGTACGGCGTTTCGAGGAAACCGTAGCTGTTAGTGTGGCTGTAAGTGGCCAGCGAGTTAATCAGACCGATGTTCGGGCCTTCTGGCGTTTCGATCGGGCATAGACGCCCGTAGTGCGTGGCGTGAACGTCACGTACTTCGAAGCCAGCACGCTCACGGGTCAAACCACCGGGGCCGAGTGCCAACACACGACGCTTGTGGGTAACCTCAGAAAGCGGGTTGTTCTGATCCATAAACTGCGAAAGCTGGCTGGAACCGAAGAACTCCTTCACCGCCGCCGCGACCGGCTTGGCGTTGATCAAGTCTTGGGGCATCAGGCCTTCGCTTTCCGCCATGGAAAGACGCTCTTTCACGGCGCGCTCTACACGCACCAGGCCTACGCGGAACTGGTTCTCTGCCATCTCGCCCACACAGCGAATACGGCGGTTACCCAGGTGATCGATATCGTCAACGTCACCGAAGCCGTTACGGATACTGATCAGCTCGCGCAGCACATCAAGAATGTCTTTGCGATCCAGTACGCCGGAGCCCGTATCAGTATCACGACGCAGGCGACGGTTGAACTTCATGCGGCCAACGCCAGACAGGTCGTAGCGGTCCTCAGAGAAGAACAGGTTGTTAAACAGCGTCTCGGCAGACTCTTTGGTGGGCGGTTCGCCGGGACGCATCATGCGGTAAATTTCGACTAACGCTTCAAGCGCGGAATTAGTAGCATCCAGCTTCAAGGTGTCGGAAATGAATGAACCGCAGTCGAGATCATTGGTGTAGAGCGTTTTCACCAAGGTAATGCCACCCTGGGCCATGCGCTCAAGCACCTCGGGAGTGATCTCGGTATTACACGGGCAGATCAGCTCGCCTGTTTTGGAGTCGATTTGATCTTTAGCCAGCGTTTTGCCGAACAGGTACTCCATCGGCACGTCCAGACGCTCAAGGCCGGCTTTTTCAAGCTGACGAATGTGCTTCTGGGTAATCCGACGCCCCTCTTCAACGATCACATTGCCTTCGCCATCCTTGATGTCGAAAGTAGCTGTCTCGCCGCGCAGGCGCGACGGAACCAACTCAACATAGAAACCGGATTTCTCAATGTGGAAGACGCTGGTTTCAAAGAACTCGGCCAGGATCTCTTCGGTGTTCATCCCCAGCGCACGCATCAGTACCGAGGCCGGCAGCTTGCGGCGACGGTCAATACGTACGAAAACGTTATCCTTGGGGTCAAACTCGAAGTCTAACCAGGAGCCACGATAAGGAATCACGCGAGCTGAATAGAGCAGCTTGCCGGAAGAGTGGCTCTTACCTTTGTCGTGATCGAAGAACACACCGGGCGAGCGGTGGAGCTGGGAGACGATAACCCGCTCAGTACCGTTGATAACAAAGGTACCGTTCTCAGTCATCAGGGGGATTTCCCCCATGTAGACTTCTTGCTCTTTAATATCTTTAATTGCTTTGTTCGAGGAGTCGCGATCATAGATGATCAAGCGAACCTTGACGCGCAGCGGGGCGGAGTAAGTCACGCCGCGCAGCTGGCACTCCTTAACATCGAACGCCGGCGTACCGAAGCGGTAGCTGACATACTCAAGCGCTGCATTGCCGGAGAAGCTCTCAATCGGAAACACGGACTTGAATGCCGCGTGCAGACCGACCTCGTGACGCTCGTCGGGCGAACGATCTTGCTGGAGGAAGTCGTAATAGGAATCAAGCTGGATCGCCAGCAAGTAAGGCACATCCATCACTTGGGGCAGTTTGCCGAAATCCTTGCGGATGCGTTTTTTCTCAGTATATGAGTAAGCCATCTGTATTCCCCAGCTTGTTCACCATGGGTGACCGATGCGTGGTCATCGCTGCCCGGCGGGCTTCGTCAGACGCAGACAGCAAGCTCCTAAATCGGTAGCTCGCCGTCGAAAATCTAGTTCGATAACTCAGTCGTCGATAACACTATCTTCAATAACGCCATCTTCAATAACGCTGTTACGTTTCTGTCGTGGCTGCTCTCAATGAGCAGCACTGCTGTTGTTCAATATCATCGACTGTCCAACATCAGCTACAACAGAAAAAGGCCGGCAGCGGGAAATCCCGCCGCCAGCCGTGGAAGCTCACGCAGCGCGTAAAGCCGTCCGCACAAGGCTTACTTGAGCTCGACGGTTGCGCCCGCTTCTTCCAGCTTGGCTTTAGCTGCTTCAGCGTCGTCTTTAGACAGACCTTCTTTGATGGTCGCCGGAGCGCCGTCAACAGCACCTTTAGCTTCTTTCAAGCCAAGGCCAGTGATCTCACGTACTGCTTTGATCACGTTAACTTTCTTGTCGCCAGCAGCGGTCAGAACTACGTCAAACTCAGTCTGTTCTTCAGCTACTTCGCCGCCAGCAGCCGGACCAGCCATTACGGCAGCGGCAGCAGAAACGCCGAATTTCTCTTCCATTGCTTCGATCAGCTCGACAACTTCCATTACGGTCATGTCGGCTACAGCATTGATGATATCGTCTTTAGACAGTGCCATTGTTTCATTCCTAACTTTGCGGGAGTCTCGGTCAGCCGAGGACTCAGGATTCATTGCTCGGTTCAGGCAGCGCCCTGGTTAAACCGTTTACGCCACCTGCAAGAAGAACTGCTTATGCAGCTTCTTGCTTCTGGTCGCGCAGAGCGGCCAGAGTACGAACCAGCTTGCCAGCGGAGGCTTCTTTCATTACCGACATCAACTTGGCAATTGCTTCGTCGTGAGTCGGTAGGGTTGCCAGACGGTCGATGTCAGCAGCCGGAATCAGCTCACCTTCGTAGGCCAACGCTTTTACTTCGAAGTTCTTGTCCGCTTTAGCAAACTCTTTGAACAGACGAGCGGCAGCGCCCGGATGATCAGTAGAGAAGGCCAACAACGTAGGACCAACGAAGCTATCGTTCAAGCACTCCCACTGAGTGCCCTCGAGAGCGCGGCGAGCCAGCGTATTACGTACAACACGCAGCTCTACACCATTCTCACGCGCCTGCTTGCGCAGATCGGTCATTTTACCAACCGTAACGCCGCGAGAATCAGCAACTACGACGGAGAGTGCGCCCTTGGCCGCTTCACTGACCTCGGCAACAATCGCTTTCTTGCCTTCAAGTGCTAGTGGCACAGTGATCACTCCTTCGTGCCGGAACCCAGGAAGGTTCCGGTGGTTACCATCTCTCCCCACTCTGCTGTGCTAAAAGCGCTGCAAAGCGGGAAGCCTTGGGGATGGTGCTCACCAGAAAGCCGTCTTAAGCTTAACCAACTGGCGGCCACACCATCTGCGCAGGCGCTTATAGGGCAATTAAGCCGCCCTTGTAAGTACTTGCGTACTTATCAAGCGCGGCACCTGCGGTCTTTGACGATGCCCCGGCCAGTGATAGCCACCAAACGGGGGACCGCAAAGTTCTTGCTCGGTTCTTACAAAAAAACCAACGATTACTCGCTTACGCGAAAGCAGAGTGATCGATTGTTAAACCCGGGCCCATAGTAGTAGACAGGGTCATTTTTTTGAAGTAAATACCTTTAGAGGCGCTCGGCTTGAGGCGCTTCAGGTCAGCAACCAGTGCTTCCAGGTTGCCGTTAATTGCTGCGGCGTCAAAATCCACTTTACCCAGGGTAGTGTGGATGATGCCGTTTTTGTCGGTACGGAAACGCACCTGACCCGCTTTGGCATTCTTGACCGCTGTCGCCACATCGGGCGTTACGGTGCCAACTTTCGGGTTAGGCATCAGGCCACGCGGACCTAGAATCTGACCCAACTGACCCACAACGCGCATGGCGTCTGGCGAAGCGATAACGACGTCAAAATCCATCACGCCTTTTTTCACTTGCTCAGCCAAGTCGTCCATACCCACGATGTCGGCGCCGGCTTCTTTAGCGGCATCGGCATTGGCACCCTGGGTGAAGACTGCAACGCGTACGTCTTTACCGGTACCGTTAGGCATGACGGTAGCGCCACGTACAACCTGGTCGGATTTGCGTGGATCAACGCCCAGGTTGATGGCAACATCAACAGACTCTTTGAATTTAACTGTAGACAGCTCAGAGAGCAGCGCTACCGCTTCTTCAATAGAGTAGGCTTTAGTAGTGTCTACTTTTTCGCGAATGATTTTCGCACGCTTAGACAGTTTAGCCATGATCAGAGACCCCCCACGTTTAGGCCCATGCTGCGAGCGCTGCCAGCAATGGTGCGTACAGCGGCATCGAGATTCGCAGCCGTCAAATCAGGCTCTTTAGCCTTGGCGATCTCTTCAAGCTGTTCACGCGTTACGGTGCCGACCTTCTTCTTGTTCGGCTCACCAGAACCAGACTTGATGCCAGCGGCTTTTTTCAGCAGCACGGCAGCAGGCGGCGTCTTGGTGACGAACGTGAAGCTACGGTCAGAGTAGACGGTGATCACGACTGGCGTCGGCAGGCCCGGCTCAATTTCTTGAGTCGCAGCGTTGAACGCCTTACAGAATTCCATGATGTTCACGCCGTGCTGACCCAGCGCAGGGCCTACCGGCGGACTTGGATTGGCTTTACCTGCAGCAACCTGCAGTTTGATATAAGCCTGTACTTTCTTGGCCATCTTTAACACTCCAGTTGGGTAATAGCGCCCGAAGGCTCCCCGGTACCAGTGAAACAGCTGAACCAGCCATTTCACACGAATTAAAACTTACCGCTTACTTACTATTTACTACTCACCCGTTACTCTTTCTCAACTTGAGAGAACTCTAACTCAACAGGTGTAGAGCGCCCGAAGATCAGCACGCTGACATGCAGACGACTCTTTTCATAATTAACTTCTTCGACAACACCGTTGAAATCGGCAAACGGCCCGTCGACAACACGCACTGATTGGCCCGGCTCAAACATCGTCTTAGGCCGCGGCTTATCAGTACCGTCTTTAACGCGCAGCAAAATGGCATCTGCTTCGCGAGAAGTGATTGGCGCTGGCTTCTCTTTTGTTCCGCCAATAAAGCCCATAACACGCGGCGTCTCATTGACGAGGTGCCATGTTTCGTCGGCCATTTCCATCTCGACTAGCACGTAGCCGGGATAAAATTTGCGCTCGCTCTTGCGCCGCTTGCCGTCACGCATTTCGACAACTTCTTCGGTCGGCACCAGAATTTCGCCAAAGCGATCTTCCATACCATACATCTTCACACGCTCAATCAATGAGCGCATGACATGCTTTTCAAAGCCAGAATAAGCGTGAACGACGTACCAACGTTTGGACATGAATACTCCTAACCAATGACGCCGGACATCGCCCAGCCAAGAAGAGTGTCGATCAACCACAGCATTAGCCCCACCACCAAAACGGCCACTAGCACAATGGCCGTGGTTTGAATGGTTTCGGCTCGGGTCGGCCATACAACGCGCTGAATCTCTTTCTTGGCGCTTCTGGCAAGCTCTACTAAATCACGACCCTTGGTAGTGGTTAGCGCGATCAAACCCGCAATCACACACAACACCACCACACCAAGCACGCGGTAGAGCAGGCCAATATCGGCGAAATAGGTATTACCAACAACAGCAACGACAAGCAGCGCTACGACCGCCGCCCACTTGAGCCCGTCATGGCGCGTCTGTTGCACCTCGGCGCCATGTTTTACAGAACCAGGCTTCATAAAAACGAGACTCCTCAGGGTGCGGCGAACGATAAAAGAATTTTGGAAAAAGACATACCAACCTGGGGAAGGTTGGCAGGCCAGGAGGGAATCGAACCCCCAACCTGCGGTTTTGGAGACCGCTGCTCTGCCAATTGAGCTACTGGCCTGTATCGTCGTACTGACTTTCTATCTTCGTACTTTCTAGACGTTCTAACGTCTATCTACTTTTTGCTTCTTACTTCTGTTAATAAGCGTCTTTTCGACCGCCTATACAACAGCGGGCGCCATGGTAGCGGAGAATCCCACACCTGACAACCCCTTCTTTACGCTCAAGCGTCACAAAAACCCACCCAAACGCAGAGACAAAAAAACCCACCCAAACGCAGAGACAAAAAAAGCGAGCTTCGCTCGCTTGATCTGCAATATGGAGCTCATGGACGGAATTGAACCGTCGACCTCACCCTTACCAAGGGTGTGCTCTACCCCTGAGCTACATGAGCCAAACACATCAACTGGAGCGGGCGGCGGGAATCGAACCCGCACCATCAGCTTGGAAGGCTGAGGTTCTACCATTGAACTACGCCCGCCGAACTTGCCTATAGAATGACAATCCGCTGCACGAGAAACAGTAGCTAACGCCCGCTTACCGGCTTTTCATTCCCAAACACTGAACAGTTCAGCGCCTGATAAACTTGGTGGAGAGGGAAGGATTCGAACCTTCGAAGCTTTCGCGGCAGATTTACAGTCTGCTCCCTTTGGCCACTCGGGAACCTCTCCAACTGTGGCGGCACATTATGCCAGCCTCCAAAACAGTGTCAAGCTAGATATTTACTTAATTTATCGTAGCTTGCGATGCCAGCGCATCTTCTGCCTGCCTTGGAACGCGCTGCATTCTGTCAAAGCAGCATGGAGAATGCAAGTGCCGCGCGAATCTTTTCTAGCGCTACCGGCTCAGGCACCCGCGGCGCACCCGACATTTTGCCCGCACGCTCGGCGAAAGTCATCGGAAAGCACGCCTCTAAGCCGCCATAAACCATATCCGGCCACACCGCATGAGGCACCTGCACTCCCCGTGAGACAACGCGCGCATCGCCCCCCGTCAACAGCATTGGCAGCGCCACACCCTCTTGATCGCACACTTCGCTATAAATGCGGTTAATGGCACTGACGGCAGCCATATAAATACCGTGATTAACCGCATCAACGGTGCGTCGTCCTGGCTCCAGCAACTCATCGGCCTCACTTTCAGGGTCGATGGCCACATTGCGAGTACCAAGCTTCAGGCTCTCTTTCATCAGGCGAAGACCGGGGATAATAAAGCCGCCCAGGTGCTGGCCGCCTGGCAGCACAAAGTCGATAGTAATCGCGCTGCCACAATCCACCGCACAGCAACCGCCTGCTAGCTGATAGCCCGCCAGCGCCCCCATCCAACGATCGACGCCTAAACGCCCCGGCTCTTCGTAGCCATTAACCACGCCTAGTGCCTCATGGGTTGAGTGCGCCACGTGCACATGACGCACCCGGCGGCGCAACAAGGCGACCGTCTCTTCCAGCACGGCTGCCCTGGCAACGCTGGATATACGCACCGCCTCGACCACGTCCAGGTCGGGAATATCAGCCCCTGGGCGCCACTCCTCCCGGGTCCACACAGCCCCGCGGGAACGTATCTCGCTACTCTCGGCATCCTTGAGCCGCCATTTAGACAGCGTGTTGCCGATATCCAGATCCAGAATCATAAACGCCTGCGCACGCTGATCTCACCGCCGGCTAGGCGTCGCGAGTGACCATTTTCGGCAACCCAGAGGTTACCACTCTCATCCACTTCTCCGGCGATCGCATCGCTGGTCTGCTGTCCTTGAATCACTCTAATCGGCAGCCCCGCATAGGCGTGACGCTGATTCCACGCATCCCGCCAGGCGGCAAAGCCATGTTGTTCAAAGTTAGCCAGCATCGCCAGCAGGCCCGACACTACGTCTGAGGCCAACTGATTACGCGAGATATCCGGCAGTCGCTCGAAAAGCGCCGCAACAGGTTGGTCGATCGCTGCCCGCTGGGCAGCGGGCAGCCAAAGATTCATGCCCATACCAATGACGACTTCGCAGGGGCCTGCGGCATCCCCGGTCACTTCGATAAGAATACCGGCCAGCTTGCCTAACTCGTCGCCTGGGCCATCACCCTGCTCGGAGAGCAGGATATCGTTAGGCCACTTAAGCTTCGGCGCCACACCATGCTGCTCAAGCACTTGGGCAACGACAACGCCTACCGCCAAGCTCAAGCCCTCCAGCACCGCAATACCCGACTCAAAGCGCCAGCCCAGCGATAGCATTAAGCTCTGACCCCAGGGCGTCGACCAGACACGACCACGGCGCCCACGTCCCGCCGTTTGCAGCTCAACCAGGCACACTTCGCCATGCCCAGCGCCCTGCTCAAAGCGTTGGCGCAGATACTCATTGCTGGAGGGTAACTGGTCCTCAACAAACAGGCGCGCAAGGTGGTGGCGCGCCTGTGCGGGCAGCCGCTCCACGATTTTGGCGCCCTCCAAGGGCTCCAGGCGCTGCGAGAGCTGGTAGCCACGGCCTTTCACCGCCACTACCTCCACCCCTAGTGCTTCCAGTTTTTTTAACTGTTTCCACACCGCCGCACGAGAAATACCCAGCGCTTCACCCAGCTGCTCGCCAGAGTGAACCTCGCCATCGCTTAACAAACGCATCAGGTTGCCGATGGTCATGCTCCTGCCCCAGTGGGAAAAGCGCTAGTCTAGCGGATGGAGGTTCATGGCGAAAACATTCCTAGACCAAGGTTGATATGAGAGGCAGTAATATCAGCGAAGCCTTCGACATGGTAGAATGGCTATTGGACGCAAGCCCTGAGCCAAGATGGTCGGCAAATTGCCAGCCCTTGCGACCCGCATTTTCCGACCCGTGGACGAACGGGTGTTCACAAGAGTTCTCTCTCAGCATGCAAAACCAGCAAAACTCCAGCGCGGTTAATAACCTGCGCAACGTCGCGATCATAGCCCACGTTGACCATGGTAAAACCACACTGGTCGACAAGCTCCTGAGCCAGTCCGGCACCCTTGACCGTAAAGCAGAAGGTCAAGAGCGCATCATGGACTCAAACGATCAGGAAAAAGAGCGTGGCATTACCATTTTGGCCAAGAATACGGCCATTCAATGGCAAGACAGCCAAGGTAACGACTACCACATCAACATCGTGGATACGCCTGGGCACGCCGATTTCGGCGGCGAGGTTGAGCGCGTCATGTCAATGGTCGATTCGGTGCTACTGCTAGTAGACGCCGTTGATGGCCCGATGCCGCAAACCCGCTTTGTGACCCAGAAAGCCTTTGCCCAAGGCCTGAAGCCGATCGTGGTGGTCAACAAAATTGACCGTCCCGGCGCACGCCCTGACTGGGTTATCGACCAGATTTTTGACCTGTTCGACAACCTCGGTGCGTCTGACGAACAGCTCGATTTCCCAATCATCTACTGCTCTGCCCTAAACGGCATTGCCGGTATGGATCCTGAAGAGCTGGCGGACAACATGGATCCCATGTTCCAGGCCATCGTCGATATCGTCGAGCCGCCGAAGGTTGAGCTTGACGGCCCCTTCCAGATGCAGATCTCTGCGCTGGATTACAACAGCTATGTAGGCGTTATCGGCCTGGGTCGCATCAAGCGTGGCGCGGTGAAACCGAACCAGCAGGTGTCGATCATCGGCGTTGACGGCAATGTGCGTAAGGGCAAAATCGGTCAGGTCATGACCCATATGGGCCTTGAGCGCGTGCAGACCAACGAAGCCACCGCGGGCGACATCGTCTGTGTTACCGGCATCGACGATCTGTCGATTTCGGATACGCTATGCGATCCGGCCAAGGTCGAAGCGCTGCCGCCACTGTCCGTCGACGAACCGACCGTTTCAATGACCTTCCAGGTCAACGATTCACCGTTCGCCGGTAAAGACGGTAAGTTTGTGACCAGCCGCAACATCAAGGATCGCCTTGATCAAGAGCTGATTCACAACGTGGCCCTGCGCGTTGAGCAGGGCGAAACCCCTGAGAAGTTCAAGGTTTCTGGCCGTGGCGAGCTGCACCTCTCGGTGCTGATCGAAACCATGCGCCGTGAAGGCTTTGAGCTGGCCGTAGGCCGCCCTGAAGTCATCATCAAAGAGATCGACGGTGAGAAGCAGGAGCCCTACGAAGAGGTCATCATCGACTGTGAAGAGCAGCACCAAGGCTCGATCATGGAAGAGCTGGGCTACCGTAAAGGTGAGATGACCAACATGCTGCCGGACGGTAAAGGACGGGTTCGCCTGGACTTCATCATTCCTGCCCGCGGCTTGATCGGTTTCCGTGGCCAGTTTCTGACCCTGACTTCGGGCACCGGCATCCTGACCAGCCGCTTTGATCACTACGGCCCGCTGAAGCCTGAAGCCTCTATCGAGCGTCGCAACGGCGTGTTGGTTTCGATGGTCGACGGTAAAGCCCTTGCCTATGCGCTGTATGCGCTGCAAGAGCGCGGCAAGCTGATTATCGATCACGCCACGGAAGTTTACGAAGGCATGCTGATCGGTATCAACAACCGCGCTAACGACATGGTGGTTAACCCCACCAAAGGCAAGAAGCTCGACAACATGCGCTCCACCGGTAACGATGAAAACATCGTCTTAACCCCGCCGGTTAAGTTCTCCCTGGAGCAGGCCATCGAGTTCCTCGACTCTGACGAGCTCGTCGAAGTCACGCCGGCGCACATCCGCCTGCGCAAAAAGCTGCTGAAAGAAACCGAGCGTAAGCGTTACAGCAAGAAGTAATCCGTTCCAAGCAGTCAGTACCCAAAAACCCGCGAAAGCGGGTTTTTTTATGCCTCGTTGCCACACTTCATGACCGCTCAATAGCTGCCAAGATACTTCCCTAAACGCAGCCTAAACGCTAATACGCTGGAAAGGTGCCGCGTTCTATCGCACAGTGACGCTAAATTCAGCGCGTCCAAGGCACGCTGACATCGCTACATTCATACAGGTGTTTGGATACTTACCCCCATCCTGACGCCCAAACACGGACACTCTTACCCATGAGCGGTCATAACGTCTGGACGCATAAAGGCACTTTTCTTCTCGCCGCCGTTGGTTCCGCCGTCGGTTTGGGCAATCTATGGCGCTTCCCCTACCTAACCGGTGAAAACGGTGGCGGTGCCTTTATATTGGTTTACGCACTGACGATCTTCGCCGTTGGCATACCGATTCTGATTGCCGAGATCATGCTGGGTCGCACCAGCCGCCAGAGCCCGATTATGGGTATGCGGCACCTGACCAAAACCCATGGCACCTCTCGGGCCTGGGAAACGATCGGCTGGCTGGGCGCTGCCTCGGCGTTTTTGATTTTAAGCTTCTATTCGGTGATTGCCGGCTGGGCGATTCACTACACTTGGCTGATGCTGACCGGCTCACTGGTCGGTGCCGACGCTCAGACCATTAGCACTGGCTTTGACGCACTACTGGCCGCCCCTGGCCTAATGACGCTCTATCACACCCTTTTCATTGCCGCGTCCGCGCTGATTGTCGGCATGGGGATTCATAAAGGCATCGAATCAGGCCTGCGCATTATGATGCCCGCGCTGTTTGTAATTCTGTTGGTAGTGCTGGCCTACGGCGTAGTGAATGGCGATATAGGTGCCGCTGCCAGCTTCCTGTTTACCTTTAATATCGCCGACCTCAGCCTTGAAGGCTGGCTGCAGGCCATGGGCCAATCATTCTTCACCCTTAGCCTGGGGATGGGGGCAATTATGGCTTACGGCGCCTACATGCCCAGCGAGGTCTCACTAACCCGCACCGCCTTTGCTGTTGCCATCGTCGATACCGCCGTGGCGATGGTGGCGGGCCTGGCCATTTTTGCTCTGGTGTTTGGCGCCGGTCTGGAAACCGGGCAAGGCCCTGGGCTGATGTTTGTTACCCTTCCGCTGGCGTTTGCCGAAATGCCGTTTGGCGCTTTGGTGGGCGGGGTGTTCTTTATTCTGGTTCTCGGCGCAGCTATCAGTTCCTCTATTTCGTTGATCGAGCCCGTCGCGGCGTTCCTGGTGGAGCGTTTCGACATGACCCGCCCACAAGCCGTTACCATTATGGTGATTGCCGCCTGGGCAATGGGTCTGTTGACGGTGGTTAGCTTCAATATGTGGGCCGAGGGGACGATTTTCCATAGCCTGTTTGGGCGCAGTGCGTTTGAGTTTATCGAGCTACTCACCAATATATTTATGCCGGTGGGCGGCCTGCTGATAGCCCTATTCGCCGGTTGGGCGCTAACCCAGAGCGAAGTGATGAAGGAACTGGGCAGCAGCGTCACTTGGTTTAAATTCTGGCGGTTTCTGGTGCGCTTTGTGGCCCCCGCCGCCGTAGCCTTTGTGTTTTTACGCACCATTCCTCAGGTGGATGGCTATCTTATCCCCACCCTCGGCGCACTGCTCATTATTGGTGCCTTTGCAGCCAGCCAGCGGTGGCTGAAAAAACCACGACAAATAACTTAATAACAGTGTGCAGGCGGCTTAATTAGCCGCCTGTATCGCGTGGAGACACCATGACCCCTCTTATTGAAGTACAGCGAGTCAACAAAGCGTTCGGCGGCCTACAGGTGATTAATGACTGCTCCATTCAAGTGGAGAAGGGCTCCATTACCGGGATGATTGGCCCCAACGGCGCAGGTAAATCAACCCTGTTTAATCTCATTGCTGGCGCCCTGACCCCTGACAGCGGCCATGTGCTGCTTGATGGAGAAGACATTACCTCGCTCAGCGCCGACCAGCGCTTTCATCGCGGCTTATTGCGCACCTTTCAGATCGCCCACGAGTTCAGCCAGATGAGCGCGCTGGAAAACCTCATGATGGTACCGCCCAAGCAAGCCGGTGAAGACCTTTTCAGTGCCTGGCTAAAGCCCGGCAAAGTGCAGCGAGAAGAGGCGGAGGTGCGCCGCCGCGCCCTGGAAGTCATCGACTTTGTTGGCCTGCACCATGTGCGCAACGAGCTGGCGGGTAATTTGTCCGGAGGGCAAAAGAAGCTGCTGGAGCTTGGCCGCACCATGATGACCAACGCCAAGGTAGTGCTACTTGATGAGATCGCCGCCGGGGTAAACCGCACCCTGCTGGGTGATTTGATCGGCAATATTGAGCGGCTCAACCGCGAAATGGGTTACACCTTTCTGGTCATTGAGCACGACATGGAGATGATTGCCCGCCTTTGCGACCCGGTTATCGTGCTGGCTCAGGGCAGTGTGATGGTGGAGGGGCATATCAACGACATCCAGAATAACCCTGAGGTCATCGAGGCCTACTTCGGTACAGATGCCGCTTAAACGTGACGTTTTCTCCCATTAGCCAATTAATATAATGATGTCGCTGCCAAGCGACCTTGCTGGAATACTTTGCTTATGTCATCAACAACCAGGCCATTAATCGACGCACGGGATGTGCACGGCGGCTATGGCGGCATGAATATCCTTAACGGGGTAAACATGACGCTGGAAGCCGATGAGGTCGGTGTTATCGTCGGCCCTAACGGGGCGGGTAAATCCACCATGCTGAAAGCGGTCTTTGGCCTGCTGCATGTTAATCAGGGCGAGATACTGCTTAACGGCCAGCCCATCCAAAACCTGCCGCCTAACCAGCTGGTGCAGCGCGGCATGGGCTTCGTGCCCCAGGAGAAGAACGTTTTCCCCAGCCTTTCGGTGCAGGAAAACCTGGAGATGGGCGCCTTTTTAAAGCCGCAAAACGTCAAGCGCATGCTCGCTCAGATCTATGAGTTTTTCCCACCGCTGTACGAAAAGCGCCGCCAGCCTGCCGGTGAGCTTTCCGGTGGACAGCGCCAAATGGTCGCCATGGGCCGCGCTCTGATGGCCGAGCCGAGCCTACTGTTGCTGGACGAACCCACCGCAGGGCTGTCGCCGCTGTATATGAATGAGATTTTCGACCGCGTCAAACAGATCAACGCCGCTGGCGTGGGTATTTTGATGGTGGAACAGAACGCCAAACAGGCACTCGCGATAGCCGATAAGGGCTTTGTGCTGGCTGCTGGCCAAAACCGCTTTACCGACACTGGGGCGGCACTGCTCGCCGACCCCGATGTCGCCAAAAGCTTTTTGGGCGGCTAGCCCCAGGGAGATAGACGTGAACGAACTGGTTTTTTTCATCAATAATGTGGTGATTTCGGGCAGCGTCAGCGGCTCTATTTATGCCATTGGGGCCATTGGGGTAACGCTGATTTTCAGCATTATGCGCTTTGCCCACTTCGCCCACGCCGACATGATGACCTTCGGCGCCTTTATGGTGCTTCTGCTTACCACGCTGTTCCCAGCAGCGGGCGCCAGCCTAGGTGTACCCACCGCCGTGCTAATGCTGCCTCTGGCGATGCTGCTCACCGCCGCTTTGGCCGTGGGGATCGATAAAACCTTCTATAAACCGCTACGTGCCCATGGGGTCAAACCGATTGTGCTGGTGATTGGCTCGCTGGGGGTCACGTTGATTCTACAGGGCTTGATCCGCCTCTTTTCCGGCACCGGCGGGCAGAGTTTATATGTCGACGACCGTAAAGAGATCTTCCGCCTTGCGCTGCCCTTCGAGGGTGCCCGTGCACCGATTGTGGTTACCGAACCGCAGATTTATCTGTTCGTGATCACTATCGTTGCGGTCGTCGCACTACACCTTTTCCTTAACCGTTCGCGGTTAGGCAAGGCAATGCGCGCCATGTCGGATAACCCTGAACTCGCCCAAGCATCGGGTATTAATACCAATACCATCGTGGCGGTGACCTGGATGATTGCCGGAGCGCTGGCGGCTATTGCTGGAACGCTGCTCTCCTTAGACGTTACCTTCAAACCCGATTTGAGCTTCTTTCTGCTGCTGCCTATTTTCGCCGCCGCTATTGTGGGGGGCGTTGGTCACCCTTACGGCGCCATTGCCGGTGGCTTTGTGGTCGGCTTTGCCGAAACCCTGGCGGTGTTTAACTGGAATGTGCTGCTACGCCCCTTCCGCGACAGCCTGCCCGCCTGGCTCGAGCTACCGTCGAATCTGGCCTTTGTGGGTACCGAGTACAAAATTGTGGTGCCGTTTTTCATTCTGGTAGCCATTTTGGTGTGGCGTCCCACCGGACTCTTTAAGGGCAAGGTGATCTAATGAGCAACTCAGAAAAAACGCGCAACCCTGCCTACACTCCCCAAGACGCCACGTCTGCCCGTCGCTTCCCGCTGCGCGAGCTGATTCTGTTTGGTGTGCTGCTCGTAGCGGTTTTGGCGGTCTACGCCATCATGGGCGCCGCCTACAGCACGCGCATGCTGGTAGAAGCTGCCTGCTACGCCATCCTCGCGCTGGGATTAACCATCCAGTGGGGCTATGCCGGTCAGTTCAACGCCGGGGTAATGGGCTTTGTCGCCCTGGGTGGCTTCTGTGCGATGTTTTTCAGTGTACCGGTCAACGATGCCTTCTGGGGCACGGCGCTACCCGGCGAATTTGGCCGCGTGCTGCTTTATGGCGCAGCCGCTATTGTATTGATTGTTGGCGCCAGCAAGCTGGATCGACTGGGCGTACCCAAGCCCCTGCGTACGTTGATCGCGGTGGTGCTGGGTGTGGTGCTTTACCTCGTGGTGATTAGCCAGCTGCGTGAAGTCACTGATGCGATTGAAAGCCAGGCAGGCTTCGTCGGTGGGCTGGGCTTACCGCCCTGGATCGGCTGGATTGTCGGTGGCGCGCTGGCGGGTGGCGTCGGCTACTTTATTGGCCATATCTGTTTGGGCTTGCGCAGCGACTATCTGGCGATAGCCACCCTCGGCATTGCCGAGATCATCAAGGCGTTTCTAAAGAACTCCGACTGGCTGACCCGCGGCACCGCTACGGTTTCCCCACTTCCCTGGCCCACACCGGGGCCTGCCGAACTGGGGTTTACGCTCTCACGAGCGATCTACCTTTCGTTTACGGCGGTGATCATCGCGGTAATCTTCTTTTTACTCAATCGCGCCTACAACGCCCCTTGGGGCCGTATGATCCGGGCGATTCGCGACAATGAAGTCTCCGCTGCGGCGATGGGTAAGGATATCAACAAACGGCGTCTGGAAATCTTCGTGCTGGGCTGCATTCTGATGGGCTTGGGCGGCGGCATACTGGGCACCTTCAACAGCCTCTTCGATCCTCAAGGCTACCTGCCGCTCAACCATACCTTCCTGGTGTTGGTGATGGTGATCCTGGGCGGACCGGGCAATAACCTGGGCACCATTTTTGGCGCCGTGGCGGTGTACATTATCTGGATTATGTCCGAGCCCCTGGCGCTGTTCTTAATGCAGTTAGCGGTGGCCTTTGGCGAAGGCGCTTTCGGCTGGGATGCACCAGGCAATATGGATAGCCGCGCCCTGCAGGCACGGGTGCTGGTGATTGGCTTATTGATCACCATGGTGCTGCGCTTCGCGCCCAAAGGGCTACTACCCGAGAAAATCAAAAGTCACAATTGATATGACCTATGAGCTAAGCCCGGCGCGCCAGATCTGGCGCGCTTTCGGGCAGCAACAGGTCACCAAGCGCCTTCAGTACGACAAGTTTTGGTAACAATCAATACTCGTATAACGAAAAGCGTGGGGTGGGGCTCACTCACTGATAATCTCCCAATGGCCCGACTTATCTGACCCTACTCTTTTCAACCTGCCCGCTTGCTGTAACTTGGCCATCGCACGGCCAATAGTACGTATGTCTTTCCCTGTGGTGTCGGCTATTTGCTGGCGAGTAATCGCCGGGTTGTGCTGAATTAACGCCATGATCGCTTCAGGTGTTTTTAGCCCAGAGACATTTACAGGGGCGTTTACAGGGACATTTACAGGGGCGTTTTGTACTAGTGTCTGAGCGATGACCGATAACATAAAATGAATAAAGGGCGTGCTCTCGGCTTGCTGATCCGCTTGTTCAAGCGCTTGGTAATAGCGCTGCTGGTTGTCTTTGATAACGCTTTCCAGCGGCAACGATAAAAACAGCGGATGCCATTGCGACAAAATCAGCGTTTGCCACAAGCGTCCCATGCGACCATTGCCATCGTTAAAAGGATGGATAAATTCAAACTCGTAATGAAATACACTGCTGGTAATTAAAGGATGGTCTTTAGCCTGTTTTAGCCAATGGGTTAAATCCTCCATTAGCCCCGATACCTGATGAGCAGGTGGCGCAACATGATGTACTACATTCCCTTTGTGGATGCCCACCGCTTTATGCCGAAACTCGCCAGCATTTACCAGAATATCCGACATCATCAAGCCATGGGCGGTGAGTAAGTCATTGATGCTATCAGGTTGCAGCTTGGGTAAGGCATCGTAAGCCTGAATCGCCCCTTTGACCTCAGCCAACTCGCGCACACTCCCCATCACGCGCTGGCCGTCTACAATCGCGGTGACCTGCTCTTCAGTCAGGGTATTGCCTTCAATCGCCAACGTTCCGGTAATGGTTTTAATGCGGTTTTGCTTGCGCAACTGAGGCGAAGCATCCAGTGCATTAGCGTTCAGTCTGCCCACTTGCTCGCTGATCTCTGCGACCAGATTGAGAATATCGGCGGTGATGGTAAACGGGGGTTTATAACTCATGGGTTTAATCATCCCCCCACACATTCAGAATTTAATTCTGATCCTATCACACGTGGAATTGCAGGGAAGATTAAGGACAACAAGGTGGGCCATGCCAAATAAAAAATGCCCGACTTAATAAGCCCGGCATTTTTAACACTAATGCTGAGAATTAAAGATCAACCTGACCTTTGCTGGTAAAGGTGCCGTCTTCCACAGCCATCTCGACCACCACGCCAGGCACGTCGCCGTTGTCATCGAACTCATGCGAACCAGAGGCGCCTTCGTAGTTGATGTCGGTGCCTGCGGCAATCAGCTCAACCGCTTTTTCCCACTCGCCGGGCAGAATGACCTCGCCGGGGGCGCTGGAAACACTGCGCAGTGCTTCGGAAAGGCCTTCACGCTCGGCGCTGCCGTTCTGCTCAATCGCCAATGCGACCAGGAAAGCGGCATCGTAGGCCTGGGCGGCAAATACTGCGCTTGGATCGAAGCCAGCAGCTTCGGCGGCTTCGATAAAGATATCGGTACCGGGCAGGTCAGGGCTGCCGGGGCGCGTGGCGATCATGCCATCCAGCACGTCTGCACCGATGGCTTCAATAAGGCTATCGCCGACCATGCCGTCAGCACCTACGTACTGGGTAAACATACCGCTTTCATAGGCTTGGCGCAGCACGGTCTGACCCGAGGTGTCGGCGTAGGCCAGCACGACGAGAGTATCCACGCCACTGACTGACAGTGAGCCTAGCTCAGAGCGATAATCCGCGCGGTTATCTTCGTGGGCAAGGTTCTCAGTAATCTCACCTCCGCCGGCTTCAAAAGCAGCGCTAAAGGCGTCAGAAAGCCCCTGACCATAATCATTGTTGACATAAGTGACCGCCACTGCGTCGATACCTTTTTCAAGCAACAGCTTGGCAAGGATCTCGCCCTGGAAAGCATCCGACGGCACGGTACGGAAGACGAGATCATTATCGTCCAGCTCAGATACCGCAGGGGCAGTCGAAGCGGGCGACACCATCAACACACCACCGGGAATGGCGGCGTTATTAGCCGCAGCAATGGTCGCACCAGTACACAGCGCACCGACAATCGCGGTGACATTTTCAGAGTTCACCATGCGGTCGGCGGCGTTAGAGGCAGCCGATGCATCGGAACAGGTGGTATCACCGGACGGCATCACCAACGTTTGGCCATCTAGAATGCCGCCCTGCTCATTGATCTGCTCTACGGCTAGTTGAGCACCTTCAAAAATGGGTGGCGTTAAACTTTCGATTCCCCCGGTAAAGCCGCCCAAGAAGCCAACTTTGACCTCTGCCTGTGCGAACCCGGTCATTGCCAGGGTTGAGGCCGCCACAGCGGTGGCTAATGCGCGCTTATTGATCATATTATTTGTCGCTCCCAGTGTCGTAAAAAGTTGTGCAATTTTTTAGTGTGCCCCAGCGGACAATCGTTAAGGCTGCTATTAATCTGGAACTGGAACGGCAAAAACACAAGCAACGCTTTCTAACGCTCCTCGCCTTCCTCAAGATATCGCCTGCGTTCAGCGAGCTGCTTTTGAAGGCGTTTGCGTCGGTAAAGCCGCACCAACGCAATCGTTAACGCAGTGACCAGCATGGCGGCCAACACCACACCCTGCCAGGGGCGAGCCGCATTGCCCATCACCGTTTCCAGAGTCATTATCAGGATCAAGCCAATCGCCTGGGATCCGATCGCTAGCGCGCGCAGCTTATCGAAAGCGGGTGAGGGCATAACGTCTCCGTAATTTTCAGCTCAAATGATATGGTCTCCTAGTGTACCTGCTTCGCAGCATGCTTAACTGGAAACCTGAATCAAAAACCTAAGCTGAAAACCTACGTTGAAAACCTGAACGGGATACCCATGAACGCCATTGCTCTCGGCCCGCTACTGATTTCGCTACCACGCCTGTACGCCGTTGGCTGTGCGCTGCTACTGCTGCTCTGCGCGCGCTTCTTGTTAGGGCTGCCCCGCCCGGCTCAGCAGCGCTGGTTTACCGGGCTTATTATTGTTTGGTTAGTGGGCGCTCGGGTGGGCCATATCCTGCTCAACCTGGATAGCTATAGCGACGCCCCGCTTGAAGCGCTCAAAGTGTGGCAACCCGGCTACCATGGCCTATGGGGGATGACGGCTGGCCTGGTATGGACGGCCTGGACGCTGCGGGCGCGGTTATTGGCTATGGGCGGTGCAATGGCCATGCTGGTCGCCGCCTCCAGCCTATGGCTGGTGCTGGTCACCCTGGCGCCCCTGGGCAATGACTTTGCGGTTGACGCCCTACCGGAGATCACCCTTGAGGATGTGGAAGGCAATGACGTGCATCTGCCCTCACTGACCGACAACGCTGACCTGATTATCGTCAACCTGTGGGCGACCTGGTGCCCTCCCTGCCTGCGTGAAATGCCGCTGCTCGAGGAGGCCGCAAAACGCGATGGTGTCAGCGTGGTGGTTGCTAACCAAGGCGAAGACCTACTGCCCATGGTGCGCTACCTGGATGAGCAGCAGCTTGAATTTCGCTACGCCCTGCGTGACCCCAGCCAGCAGCTGATGGCGCTTTTTCAAGCACCGGGATTGCCCACCACAGTGCTGTTCGACGGCCAGGGGAACACCCTGGATATCCACGTTGGCGAGCTTACTCGCGCCCAGCTGGATCGCTGGTTACAAGATTGATGCCGATACACCTTAATCCCCCCGCTGCTTTGCGTTAGAATCCCCCGCCCTGTTGCTGCCGGCGCTCACTACCGGCGGCAGTCGACCCGTTTTGCAGACTCTCCCGAGGCATCATGAGCGATTTTTCTCCCGGCCAACGCTGGATTAGCGACGGCGAAGCCGAGCTTGGGCTCGGTACCGTGCTTAACTGCGACGCCCGTAGCGTTACCATTTTGTTCAGTGCCAGTCAGGAAACCCGTACCTACAACACCCGCCAAGCCCCGCTGACCCGCGTTATGTTCGGCAGCGGCGACCGCGTACTCTCTGCTGACGGCTGGCAGATCGTTGTCGATGACAGCAAAGAGTCCAACGGCCTGATCACCTATATCGGTGAAGACAAGGAAGGCAATCTGCGCGAGCTGCCCGAGGCCAAACTCGCCGATACCATGCAGTTCGACCAGGCTCGCGACCGCCTGCTGACCGGCCAGGTCGATCGCAACGACTGGTTTGATTTGCGCTTTCGTACCCTGCACCACTATCAACGTATCGAGCAGCACAGCGCGCTGGGCTTTTCTGGGCCGCGCATCGATCTGATACCCCATCAGCTCTACATTGCCAATGAAGTTGCCAACCGCCATGCACCTCGGGTACTGCTGGCGGACGAAGTGGGCCTGGGTAAAACCATTGAAGCTGGCCTGATTCTGCACCGCCTACTGCTCAATGGCCGCGTAGAGCGGGCGCTGATTCTGGTACCCGACAGCCTCACTCACCAGTGGCTGGTCGAGCTGCTGCGACGCTTTTCGCTCAACGTCTCGCTACTGGATGAAACCCAGAGCCAGGCCCACGGCAGCGCCAACCCCTTTGAGAGCGCCCAACTGGTGCTAGCGAGCCAGGGCTGGCTATTTGCCAACCCTCAGCGTCAAGAGCAGGCACTGGCCAGCCAGTTCGACCTGCTGATTGTTGACGAAGCGCACCACCTCGACTGGAGTGAAGAAGGCAGCGGCCCCGGCTATCGGTGCGTCGAACAGCTTTCGGCGGTGATTCCCGGCCTGCTGCTGCTCACCGCGACCCCCGAACAGATGGGTATCAAGAGCCACTTTGCCCGCCTGCGGTTGCTGGATAGCGAGCGCTACCACGATCTTGAGCGCTTCAAAGCCGAAGAGAGCCACTACACCGAAGTGGCCCGCGCCATCGACGCCTTGGAGGCACTGCCTGACGACCCTAGCGCCCGTACCGACGTCTCTGCGGTAGCCGATGACCGCGACAGCCAGGCGCTGCTGGCCATCCTGTGCAACCCGGAGGCAAGCAAAGCGCAGCAGGACACCGCTCGCGACCAGCTGAGCGAAGCGCTGCTGGATCGCCACGGTACCGGTCGAGTGATGTTCCGCAACAGCCGCCGTCACGTAGGAGGCTTCCCGGAGCGGCGCTTAAACCTGGCACCGTTAGCGCTGCCTTCGGCCTACCGTCGCGTGGTGCGCCGCTTAGAGCGCGACGACGACTACCTCGACGAGCTGTTGATCGAGACC
Source organism: Halomonas sp. KHS3 (assembly GCF_000830495.1). Lineage (NCBI taxonomy): Bacteria > Pseudomonadati > Pseudomonadota > Gammaproteobacteria > Oceanospirillales > Halomonadaceae > Halomonas > Halomonas sp. KHS3. The sequence goes on along the minus strand of NZ_JWHY01000008.1, from coordinate 14,578 downwards.
GGCATGGATCACCCCGACGTGCTGATCTACCCCGACGCGGCCTACCGCGAGCTCAGCAATGATCCCCTCAATGGCGAAGACTGGTGGCACATCGACCCGCGGGTTAACTGGCTACTGGAAAAGCTTAGCGACGACAGTGAGAGCGGCTTCGCCAACGAAAAAGTCCTGGTCATTGCCCACCACCGGGAAACCGCTGAAGGCCTTGCTGAAGGGCTACGGGTGCTGGGCGGCTACCACGCTCCGGTGTTCCACGAAGACCTCTCCCTGATCGAGCGTGACCGCGCGGCGGCGGCGTTTGCCGATGAGGATGAGGGCGTACAGGTGCTGGTCTGCTCGGAAATTGGCTCGGAGGGGCGCAACTTCCAGTTCTGCCGCCACCTAGTCATGTTCGATATGCCCCAGCACCCAGATCAGCTCGAACAGCGCATTGGCCGCCTGGATCGCATCGGTCAACGCCACGCTATTGAGCTGCATATTCCTACTTTTGAGGGCAGCCCCGGCGAGCGTCTGCTGCGTTGGTACCACGAAGGTATGGATGCGTTCAGTGCCCCCCATGGGGTCGGCAACGAGCTGTTTGATGCCTTTGGTGACGCCCTGGCTGATGCCTTGCTGGATGATGAGGCACTTGACGAGATCATCGCCGAAACCCGCACGATGTTTAGCGCCAAGCTGGCGGAGCACGATGCGGGCCGCAACCGACTGCTGGAGCTCAACGCCTGCCGCCCCGCCCGCGCTCAGCAGGTGATCGACGCGGTGCGCGAGCTTGACGATGACGCCGCCCTGCCGCGCTATCTTGAGCGAGCGTTGGATATTTTCGGCGTGGATAGCCAGGAGATCGGCAAGGGCTTAATGCACCTGCAGCCCAGCCAACATATGCTGGATGGCCTGCCGGGCCTGGTTAAAGGTGAAGAGGGCTTTACCGCCACCTACAGCCGCTCCCAGGCGCTGGCCCGTGACGATGTGCAGCGGCTCTCCTGGGAACACCCACTGCTGCGTGAAATGATGGGTCGGGTGCTGGATGGCACCATGGGCAACTCGGCGCTGGCTCTGCTGCGCCACGACGCCATTCCCAGCGGCCGCTTGATGGCCGAGCTGGTGTTTCGCACTCACTGCCCGGCACCCAAGAAGCTGCACCTTAACCGCTTCCTGCCACCCACCGCGGTGCGTTTGCTGCTGGATGAATCGGGCGCCAACCTGACCAGCAAGATCTCCTTCACCGGCTTGGGCAAAAACCTGCAGAAGGTCAACAAGTCGCTGGCGCGGGATTTGATCAAGAGCCGTCACGACCAGCTGCGTGAACTGCTAACGCAGGGTGAAGGCGAAGCCGAGCGCCAGTTGCCCAGCATCGTCGAGAACGCCGAAGCGCGTATGCGCACTCAGTTGGACGCCGAGATTGCCCGCTTAACGGCACTTGCCGAGCACAACCCGGCGGTGCGCAGTGCGGAAATCGACGCGCTAAAAGATGAGCGCAAGGCACTTAGCGAAGCCATTGAAAACACTCGCCTGCGGCTGGACTCAGTACGGGTGATTATCACCGTTGATGCCGACCGCTAAAGGATCGCCTCAAGCGCCTTGTCCAGGGTGGGGTATTGGAAGCTAAACCCTGCCTCTTCCAGGCGCACGGGGCGCATATCTGCTCCGGTCAGCAGTAACCGCGACATTTCTCCAAAGCCCGCTTTTAATACAAAAGCGGGTACTGGGAAAATGGCCGGGCGATTGAGGTGACTGGCCAGGGTTTTAGTGAAGGTGGCATTAGTCACTGGATGCGGGGCGCAGCCATTGAAGGCACTGCTCAAGCCCTCTTGATTGATGAGAAACAGGATCGCCGCGACTAAATCGTCGCGGTGGATCCACGGCATAAACTGCTCACCGCTGCCAAAGCGGCCACCCAGCCCCCACTTAAACGGCGGCAGCATCTTCTCCAGGCTGCCTCCACCCGCCTCTAGCACTAGGCCAATGCGCACAATTGCCAGCCGCACGCCCATGGCCTCAATAGGCTTAGCGGCTGCCTCCCACTGTTTGCACAGCCGATGGGCAAACTCATCGTTAGGCATGGTCTTCTCAGTCACCACGCGCTTGCCCTGATCGCCGTAGTAGCCCATCGCTGAACCCGATACCATCACCTTGGGCAGCGGCTGGCCGTTAGCTTTGAGCTGCTCGCAAAGCGCCACCAACTGCTCGGTCGCCGCCACCCGGGAGTTAATCAGCTTGGCTTTCTGCTCATCGCTCCAGCGCTTGGCGGCAATCGGCTCACCGGCCAGGTTAACCAAGGCGTCCGGAGGCGATTCAATAAACGCCTGGGCGCTATCGCGAATGTCACAATTGTTCGGCAAACGATCCCGCACTTGGTGAGGCGAGCGGGAGACCACCTGCACCTCGTGACCCTGTTCAACTAACTGCCGGCATAGTCGCTGGCCGACAAAGCCACTGCCTCCGGTGATTAATACACGCATGGGGTTTTGCTCCTGTTGGTGGCATCGTTGAAATCCTGCATAGCCGCCTGGCCGACACTTACCTATCAGGCTAGTTCACGCGGCCGGCAGGCGCACAATGATGATCAAAAGCGCTGCTTATCGCTGGCGCTATGCGCAGCCATCAACTACTTGCGCACATGATTTCTTATACAATGCAAGTGGCCTGGCTCTGTGCGGCGACAGCTTCCGCGACGGCCGCGTTGAGGATGCTTGGCTATCCGGCCACCGTTTAGGAAAGGCGCTAATAGGCCGGTCGGTTCAATAAAGAGCGAGCTTAAATGATTAAGAAGGATTCTTATAAAGGTTGTACCGGGTAGCGACAAGTTGTACAAATGGGCATACAGTATCGTGCTAATGTTTAGTTTTTAAATCAGGCAACCTTTAAATGGAACATGAATCACCTTCGCCGCGGCGAACAATAACAAGCCCCTGCAGCGCCGCGCTGCAGTCAACGAAGAGGTACTGGCGCCCATGAGTCTTAAGGCGACCCACCCCCCCGATACGCCACTCTATCCGATACGCGAGGTTTCTCGCTTAACTGGGGTGAATTCGGTCACGCTTCGCGCCTGGGAACGACGTTACGGGCTAATTCGCCCCCAGCGCACTCCGAAAGGTCATCGTCTTTACGCTCAGGACGACATCACCCGCATCGAACGCATCCTGCAGTGGCTCAATCGTGGTGTGCCGGTCAGTCAAGTCGCCGACTTGCTTGACCAGCCAGAAACAATTGAAGCCCCGTCACCTGATGCCGGAGACTGGGCGAGCCAGCGCCAGCAGTTGCAAGCTATTATCGAAGCGTTGGATCTCGCCAAGCTGGAGGCGTTTTATCATCAGAGTTTGGCGCTCTACCCACTGAGCGTGGCCATTAATGAACTCTGGCAGCCAGTTATTTTGACCTTAGAAGCCAAGTGGGCCATTCAGGCAGACCAGCTTGTTCGCCGCACGTTGGAAGCCTTTCTGCGCAGCCAGGTGGGCATCCGCTTGCACTATGCCAATCAGGCTACCCGTGGCCCGCTGATTCTACTCAACGCCATGCCCGACGACCCCGGCCCGCTGTGGGTACTGATGTCGGCGCTAATGGCCAGCGAGCAGGGCTACCGGGTGCAGATGCTTGACCACTCGCTGCCGCTTGAGGATCTTCCCCAGGCAGTGGCGCGGCTGCACTCGTCCATGGTGCTGCTCTCTAGCGGTCAGCGGGAGAGCGATAGCTATATCAACCAGGCGCTGCCTAAAGCGGCTGAGACGCTTAACGTACCCATCGGCGTATGCGGCGAAGTGGCTCGTCTGCGCGAAAACGATTTGCGCGATGGGCCAGTACACATGCTGGGCGATGACCTGCCTCAGGCGATTGCCCGGTTGCGCCCACTGTTACGCGAGTCTGGCGTACTCTAACCAGCGCGCCTTTATTCTGGCCGTTCGCCTTCGTGGCGACCGGCCATTTTTTTGTGCCGCAGGAGGCCCCTATGACCGGAAAGCCTATAAAGCATCAGTTGATATGGCTGCGCAGCGACCTGCGTATTGACGACAACAGTGCCCTCGCCGCCGCCGCGGTTAAGGGCCCTGTGATAGCGGTGTTTTTGCGCAGCATTCCTCAGTGGCAAGCGCATGGCCACGGCGCTAATAAGCTGGATTTTTGGGCGCGCGGCGTCGCTAGCGTCAAAACGGCGCTTAACGGTTTGAATATTCCGCTGCTGCATCGCGATATTGAACGTTATGACCAGGCACCCGAGGTGCTGCTTGAGATCGCTCGCGAATATGATGTTGAGCAGTTGCACTTCAATCACGAGTACGCGCTCAATGAGCGCCACCGCGACCAGGCTGTGCAAGACGCCTTCAAACAGGCCGGGATTACCGCACATGGCTACCACGATGCCATAGCGTTTGCCCCCGGCAGCCTGCTAACCGGGAAGGGCGACTACTACGGGGTATTTACACCGTTCTCCAAGGCGTGGCACAAGCAGGTCAGCGCTGATCAGTTGGCGCTGCGCGCGACGCCACAGGTACAAGCGGCGCTGGATATTCAAAGCGACCCGCTGCCTGAACTTCCCAAGCTTGATAGCTCCCCTATCGATGGGCAGCTGTGGCCAGCCGGTGAAAATGCCGCGGCGGATAACTTAGCGCGCTTCCTACGCTTTCGTGGTCGTCACTATAACGCCCAGCGCGACCTACCGAAGGTGCGCGGCACCAGTGAACTGTCGCCCTATCTGGCGCTAGGCATGATCTCCCATCGCCAATGTTTACAAGCGGTGATGAGCGAAAACGGCGACCACTTAGCCGATGGCGATACCGGCCTTACTACCTGGGTCAACGAGCTGGTCTGGCGAGAATTTTATCAGCACGTAGCGGTGGGGTTTCCGCAGGTATGCCGTTACCAGCCCTTTCAGGAGCATACCAAGCAACTAGCTTGGCGTGACGATGACGAAGGCTTTCAGGCTTGGTGCGAGGGGCGTACGGGATATCCCATTGTTGATGCCCCCATGCGCCAATTAGTGAACACCGGCTGGATGCATAACCGACTGCGCATGATCACGGCGATGTTTTTAAGCAAACATCTACTGATTGATTGGCGACGCGGTGAAGCCTTTTTTATGCGCCACTTGATTGACGGTGAATTCTGCGCCAATAACGGCGGCTGGCAATGGGCGGCCTCTACGGGTACTGATGCTGCGCCCTACTTCCGTATTTTCAATCCCACCACCCAATCCACCCGTTTTGATGCGGACGGTGAGTTTATTGCCCACTGGCTGCCTGAGCTTGCCAAACTACCCGCCAAAGCGCGCCACGCGCCACCTCAGGATCTGCTTAGCGACGTCGATTATCCAGCGCCTATTGTCGATCACAAGGCAGCACGTCAGCGCGCCTTAGAGGCATTTAAATCGCTCTCTAAATAAATCTGTTGTAGCAACTACTAGGGAGACCGTGATGGCTGAGCCTGCGGTATTAGAGGCGTTCTGCGCCTTTTTTAATAAACTAGACAATACCTGTACAGAAAAGCTATACGAGGTATATACTGAAAATATAATTTTTAGTGACCCGCTGCACCATATTGAAGGTCGCGACGCGTTAGCGCTTTATTTTTCAACCATGTATGAAAATGTCGAGCAGTGCCACTTCACTTACCACACTCGACAGTTACAGGGTCAGCAAGCATTTGTCACCTGGAGCATGACGTTTATTCATCCCCGATTGGCAGGTGGCCAGCCGGTCAATGTGGAAGGCTGTAGTGCACTTACCTTTGCCGCCGATGGGCGCGTTGAGCGTCATCGCGATTATTTTGATGCGGGCGCCATGCTTTACGAACATTTACCGCTGATGGGAAGCGCCATTCGCTGGTTAAAAAAACACCTTGCCTAAGCGATAACATCACCGCAGGGAACCCGAGGAGGCTTAATGAGCACATGGAAAACGCCCCAACGCATTTGGTTAACCGGTGCCACCTCCGGCATTGGTGAAGCGCTTGCGCGTAAGCTCATCGCCCAAGGCCACCAGGTAGTGCTTAGCGCGCGCAGTGACGAAGCACTCGAAGCTCTGAGCCATGGCCACCCCAATGCCCACCCTCTCCCGCTGGATATCAGCGACCGTCAAGCAGTGCTCAAGGCGGGTAACGACATCCGCGAGCAGCTCGGGGCGTTAAATTTGGCGCTCTTTAATGCCGGCACCTGCGAATATCTGAATGCTCAGCAGTTCGATATGGACTTAGTCGAGCGGGTTTTGAAGCCCAATCTATTCGGCACTTTGTACGGCGTCGAAGCCGCACTGCCGCTGTTGCGCGCGGCGCGCAAAGAGGGCCTCCTGGCTCGGTTAGCCGCCACCTCCAGCGCTTCAGCCTATTTACCGCTACCTCGTGCGGAAGCCTATGGGGCGTCTAAAGCCGCGGTAAGTTACTTTTTAGAGTCGCTGCGCTTAGACCTTGATCAGGAGGGCATTGAGGTCAGCCTGATCCACCCTGGCTTTGTGAAAACGCCGCTCACCGAACGTAATGACTTCCCTATGCCGATGCAGGTAACGGCAGAGCAAGCAGCTGATGCCATTATCGCGGGGCTGGTGAAGGGGCGGCTGGATATCCACTTTCCACGCCGGTTTACCTATCTGGTCAAATTGCTGGGCATTTTGCCCCCCACTGTGCGCCGTCAGATTGGCCTGCGCATGACCCGCAGCCAAAAGGAGTCGTCATGAGCACCATGGCATCGCAAAGTTCTGGGGCATCACAACGTATTGCCATTGTTGGCAGCGGTATTAGCGGCATGGCAGCAGGCTGGTACCTCTCCGCCCAACATGACGTCACGCTGTTTGAAGCAGATTCACGCCTGGGAGGGCACACCGCCACCATGGACGTGAACGTTGCGGAAGACTCCTACGCTATTGATACCGGCTTTATTGTCTTTAACGACTGGACCTATCCGCACTTTCAGCGCCTTATGGCCACCCTGGGCGTCGCCTCACAAGCCACCGAAATGAGTTTCTCGGTACATGAAACAGCGCGGGATTTTGAGTACAACGGTCATACCTTGGGCTCGCTGTTTGCCCAACGACGCAATTTGTTTAATCCCTCTTTTTATCGCCTGCTGGGCGACATTCTGCGCTTTAACAAGCAGGCCACCAACGCGCTGGAGAGCCAACAGCTTCCCGAACATATAACCCTGGGTGAATACCTGGATCGCAACCACTACAACCGCGATTTTCAGCAGCGCTACTTACTGCCCATGGGGGCTGCCATCTGGTCGGCCAGCATCAGTGATTTACGCGCTTTCCCGCTGGCGTTTTTTGTGCGTTTTTTTCGCAATCACGGCCTGCTATCGGTCAACCATCGCCCCCAGTGGTACACCCTGGTGGGCGGTTCGAAAAGCTATATCCCCGGTCTGACGGCGCCCTATGCATCGCGTATTCACCTCAATACACCGGTCACCCGAATTACCCGCAACAGTACCGGCGTTAGTATCACCACGCCCTCCGGAACCCAGCGCTTTGACCAAGTAGTGCTCGCCTGCCACGCCGACCAGGCCCTTGCCATGCTGGGCGACGCCAGCGGCGACGAGAAAGCGATCCTCGGCGCCATGCCGTACCAGGATAACGAAGTGGTGCTACATACCGACACCGCCCTGCTGCCGCGGCGCAAGCGCGCCTGGGCGAGCTGGAATTACCGCCTGGATCAGCGCGATAGCGAAGCACGGGTATCGGTCACTTACGCTATGAATATCCTTCAACGGATAGAGAGCGACACCACTTTTTGCGTGACCCTGAACGACAGCGCCAGCATTGATCCAAACAAGGTGCTGGGCCGCTACACTTACGCACACCCCCAGTTCACCCTGGCTGGCCAAGCGGCTCAGGCACGACACGCCGACATTTCGTCTACGGCCCATCGCACCCACTTTTGCGGTGCTTACTGGCGTAACGGCTTCCACGAAGACGGCGTGTGGAGCGCACTGCGGGTGGCGCAAGCGTTAGGCTGTGATGAAGCCGCCCCGCCGCCTGCGCCACCTTCCGCGCTACCTGCCCATGAGCTGCTAACGCCGCAAGGTGTCGAGGGGCTGAGTTGATGGCTAGCATGCTGACTGAAATGACAGCTGGGATAACCACCCAGCCACGCTCGCGTATTTATCGTGGCACCCTACGCCACCGGCGCTTTACGCCCAAATCCCACGCCTTTAGTTACCAGCTATGGATGGCCTGGCTGGATCTGGACGAGCTGCCCGAGCTGTTCGACAAGGTGCCCGGCTTTAGTGCCCGTCGCCCTGCGCTGGCGCGTTTTCGTCGCGAAGACTATCTGGGGCCGGTTGATCGCCCGCTGAAAACCGCCGTTCGCGAAGAGCTAATTCGGCAGTTGGGAAGCGCGCCTAATGGCCGTATCTGCGTGCTTACCCAGCTACGCACGCTGGGCTGCATGTTTAACCCTATTTCCGTCTACTACGCTTACGACCACCTGGGGCGACTGACAGCCGTATTAAGTGAGGTCACCAATATGCCCTGGCGTGAGCGCACCTGCTACGCCAGCGCGGTGGATCCCTCACGCCATAGTCACCAAGCGCATTTCGATAAAGACCTCCACGTCTCGCCGTTTAACCCCATGGAGATGACTTACCGTTGGAAGTTTAATGCACCCGGCGAAAAGCTCTTTCTGCATATGGAAAATTGGCAGGATCAGCAGTGCCATTTTGATGCCACGTTGACCCTTGACGCCTCACCCGCCACCCGCGGCACGTTGCTAAAAGCCTTGGCTCGCCAGCCATGGATGAGCCTGAAAACCATTGCGGGTATTCATTTTGAAGCGCTTCGCCTGTGGCTTAAGCGCGTCCCCGTTTATAACCACCCCAAGCGCAAGGAGACTTCAAAGTGACGACCCTGCGTTCCACGCCCCCTAACCTTCAACCGGTTGCCGAAAGCCGCTTAACCAAGTGGCTAAAGCCACGCCTAATGGCCCAACTGGACACCTTTCGCGGCGGACGTATCACCCTGATTGAGGGCAATCAGTGTCATCACTTGGGTCAGCAAGGCCCGCTGCAGGTGACCGTGGTGATACGTCACTCCCGCGCTTGGAAACGTCTCGCCTTTGGCGGCACGGTAGGAGCTGCCGAGTCGTATATGGACGGCGATTGGGACGCCGACGATCTGGTCGCCCTGGTACGGCTGTTCGCTGCCAACCTTGAGCATGTGAATGGGAAAATGGAGAACGGCAGCGCTCGCATTGCCCGCTGGCTGCTGGGTGCCGCCTACCGCTTTCAGCGCAACAGCCTAACTGGCTCGAAACGCAATATTGCCGCCCACTACGATATTGGCAACGATCTGTTTTCGACGTTTTTAGATCGCCACCACTGGATGTATTCAAGCGCCGTGTTTCCCTATCCCGAAGCCAGCTTGGAAGAGGCCTCTACCTACAAGCTCGACTTGATGCTGGAAAAGCTCGATGTGCAGCCCGAGCATCACCTGCTAGAGATTGGCACTGGCTGGGGAGGGCTGGCGATTTATGCAGCCAAAACCCGTGGCTGCCGTGTCACCACAACCACCATTTCGGACGAGCAGCACGCCCATACAGCAAAACGCATCATGGAAGAGGGGCTGGAGGACAGAATCACCCTGCTTAAGCAGGATTACCGGGAATTGACCGGCCGCTATGACCGGCTCATTTCGGTAGAGATGATTGAAGCGGTGGGGCATCAGTACCTCGATACCTACCTCAACAAGCTGGATAGCCTGCTGACCGACGATGGGCAGGCCATGCTGCAAGCCATCACCATCCGCGATCAGCGCTTTGAAGAAGCTAAACGCGATATGGACTTTATCAAGCGCTACATTTTTCCTGGCGGCTTTCTTCCCTCGCACCACGCCATGTTAACCAGCGTTATGCGTAAAACGTCGCTGAACATCGTCGCGCTGGATGAAATTGGCCCACATTACGCGCGCACATTACGCGAGTGGCGCCACCGCTTCGAAGCCAGCCTGGAGCAGGTGAGAACACTGGGCTACGACGAGCGCTTTATTCGCATGTGGCGTTACTACCTGTGCTACTGCGAGGGTGGTTTTATCGAGCGCTCCATCGGCACCTGCCACCTACTGCTGGCGAAACCCGCGGCGAAACCCCTTCCGCTCACAGGCGCGCTCTAAATGGTATCGTGCAAGTGGCAGACGCTGGTGTTGAATGCCCTGCGCTTTGAGGCTGGCTGGCTACTATGCGTACTCGGTGGTTCATGGGTAGCAGCCTTTGCAGGGGGCAGCCTGTTGGCCTGGCATCTATGGCGCTGCGCGTGGCCCGGAGAGTGGCGCTTTATCGCCGGATTTGCGCTGCTGGGACTAGTGATTGATGGAGGCTTGCAATTACTAGGTGGTTTCGATTTTAACGATCAAACGCTGGTGCTAGGGCTTCTGCCGCTATGGCTATGGATGCTCTGGCCGCTGTTTGCCACCCTGGTCTATCACTCACTGGCCTGGCTGTGGCGCTACCCGCTGCTAGCCGCGCTATGTGGTGCCATTAGTGGCCCACTCTCTTATTATGGCGGCGCACTACTGGCAGAGGTGACCCTGTCGGCTTGGTTACTGCCCGCTCAGGCGCTCGTTTGGGCGTTGCTTTGTGTGGGTATTAGCTATTTTAAGCCTATGAGGCAGAGGGGACGGTGACTGGTGCAGGCACCAGACGTTTTTCCAACTCAGCGGCGGCAAGCGGCCGAGCAAAGTAGAACCCCTGTACGGACGTGCACCCGGCATTAACCAAGAACTGACACTGCTCTTTGGTTTCAACACCTTCGGCAATCACTCCTAGCCCCATGCCTTCCGCCATCGCTAGCACCGCCTTAACAATCGAGGCGTCCGCCTGATCGTGCGGCAGCTCTTTAATGAAGGCCCGATCGAGTTTAATTTTGTCCACCGGCAAGCGCTTCAAATAGCCAAGCGACGAATAGCCCGTACCAAAGTCGTCGATGGCAATCGCAAAGCCTTGATCCCGTAGCGCCTGCAAGCGTGGCCCCATATCCCCCGCACGCTCGTCGAGTAGCACCGACTCCGTCAGCTCTAAGCCAATTTGCGAAGACTTCAGTTGGTAACGCTTTAGGCAGGTCGTCAGTTGGCTCTCCAGGTCACCTTGAAACAGCTGCAGTGCCGAAATATTGACCCAAATTGTTAGCTTGGGCATAGCACTATTACGCCAATGGGCCTGCTGGGCACAGGCTTTTTCGATCACCCAGGCTCCCAGTTGACTCATTAAACCATGCCCCTCGGCCAACGGAATAAAGTCGCCTGGGGAAATCATGCCATCCTTGGGATGGCGCCAACGCAGTAACGCCTCCATGCCCACCAGCTCGCCGCTGGCAGGGTCATGCTGGGTTTGATAATGCAGTTCCAACTGGTCACCGGAAATAAGCGCGGCGCGCAGGTCACTGACCAGCGCCAGTTGAGGATTATCCTGCTTATCCAGCGCCGGGCGAAAGCGCTGACTTAAGTTACGTCCTAGCCGTTTGGCGCTATAAAGCGCCGACTCTAAGCGCTGGAAGAGTACGCCGGAGTCGTTACCATCTTCAGGCACGCGACAGCTGCCAATCGTGAGCCCTAAGCGCAGCGAGTGGTCGTTAATTTCAAAGGGCCGACTCATATGCTCACGCAGGGTGGCTACCCACTGGTCGTGATCGTCAAAAGTGGTGGTACGGATTACCATAAACTCATCGCCGCCCAGGCGCCCTACCACGCTCCCTGCTACATAGCCTGTTAGCCGCTGGGCAAAACGTGCTAACAGCCGATCACCCTGCTCAACCCCCAGGCTATCGTTGACTGATTTCAAACCATCTATATCCACCAGCGCCATATCCAGGCTCTCACCTGCGCGTAAATGGCGCAGCCGAGAGGCAAGCAGATCGTGGAGACGGCGACGGTTAGGCAGCCCAGTGAGAGGGTCCTCATAGCCGATACGGCGTAAATCGCGCTCACGAGCTTTTTGTGCCGAAATATCGGCAAACAAATTAATAAAATGGGTAATGTTGCCGCGTTTGTCGGTCACGGCACGGACTTTTAGCCACTCGGGGTACTCGTCGCCGTGTTTACGGCGGCTCCACATTTCACCTTCCCAGCGGCCGGTGCTTTTTAGCGTACTCCAAAACGTTTGATAAAAGGCTTTGTCATGGCGTGGGGCTGCCAGTGTCTCCAGCTTCAGCCCTTGAATCTCTTGGCTGGCATAGCCGGTAATTTCGGTAAATGCTGGGTTAACCACCATCACGCGATTTTGCGCATCGCTAATCACCATGGCATCGCTGGCAAGTCTTAACGTATCTTGCGACAGTCGCAGACGTAGCTGCTGTTGACGCACTTGTTTCCAGGCGTCCCACAGCCCAAGCGCGACCAGCGATGCTGCCACCAGACGTAGCATCGCATCAGGTATCCAAACACAGGCGGGAAGCGCCGTCAGTGCGACCCAAACTAACGGACGATTGAGTGAAACAGGAAGCCACATGGCGATTCGCTATACCCTATACAAATTAACTCAGATAAAAATTAGCGTTAGGTGCCATGCTGATCATGCCGCCTAATAAGTCACTTGGATACTCTATATTACGGCAATGGAACACTTATTGTGCATAATCGGTTATTAATGAGCCAAGCCGCTCACTTTTAGTGCTATCGGCCAACCCGCTAAAATCTCTAGTGATGGACGATAAATAGCCTGTTACGTGCATTCAGCGGTTTCGGGAAGTAGACTAGCCACACAACCAATTTGATATTCGGAACGATTCAGTGACCAAGCAACATTCCTTTGATCGCGAAGAACTGCTGGCCTGCTCCCGCGGCGAGCTATTCGGCCCCGGAAATGCACAGCTCCCGGCTCCTAACATGCTGATGCTTGATCGCATCAAGCACATTCACGAAGAGGGCGGTGAGCATGGCAAGGGCGAGCTGATCGCCGAGCTGGATATCACGCCTGACTTGTGGTTCTTTGACTGCCACTTCCCTGGGGATCCCGTTATGCCTGGCTGTTTAGGGTTAGACGCCATGTGGCAGCTAGTCGGGTTTTACCTGGGCTGGCTAGGCCACCCTGGTCGCGGACGTGCGCTTGGCTGCGGCGAAGTTAAATTCAGCGGACAGATCCTGCCGGATGCACAAAAAGTGACCTATAGCATTAATATTAAGCGTATTATTACCCGACGTCTTATCTTGGGTATCGCCGACGGCACCGTAACCGTCGACGGACGCGACATTTATCAGGCTAATGATCTGCGCGTTGGCCTATTTACCTCCACTGCGAATTTCTGAACAGGAGGCTCCCATGCGACGAGTGGTAGTCACCGGCCTTGGCATCGTATCGTGCCTTGGCAACGACCAACGACAGGTCCTGGACGCGCTCAAAACTGGGCGTAGCGGTATTCGTTTTAAGGAAGAGTATGCCGAGCGTGGCTTCCGTAGCCATGTGGCAGGCAGCGTCGATATCGATCTTGAAGCACTCATTGACCGCAAACTGCTCCGCTTTATGGGCGACGCGGCGGCCTATGCTTACGTTTCTATGGCCCAAGCCATCGAAGACGCTGGGCTAAGCGAAGCGCAGGTCTCCAACGAGCGTACGGGGCTTATTGCGGGCTCTGGCGGTGCTTCAAGCGCTAATCAGGTTGAAGCAGCCGACATACTGCGCGAAAAAGGTCTGCGCCGCGTTGGTCCTTATCGCGTCACTCGGACAATGGGTAGCACTGTGTCAGCGTGCTTGGCAACGCCGTTTAAAATCAAAGGCGTCAATTACTCCATCTCTTCTGCCTGCGCGACCTCCGCACACTGTATTGGCAGCGCGATGGAACAAATTCAGCTTAACAAGCAGGATGTGGTATTTGCCGGTGGCGGAGAAGAGGAGCACTGGACCCTCTCCTGTTTGTTTGATGCCATGGGTGCGCTCTCTACCCACTACAACGATACCCCTGAAAAGGCCTCACGCCCTTACGATAAAGCTCGTGACGGCTTTGTTATCGCCGGCGGCGGTGGCATGCTGGTGTTGGAAGAACTCGAGCACGCTAAAGCCCGCGGCGCCAAGATCTATGGCGAACTGGTGGGTTACGGCGCGACTTCTGACGGCCATGATATGGTCGCCCCTTCGGGAGAAGGTGCTACGCGTTGCATGCGTCAGGCGATGGCAACGGTCGATGGTGATATTGACTACATCAATACCCATGGCACTTCGACCCCCGTCGGCGATGTTGCCGAACTGAAGGCGATACGCGAAGTGTTTGGGAATACAACACCTGCCATGAGCTCGACCAAATCGCTCACCGGCCACTCCCTGGGGGCTACCGGTGTACAGGAAGCGATCTACTCACTGCTGATGATGCAACACAACTTTGTTGCCGCCTCAGCGAATATCACCGATTTGGATGAGCAGGCCGACGGCTTTGATATTGTCACCGAACGCCGCGATGACGTGACGATAGAACGTGCCTTGTCTAATAGCTTCGGCTTTGGCGGTACCAATGCGTGTTTAGTCTTCCAGCGTTTCAACGACTAACGCTAGTACGGCTACTCGCATGATAAGCATAAAAACGGCGCCCATTGTGAACTGCACCCCAAAAGTTGGACGCTCATCCAACGATTGGGGTGTTTTTCATGACGAAACATAATGAAGCGTTCAAGTTACTAGTAGTGCAACGCTA
>NZ_JWHY01000007.1:0-230035 GCF_000830495.1 Halomonas sp. KHS3 | reverse complement strand
CATGGACGTACCGGCCCCGAAAGGCGGCAAGGTACTCAAAGTGCTGGTCAAAGAAGGCGATAGCGTCTCGGAAGGGGACGATATCGTTGAGCTGGAAGTCGAAGGTGGCGGCGACGAGAAACAAGAGAGCTCGTCTGACAGCCAGCCTGAAGAGGCCCCAGCGAAGCAAGAAAAACCCAAAGAGCCGTCTCAAGAGCAGAAGCCTGCGGCTAAAAAGTCAGCCGGCGGTAAGCAGACGGTGGATATCAAAGTGCCCGATCTCGGCGGCTCGGACAGCGTCGAAATTATCGACGTCGCGGTCAGCGAAGGCGATGAGGTTGAGGCCGAAGACACCTTGATCACGTTGGAGTCTGACAAAGCCTCCATGGACGTACCTAGCCCCTATAGCGGTAAGATCGTCAGCTTTACCGTGAAAGAGGGCGACACGGTGTCTGAAGGCGATGTGATCGGCCAGATGGAGATCGTCGGCGAAGGCGGCGACAGCGAAGACGCATCGGAAGAGAGCTCTTCTCCAGAACCGTCCTCTAGCCAAGCCAGTAGCGAGCCGGAAGAAATGGCTGAAGATGATCAGGAAGAGGCCGCCAGTGGCGAGCCGGAGCGCAAAGAGATTCGCGTACCGGATCTTTCTGGCTCCTCTGACGTGCCGATTATCGAGATCGGCGTAGCGGCGGGTGACGAAGTCAATGAAGAAGACCCGTTGGTTACCCTAGAGTCTGATAAAGCCTCTATGGACGTGCCCAGCCCCTACAAAGGCAAGCTTCTTGAGCTGACCGTTAAAGAGGGCGACACCGTCTCTGAAGGCGATGTGATCGGCTATATGGAAGTGGCGGGTGCCAAAAAAGCGGCACCGAAAAAGGCCGCACCAGAAAAAGCCTCGCAGAGCAGTGACAGCAAGGACAGCGCTAAACCGTCTGAATCTCCGGCCGGTACCCCCAGCCCGGAAGCACAGATGGCTGCCCATAAGCCCCGGGATGGCAAGCTGGTGCACGCCGGCCCTGCGGTACGCATGCTGGCTCGTGAACTAGGCGTCGACTTGGGACTCGTTAAACCCAGCGGCCCGAAAGATCGCGTGCTCAAAGAGGACGTACAGTCCTACGTGAAGCAGGCGATTGCCAATCAGGGCAAAGCCCAGCCCGGCGCGGCAGCCGCGGCTACTGGCGGCGCGGGGATTCCGCCCATTCCGGAAGTCGACTTCAGCCAGTTTGGTGAAGTGGAAGAGAAGCCGATGGGGCGTCTGCTCAAGATGGGCGCGACCAACCTGCACCGCNTCCGCCCATTCCGGAAGTCGACTTCAGCCAGTTTGGTGAAGTGGAAGAGAAGCCGATGGGGCGTCTGCTCAAGATGGGCGCGACCAACCTGCACCGCAGTTGGCTCAATGTGCCCCATGTCACGCAGTTCGATGAAGCGGACATCACCGAGCTGGAAGCTTTCCGTAAGGCGATGAAAGCAGAGGCTGAAGCCCAGGGCGCCAAACTGACGCCGCTGCCGTTTATGGTCAAGGCCTGCGCCTTTGCGCTGCGTAAATTCCCGCAGTTCAATGTCAGTCTGAAGGGTGACGGTGAAACCCTGGTATGGAAGAACTACGTCCATATCGGTATTGCCGTGGATACGCCTGACGGTCTGATGGTGCCAGTAGTGCGCAACGCCGATAACAAATCCTTGATCGAGATTGCCAAGGAGATGGCGGAGCTAGGCAAGAAAGCCCAGACCAAAAAGCTCAAGCGCGACGAGATGACGCCGATAACAAATCCTTGATCGAGATTGCCAAGGAGATGGCGGAGCTAGGCAAGAAAGCCCAGACCAAAAAGCTCAAGCGCGACGAGATGACCGGTGGCTGCTTCACCATTTCGAGCCTCGGTTCGATTGGTGGCACGGCGTTTACACCGATCGTTAACGCGCCGGAAGTGGCCATTCTGGGCGTGTCCAAAGCACAGATGAAGCCGGTTTGGGATGGCAGCGCCTTCCAGCCGCGCCTGATGATGCCGCTGTCGCTCTCCTACGATCACCGTGCGATCAACGGCGCCGATGCGGCACGCTTTACCGCCTTCCTGGCCGATGTGCTCACCGACATTCGTCGCTTACTGCTGTAATTGGTAGCGATGTGCTTTCACAAGCGGCGCCCCTAGGGGCGCCGCTTGTGTTTACTAAACGTAAATGCTGCCTAAACCTCTCGCAGGGCGACCAAAGTGGTAGATTTAGGGCATTTGGCTGTTTTAATTTAAAAAAATTGAAACAAAAGCGGGTTTCTCAGGCTTTTGGGGAGTTGTGTCGCTTGAGAGGCGCGGTTATTGTCAGTTAACAGAATTCACATACTCATTTTTCGAACTCTTTTTTCATACCAAGAACTTCAAGGAGCAGTGCCATGCGTTTAATCCTGTTGGGTGCCCCCGGCGCGGGGAAGGGGACTCAAGCTCAGTTTATTTGTGAGCAATTTAAGATTCCTCAGATTTCCACCGGGGATATGCTGCGCACGGCCATTAAAGATGGCACAGAGCTGGGCTTGAAAGTAAAAGAGATCATGAACAGTGGTGGCCTGGTGTCTGATGACATCATCATTGACTTGGTCAAAGAGCGCATCAGTCAGCCCGACTGCGAGAACGGCTTTCTGTTCGATGGTTTCCCACGCACGATCCCCCAGGCCGACGCCATGAAAGAGGGCGGCGTTAAGCTGGATCACGTGGTGGAAATTGCCGTACCCGATGAAGAGATCGTTAGTCGCTTGGCGGGACGCCGTGTGCATCAGGCATCGGGTCGGGTTTATCACGTTGAGCACAATCCGCCCAAAGAACCAGGCAAAGATGATGTGACCGGTGAAACACTTATTCAGCGTGAAGACGACCAAGAGTCCACGGTGCGTAATCGCCTATCCGTTTACCACGATCAAACGGCCCCTCTGGTTGATTACTATCAGCAGTGGGCCGAGCAGGATCCCCAGAGCGCGCCCCAGTACCACCGCATTGAAGGTGTTGGCAGTGTGACGGATATTACCCGCCAGGTTAAAGAAGCCCTTAGCTGATAAGGGCCCTCAGTTGATAATAACCCTTAACTGATTTTACGCCTTTGCCGATGGCCCGCCTAATGCGGGTCATCGTCGTATTAGCGTGACAAAGGTATAATGCCGCAACCTTTCTTTCGAGTGGCCACTTGCTATGCCGTTACATCTGCTTGCCCTGGACGCCTCTTCAAGCGCCTGTTCTGCAGCCTTACTGCGCCAGGGCGATTCGGGCACTGAGTGCCTGGCGCGCTTCGAGATGACGCCTCGCGCCCATACCCGTCGGTTGTTACCTATGGTGGACGAAGTGCTTGCCGAAGCGCAGGTAACCCCTTCCCAGCTTGATGCCGTAGCGTTTGGCCGAGGGCCGGGTTCGTTTACCGGACTGCGTATCGCGGCGGGGGCAGCCCAGGGGTTGGCGTTTGGTTTGGATTGCCCGTTGCTGGGGGTGTCTACTTTGGAGGCGCTGGCCCTTCAGGCCCATCGTCGCTATCACCTCCGCCACGTGGTGACTGCCTTAGATGCCCGCATGGGCGAGGTATACGCCGCGACGTGGCACTGCCTTAAAGATACCATCACACCGATGAGCGCCGAGGCGGTGCTGGCCCCTGAAGCACTTCGCCTGCCAGGCGACGAAACCGACTGGGTAGGTGTAGGCAGCGGCTTTACGCTGTGGGAGCGCTTCACTGTCGATGTACAGCTCAGCATGCCCCAACATTTGGATGATTTAGAGCCCCGCGCCGAAGAGATGGCGTGGCTGGCGGCGCGTGATTTTGCCGCTGGGTTGGGGCAGGCCGCGCACTTGGTTCAGCCGGTTTATCTGCGCAACGACGTTGCCTGGAAAAAGCCCGCATGAGCGATGTTGAGGCCGATGTTGAGAGCATCGTTCTGCCTGACGGCCTGCGCTTGGTGCAGGGCGATGAGGGGTTGGCGCTGGTCGGTGATGAAAAACGCTACGGCAAGCCGCTCAGCGTTGATTTTGTGGCGGGCAAAGCGGCCCATCGGCGCCGCTTTGGTGGTGGGCGTGGTCAGCTGGTCGCAAAGGCCTGTGGGCTTTCCAAGGGCGTGACGCCCTGCATCGTTGATGCTACGGCAGGGTTGGGGCGGGATGCGTTTGTATTGGCCAGCCTAGGTGCCCAGGTGTTGTTAATTGAGCGGGTTGCAGCGATTGCAGCGCTGCTGGAGGATGGCCTGAAACGTGCCTCCAGGCATAGCGATACAGTGGATATTGTTGCCCGCATGACACTGCGTCATGGGGATGCGGCTCAATCCCTGGCTGAATTGGTTGCCAGTGCTCACTTTTCACCGCAGGTGATACACCTGGATCCGATGTTTCCCCATCGTGAGAAATCAGCGTTGGTGAAAAAAGAGATGCGTCTGTTCCGCGAGTTGGCTGGTGATGATAACGATGCCCCGCGATTACTAGAAGCGGCGTTGGATGTGGCCACTCATCGCGTGGTGGTTAAGCGCCCCCGTAAGGCGCCGCCTATTGCGGGGCCAGTGCCGCAACATACCCTTGAGGGTAAAACCAGCCGCTACGATCTGTATGTACATCGCTCATTAGCACGGTAGCTCGTTAGTGTACTTATCAGTGGCTAAGCAAGGAGCACCCATGCAGAACGCGTGGCGAGAAGGTAATCGATTTACGCTGCTGCCGGAGGCCTCACGCTTTCTGCCCGCTATGTTTGAAGCGGTGCATAATGCGCGGCACTATGTGCTGGTAGAGCTCTACTTGATGGAATCAGGGGAGCTTGCAGATCAAGTCATTGAGGTATTGACTGATGCAGCGCAGCGCGGTGTTCGCGTCTGTTTACTGCTGGATGGCTATGGCTCGATGGGCCTCTCCGGGAGTGATCGCCAGCGCCTGAAGCAGGGCGATGTTCAGCTGCGCTTTTTTAACCCCATTGGTTTCCACTCTTTAGCGCTGAACCTGAGTCGTGACCATCGCAAAATAATGGTTATTGACGGCGAGCTGGCGTTCACCGGTGGCTTTGGCGCGGTGGATGAGTTTTTGAATGCCTGGTACGAAATTGCCCTGCGTATTGAAGGGCCGGTGGTGGCCGATTGGGAACTGCTGTTTCGGCGCCTATGGCATTCGCGGCTGACCCGCGTCGAGAAGGGCGATAGACGCGCGGCGGCTCTCCCAGAGCGTCGTGAGCCTCAGGCGCTTGCCAATGGCGTGCCTGGACGGGCGATGTCGGCGCGTGGCTATCGTTATCAAGCGATTCGCCACTCATTGCATTATCGGGTCAGCCAGGTAAATGAACGACTCTGGTTATGCACACCCTATTTTGTGCCCACCTTTGCCCTGCGTCGGCGTTTGGTTCGGGCGGCTCGCAGAGGGATAGACGTACGCTTACTGCTACCGGGGGCAAAGCATGATCATCCCAGCGTTCGCTTTGCCGGTCAGCGCTTTTATCACACCATGCTCAAGGCTGGGGTGCGCATTTTTGAGTTTCAGCCGACCTTTATCCACGCCAAATTTGTGCTCGCCGATGAGTGGGTGAGCATTGGTTCGTGTAACTTTGACCACTGGAATCTGCACTGGAACCTAGAGGCAAACCAGGAAGCAATGGATCCGAAGCTCGCGGCGGACGTGCGCGAACTGTTCGAGCGAAACTTTGCCGCCAGCCAGGAGGTAGACGCCGCGGCTTGGGCGGCGCGCCCCTGGAGGCAGCGCGCCCGTGAGTGGATCTATGGCGTGCTGGATGCCATGGTAACGCGGCTTAAATAGTGTCTACGCTAAGTATTTAGCCTAAGCACCTAGCGCTTTTTACCTTTTGCAGGCGTTTTTTTACGCGGTTTGGGTTTGGGCGTTTCCGGTGGCACGCGGTAATGCAGGTAAAGATCCAAAACCAGTTCCGGCAACTGCACTACCAGCGACTCCTGGCGTTCTTGATCTTTAGCCAGCTCGGCCAAGTCCGGCTCATCGTCGAACAGCCCGGAGAGCAGCATAAACGGCAGCAGCAGGGCGGCGGCGGCCTCTTCATCGTCCTGGAACCAAGCGCTCTCGTCGCTGAAGACGCCTTCCATAAAGCCCGCACACCAGTCGCCTATAGGGGTTTCCTCGGCGGGTTCTCCTCCCAACGTTAGTTCAAACGGCAGTTCCGGTAAGCCGCCTTGCTCGAGTACCGCCACCGCGTTGTCGCGTAACAGTGTGAGCAGGGTAATAATCTCATCACGCTCGGCGTCATCGGCGTAGCGAGGCTCACCCTGAAACAGCTCAGTCAGCCACTGGGTCGCCGGTACTTCGCTGGGTGCCACGGCAAGGGCCACTAAAAAGCCATGGGTGGAAATAAGATCCAGGGCGTCTTCATCCACTTGATCCGAGTCAAGGAAGTCGTCCAATCTATCCAACTGCTCATCCTCGAGCAGTGGCTGCGGTGGCGTGTTCGTTTCAGGCGTATCGCTGCGCTCTGCCATGAGTAAAGCCTCGTTAATACAAACGTTCATCAATGGTTACCTATAACGGCTAGTTTATCACTAATGAAGACGTCACCACTGCCTCCTTGGCCTGCCACTGAATTGGCGGCTATGTCGGAAACAGAGTTGCATCAGGCCGCGCGAGTTCGCGTCGAACAAGCGTGGCAGCGCTGCTGTGAAGTGTGCCCAGCGCTGCCAGCCCCAAATGTGTGGTTTAACCTGCGCGGCGCTTCGGCCGGCCAGGCGCATCTTGGTCACGGCGGGTTACGCTTAAACCCGGTGTTACTGAGAGAGAACCGCACGGCGTTTTTTGATGAGGTGATTCCCCACGAAATGGCTCACTGGCTGGTGTTTCATTTGGACAACGGCCCGCGTTTAAAACCCCACGGCCGCGAGTGGAAAACGGTCATGCGCGACCTTTTTGGTTTAGTTCCCAGTGTTACCCATCGGTTTGATATTAAGCAGGCGCAGTCCGCACCTTATCGTTACCAATGCGATTGCCGCTTTCATCAATTTACCCCAAGACGTCATGCTTTAGTGGTAAACGGGCGTCATTATCGTTGCCGACACTGCGCTAAGACCTTGGTCTACAGGCCGGAAGTCGTCTCGTGATTTGTTTATAAATGTTTGTTTTTTAAATAAAAAATGATAATACCAATGTCTAAAGGGAAGCCTGCGCGAGGAGGTTTATGCTAGGGGAACATTAATGGCAGCCGATACGCCCGATAATGGTCAATAAGCCCATAAATAATCGTATCGACTACAGTTTCTTAGAGAGTGCATTTTCACGGACAGAGGCAATTTTATGAGCGATCAACAGAAGGTCTATCCGGTGCGCGACGATTTCGCCGCCAATGCCTGGGCCGATAAAGCCAAATATGAGGCCATGTATCAGCAGTCGATAGACGACCCGGAAGGCTTCTGGGCTGAGCAAGCCAAACGCCTCGACTGGATTAAAGCGCCCAGCAAAATCAAAAACACCTCCTTTGCGCGTGACAATGTCGATATTCGTTGGTTTGAGGATGGCCTGCTTAACGTCAGCGCCAACTGCCTTGACCGCCATCTGGATAAGCGCGGTGACCAGACAGCGATCATTTGGGAAGGCGACAACCCCGATGAGTCCAAACACATTACTTATCGCGAACTCTATGCACGCACGAACCAGCTAGCCAACGCGCTGAAAGAGCTGGGTATCGGTAAAGGCGATACCGTTACGCTGTATATGCCGATGATTCCCGAAGCCGCCATGGCTATGTTGGCCTGTTCGCGCATCGGGGCCGTTCACTCGGTTGTCTTTGGTGGCTTCTCGCCGGACGCCGTTGCCCAGCGGGTTATTGGCGCCGACTCCAAGCTGGTGATTACCGCTGATGAGTCGGTGCGCGGTGGTAAGCACGTACCGCTGAAAGAGAACGTGGACGCCGCGCTGACCCGTGACGGCACTGATGTGTGCAAAAACGTCCTGGTGGTGAAGCGCACCGGCGGTGAGATCGAGTGGAAAGAGGGTCGCGATGTCTGGTTTGACGAGCTGGTCGACAAGCAGTCCAACGAGTGTGAACCGGAAGCCATGGGCGCCGAAGACCCGCTATTCATTCTCTACACCTCGGGTTCTACCGGTGCGCCTAAAGGCTTGAAGCACACCACCGGCGGCTACCTGACCTACGCCGCCATGACCCACCAGTACGTGTTTGACTATCAAGAGGGTGAAATCTACTGGTGCACCGCGGACGTTGGCTGGGTTACCGGGCACAGCTATATCGTTTATGGCCCCTTGGCCAACGGTGCGACTACCCTGATGTTTGAGGGTGTTCCCAGCTATCCCACCCATGGCCGTATGGGTGATATCGTTGATAAGCACAACGTTAATATTCTCTATACTGCGCCCACCGCGGTGCGTGCTCTGATGGCCCATGGCGAAAACGTCATGGACTCCAGCAAGCGCGATAGCCTGCGGCTGTTGGGCTCCGTGGGCGAACCGATTAACCCGGAAGCCTGGGAGTGGTTCTACCGCGTTATCGGCAACGAAAAATGCCCGATTGTGGATACCTGGTGGCAAACCGAAACCGGCGGCATCATGATTGCGCCGCTGCCGGGCGCTACGCCGCTTAAACCTGGCTCTGCGACCGTACCGTTCTTCGGTGTGAAGCCCGCGCTGGTCGATAACGAAGGCAATCAACTGGAAGGCGCCACTGAAGGCAACCTGGTGATCCTTGACGCCTGGCCGGGACAGGCGCGCTCTATTTGGGGTGACCACGAGCGCTATGTTCAGACTTATTTCTCGACCTACGACGGTATGTACTTCACGGGTGACGGCTGTCGCCGCGATGAGGATGGCTACTACTGGATCACCGGGCGTGTGGACGACGTGCTGAACGTTTCGGGTCACCGCATGGGCACCGCCGAGATAGAGTCCTCTCTGGTAGCGCACAGCGCCGTTGCAGAAGCAGCCGTTGTTGGTTTCCCGCACGATATTAAGGGACAAGGCATCTATATCTATGTCACCCTGAGTGACGGTATCGAGGCGACAGACGAACTCAAAAAAGAGCTGACCCAGTGGGTGCGCAAAGATATTGGCCCGATTGCTTCGCCGGATGTCATCCAGTGGGCGCCAGGTTTGCCGAAAACCCGCTCGGGTAAAATCATGCGCCGCATTTTGCGCAAGATTGCCGCCAATGAGTGTGATGGTTTGGGTGATACCAGTACGCTGGCCGACCCGTCGGTGGTCGATGAGCTGATTGAGCATCGCGCCAACCAATAATGGCGACAACGCGATAGGCTGTTTAGCCCAATAGAGCTTGTGTGCCGACTCAAAGCCGTGCCGACCTGAGTAGGTCGGCACGGTTGTGTTTATAGAGGCGCGTTTATAGATAAGCGTTTATGGACACGTGTTTCGCTTGTGTGAACGATCTATTATAAATTGTGCATGTGATGCTTGGGCATGATGAAGCCCATGGGGTACCATGCTTCACAACCGTAAGAGCCTAGCGTCGCGGCGGCAGACAACCCCGCTGCTCGAGGAACCGGAGGAATATCCATGGCAGTAGCTCATAAGTTTATCGTCGCTGACGATCACCCGCTGTTTCGTGCAGCGCTGACCCAAGCGTTACGCCAGTTGGCCCCCCAGGCGGAAATTGTCGAAGCGGACACCATGGAAGCCACCACTGACGTGGTGAATCGCCACCCAGATGCCGATTTGATTCTGCTGGATCTGCATATGCCGGGAGCCCATGGCTTCTCTGGTTTGATCCAACTGCGTGGTCAAATGCCTGATATCCCCGTTGCGGTAGTGTCTGGTAGTGATGAACCCTACGTGGTTCGTCGTGCTATTGACTACGGCGCGTCGGGTTTTATCCCTAAATCATCGTCTCTACAACTAATTGCTGAAGCCGTCGGCGAAATTCTGCAGGGCGAGGTGTGGTTACCTGAGGCGTTGGCCAACGTGCTGGAAGAGACCAGCGAAGAGGAGTCGCGTTTTGCCGAGGCGATTGCTTCGCTAACGCCCCAGCAATTCCGCGTCTTGAATATGCTGACCGAAGGCCTGCTGAATAAACAGATCGCTTATGAACTGAGCGTCTCTGAAGCCACGATCAAAGCCCACGTGACTGCGATTCTACGCAAGCTGGGCGTACACTCACGTACCCAGGCGGTTATCGCGGCTCAGAAGCTTGAAGTCGAGCCGCCGAAAGTCGTTTCCTAAGCAAGTAGCAAACAACGACTGTGTTAACCGCGGCGCGCTTAGCGCGCCGCACGATTGGCCTGCAGCGTGCGCGTTAGTAGCGCCCGTAGTGCCGCCGGTTTAACGGGCTTCAGCAGCAGTTGATAGCCCGCCCGCTTGATCTCTTCAGCTACCGCTTCGGTACGGTCAGCGGTAATCACAATCCCCGGTACCGCCCCCTCAAAACGTTCGCTGAGTGCTTCCAGCGCCATTAAGCCGGTGACTTCGTTATCCAGGTGGTAGTCCGCCAGAATAGCGTCAGGGTCGCCATCCATATTGCGTAGGATCGATTTGGCCCCGCCGATACTGGTGGCGGTAAACACCTCGCAGCCCCAGCCGCTAAGCATGGCGGTCATGCCTTCCAGAATCAGCGTCTCGTTGTCGATGCATACAATCCGCGTACCGCTCAGCTTATGGCTGCCGCGCCGTGCATGCGGCTCAAGCTCGGTGCTGGTTGACTCGTGGGCGGTGACAATCGGTACGCTAACCGAGAAAACCGCGCCTTTGCCTACCGTCGAGCGTACCTTGATAGGATGATCCAGCACCCGGCTCATACGGTCGGCAATGGAGAGCCCTAGCCCCAGCCCTTTCTCGCTCTCTTTGTGGCGGGAGACCTGATCCAATCGGCGGAATTCCTGAAAAATTTCGCTCAATTTAGACTCGGGAATGCCGGGGCCGCTGTCCCACACTTCAATAGAGAGCCAGCCATTTTGGCGACGGCAGCCCAACAGCACGCGCCCCTCTTGAGTGTAGCGAATCGCATTGGATAAGAAGTTTTGCACGATACGGCGCAGCATTTGAGGATCTGAGTCGACCCAAAGCTGGGTAGGCACGACTTCTAAATCTAATCCGCGATCGTCCGCCATCACCTCAAATTCGGCGCGTAACGGGCGGAAGATATCCGCTAGGGCAAAGTGACTGCGGCGGGGCGTTAGGGCGCCTGCGTCCAGCTTGGAGATATCCAGCAGGGTGCTTAGCAGTTCCTCGGCGGCCTGCAGCGAGTTATCGATATGGCCAACGATGCGCTGGGTGTCGGTCGTAGTCACGTTCTGCATCAGCGCGGAGGTAAATAGCCGTGCCGCGTTAAGCGGCTGCAGCAAGTCGTGGCTGGCCGCGGCCAAAAAGCGCGTTTTGGAAGCGTTGGCATCTTCTGCGAGCTGCTTAGCCTGGCGCAGGGCGAGCTCTGCCTCGGCGCGTACCCGGTTCTCCTGGCGCAACGCCGCGTTGGCTTCAGAGAGCGCCTGGGTACGCTCACGCACGCGCTCTTCCAGGGTTTCATTGGTCTCTTTAAGGGCAATTTCAGCCTGACGGCGTTCGGTAATATCCTGATAGAGCGCAAAGAAGCCCAGGATCGCCTGGCTGTCACCAAAGTGCGGCGTGTAAGTGACCAGCATATAGCGCATGGCTTCATTCACCCGCAGCGAGACTTCAAAGCTGACCCGTTCGCCGTTCAAGGCTCGTGCGACCCATGGCGCGCGCTCCTCCGCCTGCTTAATTGGCAGCACGTCTTCAAAGCGGCGACCAATGACTGCGTTGCGGTCAATATTGAACGCCTGCTCGTAGGCTCGGTTGGTAAATAGGTAGCGGCACTCTTTGTCGAAGTAGGCAATCAACGCGGGCACGTTATCGGTATAGATACGGATATTGTTTTCCGAGCGAATCAGCGCCTCTTCGATGCGCTTTTGCTGGGTAATATCCTGGTAGGTATACACAAAACCGCCGCCAGGCATTGGGTTGCCCTGCACTTCCAGCACGCTGCCATCCTGGCGGTAGCGCACATAGCGGTGGGGTTGGCCTTCGCGAATATTGTCGAGCAGTAGCTGCACGTGCTCTTCCGGGTCACCCGGGCCATACTCGCCGTTGTGGGCGTTGTAGCGGAAGATACGGTCTATGGGGGCGCCAACACGAATCAGGTGGTCAGGGAAGCGGAAGAGCTCAAGATAGCGCTGGTTCCACACCACCAGGCGAAGGTTCTGATCGACCACGCTGATGCCCTGGTTAATGTTTTCAATGGTGGCCTGAAGCAGCGCCCGGTTGAACTCCAGCACTTGGGAGGCTTCATCGACAATCGAAATCACATCCGATATGCCGATACCGCGCCCCTGAAGTGCCGAGTTGACTACAATGCGTGCCGATGAAGCGCCTAGCACCGAGGCCAGAAAGCGTTCGGTGAACTGAATAATATCGATTGAGGCACGAGTGCCGTCGTCCAGTGGTTTACCCACCCGGCGGGCGTAGTCTTCAAAGGCGCGATCGACCTGTCCCGCGCCTAGAAAACGTTCACAAAGGACTTTTAAATCGCCCACGGTGGTCGCCCCGGTCCAGGGGCGGTTGACCGAGGTCTGGCGTGTTTCCACGCTATCCACGAACAGTGAGGCCTGAATACGCTCGACCACTCGCTGTGAGGTAACTTGGGAAACGAAAATGTAGCAGAACAGGTTTACCCCGAGTGACAGCATCACGCCGTGGGTAAAGCTGTCACCTAAGTTGAGGCCGAACAGCGTCGTGGGCGATAGCCAATTGAGCCCCAACGGGCCTCCGTCAAGCCAGCCAGTCGGCAGCACACCAGCATTGATCATCGCGGGCATAAGCAGGCTATAGGCCCAGATGGCGAAGCCCGCATTCATACCGACAATCACCCCAAGCCGGTTGCCGCGCTTCCAGTAGAGGCCGCCAATCAGCGCTGGGGCAAATTGCGAGGCAGCGGCAAACGAGAGCATGCCAATCGAGGCCAGCGAGGTAAATTCGGCAATTAGCTGGTAGAAGCCGTAGGCCATGGCCAGTACGGCAACAATGGTTAAACGCCGCGCACGTAGCACCAAGCGCCCATAATCCCGTGCCTTGGTATCAAACCAGCGCAGCCGGAACAGCGCCGGGATAACGATTTCGTTGGAGATCATGATCGACACGGCCACAGCGGCGACAATCACCATGCCCGTGGCCGCCGAGAAACCGCCGATAAAGGTGAGTAGCGTTAACCATTGGTGGCCCGAGGCCATGGATAGAGCCAGTACGTAGGTATCGGGCTCTACGCCGCTTTCGGAAAACAGCAGCAGACCAGCGGCGGCTAAGGGCACCACAAAAAAGGCAATGGCCAACAGGTAAAGTGGAAACAGCCAGCGCGCTTTCGTGGCGTCGTCAGGGTGAATGTTTTCCACCACTGCCACATGGAACTGGCGGGGAAGACACAGAATCGCCAGCATCGCGAGCAGCGTTTGGGCCCAGAAACTTTGGCCAAAATCCTGGTTGGCCAGCTGGCGCTGGAGTTCGAGCTGGCTTTCGGCATGCCCCATCAGCTCACCCAGGCCATCAAACATACCCCAGGTAACAAAGGCGCCAAGCACCACGAAGGCGAGCAGCTTGACCAGCGATTCGAATGCCACGGCGTGGATTAAGCCTTCGTGGTGTTCGGTGGCATCGGTGTGGCGGGTGCCGAATAGAATCGCGAAAATTGCCATCACAATGGCCACATAGAAGGCCGTGTCGCCAAACAACGGCGTATGGGTCACATCGGTGGCATCGGTAAGAACGCTAAAAGTAGTGGAAACTGCTTTTAGCTGCAGGGCAATGTAGGGCAGGGTACCGACCAGGGCAACCAGACTGGCAAAGGCGGCCAGCGACTGGGTTTTGCCGTAACGGGAGGCAATAAAATCGGCAATCGAGGTGACGTTTTGATGTTTGGCAACGCGGATCATTTTGGCCAGCACCGGCCAGAAGAGTAAAAACGTTAAAATCGGTCCGACGAAGATGCTCGCAAACGACCATCCCGCGGTGGCTGCCTGGCCAACCGCGCCGTAAAACGTCCACGAGGTGCAGTAAATGGCCAGTGCCAAGCTATAGATGATCGGACGCCGACGGGTGGCGCCGTGGGTACGCGCGCGGCGATCACCGTACCAAGCGATACCAAATAGAACGGCAATGTAGAGTAACGAAACCGCTACCAGTAGCCCGCCGTGAAACATGCCTTTCTCCCCGCCAGAGTGTTTAACGTGCGCCAGTCAAAAGGCTTCATTCTAGGCGAAACAACGGGTCGTGTACGACCGTTTGTACCACGGGCTGTTTATTTGTCTAGGCGCATACGTTGTTGAGTAGCGGTGATGTTTCGCGCAGCGTGCGTATCTCTTCGAGGATAGGGTCGCGGGAGTCTTTATCCAGGGGCACTAGCTCACGGCTCTCGCAGTTGAGTAGATAGGGCTGGGTGATCAAAATATCGGTGTGATGGCGCTCAAACTGATAAAGGATAAATTCCGCTAAACGGGTGTCATCCTGCTCGGTAATACGGATGTTCTCGCTATCCACCATGCTGAATTTGGTGATCATCGGAATGGCAAAAGTCCATGGGCGCCATACCGCCGTGCTGCTTTCGGTTGAAATGACCGTGGCGGTCTCGGGCAGTTGTGCCTGCTTGTGGTCAAACCAGCTGTACTCCACCTGAACTTGATAACCCAGCATACCCAGTCCGCCACACACCGGGACTATCCATTTGGGTAAACGTTTGCCGCTCAAATTGCGCAGTATCAGGCCAATCCCGGCGGCCGCAAGGCCTGCAAAAACGGCGGCGATCAAGTGCCAAATCATAATTTATCCTTTCAAAAAGCCGTCTATAAAAGCTATCTATAAAAGCCATCGGGCCTCCCTAAGGAAGCCCGATGATGAGGTCGATTCCAAAGCGTTATCGCCGTATGGCGATAACGCATCAGGAAGGAGTATGACTTAGTGGTCTATCGCCATGCCAGCACCTTTCGGATAGCGAACGCTTTCCACCAGATCCTGAATTTCCTGCGGCGGTGCAGCTGTCACTCTGGAAACCGCAAAGGCAACGGCGAAGTTGATCATCGCGCCTACGGCACCGAAGGAGAGCGGCGAGATGCCAAAGATCCAGTTATCCGGCGTGTTTGCCAGCATATTGGTATCCGGCACGAAGAACCAGCCCAGGTAGGTAAAGATGTAAAGCAGGGTGCAAATCAAGCCCGCCAGCATACCGGCGACCGCGCCTGAGCTGTTCATCCGCGTGGAGAAGATACCCATCATCAGCGCGGGGAACAGTGATGCACCGGCGATACCAAAGGCTAATGCCACCGTTTGTGCTGCAAACCCCGGCGGATTAAGCCCCAGGTAAGTGGCCAACAGGATGGCACCACCCATGGAGATTCGCGCTGCCAACATCTCGCCTTTCTCGGTGATCTTGGGATTGATCATGGTCTTGATCAAGTCGTGGCTGATCGCCGACGAGATCGCCAGCAGCAAGCCTGCAGCTGTCGAGAGTGCTGCGGCGATACCACCCGCTGCAATCAAACCAATAACCCAGCCGGGAAGATTGGCAATTTCCGGGTTGGCGAGTACCAGTATGTCATTATTGACGGTTAGCTCGTTGCCTTCCCAGCCACGATCAGAGTAGTCGGCAGCATCATTATACATTTGGATACGGCCGTCATTGTTGAGATCGTTGAAGGTGATAAGGCCTGTTTCTTCCCATGTACGAACCCAATCAGGGCGTTCTTCGTACAGAATCGGGTTTTGCGCAGCCTCTTCGTAGTTTTCAACCTGCCCCGCCATCTCTGGGTACACGGTGGTCGCCAGATTCAGACGTGCCATTGAACCGACCGCAGGAGCCGTGAGGTAAAGCAGGGCAATGAACACCAGCGCCCAGCCAGCAGACCAGCGAGCATCGGCTACTTTCGGGACGGTGAAGAAGCGAATGATAACGTGGGGTAGACCGGCAGTACCGACCATCAGCGACAGGGTAAACAGCACCATGTTGAGTTTGTTGTCCACATCGGCGGTGTAGTCGCGGAAGCCAAGTGCGCTAACCACGTCATCCAATTTAGCCAGCAGCGGAATGCCGGATTCAGTATGCGTGCTGAACATACCGAACATCGGAATCGGGTTGCCGGTTAGTTGGAAGGCAATAAACACCGCAGGAATGGTGTAAGCGATGATTAGCACGATGTACTGGGCTACCTGGGTATAGGTAATGCCTTTCATACCACCAAATACGGCGTAGAGGAAAACGATCAGTGCGGCTAACCAAATACCCCAGGTGTTGCTGACTTCAAGGAAGCGAGAGAACGCTACGCCCGCACCGGTCATTTGACCGATAACGTAGGTAACCGACGCCACAATCAAGCAGACGATAGCCACTAAGCGAGCGGTGTTGCTGTAGAAGCGGTCGCCGATAAAGTCAGGCACGGTGAACTTACCAAACTTACGCAGGTAAGGTGCTAGCAGCATCGCGAGGATAACGTAGCCACCAGTCCAGCCCATCAGGAAAGTAGAGTTGGCGTAGCCGCCTGAGGCTAGCAGGCCCGCCATGGAAATGAACGATGCAGCTGACATCCAGTCCGCTGCGGTGGCCATGCCATTGGTGATCGGGTGAACCCCGCCCCCCGCGACATAGAAGTCTTTCGTTGAGCCGGCGCGCGCCCAAATCGCAATGCCTATATACAAGGCAAAAGAGGCGCCGACGAACAGTAAGTTAATTGCAAACTGGCTCATACCGGCTTACTCCCCAAGGCCAAATTTTTGATCGAGCTTGTTCATCTTCCAGGCATAGAAGAAGATCAGCACGATAAACGTTAGGATTGAGCCCTGTTGTGCAAACCAGAAGCCAAGATCGGTACCGCCAACCGGAATACCGGCGAGCAGCGGGCGAAAAAGGATAGCGCATCCGTAAGAAACAAATGCCCAAACAGCCAGGCATCCGAAAATTAAGCGGACGTTTGCTTTCCAGTATTCAGCAGCGTTGGTTTTGTCATCTGCCATTGTGTTGCTCTCCACTTGTGATTTTTAAGGTTGGGAAAGTTCACGAGGAATAGCGTGTGACCCATCAGGGCAATCGCACGTCTAAAGCCACCCTATCGATAGGAGTGGTGAGTCAGCTTCTGTTAGCACATCACCTTATTATTCGATATGAAATGTCGAGTTAGTTAGTGACGTGCGATTACCCTGCATGACTCATTGTTAATACTGGGCAATAAACGTCAAAAAATAAATCCCAGACTTTGGTATCAATAAACGACGAATTGGCTTTTTGTAAGATGCATGTTATTGAAAATACGAGTTTTTAGAGGCTGTTTAAGCGAATTTTGTAGGCGTTTGAAGAGCTATAGGACGATAGTCTAGTGAGCAAATAAAAGCAGTTATTGGCTACTTTAAATACATGTCCTGGGTTTTGCCGGAAGCACGGTTAGTAAGTGTCGATACTTTGGTCGTGTATCAAAAGTCGCTTCGACTTTAGCGTGATAGCTAAAGGTATAACAAGGTTATACTTGCTACTTGGGAAGTGAATCCTTTATACCCGTACAGCCACCTTCATATAATAATCGATAACAGTTTTTTTGAAGCGCTGGTGTGGGCCAATTTATGTGGGCCAGTATCGAGTCACGACGTTTATTTATTTTTGCTTATGTCTGCTAGCGCGCCTTAAGACACAACCCGGTTAGTCGCAGCCTGTTTAATGAGGTTATACCCCATGGTCGATGTGGATCTATCCCAACTGCCGTTTACGCTCCTTGACGATGAGGGGCGTGACCATATTCGTCGTGGCATTGACCTGGCCTATTTTGATCGTGACGAAATCATTTTAGAGACTGGCCAAGCGGGTGAGTTCGTTTATCTGATCCATAAAGGCGAAGTGGCGGAAATCGATCCTACATTGCCCTCATCTACCGCGCGTATTGGTCACTACACGGCAGGGGACCTGTTTGGCGCGATCAGTATTCTCAACGGTAAAAGCCGCTACCGCTTTAAGGCTGAACAGGAGTGCCTGTGTTACCTAATGCCTAAAGCACTGTTTCAGCAGCTGTGTCGCCACTATCCTGATTTCAGCAGTTTTTTTCGCCAATCGCTGACCCATAAGGCGCGCCTGATGACCGAAAAGCGCGCCGAAGGTGGCGTCACCATGGCAGGCTTTATGCTGGCCAAGGTAAGCGAGTGCATGCGTGCGCCACTGCTGATGGCAGCGACGACCGATATCGCTAGCGCTGTAAAACAGCTCAACGAAAGTCACGCCGACAGCCTGCTGGTGTCGACCCAGGACGACACCCTCGGCATGGTGACCAAAACCGATCTGCTCAACGCCTTAGTGCTAAAGGGCAGCGCGGTAACATCATCGGTGGATAAGATCGCCCATTTTAACTTGGTGACCGTCGCACCGGATCAGTACTTATTTGAAGTATTGGTGCTGATGACCCGCCATAAAGTGGCGCGGGTGGTAGTGATGGAGCAAAACGTCTTGAAAGGCGTTGTAGAGCTCACCGACGTGCTTAGCTACTTCTCAAGCCGCAGCTATGTGGTGAGCCTGCAGATCGAGCAGGCGACCAACTTAGAGTCGCTTTCAGCTGCCAGTCAGCGCACCCCGGAGCTGGTCAAAGCGCTGATGGCCCAGGGCGTTAAGCTGCGCTTTGCGATGGATCTGCTTGCGGCACTAAACGGCCGTATTATTAGCAAGGCCTGGGAGTTCACTGTCGATAAGCGCTATCACGAGCAGAGCTGCATGATGGTGATGGGCAGCGAAGGGCGCGGTGAGCAGATTCTAAAAACGGATCAGGATAACGGCTTGATTCTTGCCGATGAAACCCAGTGGCCTGATCTTGCCAGCCATATGCAAACGCTCACCGATACCCTGATTCAGCTTGGTTACCCGCCGTGCCCCGGCAACATTATGGTGTCTAACCCCGCGTGGGTGGCCACGGTATCCCAATGGAAAGGTAATATTGCCAAGTGGGCCAGGGAGCGTGATGGCGATAGCCTGATGAAGCTGGCCATTATGCTCGATGCTCATGGCGTGGCGGGCAACCCGAGCTTGCTTGAGAGCGTGCGCGATGAGCTGTTTGAACGCTGCTCGGGCGATGAGCTGCTGCTTTCCTATTTTGCCCGCACGGCGCTGCGCTTTTCGACGCCGCTGACGCTGTTTGGTTCGCTGAAAAAGCCTCAGCACGGTATCGATATCAAGAAAGGCGGTATTTTCCCTATCGTGCACGGTGTCCGCGCCATGGCGCTTGAGCGGCGCATCAAAGCCACCTCGACGTTTGATCGCTTGGATGCCCTGGTTACTGACGGCCGGTTGGATCGCCGTTTTGCCGATGACCTGGGCGAAGCGTTGGCGCTTTTTTCTGAGCTGCGCCTCAAGCAGCAGCTAAGTACGCTGGAAACTTCTGCGGATGCGAAAGAAACTAACGCCCAAAGCAGCAGACGCGCTAACCGTGTCGTGGTGCAGAACCTCTCTTCCCTGGAGCGCGACCTACTGCGCGAAGCGATGCATATTGTCAAAGACTTTAAGCAGCGGCTTTCCCACCGTTACCATTTGGAGTATTCGTGAGCGGAATGCGGCTGTTAGATCGACATGTGACGCTATTTAGCGGCTCGCTGCGCACCTTGTTAAGGCGTGAAAGTGACCGGCGTCGTTGTGCAGACTCCCCCTATGCCTGGCTGTTTCAGCCCTATATGGGCGAAGAGCTGGTGGCGCTCGCCTGCACCGCAACGCCCACGCAATCATCACCTGTGATCAGCGTGGCGGCAGTGGTGCTGAGCCATCAGCAGGTGCATACCAGCCGCGCTTTTGTGATCACCCTTGGCAGCGCGAAGCAGCCCGCGAGCGCAACGCTGCGCCGTCATCACTTGCTGTGCGAGGCGGGGGAGATACTGCCACCAAACAGTGATAACTTGAGCGCGCTAGTAGAATTTATCGGCAATCGGCCCATCGTTGGCTGGCAGTTAGAGAAGCGCATTGGAGCATTGAATGCACTACTCAGTAAGCGGCTGAATTTTGCCCTGCCCAACGCCCAGGTCGATGTGGCAAAACTGCATCAGCGCCAACTGCGCCGTTTGCACCCGGAGGTCGAAGCGCCCAGCAGCTTCGCCCAGGCGTTGGCATGCTGGCAAGTACCCGTCATGGGCATGCAGAGTGTGCTTGGAGAGGCCACCGCCAGCGCACTGCTGTATATGCGCCTGCAGCGTATTATGGCGCAGGTGGCATAGTAGTCTCTTTCGTCGTGGCGAGGACAGCTTTCCGCGAGGGCGCTGTGAACCCCTCCCTGGGCGCTACTTTTGTCATCCATGACAAAAGACCCTCGCTCCAAGCTGCCCTCGCACCGAGGTATGGTGCAGCGGTCAAAATAGTCACTTCCAATTGCGATATCTTGTGTGGCTACGTCTGATTAGTTGGGTCAGGCGGTGAGTGTTGTTAGAATAGTTATTACTTTTTTCTCTCACGCCTTCTACCCTCGGCAGTGCTTATACCATGCAAACTCTTGATCACTTTGATCCTGCTCACCTTGATACGGTTGGAGCCACCCCAGCTAACGCTGAGCACGACCAGCCTGAGCTGGCTGATGCGAAGCAGAAGCGTGAATTTAACAAGCTGCAAAAGCGTCTGCGCCGAGAAGTGGGCAATGCGATCATTGATTACCAAATGATCAATGAAGGTGATCGCGTAATGGTCTGCCTCTCCGGTGGAAAGGACAGCTACACGATGCTGGAGATTTTGCGCAATTTGCAGCGCAATGCGCCGGTCAATTTTTCGCTGGTAGCGGTCAATCTGGATCAAAAACAGCCGGGTTTTCCCGAGCACGTATTGCCTGCGTATCTGGATAAGCAGGGCGTGGAGTACCACATTGTCGAGCGCGATACTTACTCGGTGGTAAAAGAGAAAACCCCGGAAGGTAAAACCACCTGCGCGCTTTGTTCACGGCTGCGGCGCGGCTCGTTGTATGGCTTTGCCGAAGAGATTGGCGCCAATAAGATAGCCCTGGGCCATCACCGGGAAGATATTCTCGAAACGCTGTTTCTCAATATGTTCTTTGGCGGCAACCTGAAAGCGATGCCGCCAAAGCTGCTATCCGATGATGGGAAGAATATCGTTATTCGGCCGTTGGCCTACTGCAAAGAGGCGG
Source organism: Halomonas sp. KHS3 (assembly GCF_000830495.1). NCBI lineage: Bacteria > Pseudomonadati > Pseudomonadota > Gammaproteobacteria > Oceanospirillales > Halomonadaceae > Halomonas > Halomonas sp. KHS3. The sequence goes on along the minus strand of NZ_JWHY01000007.1, from coordinate 209,016 downwards.
ATATCGCCGAGTTTTCGCGGCTGATGGCGTTTCCGATTATTCCCTGCAACCTGTGCGGTTCACAGCCTAATATGCAGCGTCAGGTGGTCAAAGAGATGCTTGCCGAGTGGGACAAAAAGTTTCCTGGCCGTCTGGAGAGCATGTTCAAGGCCGTCACCAACATTGCCCCTTCCCAGTTGGCCGACCGCAGCCTGTTCGATTTTGAAGGCCTTGAGGCCAAGCAAGCAGAGCTACTGGCGGGGCGTATCCAAGCCTTTAACGTCAGCTAACTGTTTGCTCTTCCTCTTCGGCGAGGGTAATCAAGCGCGGCATATCGAGAATGTTGACCTCTCGCCCTGAGACCGCCACCACACTCTGCTGCTGAAAGCGGCTTAGTATGCGGCTGACCGTTTCCACCGCTAAGCCCAGGTAGTTGCCGATATCAGCCCTGGGCATTGAGAGGCGAAAGCTGTAAGGCGAGTAGCCCCGGCGACGAAAACGATCTGAGAGGGTAATCAAAAAACTTGCCAGCCGCTGATCGGCGGTTTTACGCGAAAGTAGCCGCATCATACGCCGGTCATCGCGCAACTCTTTGCTCATGCTGCGATAAAGCTGGCCACGCAGTTCGGGCAGCTCCTCCGAGAGTAAGTCCAGGCGGTCAAAAGGAATCTCGCAGACGGTGGTCGTTTCCAGGGCGATAACGCTACCGGGGTAATGCTCTTCGTCAATGCCATCCAACCCCACCAATTCACTGGGCAGGTAGAAATTGGTCAACTGCTCGCTGCCGTTACCTTCGGCGGTGATCTGTTTCAAACTGCCCGAACGGACTGCGTAAACGCTGGTAAAGGTGTCGCCCTGACGAAACAGCGGTTCGCCTTTTTTCAGCGGCGCGCGACGACGAATAATGGCGTCAAACTGCCCCACGTCGTCCAGCTCAAGGGCAAGTGGCAGGCACAGTGAGCTCAAACTGCAGGTTTGGCAGCGAGCTTCATGGAGTAGCGAGCGCCGACGGCTCATGGGTTCCAACATGCTTTGCTCCTTGAGAGGGTCCCGCTTATCAATTAGAAAATCCTTACTTATTATAGTCGCTTTAGCATGCCTGCAATAAGGTGATTAAACAATCTTAGAATACTGTTGTCCCGTTTGCCCGGAAAGATGGGTATCAAACGCCATTGCTATATGGCGAATCAGCAGTCGACCCATTGGCGTTGCGTTAAGCTGGTCGCCGCTGCGTGCCAGCAGGCCATCTTGCTCGGCGCTTTGCAGGCGCTCAAGCGCAGGCGCAAAGTAGCGGGGGGCATCAATGTTCCAGCGCTGGCTAACGGCGGTCAGATCAATGCCCATATCGCACATCAGCCGCTCAATCACATCCCGGCGGATCAGGTCGTCATCACTTAAGCGTATGCCACGCACGGTGGCAAGCTGCCCCTGATCCAGCGCCGCTTCGTAGCGGGCCAGATCGCTAGGATTCTGCGCATAGACGTCATCAATACGGGAAATCGCCGATACGCCAAGCCCGATTAAGTCGCACTGAGCATGGCTGGAGTAGCCCTGGAAGTTGCGCTGCAGCGAGCCTTCGCGCTGGGCAATAGCCAGGCTATCGTCAGGGCGGGCAAAGTGATCCATACCGATATGCACATAGCCAGCTGCGGTGAGCATTTCGATGGTGGTGCGCAGAATCGCTAGCTTCTCTTCTCCGCCTGGCAAGTCATCGACATTAATGCGCCGCTGCGGGGCAAAACGCTCGGGCATATGCGCGTAATTAAACACAGAAAGGCGCGCCGGGTTGAGCTCGATCACCTGGCGTAGGGTGTTGGCAAAGCTCTTTTCAGTCTGAAATGGCAAGCCATAAATTAGGTCGAGATTGAGCGAGCGAAAGCCCAGGCGATGCGCCTCCTCCATCAGCGTTTCGGTAAGTACCCGAGGCTGAATACGGTTAATCGCTTTCTGCACCAGCGGGCTTAAATCCTGCACGCCCAGGCTGATGCGATTAAAGCCGAGGGATTCGAGATGGCGCAGCGTAAACACATCCGCTTCGCGAGGATCTATTTCAATTGCGTAATCGCGATCAGCAGACGATGAAAGACCAAAACGTGCATCCAGTCGATCAATCAGGTCGCCCATCTGGTTCAAACTGAGAAATGTCGGCGTGCCGCCGCCCCAATGCAACTGCTCCACCGGTCGTGATGTATCCAAGTGGCGTGCGGTCAGCACCATTTCACGGTCAAGCCGGGCTATATAGGGCTCGGCAAGGGCAGTGTTTTTGGTAGCGATTTTATTACACGCGCAGTAGAAGCAGATCTTGCGGCAGAAGGGCACATGAACGTACAGAGAGAGCGGACGCTTACTGGCATTGCTACGCTCCAATGCCTGGGTCAGGTCGCCAGGGGTAAATTGGTCGTGAAACGACAGCGCCGTGGGGTAGGAGGTGTAGCGTGGGCCGTTGGTGTCGTAGCGACGCAGTAACGCTTCGTCCCACACCGGCTGCATAGGGGCTGCGGCAGCAGCGGGTGCAAGAGGTAAGGCAGCAGGGGTATGAACGGGCATGAAGGGGCGCTCCGACGTTAGGAAATGCCGCTAGCCTAACCCGTGGTTAGGAGGTAAATGTTGAGCCACGTCATGCTATTAGAGGTTGTGTACCGAAAGCGTCCACAGTTGCCACAGTGCAAAAGCGATAATTGTCAGCGCTGCCACGCTGCGGGTCGCGGGGTGACGTATCAAATGGCTGAGCTGGCGGGCAGCCAGGCCAGTGGCAAGCAGCGCAGGTAGGGTGCCAAGCCCAAAGGCGCCCATGAGTAGAGCGCCCTGAAGCGGGTCGGCAATCGCTAAGCTCCAGGCCAACATGGAGTAGACCAACCCGCAGGGGAGCCAGCCCCAGAGCGCTCCCAGGGCGAAGGCTTGGGGAATATGCACTACGGGCATCAAGCGACGCCCCACGGGTTCGATAAAGCGCCATAGTCGCCGGCCAACGGCCTCCACTTTGAGCAGCCCTTTCCACCAGTTGGCGATATACAGTGCCATTAAGATCAGCATCAGTGCGGCAAATACCTGGAGTAGCAGGCGTGCCGTAGCAGAAAGGGAAAACAGCGTGCCTAGCAGTGCCACCAGCGCGCCTGCGCTCATATAGCTAACAATGCGGCCTGTGTTGTAGCTGAGCAGCAGGCCTCCCATGCGCGCCGGATGACGCATGCTGGGGGGGACTGCAAAGGTGAGCGCGCTCATAATGCCGCCACACATACCAATGCAGTGGGCGCCGCCCATCAAGCCAAACACAAACGCCGCCATTAGCGGCGGCAGATCAAGCCCCGTTGGATTCATGGCCGAGGCTCTTGGTCGTCGGGTGTGTCTGCCGCTGATGGTTCGGAAGATTTTTGCTTTGCCTGCTGATGCTGGCGGCGCTGCTCAGGGCTAAGATCGTTTTCATCCTCATCAAATAGAATGCGGTGCGCTGGGCCTTCTAGGTCATCGAACTGATCATTTTTCACCGCCCAGAAAAACGCCCAGACGGCGAGGCCCAGCAAAATCAGGGAAAGCGGGATCAGCAGATAAAGAATCGTCATGCGGCCACCGGTGTTGAGGTGTCGAGCGTTGGCGCGGGCTGAGGTCGCCAGCGCGACAGTCGCAGGGCATTACCCACCACTACTAGCGAGCTAAGCGACATTCCAATTGCAGCTAGCCAGGGCGGCACCAGACCCATTGCCGCCAGCGGCAGCGCCGAAAAGTTGTAGCACACTGACCAAATCATGTTCTGGCGCATGATACGCCGGGTGGCGCGGGAAATCTCGATGGCCTCAAAAATCCGCATCAGACGTGGGCTGAGCAGCACTGCGTCGGCGCGGGTGCGGGCTAGATCCGTTGCGCCATTCATGGCAATCGCCACATCGGCACCGGCTAACACCGGCACGTCGTTAATGCCGTCACCAATCATCACCACGGTTTCGCCTGCGGCTTGGAGCTCTTTCATCCGGGCTAGCTTGCCTTCCGGGCTGGTGCCCGCATGCCAGGTGGTAATATCAAGTTGGTTGGCCAAGCTTTCCACGGCATCCTGGGTATCGCCAGAGAGCAGTTCAACGCTTAACCCCAGGGCCTGGAGGGCTTTGATCGTTGCCGCAGCATCATCGCGGACGCCGTCGTGCAGGCCAAACCAGGCGCGGGGCGCACCGTTTTCGCTAAGCAGCAGCCACTGGCCTTTGGCAGGCGCCGCTATGACGTCATCCACGGCGCCATCTATTGCGCTATCCATTGCAAACCTGGGCTTGCCCAACCGCCAACGAGCGCCGTTTAGGCTCCCTTCGAGCCCTTGCCCGGTGTGGCTGTGAATATCTTTGGCTTGCAGGGTCGCATCCCGGAACGGCCTAAAGGCGCGGGCGATCGGGTGTTCCGAGTGGGCCTCAAGGGCGGCGGCAATGGCCCGTGCATGCTCGGCGGTTAATTCACCAAAGGGCTGGGTTTGGGTAAGGTGCATTTCGCCGCGGGTCAGGGTGCCGGTTTTATCAAAAATCACCCGGGTAACGTTAGAGAGCGTCTCCATGGCATCGGCGCGGGTGATCAAGACACCGCGCTTTCGCAGTTGGCCATGGCCAGCTGCCAGTGCCGCGGGAGTGGCCAGCGCCAAGGCACAGGGGCAGGTCACCACTAGCACCGAAAGTAGTACCCAGAGCATCCGTGAAGGGTCGATAAACCACCAGGCGAGGGTCACGCAAGCCGTTACTACCAGCAGGCGCAGCACGAATAGGTGCGCCATGCGCGCAGCCATCTGGGCCAGCCGTGGGCGGCTGGCAAAGGCACGGTCGGTAAGATCGACGATACCCGCTACACGGGCATCGCGCCCTGCGTGGGTAACCCTTATCACCAGCGGGTTTTCCATGTTTTGGCTACCGCCGGTAATGCGGTCGCCCACTCGGCGGGTGACTGGTAGGTATTCGCCGGTCAGCATTGATTCGTCCAGGCTCGATTCACCCTCCTCGATGATGCCATCGGCAGGCACGCCATGGCCGGGCTTGATCAATACGCGATCGCCGGGAGTGAGTTCGCTGGCGGGCAGAATGCGCTCGCTGCCGTCACTTTCCAGCCGTGTGGCCGAAATCGGCAGCACGCCGCTCAGCGCATTGCCGCTATGCCCGCTGCGGCGCCTGGCGCGACTCTCCACGTAGCGGCCAAACAGCAAAAAGAAGGTGAACATGGTCACTGAGTCAAAATAGACCTCGCCCACGTCAAACAGCACCGCATAGCTGCTGGCAAGATACGCCCCGCCGATTGCCATTGACACCGGCACATCCATGCCCAGTACGCCGGTGCGCAAGTCGCGCAGGGCGTTGCGGAAAAACGGCTGGGCGGAGAAAAACACCACTGGCGTGGCCAGGGCAAAGGAGAGCCAGTGGAACAGTGCGTAGAAGTCTTCGCTGATTTCACCGGGGCCGGAGACATAGATCGGGATCGAGAACATCATCACCTGCATCATGCCGACGGCGGCAATAATCAGCCGACGTACGTTCATGCGCTCTTCATGCTGCAGGCGCGCCTGGGCCTGGTCTGGCTCGTAGGGCTGGGCCTCGTAGCCAATCGCGGCCAGTTCGGCCAGCAGTTGCGAAAGCTCCAGCTGCTGAGGATCCCAGCTCACCCGCAGGCGGTGGTGAGTTAAGTTCACTGCGCTGGTGGCAATTCCCGTTAAGGCATTCAGGCGGTGCTCGATCAGCCAGGCGCAGGCAGCACAGGTAATGCCTTCGATGGCGAGGGTCGCTTTGACGTTGCCCTCATCGCCGTCGGGGTGAACAAACTGTGCCTGAAGTCCGGGGTCGTCAAACACCGACCAGGTATCGGCTTTGGCAGCCTGATGTTCATCAGGGCGTTCGGGCAGTTCGGTACGGTAGCGGTAGTAGCTTTCAAGGCCCCCATCCACGATGGCATGGGCCACCGCTTCGCAGCCAGGGCAGCAGAGCGGATGGGCATGATCATCAAGGGTAATCGACCAGGGAGCCCCAGCAGGCGCCGGGTTACCACAGTGATAGCAGGGCGCGGCGTTGCTCATTCGCTTGCTTTGCGTCCTCCCGGCAGTAGTGTGACGCTGTCTTCATCGGGGAATGTGGCTTCACCGGTAAGGCGCCAATCGGCATTTTCCAGCGCGGGCTGAATCTGCAGATACCAGCGGTAACGCAGGTTGTCAGGGCCTTGTGTGATATAGCGGCCGTCACGGACATGCTCAAGTACGAAGGATTGATCACGATCATCTTCGGTAGGGAAGATAAAATCCAAATAGAGTTTGTCGGGACGCGCATCGCCGCTTAAATCAATCACGATATCGCTGGTAAGCGGATCAAGGCGTAAATCTGCGCTTAGGTTTAACTCTCTGGCACGGTCTTGCTTGGCAAGCACCATATTGATGGCTTTGCCATGCTTGTAATAATCCTCCTGAACAACCATGCCATCGAAGCTTTTAACCGACATAACGGCAAAGGTAATACTAAACATAATGGATGAGAGCAGAATGCCGATTAAAAACCACGGCCAAAACTGCTTATACCAAGGCGTCACCTTATCGCCAGAGGGTAGGGATGACATAGTTGCTTATCTCCTAATATTGCCCAGGAAGCTGGTTTCGCGCTCGATACGAATATCCGCATCCTGTTGAGCCTGCAGCGTGAATACAATGGGGTGGCTGGGTTGCTGTAAATCGTCGGGATCGGCGGTCACGGTGACGGCTTCGAAGCGCGACTCCCCCGCGGGTACGCTAATAGTACTGCTGTCTAGAGTGAGGCTGGGCAATCCAGCAACGCTTAGCTGGTAGGTGTGGTCTTGATCATCCAGGTTGCGAATGGTCAGGCTAAATACATTGCTAATCTGACCGTCGCGGGTCATTTGGTAGAGCTGGGTGCGCTCGCGCTCAGCATCAAAATTGAGCGGCATACGGTCGTTAATGGCCCAGGCAAAGGTGCCCACCATCAGCACCAGGGCGGCGAAATAACCGAGCAGGCGTGGGCGCATGATATGGCTCTTTTTGCCCTTCAGGGCATTTTCGGTGGTGTAGCGCACCAAGCCCCGCGGGTAGCCCATTTTATCCATCACGCTATCGCAGGCATCGATACAGGCGGCGCAGGTAATACACTCGTACTGCAGTCCATCGCGGATATCGATGCCGGTAGGACAGACCTGCACGCAAAGGTCACAATCGATACAGTCGCCATAGCCTGCCTCGCGGGCTTCTAAATGGCTTAGGTTTTTTTTGCGATGACCACGGGGTTCGCCACGTGATTCATCGTAGGAGACGATCAATGTGTCGCGGTCAAACATGACCGATTGGAAACGCGCATAGGGGCACATGTAGATGCACACCTGTTCGCGCAGCCAGCCCGCGTTGAGGTAAGTAAATACCAGGAAAAAACCAACCCAGAAGTAGGACCAGCCGTGAGCTTCAAGGGTGGGGAGCTCTGTCACTAAATCACGAATCGGCGTGAAGTAACCCACAAAGGTAATGCCGGTGGCGAGGGCAATGAGCAGCCAGGCCGTGTGTTTAGCCCCCTTGCGCCAAGCTTTGTCGGCGGTCATCGGTTGGTTATCGAGTTTGATGCGCCGATTGCGCGAGCCCTCGATACGGTGTTCAAGCCAAATGAATAGAAATGTCCAAACGCTTTGCGGACAGGTGTAGCCACACCAGACCCGACCCGCAAAAACGGTAATAAAAAATAGCCCAAAGGCGCAGATAATCAGCAGCCATGACAGCAGGATGAACTCCTGCGGGTAAAAGGTGGCGCTAAAAATATGGAATTCACGGTTAGGCAGGTCGAATAGAATTAACGGCCGACCACCGATGTTAATCCACGGTAAAAGAAAAAATGCCAGCATTAACGCCCAGTTGGCACTGCGCCGTAGCTTTTGGAAAACGCCTTTAATTTCGCGCACGTAAATGTGTCGCCGCTTGGCGTACATTTCTTGGGTAACCGTTTCAGAGGGAACGTGATGTCCCACCGGATTCGGCGTGACGTCTTGGCTTGGTATCTTTTCCATGGCGATATTCCCGGCTCAGAAGGCAGGAGAGGTGGCACCTTTCTTCAACTAGACGAAATGCTCAATTAAAGGAAGTGCTTTGTTAAATATGATGCTTAGTCGCGGTCTAGGTGTTTCGTTAATATTGTATCGGGTTGGGTATAAAGAAAGGGTGCGGTTTGGGGCCGCACCCTTGCTTGGCTAGCGTTGCTGACGGTAACTGCTATCTGTCAGCGGTCAATCAGTCCGCTAAGCGCAGGCTATACACATAGGCGGCAACCAGATGAACACGCTCTTCACCAATATAGGCCGCTTGCGCAGGCATATGACCGTTACGGCCGTTACGCAGCGTTTGACGGATAGAGTCCCCGACTTCCTGGCCGGGTGCCAAATAAAGCCAAGTGTTATCGGTCAGGTTGGGTGCGCCGAGAGCCGTGTTACCCGTGCCGCTGGGGCCGTGGCAGGCAGCACACACCGCCATAAAGGTGCTTTCGCCCTGTTCAGCCTGCGCCTCGTCATGTTCTTCATTAGACAGCGAAAGTACGTATTGCGTCAGGTTCTCAATATTCTCCTGACCCAGTTGCTGCCAGGAGGGCATTAGGCCGTTACGGCCATTATTGAGAGTGGTCAAAATATTTTCTGGCTCACCGCCGTATAGCCAATCGTCGTCGGTCAGGTTGGGAAAGCCATAACCGCCCTGAGCGTTGGAGCCGTGACACACCGCACAGTTGTTCTGGTAAACACGCTCGGCAACCTGCATCGCCTCCGGATCTTCGGCAAGCTCAGGAATGGGTACTTCCTGGTACTGGGCAAAAATAGGTGTGAAGCGCTCTTCGGCTTGAGCCACTTCCTCTTCCCATTGACCCTCTTGCGACCAACCAAAGATACCTGCGTAGTTGCCCAGGCCGGGATAGAGTACCAAATAGACCAGTGCAAAAATTACTGTTATGACGAAAAGCTGGAACCACCACTTTGGCAGCGGGTTGTCATACTCTTCGATGCCATCGGCGGCGTGGCCGGTGGTTTCAACGTTACCGTCCGCGTCAGGCGTTTTATCGGTACGACGGTTGGCCAGCAGTATCCATACGCTCAGCGCAATCGTGCCCAGCGTAATGATAATGATCCAGGCGCTCCAGAAGCCGGATAGGGAGTCACCCCATAGATTACTCATATATTCTTATCTCCCCTGTCGTCGCGGGAATGCGCTTCGCTGTCGCGTTCACGCGAAGCGTGCTTGTCACTGGTCGGTTGCTCATCGTCGTCTGCAAAGGGCAAATTAGCCGCTTCGTCGAAATCTGGCTTGCGTCGCTTGGAGTACGCCCAGAGGGCAATACCGATAAACGCGAAAATCAAGATCAGCGTGATGAGACCGCGAAAAGTTCCCGTATCCATAACTTAGCGAGTGCCCTCGAGTACGGTTCCGAGCTGCTGTAAGTACGCGACCAGGGCCGTGATTTCCTGGGTGCCGCGTACGTCGTCAGTAGCGTTGGCGATATCTTCGTCGGTATAGGGCACGCCCAGTTGACGCAGCGTACGCATCTTTTGGGGAGTGGCATCACCATCGAGGGTGTTTTCAAACAGCCAGGGGTAAGCCGGCATTACCGATTCAGGGACTACATCCCGGGGGTTGTAGAGGTGAGCACGGTGCCAGTCATCGCTATAGCGGCCGCCAACACGCGCCAGGTCTGGACCGGTGCGCTTGGAGCCCCATAGGAAGTTGTGCTCATATACCTGCTCGCCCGCCACATTGTAGTGGCCATAGCGCTCGGTTTCCGCACGGAACGGGCGCACCATTTGCGAGTGACAGCCCACGCAACCTTCGCGGCGATAGATGTCACGGCCTTCCAGCTCCAGGGCTGACAGCGGCTCCAGGCCTTCAACCGGCTCGGTGGTCTGCTTCTGGAAAAACAGTGGAACCACCTCCGCCAAGCCGCCGAAACTGATCACGACAAGGATCAACACGGCAAGCAGGCCAACGTTCTTTTCGACAATCTCGTGTTTCATTGGTCTCAACTTCCCCGGTTTAAGCAGCTTGTGGCGCTGAATGGCTGATGGCCTCACGACGCTTAACGGTCATGTAAACGTTGAACGCCATGATCAGCATGCCGGTGACCCAGAAGAGGCCGCCGATTAAGCGAACAAAGTAGCCCGGTGCGCTGGCTTCAACGGCTTCAACAAAGGTGTACATCAAGGTGCCGTCAGGGTTGATCGCACGCCACATCAAGCCTTGCAGAATACCGTTAACCCACATGGAGGCGATGTATAGCACGGTTCCGATCGTGGCCAGCCAGAAGTGCACGGCGATCAGGTTGATCGAGTACATTTCAGTGCGACCAAAGACGCGCGGAATCAGGTGATACATCGAGCCGATGGTGATCATCGCTACCCAACCGAGCGCACCAGAGTGAACGTGACCAATGGTCCAGTCAGTGTAGTGCGAAAGCGCGTTGACGGTCTTAATCGCCATCATAGGGCCTTCAAAGGTAGACATGCCGTAGAACGACAGAGCAACCACCAAGAAGCGTAGCGTGGGGTCCGTGCGCAGCTTATGCCAAGCTCCTGACAGGGTCATCATGCCGTTGATCATGCCACCCCAGGAGGGAGCCAGCAGGATGATCGACATAACCATACCCAGCGACTGTGCCCAGTTCGGCAGCGCTGTGTAGTGCAGGTGGTGAGGGCCTGCCCACATGTAGATCATGATCAATGCCCAGAAGTGGACGATTGAAAGACGGTAGGAGTAGATCGGACGCTCAGCCTGCTTCGGCACGAAGTAGTACATCATGCCCAGGAAGCCTGCAGTTAGGAAGAAGCCTACCGCGTTGTGTCCATACCACCACTGCACCATCGCGTCCACTGCTCCGGCATAGATCGAGGTGGAGTACATGGGGGTCACTGGGATGGCCGCGTTGTTGACGATATGCAGCACCGCAACGGTCAAAATAAACGCCGCGAAGAACCAGTTCGCTACATAAATGTGCGACGTGGTGCGTTTTTTGATCGTCATTAGGAACACAATGGCGTAGCTGATCCATACGACCGCGATCAAAATATTGATCGGCCACTCAAGCTCAGCGTACTCCTTGGTCGTGGTGTAGCCCATGGGCAGGGACACTACCGCTGAGATAATGACCGCTTGCCAGCCCCAAAAGGTAAAGGCCGCTAACTTGTCAGAGAAAAGCCGTGTCTGACAGGTACGCTGGACAACGTAGTACGACGTGGCAAAGAGCGCCGAACCGCCAAAGGCGAAAATTACGGCGTTAGTGTGTAACGGACGCAGGCGCCCAAAGCTAGTCCAAGGTAGGCCAAGGTTCAGTTGCGGCCAAACCAGTTGCGAGGCGAGGATGACACCCACTGTCATTCCCACAATGCCCCACACAACGGTCATAATCGCGAACTGCCGAACCACCTTGTAGTTGTAGGTCGGGTGTTCAAATGCTGTGCTCATGTCATGTTCCCATCGAACGCGGTTAGGGGGTAACCCGTGGCATTTTGCACGGGTGCGACCACCCGCTTGATGATGCAGGTCAAGATCCGACCAAGATTCTAGCGCAGCCAGGGCTTAACCTGAACACACCAATTGGTTAAAGACTGAATTATCAGGAGCGATAGGTGTCACATTACGTTTTGTCTGGGTATATCGAGGTGCCTCCCAAGGGGTTAAAAGAGGCGCTTAAGCGCCAGCCAAATGGCGCCTTTCTGGTGCAGGGCATGGGGCCGTTAACTGTTCATGGTCACGCCAAGCTAGGTCGGTTGCTGTTTGCCCATGGCGCAGGGGCTGGTCAGCAGTCACCCTTCATGCGTCAATTTGTCACCTCGCTGGCGGCTCAGGGTGTTCAGGTTTTATGTATTGATTTCCCCTATATGCAGCAGATGCAGGAAACCGGCAAACGTCGACCGCCGCCGCCTATCGCCCAGACCCTTGATCAGTTTGCCCAATGGTATGCGCTACTTGCTGACCTATTTGACGAACCGCTATGGATTGGAGGCAAATCGATGGGCGGCCGAGTGGCGACCCTATTTGCCAGTGAACAGCCATGCAAGGGCACTGCGCCGGGTGTAGTGATAGCAGGTTACCCATTTCATCCTACTAAAGCGCCTGACAAGCTTCGTTTGGATCACTGGCCCAAGATTGCCTGCCCCATGCTGATTTTACAGGGTGAGCGTGATCCTTTCGGTACTCGAGACGAGGTAGCCGGCTATACACTGCCGCCAAACGCGCAGCTTGCTTGGCTGACGGATGGCGACCATGACTTTAAGCCGCGGCGATTTTCTGGCCTGACCCAAACGGTTTTGATTGACGAGGCTACCCAAGTTGCGGCATCCTTCGTCCGCGCTCATGGCACAGGCCTTACGTAAGAGAGTAACGCGCTGGTTTAGAATACGATTTTTAAACGCGGCATGTTGACATTCGGTAAGCCTTCTGTAGAATGCAGCGCCACGTGACCAGCGGGTGGTTAGCTCAGTTGGGAGAGCACCAGCCTTACAAGCTGGGGGTCACTGGTTCGAACCCAGTACCACCCACCATCTTAAGCTTTTGAAAGATGGTCTGGAAGTGTGAAAGTAGTACCTAGTACGACCTGTATTTGATGTGCATAACGGACCGGTAGTTCAGTCGGTTAGAATGCCGGCCTGTCACGCCGGAGGTCGCGAGTTCGAGTCTCGTCCGGTCCGCCATCATCAAATCAACGTCTGCTAATAGTTGTTATCGCAATTCGGACCGGTAGTTCAGTCGGTTAGAATGCCGGCCTGTCACGCCGGAGGTCGCGAGTTCGAGTCTCGTCCGGTCCGCCACGATAACTGCTAAGCTAAGCTGGTAAGAAAAAGTTGGTAAGCACAGCAATTACTTACCAATGGATTGGGTGGTTAGCTCAGTTGGGAGAGCACCAGCCTTACAAGCTGGGGGTCACTGGTTCGAACCCAGTACCACCCACCATCGTCTACCCTTTGGAAGCGCCTCTGAACCGCTTATAAATGTTAGCTTCGATGGTTGTTTTAAAAGTGCTTTAACGTGGACCGGTAGTTCAGTCGGTTAGAATGCCGGCCTGTCACGCCGGAGGTCGCGAGTTCGAGTCTCGTCCGGTCCGCCATTAAGCATTTGTCTTTGTAGTCATTTGAGTTATTAGCAATATATCGGCATTGGCCGAACGAATTCAAAAAAAGCCCGGATCATTGATCCGGGCTTTTTCGTATGTCGGCATATTAAGTTGCAGCTGTTAGCCCGCAATCGCGGCAACGCCTGCTTTGGCAACCTGCACATCCTGGTCGGGTTTTACGCCGGAAATGCCCACGGCACCTACCACATGACCGTCAACAGTAATCGGCACGCCACCTGAAAGCAGGCCTTGCAGCGGTGCGGTGACGAACGCAGTGCGGCCGCCATTAATCATCTCTTCAAACACCTGGGTCTCTTTACGACCTAGAGCCGCACTGCGCGCTTTTTGCGTAGCGACTTCGGCGCTGAAAGGGGCTGCGCCATCCAAACGCCGCAGCGCTAACAGGTGGCCGCCGTCGTCGGTTACTGCGATGGTCACCGGCCAGCTGTTGCTGTCAGCCTCTTTCTGAGCGGCGTCGAGTACGTTGATCACATCGCTCTGAGCGAGAATGGCTTTTGTTTGCATGTTTAAATCCTTGTTAAGGGAGGAGTGAAAATAGCCGCGCTGTTAAAACCTGCGCGGCTTGGGGTTAAGGGTTAGTGGTGAAGCGTTAAGTGAGCGCTGCATCGACGATCTCAACCCAGTGGCGTACCGGAGTGCGATTGGCGCCCGCTAAGTGGGTTTGGCAACCGATATTAGCCGTCACGATCATCTCTGGGTCTCCGGCCTCCAGCGCATTGAGCTTATTGTCGCGCAGTTGGGTGGCCAGTTCGGGTTGGGTGATTGAATAGGTACCCGCCGAACCGCAGCAAAGATGCGCATCCTGCACCGGAGTTAGCGCGAAGCCAAGCTTGCCCAGCACGCCTTCGACCGCACCGTTAAGTTTTTGGGCATGCTGCAGCGTACAGGGGCAGTGGAACGCCAGTCGTTGCGATGCGTTAACGTTCAAGGCGTCCAGCGGCTCATCGCGTAGGATTTCGACAATATCTTTGGCTAGAGTGCTCACCTTTTGCGCTTTAACGGCGTAGTCAGGGTCATCCTTGAGCATGTAACCATACTCTTTGACAAAGGCGCCGCAGCCACTGGCGGTTTGAACGATGGCTTCGGTGCCTTGCTCAATGTACGGCCACCAGGCATCAATATTGGCGCGCATGCGTGCACGGCCATCGTCCTGGGCATTAAGGTGGAAATCAACGGCGCCACAGCAGCCCGCTTCAGCCACCGGCGTTACGCTTATACCAAGCCGATCAAGAATCCGCGTGGTGGCAGCATTGGTATTGGGTGATAGCCCCGGCTGAACGCAGCCTTCCAGTATCAATACCCGCCGGGTATGGCGGTTGGCATCCGGGCGTGCGCCTGCATCTATCGGCGCTGCGGGCATTTTATTACGCAGCTTGCTAGGCACCAGTGGTTTAAAGGTTTGCCCCAGCTTTAGCAGCGCTTGGAAACGTTTGGGCTCGACCATCATTTTTCGCAGCGCATAGCGCTGGGCCCGCTCACCTGCCGGGCGAGGAACGCGCCGCTCAATTTCGGCACGGCCAATGTTGAGCAGCTTGTGGTACTCCACGCCGGAAGGGCAGGTGGTTTCACAGTTAAGACAGGTAAGGCAGCGATCAAGATGAAGGCGCGTCTCATCGGTTACCTGATCGTCATCGTCGCGGCTCTCCAGCAGCTCTTTCATTAGATAGATACGCCCACGAGGGCCATCGCGCTCATCGCCTAACAACTGGTACGTCGGGCAGGTGGCGTTACAAAAACCGCAGTGCACGCAGGTGCGCAGTATGCGATCTGCTTCTTGAATATGCGGCTTCTGAAGGTCGGCATCGGTAAAGTGCGTCTGCATGTCAGCTCTCCTGATTAAAACGCCGCATAAAGACGACCGGGGTTAAAAATGCCATGGGCATCCAGCTCCGCCTTTAGATTGCGATGATATTTCTCGACCACTGCATTGAGCGGTGTGAATGGATCTGCGGCGCCGCCCTGGAGCTGAGGTGTGTAGCAAGTGGCGTGGCCGCCTACTGCGCTACAGGCATCGCGCAGGGTACTGGCATCCAAGGTGGTTTTCAGCCAGCGCTGGCTGCCCGCCCAGTCGTAAAAAATATCGGCCTCGGGAATATCCAGCGCCAGCGGCGCGGTGTTGGGCGGTAGTGACAGCCGCCACAGCGATTGGTCGGCGCTACAGGTGAAAAATGCGTGAGTATGGTCGCGTAGTTCTTGCCAGAAGCTGGCATCAAGTGGCTCGCCACCTAGACTTGCCTGGGTTGCGGCCACAGAGCTTTTGCCGCCTTCCAAGCGCAAAAACAGTCCGCCGTGGTGCCAAGCGGCGGCGGTAATCGGTAGCGGTTTTCGGCCCAGTTCGGCGAGTTTTTTAAGCGCCTCATCCAGCCCAATGGTTAAGCGCAGGCTGTGAGTCGCGGTGGGAATAGGCAGCACTTTAAAGGAGATGTCGGTCAATACGCCGAGCGTGCCCTGAGCGCCTGCCATCAGGCGCGACAGGTCGTAACCGGCGACATTTTTCATCACTTCGCCGCCAAAGCGGAGGAGTTTACCCTCTTGGGTGATTATTCGCGTGCCCAGCACAAAGTCACGGACTGCGCCTGCCCAGGGACGGCGTGGGCCAGAGAGGCCGGTGGCCACGGCACCACCAATGGTAGACGCTTCACCAAACATGGGCGGCTCAAAGCCCAGCATTTGGTGTTTCTCTGCCAGTACTTCCTGCAGGTCGCTAAGCCGAGTGCCAGCGCGCACGGTCACTACCAGTTCCACTGGGTCATAGCTCACAATGCCACTATGTTCGGCCATCTGCAGTGCTTGGCCTTCCACCGGTCGGCCATAAAAGGCGCGGGTATCTCCGCCTACAATGCGAAGCGGTGTGCGTGCGTCATAGGCGCTGCGTACCTGTTCACACAGGGCATCAGCGATATCGCGGTCAGCAATCGCTCGTTCGGTCATGGTCTTTCCCACTATTGGTCTTTTCCATTATTCGTTTTGGCTAATTATTGTCTTAGCTTCGGCTTGTCTCGCTGCTAGAAGCGCGGTAGCTCCGGATGCGGTAGTTCGTTGTTATGCACATGCATAGCACCAAACTCGGCGCAGCGGGCCAGCGTCGGAATATTCTTTCCGGGGTTAAGCAGTCGCTGTGGATCAAAGGCAGCCTTCAAGGCATGAAAAACGCTGATTTCATCCGCCTGGAATTGGCTGCACATTTGATTGATCTTTTCGCGCCCAACGCCATGTTCGCCGGTGATCGAACCGCCCGCGGCCACGCATAGCTCAAGAATCTTGCCGCCCACCTCTTCGGCAAGCGCCAACTGGCCTTCTTTATTGGCATCAAACAGGATCAGCGGGTGCATATTGCCATCGCCGGCGTGGAACACGTTGGCCACCGCCAGGCCACTCTCTTCTGAAAGTGCGGCAATGCCTTTCAGCACGCGGGGGAGCTCTCGGCGGGGGATGGTGCCATCCATGCAGTAGTAATCCGGTGACATACGGCCCACTGCAGGGAAGGCATTCTTACGCCCAGCCCAGAACTTGGCGCGCTCGGCTTCATCTCGGGCCTGTTGGATATTGGTGGCCCCGGCGGCTTCCAGTACGCGGCGAACGGTGTCGCAGTCGTCGTCCACGTCGGCTTCAACGCCATCCAGTTCGCAGAGTAGAATCGCCTCGGCATCGAGGGGGTAGCCAGCTTTGACAAAATCCTCGGCGGCTTTGATGGCGAGTTTGTCCATCATCTCCAGGCCACCAGGAATAATGCCTGCGGCAATGATATCGCCGACGGCGCGACCGGCTTTCTCGACATCGTCGAAGCTGGCCATCAGTACTTTGGCGGTTTCCGGCTTGGGCAGTAGCTTGACGGTAATTTCGGTGACCACGCCGAGCATGCCCTCAGAGCCGTTCATCAATGCCAGCAGATCAAAGCCTGGCGCATCAAAAGATTCAGCGCCCAGCGTCATGTGCTCGCCCTCGATTGTGAGCACATCCACGCGCATCACGTTATGCACCGTTAGGCCATATTTTAAGCAGTGTACGCCGCCAGCGTTTTCGGCCACGTTACCACCGATAGAGCAGGCAATTTGAGAGGAGGGATCCGGCGCGTAGTAAAGGCCATAAGGCGCAGCGGCTTCGGAAATCGCCAGATTGCGCACGCCGGGTTGAACCCGCGCCAAGCGGGCTTCAGGGTCGACTTTGAGAATTTGGTTAAAACGCGACATTACTAAAAGTACGCCCTGTTCCAGCGGCAGTGCACCGCCGGAAAGTCCAGTACCCGCGCCGCGAGTGACCACAGGCACGCCAAGCGCATGGCAGCGCTTGAGCAGCTCTTTCACCTGATCAAAGGTTTCAGGCAGCGCCACCAGCATCGGCAGCACGCGATAGGCCGCCAGCCCATCGCACTCAAAGGGGCGCAGGTCTTCTTCGCGATGCAGCAGCGTCATATCAGGAACGGCTTGCTGCAGGTCGGTTAAGACTTCGCTTTTATCGCGCCGAACCAGTGCACCGTCCAGGCGCTCATCAAAGAGGATATTCATTAAGACATCCCATGCTTATTATCGTTAAAGGTAAATGCTAAAACGGTCTGTAGATAACATGGCCTCAATTTGGGCTTTTTTTACCCGCCTGTCTAGGCTGTGGTGCATTGGTCTGACCAGTAATTAGTCGACTGTGTTGTCTTCTTTGTTTAGTACTGGGTTAAGTACTGGCAAGCTGGACATAAAGCCCATCAGGAGAGCTAACATGCCAGAGGAGAATCAAGCCTTGTCACCCGGGCTGCGAATGCCGGATCAGGTGGCTACCCGGCTTGAGCGTTTAATTCTTGATGGCGTTTTTCGGCCCGGCCAACTGCTTCCTTCTGAGAGGCGGCTGTGTGATCGGCTGGGCGTCTCACGTGCTTCGCTGCGTGAGGGGTTGAGAATTCTGCGCAGTAAAGGAATTATCGATACCCGCCAGGGCCACGGCTCGACGGTCGCGACGCTGTTGCCGGTGGGTAACCAAAGCCCATTGATGCATCTGTTTAAAGATCACCCGCGCACGCTGTTTGATCTGTTAGAAGTGCGCGCCCTGCTGGAAGGGGAGTCGGCGCGGTTAGCCGCGAGCCGCGGCACATCCGCCGATCGGGTGCTGATCACTCGACGCTATCGCGAAATGGCCGACTACGCGGAAAGTGCAGAAAGCATTGATGTCGAGCGTCTAGCGCGACTTGATCACGCCTTTCACCTGGCGGTCTCCCAGGCGTCCCACAACCCGGTGTTGGTGCATACACTGCAGAGCCTGACCGATTTACTGCTCAGCTCGGTGTTTGCCTCGGTCAAGCACCTTTATCACTTGCCAGCCCCCAGGACGATGATCAATCAGCAGCATGCGCAGTTGCATGAGGCCGTAGTCAACGGCGAGGCGGAGCAGGCAGAACAGGTGGCACTAGAGCACCTCTCCAGCATTAGCCAACTGCTGCGCGATTTAGAAGAGGAGCATGAACGGCTAGAACGCTCCTCCATGCGCCTTGAAGAGTGGCAGTAGTTTTAGCTATTGGCCACACTCTTATCGTCTTCTGTGTCAATCACGCCCGCTAAGGTGGCCGCTTCAATCTTGTTGCACAGATGGTCACGGAGAATTTGGCCGAGCAATTGGCTATCGCGCTTCTCCAGTGCCGCCATCATATTTTCGTGGTCTTTTACCGCCTGGCTCCAGTAGCGCTCGGTCATTTTCTTGGAGTAACGAACGCGCTTAACGCGCTGGCTTAAATTGCTATACATTTCTTGCAGTACATCGTTATTGGAGGCTGCCAGAATGCTTTCGTGAATTTGTCGGTTAACCTGGAAATAAGGCATTAAATCGCGGTTGCGGTAGTGCTCTAGCATCGTATTGTGCAGTTGCCGAATGGCAGCAATTTCAGCGTCGCTAATATGCTGACAGGCAAGCTCACCCGACAGGCCTTCCAGTGCCGCCATCAGGTCATAAGTATCTTTAACGTTTTTCAGGGTTAGCCGTACCACGCGTGCGCCACGATTGGGAAGCAGCTCAATTAGCCCTTCGGTGGCGAGCACTTTCAGTGCTTCGCGCAGCGGGGTGCGCGATACGCCAAAGCGGTCACACAGCTGCTTTTCAGAAATGCGTTCACCGGGGGCAAGCTCTCCGTGCTCAATCAGGTCGCCAATTCTATCGGCCACTTCACGATACAAATTGCGTTGCAGTATCTTTGTCATTAGTTAGTTCCTTGTCAGTGGTGCGCTCGGTTTACTGCCAAGCTACCCAGACCGCCTGGATCGATTTGAGCACGATGCCGTATTCGTATAGTGGCTATTGTGTATATGATCTGCAAAAGTAATTATGAATTCAATATTCCTTTGGTGGCACTTTTGCCAACCACTGCCTACAACAATGACAAAGGAAACACCGATGGCCGGACAAGTATTTCATTGCAGCGTGCAGCTCGCCAGAGAGCAGAGCAGAAAGATAATCGATGGCGCCATGCAACAAGCACGTGATTTGGAGTTGCCTCCGCTGACGATCGTTGTGCTGGACGGCGGTGGGAACTTGGTTGCCGCTGAACGCGAAGATGGCTGTGCTCCGTTGCGTTTCCCCGTTGCCCAGGGTAAGGCCTACGCCGCACTGGGCATAGGCATTGCCAGTGGGGTGATTGGCGCACGTAACGCTGAACGTACAGCGTTTGTTGCCAGTGTTGCAGCAGCCTCCCAAGGGCATTTTGTGGCAGTGGCAGGCGGGGTGCCCATTCTTAATGAACAAAGCTGCTTGATTGGTGCAGTGGGGGTTAGCGGCGCTTCGTCAGAAGAAGATCAGCAGGCAGCCATTGCTGGTATTGAGTTGGCTGGATTGCTCTGGGGGCTTGAGCCGAGCTAGGTAATGAGCAGGAAGTGCCGATAAAAGCGGGCAGTTGGCTTATTCAGCCACTGCCCGTTTTTTATTTACGGCAAAATTTTAATAACTTCTTTAATAATCAGTTGCTTGAAAAGTAATTTGTACGACGAGACGAAAGTTTAATACCTAATTTTGAATTTTGAATTCAAATTGAAGTGGAGGATAACCCTAGAGTAAGCGCCCGTTAATAATAAGTAGGCCTGCTCAAGCGGCTCCTTTTGCAGGTGCCATCGGGTGCCAGAGCCACGGTGGTGACATTGCTAACAACAACAAATGCTTCACCTGGAGTTCACTATGAAATTGCTCAAAACAGTACTCGCAACCGCCGTTGTGGCGTTTGGTTTGCAGGCCGCCGCTGCTAATGCAAACACTGAAATTCGACTAGGCCATGTGGGTGGTCCTGGTTCACTGTTCGAAATTAGTGCAAACCGCTTTGCTGAGCTGGCCAACGAACGCCTGGAAGGCGTGGCGGAAGTTAACGTCTATGGAAATAGTCAACTGGGGGGCGATGAATCGATGATGCGTCGCTTACGCTTAGGGTCTCTAGACCTCTCGCTGCCTTCAACGGTGATGAGCTCTGAGTCAGATCAGTTTGCGCTGTTCGAGATGCCTTATTTGATCGAAAACCGTGAGCATATGAAGCGCGTGCGTGAAGAAATCGTTCGTGGCCCCCTATATGACGCCGCGGAAGCGCGTGGTTTTAAGATCATTGGTGTGTGGGAAAACGGCTTTCGCCAGATTACCAACAACGTACGCCCCATTGTCACACCTGAGGATCTCAACGGTATAAAACTGCGCGTTCCTGGTGGCACATGGCGCATTGATATGTTCCGCAGCTATGGCGCGGCACCTTCCCCAATGTCGCTGTCGGAAGTGTTTGTTGCTCTGCAAACAGGCGCAATGGACGGCCAGGAAAACCCCTTTATCCAAACCTACTCTTCACGTTTTCATGAAGTGCAGGACTACCTCTCCATCTCCAACCACGTTTATACCCCGGCATACCTGACCGCAGGTGCTAGCTGGAATCGCCTACCCGAGGAAGTGCAGCAGGTACTTGAAGAAGTCGCCGTCGAAATGGAGGACTTCGTGCTAGAAGAAGGTCAGCGATTGGATGATGAAACTCTCGTGAAAATGCGCGATGAAGGCATGGAAGTTAATGAAGTCGACTTCGAAGCCTTTGTTGAGGCCTCTGAGACCATTTATAACAAGTTCGCTGACGAAGTGGATGGTGGCCAGGAAATGATTGACGCCGTGGCTGCTCTACGCGAGTAAGCAAAGCGTCGCTCTAACAGAGGTGCGTCGCTGTATGGCGAGGCGCCTCGACTTTCGGAGGTCTCAATGAGTACTTTTACAAAGTTCAAGAACGCGTATTTCGCGTTTCTTGAAGGCATCGTGGTCTTTCTGGTCATCGCGCTTGCCGTCGTCGTCACACTTGGTTTTGTGACCCGCTACTTGGGCTCACCGTTAAGCTGGTATGACGAGCTTGCCGCCGCTTTACTCGCCTGGGTGACCTACTACGGAACGGCTTTAGCCGCCGCCAAAGGGGCACACATTACTTGTCCAAGTGTATTGAACATGTGCCCTCCCACTATTCGGGTGCCGCTCGCACTGTTAGCTGAAGCTATCACTATCGGGTTCTTCGTTTTCTTGGGGCTTGCCAGCTACCAAGTCATGTTGATTCTCCAAGACGTTGGCATGGTCAGCCTCCCAGAGGTTTCCATGCAGCTTGTTCACTCTGCGATTCCTGTTGCCTCCGTACTGTTCATTATTGCTGAACTGTTGCGGCTCCCTGACGTTATCAAAAGCGCCCGGGGTAGGGGCTTTATTGACCATGAGCTTGAAGAAGCCGGTATCGACGCTGAAGAAGTCGCCACCGTTAGCACGCATCAGCGAGGATAAGTAAATATCATGGTCATACTCTACATATTTCTAGCGCTGATACTGCTTATTCTGATTAACGTACCGGTAGCTGTTGCCTTAGCGCTGGTCGGAACGATTGCCACCTTTATGACATACGGCAACATGGCAATGCCTACGGTGGGCATGACCATGTTTGAAGGGGCGACTAATTTTCCGCTCATCGCCATACCGCTGTTTATTTTAGCTGGCGCCATAATGAACGCCTCGAGTATATCGCGGCGCTTGATCGACCTGGCCATGGCAATGGTGGGGTTCATCAAGGGTGGCCTCGCCATGGTTACGATTGGTGCATCGGTATTTTTTGCTGAAATCTCTGGGTCGGCAGTGGCGGGTGTATCGGCGATCGGTAGTATCCTGATCCCCGCTATGCGCAAGAAAGGCTACTCAAAAGAGTTTTCGGCCTCCATCTCATCCTCTGCGGCAAGTCTTGCGATCATTCTCCCGCCCTCTATACCGATGATTCTTTATGCGGTGATGTCGGGTGAGTCGGTAGTACAGATGTTTGTGGCTGGTATTTTGCCAGGCTTGTTGGGTGCGATGGGTTTAGCCGCGATGTGCTACTACCTAGCACGCAAGCACAACTTCCCTTCAGAGGGGCGCTTCCGGGCATCGCAGCTTTGGGTAGCCTTTAAAGAGGCGATCTGGGCGCTGTTGATTCCAGTCATTATTCTAGGCGGGATCTTTGGTGGTTTCGTCACGGCGACCGAAGGTGCGGCGCTGGCCGTGTGCGTCGCTATCTTTATCAGTGCGGTGGTTTATCGCGAATTCACTCTCAGGAATTTTATTGATTCTTGTAAAAGTGCTGGTGTGCAAACAGCGGTGGTTATGCTGCTGGTGGCTGCCTCTGCAGTGGTAGGTGGCTACCTTACTGAAACCCGAGTGCCTCAAGAAATCGCCATGCAGATCAGTGAGCTAACCAACAATAAATATCTTATTTTGGCGCTCCTCAATGTCATCTTCCTGATTTTGGGTATTTTTCTGCATTCAGCAGCGGCGATTATTCTGGTAGTCCCCATTGTGTTGCCGCTGGTTATAGAGGTAGGTATTGACCCTCTTCACTTCGGTTTGATCGTGACCCTGAACCTGGCAATCGGTCAGCAAACGCCACCGGTGGCCAGCGTACTCATTGCGTCTTGCTCAATCGCTAAGTCAGATGTATGGGCCACATCTAAAACCAACCTGTGGTTTATTGCCGTTCTGTTCGCCGTGTTAATGATTAACACCTATATTCCCGCGTTTGCGCTGGCATTAGTGAACTTTGTTTATGGCTAAGTATGCGAGATGTGTGCGTTTTTCGTCGGAAGATGTCCTCCGGTATAGCGCACCATAAAGGAGAAGCTGATGAGCAACACAAACGTAATACCGTCTATCGACAGCGTCACTTATGAGGTTCGCAACGGTGTGGCCTGGATTGGTTTTAACCGGCCCCAGAGCCGCAATGCCATGACCTGGGAGATGTATGACGCCCTGGAAAAGTACTGCGATCAATTGGCAGAGGATGACACTGTGTATGCCGTGGTTTTGCACGGTGTCGGTGGTGAAGCCTTTGTGGCAGGAACCGATATCAGCCAGTTTTCGGGTTTTGCTCAGCCTGAAGACGCGATTGGCTATGAACGGCGCATTGATCGCGTGGTGGGCAAGCTGGAAACCTTTCCCAAGCCAACCCTGGCGCTGATTGAAGGGGCCTGCGTGGGGGGCGGTGCTGCGATTGCGCTGGTGTGCGACTTTCGCTATGCGACCCCAACGCTGAAGTTTGGTGTGCCGATTGCCAAAACGCTGGGCAATACACTCTCGATTAGCAACGTCTCACGCATGATCGACATGCTTGGCGTTGCACGTACCAAGGAAGCGCTGATGATGGCGCGGCTGTTTGGTGCTGAAGAAGCCCATGCGGCAGGCCTGATAAATCAGCTGTTTGACGCTGATGCAATTTACGCCGAAGTGGCTGAGCTGGCTGAGGCCTTTGCTAAACGAGCGCCACTGACGCTTCAGGCCAGCAAGGCCCTGATTGGCCGTGCGATTGAGCAGCGTCGCCTTCCAGCGGATGCCAGCGACGACTGGGTAACCTCTTGCTATATGAGTCGAGATTTTGCCGCGGCGGTGGATAAGTTCGTCAATAAAACGCCGTTTGAGTGGTCTGGCCACTAGTTTCGGACATAGCCTAAAACTACTAATTGGGAGGAAAGCGCATGCTTCCCCTACAAGACATAAAAGTACTGGACGTGTCGCAAATAATGGCCGGCCCATACTGCACCATGGTACTGGCCGACATGGGCGCAGAAGTTATCAAAGTTGAGAAGCTTAATGGCGGAGACGACAGCCGCCAAATGGGCCCTTACGTGAATGGCGAATCGACCTGCTTTTCACAGATTAACCGCAACAAAAAAAGTATCTCGCTGAATCTTAAAGACGAACGGGCGCGACAGATCTTCTACCGCTTAGCCGCTGATGCCGATGTCATCGTTGAGAACTATCGGCCTGGGGTGACCAAGTCGCTTGAGATCGACTATGACACCATCAAGGCAATCAATCCTGGCATCGTCTACTGCTCCATTTCAGGCTATGGTCAAACCGGGCCCTATAGCCACAAAGGGGGCTTTGACCTGGTGGCGCAAGGGATGACAGGCCTGATGTCGATGACCGGGGAAGAGGGCAAACGCCCGCTGAAAACCGGTATTGCGGTTTACGATATTGGCGGTGGGCTGACGGCGGTCTACTCGATTCTGGCGGCGTGTATCCACAAGATGAAAACCGGCGCCGGCCAGCATATCGATATCGCCATCACCGAGTGTGGTTTGCCCTGGTTTACCTGGGAAGCTGCGGCCTATTTCTCTGAAGGCACCGTGCCTGGGCCAACGGGCTGGCGCCATCGTGTTTCCGCGCCTTATCAGGCCGTTAAAGCCAGCGATGGTTATTTAATGCTCGGCTGCGCCAACCAACGCACCTGGGAGCGCTTCTGCCAGGAAGTACTAAAGCGCGATGAGCTAATGCAGGATCCCCGCTTTATTACCAATCAGGATCGCGGTCAGCACGTTGAAGAGCTGGAGGCGCTGCTTGAAGAACTAATGGCGAATCAAAGCGTTGATGAGTGGCTAGTACTGTGTGACAGCGCGGGCGTGCCTGCCGGACCTATTAATGACTTCGCTCAGGCCATGCAGGATGAGCACTATTTAGCGCGGGGCATGGTGCAGGAGATGGAGCACCCGGTGATAGGCAAAATGAAAACCATCGGGTTTCCGAGCAAGTTTTCAGAGACTCCGTCGCAAATTCGCAGCCCGGCACCGCTCTTTGCCCAGCACACCGACGAAGTGCTCGATAGTTTAGGGCTCTCTGGCGCGGAGCTTGACGCTTTACGTGCTGAAGGATGTATCAAATAACGCTTTTTTGATGTGTGTGATTGCATTCATTATCCATTTTCAATAACGCTAATCGACAGATCCAACCACGAGCCGTACAACAACAAACAGGAACGTCACCATGTTAAAACTTAATTTTCATCCATCCGGCCGTCACTTTTTGCAAATTCCTGGCCCCTCTCCGGTGCCAGACCGCATTTTACGGGCGATGAGCCTGCCTACGATTGATCACCGCGGGCCTGAGTTTGGCGCTCTGGGCCTTGAGCTGTTGAGCAAGATTCAAAAAATCTTCAAAACCGAGAACCCGGTGATTATTTACCCGGCGTCGGGCACCGGTGCCTGGGAAGCGGCACTGGCCAATACCTTATCACCTGGCGATCAGGTGCTAATGTTCGAGACCGGACACTTCGCCACTCTGTGGCACAAAATGGCCCTGCGTTTAGACATACAGCCTGAGTTTCTGGGGTTGCCGGGCTACGAAGGCTGGCGCCACGGTGTTCAGGCCGACATGATCGAAGCACGCCTGAAAGAGGATACCGGCCACGAGCTTAAGGCTGTATGTGTAGTACACAACGAGACTTCGACCGGCGTGACTAGTGACATCGCCGCCGTGCGTAAAGCCATCGACGCGTCGGGCCACCCCGCGCTGTTGATTGTCGATACCATTTCCGGTTTGGCCAGTGCCGATTATCGTCATGATGAATGGGGTGTTGATGTTACCGTCTCCGGCTCCCAGAAAGGCCTGATGCTGCCGCCGGGCATCAGCTTTAACGCGCTTTCACCCAAAGCGATTGAGGTCAGCAAGCAGGCGAAATTGCCCAAAAGCTTCTGGGCATGGGATGAAATTCTAGAGGCTAACAAAAACGGCTACTGGCCCTACACGCCCAGCACCAACCTGCTTTATGGCCTGAATGAAGCGCTGGATATGCTGTTGGATGAAGGCATGGACAACGTGCTGGCTCGCCACCAACGCTGGGCCGCTGGGGTGCGCGCGGCGGTAGAAGCGTGGGGGCTTGAGATTCAGTGTGTAGATCCTTCGGTTTACTCGCCGGTACTCACGGGCGTTGTGATGCCTGAAGGTGTCGATGCAGATGCGATACGCAAGATTATCTATGAGCGTTTTGATCTTTCACTGGGTATGGGGCTAGGTAAGGCCAAGGGCAAGATGTTCCGGATCGGCCATTTGGGCGACTGCAACGACCTTACCCTAATTGCCACTCTCGGCGGCTGTGAGGCAGGCATGAAGCTGGCGGGCGTTGATCTTAAAGGCAGTGGCGTGACGGCTGCTTTAGACTACTTTGCCGCCAACCCGCTTAACGCAGGCAAACGCTAAACGACGGGGGAGAGCCACATGACGTCTCTGACGAACCAACACCCGTCCCGTGATGCCAAGATTAAACCGCTCGGCGAACTAGCCGAGCGGTTATCCCGAGAGATGGCCGGGGAGGTGCTGTTTGACCGGGCCACTCGGGGGCGCTATTCAACCGACGCTTCGATTTATCAGGTGACGCCGATAGGTGTGATCATTCCGCGCCACCAGGAAGATCTGAAAATTGCCCTGGATATTGCCCGTGATGCCAAAGTGCCGATTTTGGCCCGGGGCGCGGGCACTAGCCAATGTGGCCAAACCGTCGGCGAAGCGCTGGTAATCGACACCACCCGTTGGCTCAATCAGGTGGTTGAGTTTGACGCCGAGGCGCGCACCGTGGTGGTTGAGCCGGGCATCGTTCTCGACCACCTCAACGCTTGGCTCAAACCCTACGGGCTCTGGTATCCGGTAGATGTTTCCACCAGCGCACAGTGCACCGTTGGGGGCATGGCAGGCAATAACTCCTGTGGGTCACGGTCAATCTTCTACGGCAATATGGTGCACAACGTGCTGGGCGTGGAAGCACTATTGGCTGACGGCAGCGCGGCGAGTTTTGGTTTCGTTGACAGATTCGCGGAAGGCTCGCAGGAGCAGCGCCTTGCCCAGCAGGTGAAGGCGATTGCGGAGCGTGTGAGCCCTGAAATTCGTGATCACTTTCCCAAAGTGCTGCGTCGGGTGGGTGGCTACAACCTGGATCTATTTGATTGCCAAAACCCTATGCCCTACGACCCTGATGGGCGCGCCAACCTGGCCCATCTGCTGGTAGGCTCGGAAGGTACGCTAGGAGTAAGCCAGCGTATTAAGCTCAGGCTTTCACTGCTGCCCGAGCAGAAGGTGCTGGGCGTGGTGAATTTCCCGACCTTTTATCAGGCGATGGATTTCACCCAGCATATCGTCAAGCTCGGCCCCACGGCGGTCGAGCTGGTTGACCGCACCATGATTGAGCTGTCGCTGGAGAACCCAGCGTTCCGCCC
This sequence comes from Halomonas sp. KHS3, assembly GCF_000830495.1. Taxonomy (NCBI): domain Bacteria; kingdom Pseudomonadati; phylum Pseudomonadota; class Gammaproteobacteria; order Oceanospirillales; family Halomonadaceae; genus Halomonas; species Halomonas sp. KHS3. Next base: position 181,472 of record NZ_JWHY01000007.1, on the reverse strand, counting down.
GGTCATTGAGAAGGCGCTGATTGGCAAGCCGGAAGCCATTTTGCTGGTGGAGTTTGCCGGTCACGACCATGTAACGCAGCTTGAAGCGCTGAGTGGGCTTAATGAATTGATGGGCGATTTAGGCCTGCCGGGCAGCGTGGTGGATATGCCCGAAGCGGCTAAGCAGAAAGCGCTGTGGAACGTGCGCAAAGCCGGGCTCAACATTATGATGAGCATGAAGGGCGACGGTAAGCCGGTCTCCTTTATTGAAGATTGCGCGGTGCCGCTTGAACACCTGGCCGAGTACACCGACAAGCTCACCGAGGTATTTAACCGCTACGGCACCGAAGGTACCTGGTACGCCCATGCAGGCGTTGGCACACTGCACGTACGGCCGATTCTTGATATGCGCCGCGACGGCGCAGAAAAAATGCGCGAAATCGCCGAGCTGGCCTCCGCGTTAGTCCGCGAATACAAAGGCGCTTACTCCGGGGAACATGGCGACGGAATTTGCCGTGGCGAGTGGGTAGCGTGGCAGTTTGGCGAAACGGTCAACAATGCCTTCCGCGAAATCAAGCAGCTGTTCGACCCGGAAAACCTCTTCAACCCGGGCAAAATCGTCGATACCCCCAAAATGGACGACGAGCGCTATTTTCGTTTTCCTAAAAGCTACACCACAATCCCGCTTACCCCAGTATTCGACTGGTCCGCCTGGAATGTAAAGCGCGTCCCACTCACCGGTGAGCAAACACCGCCTGGCAGCGGCGGCGATGCGACCCATGGCTTGGCCATGGCGGTAGAGATGTGTAACAACAACGGCCACTGCCGTAAGTTTGATGCGGGCACCATGTGTCCGAGCTTCCGTATCACGAGAGACGAGCAGCACCTGACCCGCGGCCGAGCCAATACGCTGCGCTTGGTGCTCTCAGGCCAATTGGGTAAGTCAGGGCTCGCCAGTGACGACGTGAAAGAAGCGCTTGATCTCTGCGTATCTTGTAAGGGCTGCAAGCGGGATTGCCCCACGGGGGTCGATATGGCGAAGTTCAAGATCGAAGCCCGCACCGCACGCGCTCGTGCCAATGGGTTATCACTGCGTGATCGCATGGTCGGCGAGATGCCGCGCTACGCGCCCTGGGCCAGCAAGTTTTCTGCTCTGGTAAATGGCGTGGAGCGAGTGCCGTTTCTGGCCAAACAGATCAAGCAGGCGTTAAAGCTGGCGCCCCAACGCTCGTTGCCGCTGTTTAACGGTAATTTTCTCGCCAGTGCCGAGGCGTCGCAATCGTCATTTGCCTCGGAGCGCGAAGTGCTGCTGTTTGTGGATACCTTCAATAACTATATGGAGGGCGAAAATGCCAAGGCAGCCAAGCGGGTGCTGGAAGCCGCGGGGTACCGCGTGCATCTCAATATTACCAAAGGCCAACGGCCACTCTGCTGTGGTCGAACCTACTTATCGTCGGGCCAGTTTGATAAAGCCAAAGCGGAAGCCAAACGCACCCTTGAGCACCTGATGCCGTTTGTCGAACGCGGCGTGGCGATAGTGGGCTTGGAACCCTCTTGCCTGCTCACCATGCGCGATGAATTCCTTCAGTACGGCTTTGGCGAAGAGGCTAAAGCACTGTCGTCATCGGCCTATCTGTTTGAAGAGTTTCTGGTCAAGGCGCGTGCCGAAGATCAGCTTCTCCTCGAACTTAAGCCGCTGCACTACGATCGAGCGCTGCTGCACGGTCACTGCCATCAAAAGGCGTTTGATGCGTTGCGCCCCGTTGAGCAAGTGCTGGGCTGGATTCCTGACCTCAACGTCGAGACTATCGAGTCCTCATGCTGTGGTATGGCAGGCAGCTTCGGCTATGAAGCAGAGCACTACGACGCCTCACTGAAAATGGCGGAGCTCTCGCTTTTACCTGCAATTCGAAAAGCGGATAGCAACGCCGTATTGATTGCCGATGGCACGAGCTGTCGCCATCAGATTCACGATGGAAGTGGCCGCGAAGCGATTCACGTTGCCCGATTGCTGGAGCAAGCGCTAGCCTGAATGCGGAACACCAACAACAACCCAGGAGATCAATGTGGCCATTTATCAATACGGTGAGTATCGCCCAGAGATTCACGACGAGGTCTACATCGCGGAAACGGCGGATGTTATCGGCCAAGTGACCTTAAAGGCACATTCAAGCGTCTGGTATCAGGCCGTGTTGCGCGGCGACAGTGACCATCTGGAGATAGGCGAAGAGAGCAATGTTCAGGATGGTGCGGTTCTCCATGCTGACCCAGGCTTTCCGCTTAAAGTAGGCAAAGGGGTGACGGTCGGGCATCAGGCCATGCTGCATGGCTGCACCGTGGGCGATGGCTGCTTAATCGGTATACAGGCGGTAGTACTCAACGGTGCGGTGATTGGTGACAATAGCCTGGTAGGTGCCGGTGCCTTTATTAAGGAGGGCGCGGTGTTTCCGCCTAACTCGTTAATCGTTGGCTCGCCTGCCAGGGTGGTGCGGGAGCTTTCTGATGAGGCCGTTGCGGGTATGAAAAAGAATGCCCAGGGCTATGTCGAGCGCGGTAAACGCCACAGCCATGAGCTAAAGCGAATAGACTGACGCTAGCTGGCTAGATTGATCTCACCAAAACGACAAAACCCCCAGGTTTAGGCCTGGGGGTTTGTGTTTCTAGCGTAGCGTATACGAGCGCTAGCTCACACTACATCACATCAACGGATCTGTGACGCCAATAACGTAGAACGCAATCAGTGCGATGGTACCGGCAAAGATGAGGTAGTAGATGGTGGGCAGAATCGTCTTACGCAGCGTGGCGCCTTCACGGCCTAACAGCCCGACCGTTGCTGACGCCGCGACCACGTTATGGATGGCAATCATATTACCTGCCGCCGCACCCACGGCCTGCAGCGCTACCATCATGGCCGTAGAGAGGCCCAGGGTTTCAGCAACACTAAACTGGAACTCCGCCAGCATTAGATTGGATACCGTGTTGGAACCTGCAATAAAGGCGCCCAGCGCCCCTACCGCTGGGGCAAAGAAGGGGTAAATGCCGCCTACGCTACTGGCCACCGCCTGGGCCATCATCACCGGCATTGAGACAAGATCCGCGCCATTAACGCCGGAGTTGATCAAGATGCGCACCATCGGCACGGTAAAGATCAAAACGAAACCCGCCCCAAAAATCGTTTTGGTAGATTCAGACACCGCAGCGCTAATCTTTTGCGGATTCATGCGGTGCAGGAAATAGGTCACAATGACCACGGCAATTATAATACCGCCGGGCAAGTAGAGCGGCTGAACCCCACCGCTGATGCCCGCTTCACCAAGAATATTGTTCCAACTGAGGTTAATAGAGGTAAGTGCTGTTTTGAGGGGCTCAATAATGCGAGAGGCCACCAAAAACAGTGCGAGCAGCACATAGGGTACCCAGCCTTTAAAGGTGGACATCGGCGCTCTGCCGACAACGTCGTCAAGCTTGATCTGCAGGTTGCCGATCCACTCGTCTGGCCAAGAAGAGGACTCGGGGAAATCCCAGGTATCTTTAGGCATCAGAAAGCCGCGTTTGGCAGCGGGTACGACAATCGCCAAGCCCACCATCGCGCCGATCATTGACGGGAATTCAGGGCCCAACAGCACGCCCACCAGCATGTAAGGCACTACGAAGCAGATACCGGTAAAGATGGCGAAGGGGGTAATCGACAGTCCCTCTTTCCAGGAACGGTTGGCACCGAAGAAACGCACCATCACGGTAACGAGAATCAGCGGCATTAAAATGCCCACGATGCCGTGAGTAATCGCCACTTCGCTGGTGACTAGTTGGAAGAAGACATCCCAGCTTGAGCCTACCGAGTCGAGTTCGGCGCTAATGCCAGCACGATCCAGGCCACTACCAACCCCGACCACAATAGGCGTGCCCACCGCGCCAAACGAGACAGGCGTTGATTGAATCATCATACCCACGACCACAGCAGCAAGCGCCGGGAAGCCAAGAGCGACCATTAGCGGTGCAGCTACCGCGGCGGGCGTACCGAAGCCTGAGGCCCCTTCGATAAAACAGCCGAACAGCCAGGCAACAATCAACGCCTGTACACGGCGGTCAGGGCTAATGCCTGAAAAACCATTACGGATAGCCGTAATACCGCCGGAGTGCTTAAGCGTATTAAGCAGCAGTATGGCGCCAAAGATGATCCATAGGAGACCCGCAGTTTGAATCAGGCCTTGGATGGTCGACGCCGCCACGCGGCTAAAGGACATATCCCAAGCGGTTAAGCCAATAATGGCCGCGGTCAGGAAAACAATCGGCATCGCTATCTTGGCAGGTATTTTAAACCCTATGAGCAAAATACCGGCCAGCAACAGCGGCAGGAAGGCCAGAAGTGCAAGTATCGTTTCATTCATGGAAGGAACTGCCCCTTGTTATTGATTTGGTATGCTCCGCAATAACCGTCTGGCAGTCGTACCGCCAGTCGGGTGTAGGTGAAAGATACGATTAGGCTAATCATATGACTACATTGGAAAATTGGTCTTACCACTTAAGTGCTTGTTTGATAGCTGGTTTTGCACGGCTTTTATTTTCTTATATATATGTTTTTAAATGGTTTTTTGGTAGTCGGGGGTAAGTCTAAAGGCGCTGAGTCATTAGACTAATAGACAGTACAGTTGCCAGCGAAAGGATGAGTACAGAACTCGCTAGTTGCGTCGTAGTTGTCTTACGCTCATTGTTATCGGCTGAAATGCTGTGTACTCACTATGATCAACCACACGGAGGTTATGGCAGTGGCAATGACTCTTTATGATCTGTGCGGCCGGGACGAACGGCTCCGCTTCTCACCTTACTGCTGGCGCGTACGTATGGCCCTCGCCCACAAAGGGCTGGAATTCACCTCCGTAGCGTGGCGATTCCTCGATAAGAAAGCGCTGGCGTTTGCCGACTACGACAAAGTGCCGGTGCTCTGCGATGGTGATCAGGTCGTTACCGACAGTTTCGAGATTATGCGCTACCTGGATAAGGCGTATCCCGAGGCACCCGTGTTGGGTGAGGGCGTCAGCTATCAGCGGGTATTACTGTTCAAATACTTTGTTGAGCGCAGCATAAACCCTGCGCTATTCCGCATTATCGCCATGGATTTATTTGCAGCCGTCCACCCAGACGACCGTAGCTATTTCCGCGAAACACGCGAAGCGCGGTTTGGTTGCACGCTGGAAGAGTTCCATCAGCCCGAGCAGGGTAAGCAGCAGCTCAAGCAGGCGCTGGCACCGGTACGTGACCTGCTGCGGGAGAGCGCCTTTTTAGACGGCGACGCACCCAGCGGCTCAGATTACCTGCTGTTTGGCAGCATGATGTGGGCTCACGTTGTATCGACACAGGCGGTAGTAGAGCCTGGCGACCCGGTGGATGAGTGGTTCAAGCGTATGCTCAACGTGCACAATGGGGCTGCCAGTAATGCTCTGACCGTACGCGATATATAACGCCAACGGCGCGATATGGCTAACAGGGCGGTACGCTAAAGTACCGCTCGATAAATTTTGAAAGCTTGGTGGCTCATTGCGAGTGAATCAAGGTTTTCATCAAGGAGATGGCAATGATTGACCTGTATTATTGGACAACACCTAACGGCCATAAAATCTCCATCATGCTCGAAGAAGCCAATCTGGCGTACCGAGTGAAGCCGATTAACATTGGCCGAGGCGAGCAGTTTGATCCTGAATTTCTCACTATCGCCCCCAATAACCGAATTCCTGCCATTGTCGATCACTCCCCACAGGATGGCGGCCAGCCGCTATCGATGTTTGAGTCGGGCGCTATCCTCGAGTACCTGGCCGATAAGAGTGGCCTCTTCTTACCCTCTGCAGGCCGCGAGCGCTATATCGTATTGCAGTGGTTGCACTGGCAAATGGGCGGGCTAGGGCCCATGGCAGGCCAAAACCATCACTTTTGCCACTATGCGCCGCAAAAGATCGATTACGCCATTGAGCGCTACGTGCGCGAAACCAATCGGCTTTATAGCGTGCTAGACCAACGCCTGGCGCATCACACTTATGTCGGTGGCGATGACTACTCGATTGCTGACATGGCGATCTATCCCTGGATTGTTCCCTGGGAAAAACAGCGTCAAACCCTGGACGAGTTTCCCGACTTGGAGCGCTGGTTTGACATGATCAAAGCACGCCCGGCCGTACGTCGAGCTTATGCATTGGTCGAAGACGTCAATCCCCAAGCCGGCGTGGAAATGGATGAGCAGGCGCGTAAGCACTTGTTCGGTAACCGCTAGTAGCAGGCTGCTGTCAGCCGTTCTAACTATTTGTGAGTGAGCAGGCGCAGCATGAGGAAAAATCATGTTGCGCTGCACAAAAAGCACTGCTAGCTTTAAGGACAGCAGAGGCAAAAGCCTGGCTAAGAACCGCCTAATCAAGGCGTGTTTATGTGCTAGCTCACTCTTGGAGGTACTATTATGAACAAAGCGACTGAGAAAACCACGCAGCAGTTTGAGTCCGTTTTTGTTTCACCGATGCGTTCTTACACGCTGACAGCGCTCGATTACTATGATCAGCTGGTTAGTGCACAGTTAGATGCAGCCCGTGCCTACTCGGACATGGCGATTGCGCAAGCGCGCACTTGGCTTGATGTCAAAGACCCCGACAGCTTCAAAAAAGCCATGGAAACCCAGCAAAAAACGGCTGGCGAATTTATGGAACGAGTGAAGGGCGACACGGAAAAAGTAACTTCCATCGGCCAAAGCTTCGCTCAAGACAGCCAAAAAATGGCAGAAGAGACCACTAAGAAAGCGGTAGAGACCGCCAAGCAGTAATTTAACTGTACCACCGCTTTAAAACGCCGCGCCCCGAGGGTGCGGCGTTTTTTATTTGCACCCGCTTATCACCGCATGATTAACGGTTTTGATACTCCGCTTCGGCCTTGGCCAGTTTGGCACGCCTGTCAGGTTTGCCCGGTAAAATGGCGTCTAGTAATAAAGCGGCGAGGGCGGCAGGCACTAAGCCCGACTTAAGCAGCAGCCCTAGCTGCCCCGGCATGGTTTCTGAAATTGCCTCGACGGCTGGTAGACCGATACCCAGGCTTAGCGAGACAGCAATTATCAGCATGTTGCGCTGATCCAGCTCGCACTCTTTGATAATTTTAAGACCCGCCGATGCGATCATGCCGAACATGACGACGCCCGCACCGCCAAGAACCGCAGGCGGCATGGCGGCCACTAGCCCTCCCAACTTGGGAAATAGCCCCATGGCAATTAATAGCAACCCACCGATGGTAACCACATGGCGACTCACCACGCCGGTGAGGGTAATCAAACCAACATTTTGAGCGTAAGCGGTGTTGGGTAGAGTATTGAAAACCGCTGCCAATGAAGTGGCCACACCATCGGCCATCACGCCGCCGGAAAGCTCGCGATCCTTCGCCGGACGGCCAGCCCCTGTGGTCGTAATCGCAGAGATATTGCCGATCGTTTCTAACCCAACCACGAACATAATCAGCGTCATGCCAATGATTGCGGTGCCTGAAAACGTCATGCCGTATTCCAGCGGCTTGGGGAGTGCAAACCAGGCAGCGTTACTCAGTGACGTAAAATCAACTATTCCAAGGGCAATGGCTACTATGTAGCCAGCCAATAAGCCAAATAGAATAGAGGACGCTTTGATAAAGCCCCGCCCATATTGATGAACGGCAATCGTCACGCTGAGTACAAAGAGCGCCAGCAACAAGTTGCTGGGTGATGCAAAGTCATCCGCCCCCACACCGCCCGCGGCGTAATTGAGGCCGACCGGCATCAATGTAATCCCGATCAATAGCACCACAATGCCGGTGACTACTGGAGAGAACCAGTGGCGAATCTTCTTTAAAAACGCGCCGAGCACAATTTGCAGCAGCCCTGCTACAAAGGAAGCGCCCAGAACGGCGGGCAGGCCAAACGCTTTCGCCAGTGGCAGCGCCACCGGCAAGAAGCCAAAGCTAGTGCCCTGCACAATCGGTAGGCGTGCGCCTATCGGGCCGATGCCGATGGTTTGTACCAGCGTGGATACCCCCGCAACAAACAATGCCACCTGAATTAAAAAGATCTGTTCCGCCGGGTTAGCGCCGATCACACCAGCAATAATAATCGGCGGTGTCACGTTGCCAGCGAACATGGCCATGATGTGCTGGAGGCCTAGCGGGATCGCTTTTGATAACGGCGGCATCGCATCGGGGTTTTGATTAATGGTACGCGAAGGCCGCGTTTTGGCATCGGGCGGTGTGGACATAGAGAGCCTTTATTCGCTGTGGGTGACATTGTTTTCTTCTTGCATCCATTAGCTAATAAAAGTGTATACAAGAAGTAAATGCAATAGCCCGGTCAACGAATAGTCTTCAACGCTTCGTTTTATTGCTCGGCCCGCGCCCTTAACCGAAAGCGCGCAATGCGAATAATTTGCTCAATCGCCGTTTGGCGCTCGGTAGCCGCATCGTTGTTCAGGCGCTCCTCGAAGGCTGCTAATATGGCATGTCGATCCAGTCCTTTAACGGCAATCACAAAAGGAAAGCCAAACTTCTCCTTGTACGCCGCATTAAGGTATTCAAAGCGCGCAAACTCCTCAGGGCTGCACTGGTCAAGCCCGGCGCCTGCTTGTTCGCTGGTTGAGTCTTGGGTTAATTCACCTGCCATAGCGGCTTTGCCTGCCAGGTCAGGGTGCGCCTGAATCACCTTAATTTGCTGTTCGTTGCTCGCCTGCTGCAACATAAGCCCCATCAGCTCGGCTAATGCGTCAGGCTCGTCGTGGGCTTCAGCCAGGCCGTGCTGCCAGGCAGCTTCGGCCACCCAGGGGGAGTGTTCATAAACATCCCCATAGTGATGAGTCAGCATTTCAAGGCTGCACTTGCTAGGCGCGGGTGAAAGTAGCAACGGTTGCGGTGTGGGCACTGGAACTCTCCTAAGCGGTTTAAGTTTTTACAACATACGTGATTCAAAGCAAACGTGGATCTAAATGTGCAGGGTTGGAATTACTGTATACAATAAATATCAGTAACGGTACTCTTTGACCAATAGGTCAAGCAACGTCATCAATAATCAACAAGGAGCGGCTATGGGACGTTTAACCACCCACGTACTGGATACCGCCAAAGGTCAGCCCGGTCAGGGGATTACCATTGAGGTGTTTCGCCTTACCGGCAGTGAGCGCCAGCATCTGAGTACCGTGATCACCAACAGTGACGGGCGTTGCGATGCGCCCATTTTAGAGGGTGATGCGCTCACGCCAGGCGAGTACGAACTGGTGTTCCATGCCGGTGACTACCTGCGTGCTCAAGGCGTTGAAGCTGCCGAACCGCGCTTTCTAGATGTTATCCCGCTGCGCTTTGGCGTTGCGGATGCCAGCCAGCACTACCATGTGCCGCTACTCCTCTCGCCTTATGGCTACTCAACTTACCGCGGTAGCTGATAAGGGACTTCCGTTATGCAAGCGTATCTAATCGATTTTGTTAATTTGCTGCTGCGCTGGCTGCATGTGATTGCGGCCATCGCCTGGATCGGCGAGTCGATCTACTTTGTCATGCTGGATAATAGCCTGCGCACACCAAAGGCTGAGGAAGACCGCCAGAAGGGCGTATTTGGCGAAATGTGGTCGGTGCATGGCGGTGGTTTTTACCACAACCAAAAGTACGCCACGGCGCCTGCCAAGTTACCCAATGATCTGCACTGGTCATTCTGGAAAGCCTACACCACCTGGCTTTCCGGCTTTGCGCTGTTTGTGATTCTCTACATGGTCAATCCGGGCTTCTATCTGGTAAACCCCAATAGTCCCTGGGAGTGGGCAGCCAACATGACTGGCTGGCAGGCCAACGTGCTGGCGCTGGCATTTTTGCTGGGCGGTTGGGTGGTTTATAACGAGCTGTGTAAACGCATTAGCCCCAATATGGATCGCGACGGCCTGCTCAGTGTCGCTGTTGCCGTAATGATGGTGGTCGTTGCCTACCTCAGCACGCAGATGTTCACCGGTCGCGCCTCCTTCCTGCTCACAGGTGCGGTGATGGCGACGGCAATGTCAGCCAATGTCTTCTTCTGGATCATTCCCGGCCAGCGCCGCATGGTAAAAGCCATGAAGGCGGGCGATGCCCCCAATCCTTTGGATGGCAAACGCGGCAAGCAGCGCTCGGTGCATAATACCTACTTCACGCTACCGGTCGTGTTGTTGATGGTGAGTAATCACTACTCCTTTATCTACTCCCACGAGCTTGCCTGGGTGGTGATGGTGCTGTTTATCTTTGCCGGTGCTTTAATCCGTCAATTCTTTGTGTTGATGCATGCAGGCAAAACTCAGCCAGCGTATCCCGCCGTTGGGGTAGGGCTTATTCTGTTAGCGTTTTGGGTGGCCGCACCAAGTTCATCGTCGCCTAGTGGTAATGACGGCGCGCAAGGGCCGGATCAGGCGCAAATCATCGGTTTGATTGAGCAGCACTGTGTTCAGTGTCATGCTCGCAACCCTGAGCATGCTGGTTTTTCAGCACCGCCCGCGGGGATTGCTTTCGATAGCTGGGATGAAATCCTCGGGCAAAAGGCACAAATTCAGCAGGTCGTGACCAGCCGCTATATGCCGTTAGGCAATATGACCAACATGAGCGATGAAGAGCGCGATATCATTGCCGCTTGGGAGTAATGATCAGAGAGGCCAGCTATGAGTGATGCGCAGTCGGCGTTAAAACGAAAGCCTTCAGAGAAAGAGGGTGAAGAGCGCCACGACGCCATTTACCGCGCCGTGAGCGATGCCATTGTTGAGCAGCGTTTAAAGCCCGGCGCACGGCTGCGCGAAGATGCGTTGGCGGACGTATTTGGCATTAGCCGCACCGGTATTCGTAAAATCCTGCAGCGCCTGGCGCTAGAGCAGTTGGTCACCCTGACACCACGCCGTGGCGCCAGCGTTACTCGGCCCACCGCCGATGAAGCCAAAGACGTATTCGATGCCCGCCAGTTGATCGAGTGCGGATTAATGCCCGATGTTGCGCGGCGTATGGGCGAAAAAGAAGCGGCAGAATTGCGCGAAATGGCCCGCCAGGAGCGCCAAGCGCTGCGCAGCGGCCAGCAGAGCGTGGCTATTCGCCTATCCGCCGATTTTCACGTGCGCCTAGCGCAACTCTCAGGCAACGCCACCCTGGCGGAGTTTGTCGAACGCCTTTGCTCCCGCTCATCGCTGATACTCGCCGTCTACGGCCATCGCGGCCACCTAGGCTGCGAATCCCATGACCACGATGATCTGATCGGCTACCTGGAAGCAGGCAACGGCGAACGCGCCAAAGCCTTTATGAGCCGTCACTTGAAAGCGATTGAAGCCTCGCTCTCTATGGTCGAAGAGGTGGAGAACGTGCCGGATTTGCAGCAGATATTTGGGGGGTAGCCCTTGCTTACATTTTAATCCTGAATCCAATATATATTTGCGGGTGCTTCAAATGCTTACCGCGCCGCTTTACCAGTGGCACCAATGGACTTTCCCCGTTGTCGCCACTGTACTTCTCTCACTCTGATAGATACAATTTTTAAGCATCATTTTTCTTACCATTAGATTTCTTTCTAATGGAATCTGAGTAAAGTTTGAGCAGAGGTTTGAACTTTAAAGCCTCATATCCGTAGCCTGCGATAAGAGACACTATTATTTCTCCTAAAAAGAATAATATAGCGGCATTGCCAGTTGGCCTTATAGTCAAGTGGACAATTATTACCTGCAGAATAAGAGCGCCTAGTGCAATTAGACCACTCATTCTTCCAAAATCATTTTTTTGTACTTTTCCAATAGTAAAGAAACTATCGTTCAGTCTTTTTAACTGATTGATGGTGTAAAGAAACATTTTTCCCCTGTCACCCGCGTTATTTGCCTTTTGGCGAGCTTCAAATATTTTCTTATCAGCTATTAATAACTCTTCCATTTCTGTTTTTTTCAATGGAAGTCGTTCTATGATAATGTTTTTCCCTATTCGACTGTATATTTCGAAAATAACATATAAAGTCTGAACTATTTCTAATGCTATTTTTATAGGGCTTTCAGGGGTTTTTTCTATAAAATTGCTTAGTTTTTCTAAGTTGTGTTTAGTGAAATCAACGCGATTGATAAGAGAGTCAAAATCAAGAGCTTCAAGGTCAAAGCGCATAAATACCAGGGAGATCTCAAGTCGAGTTCCAAAAACTTCATTAAATAATGGGAAATCTTCAATATTCGTTTCATCTAATATTGAAAGCAATTCTTCATGTATTTGTATTACTTTTCCGAATGTTGCTTCTACTTCAGGTATGTCTCCTATATTCATATGGGTTCGTGCTACTGCCAATTCTGCGGCCGCTTTAAAGCTAAGTAAGCTTTTCTTCATTCCTGGTATGAAAAAATTTAATCTTTGGATTTCGTCGCTACTTATTCTTAATAATTTTACAGCATCATGTGCATTCCCTTGTAAAAGAAAAGCTATGCCCTCCGCAAAGTTTGCAAGAGTTGGAACTAAGATTTTTGCTTCTTCATCATTCGTTATATTGATTAGGGGTATTGCTTTGCGAAGTAGTAAGACTGACTGGGAGTGATGACCAGAAAATAATAAGTTAAGCCCTTCTTCTAGAGCCATCATGCGATTTATAAAATCAATTTCTTGTGCTTGACTATCTGTTATTCCAAGAATCTCAGTTGAAGATTTTAAATCCTTTTTTTTAGATGCTGTAAAGATAATAATAGAGGCGATTTGGTTTCGGTTTTAGATATGTCCATGTTATTGGCCTCTGTTTCTTTTCAAAATTTAAATTTTTAACTTTTTGACTAGATACTTCTCAGAAATATGATCATGTATTCTATCGAGCATACCAGAAAATACGTATTGAGGATCGGAAATATCTCATTTCGCTGAATTTCCATACCGTATAACACTTTACCTTCCAGATCCACGTAAGTCTCCTCATATGTTCCAAAAAGCCTGAGTTAGGCTGCGACCATAAAAAAGCGCCATCAGCTTAGTGCCGATGGCGCTTATATGAGCTTCTAGTTAAGGCCGTCTTAACTTACCTTCTGTTCAGCATAAGCAGGCGCAGCCTTAAACTGTCGCATCAACCCATAGTAGAACAGCCCACCTAATCCAGCACCGATCAACCAGCCGTAGCCACCCAAGCTGGATAGCGCGGGTACTAGCACGGTAGATAGCGAGAACAGTGCCGCGACACCGAAGGCGATAAGGGCGCGGGTGTTCCAGCCGTTGACGTAGTAGTAGGCGCTGTCGGGCGCTGACGAGAAAAGCTCCTGCATGTTCAAGTGCTGACGCTTAATCAGGTAGTAGTCGACCACGATAATGCCGTAGAAGGGCGCGACGATGGCACCTAGCGCATTCACAAAGCCGGGAACGCCAATCTGGCTGATCACCGAAAGCCATAGCGCGCCAACAAAGAACGCAATCACTGCGGTAATTAGGCCACCCATCTTGAAGCTGATTTTGCTGGGAAACAGGTTGGCGAGGTCGTAGGCGGGCGGGATGAAGTTGGCGACCAGATTGATGCCCACTGTGGCGGCAAAGAAGGTCAGCGCGGCGATAATTGTCAGCGGTAGTGAATCCACCCGCTCAACGATATCGGCGGGATTGGTCAGCGCCTCGCCAAACAGTACCAAGGTACCAGCGGTAATAATCAGCGCGATAAACGAGAAAAACGCCACGTTGAGCGGCAAGCCCAACAGGTTGCCAAGCTTCATCTGGCGCTCGGTTTTCACAAAGCGGGTAAAATCGCCGAAGTTGATCACCACCGCTGCGAAATACGCCACCATGGTGCCCACAATCGCCATAAAGGCGGCGATTGAGCTTCCGCTGGTTTCACTGCCACCGCTGAAAATGGTGCCAATGGCGGGGATTAGCTCACTTCCCGCCTGATACCAGACAATGATCATCAGCACCAACATCACCACGTAGACCAACGGGCCCGCCCAGTTGAGAAAGTGCTTAATGCGCTCAATGCCTTGCCAGAAGATCGCGATCTGGAATAGCCACACAATCACAAACGACACCCAGGCCACGCCGGAAAGCCCCAGGAAGGTGCTGCCATTGCCTGTGCCAAAAAACGCCGTAATTAGAAGGGTGACGGCGGTGGAGGCGAAGTAGGTCTGCACGCCGTACCAAAAAATTCCCACGATGGCACGCAGCATCGCGGGTAGGTTAGCGCCACGTACCCCCATGCTGGCGCGCACCATCACTGGGAAAGGGATGCCGTATTTAACGCTGGGCTTACCGGTGAGGTTGACCAAAAACATCACGATCACGCCCGCCAGAATAATCGCCGCCATCACCGCCCAGCCGTTCAGGCCGTAGGTTAAAAACAGCGAGGCCGCCAGAGTGTAGCCAAACAGGCTCTGGATATCGTTAGACCAAACGTTAAATATCTCAAACGCACCCCAGTTACGATCCTGGGGTTTCAGCGGTGCGAGATCCTCGTTATACAGCGTGGGATCAATGTGCTTAATATCCAGGTCACTAACGTCGTTGCTCTCTTTCATCTTATTAGCTCTTCGGTTGGCAAATGGAGTTACTGGCTAAAGCGCTGGCAGGGAGCCCAGTACTTCATAAGCAGGTAGTAGGTAACACCTGCGGGTATCAGGCTGGCGTACCACGAGATCGCCGAGAAAGAGAGCGCCGCAACAATGCCCACCGCCGTGGCGATGAAAGCGGCTAAGTTCACGCCTTGGTAGGGGCCGGTGGTGTCATACAGCTTATTGATATCCAGCGTGCGGCGGCGAATCACATAATAATCGACCACCAGAATGGCGAAGATAGGGCCCAAAAAGGCGGAATAAGTCTGCACAAACAGCTGGAGGCCTGCCGCAGAACCCGGCTGAACCAGTTTCCAGGGGAAGGTGGCGAAGGCCAGCAAGCCAACGATCACCGTGGCGACCGAGAACTTGATCTTGAAGATGTCCATCAATACATAGGTCGGCGGTACCACGTTGTTGAGTACGTTGGTGGTGACCTGGGCGAAGGCGATGAATAGAAGGGTAGTCATCAGCAGCGGGGTGTTGTCGACGGCGTTGGCAAACACCTGAATAGGGTCGGCGGTGCCGGTGGCCTGGGAGACCATATAGCCGATCAAGCCCATAAACAGCGTGCAGGGTAGAATCGACATGGCGTAGATAGTGGTCAGCAGGCTTTGAGCCGTGCCCTTTTTGTGCTCGCGGGAGTAGTCGCTGACGTTGAGCATCATGGTGCTGTAGATGCCCAGGAAGAGCATGGTCGCGCCCCAGAACGGCATGCCCCAGGAGCCTTCCATGGTCAGCAGGCTGGCGGAAAGCTCATCGCCATAGCGCTGCACCGTGGCGTAGAACATATACACCAGCGAGGCGAGGATAAAGGCGCTGCCGATATTCTCTAACCACTTGATGCCCTGGAAACCCATTACCGAAAGACCAATTTGCAGAAACTGGAAGGTAATGAAGTAGAAGATAAGGTTGTCGAAGCCGAACAGGGTAGCCGACACCATATTGAGTGCCCCGGCGCCAATCCAGCTTTGAAAGCCGTACCACACTACCGCTGGCACTGCGCGTACCAAGCCCGGTAAGCGCGTGCCCGTAAAGCCGAACGCGCTGCGCGCCTGCACCATAAACGGAATGCCGTACTTGTAGCCCGCGGCCCCGTTAATGGCCAGGGCAATACCGATCACAAAGCAGCCGATGGCAATCGCCAGGGTGGCTTGTAACAGGTTCAGGGTACCGACTACGCTTGAGCCCATGGCAAAGGTGCCAATGGAAACGCAGCCGCCGAACCACGCCAGAAAATAGGAGCCGCGCCCCATTATCCGGGTGTGTTGTGGGGCCAGGCTTTCTGCCCCGAGTGCTTTTGATCCAGCATCGGATCGTTCTTCTGACGCAAGAGCCGAGGTTGAAGCGCTCATGTTGTCGTCCTCGCAAGATTGTCGGTTTTTATTAATCCCCGATTAGGTATCGGGAAACGCTTGCGGCGTGGCGTGCTAATGGACGTACTTTTTAAAACTCTATTTAAGCTATTGTTATTAGGTGTTGTTGAGTCACTATTATTTTTTGGAACTGTTATTTAAGCGGTAGCGCAAGATCCGAGAGCTCAGAAAACTTACCGGTAAAGGTCTTTGGCCGTGGGTAGGCAAGGTCTCCATATTTACTGGTATGCAGCCCCAAACTCACCAGTGATTCCGCCAGTTTCAGCGCGGCGGTAACACCTTCTACGACTGGCAGGCCCACTTCGCGGCTGATCTGCTGGGTCAAATTAGCCATGCCACCACAGCCTAAAACGATGGCGCCAATGCCGTCTTCATCCCGGGCGCGGCAGCACTCTTCAACAATGCGGGTAAACGCCACTTCAGGGTGGTGCTCAAGATCCAACACCGGAATTTCCGCAGCGCGAATGCGGCGGCAGTGGTGGCTAAAGCCGTACTGCTGTAGCAAGTGCTCGGCGATAATGCCGGTGCGGCCCAGGGTGGTAACAATGGAAAAGCGCGTGCTCACCAGCGTGGCAAGATGAAAGGCCGCTTCAGCGATACCAATCACCGGCGCACGGGTTAGCTCCCGCGCTGCGAGCAGGCCTGGGTCACCAAAACAGGCCACCACATAGGCATCAATGCCGCCTTCGCGTTCGCCTTTTAGAACTTCTTCGGCCACTCCTACCGCACTGATCACTTCGTCGAAATGGCTCTCGATAGAAACCGGGCCAGCGTCCGGCTGTGAAGCGCTCACTGTGGTGCCAGTGCCCGCCTGCTGCTGCGCTGCCTGATGAATAGCAGCGGTCATGGAGGACGTTGTGTTGGGGTTAATAATGCGTATATGCACGATAGCTATTCCGTGTGTAAACAATATGGCATTTCTTGTATACAAAAATAGGGCGGTTTTCTACGTGGCGCAAGGGACTAATGAGCAATCGGCAATAAAAAAGCAACTGATAAAACTTGACCATTTGTTCAGGATTCAATGGCTTAACGCCTTTTAAACTGAGAAACGCTATTAGCGTCAGGGGATTAGCGGTCGACTGCGTTGCGGTTGGTTATGAATGTCGCTATTTTGTATACAAATAATTTTCTGTATTGCTGGGCGGCTATTTGCCAATGATCTGCCCGGGTTTGTATGAATGGTTTGTATGAATCAAGGAGCTAGCTATGTCGTCGTCACCTAAGGGCCACTATCCCCGCGATTTGATCGGTTATGGACGCAACCCGCCCCACGCCAACTGGCCAAACAAGGCCAAAATTGCCGTTCAGTTTGTGCTCAACTACGAGGAGGGCGGCGAGAACTGCGTGTTGCACGGCGACTCAGGCTCCGAGCAGTTCCTATCGGAAATTATCGGCGCACCGGCTTATCCGGATCGCCACTTGAGCATGGAGTCGATCTACGAGTACGGCTCTCGCGCCGGGGTATGGCGCATTCTGCGTGAATTTGAGAAGCGTGATTTGCCGCTCACGGTGTTTGGCGTTGCCATGGCGCTGGAGCGTAACCCGGATGTCGCCCTGGCATTTAAAGAGCTGGGCCACGAGATTGCTTGCCATGGCTATCGCTGGATTCACTATCAGGAAGTGCCCGAGCACGTTGAGCGCGAGCATCTACAGCAGGCCATGGAGATTTTTCAACGCCTCTATGGCGAAAAACCCCAAGGCTGGTACACCGGTCGCGATAGTCCCAATACCCGGCGCTTAGTGCTAGACGAAGGTGGTTTCCTTTACGATAGCGACTACTACGGCGACGACTTGCCTTTCTGGACGCAGGTGACCGATAGTCAGGGCGGTGACCACAACCACCTGATCGTGCCCTACACGCTGGACAGCAACGATATGCGTTTTGCCGCGCCGCAAGGTTTCAATACGGCGGATCACTTCTTTACCTACCTGCGCGATGCCTTTGATGTACTTTACGCAGAAGGGGAGGAGGCACCCAAAATGCTCTCGGTGGGCATGCATTGCCGTTTATTGGGTCGCCCTGGGCGTTTTCGCGCTCTGCAGCGCTTTTTGGATTACATCGAAACCCACGACCGCGTGTGGGTTGCCCGGCGGGTCGATATCGCCCGCCATTGGGCTGAGCACCACCCGGCAACTCGTTAATTAAGCAGTTTAATAGGATGCTATGACGCCGCATATCGGACAGCGAATTACCGCCCAGTTTGACGCGCTAACTGCCCAGGAGCAGCGGGTGGCGAGCTTTATTCTCGATCACTTTGATGATCTGGCGGTGTATAGCGCCGCTGATTTGGCGCGTTTGACCGGGGTATCCAAATCGACGGTTAGCCGCCTATTCAAGCGGCTGGGGTTCGAGAGCTACCGCACCGTTAAAGACCACGCCCGCCAGCTACGTAACCTGGGTGTGCCTTTGGTGATCGACGCCAACGCCATGCAGGAAGAGGCCGGGGCGCCGTTTCAGCGCCATCTGCAGCGGGAGCAGGATAATCTGCAGCGCTGCTTAAATGGCATTGCGGCGGATCAATTTGCGGCACTGGTAGAGCGGTTGGATAGCGCGCGTCATGTGGTCGTGATCGGTTTTCGTAACAGCTACCCGCTAGCGCTGCATTTTCGCCAGCAGTTGATTCAGGCGCGCACCCAGGTGCGAGTGGTTCCTCATCCAAATCAGTCGTTAGCGGAAGAGATCGTCGATCTCACCGAGCAGGACGTGGTGGTGCTGTTTGGTTTTCGCCGCCGCCCAGCGGCATTTGCTTCGCTAATTAATGCACTTGAGCGCTCACCGGCCAAGGTAGCCTTGCTGGCTGACCCCACCGCGGTCAATTTCGCCTCACAAGTAACGTGGTTTTTTGAAACGCCGCTGGAAAGCCTCTCCGCCTTCGATAGCTACGCCGCCACCAATAGCCTGATCTGCCTGATTGCCAACGGCGTACTGCACCGTCGCCTTGCAGAAGGTCGAGAGCGCATCAGCGCGATCAGCGATGTTTACGCCGAGCTTAGTGAGTTGGAGGCGCCTACCATGAGCGTGGATTGGAGCGCTCAATAGGCTGGGCCACCTTTAATGGTGCATCTCGTCCTATTAAAGGATGAAAACTGCACCAGAACGTTGCATCTCTCTCTTTTTATACCTTCCTCTCAACGCGGCAATCGCTGCGTTGTGGCTTTGCGTGTCCGCTAAGCTGCTGTTCTAAAAAACGTTAGCCACTTCTGGTATCGCTGTTGCTAATAGGTGGTCAGGTGAAACGAAAGTTTCTTTGTTGGGTTTTATGCAACAAAGCTTTCACTCGCTCTGCATCCCTTACTAATACCGCTACGGCTACTCACTGGCCGACATGCCCTTGTCAGGCTGCTCTTATTAGGAGAACACCATGAAATCGCTATCGCACCGTTTCAATCACTCTTTTTCTAACCAATTCAAACGCCTACAGTCCGGTGTTTTAGCCACAGGGCTGAGTGCCGCTGTGGCCCTCGGTGCTATTACCACTAGCCCAAACGTTCAGGCGGATGCACTAGAAGATATCGAATCACGCGGCACTATCCGGGTCGCTGTCCCGCAAGATTTCCCACCGTTTGGTTCAGTAGGTACCGACCTACAGCCGCGCGGCTACGATATTGATATGGCCCAATACCTCGCTGACGAAATGGGCGTTCAGCTAGAACTGATTACCGTGACTAGCGCTAACCGTATTCCCTACTTACAGACTGGCCAGGCGGACTTGGTAATCTCTAGCCTGGGTAAGAACCCGGAGCGCGAAGCGGCGATTGATTTTTCCGATGCCTACGCGCCGTTCTTTCTAGGCGTGTTCAGCGCTGATGAAGATGAAAGCGTGGAAGGCCCAGAAGGCCTGGCCGATAAAACCATCGGGGTAACCCGCGGCGCCGTGGAAGATATGGAGCTTTCAAATATTGCCCCGGATTCAACCACAGTGCAGCGCTTTGAAGATAACGCCACCACCATTTCTGCGTTTCTTTCCGGTCAAGTCGATTACGTCGCCACCGGTAACGTAGTCGCCGCCGAAATCGCCGAACGCAACAGCGATCGCGCGCCCTCGCTGATTTATCAGCTCAAAGATTCACCCTGCTACGTGGGCATGAATAAAAACGAGCCAGCGTTAATGGAAGAAGTGAATCGCCTGATCGCACAAGGCCTGGAAGATGGCACCCTGAATGAGCTATCTCAGCGCTGGTTCAGTGCCGACCTGCCTGAAAACTTCGGTAGCTGAGGTTTAGCATGGGGCCAACACTCGATTTTCTTACCCTGTTGCCCTACGCCAGTGAGCTCCTCAAAGGTCTTACCACCACGGTCGTTTTGACCGTGGTGACCACCTTGACGGGGCTAGCGCTGGCGGTGGCAGTGGCGTATTTACGCGTCAACGCGCAGCCATGGGTGCGCTGGGGGCTAGGCGGCTACGTCGAAGTAACCCGCAATACGCCCTTTATTGTGCAGTTGTTTTTTATCTTCTTCGGGCTGCCGGGGCTAGGCATTAAAATTGATGCCATTACCGCGGCGTTTATTGCCATGACGCTCAACCTGGCCGCTTACAGCGCCGAGATTTTACGTGCCGGTATTAGCGCCACGGCCAAGGGGCAGTTGGAAGCCGGGCGGGCACTGGGTATGACCACACTGCAAAGCTATCGCCATATCGTGCTGGTGCCCGCGTTTGCCAGGGTATACCCCGCGCTGATCAGTCAGTCGATCATTGTGATGCTGGGTTCGGCGGTGGTGTCGCAAATATCGGTATTTGACCTGACCTACGCCGCTAACTTTATCCAATCGCGCAACTTTCGCAGCTTTGAAGTCTACCTGCTGATCACGCTGGTCTATTTGCTCCTCGCCTTCGGCATGCGGCGCAGCTTTATGCTGGTGGGCAAGCGGGTATTCGCCTATCAGCAAGGAGAACAACGATGATTGAGTTCACCTTCTGGGACATCTTGCGCAACCTGCTGCTGGCAACCCGCTGGACCATTGTGCTGTCGCTGATTGCCTTTGTGGGCGGTGCGACGGTGGGGCTGCTACTGACCTTTATGCGCCTCTCCAGCAACCGCTGGCTGCAGCGCTTAACGTCTCTTTATGTTGACCTGTTCCAAGGTACGCCGCTGTTGATGCAGCTGTTTTTGATCTTCTTTGGTGCTGCCGCCATGGGGCATCCCATTTCTGCCTGGCTGGCGGCTTCCATCGCACTGACACTATTCACCAGTGCTTTTCTATGTGACATCTGGCGCGGCTGTTTAGAGGCGGTTGCCAAAGGGCAGTGGCACGCGGCGCGGGTGCTGGGCATGAACTACTTCCAGATCATGCGCCATGTGATCCTGCCTCAGGCGCTGCGGCTTTCGATTCCGCCCACGGTGGGTTTCTCGGTACAGGTCATCAAAGGCACGGCGCTGGCCTCCATCATCGGCTTTGTCGAGCTGACCAAGGCGGGCACCATGCTCAATAACGCCACCTTCGAACCCTTCACCATTTTTGCCCTTGTGGCTCTGCTTTACTTCGCGCTGTGCTACCCACTTTCCTGCTACGCGCGCTATCTGGAGAAAAAGCTCTATGACGCTGGTTTACGTTGATAACGTTCATAAAGCCTTTGGCGACCTGGAAGTGCTTAAAGGTATTAACCTTTCAGTTGCGCAAGGCGAAGTGGTGGCGATTATTGGTCGCAGTGGCTCGGGTAAAAGTACCCTGCTGCGCTGCCTGAATCAGCTGGAAAAACATGACAGCGGCGAGATCACCATTGCCGATAAGCAGCTCGATGCGGCGTCAATGTCGCCCAAAGAGCTGAGTGAAAACGTCGGCATGGTATTCCAAAGCTTTAATCTGTTTCCTCATAAAACCGTGGGTGAGAACGTCTGTTTGGCGCCGCTGGTGGTGCGTGGCGAGGAGAAAGCCGAGGTCGAGAAAGTCGCCCGCGAAGTGCTTGAGAAAGTGGGCCTCTCCGACAAATACGATGCCTACCCGGCGCAGCTTTCCGGTGGTCAGCAGCAGCGGGTCGCCATCGCCCGGGCGCTGGCCATGCGCCCCAAAGTGATGCTCTGCGATGAGGTGACTTCAGCACTTGACCCTGAGCTGGTCGGGGAAGTGCTGCGCGTATTGGAGGCGTTGGCGGCCGAGGGCATGACGCTGATTCTGGTCACCCATGAAATGAGCTTTGCACGTGATGTGGCCGACCGCGTGGTGTTTATGCACCAGGGGCGCATCCATGAAGAGGGCGCCCCCAGCGAGCTATTCAGCAACCCACAAACGCCGGAGCTAAAGCAGTTTATCTCTGCCGTGCTCTAGTCGATCCACTTCTAGCCGATCCACTGGGTTGCCTGCGCGAAAATAAGAAAGCCCAGGGCAATCGCTATCCAGACGCAAAAAAGTGGGAAGAAGAATTTGACCCACTTTTGCCATGGCACACCTGCCAGTGCCAGGGTCGCCATAAAGTAGCCTGAGGTCGGGTATAAAATATTGCCGATACCGTCACCCAACTGGAACGCCAGCACCGCCGTTTGGCGGGTAACGCCGATGATGTCGGAGAGCGGTGCCATCAGCGGCATGGTGACCAGGGCCTGGCCGCTACCGGAGGGGACAATGAAATTGAAGCCTAGCTGGGCGAAGAACATGCCAATCGCCGAAAGCAGGGTGGGCAGGCCTCCGACGAGGTTGCCAAGCCCAAACACCAGCGTGTCCATGATGTGGCCATCTTCCAGCATCACGGCAACACCGCGTGCGACGCCGGCGATCATGGCGCCGACCAGCACGTCTCGGAAGCCTTGGTTGAAGCCTGCGCATATTTCGTCGGTGTCGAGGCCTGCTATTAGGCCCACAACAATGCCCATGATGATAAACAGGCCTGCCATTTCCATCATGAACCAGCCTTGCTGCAGTACGCCATAGACGAGTACCGCGAAGAAGGCGAAGGTGGCGATGGCCGCGAGCTTCTGGCGAGCGCTGGCGATTAAGGCTGGGCTATTGTCAGCATGTTGATAAAGCGAGCGTTTTTCGGATTCGCTAGTGTCACTGCTCAGCAGGCTAAGTGAAGGTGTTTGATGCACCATACGGGCGTAACGCATAACGAAGAAAATGGCCGCGGCTAACATCACCACAAATGCCACAACGCGCAAGCCATAGCCGGAGTAGAGAGGAAGATCTGAGAGTTGCTGTCCTAGGCCGGTATTGATGGGGTTGAGCACACCCGTCGTGAAACCGACCGTGGTAGCACAAAGTGCCACCGCCGCGGCCGTGACTGAATCAAAGCGCAAGGCAATCATCAGCGGCAAGATGACCGGCACATAGACCAGCGCCAACTCTTGGGTACCGATAACCGTCGCTATGAGGGCAAAAACCGTCATCAACACGGGGATAGTGAGCAGGTTCTGTCGCGCAAAGCGGCGCGTTAGCTTGTCCACACCTATTTCAATAATGCCGGTGCGCCTTAGCACCATGAACATACCGCCGATCATGAAGGTGAAAAAGACAACTTCACCGGCACTCATTAAGCCATTCGGGATCGCCAGCATAAAGTCGACGATGCCAACTGGTGACGAAGCGATCTGCTCATAAGAGTTCGGGTCGATAGTGATGCGCCCATTCGGGCCAGGAACACGCTCGAACTGCCCGGCCGGCACAAAGTGCGTTGCTATCGCGGCCAGGGCGATAAATATGAACAGAACCGCGTAAATGTCAGGGATCCGGCACCAGCTTTTCTTGGGCGTGGGGCGATCTGAGGAAGACGAAGAGGGGGTGTGTTGGGACATGCTATGCCTCGCGTTTGTTATAAGTAGCTGACCTGAGCAGCGGTTAGCGGGCGTCACGCCGCGCCGAGGTTGCTGTTTTTGGACATGCTCGTATGATCTTAGAATTATGAAACGAAAGTTTCTAAAGAAGTTACTATTGGGAGGAGTGTTTCACAAGAGCTTTGTTAAAGATTGCTTTATTGTGGTTAGCTAATCTTGTATACAAGATGAATAACTTGTGTTTTTACTAAGTCAAATAGGTTTAAAAATGCCAGCTACTTACTACGCTCCCACCGGCGGGCACCCGCCGCAAACGCAAATCACCGCTGATCGCGCCGTGTTCACTGAAGCGTATGCGCTGATCCCCAAAGGCGTGATGCGCGATATCGTCACCAGTAATCTGCCGTTTTGGGAAGGCACCCGGCTATGGGTGCTGGCGCGTCCGCTGTCGGGGTTTGCCGAGACGTTCTCTCAGTACATTATGGAAGTCCAGCCTCAGGGCGGCAGCGATAAGCCTGAGCCTGATCCCCAGGCGGAAGGCGTGCTGTTTATTGTGGAAGGTGAGTTAACGCTTACTCTGTCAGGCGAGCGCCACTCCCTGCAGCCCGGCGGCTATGCGTTTATTCCCCCTGGCAGTTCGTGGCAGGTGCGCAACGAATCCAACGCGCCGGTACGTTTCCACTGGGTACGCAAGGCCTATGAGTTTGTGGAAGGGCTTGAGGTGCCAACGGCGTTTGTCACCAACGAGCAGGACATTGCGCCTATCGAAATGCCGGGCACGGAAGGACGCTGGGCCACCACACGCTTTGTCGACCCTGCGGACGTTCGCCACGATATGCATGTGAATATCGTTACCTTCCAGCCCGGCGGCGTGATTCCTTTCGATGAAACCCATGTCATGGAACACGGCCTTTATGTGCTCGAAGGCAAGGCCGTTTATCACCTGAATCAAAACTGGGTAGAAGTGGAAGCGGGCGATTTCATGTGGTTACGCGCCTTCTGCCCCCAGGCTTGCTACGCCGCTGGCCCAGGGCCGTTCCGATATCTGCTGTATAAAGATGTTAATCGCCATCCTGCTCTTCGTCTGGGTGCTCGTTAAAACTGGTTGCTCCAGCTTTTCAAGCAGGCAGCTTTAAAGGGTCGCGAGCTAAAGCTGCCTCCCACTAGTGCATTTATCAGGCTGGAAGTGGCCATGCCACGCTGAGTAACAAAGAACTTTAGAAGGACACAACAATGCTAGAGCTAAAAGCCGAGCCGTTGACCGCAGAGGCCTTCGCCCCTTTTGGCGATGTGATGGATGCGCGCACCTCAGCGTCGTTTCCCATCAACGCCGGGCGCACGCAGCGCCACCATGATCTTGCCAAGGTGGAAACACTGGGTGAAAACGCTCACACGCTGATTAATATCTTTGTGAGCCAGCCGGTCACACTGCCGTTGGAGCTAACGTTTTTAGAGCGTCACCCCCAGGGCAGTCAGGCGTTTATGCCGCTGCATCAGGAGCGTTTTATTGTGGTGGTAGCGCCACCGGGGGAACATATTAACCCTGCAGACGTGCGGGCTTTTGTCACCGATGGCCGCCAGGGCGTGAATTACCGCGCAGGCACCTGGCACGCCATTCAGTCGGTGTTGGAGCGTGAAGGCGAGTTTTTGGTGGTGGATCGAGGTGGTAATGGCAATAACTGCGATGAGTTTCCTCTCGCGATCACCGTGACGTTGACTTAAACCAACCCTCTGCGTTGCACTGCTGTCATATAGAGCGCGTTAAACTGGTAAGCTAGGGTTACTGAATAGAGTTACTTAATAAAAGTCACTACACGCTAAATTGCATGGTTGGAACATTATGAACGCACTGCACTTCTCCTCGATCCGTCGTACCAAAATTGTCGCCACCCTTGGTCCTGCCAGCGACCGGGAAGGCGTGCTGGAAGCCATGCTCAAGGCGGGTGTCGATGTGGTGCGTCTTAACTTCTCCCATGGCACAGCGGATGATCACCGCCGCCGGCTAAACGAGGTACGTGAAATCGCCGCCAAGCTAGGCCGCAGCGTCGCGGTGTTGGGTGATCTGCAGGGGCCCAAAATTCGTATTGCGCGGTTTAGAGAGGGGGCTGTGGTGCTTAAAGAGGGCCAGCCGTTTATTCTCGATATGGCGCTGGATGGCGATGCGGGCGATGTGCATCAAGTCGGCTGCGACTATAAGACCTTGTCCCAAGACGTTACCGCCGGTGATCGCCTGCTGTTAGATGACGGGCGCTTAGTGCTGGATGTGGCCCGTGTTGACGGCCAACAGGTGCATACCACCGTGGTAGTGGGTGGCAAGCTCTCTAACCATAAAGGCATCAACAAGCAGGGCGGCGGACTCTCCGCTCCGGCATTGACTGAAAAAGATAAAGAAGACCTTAAGACCGCCGTTGAGATTGGCGTCGATTACCTGGCCATTTCTTTCCCCCGCCATGCTGAAGATATGCTCGAAGCACGCCGCTTATTAGGTGAGGCGGGTAAAGAGATTGGCCTGGTGGCCAAAGTCGAACGTGCCGAAGCCGTAGCGGATGATGCCACCCTGGATGGCATTATCGAAGCTTCTGAGGCGGTCATGGTGGCGCGCGGTGATCTAGGCGTAGAAATTGGCGATGCCAAGTTGGTCGGCGTGCAAAAGCGCATGATCAAACGAGCACGTTCGCTAAATCGTGCGGTCATTACCGCCACGCAAATGATGGAGAGCATGATTTCAGCGCCACTTCCCACCCGCGCTGAGGTGTTTGACGTGGCCAACGCGGTGCTGGATGGCAGCGATGCGGTCATGCTCTCGGCGGAAACCGCGGCGGGCGACTACCCGCTGGAAACCGTAGAAGCCATGTCACGTGTTTGCCTGGGAGCTGAGCGGGAAAAAACCGCCCAGGAGTCCGGTCACCGTATTCATGAAGGCTTTTCCCGCCCTGACGAGACCATTGCGCTCTCCGCCATGTACGCGGCCAACCATATGACCGGCATTACCGCGATTGCCTGTATGACCTCATCGGGCTATACACCGCTGATCGCTTCGCGCATTCGTTCGGGCCTGCCGATTGTCGGCTTGGCGCATAATCCCATTGCCCAACGCCGCATGGCGCTCTACCGCGGTGTTGTTTCGCTACCGTTCGATACCTCCGAAATGAGCGCCACCGAGCTAAACGACCGTGCCCTCGAGATGCTTGTCAAGACCGGTATCTCCAAACCTGGCGACCATGTAATCCTAACTCGCGGCGACCATATGAACGCCCATGGCGGCACCAATACCATGAAGGTAATGGAGATTACTGACGAGCATGCTAAAAGCTAAATTAGCGCATGGGTTGCTGCTCGCCTGCTTGCTTCTGATAGGTTCCCCTGCGCAGGCGGAGGCGCCTATCGTGGCGGCGGCCTCTGATCTACAGTTTGCGCTGACAGAAGCCGCCGAGCAGTTTCAGCAGGAAACCGGCCACGCCCTACGGCTAAACTTTGGCTCGTCAGGCAACTTCCGGCGTCAAATTGCCCAGGGCGCGCCCTTTGAGCTCTATCTCTCCGCTGACGAGAGCTACGTTCAAGCGCTTTATGAGGAGGGCTACACACAAGATGAGGGCGTGATTTACGCCATTGGTCGTTTAGTGTGGCTGCAGCGCGCAGGGCGTGGTGATTTACCTAACGAGGAGACGCCGCTTGAAGCGGTTAAAACCGCGTTAGAGGCGGGGACTACTGAGCGCATCGCCCTGGCCAACCCCGAACACGCCCCCTATGGCGTGGCGGCGCGGCAGGCGCTTGAGTACGCCGGGCTTTGGGAGCAAACAGAGCCGCTGCGGATACTGGGCGAAAATGTCTCCCAGGCGGCGCAGTTTGCGCTCTCCGACGATGCGCGCGGTGGGCTGGTGGCTTACTCCTTGGCGCTGGCTCCCACACTAGGTGAGCGAAGTGAGTACGTACTTATCCCTGAAGAGTGGCATAGCCCACTACGCCAGCGAATGGTACTGACCAATCAGGCTGGAGATATTGCCACGGCCTTCTATCAGTGGTTGCAAGAGGACGAGGGACAATCCATTTTGCGTACCTACGGGTTTAGCGTCGAATAATGGAAGGAGCATAATGGATTGGTCGGCGCTTTCGGTCTCATTACGCCTAGCGGCGTTCACCTGTCTTATCCTGCTACCCATCGCTATTTGGCTAGGTCGCTCTCTGGCCTATGCGCGTTTCCGCGGCAAAGGGCTATGTGAAGCGCTGATCGCATTACCGCTGGTATTGCCGCCTACCGTACTGGGCTTTTATCTGCTGTTGAGCTTTGGCCGCGACGCGCCAGTGGGCTCGTTTTGGGCAGCAATGACCGGTAGCGGGCTGAATTTCACTTTCACTGGCATACTATTGGCCTCCCTGATCGCCAATTTGCCGTTTGCCGTGCAGCCCATTCAGCGTGCCTTTGAACATGTGCCCCACAACCTGCGTGAAGCGGCTTGGTGCAGTGGGCTAAGCCCTTGGCAGACGCTGCTGCGCATCGAGCTGCCCTTGGTGTGGCCAGGCATTATGTCAGCGGCAGCGCTTACCTTTGCCCATACGCTGGGCGAATTTGGCGTCATCTTGATGGTGGGTGGCGCCATTGATGGTGAAACCCGCACTCTCGCCATTGCCATCTATGATCGCGTCCAGGCCTTCGATGAACAGGGCGCTGCACAGATGTCGGCGCTGCTGCTGTTGGTATCGTTTATTACCTTGGGGCTCGTCTATGGGCTGGCCGGGCGCAGACGGTGGGTACGTGGCTGATTCTCGCATCACAGAGCCGGTCTCTGGGCCGCTTGCAGGGCTGAGCGTGGCGGTCAATCAAACGGGGCCGATTCCACTGGCCGCCGAGTTTGTTTGCCAACCCGGTGAACTGCTGGCGCTGGTAGGGCCATCGGGCAGCGGCAAAACCACGCTGTTGCGCACCATTGCCGGGCTTTATCGCCCCCAGGGCGGGCGAGTGGAGTGCGCTGGAGAGGTTTGGTTTGACGCCGAACGTAAGCATTCACTCTCGCCCCAGCGTAGACAGGTCGGCATAGTGTTTCAGGACTATGCGCTATTTCCGCACCTAACCGCCTCGCAAAATATTCAACTTCCTCTGCGCCACCTGCCCCAACCGCAACGCCGTGAACAGGCCGAGCAGTGGCTAGCCAAGGTGCGTTTAGACGGGCTGGGCAAGCGCTACCCCAACGCGCTTTCGGGGGGCCAGCGCCAGCGTGTGGCGCTGGCCCGTGCCTTGGCCCGCGACCCCAAAGTGCTGTTACTCGATGAGCCGTTTTCGGCGGTGGATCAAGTGACCCGGCGGCGGTTGCAGCGCGAGCTGGCGCTGCTGCGTCAGCAGATCGACATCCCTATTGTACTGGTGACCCACGACCTGGAAGAAGCCGCCGCGCTGGCCGACCAAATCTGCGTGTTGCATAACGGCGTCAGCCTGCAGCAAGATGCTCCTGATGTGCTTTTTCGTCGGCCGTTGTCGCCGCTGGTGGCGCGCTTGTTAGACCGCCATAATCTGTTTGAAGGGATAGTGGTGGATGAGGACGGCAAGCGTCGGCTGCGGTGGGGCGAAAATTATCTAGAGGTAGCCGAGGGGCTAGATAATCTGACGCTGGGTGAAACAGTCACCTGGTACTTGCCGCCCTCCGATATTGTGCTTCACCGTCGCGGCCGTCCTTCACACGGCGAGCGGGAGAACCCGGTCGTTGCCACCGTTAGCGAACTGGTCGTACTGGGCGGCATCACTTCAGTTTCGCTAAGCGTCGATCACGGCGATATGTTACGTTTTGATATTGCCACCCATGCCGCCCGGCGTAATCAGTTAACCAGCGGCGCCGTGGTGAAGGTTTCGCTGCTGGCAGCAGGCATTTACCTTTTGCCAGGCCACCAAGTTCGCGCAGATGCGCATGACAAAAGGAAGTAAGCATGGATCCCACGCGTCGCACGCTGCTTAAGGCGTCTTTACTGTTACCGATGGCGGCGCTGTTGCCGATGTCGCTACTCAGCTCGTTTGCTTGGGGGCAGGCGTCTGCACAAGAGATGCAGACGCTGGCGCTGGCTATTCACAGCGAGGGCGGCCCACATCGTCTAGAGGTTGAAGTGGCGGAAACGGCTTCTCAGCGTCAGCGCGGGTTAATGGGGCGTGAGAGCTTGCCCGAAAAAAGTGGCATGCTGTTTCGCTTTGAGAGCGAGCAGTCGGCCAACAATGCCTTTTGGATGTATCGCACGCTAATCCCTCTGGATATTGCCTTTATCGATAGCGATGGGCGGATTGTGGCGATTAATACTATGCAGCCCTGTGAATCCTCGTCGCCGAGCGACTGCCCCTCTTATCCTGCAGGTGCGGCTTATCATTCAGCGCTAGAGGTTAATGGCGGCTATTTTGCTGAGCGCGGTATCAAAGTAGGGGACTGTGTTTCTATTCCTGAAGAAGTCGGTTTCTGCCAGCCTGGAGATTAAACTGGGCGGCGGCGAAACCTGACCACGATCAGGGCTATACCCTCGACCACTAAGCCGCCGCCGACTCGTTTATGCACGCCTAGGCTGTCGTCCATTAACAGCGCGCCGGTACCTCTTCCGCCTGCTGCAAGCCAATTAACAGCAGAGCGAAGCTCAGAAGGTCATTGTATACGCTGCGCGATCTCTCGCCACAGCGCGGTGTAGGCGCGACTGCCCCGACTGCTGCGGGCGAAATGCCCGACCGGAGCGCGTTCGATACCCATACGCTCGACCTCACTGGCGTTGGGCACGGTCGTCGATAGGCGCCTCGGCCAGCGTTCGCTGAGACTCTCCATCACCTGGCGGTGCAGGGTCTTGCGACGGTCGGCGAGGGTCACGAATGGCCAGATCGGGCAGGCATGGTCGACCGCGTCGAGATGACCGTCCAGTTGCTCAAGAGTGCGCAACGACAGGGTGGTCGGTACCATCGGCACTAGCAGGGCATCGACGCTTGAAAAGATCTGCTCGGCGAGTGCCGACAGGCTCGGCGGGCAGTCGAGTATCACCAGGTCGTAACTGCTCATCACCGGCTTGAGGATCTTACGCAGCCGGCTGGGTTTGCGGGTTTCCATCGACGCTTCCAGGTCACGCGAGCCCAGCGCCGCTGGCAGCAGGTCGAGCCCTTCGATGTCGGTCTCGCGGATCGCCCGGTCGAGATCGGCCTTGCCCTTGACCAGTTTGCCGACGCCACCACGCACTTTGGGTTTGCTGCGTAGATAGAAGGTGGTGGCGGCCTGCGGATCGAGATCCCACAGCAATACTCGCCTGCCGTCGCGTGCCGCTTCGGCGGCGAGGTTGACGGCGGAGGCGGTCTTGCCCACGCCCCCCTTGATACTGTAAAGCGCCAGCATCTGCATAGGGAACTCCCGGCTTGGTGACTGTTCAGTCTAACTGATTGGCCTGAGTGGATATGTGACGTTTCGATGACGGCGCTGCTGCCGATGTCGCTACGCTGATTTCCCTCGATATGACCTTTATCGGCGGCGGCGAAATCTGATCACAATCAGGGCTATACCCGCGACCACTAAGCCGCCGCCCACTAGTTTATGCACGCCTAGGCTGTCGCCCATTAACAGCGCGCCTAGGCCGACTGCCAATACCGGTACGAGTAGCGTCATGGGTACCACGCGATTAACCGGGTGACGGCGTAAAAGCGCATACCAAATCCCGTAAGCGACAATCGACGACATTACGGCGGTGTAAATCATCGCCCCCCAGCCTAACCAAGTTGCTTGCTGCATCGCCTGCCACTGACCGCTCTCAAATAGCCATGACCCCAACCCTACCTGAGGCACCGCGAACAGCGCCACCCAGCCTGCCAACGCCATCGGCGCAATGGGCGGGCCACGCTTGATCAACAGCTGCGACACCGCCCAGCCCATGGCACTGCACAACAGAATCGCCAGTGGTAAAGGAGAGGGCAGCGTTGGCCCACCGGCCAGTACGACTACCCCAGCAAAAGAGAGTAGCAGCCCGACAATCCGTTTGGGGCCTAGCTTCTCTTTTAGAAAGATTACCGCTAGCAATGTGGCAAAGGGCGTGCCCATCTGTACTAAAAGCGCGCCGGTACCTGCTTCTGCATGCTCCAAACCAATAAACAGAAGAGCGAAGTGGAGGCTGCCGAAAGTGATGGATAACAGTAGCAAAAACGGCAATTGCACCCGCGCCACCGGGTAGAAGGGCACCAGCAGAACTGCGACCAGCATAAAACGTAGGGTGGTCATTAATAGCGGCGGCAGCTCCGCTACACCGACCTTGATAACAATGATATTCAGCGCCCAAATGGCGATAACAAAGAGGCCGAGCAGCAGGTCGCGTAGTGGCACGTTGATGTCCGTTGGTGGATGGAAACGATAGCCATTGTATCAGCTTGGGAGACGGCAAAAATAATAGTGAAATGAGTTGCAGGTAAGCGTCGCTACTGCTTGATACCAAAGTATTAGTTTTTTCTTTAATAGTCTATATGTTGTTGATAACCAATTGGTTGTGAATTGACTTGTGTGAGTATTAAGTCCTTTTTGTCCCCTTAAAAGCGGTAAAAAAAGCGGCTGACTTGCACATTTTACTGAGATGTTCTAAAAAAATGTAACCGATTACATTTTTGCGTCGGCGCTTTCACAATATATAACAATCCAACAACAATGAGGTGGATATGGATACCCCGCTACGCCCAAAGCGTTTGAGTTCACAGGCTCTGCTGGCTGCTAGTGCAGTGGCGCTGTCAGTGCTGAGTGTGCCTGGCGTTGTTCAAGCTCAACAAAGCAGCACAGCAGAATTACCCATTGCTGTTCAAATGTATACGCTGCGTGATTTTGGCAATTTGGAGGAGCAGTTAGCCGCCGTAAATCGAGCGGGAATCTCTGCCATTGAGACGGTGGGCACCCAGGACGTGACAGCCGAAGAACTCAACGCTTTGTTAGAAGAGCACGCGCTTGAGGTGATCTCAAGTCATGTGCAGCTAGACGATTTGCGCAATCGCTTAGACGACACGGTGGCTTTCAATCAGGCGGTGGGTAACGATACCTTAACAATGCCTTATCTAGCCGAGGACGCACGC
Organism: Halomonas sp. KHS3; assembly: GCF_000830495.1. Classification (NCBI taxonomy): domain Bacteria; kingdom Pseudomonadati; phylum Pseudomonadota; class Gammaproteobacteria; order Oceanospirillales; family Halomonadaceae; genus Halomonas; species Halomonas sp. KHS3. Next base: position 148,851 of record NZ_JWHY01000007.1, on the reverse strand, counting down.
CCTAGCGATGCCGAAGGCTGGCAGGCGCTGGGTAAAGAGCTAGGTGATATTGCCGCTGAGCTAGATGCCGAAGGTTTCCGCTTGGCGTACCACAACCATGATTTCGAGATGGAAGTGTATGACGGTAAAACCGCGTTAGAGCATCTGTTTGATGCGGCTGGATCTGATCTGCTGGCGGAATTGGATATCGCCTGGGTGGCACGTGGCGGGTTTGACCCGGTTGAGTATGTCTCGCGTTTCGATGGCCAACTGTTTGCTGTACACGCCAAAGATAATGCTCCAGAAGGCACCGCCGAAGAAGAGGGCGGTTTCGCCACACTCGGGGAAGGTGTACTGGATTGGGATGCAATCTTGCCCGCCATCGAGGCCGCTGATGTTGAGTGGTACATCATCGAACACGATATGCCACTAGACGCAGAAGCGGTGATTACCGAGGGCAACAGCTTCTTACAGGAAAAACTGACAGCGCTTCGAGAAGAGTAATGCACGCCTAGGCCATCTCATTTAGATGACGAACGCGAGGATGCTTTATGAAGCGCTACCTTATTGATCGGCGTAGCTTGCTGCGCCACAGCGTTACCGGTGCTATTGGTCTGGCGGCGCTATCTCAGATTGGCTCTCGAACCCTGGCTGACGATATGCCTTCTCAGCGGGCGCTAAAAGGCAATATCCATCATTCAGTCGCTCGTTGGACATTCGATTTTCTATCTTTGGAAGAGCTTTGCCAGCTTTCAACTGAGTTGGGCATTACGGCGATTGATCTGGTGGGGCCAGAAGAGTGGCCTGTGCTTCAGCGGTATGGGCTCGACTCTTCCATGTGTAATGGCGCTGAGTTGAGCCTTGAGGATGGCTGGGGCGATACCCGCTTTCACTCAGAGCTGATTGAGCGATACCTCCATCATATCGATCTGGTCAGCCAAGCGGGCTACACCAATCTCATTTGTTTTAGCGGCAATGCCCGGGGTATGAGCCCTGAACAGGGTTTGCAAAATGCCGAAACGGGGCTGAAGGAGATTCTTGCCCAGGCAGAGGCAAAAGGCGTGGTGCTACAGATGGAGCTGTTCAACAGCAAAATCGACCACCCCGATTATCTTTGTGACAACTCGGCTTGGGGCATTGAGCTTTGCCGTCGCCTCGATTCGCCCAACTTCAAGCTGCTCTATGACATCTATCACATGCAGATTAGTGAGGGCGATGTCATTCGCACTATCAGTGAAAACCATCGCTTTTTCGGCCATTACCATACTGCCGGTGTGCCTGGGCGCCATGAAATAGACGACACCCAAGAGCTCAACTACCCCGCGATTTGCCGCGCTATTCGAGATACCGGCTTTCAGGGCTATATCGCCCAAGAATTTCTCCCTGACCGTACTAGCCAACAGGCAAAAATAGAATCACTGCAGGCAGCTATTCAGCGCTGCGATGTGTGATTCGACGCGAACAACAACACAATAAGGAAGATGACCATGCCAGATAATCACTACGATGCCATCGTGGTTGGCTCAGGCATTAGCGGCGGCTGGGCCGCTAAAGAACTTACAGAGAAAGGCTTGAAGGTTTTACTGCTTGAGCGTGGGCGCAACATTGAACACGTGAAGGATTACCACAATGCCCATAAAGAGGCGTGGGATTATCCCCACCGCAATGAGCCGACCCAGGAGATGATCGCTAAACACCCCGTGCTCAGGCGCGACTACCCCCTTAACGAAGCCACCATGGGCATGTGGGCGGATGAACAGGCCAATCCCTACGTGGAAGAGAAGCGCTTTGACTGGTTTCGCGGCTATCACGTAGGGGGGCGTTCACTGCTTTGGGGGCGGCAAAGCTATCGGCTCAGCCCTATGGACTTCGAGGCCAACCAGCGTGAAGGCATCGCCATTGATTGGCCGATTCGCTATGAAGATATCGCCCCGTGGTATGACTATGTGGAGCGCTTTGCCGGTATTGCAGGTACTCAGGAAGGGCTAGATATTCTTCCCGATGGCGAGTTTCTGCCGCCAATACCGCTTAACTGCGTGGAAAAAGATGCCGCCAAGCGTATTAAAGAGGCCTTTGGTGGGCAGCGCCATCTTATCCACAGCCGAGTCGCCAATATTACCCAGCCAAAGCCGGAACAAAATCGCGTCAACTGCCAATACCGCAATAAATGCTGGCTGGGTTGCCCTTATGGTGCCTATTTCAGCACCCAGTCCGCCACGCTTCCCGCGGCGGTGGCCACAGGTAATCTAACGTTACGGCCATTCTCGATTGTCAGCCAGGTGCTGTACGACAAAGACCGTCAGCGGGCGCGGGGCGTTGAGGTGATTGACGCTGAGACCCATGAAGTCCATGAGTACACCGCTGATGTCATCTTCCTCAATGCGTCTACGTTCAACACTACCTGGATTTTGATGAACTCCGCCACCGATGTCTGGGAAGGGGGCTTGGGCAGTAGCAGCGGCGAACTGGGTCACAACGTGATGGATCACCACTTCCGCTGCGGTGCCAGTGGCGAAGTGGAAGGCTATCTCGACAAATACTACTTCGGACGCCGTCCTGCGGGCTTTTACATTCCGCGCTTTCGCAACGTAGGCGATGAGCAGCGAAGCTACGTGCGCGGGTTTGGTTATCAAGGCGCGGCGAGCCGCGAGGGCTGGGATCGCGAAATTGCTGAGCTCAATATCGGCGCTGATTTAAAGCAAGCACTTAGCCAGCCAGGCGGTTGGACGATCGGTATGACAGGCTTCGGCGAAATGCTGCCCGATCACGATAACCGCATCTCCCTTGACCACAGCGTTCGCGATAAATGGGGGCTGCCTGTGCTGTCGATCAACGTTGAGCTCAAGCAAAACGAGCGCGATATGCGTCGGGACATGGTTCAAGATGCGGTCGACTTACTTGAGGCCGCGGGCGTGAAGAACGTCACAGGTGACGTAGGCGATTACGCGCCAGGCATGGGGATCCATGAGATGGGCACCGCGCGTATGGGCCGTGACCCGAAAACTTCAGTGCTCAATAGCCACAACCAGGTGTGGGATGCGCCCAATGTGTTTGTTACGGATGGCGCCTGCATGACGTCATCCTCTTGTGTAAATCCTTCTCTAACCTATATGGCGCTTACCGCTCGGGCGGTGGACTATGCGGTGGAAGAGCTGAAGCGGGGGAACTTGTCATGAATCGTCGCGAATTACTCAAAATGATCGCCCTGACTACCGGTACAGCGATGATTGGAGGCAAATCCCTATTTGCCTTTAGCGATGCTGGCCAGTCAGGTCATCCCTTTAGCAGCCGTGATGTAGAGCGGCTGGACGAGCTTGCCGAAACCATTCTGCCGAGAACCGATACCCCAGGTGCTAAAGACGCTGGCGTCGGGGAGTTTATGGCCCTGTTCGTCAACGACTGCTATACGCCCTCAGAAAGAGAGGTGTTCTATTTTGGTTTAGCGCAGCTTGAGGCACGCAGCAGAGCGGCTTACGAACGTGATTTTATAGCGCTGAGTGGCGAGCAGCGGTTAGAGCTCGTAAACGAGTTGGATCGCGAAGCGATGGCGCACGCCCAGCAACAGGCCCGCAGAAAGCAGCCAACCCCTGCTGAGGCACTGACTGCAGAGACCCAGACCGCTCAAAATCAAACGGCGGAAACCCAGTCATCCCAGGAGCACGCGGATAGCGAGGAAGCGTTTCCACACTACTTCACTATGATGAAGCAGCTAACGCTGTTCGGCTTCTTCACCTCAGAAGTTGGCGCGACTGAAGTCTTGCGCTACGAAGCGGTGCCAGGCCGCTACGAGGGCTGCGCGCCTTATAACGGCGAGCCTGCTTGGGCCACATAATGGAAAGGAGAGCATTGATGAACTATCAATACACCCAGGCATTCTGCTTATTGGCTTGTGGCAGTTTGTTGGCATTCGACAGTGCGGCTCAGGAGGGCGGCTCGGATAAGTCGCTGACACCCGAACAGCAATCCACCAAAACAGAAGTGTGGGAGCCTGTGCCACCTTTGGTTTCGGTGCCTGAGACGGGCGTTCCTTCCGATGCGATCGTGCTATTCGATGGCACAGGTTTAGGCGCGTGGGAAGCCGAAGAGGGCGGGCCAGCCGAGTGGCACGTGGAAGACGACGTGATGACGGTGAATCGCGGCGCGGGAGGAATACGCACACGTCAGGATTTCTGCGACGTGCAGCTCTACTTGGAGTGGAGAGCGCCGGCCGATATCGATGGCATGGAGGGTCAAGATCGTGGCAATAGCGGCGTCTTCCTGCAGGAGCGTTATGAAGTGCAAGTGCTGGACTCCTATGACAACCCGACCTATCCCAACGGCCAAGCGGCATCTATCTACAAACAGCATATTCCGTTAGTCAACGCATCCCGCCCGCCCGGTGAGTGGCAGAGCTATAACATCCTCTACACCGCGCCACGTTTTGATGATGAAGGCGCCCTTGAATCGCCTGCCTACATCACCGTTCTGCATAACGGTGTAGTGGTTCAGCACCATGCTGAAGTGCAAGGCACCACCGAGTGGATTGGCGAACCCAACTACGACGAAGCCCACGGCTGCGCGCCCATTTACCTGCAGGATCACGATGCGGACGTTAGCTTTCGAAACATATGGGTAAGAGAGTTATAGCAGAGCGCTTATAAGCACCCTAAGCGAGCAAGCCCAGTCTTCTGATGCTATATAGTATCGGGGGCTGGGCTTTTTGGCAGGCCTCGAACTTTTTTCATCACGGGTTAGTGTTTTGTACGTTGCTTTTCCATACAATATTATTAGGTAAAATTAACTATTCCCATCATTCAATAATTAGATGCGCGGTATAATTACTTTTATAAGCCAAGGGGGCGGTTGTGCACCTAGTCTTATTCGACATAGACGGAACGCTAGTCGAGTCGTACGATTTCGATACAGAATGCTTTCAAGCAGCAACCAAGGATATATTGGGTGTGACCATTGGCCCTGATTGGAGCCGCTATAATCATGTGACCGATTCTGGAATTCTCGCTGAGGTGATTGAAGAATTGAATCTTCAAAGTGACAGCGAGCGAATCACAAAGGAAGTGAAGGCGCGGTTCGTAAGTCGAGTAGCGGATTACATCTCATGTCACGATGTACTCCCTATTTTTGGAGCTTATGAGTTTATATCGCAGCTCGTTGCACGTCAGGATGTTGCGTTAGCATTTGCTACTGGTGGCTGGAGTGAATCCGCGAGGATGAAGCTTGAAGCTGCAGGTATCAGCTTTTCGTCTATACCACTGGCTTCGCCTTCGGATCACTTTAGCAGGATAGAGATTATGCGATTGGCAGAAAGGCGCGCGGGTAACGGTCATTACGACTCTATAACCTATTTTGGAGACGGACCTTGGGATCAGAAAGCATCTGAAACTCTGGGGTACAACTTCGTCTCAGTCGGGAATTGCATTTCTAGCCCTCAAACGATTCGAGATTATAGCGAAGCTGAGATGGCCTTTAGGTACATTGGCTTATAATCAGGCCAAGCAACCAATGCGCAATCTCCGCTTCGCTACGGCTTGTCTACCGTTAAGAGCGGGGGTTACAACTAAAGCGAAAAACATCAATGAATTTTCTTGATGCTTTGCGTATGGCCTTTTTCTTTAATGTAATTAGGAAAGAAGTTTCTGCTGATGCTCGGGTTGTGTATGAGCGTATAGCTATAAATTGGGTGGATGCAGACTCTGAGTGCAACACCCTCATTCGATAATTAGATGCGCGGTATAATCACGGTTATAACTTGGGAAAAGCATGGAAGTGTTATGACTCTTTACAACGTGGCAGGAACTATCAGCTCGCTTCTCTTTCTTGGGTGCCTGGTAGGTTTGGTTGTTCAGATTAGAAAGGTACGGCAACGGAAAATTGCCGACCCAAGAGGAGCTGAGCTCGGCTACGCGACCCAGTCACTTTCGGTGAATGGTTTCTTTTCAAGCTTCATCGCGTTCTATTCATTTTTGCTTTATTCGATAATGCTAGAAGATATTGATTATTATATCTTCTTTACTCGATTGATTGCTTCACTGGCCACATGGATCGTACTGTTTGAGATCTTCCGGGATCGGTTGCCTCTATCGCAAAGGGCGCCATTTTTAACCGCTTCAGTCGCTTTGCTAGCAGCGTTCGGCGCTTTATTTTTTCGGGAGGAAGTTAGCCATTTGGGTGAGGTGGCAGCAGAGTCCCTTGCTGTTTTCGCAACACTGATCATTCTTCAGGGCGGTATTCAGCAAATAAGGAAAATATGGCAAGCGAAATGCACTGGAGCTCTCTCGCTTCCCATGACATTGGTTTTCTTTGCCAAGGACGTTTCGAACGTATTCTTTGGAATTGTACTCGGACTTGAGCTTGGTTGGCCTTTGATACTAATGGGGGCTGTCAGCGGTATATTAAAACTCGGCGTAACCATTACCTTCCTACTATATCCAGAGAAGCTGGAGGCAGAGGCCAGAGTCGGCTATCACTAAGTATGAGCAGGCTCGAAAGATGCTACAACAAGGCCTGCTACGGCGATGGTCACTGCGCTATTCCCCAGCCGTGCGTGATGCTTTGTACAAGATTAAATTTTTGCAGCAATCTCATTGACTATGCTGTAATACATTGTAGTCATCAGGGTTGAGGGTATAGATATGGGTGTCACTACAGTTCGTCTTCAGGCGGATGTTGAACAGCATCTGGAAGCTATCGCTAGCAGGCTCCACCGGAGCAAAGGCTGGGTGATCAACCAGGCGTTATCGGAATACATCGAGAAGCAACAGCTTGAGCAAGAGCGTTGGAGGCAAACGCTGGAGGCAATGGAGTCTGCCGCACAGGGGAAGGTGGTTGATAGCAGCGAGGTTCATCGTTGGCTCAATAGCTGGGGAACCGAAAATGAGCAGGATGCGCCGAGGTCGGATAGGTGAAACTGGTTTACACGAATGAAGCCATTGAAGATTTGCAGCGCCTTAGAGAGTTCATCGCCATCCATAATCCATCAGCAGCCGGCCGGATAGCAGCTGAGCTGGTCGGCAAAATCGACTTACTGCCAGACTTCCCCAAAATGGGAACGCCGGTTGAAATGGCACCGGATTCTGTTCGTGACATGGTCTTTGGTAAGTACGTTATCCGCTATTCAGTACATCCGAGCGTCATCATGATTCTGCGCGTATGGCACGAACTGGAAGGTGAGCGTTAGCCATTAAGCCAGCTGCAATTCCCGGCTATGGCAAAATAGAAGTGAAAAGAAAGCGGATTTGGTTATGTATTTACGTTTAACCGAAAGGGAGTTTTATGGACGGCTTTTTTGAAGAGATAGGCAGGGGGTTTTTTAGGGGAATAGGTTACATACTGGCAGAGGTATTCTTTAGAACAATTTGTTACTGGGTTGGTTGGCCAATCTGTAAACTAGTTACTTTGGGAAAATATCCTTCGGCTTCTAAAGTGATATATCTCGATGAGCATAGGAGTCGATCCGACGGCGCTTTGTGTGCAGTAGTGGGCTTGATTGCATTGATTGTGTTGGCTCTGTATTTGCTCGGACAGTTTTAGATTTCGGCTGTGCCATTCATTTAGATGAGTTTAATTCTATTGTCAGGAGGCAAAGGAGTGGCGGCTAGAAAACAAAGGTCAGTGAAGATTAAGACGCTAAACTCAGTTTGTGCAAGTGCGTTAATCGGGGCGCTACTTTATATTGTGATCATTGGGTTTGAAGTGGTGGCGATTGGCGCGATGGGGATTGCTCTCGCTGGTATCTCAATACCCGTGATTGCCAGCAGTGAGGGAGTTTTAGAGGTGCTGCTAGAAATCGTCATGTCGGTAGCTGAAGGTATCATGACTATTGTTGAGGTTGTCGTAGGCGCAATATCGGGCCTTTTTAGTGTGTAACAAATAAAGCCGTTTTACGGGGATGTTGTGCTCATTAAGTATTTGAAAATTTTATAAAATAGCAAGCCGGGTGCCGCCAATACACCCGGCTGTTATTATGCTCTATACCCTTACACGTTAGGCTTAGCCGTTACGCTTTTATCGTTTTTAAAGGTGAGGTAGAACAACACCAGCACCGCGATAGCAAATGCTGCTGGGAACATCCAGATGCCTTGCCAGTCGTGCGCGCCGTTGGTGGAGAAGTGATCGGTAATCTGACCGGCTACCCAGAAGCCTATTAGCATGCCTACCCCGTAAGTGGCCAGCGTGATCATGCCCTGGGCAGAGCTTTTAAACTTCTCCCCTGCGCGGGCATCGGTGTAGATTTGGCCGGTCACGAAGAAGAAGTCGTAGCACACGCCATGCAGTGCAATACCAATCAAGAGCATAAACACCATCTCATCGGCGTTACCGAACGCAAACAGCGCATAGCGTAGCGCCCACGCCAGCATACCGATCAGCAAGGTTTTCTTGATACCAAAGCGATGAATAAAGACCGGTAGCAACAGCATAAACAGCACTTCCGATACCTGGCCCAGGGTCATTTTGCCGGTTGGATTGGTCACGCCGATCTCTGCCAGAAAAGGGTTGGCGTTTTGGTAATAAAATGCCAGCGGAATACAAATCAGAATAGAGGCGATAAAGAAGATGGCGTAGTTGCGGTCTTTTAGCAGGGCCAGTGCATCTAGCCCTAGTACTTCTTTTAAGCCAACCGGGCCGTTTGCTTTAGGCGGCGTGGCGGGCAGGCTAAAGCTGTATAGGCCTAGGGCTAATGATGCGATAGCGCACATCAAAAAGGTGTTACGCAGCATGCCGTCGGCGATGCCTTGAGAAGAGTCCCAGGCGAATAAGTAACTGATACCCAAGCCCGCGATAATCCAACCGATGGTTCCCCATACGCGGATTTTGGCGAACTCCTGGCCTGGGTCGCTCATTTGGCGAAAAGAGACTGAGTTAACCAGCGCCAGTGTCGGCATATAGATAATCATATACATCAACACTAACGGGTAAAACGTACTGAAATCGCTGGCGACATACAGGCCGTACATTAACGCAGCGCCTGCTAAGTGGAGTACGGCGAGAATACGCTCGGCGTTGAAATAGCGGTCAGCGATCAAGCCAATAATGAAAGGGGCAATAATGGCACCCCAGGATTGGGTGGAGAACGCCATGCCAATCTGACCACCGCTGGCGTTGAGGTTGTTGGCCAGGAAGGTGCCCAGGGTGACAAACCAGCCGCCCCAGATAAAGAACTGCAAAAACATCATGATACTGAGTCGTGTGCGTATCATAGCCATGACGTGATCCTTTGTTGTGGTTGTGATTAAAAAAACAGTCAATTAACGGTGTGAAGGAAGACCAAGAATTCGACGGTTGCGCGAAACACTGGTGGTGACACCGGCAAAATCATCAAAAGCGCGACCGGCGGGTTGAATCAGATGGGCTTCGATAAAAGGTGAGCCCTCTGCAGCGCCTTGGGCGGCGTCCTTAATACAGCACTCCCACTCAAGCACCGCCCAGCCATCAAATCCGTACTGCGTCAGGCGGCTAAAAATCCCGCTGAAATCGATCTGCCCATCGCCTAATGAACGGAAGCGTCCAGGGCGTTCTACCCAGCCTTGGTAACCGCCATAAACGCCGCTGCGGCCGTTGGGGTTAAATTCAGCGTCTTTAACGTGGAACATGCCGATACGCTCGTGGTAGCGGTCGATAAACTCGAGATAATCCAACTGCTGCAGCAGTAAGTGGCTGGGGTCATAAAGAATTTTCGCCCGTGGATGGTTGTCCACTGCCGCCAGGAACCGCTCGAAAGACGCACCGTCGTGAAGATCCTCGCCAGGGTGAATCTCAAAGCACAGATCAACACCTGCCTCATCAAAGGCATCCAGAATTGGCCGCCACCGCCGGGCCAGCTCGTTGAACCCTTCTTCGACTAGCCCCTCAGGACGTTGGGGCCAGGGGTAAACAAAGGGCCATAGCAGCGCCCCGGAAAACGTCGCGTGAGCCGTTAAACCAAGCCGTTGGCTGGCTTTGGCAGCCAGCTTTAGCTGCTCAATGGCCCACTCGGTACGCTCCTGCGGCTTGCCGTGTAGCTCAACAGGCGCAAAATCATCGAATAAGTCGTCGCAAGCGGGATGCACGGCGACCAGTTGGCCCTGTAAGTGGGTAGAGAGTTCACTGATCACAACGCCGGTTTTTTCACAGCGGGCGTTTAACTCATCACAGTAACTTTGGCTTTCAGCGGCCTTGTGCAGGTCGATAAAACGACTGTCTGCAGTGGGTAGCTGAATGGCTTGATAGCCCTGTTCGGCCGCCCAACGAGCGATACCGTCGAGGCTATCGAAAGGCGCTTCGTCGCCGATAAACTGGGCCAGAAAAATGGCGGGCCCGCGGATGCCTTTGTGGGTGTTTGGCATGATTAGGCTCCCGTTAGTTGAGTGGCAGGCAGTGGAGTCCATTTCTGTTCGCTTTTGGCGCTGGTGGTGACGGCCTCGATAAACGCCATGCCACGTAGCCCGGAGGCCATACCGGGAACGCCCTCAACGTCGCCTTGCTTGCCTTGATGAATGGCGTGGGCAAAGTCGCGGTAAAGGTTGCCGAGTGCTTCCAGATACCCCTCTGGGTGGCCGCCGGGTAGGCGCAAGCGCTGCATCGCGCTGGGGAAAAGGTCGGGTTGGTCGATGCCCGCACGGAGGGTGCGCATCGGTGCTTGAAGCGGGCGGTAGAACAGGCTGTTGGGCTCCATTTGGTGCCACTCCAATGCCCCTTTATCGCCGTAAATACGTATTTTAAGTGCGTTTTCTTCCCCGCTGCAGATCTGGCTGGCAATGAGGGTTCCGCTGGCGCCTTGATCGGTGCGCAGCAGTACATCGCCATCATCGTCTAATTGGCGGCCATCGGCGTGGCTGGCAAGCGAGGCGCAGAGAGCGCTAACACGATGTCCGGAAATAAACTCGGCGAGGCCGAAAGCATGGGTGCCAATGTCGGCCATGCAGCCGCTGATACCTGCGAGCGTAGGGTCGGTGCGCCACGCGGCTTGCTTATTACCCTGCTGTTCTAAATGCTCGCCTAGCCAGCCCTGGGGGTACTCCACATGAATTTTGCGAATGCTACCTATTTGGCCCTCGCTCACCATTTCTCGGGCTTGCCATACCATGGGGTAGCCTAAGTAGGTATGCGCCAAGCCATACAGGCAGCCGCTGGCATGCCAGCTTTCTGCTAAGCGCTGAGCTTCTTGGAGCGATACTGCCGACGGTTTTTCGCAAAACACATGAAAACCTGCCTGCATGGCCGCTTCCGCGATCGGCACGTGAAGATGATTAGGCGTTACGATCACCAATAACTGCATGCGTTGTTCGGCGGGAAGTTGCTGCTCGCCTTCCAGTAATTGCTGCCAGTCAGCGTAAATACGCTCGTCGGGGAGGTGGCACGCTTCGCCAGTCAGCTGGTTGTTATCCGCCGAGCGGCTAAAGGCGCCACATACCAGCTCGCAGGTATCGTCGAGGCGAGCAGCTAAGCGGTGAACTTGGCCGATAAACGCCCCTTGTCCGCCGCCGATCATGCCTAAGCGGATGCGGGGTTGATTGGGCCGCGGCATAGAGAGGCTCCTGCTTTAATAAAACTTATGAATTTTCAGGTGGCGCTTGCTGCGCTTGTACAGACGATAATGTAACCGGTTACATTTGGCTTGAAATTAGGGCTTCACGCTATAAGCGTCAATGCGACAAAGGTCTATCGGTGCGCGCGAAGGGTTGGGACATCGCGCGCTGAGTTTAACGCTGGGATACGTTAAGCTGATATGAATAATGCCGCGCAACCATCTGCTTACGGCGATTACCTAGTGATAAGGGAGGCCATGACCAATATACGTAAGGTCGCCGAGTTAGCGGGGGTATCGGTAGCGACCGTATCACGCGCGTTAAAGTCGCCGGATATCGTCTCACCGGCCACCCGGGAAAAAGTGCTGAAGGCCGTTGATCAAGCGGGCTACAAGCCTAATTTGATGGCGGTTCAGTTTCGCTCTCAACGTACTTATAACTTAGTGGTATTGGTACCCACGATCGCAAACACCTTTTTTGCGCGGGTAATCAGCGGTATTCAGGAAGCTGCCCAAGAACGCGGCTACGGCGTTCTGCTGTGTAATACGCTTGGTAATGAGGCGATGGAAACCCAATACGCCAGTTTAGTCAGTACCCGCCAGGCGGATGGCGTGATTCAACTGCGTGCTTTTAACCCTTTTTCTGAAAAGGCGTTTCCTGCTGGGGCGGTATTGCCCATGATCAATGCCTGCGAGGTGCTGGACGATGCGCCCTGTCCCACCGTCAAACTCGATAACCGAGCGGCAGCCCGGGAGGCCACCGAGCACTTGATCTCCCTGGGGCATCGTCGAATTGGCATGATTAAAGGGCCTCGGCGCAGCCCCTTGACCCGTGACCGCCAACAAGGCTACCAGGATGCGTTGAGCGCAGCGGGCATTCCGTTAGATGAGTGCCTGCTTTGTCCTGGCGATTTCACGCCACGTTCTGGTTATCAGGCGGCTGAAACGCTTATTGCTTTAGCGGAGCGCCCCTCCGCCATTTTTTGTGAAAGCGATGAAATGGCCATAGGCGCTATAAGCCGTATCAAAGAAGCGGGCCTGCGGGTGCCGGAGGATATTTCGGTGGCAGGCTTTGATGATATTGCGTTTGCTTCTTACAGCGACCCGCCGCTGACGACGATTGCCCAACCGGCGGAAGCCTTCGGACGCGAAGCTGTTGCGATGTTGATCGAGGTGCTGGAAGGGAGGCAAGTAGACAATTTGGTGTTGCCATATACCCTGGTCTCAAGGGCCAGTACTGCCACATGCCGACCTTAGGCGACTTCCTTTCGCGCCCTAAGTGCATACAATAAGTGGGGCTTTCTCGAAAAGCTTCACAACTGCTGTCCACGCACACCACTAAACGCACATCATAAAAATAGCTAAAAAAGGATCTACCATGACGCTGACACGCCCAATGGCTCGTTTAACCGCTGGCTTGGCCGGTGCGGCTCTGCTGACCGCCTCCCTTTCTGCACAAGCACGCGAACTCTCGGTTTCTACGGTTTTGTCTGACGCTTTCCCCTGGGGGCAGGCGGCTGAGAAGTGGGCCGAACTAGTTGAGGAGCACAGCGACGGCGAGTTAACGCTGCGCGTTTACCCCAACTCTCAGTTGGTTTCCGGTGACCAAACCCGCGAATTTTCTGCAATGCGCTCCGGGCTGATCGACGCCGCTGTGGGCTCGACCATCAACTGGTCGCCCCAGGTGCCGGAACTTAATCTATTCTCTTTACCGTTCTTCATTCCCGATGAAGCCGCCGTTGATGCGGTTACCGGTGGTGAAGCAGGGGAGTTGGTTTTTGAAGCAATCGAATCTCGTGGCGTTATCCCGTTAGCCTGGGGTGAAAACGGTTTCCGCCAGGTTTCCAATTCTCGCGGGCCGATTAGCCAACCAGACGACTTGGACGGCCTGAAAATCCGCGTTGTTGGCTCGCCGCTGTTCCAGGATACCTTCTCGGCATTGGGCGCCGACCCCACCCAAATGAGCTGGACAGACGCTCAGCCTGCGCTGACCACCGGCGCCGTTGATGGCCAGGAAAACCCACTCTCTGTGTTTGACGTCGCGCGCATTGATCAAGTCGGCCAGGAGCATTTGACACTCTGGAACTACATGAATGACCCACTGATTTTTGCGGTCAATCAGCAGGTATGGCAAACATTGAGCGAAGAGCAGCAAACCCTGCTGCGCGAAACCGCGGTAGAAGCGGGTGAGTGGGAAATCGCCATGACCCGTGAAGAAGAGGGCGAGCGGCTTGCGGCGATTCAAGAGCGCGGCGTCACAGTAACCGAGCTTTCCGATGAGCAGTACCAGGCGTTTGTCGATGCCACCCAGTCCGTTTACGAAAAATGGGCGCCGCGGATTGGTGAAGAGGTGGTAGAGGCCGCACAAGCCGCTATCGACGCGCGTTAATTACTTTTGATGTTCAAACTCCCGGCCTTGAAGGCTGGGAGTTTTTTGCTGTGAGGCTGCCATGAAAGGCTTTCCTGATGCGCGCCCTGAACGTTGGCTGGGCGCGCTGGCATTAATCATTATCTCATTGATTAGTCTTGGTAATGTGATTACTCGCTACTTAACCGGCGGCTCTTTTTCATTTACCGAAGAGTTTTCTGTGTTTTTGTTGGTAGTCCTGACCTTTGCCGGTGCCTCGGTGGCGCTGCGGCGTAACCGCCATATTCGTATTGGCTTTTTGGAACGGGCATTGCCGCTCAAGTACCGTCGTGCACTGATCCTTTTTCAAGCGCTTTGCGGTGCCACCGTGCTGGGTTTGATCACCTGGTATGGCGGCAAGATGGCCTGGCAAGAGTATCAGTGGGAGTCGCTGTCACCAGGGCTTGGCTTGCCTCAGTGGTGGTATTTAGTCTGGCTGCCCGTGCTTTCTGCGGCCATGGTGTGGCGCTTATGCCAGCAAACCGCCGACCGTTTAACGGGGAGGCTCACCGATGAGCCCTGATGTGTGGATGATACTGGCGTTTGCGGGGCTGCTGATAGCGGGGGTGCCGGTAGCGTTTTCGCTGGCGCTCTCCGGGGCCGTTGGCATCGTGCTGGGTTTGTCACCGGACATGCTCGCAACGATGGGTACCAATACCTATAACAGTATTGCCAAGTACCCTTTGATTGCGATTCCGCTGTTTATCTTAACCGGGCTTATTTTTGAACGTTCCGGTGTAGCGCTGCGTTTAGTGCGTTTTGCCCAGGCTTTGATTGGCCCGCGCCACGGTGGCTTGGCCTTGGTGGCGGTGCTGGTGTGTATGATTATGGGCGGAATGAGTGGCTCAGGCCCTGCTGATGCCGCGGCGGTTGCGATGGTGATGCTGCCGAGTATGACCAAAGCGGGCTACCCCAAGCCGTTTTCCGCCACGCTGATTGCCGCCTCTGCCTCGACGGCGATTCTCATTCCCCCTTCAGTGGCGCTGATTCTTTACTCGATCGTGGTGCCGGGCGTCGATTTACGCGCACTTTTCGCAGCAGGTTTATTTCCCGGTATTCTGGCGGGGCTGGCGCTACTGGTGCCCGCTATGCTCGTTTCCAAACGCTACGGTTGGGAGGGCGGCACACCCATAGAGGGGGCTGAAAGGCTAAGTGTGCGCTCCACTTTTAAACAGGCGATACCGGCGCTGTTTGCCCCGGTGCTGATTCTGGGTGGTTTGCGTTCAGGGCTGTTTACACCCACCGAAGCGGCCGTGGTAGCCGTTGCTTATGGTGCGATTGTCGGTCTTTTTCTAACCCGCGAGCTGTCGCTGCGTGATTTATGGGAGCTATTGGGTGAGGCGGCGATTATTTCCGGCGTGGTGATGCTGATTATCGCTCTGGCGGGGATTTTTGCCTGGGCAGGAACCATGCTGGGCACCTTCCGCCACTTGGCGGAATGGATTATTAGCCTGACCGATAACGGCGTTTTGCTGCTAATCCTGGTGATGTTAGCAGTGTTGGTCGCTGGGATGCTGTTGGATGCGATCTCGATTTATTTGATCATGATGCCGATTTTGATCCCCGTGATGCAGCATTTTGAGTGGAACCCGGTGTGGTTTGGGATTCTGTTGGCGATGAATATTGCCATTGGCCAATTTACCCCGCCGGTGGCGGTGAATTTGATGGTGACCACCGAAGTGGCCAAAATTCGCTTGGAGCAGACCATCGGATGGGCGCTGCTGTTTGTCGTTGCAATGGGCTGTGCGCTAGCGCTAGTGGCAATCTTCCCCGCTATCGCGCTATGGCTGCCGCGCGTTTTGGGCTATAACGTTGACTAATTTGGCTTACCCTTTTGCGTACCTTATGCAAAGGCGGTATAGCAGTTAACGTTCCCTAAACGATGAAGACCGCTACACTGAGTATTAGACGACAGCGAAATTCATTATTTAGCGTATTACATTTCGCTAATTAGGTTTTTTTCGCTAAAGTAATGCTAGCAGGCAGCTTATGGGTCGCCTGTAACCGTTTGTCTTGAAAATAGAATGTCTTGAAAACGTTTTGGAACAAGGGCACCTGAGGGAACGGTTCATCAGGTGAGACCAAAGCGTGCGATGCTCGTAACATCAAATACGCTCACAACATCAATACAAAGAGGTGTGTTCATGAAACGCCATGTATTTTCCACTACTGCTTTCTCCGGTGCGCTACTTGCCGCCGCTGCTTTCGCCTCACCGGCAATGGCACAGGATGACGAGCAATTCATCACCATTGGCACCGGTGGCCAAACCGGCGTTTACTACGTCGTGGGTCAGTCGATCTGTCGTTTGGTTAATCGTCTCGAAGACGCCGATATTAAGTGTAATGCACCTTCCACCGGTGGTTCTGTCGCCAATATCAATGGCATCAAGTCCGGCGAATTGGACATGGGTGTCGCTCAATCCGATGTTCAGTATCAAGCCTACAACGGCACTGGGAATTTCGAAGGCGAGCCCTACGAAGAGCTGCGTGCGGTGTTCCGTGTCCACGGTGAGCCGTTGACGCTGCTTGCGCGGGCTGACTCTGGCATCGAGACGCTCGATGACTTGGAAGGCAAGCGTGTCAACATTGGTAATCCAGGTTCGGGCCAGCGCAACACCATGGAAGTGGTGATGGAAGCCAAGGGCTGGACTGAAGATACCTTCTCGCTGGCATCTCAGCTTGATGCTGCCGAGCAAGCGGCGGCACTCGCTGATAATAACGTCGATGCCATGGTATACGTGGTTGGCCATCCCAATGGCTCCATCCAGGAAGCCACCACCACCGTTGATGCTCGTCTGATTCCGTTGAACGACGAAGACATTCAAGGCATCGTCGATGAATATCCTTACTACGCCGCATCGGTAATTCCGGGTGGTCTGTATCGCGGCAATGACGAAGATGTCGAAACCTTCGGCGTGGCAGCGACCTTTGTCACCACCGCTGAGGCTGACGAAGAAGTGATCTATCAGACCGTCAAGGCGGTTTTTGACAACTTCGATCGTTTCAAGCGTCTGCATCCGGCCTTCGAAAATCTTGATCCAGAAGAGATGGTGAGTGAAGGGCTTTCCGCACCGTTGCACGATGGGGCAGCGCGTTACTACCGTGAACAAGGCTGGATTGAGTAATCCAGACGCCTAAGGTGATACTACCTTAGTAAGAAATGCGCGGTTACCTCAGGGTGCCGCGCATTTTGGTTTAGAATGTTGATAGGGCGTTTAAAATGTTGATAGGGCATTTCGATATGGCAATGATGCGTCAATCGACTCGGAGCGGGGCAGGCAGATGACAGACGATAAGAACAGGCCTTCGGGAGCCGGAGTAGACTTGGAGGATATGGTCGCCTCCAGCGACACAGGAGCCCGCAAGCCAGCCGGCATGCCCGGAAAGCTTTTGGTAAGCATTGCGGCAGTGTGGTCTCTTTTTCAATTGTGGATCGCTTCGCCAGTGCCCTTCGTCCTTGGGTTTGGTGTATTTAGTGCCACTGAGGCGCGTTCTATTCACTTGGCCTTTGCGCTTTTTTTGGCGTATATGGCTTATCCGGCACTCAAGCGCTCCCCGCGCGACCGTGTTCCGATTCAGGATTGGGTGCTTGCAGCGGCGGCGGCCTTCTGTGGCGCTTACATGTTTATGTTTTACGAGCAGTTATCTCAGCGCCCCGGCGCACCGATACTGCAGGACGTTATTATTGGCATCGCAGGGATACTGCTGCTGCTCGAGGCGACGCGTCGAGCGCTTGGCCCGCCGTTAATGATTGTAGCGTCGGTTTTTCTTCTCTATAGCCTGGCTGGCCCTTGGATGCCGGGTATTCTTTCCCATGGTGGGGTGAGCCTCTTTGGCTTGATTAATCACCAGTGGTTGACTACGCAGGGGGTCTTCGGTATCGCTCTGGGGGTATCAACCAGCTTCGTGTTTCTGTTTGTGTTATTCGGTGCCCTGCTCGATAAGGCCGGCGCTGGCAATTACTTTATCAAGGTGGCGTTCTCACTATTGGGCCACTATCGCGGCGGACCAGCGAAAGCTGCCGTGGTGGCCTCGGCCATGACCGGTCTGATTTCCGGCTCCTCGATTGCCAATGTGGTGACCACCGGCACCTTTACCGTGCCGATGATGAAACGTGTCGGATTTTCCGCGGAAAAGGCGGGCGCTGTTGAAGTGGCGTCATCGGTTAATGGACAGATTATGCCTCCGGTAATGGGGGCGGCCGCTTTCTTGATGGTCGAGTATGTGGGCATCTCTTATGTCGAGGTGATCAAGCATGCCTTCCTTCCCGCGCTGATCTCCTATATTGCGCTGGTCTACATCGTTCACCTTGAGGCCCTCAAGGCCAACATGAAGGGGCTGCAAAGCAGTAACCCACCTAAGCCGCTGGTCAATAAAGTGATTGGCTTTCTCGGTGGTTTGCTACTGATGATGGGCACCGCCCTGGCTGTTTATTACGGCCTTGGCTGGCTCAAGCCGGTACTGGGGGATGCGACCCCCTGGGTGGTAGCCGTTGGACTTACGGTCATTTATATTGCCCTGCTCAAACTGGCGGCCGGTTACCCAGAGCTCGAGCTCGATGACCCTAACCAACCGATCTTTACACTGCCCCAGACCAAACCGACGGTGCTGGTTGGCTTGCAGTACATCCTGCCGGTTATTGTGCTGGTGTGGTGTCTGATGGTGGAACGTTTATCGCCAGGACTGTCGGCTTTCTGGGCCACCGTTTTCATGATTTTCATTATTCTGACCCAGCGCCCCATTACGTCAATCTTTCGCGGACGCAGCGATATGAGGGCGGATCTGCGTGAAGGCGCGATGGATCTTTGGAATGGCCTGGTCACTGGTGCCCGCAACATGATCGGCATTGGCATTGCCACGGCCACCGCCGGTATCATCGTCGGTGCCGTCTCCCAGACCGGGGTGGGTCTGGTGCTAGCCGAAGTGGTGGAAACGCTGGCCATGGGCAACTTGATGCTAATCTTGCTGCTTACCGCTGTGCTTAGCTTGATCCTCGGCATGGGGCTGCCTACGACAGCAAACTACATCGTCGTATCGGCACTACTGGCACCGGTCATCGTCAACCTGGGCGCTCAAAATGGCTTGCTGGTACCATTGATTGCGGTACACCTGTTCGTGTTCTACTTCGGCATCATGGCCGACGTTACCCCACCGGTGGGGCTGGCCTCCTTTGCGGCGGCGGCAGTATCCGGTGGCGATCCCATTCGAACCGGTTTCCAGGCGTTCTATTACAGCCTTCGTACCGCGGCGCTGCCGTTTCTGTTTATCTTCAATACCGATCTGTTACTCATCGATGTGACCTTCCTTCAGGGGGTGTTGATCTTTGTGGTGTCGACCATCGCCATGTTGATCTTCGCTGCCGCGACCCAGGGCTTTATGATTACGCGCAACCGCTGGTATGAGTCTATCGTGCTGCTGCTGATTGCGTTCACGCTGTTCCGGCCTGGTTTCTGGATGGACATGATTCATGATCCCTACGAATCCATCCCGCCCGCGCAATTCGTCGAAGCGCTGGGTGATGTGGATGAAGACTCCACTTTGCGTTTGCAGATTGCGGGTCTTGATGATTATGGCGATCCCATGACCACTTACATGACATTACCGGTACCTGAAGGCGAAACAGGTCAGGAGCGGCTCAATAACCTGGGCATGGAGCTCTTTATTGAGGATGGCACGGCGACCGTTGATATGGTGACCTACGGCAGCCAAGCGGCAGAGCTCGGTTTCGACTTCGATCAAGAAATCATCGAAGTTCTGGCCCCCGTCGACCGCTGGACTAAGGAGCTAATGTGGATTCCTGCCTTCTTGGTCTTTGGGTTGATCGTATTGATGCAGCGTCGGCGTCGCGATAACACGCAAGCTGCCGCCACCGCATGAAGGAGAGTGCCATGTATAGCAAGATCATGTTGCCGGTGGATTTGAACGAGGAGTCTTCCTGGTCGAAGGCGCTGCCCACAGCCCTGACGCTATGTCGAACTTTTGGCGCCTCGCTTCATGTGGTGACGGTACTGCCGGACTATCGTATGCCCATGGTGGGCTCCTACTTCCCCAAGGACTTCTCCAAAAAAGCGCATACAGCGATCACCGATGCGCTCCATGACTTTATCAAGACGAATGTGCCCGACGACATTCAGGTACAAAGTGTCATTGTGGATGGCTCACCTTGGGAGGCCATTATTAAAGCCGGTAAGAAACTGGACGTCGATCTAATCGTCATGGCTTCCCACAATAAGCGTAAGTTTGTCGATTATGTGCTCGGCCCCAATGCAGAGCACGTTGTGCACCATGCCAAAATGTCGGTAATGATTGTGCGCTAGACATTCAGAGCGTCACGTACGGAAAACCCAAAACTCCGGGCAGTTGCTCGGAGTTTTTTATGGCCGTCCGTCGCGCGTCTTGACTATATCGGTTTTTACTAACGCAGCAATTTAATTGGCGGTTGACAGCTGTTTCGTGGATTTTTTGTACGCGCATCTCAAAGCGTCACCCCAAACAGCGTTGGTCAGCTACATTAAGAGGGTATTAACAAATAATGTTAAGCCATTAATTTAGTGTTAATACCGTCAACGGGTAATGAGTGTTGATGCCTTAGAGGTAAATCCTGAATCCAGGGTCTATATCAGGAACAACAGGAGTGATGCCATGAATGCGGCTACAACAAAAACAAACCACCATGCGGATCAACCCAGCGTTAAAATCACTATTAACAAGGTTGGATTGGATCGACCCAGGGCGTGGTTGGCTGCTGGCGTAGAGGATTTTCGTCGGGCAACGGTAGTGAGCCTCTCTTATGGCATGTTTTGGGTGGGGTTGAGTATTGCCATTACTCTTGGCGCCTTCACCATGGGCTACTGGTACTGGCTGCTGCCCATGATTGCCGGGTTTATGTTTATTGGCCCGCTGGTGGCAGTAGGCTCTTATGGTATTAGCCGAGCGTTGGAACGTGGACAAGTACCTAACCTAGGTGATGCGTTTGGAAGCTGGAAGCCCCATGCTGGTCAGCTGGCGATGATGGGCGTCATGATGATGATCTTCTTCCTCGCTTGGATTCGTTTGGCCACGCTGCTGTTCGCACTATTTTTCGGTTTTGAAGTGCCTAGTCCCGCGTCGCTCTATACTGCGCTGCTGACCACCTCAGAGGGCCTGGGCATGTTGGCAGTGGGCACAGTTGCAGGCGGGATTTTAGCCTTTGGCGCCTTCGCCATAAGCGTTGTAGCGATTCCTACCTTGATGGATCAAGACCTAACCTTTATGGAGGGGATAGAAGCTAGCGTACGCTGTGTCGCGCGTAACTTTCGCGTGATGCTGTTATGGGCGGTGATTCTTACCCTGTGCGTTCTGGTTGGCGTTATGACGTTTTACATTGGTCTTGCACTTATTTTGCCTGTGCTAGGACATGCCAGTTGGCACGCCTACGAAGATTTGGTGCGCTTTGAACCCTTCGAGAAAATCAAATCGTAACCCTAGTGTGAACAGTAAATAACGTTTCAGTGACGAAAAAAACAGTATTTGCCCTGACCTGCTTAAGGAGATGGCGTAACCTTTACGCTGTCTTCTTTTATTGTTCCTGGGAGCTATAACCAGCGGGCAACCTTGCGTGAGGTGTTTACTGTGAAAGCGTGGTTAATGGGGTGGGCCGTGCTGATGTTCAGCGCTCCCCTGGTGGGGCTTGCTGATTCAGTCGATGAACTAGACGTGCCTAACGGGCCCGTTATTTTGACCGTCAGTGGTAACATAGACCTTACCAATGTGGGGAGTGAAGCGCAGTTTGACCGGGCCATGTTAGCGGCTTTACCACAGTATGAATTTGATACCAGCACGCCGTGGACAGAGGGCCGCAGCCACTATAGTGGCCCTTTAATGCGTGATCTTTTGGCGCTATTAAGCTCCGACAGTGATGCGGTTCACGTTTCCGCGCTGAACGGTTACGAAGCCGAAATACCGGTCAGTGATTTTATTGAGCACGATGTCATCTTAGCCATCGAAAAAAACGGTGAGGCGATTCCGATTCGCGAATATGGCCCTTTGTGGGTGCTCTACCCCTTTGATCAAGATGAAGTGCTGTTAAGCGAAAAAATCCGCTTTAGAGCGGTATGGCAGGTTATGCATATTAATGTTCTCTAGCGCTCCTAGTGCGCAGGCTTCCAACCTACTGCGTTATCCTCGCCGTTTTAAGCTCGTTGCCATTGTCGCGGTGTTACTGTTCGCTGCGGCGTTGGTCGTCGCTACCTTGGCCGCTTGGCGGCAGGAAAATCTAACCCAAAGCCTGAGGGAAGATACCGCCTGGGTTGTTTATAAGCTGGATCGTGATGCGGTACAGCTACTTAATCATTTATTGGCGGCAACCCGCGAGCCGATAACTCCGACGGCTCACGAGGAGCTAAATCTTCGCTTTGAGCTACTTTATAGCCGTATAACGCTGCTTAACGACGGCGAAGTCAGCAACTTGTTGCAGCAGATCGATACCGCCCGTGAGCTACTGGAAGAAATTCAGCAGCAGCTTGATGTGCTGGATATCATATTCGAACCCTACGGCGTGTTTGATCAACTGCCGATAGCAGCGCTGGAAGATGAGCTACAGGTACTAACGCAACTGACTGAACGCCTGGTTATTGCTATTAACGGCTATTTAGCCGAATCGGCGACGGAGGAGCGTGCCCAGCTCAGCCTGCTTTACAAGTTGCTGATGAGCCTGATTATTGGCATGAGCTTAGCGGCGTTTCTGGTGATTGCTTTTTTGGTGCGTGAAATGCGTGAGAGTGCGGCGATAAGGCGGAGCCAGGAGCAGCTTGGTCGGCAGCTGGAAGTCACCGCCAAACAGGCTCAGGCGGCGAATCAGGCAAAGTCAGACTTTTTAGCCATGGTCAGCCATGAAATTCGCACGCCGCTGAACGGTGTTATCGGCATGAGTGAGCTGCTGCGTGAATCCGCCAGCCCCGCTCAGGTAGAAGATTACGCTCATACGATCCACGACAGCGCCAACCAATTGCTGGCGATGATCAATGAAATTCTCGATTTCTCAAAAATCGAAGCAGGGCACTTAACCCTTGAAACATCGCCTACGGAACTCAAGCCGCTGGTCGATAGTGTTGTCGTGCTATTTGCGCCCCGAGCAAAAATGAAAGGGTTAACGCTATCGGTCAATGTCGATGCACTGGTGCCTGCCTGGGTGCTTGTCGATGCAGGTCGGCTGAGGCAAATTTTGCTTAACCTAATTGCCAATGCGATTAAATTCACTGATCACGGTGATGTCAGCGTACGAGTCTCTTCGACGGTGGAGCAGTTACTGTTTGAGGTCAGTGATACGGGCTGTGGTCTAAGCGAACAGCAACAGCAGCGTCTATTTGAGCCTTTTCAGCAGGCGGATGAATCGGTGGCACGTCGATTTGGGGGTACCGGGCTAGGGCTGGCAATTTGCAAACGGTTAAGCGAAGCCATGCAAGGGCGATTAGGGGTAAAAAGCCAATTAGGCCAAGGTAGCACTTTCTGGTGTGAGTTGCCCTTGATCGCCGCCGACCCCGTATCCAGTACGCTGCCCCCATCCCCCAAACGGGACTTTACCGGCACAACACTGCTGCTGGTAGAGGACAATGCCGTTAATCGCAAAGTCGCGATGGGCTTGTTGGCGCGCTTAGGTTGCGATGTCGTCTGGGCCGAGAACGGCCATGATGCCTTGGCCATGGCCGAATCCCAACAAGTGCATTTGATCTTTATGGATATTCAACTGCCCGATATGGATGGCCTGGCAGTCACCCAGCGTTTGCGGGAACAGGGTGGCTGGCTGGCCAGTGTGCCGATTGTTGCCATGACGGCCGGGGGGGCTGAAGATGACCGTAAACGCTGCCTGGCGGCGGGCATGGATGATTACATCACTAAGCCACTGTCGCTTGCGGCGTTAAGTAACGTGTTGGCATTACAACTTTTTGCAACCCCAGACGCAACGCCTTTACAGGCATTAGCGGTCTCTCCTCCGTTAACCAAGCAGCAATCACTCCTTAACAGCGATACCCTTGGCATGCTGAAAACGACGCTAGGGGAGGCGAGCGTTACACAACTGATCATGCTATATCATCAGCAAGTAAGCGATTACTCCGCTCAGTTGGCTGCGTGTTTGGCCGCTACTCCCCTAACGTCAGAGCAGACACAGCAGGTTGAGCGGCTTGCCCACCAACTGCGCGGCGAGTCATTGAGTATGGGCGCCGACCAGCTTGCCGAATTGGCGAAGCAGCTTGAAAAATTAGCTGAAACGCAACATGCGACATCCAAGCAGCTTGATGATGCGTTCTGCGCGTTAAGACTTGCAGCGGCGCATACATATGCCGCACTAGAGAGGTGGTGCCGTGACCACTTATCAGGTTGAGCAGGGTATTCTTACTGCGGCCAGTCAGCAGGCTAATGCTTGCCAGGCAGCGGCGGAGTTAGCCGACGCTTTACAGCACGAACACTTGGGGTTCGTGCTGTTCTTCTGCAGCGCGGAGTATGATTTAGCTGCCCTAGCAGACGCGCTGAAAAGTAGTTTTCCCACCACGCCGCTAAGTGGCTGTACGACGGCTGGGGAAATAACCCCTGGAGGCTATGACCGCGGTTCCATCGTGGCGATTGGGTTTGATCGCCGACTGTTTGCCATTGAAACGGCGCTGATCGACGACCTGGAGCATTTTGAACTAGCCAACGCTCAACCGCTGGTCGATACGCTGTTGGAGCAGTGCCGCCAACAAACCATCGCGCCGATTAACGAACACAGCTTTGCGCTGACGCTATTGGATGGCTTATCCAGCCGTGAAGAGCAGGTGCTCGCTACCTTAGATGCCGCCCTAGGCCGTATCCCCAGTTTTGGCGGCTCGGCGGGTGACGACAATCACCTTAGCCATACCCATGTGTATACCGCTGGGCGCTTTTATACCCGTGCAGCAGTGGTGGTGATGATCAACACTCGGCTGCCTTTTGAAGTATTTTCAACCCACCACTTAATACCATTGGCCCACAAACTCGTAGTGACCGAGGCTGACCGCGAACAGCGGCGGGTGATAGAACTCAACGGGTTGCCTGCCGCCCAGGTATATGCCGAACTGGTAGGTAGTGCGCCTGCGCAGCTCAACGCTGGCATTTTTGCCCGTCATCCATTAGCCGTACGCATCGGCGGCCAGCACTACGTGCGCTCTATTCAGCGTGTTAATAGCGACAGTAGTTTGAGCTTTTACTGCGCGGTGGAAAACGGCATTGTACTGACCGCCATGCAGCCCACGCCGCTACTGGATAATCTCAGCGTGATGCTTGCTGGAGTAGGTGCCCGCCTAGGCGCGCCGAGCATGATTATTGGCTGCGACTGTTTTCTACGCAGGATGGAGCTCGAGGCGTTACAACAGTTGGATCAGGCATCGCAGTTGCTGCGCCAGGCAGGCGTAGTGGGGTTCAATACGTACGGTGAACAGCATCATGGTATGCATGTGAATCAAACGTTTACGGGGGTGGCGTTTGGATCTCTTCCAACTAACCACAAACACTGACGCGGCGGATGTCGCGGCGCTGCGGGAAGAGAACCGTCGCTTGCGTAAAGTGTGCCAAGCGCTGATGGAGCGGGTGGAAACGGGGAGCGGTGCCGACCCCGCGCCCTATGCCGCGTTTGAACGCTCAGTGTTACTTGCCGAACAGGTGCGTGAGCGCACTGATGCGCTGCACCGCACCTTAGACGAACTGAGCCAGGTCAATACGCGCCTACTGGCCGCGAAAGCCGAAGCCGAAGCCGCTAACCTCTCCAAAACGAAATTTCTGGCGGCGGTCAGTCACGATTTGCTTCAGCCACTCAATGCCGCCCGGCTGTTTGCCAGTGCGTTAGAAACCCACTCGCTTCCTGATACCTCACAAGCTCTGGTCGGCCATATTGGCCGTTCGCTGAAAGATGTTGAAGGCTTGATAGGAACGCTAGTGGATATCTCGCGTTTGGACGCAGGCGTACTCCACGCCGATAAAGCGCCCTTCGCGGTGAGCACGCTGCTAGATGCGCTGGCAGAGGAGTATCGCCAAGTGGCCGGGGTGCGGGGGCTGACACTGCACTACGTGCCTTCCAGTGCGGTGGTCGAGTCGGATCTAGCGTTGCTGGCGCGAGTGATCCGCAACTTCTTAAGCAACGCGGTGCGCTATACCGAGCAGGGGCGCGTGCTGCTGGGCTGTCGGCGGAGACGAGATGGCCTGGAAATTATGGTGGGCGATACCGGCCCCGGGATCCCTGAGCAGCAGCGGGAAGCGATCTTTCTGGAGTTTCGCCGCGCTAATCAGCCCAATAGCTCCCACAGCCGCGGTTTGGGGTTGGGTCTAGCCATCGTTGACCGGATCAGCGCCATGCTGGGACAACCGATCTCGCTCGCCTCTAGCCCTGGCGCGGGTGCGCTATTTTCGATCACCGTACCCTACGCGACGGCCGCGCCGCCTGCAGTGGCGAGCACTCATTATACGCCGCTGCCTGACGTTGCAGAGGATCCGCTAAGCGGCTGTGTCATTTGGGTGATTGATGATGACCTGGCGATTATAGAAGGTATGCAGGCGCTGCTAGGCAGTTGGGGGTGCCGAGTGCGCGCCGCTGCCACGGTGAGTGCGTTAGAGGCTGCCAGCGACGGTGAGCGACCGTCAGTATTGCTGGTGGATTATCATTTGGGCGATCACCGCGAAACCGGCATTGAGTTGGCCGCGCGACTGCAGCGCCGTTATCCAGGCTTGGCAGCGGTGGTGATTACTGCCAATCACGAGGCGGAGATTAAGCGTGCGACCCGCGAAGCGGGCATGTACTGCTTGCTCAAACCGTTAAAGCCCCTGCGGCTGCGCATGCTGCTAGCCACACTGCTCAATAAAGCCTAACGCGTGCGGTTGGCCCGGTGAAAGCTTAGATCTTCCTCGCCTGCGATAACAATGGCGTGAACCCGGCTCGTGGCATTCAGCTTGCGCAGAATTGCCGAGACATGGGTTTTGACGGTCGTTTCGGCAATCAACAACTCCCGGGCAATATGCTTGTTCGACATGCCTGTCGTCATGCACGCCAACACCTCTAACTGCTTATCGGTTAAACGCGCCAACCGCTCGCTGGTCGATGAAGCATTTGCAATGGGTGGCACCGCAGAAGTGCGCGGTGCTGGGCGACGCATGATATCGGGCGGCAGGTAGAGCTGGCCTTCAAGAATCTGCGTTAACGCCGCCAGCAGCGCTTCCCGGGGTGTGGATTTGGGAATATAGCCCACCGCGCCGAGGGTAATGGCATCGAGTACCAGCTGGCGCTCTTGATGTGCAGAAACAATCGCCACCGGCAACCAGGGAAATGCCTCTCGCAGTGCTGTCAGCCCCTCTAAGCCTTCCGCATCCGGAAGGCTTAAATCCAGCAGCAATAGATCTAGCTCTGTTTGCGCTTCAATCAGCGTTATTGCATCAGCAAGGCTCTCTGCTTCCAATAGCAGGCTGCCTGCCAAGCCCCCGCTAATCACGGTTTGTAGCGCGTCTCGGAACAGCGGATGGTCATCCGCCACCAACAGGGAATACATGGCGTCTCCTACCAAGGGATGAGGGCTAATCCTGCCATCGGGCTATATCGCCATTTGCTTTAGTGAACAACACTGTCAATGCACCTTTAATAATCATAATACTCAGGAGCAATACAATGATCTACGCCAACCCTGGTGATACCGGTTCTGTGGTGTCATTTGAAAAACGCTATGGCAACTATATCGGCGGTGAATTTGTGGCCCCGGTGAAAGGCCAATACTTCGATAATATCAGCCCCGTCAATGGCCATGTCTTCTGCGAAATCCCCCGCTCAACGGCAGAGGATATCGATAAAGCGCTGGATGCGGCCCACAAAGCGGCACCTGCCTGGGGGAAAACATCCGCCCAAGAGCGCAGCAATATCCTGCTGAAAATCGCTGACCGCATTGAACAGAACCTGGAAATGCTTGCCGTTGCCGAAACCTGGGACAACGGCAAAGCCGTGCGTGAAACACTGAACGCCGATCTGCCGCTGGCGGTTGACCACTTCCGCTACTTTGCCGGCTGCATACGCTCGCAGGAAGGCACGGCGGCGGATATCGATGCCAACACGGTTTCTTATCACTTCCACGAGCCGCTTGGCGTAGTGGGCCAGATTATCCCCTGGAACTTCCCGATTCTAATGGCGGTTTGGAAGCTGGCGCCTGCACTGGCGGCGGGTAACTGCGTGGTGCTCAAACCTGCCGAGCAAACCCCAGCATCGATATTAAAAGTCGTCGAATTGATTGGCGACCTGCTACCTCCGGGCGTCCTTAATATCGTCAATGGCTTTGGCGCCGAGGCAGGGCAGGCGTTGGCAAGCAGCAAGCGCATTGCCAAGATCGCCTTTACCGGCTCTACCCCTGTTGGCTCGCATATCTTGAAATGCGCGGCGGAAAACATCATTCCCTCTACCGTGGAGCTAGGCGGCAAATCCCCCAACATCTACTTTGCCGACATCATGAACGCCGAACCGACCTTTATTGATAAAGCAGTCGAAGGCTTGGTGCTGGCGTTCTTTAACCAGGGTGAAGTGTGTACTTGCCCGTCACGTGCGCTGATCCAAGAGAGCATGTACGAGGAGTTCATGGCCAAGGTCATCGAGCGTACCAAAACCATCAAACGCGGCAATCCACTGGATACCGACGTGCAGGTGGGGGCTCAGGCCTCTCAAGAGCAGTTCGATAAAATCATGTCCTATATGGATATCGCCCGAGATGAAGGCGCGGAATTCCTCACCGGCGGTAATAAAGAGACCATGGACGACAGCATCAACGATGGTTACTACATCCAGCCCACGCTGCTGAAGGGTAACAATCAGATGCGCGTCTTCCAGGAAGAAATCTTTGGCCCGGTGGTGGCAGTCACTACCTTCAAGGATGAAGAAGAAGCGTTGGCGATTGCCAACGACACCGAGTTTGGTTTGGGCGCAGGCGTGTGGAGCCGCGATATCAACGTCGCCTTCCGCATGGGCCGAGGCATTCAAGCCGGACGTGTATGGACCAACTGCTACCACCAGTATCCCGCCCATGCGGCCTTCGGTGGCTATAAAAAATCCGGCGTTGGCCGTGAAACTCACAAGGTGGCGCTTGAGCACTACCAGCAAACCAAAAACCTGCTGGTCAGCTACGACATCAATCCGCTGGGCTTCTTCTAACCCGCCACGTTTTTCTATGTATAGCTAACCCACACCGTCCGGCATCAGCCGGGCGGTAATTGTCAGTCCCCTGACGCTGACTCTACTGATAAGAGCAGTGCTTAAACTGCCGTATCGAAAACTATTAGGAGTTGCATCATGGATAGCACAATGCGCGCGGCGGTCGTTCGTGAGTTTGGCCAGCCGTTGGTCATAGAAGAAGTTGATGTACCTCGCCCCAAGCAGGGCGAAGTGTTGATGAAAGTGGCGGCCTCTGGTGTCTGCCATACCGATTTACACGCTGCTCACGGCGATTGGCCGGTAAAACCCTCGCCACCGTTTATTCCAGGGCACGAAGGCGTTGGGCATATCGTGGCGGTGGGTGAAGGCGTTACCCATGTCAAAGAGGGTGATCGTATTGGTGTACCCTGGCTCTACTCGGCCTGTGGTTACTGCGAGCACTGTTTAGGCGGTTGGGAGACGCTGTGCGAGTCCCAGCAGAATACCGGCTACAGCGTTAACGGCGGGTTCGCGGACTACACCTTAGCGGATGCAGGCTATGTAGGGCGCTTGCCGGATGCCGTTGATTTTATCGAAATAGCCCCGGTGCTGTGTGCCGGTGTAACGGTTTATAAAGGCTTGAAAATGACCGATACCCGCCCCGGTCAGTGGGTGGTGATTTCGGGTATTGGTGGCCTGGGCCATATGGCGGTGCAGTACGCTAAAGCGATGGGGCTGAACGTGGCGGCTGTCGATATCGATGACGGTAAGCTAGCCCTGGCTGAGCGTTTAGGCGCCACGGTAACTGTTAACGCCATGAAAACCGACCCAGCGGCCTACCTGAAGAAAACCATTGGTGGCGCTCACGGTGCCTTGGTGACAGCGGTGTCGCCGAAGGCGTTTGATCAAGCGCAGAATATGCTACGCCGCGGCGGCACACTGGTGCTCAATGGCCTACCACCCGGCGACTTCCCGCTGCCAATTTTTAGCACAGTGCTCAATGGCATTACCATACGTGGCTCTATCGTTGGCACGCGCAGCGACCTGCAGGAAGCGCTGGATTTCGCTGCCGAAGGCAAGGTTAAGGCCACGGTCGCAACCGATACGCTGGACAATATCAACGATGTCTTCCAGCGCATGATCGACGGCAAGATCGAAGGTCGTATCGTGTTGGACATGGCGAGCTGACATCGTTCTAGTGTCGTATCTCAGGGGGAGGCAACTCCCCTTTTTAATTTCGGTAGTGTCACTGCTCAGGCACGATTTAATCCCCGCCGTTCCCCTGTCGGCCCAACCAACGGCGCGCCATTCGCTCTGCGTGGGCAAGGTTACTGACAACCGCTAACTTACCTGCTTCGCGCTTAATGCCCGCGCGTTTGAGTTTCAGCGCCATGCGCGGTGACAACCCTACAAATATTACCCCCACCCCATGCTCGCCCAGCTCGCGTCGCAGCGTATCCAGCGCCACCATGGCGGTGGTATCCAGGCTAGGTACATCGCGCATATCCAGAACGACGATTTTTACGCTGTGGTCAATCACTCTGAGTGTGGCAATGGCCTTTTCTGCTGCGCCAAAAAACAGCGGTCCGCTTATCTTATAAAGGGCTACTTCCGGCGGGAAGTGTTCGCTGGTGTTGGGCGCCGCCAAGCGTTGGGTATGAGTCAGCTGTGCCATTCGGCGAATAAACAGCGCGGCGGCTAGGCCAATACCCACGGCCACGGCAACCACCATGTCGAAAACAACCGTGAGTACGAAACAGATCACCAACACCCAAACATCGCTGGCGGGGGCGCTTTTCAGCGTATGCATAAAGTGGTGCGCCTCGCTCATGTTCCAGGCAATGATGAAGAGCAGGGCAGCCAGAGCGGCCATGGGTACATATCCCAGTACTCCCGCGAGCACGACCACGGCAAGTAGCACTACGACTGAGTGCACCACCGCAGCGATAGGTGAAAAGGCACCGCTTTTGATATTGGTCGCGGTGCGGGCAAGGGCCGCCGTGGCGGTAATGCCGCCGAAGAAGGGCACCACCATATTGCCCAGCCCCTGGCCAATTAGCTCGGCATTAGGATCATGGCGGGTGCGAGTTAAGCCATCTGCTACCACGGCACACAGTAGCGACTCAATGGCCGCCAGCAGTGCAATCGCCAGTGCCGGGCCAAGCAGAGCCTGAATCAGCGCAAAGTCGATCTCAAGCGGCGTGCCATCGGCACCAGGGAAATGCCACGGTGCGATAAAGCCAGGCGCGAAGGGAGGAATGCCACTGCCGCTTTCGCCCTGATACTCCCAGCTAAAGCGCGAGGCGATAGTATCGACCTCGACACCACCCACCAGCAGCAGGGCGGCAACCAGGGTACCCACCGCCAAGCCAACCAGCGGGGCAGGAACTGGCGTATTCAGGCGGGGCCAGATTAACAGCGTTGCCAAGGTCACAAGCCCGACGCTGATTTCAGCCAGTGACAGAGTGGGCAGTGCTCGACCAATCAGCATGAGGTTACGCAGAGTACTATCGCCGAGCTCAACCCCGGCCAAACCGAGAAAATCGGGCAGTTGCAGCAGCGCAATGACGACGCCAATGCCCGCTGTGAAGCCAAGAATGACTGGGTAGGGGACGTACTGAATCAGACTGCCCAGCCGCGACAGCCCCAGCGCGACCAAAATGGCGCCTGCCATAAAGGTAGCAATCAGCAGCCCGCCCAAACCATGATTGGCCACAATGGGGAATAGGA
The DNA here is from genome assembly GCF_000830495.1 of Halomonas sp. KHS3. Classification (NCBI taxonomy): domain Bacteria; kingdom Pseudomonadati; phylum Pseudomonadota; class Gammaproteobacteria; order Oceanospirillales; family Halomonadaceae; genus Halomonas; species Halomonas sp. KHS3. The sequence goes on along the minus strand of NZ_JWHY01000007.1, from coordinate 117,093 downwards.
TCACCACAAAGGCGGCGGTAGGGCCAGAGATATTAAACCGCGAACCGCCGGTCAAGGCGATCACCGCGCCTGCCACGATGGCAGTGTATAGCCCGTGCTGAGGTGGCACGCCAGTAGCGATGGCCAGCGCCATGGAGAGCGGTACCGCCACCACACCAATCGTCAGACCCGCCATTACATCCCGCTTGAATTTGGCCAGCGTATACCCTTCACGCCAGGCGTTTACTAACGCGCGGCCAGGCATCGGGAAAACGTATCCCGAAGATTGATGGACACGGGACATAGAGTCAGCCTCCTAAAAATAGGGAAAACAAGCCATTACGCTACGCCTGCGGTGAAATTTGCACAACAAGTCGTTAGTCGCGGAGTCGTTCGCGCACAAAAAATCCCAGCCGCTTGGCTGGGATTTTTTTAGGCTAAGCGCAGATGCTTACTTATATCTGCGAGTCTTCAGGCGGTTCGCCGATGGTGCCAGGCATTGCCTGAACATGACCCATCTGCTCACCGGCCAAGGTGAGGAAGTGTAAGTGGCGCTCATACTCAGCCACCAAATCACCAATCACCTGACCACGGGTATAACCGTTAAGGTCTTTATCTTGTCCACCTTCCGCCAGGTAGACATCCAGACGTACATAGAAGTCATCATCGGCAGGGATGAAGCTTGGTGTGCGCATACGGTGCGGACACACTTGGTAGACAAAGCTGGTGGCGTCACCGAAGTCGACCTGGAGCGTCAGGTTCGGTAGCGACTCGCCCTCGACATGCTCTTCGGTCACATTGGCGGTTTGACCACGGCTTTCAAGCTCCTGAGCAAACTGGGTCATCGCTGGGCGAATGGAGTGCTCGATCGTCGCAGCGGCACCCGCACGATTAGAGGTATCCAGGGCGCGATCCAGGCGCTCTCGCCAGTCACCACCGGGGGCACCACCAGCAATCATGCGGCGTGCATCGGCTTTGCTACCTTCAAGTTTCAGCGCTTTATACATGCCCACCATTACCGCGAAAATCACCACTGAGAAGGGCAGTGCGGTTATAACGACGGCACTCTGTAGTGCGTTCAAGCCTCCGGCCATCAGCAGAGCTATGGTGATCAACCCTATCGTCGCAGACCAGAAAATACGCAGTTTCACCGGCGCATCGTGGTTCACGTCGCTCAAAATAGAGGTGAAGTTGGCCAGTACCAGTGCACCGGAGTCCGCTGAGGTAATAAAGAACACGATACCCAGCACGGTGACAACCGCCGCAGTTAGGCCGACATAGGGGTAGTACTCAAGCAGCGTGTAGAGCGTTGTTTGTGGGGTGTTAAGAGCCTGTTCACCCAGTTCGACAACGCCCTGGTTGGCCACCAGCTCAATGCCGCTGTTACCAAATACCGACATCCACACCATCATAAAGGCCAGCGGAATAAACAAGGCGCCTGCGACAAATTCACGAATGGTGCGGCCGCGGGAGATACGTGCCAGGAACAGACCCACAAACGGTGTCCAGGCAATCCACCAGCCCCAGAAGAAGATCGTCCACCACATCTTCCACTCTTGGGCGCCTTCATCGGCAAAGGCGTAGGTGTCAAAGCTTGCAGCGACAAAACCGGATAGATAATCACCGGCGTTATTGACCACCTTATCCAGCAGTACCAGGGTGTCGCCTGAAAAGAGCACAAACAGCATCAGCGCCAATGCCAGCAGCATATTGAACTCAGAGAGGCGGCGAATGCCTTTCTCAACGCCGGTCACCACAGAAATCGTTGCTAATACCACCACCAGTACAATCAAAATCACCTGCACGGTGAGCGTTTCCGGCACGCCGAACATATAGGTGAGGCCGTAGTTGAGCTGCATCACCCCGATACCCAGGCTGGTAGCAATGCCGAACACGGTAGAAATAACCGCGGTAATGTCCACTGCGTTGCCAATGGGGCCGTGGATACGCTTCCCTAGAATTGGGTAGAGCGCGCTGCGGATCGCTAGCGGCAGGCGATGGCGGTAGCTAAAGTAGGCCAGCGCCATACCCATCAACACGTACAGCCCCCAGCCGGAGAGCCCCCAGTGCAGATAGGTTTGGACGACGGCGTTACGCATCGCAGCTTGGCTCTCCGGGGTTAAATCCGGCGGTGCCAAATAGTGGGCCACTGGCTCGGCAACGCTGAAAAACAGCAGGTCGATACCGATACCCGCGGCAAACAGCATGGCTGACCAGGAGAGTAGCGAAAACTCGGGTCGTGAGTGATCGGGCCCTAGGCGAATACTGCCAAAGCGTGACATGCCAATAGCAACCACAAAGACCAGGTAGGCAACAATCGCCAGCATGTAGTACCAGCCAAAGGTTTTGCTGACCCAGGCAAGCCCGGCATCAAAAAAAGCACCGGCTTGCTCGGTGAACAGCATGGTGAGTACTAAAAAGATAACGATACCCGCCACACTGCCGTGGAAAACCACGGGATTGAGGCGGTCGCGGGAGGGGAGGATGGGGTTGTCTTTCGCCATGCAGGCGGACTCCTGTTGTTGAAAGATGAATTTTTATTTTGAATGAACGTTCAAATAAAATACGCGATTAAGTGTCCCCCTTCAAGTTAACCTTCCTATTTGGGTTGAATTAGCGTGGAGTTATCAGCGTGCTGATGAAAGCGCAGACACAAAAACGCCCGGAAAACCGGGCGTTGGATCAAGGTTTGAGGCTTGGCCTGCGTTTATTCGCTGTCGGCGTTTTCGTCACTATTACCATCGTGATGGCCACGTTTGCCGTGCTTGCCACGATACTCTTCATGGGCTTCTTGCATGGCGTTGCGCAGTGCTTGCTGCTCTTCTTCTGTGAGAATTTCAGCTACCCGTTCGTGATGCTCTTCACGCAGTGCCTGCATGGCTTCGCGATGTTCAGCGTGTGCTTCGTTAAGCTCTGCCTGTTTCTCTGCTGAGATATCTGCACGCTCGTACACTTCCTGGCGACGCTCTTCCATGCGCTCTTCCATGCGTTCGCGATCAGGGCCTTGCCCTTCATGGTCACCGTGGCTATTTGCTTGAGCGGTAAACGCTAATGGAACAATGGCGATAGCCAGCAGGGCGGGGGCGAACAGTTGGCGAATTGACATTTTCCTAGCACTTGAAACGTTCATAAGTACTCTCCTGATGAGTTGACGATGACAGTATCGCTAGGCGACGTGCAAACCGTTTGCAGATAGTGTGCAACAATCATGATCTTATTGGCTTGTTGCAGGTCGTAGTCGCTAGGTGAGGGGTCACCTACTTTTCAAGGAGAAGCATCATGTCGCGAACCGAGCAACTTCGCGTATGGCAGCAGCGTTGCGCGTTTACCTCTCTCCGCCGCGTGACTGGCCTGGGGGCCATTGCCTTAATGCTGAGTGCTTGTAGCGCTGCCCAACACGTTAGCCAGGGTGAGCCTGCGATTGAGAGCAATGCGCTGCGCGAACCCCAGCCTTTTACGCGCTTGTCACCTGCCACTTATACGCCCGAAGAGTGGCCCCAGGCGTTAACAGCTGATGTTTATCTACCCGACGACTCGCTCGGTGGGTTGCGACCTGCTGCCTTAGTTGTGCATGGAGGCGGCTGGCGTAATCGCACACCGGAAGATATGCAGGGCATCGCTGAGCGCTTAGCAGGGCAAGGCTATGTGGCGGTTAATATTGAGCACCGCTTTGCGCCGGAGTATCGCTTCCCCAGCCAACTGCACGACTTGCAACAGGCGATGGCCTGGATTCACGCCAATGCCGATAGGTGGCAGGTGGATACGAGCCGTATTGTCGGGGTGGGGTTTTCATCGGGGGCGCATTTAGTGAGTTTGCTGGCAGTGGCGGGAGTAGAGGGGCCGCTGGCTGAACCTTACGGCGGTGAGCAGAGCCGTTTGGCTGCAGTATTGGCAGGAGGACTACCTAGTGATTTGCTTAAGTTTGACGATGGACGCTTAGTCGTCGACTTTATCGGCGGTACCCGCGCTGAAGAAAACGAAGCGTATCGCCTAGCCTCTCCCGCACGGCAAATTACTCCGCAGACGCCGCCATTTTTTCTGTTCCACGGCAAGTGGGATCAACTGGTGCCGGTGGATCACGCCACGGACTTCTATCAAGCCCTGCAGGACAATAACATCGAGAGCGAGCTGTATCTGCAGCGCTGGCGCGGCCACTTCGCCAGCTTTCTATTCCGTGGCGGCGCCATTGATGCAGGCATTGCGTTTCTTAATCGGCAGATCAATCCTTAACGGCGATACGTCATCAAGACATGGCCAATGACATCATTCCGACAACAGCATCATCATCAAGATCCAGCTGAGTGACGAGTTTGCTTAGTTGGCTCATAGCCTCTTGAAGCGAATTATTGAGGCTACTGATTTCCTGTTGCAGGGCGTCGAGTTTTGCTTGGCGTTGTTCATCGTTTAGGGACTTGTCGCGCATAACCTCTTCCAGTTCCTGCTGTTTCTCCTTTAATTTTTCTCTATATTCAACAATTCGCTTTAGTAGTTCTTTAATCTCCTGCGGGAGATTGCTTTCATCGATTTTGGTGTTCTTCGCTTCCTGTGTGTTACCAGCCTTTTCTGAAGCTGAGGCGATGCCTCTAGCCACGGGCGAAAGATCCAAATGAATGCTGGTGTTGGCTTCTTCCTGGGCGGCGTTAGAAGTGACCGGTGTAGTTGTTACCTTCTCGGCATTTAACGGCTCACTACGTAAAGGATGTGCGTCTAAAGAAGCACTCCCGGTAGGTAAAGAGATGGTCATGGCAATCTCTCGTTAGTGTTAAGGGCTATTTTAAGCAGGCGCGACCGCGGCTACACAGGCTTGCTTAGAGAAATAGGTTCAAAGCAGGCTAATAGTGTTATCGACAGCCCGAGACAATACTTTAGCTTACGCTAAGGAACACCCAGGTGACCTGGAAGTCAGTGCAATAGGGATAGCCATCATTGCTGCATGACCATTGATGCAGGCATCACGTTTCTTAATCGGCAGGTAGTTAGCAGGGGTTAGACTTTAGTTGCGTTCTTACTTTATGCAAGGTTGGTGACAGTTTCGTGGGGTAGCGTCTTAAGCACACAAGGTAAGATCTGTGTCGAAAACCAAACAAACCTATAAAAAGAGAGCCACGCTATGCTTAACACTTCCAGTGCTTCCTTATCGTTTAATATCAAATCGATATTGGTAGGGGCAACGGCCGCCATTGCCTCTTTATCAATGGCGCTTCCTGCTGTAGCTGACGACTTTCCCTCTCGGCCGCTCAATATGGTAGTAGGTTTTGGCACCGGCGGAAGTGCGGATCGTATGACCCGCATGATGTCAGGGCCTATTTCCGAAGAGCTAGGTGTACCGGTACAAGTAACTAATCGCCCCGGTGCGGGCACTCAGGTTGCTTCTAATTACGTTCTTAACGTGCCTGATGATGGTTATACCGTCTATGCCTCGACGTTTGCTCCCTACTTAACCAACTCGATCCTTACTGGTGATGCAGAGTTTAGTGTCGACGACTTTTCTTATATCAACTTCCAGTGGTTTGATTTGGATCTAATCGCTGCAAATAAAGACAGCGGTTATGAAGACCTGCCAAGCCTGCTTGAAGCGATCCGCGAAGAAGAGGGTCAAGTACGCGGTGCGGTGGTCCAAGGTTCTGCTGGTCACTTAATGGTGCGCTTGCTGCTTGATGAGGCAGGTATTCCCCAAGATAACCTCAACTTGGTGACCTATAATAGCGGCGGTGAAGCTCGTTCAGCGGTAGCGGGTGGGCAGGTGGATTTCGTCTCTATTAGTGCCCAGGGCAGTGAGGGAATCCGTGAGTTCTTAACCCCGTTGGCGATCGTAAGTGATGAGCGCATTGAGCAGTGGGATGCACTCCCTATCAATGAAGCGCTGGCGCCGATGAATCTTGAGGTGCCCGTTCTTCAGGGCTCAATGCGCGGCTTTGCAGTGACCAGTGAAATGGAGCGCCAGCATCCTGAGCGTTTCGAGAAGATCTCCTCGGCTATTCAAAGTGCGCTTGCCCGCAAGGATGTTCAAGAGCAGCTTGAGCGCAACGAAATGGGCGGCGTTTGGGTAGGCCCAGAGCGCTCCAACGAGCTGATGCGCGAAAACTATCAGGTGTTTGAAAAGTACGCTCACCTGCTTAACTAGTTTTCACGACCAGGTTTTTCCGAACAGCTTTTCCGAACGAATCCTTCCATGATAGCTGGCCCCTCACATTAATGAGGGGCCAGTATGGGGTTTTACCATGTCTGAATGTAAACGTGACTATGGGGACTTTATCGTTCTCATGGGTCTGGCTGGCTTTACACTATGGTATTTATTAGATGCCATTCGCGTATCCGCCACACCGCAAAACCTGCTGCTTATACTGCCACTTGCCGTTATCGTGTTAGCGATTATTGCACTCGAGTTGATCCTGCGTATTAAACACGGCTCGCTGTTTCGCTCCTCTGAAGAAGAACCGCTGCATAAAACATTACCTGTTGTGGGCCTCTTCGCCGCCTATGTAATGTCGCTTGAAGCGATAGGCTTTGATATTGCCACCGTAGCGTTTCTGGCGCTTTTCCTGATCCTTAAGGGGGAGCGCAATTGGTTGTTGGTAGGTGGTTATAGCGTCGTTTTTGGGCTGAGTGTCGCGTTCTTTTTCTCGCAGATGCTGCCGTACCCGATGACACTGCTGCTGCTTCCAAGCTGAGGAGATACCATGATTGATTTTGGCGCAGTAGGGCAGAGTTTTGATCTGCTTTTTTCTAATTTTGGCCCTTGGTTGGTGGTAGTGCCAGGTATCGTGCTGGGGCTTATTTTTGGCGCAACGCCAGGCCTGCAGATATCAATGGCTATGGCCATTTTCCTGCCAATGACCATGTACATGGACTTTATTCAAGCCATGTTGTTCCTTACCGCTATTTTTACTGGCGGCTCATTTGGTGCCGGTATCCCAGCCATTCTGATGAATATTCCGGGAACCTCTTCGGCAATCGCTACCGCGTTTGATGGTTACCCCATGGCGCGAAAGGGGCAGCATAACCAGGCGTTAGGTGTCGCGTTAGCCTCCTCGGTGATTGGCGCGCTGATGGGCTACGTGGTGCTGTTCTTTATGATACAGCCGCTTTCCTACATGGTGCTGAGATTAGGACCAGCAGAGATGTTTGTAGTGATTCTCTGGGGGATGACGCTGATTGCGAGCTTAAAAGGCGAACAGGTGCTTAAAGGCTTGATTGCAGGATTTGTTGGCCTGTTAGTGGGGACGATTGGGTTTAGCGAAATTGGTTTAGCACGCGGGACGATGGGGCAAACTTACCTGTTGGACGGCGTCCCCGTCATTCCGGCCATGATGGGCATGTTTGCTGCTTCAGAGCTATTTAAGCTAGCTAATAAAGGCTTCATCGTTGAATCTGCCGATGCCCGCAAGGTCAAGGTGAGTGAGATCTTCGAAGGCTGCAGAATGGCGATGCGTTACCCTGTTGTGATGATTCGGGGTGGTTTGATTGGGGTGTTGGTAGGGGCGGTTCCTGGTGTGGGCTCCTCCGTGTCTAACCTGCTCTCTTACATAGAAACTAAGCGCCGTGATCGGGATCCCGATTCATTTGGGACAGGCAATCCGAAAGGGGTCGTGGCCTCTGAGGCGGCTAACAGCAGCTCCGAAGGGGGCTCGATGGCAACACTGCTGGCACTAGGGATTCCCGGCGGTGGCGCTACAGCGGTAATGTTAGCGGCGTTTGCTATGCATAACATCACTGGCGGCCCGCAGTTTATTCGCCAACAAACGGATGTGGTTTACGCGATTATCTTCGCTAACTTTGCCCAGGTGTTTCTACTGGTGATCATCGGCTTACTGTTTATTCCTCTCTTGGCCAATATCGTCAAAGTGCCCATGCGCTACTTGATACCTTCTGTGTTGGTGCTGGCGGTAATGGGGTCATTCGGGCTAACCGGCAATATGACTGGGCCCGCTACGGTGCTGGTGTTTGCGGTGATCGGTTGGATATTTCGCCACTATGGCTACTCCGTACCCGCTGCCGTGATCGGCATGCTACTGGGCTCGCTGGCTGAAAAATCGCTACTTCACTCCTACCAAATCAGTGGTGGCGACATCACGTACGTTTTTGAGCGCCCAGTAACGCTGGCTATTTTTGCATTACTGCTTATCTCACTATTTAGCCAGCCACTAATGAAGCGGCTTAAAGCGCGTCAAGAGGCTGCTCAACTATGATTCCTGAATTCAGAATTTGAAATGTTGAAAAGAACTGTCATTACCGTTGGCTTGGGTTTTGTGGGTGGCTGGTTTGCCACCCTTTTTTCATTGCCCTTGGCTTGGATGCTTGGTTCTCTGTTTATGGTGATGGGCTTATCACTGGTGGGGGTGAAAACAGGTGTCGATAAGCGCGTACACCGCACCGCCATCGCACTGCTAGGGCTATTTATCGGGAGTCGAATCCAAGCAGATGAGCTCGTAGGATTGGTTTTGTGGTACCCCAGTGTGCTGGCAATGCTGGTTTATATGGGACTAATGTTGATCGGCGGGTTCTGGATTTTTAACCGAGCAAGAGTAGGGCGGATGAATGCTATTTTTTGCTCGTACCCAGGGAGTATGAATTCAGCGCTGGTGCTGGCTGAACGTGCAAATGGAGATTTACGTTGGATCGCCATCTCTCACTCACTACGCTTAGTCACCGTGGTCTCGGGTGCGGCTTTCGTGGCGAGTTTTTTTGTTGATGATGTGGCGCTTGCCAGTTCGCCATCAGCGCTAGCCTTAGTCGATATTTTGCCTCTGTTATTGGCACCACTGTGTTGGTGGTTAGCGCGCTTGTTAAGAATTCCTCTGCCTGAGTTTTTAGGGCCCATGGCCGCAGGGGCCATTATTGCTAATCTTGGATTTGATTACTCCCTGCCGACCGGGGTAGTGCTTGCAGCATTTCTGGTGCTGGGGGCTTCTGTAGGCTCGCGTTTTTCAGGAACTCAGTGGTCGCAGGTAGTCAGCATGGGGCGCTATGGGATTACATTTGCCCTATTTGCGTTGGTGGTAGCGGCGCTAATGGCATGGTTGGTTTCAAGTTTTACTCAACTAGCCTTCGTTGCCGTCCTGCTTGCGTTAATTCCTGGTGGAGTAGGAGAAATGGCGGTGATCGCCATGGTGATGGGTATCGACCCAGTCTATGTTGTTTCTCACCACATACTGCGCCTACTGCTATTGATCTTTATGACCCCGCTAATGCTGCGGATAGTCAATCAGCCGCTTAAATAGCGGGGAAAGTCACCGTGACCTCAAAGCCGCCCTGGGGCCGATTCGTTAACGCCAGTCGGGCAGAGTGCGTCGTTGCAATTTGTTCCACAATGGCCAGCCCTAATCCGCTTCCAGGCGTATGTTTGTTGTGGCGGAAAAAGCGCTCCGTCAATTTGGAAAGCTGCGCTTCCTCCACGCCGGTACCCTCATCGCTAACCGTTAACGTTACTTGGCGCGTGTCAGCCGTTAGTGCAACGGTTATAACGCCTCTATAGGCCATGCTGCCACCCGCATGCACGCTGGCATTTTCGATGAGATTGGTCACCAACCAGCGCAGCATAATGGGGTCGCCCAAAATGTTAGGTATTGCTTTATGTTGATCAAAGGCGAGTTCTTGGCTTTGTTTATAAATATTAGGGGCAGTCTGGGCACAGGCATCATGGCAAATGGCGATTAAATCGACACTTTCGAGATGAGACGTATCGACTAATTCGCTGCGTGTCTTGGCGTATTTAAGCAGTTGCTTAACGGTATGACTGGCATGTTCAGCGATGCGTTGAATCTCTCGCAGGCTAGTATGAGCGGGTGATTGCGAGGGGTCTTTAAGCGACATTTCCGTTAAAGCGCGAATCTCTGAGACCGGTGTTCTAAGCTGATGCGAGACATCAGCATTGAGCTGCTGAGTGCTTTCAATACTGCGCCGCATACGCTGCATTAAATGATTAATGCTCTGGATTAGCGGCAGGATCTCTTTTGGGGCTGCATCATCCAATGCATGCAAGTCATTCGGTGAACGTTGTCGCAAGGCTTGGCTAACCGCGTTAAGAGGTGCTAACCCAAGGTGAATGGCTAAAAGTGCAATTGAAATTGCTAGTAATCCTGTAACGACCATTAATCCCGTGAGCGTTATCATGAAGTCGTTGGTAAGGGTGTGGCGGGCTTCTTTGGATTCGGCGACGACGACTTCAATGTCTACCGGTTCGCCTCCGCGCCGGAACGGAAGGGTAAGCGCAACGGCTCTTAAAGCATTGCCCGCATAATCTACATCATAAAAAATTGGCTCATGCGACGTTTGGGGTGGATCTGTCAAACCGCTAAAGCCTGCGATTATGTCCCCGTCATTTTCTTTAATGCGATAGAAAATTTTTCCTTCACCTCTGCTGCCAAGTGTACTGATGCTGAAATAGTGCATATTGATGCGTAGCTCACCATCCGCTGTGTAAATTCGACGCTCCAGTCTCTGAGCTGCATTAAGTAGCAGGTCATCAAAGGTGGCATTAATTTGGCGAGACAGCAGCAGGTGACTAGAGATCAATGCCAAGATCGCGAGGGCGGTGAAAGGCAGTCCAATCCATAAAAGCAGCCGACTGCGGATCGATTGGCGTTTATTCATAATCAGGGGCTTTCACTTCTTTAGATTCCAGGTAATAGCCCAGGCCGCGTACCGTTTTTAAGCCGAAATCGTAGCCAATTTTTTTACGAATCCGGGAGATGTAAGTTTCCACTGCGGCGTAGCTGACCGACTCATCGGAGGTAGATAGTCGGTCGATAATTTGATCCTTATTAACGAGGCGATTTTGGTTTATCAGCAGGTACTCCATGACTTCTAACTCGCGGCGATGCAACAGCAAGGGTTTGCCATCAAGCCGAAGCTCCATGGCATCAGGTAAAAACTCTAAGCGCCCACACTGCAGCGTTTCTCCGCCAAAGTGCTTGGCACGCCGCACTAACGCACGGGCACGTGCAGTAACTTCTTCCAACGAAAAAGGCTTGCATAGATAGTCGTCTGCGCCCACTTCAAGACCATGTATGCGCTGATCCAGGCTGTCGCGTGCCGAAATAATCAAGACAGGGATCGTATCCTGCTGGTGGCGTAATGTGCGTAGTAGGGAGATGCCATCCAATTCAGGCAGGCCAAGATCCAACACCAACAGGTCGTATCCGCCCTGTTCAAGCATATGGAGTGCTTTTCTGCCATCGTCGGCGACATCAATGCTAAAGGCAGCCTCGCTAAGTGTGGCTGCAATAGAGTTGGCTAAATTAACGTTGTCTTCTACTACAAGCGCCTTCATAAGCAGTCCTGTTGTTATCCCTCCGGCTGGTACTTATACCCTACGCCATAGACAGAACGGATGATCTCCAGCTCCGGAAGCGCTTCGTGGATCTTCTTGCGCAGCTTTTTGATGTGGCTGTCTACGGTGCGCTCCGAGACGATGCGGTTGTCGCGATACATGTGATCCATCAGCTGTTCGCGGCTGAAGATACGTCCTGGCGCCTGCATCATCACCCGCAGCAGTTGAAACTCCACCGCCGTTAGGCCTAAATCCTGCCCGTGGGCGAGCGCTTGCCAGCCGTCTTCGTTTAATACCACGGGGGCGTTTTGCACCTTGGTTGGGGCATCGGCGACTGCTTGGCTGCGGCGCAGCACCGCCTTCACCCGGGCGACTACTTCCCGGGGGCTGAATGGCTTGCAGATGTAGTCATCGGCACCCAGCTCTAGCCCCAGCAAGCGATCCACCTCTTCTACCTTGGCGGTGACCATAATGATCGCAATGGTCGGCCACTTTTGACGAATTTCCCGGCTTAGGGTGAGGCCATCTTTGCCTGGTAGCATGATATCGAGCAGCACCAAAGCGGGGGAGTGTTGCTCCAGCCACGGCATTACCTCATCGCCATGGCCTAAGGTCGTCACCTCAAAACCATGAGTGGTTAAGTAGTCCGTCATTAGGCGGGCAATCTTCGGTTCATCCTCAACAATCAGTAAAGAGGCAGCATCAGACATAGCGGTAGACTCGCTTAACAGTGAACGTAAAAGCAGGGCGTAACGGTTCTTGTACTATCAGTTTTGGTGACACTAATCCCGGAAATATTAATCAGCAGCCAACAGCGGAAAACGTAGCGTCCAGCGTAGCCCACCTAGCGTTGAGCTAGAGGGTGTCAGCGTTGCGCCGTGGGCATTAACCAGGGCGCTGGCAATTGAGAGTCCTAAACCGCTGCCGCCACTGGCACGGCTGCGCGAGCCTTCAACGCGATAGAGCCGCTCGGTCAAGCGGGCTAATTCACCTTCCGGCACGCCTGGCGTACTGTCTTCCCAGATGACTACGGCCATTCCCTGCTGAGCGGTAAGCGTGACGCGTAGCTCTCCCGGCGGCTGGGTATAAGCGCAGCTGTTATCCAACAGGTTGTTCCACAGCTGGCGCAGGCGTTGGGCATCGCCACGAATCATAATGCCAGGCTCGATCTGTTCGGTCAGCGTTAAACCGCTTTCGACTAACCAGCGGTCGGCGTCGGACAGGCGGCTGGCAAGGCAGTCGCTAAGATCCATCGGCGCCAGCTGAATATCCAGCGCGCCAGCATCGCTTTGCGATAGCAAGCGTAAATCCGCCACTAAACGCTCTAGCTGCCCCACTTCCTGGGCGAGGGAGCTAAGGTTCTCCTGATTCAATGGACGAATCCCATCCTGCATGGCTTCGATTTCGCCGCGCAGCACCGCCAGCGGCGTGCGCAGCTCGTGGGCGGTATCAGAAACCCAGCGGGCGCGGGCATCGCGGCTGGCCTCCAGCGTTGCCGCCAATACGTTGAAGTCGCGTGCCAGGCGCGATAGCTCATCGCGACCGCGTTCAGGCAGTCGAGTGCGATAGTCGCCCTCGGTAAGCCGCAGCGTGGCGCCCGCCAGTGCCCGAGTGCGTCGCCCCAGCCACCAGGAGAGCCCGCCTGCCAGTAGCAGTGAGGCAACGCAGAGTGATATCACGATAAGCACCAAGTTACGCTGTTGGCGCTCAAGGAAGCGGCTCTCCATACGCTCCATCATTTCTCGGGGGGGCCGAAAACCCAGCGAGCCGATATCGGTATCGCCGCTGCGAAGGGTTAGCCAATGCCAACTGCCCGAACCTTCGCGCCCGCTCCTGGGGAGCACCACAAAACGGCCATCCGCTGCGCGCAGGGTGAAGTCCCGCGCCTCACCGAGTGGCGAAGGGCGGTCACTATGCTCCTGACCCAGTTCAAAGCGGACAATATACGGCCAGCGTTCCGGTGACTGCTCCAGCCATCCCCAGCTCTGCTGGGTTTCCCAGCGAGTCACGAGGCCGTCAGCCAGCAGTGTGGCACGGCGTTCCTGGGCCTGGTTGAGGTAGTCGAGAAAGCCGCGGTCAATACTGTACGAGACAGCAAGAAACATACTCGCTGAGATCGCTACATTGACGCTGAGAATAATCACGAACAGCTTGAGCCCCAGCCGAGAGGGGCGCCATTGACGTATGGCTGTGAGCAAGGCCATCAGTGGGCTCCTTCTTCTTCTTGGCTAGGGTTTTTATCTAGTGTCGGTTGGCGTGGCGCGCTGAGCCGCTCGCGAACATTCTCCATGCCTAAATAGAGGCAGGGCACCAGGATCAGCAGTATCACTGTGGCGAAAAGCATACCGAAGCCGAGCGAGATCGCCATGGGGATCATAAAGCGCGCTTGTCTGGACGTTTCCAAGATCATCGGTGCCAGACCTAGAAAGGTCGTCAGCGTGGTCATCATTATCGGGCGTAAGCGGCGGGTGGCTGCTGCCACAATGGCTTCCCGGGCGGCCATGCCCTCACGGCGTTTGCGGTTGGCGTAATCAATCAGCACCAAGGCGTCGTTAATGACCACGCCTGAGAGCGCCAGCATACCCAGCAGGCTAATGATGGATAGCCCGAAGCCCATGATCATATGTCCAGCGACGGCACCAACAATGCCAAAGGGGATCGCGGCCAGCACCAGCAGTGGTTGTAGGTAGCTTCTAAAAGGGATCGCCAGCAGTGCATAGAGCGCGGCAATCATTAACCACATGGAAGTTCTTAGCGTGGCTAAATTGTCGGCGGTATCCTGCTGACGGCCACCCATGCTGACTTCCAACCCCGGCCAGGTCGCTTCCAGACTGGGAAACTCCTCTTCCTGGAGCGTGGCGAGCACTTGATTGATGGCCACATCGCTTTCCGAGTCAGCGGTAACGGTAATAATCCGCCGCCCGTTAATGCGTTCAAGGCTGCTAGAGGCTTGGCTGATGGTAATGTCGGCCACTCGCGATAGCGGTACACTCAGCCCATCAGGTGTGCGCACCGGCATGCGGTAGAGCTCATTCAAACTGTCGCGGTTGTCGGTGGGTAAACGTACCTCAACGCTGATTTCGCTGCGCCCCACGTACTGTTCAAGCGCGGTGGCGCCCTGGAGTGGCCCGCGCAGGGCTTGGGCTAGATTATTACCCGTGAGCCCCAAGGCGCGGCCTTCGGCAGAAAGACGCATTTCTAACTGCGGTTTACCGTCACCAAGGCCGCTGTCGATATCTGTGAGGCCATAGCCGCCCAGCGTTTCCGCTAAGCGTTCGGCGGCGGCTTCCAGCACCTGAGTATCCGGGTGCGAAAGACGTAGGCTGAGTGCCGCGCCGCTACCGGGCCCGCCGACATCGGCTTCAAAACGCACCGACTGGGCGCCGAGTAAATCGCCGGTGAGATCACGCCACTCCCGGGCGATACGCGAGGGTGGCCACGCTTCCAGGCTCTCGCTGGCAATATCCAAACGCACTTCCAAACTTTCGCCATCTAAGCGGCTGCGTGAGCTGCTGAAGCTAAGTGTCTCTTCGCGCTCGCTGAGGGCATCGGCGGCGTCGAGCAACTGTTGGCTAAGCTCGCGGCTAACGTTGATATTGCTGCCAATGGGCAGGGTGACCGTGGCCTGCACCTGATCCGATTCGACCCGTGGCATCAGGGAAAAGCCCAAACGCCCACTCATCGCCCAGGAGAGCGCGATCAACAGAATCGCGATGCCCAGCGAAACACTGAGCAGGCGCTGATTGAGGGCGCGTTGCAGGAACGGTTCGAACTGGTGATAAGTAAAGTGGTGCAGGCCCCCCTGAAGGCGCTGGCGCAGTGCTTCAAGGGGACGCTGCCACGCCGGGGTTTGGCGCGGTTTGCGACTATGCGCCAGGTGAGCGGGTAGAATCACCAAGGCTTCCAGCCAGGAGATCAAGAATACCGTGACCACCACTACCGGCACGGTGGCAAAAATCAGCCCCAAAAAGCCGGGTAAAAATAGCAGCGGCAGGAAGGCGACGATATTGGACAGAATCGCGAAGGTTAGCGGGGTGGCAATTTCGCTGGCACCTTTGACCGCCGCATCGCGCAGTGAGTAACCCTCTTCCCGGTAGCTGTAGATATTCTCACCAACGATAATGGCGTCATCTACCACGATCCCCAGGGCGATAATAAAGGCGAACATCGACATCATATTGAGCGAGACGCCGATCCAGGGCAGAAACAGCATGGCACCCAGGAACGCCGTTGGAATGCCCAGGGTGACCCAGAACGCCAACCGCGCTTCCAAAAATAGCGCCATGAGTACCAATACCAGCGCTAGCCCCATCCAGGCGTTTTTTAACAGCAGGCTAAGACGATCTTCGTAAACTTCTGAGCTGTCGCGGGAAATATCCAGGCTGACGCCTTCTGGCATACCTGCGCGTAGGCGCTCAAGCTCACCGTTGACCGCTTCCGAAATACTGGTCGGGGTTTGATCACCAATCTGGTAAACATCCACAGAGAGACCGGGCTGGCCGTTATAAAACTCCTCTCGGTCGGTTTCGGCAAAGCCATCGCTGACTCTGGCGATCTCGCCCAGGGTAATCGGCGCCCCCTGGGTGCTGGTCAGAATCGGCAGCTCGGCAAAGGCCTCGGCGCTGTTACGCCGCCCCTGATAGCGAATCAGCCACTCACCTTCTTCTGTTGTGAGCTGGCCGCTAGCGAGGTCAAGGGCTTCTTCGGCAATGCGGTTGGCAAGTTCCTGGTGATCGAGGCCATAGCGCTTGATGGCCTCTTCATCCAAGTGGACTTGAATCTCTCGCTCGCGGTTGCCGGATAGCTCCGCACGGGAGATGCCGGAAGTGGCTTGCAGTTCACCGCGTACATCTTCGGCCGCGTTGTGCAGTGCTTCCAGACCGACTTGGCCGTAAACCTGTAGGCTCAACACGCTGCGGGAGCGCCCCGCGAGGGTAAAGCGGGGTGGATCGGCAGCGCTGGGTAGGGTTGTGATGGCGTTCACCGCCTGCTGGATATCCTGATAGGCGCGCATCACATCCACACCATCAATCAGCGTTGCGTAGACGCTGGCGCTGCCTTCACTGGCCGTCGCGGTCAGCTCGTCGATGCCCTCTACATCGGAAATCGCGGCTTCCACCGGTAGCAGCAGGCTCTGTTCCACATCCTCCGGCGTGGCGCCAGGGTAGCTGATAGTGACTTGCACGACTTCGATGTCGAATTCAGGAAACACTTCCTTTTTAATCGCTAGCGACGCCATTAGGCCGCCGACGATAAACAGCACCATCAATAAGTTGGGGGCTACCCCGTGATCTACCATCCAAGCCAATGGGCCGCGTGGTACCTTCATGATTCATCTCCCGGTCCATCTCCTGCTTGAGCCGGGGTGTCGTTGGGGTGACGAATGCGCACTAGCTGGCCTTCTCTGGGCTGGGCCAAGCCCGCGGTGACGACCTGCTGGCCGGTTTCCAAGCCGCCCCGAATCAAAGCATCATCTTCCCCGCGATAAGCCAGGGTGACCGGCGTTCGGCGTAAACGATTCTCTTCATCTACCCGCCACGCTACGTCACCCGGGCGGAGAGCCGCAGAAGGTAGTGAAATAAGCTGCTCCTGAATAGCCGGTTGAAAAGAGGCGCGCAGGACATCGCCCAGGCGCAGGGCAGGGCCGTCGGTCTCTAGGGCGAGCGGGTCGTTAACCGCAATCAACAGCTGTGCCTGCAGGCCATTCTCTTCAAGGCTGGGTAGCATTGAGACCAGGAGTCCTTCGCGTGTGGCGCCTTCGGGCCAGCTGCGGCTGGTTAACGTAACGCTGCTACCCGCTTCCAGCCACTCCGTCCACTCGCTGGGAAGCGAGGCGCGCACCCAAAACTGCTCAACGCCCACCAAGTGGACTACTTCTGTACCCTGACTGAGCAGGCTGCCGGCGCCGACCAGGCGCTCTTGCACCATGGCCCGCCAGGGAGCAGTGAGAGTGGCGCGTTCCACATTCAGAGCCGCTTGGTCGCGGGCCACTCGTGCTTGGGTGACTTGGGCCTGTGCTTGGCGCAGCTGCGGTTCGCGTAGTACCAGTGACCGCCGCTCTGCTGAGAGCTGACGACCAAAAGATTCGTACTCGCTGCGGGCGCGTTGCTGCTCCGCCTGCTCTAGCGCCAGCTGCGCTTGAGCATTGGCTAGTTGCGCCTCAGCATCTTCAAGGCTCAGTGCCAGGTCGGCTTGATCAATATAGGCCACAGGGGCTTGCTGCTCGACCACCTGACCGGGCACAACGTTATCAGCAAAACGCTCCAATTGGCCCGCTACACGGCTGGCCAGCATCGTCTCCTGCTCTGCTTCAACACGCCCAAAAGCGTACAGGTTGGGTGCCTGGGAACTGGCATTCACCGTGACGACGTCTACCACACTAGGCAGAGGCTCAGGCGGTGGGGTACGCTCTATACGCGGTGGTTGAGTAATGATCCACCAAGCAAGGGTCAATGTGGTAATAAGAATCAATAATGCGACCACAGCACCCAAACGAATGCGGCCATGTTGATTCGTAGCGTAATAGCGAGAAAGAGTCATTACCGCGCGTCATCCATTGGGAGCGAAAATTCCAGAAAAATAAGCGTATGATGCTAGGGTTTGTACGAAAAGTCGCCGAGCGAAGGCTAGATAAGGCAAAAATCAACGAAAAAAGGATCGGATTCGCGTGCGAATTTACGGGTGTAAATGAGCATTTTGATCGGACTCGCGCACGAGTTGATTTTTAACGCCGTATTGGCGAGAGCAGTCAGTTTTCGTACAAAGCCCAGCATCGCGCATTGTTAAGCAGCCATTAGTCAAAAAATGTGCAAATAACATGCAACTGCCACTTAACCAGGCTTTCTTACAGCTAGATTTTCTTACAATTGGGTTCTCTTACAAATTGGCTTTCATTCACTTGGCTTTCTCTCACTTGAAAGCAATAGACTGACTGGTCTACTTTAGGCATATGAAAAATACTGCAACGCGCGACAAATTAATCGATAGCGGCGCCCAGCTGATTAGTCAGCAAGGCTACAACGCAACGGGCATTAATGCCGTTTTAAAAACCTGCGGTGTGCCTAAAGGCTCTTTCTATCACTACTTTTCCAGCAAAGAAGATTTCGGGTTGGCGGTGATCGAGCGTTTTGCCGCCAGCTATGATGAAACGTTGATGGCGCTGCTGGAAGATAATGACACGCCGCCGCTTGAGCGTCTAAAACGTTACTTCGCGGCTGGCCGTGAGCATATGCACGAGTGCGACCACGCCACGGGCTGTTTGATTGGCAACCTTGGCCAAGAGCTTTCGGGGCAGAGCGATACCTTCCGCGATGCGCTAAATCTAGTCTTTCAGCGCTGGGAGCAGCGTTTTGTGCGCTGCCTGGAAGATGCCCAGGCGCGGGGAGATATTGCCACCCATTCGCCCCCAGAAGCGCTAGCCAGCTTTATTCTTACCGGCTGGGAAGGCGCTATTCTACGCGCCAAGACGTTGAAATCCGTCGAGCCCATGGAACACTTTGAAAAGATTCTGTTCCAGCAAGTGCTGGTGCCTTCCTCTTAACGCTTACCTACTTAAACATCCGTGCTCTAGTGACGAGCTCTGAAGTGATGCTCATCAGCGGCCACATCGTTTCGAGTGGCGGCTATTAGAGCGTCATCAAGTGAAGGGTCGTCCAGTGTTATTAAACCGCACTGTGCCAGCGCTTCGCGCAGGCTGACCTGTTCATCCAGGCGTTGATACACCACCCGCACACAGCAGGGCATGCGTTCACTGTTATCCGCCACGCCTATTTTTAAGCCGGTCAAACGCGTTACTTGGCTCTGAAAACTCGGAAACAGAATCGTCTGAGTGATTTCATGGCCGTTAAGGGTTTCGTGGTCGACCAAAAAGAGTCGATCAGCAAGCTTAACCGCGGTACCTACATAACGATTGTGACACGGGCGGGAGCCGGGCGTGGTCTGCATCCGCTCGGTGCGCTGATAGACCACGCCACCTTCCCGTGCTTCCAGGCACACCAAAGTTCGCATTAACTGCCCCGGTCGCGACATTGAGTGATAAAGCTCAAAGTAACGGCCAATATAGCGCTCCATGCCTTCGCTGCCGCGCTGAACCAGCGCGTTAGGCCAAGGCAGCGTTGCTGGGGTTGCTTCTCTATTGAGCTGGCCGGTTTGTACCAGAGCACGAAAATCATGATGGGGTAGCGCGATATCCTCAGTGGTGACGCCGAAAAAGTGGCAAATGCGCTGAAGAGCGGCGTGGCTGGGGCGGTAGCGCCCACTCAGGTAGCGGTTAAACTGAGCACGGTTGATCGTTAAACGCCGACAAACCTCTGCAATAGACGGGTAGTAGCTGCAGAGCAGGCGCAGGTTGGCCACAAAATCGTCATGCATGGGGTGACTCGATTCTCTTGGTGTCGTGGCTGCCTAATGTGATGGTTCACGCCTCAGAGTGCAACGGCCTTGTGCCAGGGCCGTCGCGCCCATTAAGCAATTTTTTGTTTAAAAACCTTCCAAGACCAGTTTGCCGATCGTGCGGTTGCTCTCAATAAGTGCGTGCGCGCGTTTTAGATTCTCAGCATTAATGGGGCCTAACACCTCGCCTAAGGTGGTTGTTAGCCTTCCATCATCGACCATGGCTGCCACTTCTGTGAGCAGATCGTGCTGCTTGGCAAGATCGTCGGTGGTGAATAACGGGCGGGTAAACATCAGCTCCCAATGCAGCGAAAGGCTTTTCACTTTGAGCTTCCGCACATCGATCAGTTCCGGGTCATCAATCAGTGCCAATTTGCCCTGAGGCTTAAGGGCTTCAACAATGGCCTCAAAGTGGTGATCGGTTTGGTTAAGGCTGATCACCATATCCACCCCGTCAAAGCCTGCCACTTTAAGCGCCTGATCAAGTGGTTGGTGGTGGTCAATCACTGCGTCCGCGCCTAGCGACTTCACCCAGGATTGGCTTTCGGGCCGAGACGCCGTACCAATAACAGTAATATCGGTGAGCTGTTTGGCAAGTTGCACAAGGATTGAGCCCACGCCCCCCGCTGCGCCAATCACCAACAGGCTTTTGCCTTGGGTATCGCGCATGCCCAGCTCTAGCCGGTCAAACAGCAGTTCCCAAGCGGTAATGGCGGTTAATGGAAGCGCAGCGGCTTCAGTGTCAGAAAGGCTTTTTGGCGCTAGGCTGGCGATGCGCTCATCGACCAGTTGAAACTCGGCGTTAGAGCCTTGGCGAGCAACGTTACCCGCATACCACACCCGGTCACCTGGCTGAAAACGCGTAACGGCGCTGCCAACGGCATCCACAATGCCCACAGCATCGTACCCAAGTACGCGCGGCTCGCCGGTTTTCGGCAAGGCGCTGTTGCGCACTTTGGCATCAACGGGGTTTACGGAAATGGCGCTAACCGCAACACGAATATCGTGGGCTTCTGGTGTTGGGATCGGTAACTCAATCTCTTGAAGTGCATCAGGATGATCAATAGGCAGACTTTGGGTAAAGGCAATCGCTTTCATAATGGGGAGTCTCGTGAGTTGTCGTTGCGCCATCATGCCTGGATGTTGTTTTGCTAAAAAGAGGGGTAATCTTGCTAACAGTTTCTAATAAATTTTGAAGATAGCAGGCGCCAGGGGGTCTAATGCGTGTCGATGATCTAAAAGTGCTGACCTATGCCGCCGAGTACGGCAGCCTTTCTGCCGCTGCGCGGGAGTTAGCGATTACTCCAGCGGTGGCCAGTGTGGCCATCAAACGTTTGGAAGACGCGCTAGGCACACGGCTATTGGTGCGCTCTACCCGCAGTTTGCGGCTAACCACCGCGGGCGCACACTACCTTGTGCACGCTAAAGCGGCGCTCAATGCTCTCAACCAAGGCGAGAAAGAACTTCACCGCGAGCGCCAAGAGATCGCTGGAGAGCTCAGTCTTGCCATGCCTTCCGACCTGGGTCGCAATGTGCTGCTGGGCTGGTTGGACACCTTTATGGCCCAGCACCCGCAGTTGCATTTACGCCTGCGAGTAAGTGACCGCGTGAGTGACCTGTTCCGCCAACCCGTAGAAATCGCCCTGCGATACGGCGTTCCGGAAGACTCCAGCCTCGTCGCATTGCCGCTTAAAAGCGATAACTATCGCGTGGTATGTGCCTCTCCAGACTATATTACGCGTCATGGCAGTCCTGCTTACCCCGACGATTTACACCAGCACAACTGTCTGTGTTTCGTGCTTGGCGAACGTGTTCATAACCAGTGGAAGTTCGGGAGTGACAACATCAACGTAAAAGGCAATCGGGTGAGCGACGATGCCGATTGTGTGCGGCGCTGGGCATTGGCTGGCGAGGGCATTGCTTACAAGTCACGGCTAGACGTTGAAGAAGATCTTCGCAATGGTCGCCTAGTGGCAATGCTGGAGGAGTTTCCCTGCGAGCCAACGCCGCTTTACCTTGTGTGCCCTCATCGCCTTTCATTGACGCCTGCCGTGATAGCGTTAAAAGACTTTCTTATTCAGCAGTTAAAAGGTTACAGCCGCTAGCGACTGAGGTCAGGGTTTAACATCAACTTGTATTGCGAATCACTGATATAGGCGTTTATAAAAGGGTTACGCGATTACGTTGTGTTAGTTACATTGCCAGCAGACCAGGAGAACACCATGTTTCATGGGTTTGAAAAACAAACGCGCCACGTTAATGGCGTCGAGATCGCTTTTCGAATGGGTGGCAGAGGCCCGGCACTGCTACTGCTTCATGGCCACCCTCAGACCCACGGGATTTGGCACAAAGTGGCAGAAGAACTTGCCCCATATTTCACCATTATCGCCGCGGATCTGCGCGGATACGGTGACAGCAGTAAACCCGACGATGATCCTGAGCATCTAAATTACTCCAAGCGCGCTATGGCGCAGGATATGGCTGAGCTAATGAGCGCGCTGGGTTTCGAGCGTTTTAAAGTGCTGGCCCATGATCGCGGCGCGCGGGTCGCCCACCGTTTAGGGGTTGACCACGCTGAACGCGTAGAGCGCATGGTGCTATTGGATATCGCCCCGACGCTTGCCATGTATCGCGGCACCAACGAGGCCTTTGCACGCAGTTACTGGCACTGGTTCTTCTTGATTCGGCCTCAGCCGCTGCCGGAAATGCTGATCCAGAGCGATCCCGCCCAATATCTGAAAAGCGTAATGGGTGCCCGCAGTGCCGGTATGGCGCCTTTCTCCTCAGAAGCCCTGGCCGAATATGAGCGCTGCTTGTCGCTCCCCGGTACCGCCACCGGCATTTGCGGCGACTACCGCGCCAGCGCCACGATTGATTTAGCGCACGATCAGGCAGATATCGACGCGGGTGTAAAACTCACCTGCCCGATAAAAGTGATGTGGGGCGCTGAAGGCGCTATTGAAGCCTGCTTCGATGCTTTAAGCGAGTGGCAAAAAGTCGCCACCGATGTAGACGGCAAAGCGCTGCCTTGCGGCCACTACATCGCTGAGGAAGTTCCCGAAATGCTGCTTGAGGAAGCGCTGTCGTTTCTATGCAAGAAAGGGTGACAATAGTGTTTAGATAAACCGATCATAGCCTGGCGGCAGATCGGTTTATTTATTTCCGTCTTTAACGCTCGATACTGCTAACAATAAGCGCCGCATTGACGCCACCAAAACCGAATCCGTTGCACAATACATGCTTAGTGACGTGCTTCTGATGAGTCGCCGTGACGAAGGTTAAATCCTGCATATCATCATCGCAGTGCTCAAGATTGATGGTAGGCGGAAGTTGCTGCGTATTGGCTGCCAATACAGAAAAAATACTCTCTATGCCCCCTGCTGCGCCTAAGAGATGGCCTGTGGCGGCTTTGGTTGCCGAAATAGGAATGGCGGGCAAGCGCTCACCGAATACATTACGCAATGAGGCAATTTCAGCCCGGTCGCCAACGGGCGTCGAGGTAGCGTGGGCATTGATATGGTCAATAGCATCAGTGGTAAGGTTCGCCATGCCTAGCGCCGCTTGAATCGCTGCCGCTGCGCCGGCCCCATCCTTTGGGCCTGCCGTTAGATGATAGGCATCTGCGCTGGTGCCGTAGCCGCTAATCACCGCTAACGGCGTTGCACCCCGCGCGACCGCATGCTCAAGCGTTTCGATCACCATAACGCCAGCGCCTTCTCCCATCACAAAACCGTTACGGGCTTTATCAAAGGGTCTGGACGCGCGTTCAGGGTTGTCTGCTTCTGTGGAAACGGCCTTTAGAGCGTTAAAGCTGGCCAGTGAAAGCGGGTCAATACATGCCTCGGCGCCGCCGACGAGGGCTACATCGGCTTCTCCATTGCGTATGATGCGCATACCGTCACCAATGGCCTGTAGACCTGCCGCGCAAGCTGTAACCGGGCACCCCAGTGGGCCTTGAAAGCCATAGCGAATGGACAGATTGCCAGCAGCCAAATTGGCTAGAAAGGCGGGCACTGTGAAGGGGGAGAGTTTGCGATAGCCGCGCTCGGCAAGGTTTTTTTGGGCTTGCGTAATGGTCGGGAAACCGCCAATGCCAGAACCAATAATGGTGGCCGTTCTGCGTTTTTGAGCCTGCTCAGCGGGGAACCAGTTGGCCTGTGACAGTGCCTCATGGGCTGCTGCTAACGCGTAAAGGCTGAACAAGTCCATTTTGCGCTGCTCTTTGGGGTCAGCTATCTCATTCAGGTCAATACCGCCGCTGGGGTCTTGGTTAATGCTAGGCACCACCCCAGCAATTTTGATCGGGATATTGCTGGTGTCAAAGCGGTCAATGGTGCTGATGCCAGACTGGCCGTCAACCAGTCGCTGCCAACTTTTATTGACGCTGTTGCCTAGCGGGCTGACCATACCCATGCCGGTAATCACGATAGGTGAGTGCATAGTGGCTCCTAATTTATTGATATGGTCACCCTAGCAATGGGCACTATATGATCAAGATAATATTTAGCTGACGAGGTAGATATGCCTTATCCCAAGAGCCATAAATCGAAAACCAAAGAGCGCATTTTGGCTTCGGCGACAGAGCTATTCAGCCGTAATGGGTTTCAAAAGGTATCGATTGGCCAGATCATGAAGCTAGCCAAGATGACGCATGGCGCTTTTTACGCCCATTTCGCTTCCAAAGAGGCCCTTTACAATGAGTCTGTTCGCCTAACCATTGATAACAGCCGGGCGGCCAGGCTGGTAAAAGGCCCACTTTCGTTACAACATCTAACCGAATTAGTCGCCAACTACTGCAATCTCCAAGAGTTGGAAGCTAAGCATAAGCCGGGGCCTGAAGCGGTACTGTTCAACGAAATAGGCAGTGAAAAAGCCGAAATCCGCACCTTGTTTGAAGCGTCATATATGAGTATGAAAAAGATGCTTGAAACGCGATTGATAGCGCTGAGTAAGCTGAAACAACTTCCCTTTGCCGATGACCGCAAAGCGATTGCTGATAAATCCCGGGTCATATTGGCCTCCCTGGTAGGGGCCGTCGCCATTGCCAAAAGTTTGCCGGGGGAGGTGGAGCGAAAGCAGGTGTTGGTAGCCACACAACGCCAGATTTTGCTGATGCTCGGGGTCAGCGAAGCTGAGGCGGAGCGTATGATGCAAGCTCAATAGTTCGTGAAGAGAACCCCGAGTTGCTGCTGTAGTAAGAACAACCATTTTTGCACGACATGTGGTAGATGATTTGGGAGACTGACCAAGACGAAGCGGGTAAAAAACTGGATAATGGGCCGCAATTCGCCTACTGCCTACTGCTAGGCAAACTCATTGCTCCGGATGCCCGCTCATGGAAATCAAAGTTAACTATCTCGACAACCTCCGCTTGGAGGCTAAGTTCGACGATTTTACGGTTATCTCCGACCAGCCGATTCGCTACAAAGGTGACGGCTCGGCACCGGGGCCGTTTGACTACTTTCTGGCATCGTCTGCCATGTGTGCGGCCTACTTTGTAAAGGTGTACTGCAACGCCCGCGATATCCCTACCGAAAATATTCGCCTGTCACAAAACAACATCGTCGACCCGGAAGACCGTTATAAGCAGATTTTCAAAATTCAGGTCGAGTTGCCGGAAGATATTTCTGAAAAAGATCGCCAGGGCATTCTGCGCTCCATCGACCGCTGCACGGTTAAGAAGGTGGTGCAAACCGGCCCTGATTTCCAGATCGAGACGGTAGAAAACATCGACGAGGACGCCCAGGCGCTGCTGATGGGCGCACCGGAAGGCGGCAGTACCTACATCGAGGGTAAAGACCTGCCGCTGGAGCAGACCATTGCCAATATGAGCGCGATACTGGCCAACCTAGGCATGAAGATCGAAATCGCCTCCTGGCGTAATATCGTGCCTCATGTTTGGTCACTGCATATTCGCGATGCGGCCTCCCCCATGTGCTTTACCAACGGCAAAGGCGCGACCAAAGAGAGTGCGCTGTGTTCGGCGTTGGGCGAGTTTATCGAACGTCTGAGCTGCAACTTCTTCTATAACGACCAGTTCTTTGGCGAAGAGATGGCGGGCAGCGCCTTTGTTCACTACCCCAATGAGAAGTGGTTCAAGCCAGGGCCGAATGACGAGCTCCCCGAAGGGATTCTCGATGAACACTGCCTTGATATCTACAACCCCGAAGGCGAGCTGTGCGGCTCGAATCTGATTGATACCAACTCTGGCCGCGAAGACCGGGGCATTGTCTCACTGCCGTTTGTGCGCCAAAGCGACGGTGAAACGATCTATTTCCCCTCCAATTTGATCGAAAACCTGTTCCTGAGTAACGGCATGAGTGCGGGCAACACTCTGGTGGAAGCCCAGGTGCAGTGTCTGTCGGAAATTTTCGAACGGGCAGTGAAGCGTGAAATCCTTGAGCAGGAGCTAACCCTGCCGGATGTACCGCAGGAAGTGTTAGCAAAGTACCCAAGCATAGTAGAGGGTATTAACGCTCTGGAAGCCCAGGGGTTCCCAGTGTTGGTCAAAGATGCCTCCATGGGCGGGCAGTTCCCGGTGATGTGCGTCACCTTGATGAACCCGCGCACCGGCGGCGTGTTTGCCTCCTTTGGCGCCCATCCAAGCTTTGAAGTGGCGCTGGAGCGCAGCCTGACCGAGCTGTTGCAGGGCCGCAGTTTCGAAGGCCTGAACGATCTGCCGCTACCGACGTTTAATTCGCAGACGGTTTCCGAGCCCAATAACTTCGTTGAGCACTTTATCGACTCGGTAGGTGTGGTCTCCTGGCGCTTCTTTAGCGCCAAGCCCGATTTTGAATTCAGTGAGTGGGATTTCTCCGGCAGCAACCAAGAAGAGGCCGACACGCTGTTTGGTATCTTTGAAGAGCTAGATGCCGAAGTGTACATGGCGGTACACGAAGACTTGGGCGCACCGGTGTGCCGTATTCTGGTGCCGGGCTACTCGGAGGTATATCCCATCGAGGACTTGATCTGGGATAACACCAATAAGGCGTTGGATTACCGTGAAGATATTCTCAATCTGCACCACCTGGATGACGATCAACTCACCGACCTAGTCGAGCGGCTGGAAGAGAGCCAGATGGATGACCACGCCGATATCATTACGCTGATTGGTATTGAGTTTGATGAAAACACCGAGTGGGGACAGCTGACGATTCTGGAACTGAAGCTGTTGGTCTACCTGGCGCTTGGCCGTCACGAAGAAGCGCTGGACTGTGTTCAGATGTTCCTGCAGTACAACGACAATACCGTCGAGCGCGGCCTGTTCTACCAGGCGGTGAACGCGGTGCTGGAAATTGTGTTGGATGACGAGCTGGCGCTTGAAGATTATCTGCATAACTTCCAGCGCATGTTCGGCGAAGCCACCATGGTGGCGGTGGTTGGTTCAGTGAGTGGCGAGGTGCGTTTCCACGGCCTAACGCCCACTAACATGCAGTTAGAAGGCCTAGAGCGCCACCAGCGCTTGATTGAAAGCTATAAAAAGCTCCACGCTGCTCGGGCGGCAAAAGCGGGCATCTAAGCATTATCCAAAAATGATGATCGTTAACTGCTGGCGTTACGGCGCCAGTAGAGAAGCCAGTTTGCTCCGTACAGTCGGTCTAATCAGCAGAGTGGAACCAGGATTGGTGACTGAGGAATTCGATTAACTCGCTGCGAAACAGCTTGGCCCGCGCTGAAAGGCTTCGCCGGTAGGGCCATACCAGGAAAATTTCCCTGTTGAGCCCCTGCCACTCAGGCAGTACTCGGATTAACTCCCCCGTTTGTAGGCTGTTGGCCACCATGCTGGTAGGCATCAAGGAAACGCCGGCGCCCGATTGGGTGAGATTCAGCACAATACTCATGTCGTTACTGATGTGAAAATGGCTTTTGCGGCAAGTGTACTGACTGCCTTCCCTGTGCGTGAGATGCCAGTCGCTAAACATTTTGGCGGCCACGCTGGGGCACGCTTCTAACTCATCAATCTTACTGGGAAGAGGATGCATCATGGTGGGTGATGCCACCAATATGATCTCTATATAGCCCAGGTATTTCTGGATCAGCGTATCGTCTTTTTGTGGCCCAGAGCGTAGTGCAATATCCGCTTGTTGGCCGCGAATGTCGGCTACGTTGTTGTCCAGCTCGATGGTCAGCGAAATCTCAGGGTAGCGATGGATAAAGTGACGCCAAAATGCATCTAGCGGCCCGCTGCCCAAATTGACCGGCGCCATAATTTTCAACGGCCCGCTTAGGCTATGCAGCGTTTGATCCAGATCCAAAATGCGCTGATCTAGTGCGAGCACCAATTCCTCACATTCGCGGTAGTAGGATTCGCCGTGAGGCGTCAACGTCAACCCCTTGGTTGAGCGATAGAGCAACTCAACGCCTAGCGTGGCTTCTAATGCGCTTATACGCCTCGACACGGTGGCAATAGTCATCTTCAACGATGCCGCCGCAGCCGTGAGACTGCGTTGATTAGCGGCCACGATAAAGATATTTAGGTCATCTAACGAGGGTTTTCGCATTTTGCAATTCTGTAAAATTGATTCTCATATATTGGCATATATTACCGTTATAGATGTTTGTTAATCTACCTGCACTTATACATCATCCTTAGGTACTCTCATGAAACATAGAATTATCTTCGCTATTCTCATGTCGTTTACGCTATCGCTAATTATGTCTGCCTGGGTGACCTACGTGAATATCGGCATGCATGCTGATTTTGTTGGCATCTGGATGCACGCTTGGTTTCTTGCCTGGCCAGCCGCTGGGATCATTGCGTTTATCAGCGGCCCCTTTATCCATAAGTTAGCCCACCGCATTGCCGAGAAGGTCTGACGGCTTGCCTGATGCACTATGGTGCACCCACTGATGCAGCGAGTGCACACAACTGCACCGCTGCGCCAAATTTAATCCTGCCCCACACTTGGTAAAACGTTCTCCGCGGCGCGAATTCCACAAGCGCGATAACAAACGACGCGAATTCAAACATAACGCTAATACAAAAACGCGGAGAGAATCACATGCTCGATATGCTCAATGACCTCCTGTGGGGGAAGGTTCTACTAGTGCTGCTGGTGGGCGTTGGCATCGGTTTTACCGTTGCGTCCCGCTTTGTGCAGTTTCGTTATTTCGGTGAGATGTTTCGCATCCTCGGTTCCGGCCAAGCCTTTAAGCGCAATAAACACGGCCATTTAAGCTCGTTTCAGGCGCTGGTGCTCTCAGTGGCTGGGCGCGTTGGTGGTGGCAACATCGCCGGCGTAGCGGTTGCGATTACCTTGGGTGGCCCAGGGGCGATTTTTTGGATGTGGTTGGTGGGCTTAATGGGTATGGCCACCAGCTTTTTGGAATGCACCCTGGCACAGACCTATAAAGAAGCCGAAGGTGACGGCACCTATCGCGGCGGCCCCGCGTACTACATTGTTAAAGGGCTGGGTAAGCAGTGGCGCTGGCTGGCAGCGTTCTACTCGGTTCTGCTGCTGTTGACCTTCGGTTTTGCCTTTACCGCACTGCAATCCTATGCGGTGGCAACCTCTTTCGGCGATGCTTTTGGCGTACCGGTGTTGTATAGCGGCATTGCTCTGGCGATGTTGGTAGGGCTGATTATTTTCGGCGGTATTAAGCGTATTGCACGTATTTCCGAGGTTTTGGTGCCCTTTATGGCGGTGAGCTATATCGCCATTGCGCTGCTGGTCATCGCCATGAATATTACGGAAATACCTGGCGTGATTGTGCTGATTGTAAAGAGCGCTTTCGGCCTTGAACCACTGATTGGTGGCGGTATTGGCGCGGCAATTATGATGGGCCTGAAGCGTGGCCTGTTCTCTAATGAAGCGGGCTTGGGTAGTGCGCCAAACGTCGCGGCGGTGGCCTATGTGCCGCACCCTGCCAACCAGGGCATCGTGCAGGCGTTTTCGGTATTTATCGATACCGTGATTATCTGTTCCGCCACGGCGTTTGTGATTCTGCTCAGCGGTGCTTATGACCCGACCGTAGGTGCTGGTGTTGAAGGCATCGCCCTGACCCAGGCAGCGCTGGCCGACCATGTGGGCGAATGGGGCCGCACTTTTGTCAGTTTGGCACTGTTGCTGTTTGCGTTTAGCACCATTCTCTACAACTACTACTTGGGTGAGAACAGCCTCAACTTCTTTAGCCGCGACAACCAGAACCTGTTTAACGCCTTCCGCGTTGCCATCGTGCTGTTGGTTTGCTGGGGCGCGACCACTGATTTGGGCACCGTGTTCGGCTTTGCTGATGTCACCATGGGGCTGCTCGCAGTGGTCAACCTGATTGCGCTGATCATGCTGTTTAAGTGCGGCCTGCGCATTTTGAAAGACTTCGATGGTCAGCGTCGGCAGGGCATCAAACAGCCGATTTTTGACGCTAACCAGCATCCGGATCTTGACCTGGATCCAAAAGCCTGGGAGCTAGAGCCTGAAGAGGCCGAAGCGTTAAAGCAGCGCCTGGAAGGCGCGCCTGCGAAGTAAGTATTTATTTAGACGACTGTACTGATTAGGAAAGGAGTGACCATGCCCCGCGTACTGATGCTCTATACCGGTGGGACTATTGGTATGCAACCATCGTCACAGGGTTATATACCTTGCGCGGGGCTGGCCGAACGCCTAGCGGCGTATTTGGCATTGGACGATCTTTACCGGCTGCCAGCGTTTGATGTGCTGGAAATGCAGCCGTTGATTGATAGCGCCGAGCTAATGCCAGAGGCCTGGAACCGTTTGGTGGCACAGCTGGAAATCCACTGGTCGTGCTATGAAGCGTTTGTGATACTCCATGGCACCGATACCATGGCGTACAGCGCCGCGGCGCTTTCGTTTATGCTCGGTGCGTTGAATAAGCCGGTGATCTTCACCGGCTCCCAAATTCCACTGGGTGAGCCAAGAAGCGATGCGCTGAATAATGTGTTCAGCGCGCTGCAGCTTGCGGCTCACCCCGCAACACCTTGTGAAGTAAGCCTGGTGTTTCACGACCGGCTGTTGCGCGGTAACCGAGCCCGCAAGGTGCGCACTCAAGGCTTGGATGCCTTCGACTCACCCAACTTCCCCTGGCTTGCCGAGCTTGGTATTGGCATTAGTTTTCCCCAACCTTCGGCGCTGCTAAGCGGTATACCCAACTTTGTACCTATTGAGGTGGACGACGAGGCGGTGGCGGTACTGCCGCTGCATCCAGGAATGTCGCTGCGCCGCGCAAAGGCGTTGCTGGCGGATAAAACGCTAAAAGGGCTGGTGCTTTATAGCTACGGGGTTGGCAACCCGCTGAGCTTTGAAGGCGAGCTGCTTGACGCCTTGAAGGCGGCCAGCGAGAGAGGCGTAGCGCTGCTTAACGTCACCCAGTGTGCCCAAGGTGAGGTAGTGCAGGGCGCCTACGCCAGCGGTGCTGCACTCAATCAAGCGGGCGTGATTGCCGGCAGCGATATCACTCTGGAAGCCGCCATCGCAAAGCTCACCGTACTCATTGGGCAAGGGCTGGTGGGGTCAATGCTGAGCAAGGCATTGAGTGCGCCCATGCGCGGTGAGTGTAGCCGTTAAGCTTATCAGCGGGAAGAAACGCTCAGCGCGGTGACGGTTAGCAAGATGATCCCCATACCGACCATTTGAATAACGCCCAGGCTTTCGTTTAACACCGCTACACCAAACAGGGTGGCGGTAATCGGCTCGACCATGGCAACCATGGAGGCTAGCGCAGGTGCCGCATGCTTGATACCTACCACGTACAGCAGAAAAGATAGTCCAGCGCCGAGAATGCCCAGCGCCACAAACAGCGGCAGCTCCGGAGCGCTGATAACGCTGACAGCCTGGTTAATGTCCGTTGGAAACAGCAGTGCGATGGCTAGCACGGTGAAGGCGACCGAAAGAATTGCCTGAGGACTGCCATGGGGCGCGGCATACTTGAAACCAAAAATGAACGCTGCATAAGAGAGCCCGGCAAGCAGCCCGGTGCCTACGCCAATTAACGAGAGACCACTGGCGCTGATGGCATACAGCTTGGTTAACAGCACAATACCCACCATGACCAGCGCAATGGCCAGCCACTTGGCAGCGGTGGGGCGCTCTAGTTTGAGGGAAAATGAGACGAGGTAGACAAAAACAGGGGCGCAGTACATCAGGGTGGCAGCGACCGCAACGTTGCCATACTCAATACTAAGAAAATAGAACGTAAAATTGCCAGCGACGCCCAGGCCTGCAACCACTGACCAGAACCAAAGCCGCTTGCTGTTTAGGCCGCTATGCCGACGTTGAAGCAGCAGCCACCCAAGTGCGAAGAGAAGCCCTATAAACCCTCGATAAAATGACACGACGGCTGCATCCCAGCCGTCGTCTAACAAAATGCCTGCGATTCCCCCAGATATCCCCCAGCAGAAGGCCGCCAGCGCTATCAATAAACTGCTTGCGCCTGCCATATTTCACCTATCGTCCTTGAGCGGTAAACACTCGGGAGCAACGAATGTTTAAACGCATTTCTACTGCTTAGCGATGGCTCCTGATCTACTGCCTGTAGACCTTAATGCGGCTCCCCTGAAAGGTAGACGCTGAGCCCAGTGAACGAAAGCCAGCTAACACCAGCTATCCAAAAAACCAGTAACACACCGCAATCGCAGTGGTTACTCCCGCCACATCGGCGACCAACGCACAGCCCAACCCGTGGCGAATGCGAGTGATACCCACGGCGCCAAAGTAGACAGCCAGCACATAGAAGGTGGTTTCAGTGCTACCTTGCATAGTGGCCGCGAGTAGCCCGGCGAAGCTGTCTACGCCGAAAGTATCCATGGTTTCGATCATCATGGCGCGGGCGCCGCTGCCAGAAAGCGGTTTCACAAAGGCGGTGGGGAGAGCATCGACAAAGCGGGTGTCCCAGCCAAAGCCTTCTACTATCCAGCGGATACCGCCTAAGCCAGCGTCTAAAACGCCGCTGGCGCGCAGTACGCCGACCGCCACCAGCATGGCGATCAAGTAAGGCAGCAACGTGATGGTAAAGCTCAGCCCCTCTTTTGCGCCTTCAATAAAGGCGTCGTACACCCTCACCCCACGTAACGCCCCGACCACTAAAAACATCATCACGATGCTAAATAGCGTCAGGTTACCGACTAGCGTAGAGGCCGCGGCTAGCGCCTGGGCGGACATGCCTGCCAGCGTGGTGATCAGTAGCCCCAACGCAAGTGCAGCAATCGCTAAATAGGCTAGCACCACGGGCTGCCAAAGTTTTAAGCGCTGCATCAGTGCCACCGCCAAAAGCCCTGCCAGGCTGGAGGCGGTTGTCGCTAGTAAAATAGGTAAAAAGACCAGCGTGGGGTCGGCGGCGCCTTGCTGGGCGCGATACATAAAAATCGTTACCGGCAATAGCGTGAGAGAAGAGGTATTGAGCACCAGAAACAAAATTTGTGCGTTGCTGGCGGTCTCACTGCTGGGGTTAAGGCTCTGCAGCGAGTGCATCGCCTTGATGCCAATCGGCGTAGCGGCGTTATCCAGACCCAGGATGTTCGCCGCGAAGTTCATACTGATTAGCCCCATAGCAGGGTGGCCGCGGGGAACTTCTGGCATCAA
This sequence comes from Halomonas sp. KHS3, assembly GCF_000830495.1. Classification (NCBI taxonomy): domain Bacteria; kingdom Pseudomonadati; phylum Pseudomonadota; class Gammaproteobacteria; order Oceanospirillales; family Halomonadaceae; genus Halomonas; species Halomonas sp. KHS3. Next base: position 83,916 of record NZ_JWHY01000007.1, on the reverse strand, counting down.
GCGGCAGAACAGCGGGTCGAGCACCCGTCCAAGCAGGCGAATCAAGCCTGCCTTTTCGGCAATCGAAAGAAACCCCAGCCACAGCGTCATGGTGCCCAGCAGCACCAGGATAATATCAACGCTCACTTCCGCCATGTCGAACAGCGACTGCACCAAGCGGGCAAATACCTCGCTATCGCCGCCAACCAACCACTGCCAGAGTGAGGCCGCGAAGGCAGCGATAAAGAAGCTTAACCAAATTCCGTTGAGCATGGGGAGTGGGCATCCTGGGGGTTAAGAGTTTTTATATCTCCAGCAATGCCACTTATCCTAACCAATGAGCGCCCGTCACCGCTAACCTGACAGCGAAAGAAAGAACAGAATTAGCGGCGGGGAGAGCAGTGAAAGGATAAACCCGCTGACCACGGCAATGGGTACGCAGGCCACACCGCCGTGCTGCTGAATGACGGGCAGGGTGAAATCCATGGAGGTGGCGCCGCCGTAACCAATCGCCAGTGCGGTATGGCGGTGAATCACCAGTGGAATCAATATAAACGCCAGCAGCTCCCGGGTCAGGTCGTTGAAGAACGCCACACCGCCCATCAGTGGGCCTAGCTGGTCGCCGATCAAGATGGCCGAAAGAGAGTACCAGCCAAAGCCTGACGCCATCGCCAGGCCTTCGTTCCAGCTTAATGAGAGCAGCGGGGCGGCAGCCAAGCCTGCCAGCAGCGAACTTATTGCTAGCGTCACCGCAATCGCCAGCCCCATGCGGTTAAGTAAGATCTGCCTGAGTGGCATGCCGGAGTTACGCAGCTGGCAGCCAATCAGTGCCAGCAGCAGGTAGAGTACCCATTCGGCCAGTAAATCTGCGCTGTTGAAAAGCCTATCACCCAGGAGTGGCCCCAGCAGCAGGCCAGCGATAACGCCCCCTGCCACCACTGCGACCAATAAAAGCGAACCCTGCATGGCCGCCAGCTTACTGGTCGGAGCATTTTTCACCACCGGTGAGCTACCGGCCTTAAGCGTTAAACGGCGCGATAGCCACCATAGTGCTGCTAAGTTAAATAGCGTGGTAATGCTAAATAACAGCAAGGCGTTGCCACCCAGGCGCGAAAGCTGGCTAGTCAGGTTTTCAAGCCCGGCAAGGCTTATGCCCATGAATAGCAGAATCAGGTAAACCGAGCCATTAACCGCTCGGTTGATCAGATTCTGTAACTGTATGGAACGGACGCGAACCAGATAGCCAAGAAAAAGCGGTAGTAGAACAATCAATAAACCGGAAAACATTTAGGGCGTCGCGCCACCGTTTGGGTTGAAGTTAGTTAATGTCAGCTGCGTTTCGCGGCGACCCTCTTTTCGATACACCGCAGAAAGAATCAGCCCGGGCCAGTCAGGGTGAAAGCTAATGGTTAGCAGGCGGTCGGGCTTCTCGATATCGATGAGCGATACGTTCAGTGCTTCAAACTCTCCTGCGGGAACCTCAATGCTGCCTGGGGCGGTAACATAATATTGAAAGTGCTCATCGCGGCCTTTTTGATCGACAAACTCAATCGCGCAGGGCGTACTCTGTGTACAGTTTTCGTGTCCCGCCCGGCGGGAGAGATCAAATAGCGCCGCTTGGCGATCTAAAGTGGGGATCTCACCTTCGTTCAGTTGATAGCTATCACCCACGCCCAGCACCGAATAGCTGCTGCTAAAGAGCAGAGCGTTGGTGTCATTGCCATTGAGCGAAAAACGGCTGAACTCCTGGCCGCGCGCCACGGTGATTGAAAAGCGCATATCGCTTAACCAGTGATTCCCTTCGTTAGAGAGGCGATGGGTAATGGTAGCCCCAGGCCAACCGCGAACCTCAAGCCGGTACTGTGCTTCAAAGGGCTGGGGGGGTTCAAAGGGCTGCGGCTCTTTGAATGTCTCAGTTGCTAATGCCATGCCACTTGAGCAGGAAATAGCAAAACCCAACCCCACACACCTGAGCGCGCGGCCAGGTAGTCGTGCGAAAACATTGACCAAGGGCCTTTCCTCCATAAAGGGTATCTTCCTAAGAGCCTTTAGCCACTGCTTGGTTCCCAGTGCGCCAGTATAGCCTGGGTGGGGGGCGTCAGTAACCTGCCTCCGGGTTGATGGTGGAGAGTTTTTCACCCGATTCAAAGGCATGCAAGTAGGCGATCACTTGGTCGATGGCATCATTCAGCGGAGTAGGTGCCGCCATATGGGGTGTGACGATTACCTTAGGATGCTGCCAGAGCGGGTTGTCAGCGGGCAGCGGCTCTTCCTGGAATACATCCAATAGCGCACCCCGCAGGTGCCCCGGCTGGCGACCGCTACCCAGTGCTTCCAATAGCGCCTGCTCATCAATCAAACTACCTCGGCCAGGATTAATCACACTAGCCCCTTGGGGCAGCTGGGCCAGCCGCTCGGCGTTGAGAATATGTTGAGTGGCGGCCGTATCGGGCAAAATGGTGATCAGGCTCTGCACTTGGCCGAGCAGTTCGCTTAATCCATCGTCGCCATGAAAGCAGTGCACACCACGGATCTGCTTGGGGGAGCGGCTCCAACCCAGTACTGGGAAACCTGCTTGCTCCAAGGCGCTGGCCACAAAGCTGCCAATAGCGCCCAGGCCTAATACACCCACCGGCCACTGGGATTTTTCCACCACCTCTTGCGGCGCCCAAGTGGCGCTTTGCTGCTGCTCTGAGTAACGATCCATGCTGCGGTAAAAGTGCAGTACGCCATAGAGGGCGTAATCGGCCATCAGCTCTCCCATGCCCGCATCGCGTAATTTTACAATTGGCACGTCGTTGGGTAGGCCTGGGGTTTTCAGCAGATAATCCACCCCTGCGCCTAAATTGATGATGCCTTTGAGCTGGGTCTGCTCTTGCAGTAAATGGGCGGGGGCTTTCCAGATGGCGAGATAGTCAGCATCTTTACGCTCATCCGCTGGTGCCTCGCTGGTGAGTACAGTGGCTTGGGGCAACGCTTCCGCAAGCGCCGCTTGCCACTGTGCCGCCTCATCAATATGCACGACAATTTTCATTTCGTTTCCTCTCGCTAAACGTGTTTCCAATGCAGGTTATCATGGTGAGCGATAGGGGCCGTTGCAAGCTCGCATAGTGCAAATAACGATGCCGTATGCACTTTTTGTCATAAAGCCTTTGACCGCTAACCAAGGGTCGGTGCTAGTATCGGCTTAAGACGACATTGGCGGGCCTGCTGCAAGCGCGGCAGATGCAACCCCGACGCCTGATCGGTGGTGGCCAGGTCGATCCTGTGGCCCAGCGTTGCGTGCCTATCGTAGGCAGTGCGCTGGTTCTTGGTGATCTTTAATGGCGAGTTGCCCGATGACTCAGGTTTCCCTGCCTTTCACGCGCGAAGAGTACGCTAACCGCCTGTGGAAAGTGCGTGCTGAAATGGCCAGTCGTGGTATTGACGTACTGATCGTCAGTGACCCTTCCAATATGGCTTGGCTGACCGGCTACGACGGTTGGTCGTTTTATGTGCATCAGTGTGTGCTGGTGGGCCTTGAAGGCGAGCCGGTATGGTTCGGGCGGCGCATGGATGCCAACGGTGCTCTGCTCACCTGTTGGATCGATCCCGAAAACATTACCTACTATCCAGATTACTACGTACAGAATCCGGACATGCACCCGATGGAGTATCTGGCTCAGTCGATCATGCCGGATCGCGGCTGGCATCTGGGGGTGGTGGGTATGGAGATGGATAACTACTACTTCTCCGCCAAGGCCTATCTAAGCCTACTGCGCGAACTCCCCCATGCGCGTTTTATGGATGCCAATGCGCTGGTTAACTGGTGCCGGGCGATCAAATCGCCGCAAGAAGTGGCCTATATGCGCATTGCCGCCAAGATTGTGGAAGGCATGCATACGCGTATTCTTGAAGTGATTGAGCCTGGCTTGCCCAAGAGCAAGCTGGTGTCAGAGATTTACCGCGTTGGCATCGAAGGTTTTGTGGATGAGAACGGCAAAGTATTTGGCGGCGACTATCCCGCCATAGTGCCCATGCTGCCTACTGGTAAAGACGCCGCCGCGCCACACCTAACCTGGGACGACACGCCGTTCCGCAAAGGTGAAGGTACTTTCTTTGAGATTGCCGGGGTGTTTAAACGCTATCATGCGCCGATGTCGCGCACCGTATTTCTGGGCACACCGCCGACGGATTTTATTCGCGCGGAATCAGCTCTGCTAGAAGGCATCGAAAATGGTTTGGCAGTGGCCAAACCTGGTAACCGTACGGCGGATATCGCCATGGCACTGGGTGCGGCGATGGATAAATACGGTTTTGACCGTGGCGGCGCCCGCTGTGGTTACCCTATCGGTATCTCCTATCCGCCCGACTGGGGCGAGCGCACCATGAGTCTGCGCCCCTCGGATGAAACCATTCTCCAGCCAGGCATGACGTTCCACTTCATGCCTGGGCTATGGGTCGATGACTGGGGTCTGGAAATTACCGAAAGCATTCTGATTACCGACGATGGCTGTGAGACGCTGGCCAATTTCCCGCGCCAGCTGTTTGTGAAGTAGTGCTGATATAGCTGCCCGTAACATAAAGGAATTTTTTCATGACGACGATGCGACCAAGTCCCATTTCCGCCACCGTTGATTTTGATGCCGATGGCGTGCAGCACGGCTTTTTAAAGCTACCGATCTCTACCGATGAGTCTGCCTGGGGCGCGGTGATGATTCCTGTGACCGTGGTAAAAAACGGCGAAGGCCCCACGGCACTGCTGACCGGCGGCAACCACGGCGATGAATATGAGGGCATCACCTCGCTACTGAAACTCTCTTCAACGCTGAAGGCAGAGGACGTGACAGGGCGGGTGATTATCGTGCCGTGCATGAATACTCCAGCGGTTATGGCAGGCAAGCGTACCTCTCCGATGGACAAGGGCAACCTCAACCGCAGCTTTCCCGGCGACCCCAATGGCAGCGTCACACCGCAAATTGCCGACTACTTCACCCGTGTGTTGGTACCCATGGCGGACGTGGTGCTCGACCTTCACTCGGGCGGCCGCACGCTGGATATTCTGCCCTTCGGCGCGTCTCACGTGCTGGATAATAAAGAGCAGCAGCAGGCCGCTCTGGAAGGTGCCAAAGCGTTCGGCGCCCCCTATGCCATGGTGATGTTTGAGCTGGATGCGGAAAAACTCTTCGACACTGCCTGCGAGCGCCAGGGCAAAGTCTTTGTGGCCACCGAGCTTGGCGGCGGCGGTACTTCCACCCCACAAAGCATTGCCATTGCCGAGCGCGGCGTGCGCAATTTCCTGATTCACTACGGCCTTGTAGAAGGCGAAGTGGAAATGCCCACAGGTGGGCAGCTGTATCTCGATATGCCCGACGCCAGTTGCTACGTGCAGAGCCAGCACTCGGGCGTGTTAGAGCTGTTGGTAGCGCTAGGCGACGAAGTGAAAAAAGGCCAAACCATCGCCTACGTGTACGACATGACCCGCAGTGGCACCGACCCGGTTGCTTACAAAGCAGAGCGCGACGGCATTCTAATGGCTCGCCGTGCCCCCTCACTGATCAATATGGGGGATACCCTGGCGGTGATTGCCGATGTTGTTGAACGCCTGGAGGCGTAATCCTCGGCATGATGAAACTTGACCGTTACGATCTGAAAATTCTCGATATCCTCTCCCGCGATGGGCGAATCACCAAGTCGAAGCTGGCCGAGGCGATCAACCTCTCGGTCAGCCCCTGCTGGGAGCGGGTAAAGCGCCTGGAAAAGGCTGGCATCATTGAAGGGTATACCGCGCGCATCAATGCGGACGTGTTGGTGCCGCGCAATCCTGTCTGGGTGCAGATTGAGCTCAAGCAACACAACGCTGAAAGCTTCACTCGTTTTGAAACGCTAGTGATGCAAACCCCGGAAGTTACCGAGTGCGTGGCGGTGGGCGGTGGGGTGGATTACTTAGTGAAGTTTGAAGCGCGCACCATCGATAGCTACCAGCGTTTGATGGATAAGTGGCTGGTCTCTGAAGCCGGTATCGAGCGCTACTTCACCTATATCGTGACCAAAACCGTCAAGCGCGTTCCTATAGGCATTGATACCGACGACATTCTTTAATGTAGTTTTGGCCCCCTATCGTAAGCCCACCAAAAAAAAGCACTGCCAAACGCTCTCTGACAAAAAAAGTCGCGTGATAAGTCTCGGTTTTCAAAAACACTTCGTGGCTCCTCTCCGTTAACCTGTGGGCATTCGACGGCAAGGCTAATCAGCGCTTGCTGACAATGCCACACAGTGACTGCAGCGCTCGGTTAGCCAGACTGCATTTGAGGGGGAGGTTCCCATGACCACACTATCGACCACGCTCGCCAAGCGCCTGGAAGATCCGCGTCTGTTCCGGCAGTACGCCTACGTGAACGGTAAGTGGACTCACGGGGAAGGCGGTCGCGAAGAGGCTGTCTATGACCCCGCTACCAATGAAGCCATTGGTCATATCCCGTTGCTGGAAGCCGAGCAGATAACCGCCGCTGTAGATGCCGCTGAAGCCGCTTTTGTACAGTGGCGGGCGCTACGCGCCGATGAGCGCTGCGAGCGCCTGCTGGCCTGGTATGACCTGATTCAAGCCAACCGTGAAGACCTTGCGACCATCATGACGCTGGAGCAGGGTAAGCCGCTGCCCGATGCCCGTGGGGAGGTGCAGTACGGTGCCAGTTTCGTGCGCTGGTTCGCCGAAGAGGGTAAGCGTACCTATGGCGAAACCATCCCCAGCCATATTCCCAACGCATCACTTGGTACCATTAAAGAGCCGGTGGGAATCGCGGCGATGATTACGCCATGGAACTTTCCGTTGGCGATGATTACCCGCAAAGCTGCGGCGGCGCTGGCAGCGGGCTGCCCGGTGATCGTCAAACCCGCCAATGAAACGCCCTTCTCGGCGTTGGCGCTGGCGGAGCTGGCCGAGCGTGCTGGGATTCCCGCGGGGATTTTCAATGTGGTGCTGGGCGATCCTGCGGAAGTCTCAAAGATTCTCTGCGCCGAATCGCGTATTCGGGCGTTGTCGTTCACCGGTTCCACCCGCGTGGGCCGTCTGCTGATTGAGCAGAGCGCTAATACCGTCAAGCGGCTCTCCCTGGAGTTGGGGGGCAATGCGCCGTTTATTGTTGGGCCCGATATGGATCCCAAAGAGGCGGCCTTTGCGGCCATTGACGCCAAGTTCCAAACCGCTGGGCAGGACTGTCTGGCTGCCAATCGCATTCTGGTGCATGAATCTATCCACGATGAATTCGTAGAGCATTTCAGCGAGCGTATGGCGGCGCTTACCGTGGGCAATGGCCTCCACAGTGAGATAGATCTTGGCCCGTTGATTCACCGTCAGGCGGTAGAAAAGGCGGCCGCGATTGTCGATGACGCCATTTCCAAAGGCGCCAAGATGGTGGGTGGTGATCAAAGCCAGGCACCGGGGGAAAATTTCTTTATGCCGGTGATGCTGACCGGCGTGACGGCGCAGATGAAAGTGTGGCGGGAAGAGAACTTCGCGCCTGTGGCCGGGATCACCGCCTATAGCACCGACGACGAAGTGATTGAAATGGCCAACGACACTGAGTACGGCCTGGCGGCGTATATCTACACCCACGATATTCGCCGCATCTGGAAGCTGATGCGCGCCCTGGAGTACGGCATGGTCAGCGTTAACTCGGTTAAGATGACCGGCCCGCCGGTTCCCTTTGGTGGCGTGAAGCAGTCTGGCCTTGGCCGTGAAGGCGGTGCCACGGGTATCGATGAATACCTGGAAACGAAGTATTACTGCCTGGGCGCGCTGGGCTCAGTATCGGGTAGTTAAGTCCGGGAACTTGAGTTGGCCTTGTGGGAGGCCGGCTCGGCCGGGCGAAGGCACCGTTAGGTGCCTAAAAATAAGTTCATCATTAATGAATAAAGCACCTCCCCGCTGACTGGGGAGGTTTACCGTACAGAGAGAACACTATGAGCTTGCATCAGGATTTGATCGAACGCGACCGTAAAGTCACTTTCCACGCCTCTACCCACTTGCGCGATTTCGCCCATGGCGATGCGCCGGGCCGCGTGATTACCGGCGGCAAAGGCATCAATATCGTGGATAAGGACGGCCGCGAATTTATCGACGGCTTTGCCGGGCTTTACTGCGTCAACATCGGCTACGGGCGCACCGAAGTCGCCGAGGCGATCTATAAGCAGGCACTTGAACTCTCTTACTACCATACCTACGTAGGTCACTCCAACGAGCCGCAGATCGAGCTTTCCGAGCGTATTCTAAAAATCGCCGGGATGAATATGTCCAAGGTTTACTACGGCATGTCGGGTTCTGATGCCAACGAAACCCAGCTCAAGATCGTACGCTACTACAACAACGTGCTGGGCCGTCCGCAGAAGAAAAAGGTTATCTCACGTATGCGTGGTTACCATGGTTCGGGCATTGCCTCGGGCTCGCTGACCGGCCTGAAAGCATTCCACGACCACTTCGATCTGCCCATCGATACCATTCGCCATACCGAAGCGCCGCATTACTACCTGCGTGCCGCCGAACAGCACGGCATGACCGAGCTGGAGTTCTCTGCGTATTGCGCTGAGAAACTGGAAGCGATGATTCTGGAAGAAGGCCCGGATACCGTGGCCGCCTTTATCGGTGAGCCGGTACTGGGTACTGGCGGTATCGTACCGCCGCCGGAAGGCTACTGGGATGCCATTCAAAGCGTGCTGGCGAAGTATGACGTGCTGCTGATTGCCGATGAAGTGGTCTGTGGCTTTGGCCGTACCGGCTCTGACTTCGGTAGCCACCACTACAATATGAAGCCTGACCTGGTCACCATCGCCAAGGGCTTAACTAGCGCCTACCAGCCGCTCTCCGGCGTGATTGTTGGCGAGAAGGTGTGGCAGGTGCTGGAGCAGGGCACCGGTGAGTATGGCCCCATCGGCCACGGCTGGACCTACTCTGGCCACGCTCTGGGCTGTGCGGCAGGGCTTGCCAACCTGGATATCATCGAGCGTGAAAACCTGGTGGGTAACGCGTCGGAAACCGGTGCTTACTTCCAGCAGCAGCTAAAAGCCAATTTCGAAGGTCATCCGCTGCTGGGCGACGTTCGTGGTGTAGGCCTGATGGCGGCACTGGAGTTCTCTCCGGATGCCAAGCAGCGCCTGCACTTCGACCCAGCGCTTAAAGTCGGCCCTCGCGTGGCGGCTGCCGCCATGGAAGAGAACCTGATTGCCCGGGCCATGCCGCAAGGCGATATTCTCGGCTTTGCGCCGCCGCTGACCATTAATCGTGGTGAAGTGGACGAGATGATTGGCCGCGCCAAGCGCGCCATTGACCGGGTTACCGATGAGCTTACGCGCTCTGGCGACCTGAAAAGCGGTGAAAAAGAGGCCGCGTTTACGGTCTGACCGAGTGTCGTAGTCTTCTGAGCGCCGCTGCCTGTGCAGCGGCGCTTTTGTTATTGAAGGTGTCGTCTATGCTAAAGATATAAGCTGAACTCAGGTCACAATCAATTGAAAGTTAAGGAGTAGCCAACGATGCAACCGGTCTTAGCCTTCGATGTATACGGTACGCTGATCGATACCCAAGGCGTTACCGTTGAGCTCGAACATCGCCTAACGGATGCTTCCAAAGCTGGCGAATTTGCTCGCCGCTGGCGCGATAAGCAGCTTGAGTACAGCTTTCGCCACGGCCTGATGGGGGCTTACGTGCCGTTCTCGGAGTGCACCCGCGAAGCGCTGGTTTTTATTGACCGCGCACTGCAAACCGGGCTTTCGGATAATGACCAAGATCATCTGATGGCGGTGTATGCTGAGCTGCCCGCGTTTGACGATGTAGTGCCTGCGCTCGATCAGCTTCGCGAAGCAGGCATACGCTGCGTGGCGTTTTCGAACGGCACAGCAGATGCCGTGTCCAAGTTACTCACTCGAGCAGGCGTTGAGAGCCATATGGACGATGTAATCAGCGCCGATGAGGTAAAACGCTTTAAGCCAGACCCAGCAGTGTACGCGCATTTGCGTAGCCGCTTAGAGACACGCCCCGAGCACACATGGTTGGTTTCCAGTAACCCTTTTGATGTGATTGGCGCCACCCATGCAGGCCTACGCAGTGCCTGGATACGGCGCAGTTCCGACGCCCCTTTCGACCCTTGGGGTGTCGAGCCGGATATGACGGTTACCGATCTAGAAGCATTGGCCGAGCGCATAATCCGCTAGGTTGTTAACCTACGTCGACAAGCCGCATAATGACGTACGCTTAACGACTTAGGAGATGACCATGTCAGAAAAAATTTACTGTGTTGCCGGTTTTAAGCCCAAACCTGGCAAAGAAGAAGCGGTATTCAAAGCGCTTCAGTCGTTAGAGCCGAACACCCACCGGGAAGATGCGTGCATTCACTACACCGTAACCCGGCAGATTGATAACCCCTTCGCCCAGGGCACCAGTTATCCGATTGTTTTTCATGAAATCTGGGCCAGTCGCGAAGAGTTTGAAGCCCATTGTCAGCGCAAAGAGATTCAAGACTTCTTTGCCAAGCACGTTGAAGCGCCGGATGGCGATATCGAAGATGCCAACGTGTGTGTTTATACCGACGAACCATGGAATTTTGACGCGCCCAAGGTTTAAGCGAATCAAGGTTTCAGTGAAAAAGGAGCCAACATGACCGATAAAAAGATGAACGTCGAGAGCTTTAACCTGGATCACACCAAGGTAAAAGCCCCGTACGTTCGGTTAGCCGATATTAAAGAAGGCCAGAACGGCGACCGTATTCATAAATATGACCTGCGTATCTGCCAGCCCAATAAAGAGCATATGGAGATGCCGGCGCTGCACTCCCTTGAGCACTTGATGGCTGAGCTGTCGCGCAATCACACCGATAAAGTGGTCGATATCAGCCCCATGGGCTGCCAAACCGGCTTCTACATCGCAATGATTAACCACGACGACTACGACGGTGTGATCACTATCATCGAACAAACCCTGAACGATGTGCTAGAAGCCACCGAAGTACCTGCCTGCAACGAGATGCAGTGCGGCTGGGCCGCCAGCCACAGCCTGGAAGGCGCTAAAGAATTGGCCAAAGGCCTACTGGCCAAGCGTAGTGAGTGGACTGAAGTGTTCGCCTAAGCGCTATGTGGCAGCAAAAGGTCGTTAGACGGCGCCTCCCCCTTGTTACATATAGCAAAGGGGAGGCGTTTTTATTGAGCGTGCTTTAACGAATGGAAAACGCCGACCAACAGTGACATGCTGGCGCATTGAAAGCATTTTTTCATGGGGGAGGCGTTACTATGCTGTTGGACACGTGGCTTTTATACCTAATCGCCTGCCTTGGCCTTTCGCTTTCGCCTGGGCCAAACGGCCTGCTGGCGCTGACCCACGGCGCGCTACATGGCAGCCGTAGAACCCTGTTTACCATCGTAGGCGGCGCCACAGGATTTATGCTGATTATTGCCCTGTGCATGTTTGGCATTGGTGCGCTGCTTAAGTCGTCGGTGGTGTGGTTAACAGTGCTGAAATGGGTCGGTGGGGGGTATCTTATTTGGCTGGGTATCCAGGTATGGCGCTCGCCGCCGATTACGGGCGAGGTGGATGTGAGCGCAAGCCAAGCGAGAGGGTGGCATCTGTACCGCCAGGGGGTGCTGGCATCGGTTACCAACCCCAAGGTACTGTTATTTTTTAGCGCTTTTCTACCTCAGTTTATCGACCCACAGCGCAGTTTGATGCTGCAATATTTCGTGCTGGCAGGCACCTTTGTGGCTATTGAATGTATGGTTGAAGGCCTGCTCGCCAATATGGCTAACCGCATTCGCCACTGGCTGAAGCGTGTTGGCCGCGGCTTCAATCGCACTTGCGGCGGCATCTTCGTTGCCATCGGGACTGCGTTGCCGCTGCGCCCATGAATGCGGCTTTGCGTGGTGGCGAGCGCACGATAGAGAACCATTGACTTCCGCTTATGATGCCCCTATAAACTGGGTACAACCCATCACTCTAGGCCCTCATGTTCCTCCTAATCACGATTGCTACCCTTTCAATCGCGTTCTCGTTTTTATGTTCCATCCTTGAAGCGGCGCTTCTTTCAATTACACCCAGCTATATTGCTAAGCAGAAAGAAGACAACCCCAAGCTGCACGCCTCGCTTACGCGCCTGAAGGCTAATATCGACCGGCCCCTAGCCGCTATTTTGACGCTCAATACGATTGCCCATACTGTGGGTGCAACTGCTGTGGGGGCTCAAGCGGCGGTCGTGTTTGGCGAAGCCTCTATTGCCATCGTTTCGGCAGTAATGACAATGGCGATTTTAATACTGTCGGAAATTATTCCTAAAACCATAGGCGCGACGTACTGGCGCGGCTTGTCACCGTATTTGCCACGCCTGTTAAACCCGATGATCATTGGCTTGCTGCCTTTTATCTGGATGTCGGAGCAGATCACCCGCCGGCTAGGTAAGTCAGAGCATGATGTCGATCTGCGTGATGAAATTAAAGTACTTGCCCGCGTCGGCCTGGAAGAGAAGGTTCTGGACGAGGACGAGTCGCGCACCATTATCAATATGCTCAACTTGCACGATATCGTCGTCAGCAAAGCGATGACGCCGCGCACGGTGTGTGAAACCGTTTTGCCTGACATGACCGTGAAAACGTTCGATGAGCAGTATGGCAAAGCACCGTTTACGCGCTTCCCAGTGATGGGCAACGGTGAGCAGGCCTTTGGTTATGTGCATAAAGCAGATATGTACCACGCTGACGATGCCAAAACGATGCGCGAGTTGATGCATCCGATTGGCAGCGTGGACGTCTCACATAACATCGAGCAGGTATTCACCTCTATGCTAAAAGATCACCTGCACATGCGGGTTGTCTACGACGAGCATGGCACTTTTGTAGGTTTAATCACGTTAGAAGACATTATCGAAACCATTCTGGGGCAAGATATTGTTGATGAGACCGACAATGTGGCCAATCTACGCCACTATGCTAAACAGCAGTGGATCAAGCGGGTTAAACGGGAAGATAAAGCTGCCAAAGCAGCCGAGTAATCCCAAAGAAGGTGCTCTCTGTTGTTGATTTAAAGCGGCGCCTTGGGGCGCCGTTCTGCTTTTACAGGCATTTATATTCAGGCTTTTACGCCGTTAGACTACGCTTGGCAGAGCGAGTGAACGTTGTACTACGACTCGCTGTCTTAGCGCTAAATGATCTATAGTGAAGGTGTTGAAAGTCAAATAAGCTATTAGGGCGTCTAACGCCCATTAAGGAGGAAAGCATGTCATTACGTATTAATGCAGTCGTGCCCGATTTCGAAGCGGAGACGAGCCAAGGGCCGATTCGTTTTCATGACTGGATTGGCGACAGCTGGGCGATCCTGTTTTCGCATCCTAAAGACTTTACCCCGGTTTGCACGACAGAATTCGGTGCCGTCGCGCAGCTGAGCGCAGAGTGGAAGAAACGTGGCACCAAAGTAATCGGTGTTTCCGTGGATGGTGTTGAAGACCACAAACGCTGGGGCAATGACATCCAAACCGTCAGCGGCAGCGAAGTCGATTTTCCGATCATCGCCGACGACGGTCTTACGGTGTCAAAGCTGTATGACATGCTGCCGGAAGATGCCTACCTGCCCGATGGCCGCACGCCAGCAGACAGCGCAACGGTGCGCTCGGTGTTTATTATCGGGCCGGATAAGCAGTTGAAGCTTTCCATGACCTATCCAATGACCGTAGGGCGTAACTTTGCGGAAATCCTACGCGCCCTGGATGCATTGCAAACCACGACGAAACACGGCGTTGCCACCCCAGCCGATTGGACGATAGGTCAGGACGTGATTATTCCGCCTAGCGTTTCTGACGCCGATGCCAAGCAGAAGTATGGCGAGTATGAAACGGTTCTGCCTTACCTGCGTAAGACGCCACTGCGTTAATTGCGTTAGTAGAATAGTGTAAAAAGCGAAAAGCCAGCGCCTATGCGCTGGCTTTTGCATGGGCCATCAAGTGGACTCTATACAATGTTTTTGTCGGGCGTACGTAGGAGTTCGCTGACGGAGAAGCGAAGCAGGAGAGAGTAGTGGTTTGCAGCACTTAGCCGAAAAAGCTAATCGTCTAGCGTTTTGCGGGAAGAGGTTCGCGAGGCGGGGTGGTGGTCGCTAATGTTGTGCAACAGATCAAATTGGCGGGCGCAGTGACGGCAATCCCGGCACATCGATAGGTGAAGGCGAAGAGCCATCTTTTCACGCAATGTTAATATTTTGTCCTGTTTTAAAGACATCAACCTCGTGGCTTCGCGGCACATAAGCATATCAGGTTCCCCTCAGCTAATTTAACCAACCATGATCCAAGCACTCTCTTAGCCGTAAACGCGCACGGTGTAAGATGACCCAGCAGTTGGTTTCAGTAATGCCGGTTTCCTTACAGACCTCTGTGGTGGAGAGCCCCATGAGTTCACGCAAGGTAAATACGCGTGCGATATTCTCCGGTAAGGCTATCAAGCAGGCATCAAATACTTGCCAAAAACGCTGGTTTTCTAACACCTGCTCAGGCTCTCCCCAGTGGCTGGGGCGGGCAGCGCTCTGCCAGTGACCATCCTGTTGAAATAGACGGTCAAAGGTGTCGTCATCTAAGTCCAGGCCTAACGGTTGCCAAGTACCTTGACGGCGCTGTTGACGCAGTTGATCCAGAATTTTGTATTTTAATATGCCAAATACCCAGGTCTCGAACTCGGAGCGCCCTTCAAAGGTGGCGCTTTTCTCAAAGGCGGTGAGCAGGGTCTCCTGTACAGCATCTTCAGCGGCGGTAGAGTCGCGTAACTGCAGGCGCGCAAAGGCTACTAAGCGGGGGCGTAGCTGGGTAAAGTGGGCAGCGGCGAACGTAGCGGAATGAGGCACGAGAATCCCCTTTTAATGTTCCCAAGGCGCACTACTGACATCGCGCTAATGAAAACCATCGTTATTTATTCATTAGGCATTAATGCGTTAAAGTACGTGTTGATACCACGTTAGACAACAACGTGTCGTTCTCTTTGATGCCTTTCTGAATGCCAACCGAGTTTATGCTGTCCATGGAAAATACGTTGTTATTAGGGTTTTTGGGCAGCTTAATTGCTGGATTGTTGACGGCGGTAGGTGCGCTACCGGTGCTGCTAGGTAAAACGCCTAGCCGTGGCTTTCGTGATTTGGCGTTAGGTTTTGCGGCGGGGGTAATGCTGGCAGCGTCATTCTTTTCGCTGATTATTCCAGCGCTTGACGCTGCGGAAATCTATTATCCCGGTGGCCCCGTGCCCGCCGCGATTGTTTGTGCGGCTATTTTGTTAGGAATGGGCGCGATTGCGCTGCTTAACGAGCATCTGCCCCATGAGCATTTTGCCCAGGGCCGTGAAGGGCCGGAGGCTGCATCGCTTCGCCGGGTGTGGCTGTTTGTGTTTGCGATTACTATCCACAACCTGCCGGAAGGCATGGCAGTGGGCGTTGGCTTTGGGGCCAATGGGTTAGAGGGCGGTATGCCCCTGGCGATCGGTATTGGCTTACAGAACATGCCAGAAGGACTCGCCGTTGCGGTCGCCTTAATGGGCGAGGGCTACTCAAAGTGGCGCTCCTGGTCGATTGCTGCGCTAACCGGCCTAATCGAGCCCGTTGGCGGGCTATTTGGTGCCAGTATTGTCAGCGTTTCCCAAATACTGCTGCCCTGGGGCCTGGCCTTTGCCGCCGGCGCGATGCTGTACGTGATCAGCCACGAAATCATCCCCGAAACCCACCGCTGCGGGCACCAGAAAAAAGCCACCTTTGGCTTGGCGATGGGGCTGGTGATTATGCTGTTCTTGGATGTGTGGCTGGGTTAATTGCGCGTTAACCTATGACATCCGCGCCACCGTGAGGCCCCGTTTGATGGCACAACCGGTGGTCGCTGAGTACGTCAATAATATGGCACTGGCCAACATTGCCCCCCGCACATTGATTGATCATGCGTTTGAGCTCATCGCGTACCGAGGTGAGTCGTGCAAGTCGTGCCTCGACCTCGGCTAGGTGACGCTTCGCTAGCGTGTCTACCTCTTCGCAGGGCATAGTGGGGTAATCCGCCATTTGTAACAGCTCCCGGACTGCCTCCACCGAAAAGCCAAAATCCCGCGCATGGCGAATAAACGTCAAACGGCGGATAGCAGCAGTAGTGTAGCGCCGCTGATTGCCTTCGTTGCGCGGTGCTGAAGGCAGTAGCCCAATCTGTTCGTAGTAGCGCACCGTTTCTGGCTTGCAGCCGGACTCGCGTGCCAGCTCACCAATGCCGATATAACGCTCAGTGGCAGTTGGCTCAGGGGTTTGATCTTTCATTACTTGAACCTCTAGTGACTACAGGTATTACGCTGCTCCTAAGATAGACTAACTTGGAGCAAAGAGCGATGAGTACGACCACACCGGCTAAAACCTCTGCAGTTTCTCCGTCGCCGACCACCCTGCGCGTGCAAGGTATGGACTGCGGTGGCTGCGAACGTAAAGTTGAGGCGGCGCTAAATCGTTTAAACCATGTTGAACATGTTTCCGCGAGTTCTGTCACCGGCTCGGTGCGATTAACCGCACCGCCCGGTAAGACCCTGCCACATTCCGATATTGAGTCAACGATCACGGCTCTGGGCTACCAGGTAATCGATGAGTCGGTGAACACAACTGAATCGGAAAAGTCGTCCTCATGGTGGCAGTCGCCTAAAGGGCGTTTGGTGATTGTCAGCGGTGTATTGCTGGCGCTTGCCTGGGGGCTTAAATTCGCCTGGCCCACCCTGGGCAGTTGGCCGTTCATCGCCGCAACGGTCGTTGGTCTTGTGCCGGTTATTCAGCGTGCTTGGCAGGCGCTTAAGATGGGTAACCCGTTCACCATTGAAATGCTGATGAGCATCGCAGCCCTAGGGGCACTGGCGATAAACGCCGCCGCTGAAGCGGCAGTGGTGGTGTTTCTATTTGCAGTGGGGGAGATGCTGGAAGGCGTTGCCGCCGCTCAGGCGCGCCGCAGTATTTCGGCGCTTTCCAAGCTGACTCCCTCTACTGCGCGGTTGATGGAGCAGGGCGAAGCTCGGGAAGTTGCTGCCGCGTCTCTGGTGCCGGGGCAACGAGTGCAGGTACGCCCTGGCGACCGTCTGCCCTGTGACGGGCAAATTATTGCCGGTCACTCCTCGATTGATGAATCGCCTGTGAATGGTGAGTCGGTGCCACGGGAGCGTAGCGAAGGCGAGTCAGTATTTGCTGGCACCGTCAATCTGGATGGCGTGCTTGAAGTTGAGGTAACCCGCAGCGCTGAAAACAACACCATCGCCCGAGTGATTAAGCTCGTGGAGGAGGCTCAAGCGGCCAAAGCACCGGTGGCGCGTTTTATTGACCGCTTTGCGTTTTACTATATGCCGGCGGTCGTCGGGGTGGCGCTGCTGGTCGCTATCGTACCGCCGCTGGTATCGACGATGCTGTGGTCGGAATCCATCTATCGCGCCCTAGCGCTACTGCTTATTGCTTGCCCCTGTGCGCTGGTGATTTCGACGCCCGCGGCCATTGCAGCCGGGTTATCGGTGGGCGCTCGCAACGGTCTGCTGATGAAAGGCGGTGCGGTATTAGAGCAGTTAGGCAAACTCAAGCGGGTCGCGCTGGATAAAACCGGCACGCTAACCGCGGGCAAACCCACCGTGACGGATGTAGAGAGCCTTGAAGCTGGTAGCCGTCTTGATAAAAGCCGTTGCGCTGAGATAGTGCGTCTTGCTGCCGCTCTGGAGCAGGGCTCGAGTCACCCCCTCGCTGTGGCGATCAGTGACTATTATGACCGGCAGGAGGGGGCTTCGGTACCTACTGTGCAAGGTGCTCGTGCGCTAGCAGGGCAGGGCGTTGCCGGACACGTCGAAGGACGTGAGTTAATGCTGGTGAGCCCGCGCTATTTACAATCTTTCACCCAGCACACCGGTGAGATAAAAGCCCGTATTGCGGCGTTGGAAGCGCAGGGCAAAAGCCTGGCCGTACTGATAGAAAGAGGGATAGAAGGAGAGGACGGGATAGAAAGTGAGCGCCTATTAGGACTAATCGCTCTGCGTGATGAACCCCGTGAAGATGCTCGCGAAGGTCTTCAAGCGTTAGAGCGCCTAGGTGTGCAAGCCGTGATGCTCAGCGGTGATAATGCCCGCACCGTGGCGGCCATTGGTGAACAGTTGGGCATTGAAGCAGAAGGCGAGCTGATGCCGGAAGATAAAGCCCAGCGCGTGCGCGAGTGGCAGGCGCAAGGGCTTGGGCCAGTGGGTAAAGTGGGCGATGGTATTAACGATGCACCGGCACTCGCAGCGGCAGAAGTGGGTATTGCCATGGGTAGCGGTACCGATGTGGCGCTTGAAACCGCCGACGCCGCGCTGCTTAAAAACCGCGTAGGTGGGATAGCCGAGATGATCGCACTTTCCCGGGCGACCATGCGCAATGTAAAAACCAACGTGGCCTTGGCGCTTGGCTTCAAGGCGCTGTTTTTGGTCTCTACGGTGCTGGGGATTACAGGGATGTGGGTCGCGGTAATGGCTGACACTGGGGCGACCGTGCTGGTCACCCTCAATGCATTGTACTTATTGCGTTACCGCTTTAATGAAATTGGCTAGAAAGCGATCAGCTAGAAAGAGTCGACTAGTGGCTCTGTACGTACTCAACCAACGCCTGGGCGAAGGAGTCGGTAGAGCCAGTGCCGCCCATATCGGGGGTGACCATATCGCGGCGGGTTTCCAGCACGGTACGGATACCCTGGCGGATGGCGGTGCCTTTCTCTGTCATGCCCAGGTGATCAAGCATTTGTGCTGCGGCGAGCAGCAAGGCGCAGGGGTTAGCGATGTTTTTGCCTTCGATATCCGGCGCTGAGCCATGCACAGCTTCAAAGATCGCTGCTTTTTCGCCGATGTTCGCCCCTGGAGCCAAACCCAAACCGCCGACTAAGCCAGCGCAAAGGTCAGAGAGAATATCGCCAAACAGGTTGGTAGTGACCACTACATCAAACTGATGTGGGTTCATTACCAGCTGCATGCAGGCGTTATCGACGATCATCTCTTGGAATTCGATCTCGGGGTACTCTTTGGCAATCTCCCGCGCTACGTCCAGAAATAAACCCGAGCTGGTTTTGATAATGTTGGCTTTGTGTACCGCGGTGACTTTTTTGCGACCGTTGTTTTTGGCCAGCTCAAAGGCGTAGCGCACAATGCGCTCGGAGCCTTTGCGAGTCACTTTGATCACCGAAATGCCAGTATCGCCGTCGTCGATCATCTCCTGGCCGTCGGAAAGATACGCGCCTTCGGTGTTTTCGCGCACGGTGATCATATCAATATCGTCGTAGCGCGAACGAGTACCGGGGAAGCTAATCGCCGGGCGCACGTTGGCATAAAGGTCAAAGTGACGACGTAGCTGTACGTTAATCGAGGAGAAGCCCTTGCCAATCGGCGTGGTTAGCGGGCCTTTCAGCGCGATGCCGTATTTTTCGATGGCATCCAACGACTCTTGAGGAATCAGCGTGCCATGCTTTTCAAGGGCACCTAAGCCAGCATCGATGTGCTGGTAGGTTAAGCCACAATCCAAGGCGTCGAGTACTCGCAGCGTGGCCTCCATAATTTCGGGGCCGATACCGTCGCCCTTGATGACTGCAATAGATTGGCTCATTGACTGCTCCTCTTTAAATCGGCAGGTGTGTTCAGTAAAGAATAGCGTGCCGCTTCAACGTGCAAAGTTGGGATTTAATATCCTGTTAGTTAGCGGCGCAATGGTACTTCAGAAAGGGGGCAGAGGTCACTTTACCTATCGTAGTGGTCTATTACGTAGTGGTAGAACCTGACTAGCGGTGTTAGACGTGAGGTGCAATGCAGCAGAATTCCTGGTAGGATACGGCACTTTGTCGCACCTTGCTTGCCTACAATATGCTTTTTGCGACACGTTTTATGCACGACTCTTTCTTTTCGCAACTGTAAAAGAATCTCTGCCAATGAATGTATTCAAACATTGCTTTTCAGGGCTGATGACTCCGCCCTAGCCCCTCGCTTCCTCTAAAGGTGCTGATAGTGCATTCATTGTGCTGTCATCGCTTTCTGGTACTTGTTTCTAGTGCCTTCTTTTAAAGTGCTTATGTTTTCAGTACTCAAGTTTTCAGTACCTGAATTTAGCGGCACCTAACGCTAGCTCACCACTATTTAAAATAAAAAGCTGATTATCCCAGCGTGCCAATGTGTTGGCGGTGCTTCCTCTTGTTGGCTGCGCTGTTTGACCGCTTTTGGCCTGTTATTAACCTAAAACCATGGATCCCTTGCATGTACGAAAAGTTTAAACAATCCTGGCTCTCCAACCTCAAGGGCGACACCCTTGCGGGGATTGTCGTGGCTCTTGCGCTAATCCCCGAGGCCATTGCGTTCTCGATCATCGCTGGCGTTGACCCGAAAGTCGGCCTTTACGCCTCCTTCGCTATCTGTGTGATTATCGCCTTTACTGGCGGCCGCTCCGGCATGATTTCAGCGGCAACCGGCGCCATGGCGCTACTCATGATTACCCTGGTGAAAGAGCACGGTTTAGAGTACCTGCTGGCCGCCACGCTGTTGACCGGTGTGCTGCAGATTGTGGCAGGATATCTAAAGCTTGCTGAGTTGATGCGATTCGTATCGCGCTCGGTGGTGACTGGGTTTGTCAACGCGCTCGCTATCCTGATCTTTATGGCCCAGTTGCCTGAACTGACGGGCGTCACTTGGCACGTTTATGCCATGACCGTTGCGGGCTTAGCCATCATTTACGGCTTCCCCTATGTGCCGGTAGTTGGTAAAGCCATTCCTTCGCCACTGGTATGTATTGTCGTGCTCACCGCTGTGTACATGCTGACTGGCATGGATATTCGCAGCGTTGGCGATATGGGCGAGCTGCCCGATAGCCTGCCGATGTTTTTGTGGCCTGATGTGCCGCTGAACGTTGAAACCCTAATGATCATCCTGCCCTATTCGCTAATGTTAACCGTGGTGGGCCTGCTTGAATCGATGATGACGGCGACCATTATTGATGACTTAACTGATACCAAGAGCGATAAAAACCGCGAGTGTAAAGGCCAGGGTATTGCCAACATTGGCGCGGGTTTGATTGGCGGTATGGCGGGCTGCGCCATGATTGGCCAATCGGTGATCAACATTAAATCCGGTGGTCGTCGTCGTACCTCGACGTTAATTGCCGGTATCGCACTACTGCTGATGGTGGTCTTCCTGGCGGATTGGGTATCCCAGATCCCCATGGCCGCGCTGGTGGCGGTAATGATTATGGTCTCTATCGGTACCTTTAGTTGGGAATCGATTCGCGATCTGAAAAAGCACCCCATGAGCACCAATATCGTCATGGTGGCCACCGTTATCGTTACGGTAGGTACTCACAACTTGGCGATTGGCGTGTTCGTTGGTGTGCTGTTGGCGGCGATGTTCTTTGCCAACAAAGTCGGCAACATCATGTATATCGGCTCCAAAGAAATAGAGCCGGGGAAAGAGCGTGAATACGAAGTCGTCGGTCAGGTATTTTTTGCTTCCTCCGAACGCTTTATCGGCGCGTTCGATTTCAAAGAGAGTATCGATAAAGTCACTATCAACCTCTCCCGGGCGCATTTCTGGGATATTACCGCCGTGCAGGCGCTGGATCGCGTGGTGATTAAATTCCGCCGTGAAGGTACCGAGGTAGAGCTTGTGGGCTTGAGCGAGGCCAGTGCGACGGTCGTGGATCGCTATGCGGTACACAACGACCCCGAAGCGGTTGAAAAGCTGATGGGCGGCCACTAACCAACGCAAGGAGAGCGACATGACAGATCAAGTATTAGCCGCTATTGACGGCTCCCAGTTTTCTGAAGGCGTCTGCGATTATGCTGCCTGGGCAAGCTTGGCTATGGATGCACCGTTAACCTTTGTGCATGTGGTCGACAACCACTCAGCAGTACCCGAAGAGCAGAACCTTTCCGGCAACCTGCGTTTCGGTGCCCGCGAAAGGCTGATGAAAGAGCTTTCCGAGCTTGATGAGCAGCGCGCTAAAGTGAATCGCGAGCATGGCAAGCTGATGCTGGAAGCAGCTAAAGAGCGGGCAATTGAGGATGGGGTCATTGACCCCGTTACTCGCCAGCGCAATGGCACCCTGGTAGAGAGCCTGTTAGAGCTTGAAAACGAGGTGCGTTTGCTGGTGGTGGGTAAGCGCGGTGAAACCGCCCACCAGGCCAGTGGCCACCTTGGCTCTAACCTTGAACGGGTGGCGCGTGAATTGCACCGTCCGATCCTGATGGTGCCGAAAACCTTCAAGCGACCTGAAAAGATATTGATGGCCTTTGACGGCAGCAAAACCGCCCGTAAAGGCGTCGAGATGCTGGCTCGTTCGCCGCTTTTTGCTGGCACTGAGTGCCATGTTCTGATCGTGGGTGCGGAAACGGCTGAACGCCGTTCCGAGCTTGAGTGGGCGTTAGGCATATTGCGCGATGCGGGCCACCAAGCCGAAGGCGCCATTCGTGCAGGCGAGGTAGATGAAGCCCTGCAAGCTTACGAAAAAGAGCATGGTATTGACCTGCTGGTGATGGGCGCTTATGGGCACTCGCGTATTCGCCACTTGCTGGTAGGTAGCACCACAACGGCTATGCTACGTGGTAGCCGCATACCGGTGCTGATTTTGCGCTAGGGCTCAATAAGCTAAAACTCAAAAAAAGCAGCAGCGCATAACCGTTTAGCTCGCTTTGCGTATTACCTTCGCAGCCGGCCCTCTTTCTTGAGTGAGCCGGCTTTTTAGTCTCTGCAGTGCATAAATGATCTCCATCAAATGATGCTAATGTTGCCATGCGCTTCTATGCTAGTAGTCAGGTTGTAACCTATTCACCCACTGGAATAGCGTAAGGAGCCTGCTGTGAACATGCCTATGTTGGAAAAAAAGCCTGTTGGCTTCGACGAAGCCTCTACTTCCCACCGTTTTGTTGCTGAGCTACTGGCCCAAGCCGATATTCATTTCGACGGGCACCGCCCCTGGGATATCCAATTGAATGCCCCCGGCGTTATTGATAGCGCTCTTTCGCGAGGCAATCTTGGGTTTGGCGAAAGCTACATGAAGGGGGACTGGAACGCCGATCGGCTTGATGAGCTGTTTTACCGCTTAATGCGTGCCCAGCTCGGGCAACGTATCAAGCCCACTCAATTGATTTATCACTCTCTGCGTTCGCGCCTGCTGAATCGGCAAACGGTGAAGCGTGCCTGGGAAGTGGGCGAAAAGCATTACGATCTGGGTAATGACTTCTACGCGGCCATGCTCGATCAGCGCATGACCTACACCTGCGGCTACTGGAAAGATGCCAAAACCCTGGACGAGGCCCAGGAAGCCAAGCTCGATCTCGTCTGCCGTAAATTGCAATTAAAGCCAGGCATGCGCGTGCTGGATATTGGCTGCGGCTGGGGAAGCTTCATGGCCTACGCGGCTGAGCACTATGGTGTTGAGTGCGTGGGCCTGACTATCTCCAAAGAGCAAGCGGAGTTTGGGCAACGATTGATCAAAAAGGGCTTACCGGTAGAGTTTCGACTGCAGGATTACCGCAATGAAAGCGAGCAGTTTGACCGTATTGTCAGCATCGGCATGTTTGAGCATGTGGGGCATAAAAATTATCGCGAGTATATGAACGTGGTTAACCGCTGCTTAAAGGATGACGGCCTGTTTTTGCTACATACCATCGGCAAAAACTTAAGCAACACGGTGACTGATCCCTGGATTGATAAATATATTTTCCCCAATGGCGAACTGCCCACCTTGGGGCAAATAGCTGATGCCGCCGAAGCACTGTTTGTGGTGGAGGATGTGCATAACTTTGGGGCTGATTACGACCGTACTCTGATGGCATGGCACAATAATTTCGAGAGGCACTGGCCCACATTCGAAAGCCAGTATGGCGAGCGTTTCTATCGCATGTGGCGCTACTACCTGCTGAGTTGCGCCGGTGCTTTCCGAGCCAGAGAAATTCATCTTTGGCAACTGGTGATGAGTAAGCAGGGGGTACTGGGCGGTTATTCCCGCGTTAGCTAATCGCTATCTAACACAAGCTAGGGATCTGGCAGTAGCTTATTGGGCACCCAGCGTAAGAGTGTCACCATACCAAATAGCTCTACCAGTGATTGAAACACCACCACCACAACCGCCGCCTGCCAAGCGCTGGGTAGCGTCAGGGCGATGGGCAACATCATAAAAGAGTTACGTGTACCAAAGCTAAACGCTAGCGTTCTAGCGCTGGCGGTGGGTAGCTTAAACAACTTGCCAAGCCCCTTACCCAATAGAGCTGCAAAGAGTAAAAAACCAATAAAAATAAACACCACCTGAACCAACACTTGGCTAAGGCCGAACACAGTGTTGACCTGGGAAGCGGCGATCATAAACACCACTAAGGCCAGTAAGGGCACTGGCAGTATTCCCAGGTAATACACGGTGCGTTTAACTGCCTTGTGACGCTGGGCTATGTACTCGGTTAACCAGGCGAGTGCTAAAGGCGTGAGAATAAGCCCTGCAAAAGCACTCAATAGTTCTTTAGAGAGCGTTAGCTGAAACCACTCACTGCCCAGGAACAGCCACAAATAAACGGGTAACGCGACTAACTGCACCAGCAGCAGTAGTGGGGCGGCGGCAACGGCCCGAGCGCTATCGCCCTTGCCTAAATGCGTGAAGGTGATAAACCAATCGGTGCAGGGCACCAGCAGTACCAGTAAAACGCCTGCCAGCACGGCGGGGGAGAGTGGTAGCCAAATAACGGTAAGGGCTAAAAAGGCTGGAATGGCAATAAAGTTACCGACCATCAACGCGGCCATAAAGCGTGTGTCAGCGAAGCTTCGGGCAATATGCAGCAAAGGAATTTGCGTAAAGGTGGCGTAAAGCAGCACCGCTAACAGCGGCCATAAAAAATGCGCTAGCGGCTCAGCGAATTGCGGTGCTCTGATGCCTAACGTTAGGCCTAAGCCAATGAAAATCAGGTAGAGCCAAGACTGATGCTTTTCCATCTGATCGCGCATGCTGGCACATCCTGTCGCTAACGGTTTTGCAATCGGGGCTGTTTTGCTAACGAAAAAGCGCCATGCGCTCACCCACCACGGCAGCGCCCAGCCAAAGGGGAAGGCTAACCACAATGTAAACCAGCGCAATCCCCGGGCGGCCTAACTGCACCAGATGTAGCGTCTCTAAGCTAAATAGCGAAAAGGTGGTAAAACCGCCGCAAAAACCGGCCACCAATAATGGCTGAAAACGCGCTAGCTGGCTGTGGGGGGAGCGCGAGAGGGTGGCGGCCAACCAACCGATTAAGCACGAACCCAGTACGTTAACAATGAGTGTTCCCCAGGGGAAATAGCCCCCTAGTGCTGCCTGGGATAATAGCGAAACGCCGTAGCGCAGCGCGCTGCCCACGCCGCTACCGACACCTACCGCAAGGTAAGCCTTCCAGGCGCTCATAAGGTCGCTCCTGACAGAGAAGCCCCTGATAACAACCAGCCCAGGGTGACCATGACTAAACCAAGCAGCAGCGTGGTGCCCACATTAATGCCTGCGCGGAGTTGCTGGCCGCCCTGCCATAGCTCAATGGTCTGCAAGCTAAAAGAGGAGACAGTGGTGTAGCCACCTAACACACCTCCGACGGTGAACAGCCATACAGAAGAGGGGGCGCTAGCGATACCTAGGCTGCCGAGCAGCCAGCCCGCTAGAAAGGCTCCGCTGGCGTTAACCGCCAGGGTTCCCCAGGGGAAGGCCTTGCCGAGATAGCGGGCGAGTAGATTTGAAACCGCAAATCGTCCCATCCCGCCCAGCGCGCCGCCTAGTGCGACTAACAGTACGCTTGTTAAGCCATGCCCCATGCTTTCCTCCGAGTCGCCAACTTCAATAGGCCGCTAAGTTTAGCATGTGCGTTTTATAGCGTCCGAAGCACGTAAGAACGTTTTAGGGTTTGTACGAAAAGTCGGCGAGCGAAGGCTAGACAAGGCAAAAATCAACGAAAAAAGGATCGGATTCGCGTGCGAATTTACGGGGTGTAAATGAGCATTTTGAGATGATTTTTAACGCCGTATAGGCGAGCGTAGGCAGTTTTCGAACAAAGCCTAGGGTGTCGCGGGTCAATGAGTTCGTGTAGAAAAGGGTGAGAATATAAAAATAATGTTGATGCTCAAGGAGAAGTACCTCATGTCAGATCGCGTGTTGGCAGCTATTGATAGTTCTCAGTTTTCAGAAGGCGTGTGTGATTATGCGGCTTGGGCCGCCCAAGCCCTGGATGCTCCGCTCAGTTTTATTCATACCGTGGATAACCATGCCCAAGTAGCTGAGCCGGATTTAACCGGTAACCTGGGACTAGGTACTAGAGAGCACCTGCTGGAAAAGCTGTCAGCTATTGAAGAGCAGCATGCCAAAGTCTCCCGCGAGCGGGGCCGCCTGCTACTCGACGCCGCCAAGGAGCGCGCGGCCAACGCCGGTATTGCCGACCCGCAGTGTTTGCAGCGCAACGGCACTCTGGTGGAAACCCTGGTCGAGAATGGAAAAGGTGTAAGGCTGTTAGTGGTAGGCAAGCGGGGCGAGACGGCGCACCAAGCCAGTGGTCATTTAGGTTCCAACCTAGAGCGCGTGGTGCGGGAAATGCATTGCCCGATTCTCATGGTGCCGAAAGAGTTTACTCAACCGCACAATGTGATGATGGCGTTTGACGGCAGTAAAACGGCTCGTAAAGGCGTGGAAATGCTGGCCAAAAGCCCGCTGTTTGAGGGCGCTACCTGCCACGTGGTGATTGTGGGCGCGGAAACCGCTGAAAACCGCTCGCAGCTGAGCTGGGCGCTGGAAACCTTACGCGAGGCCAGGCACACCGCCGAAGGGGCGATACGCGCGGGCGAGGTGGAAGAGACGCTGCGTACCTATAAGCAAGAGCATGATATCGACATGCTGGTGATGGGCGCCTACGGCCACTCGCGGATCCGTCACCTGCTGGTCGGCAGTACTACCACCACAATGTTGCGTAATGCCCAGTTGCCGGTGCTGATTTTGCGCTGATTTCTGCACTTTTATGGCTCAGCCGGGATAGTGGAGGTTTCCCGCAGTACACGCTGAGCCAGTAGCCAACCGGCGATGATAAACAATAGCATGCCTAATAGAAGGGCATGAAAAGGTGCGCCTGCGCTAAGGGCTAACCCCAGTACGGCGGGCGCGACGCCGGTGGAGAACACCATGGCAGCGCTAAGAGCGGAGCGAACCCTCCCTAGGTGCTCAGCTCCCCATAGCTTGATCAGCAGACCCGATGCAATTAGCTCTTGCGCGCCCATGGCCAAGCCGCCCCCTACCATCAATGCCCAAATGCTGATATGCCCGCCAATGGTGAGTGCCATCACCATGGCAAAGGCGTAGGGGAGTAGGTAAAGGCGGGCTAGCTTTACGGGGCCCAGTTTATCCACCCAGCGGCCTCCTAATAAGGCCCCCGGCAGTTTGGCGATTCCCATGCCGGTCAGCGCCAGGGCGTAAACCGCCAGGGAGCTCTCCAGAGACTCCGTTAATTGCGCTTGATAGATAAACAGCCCCGTCATGGTGATGGGGAGGGCCATTAATAGTGGCATTAGCAGCCAAAAGCGTTTTTCGCGAAAGGGACGAGGGCCATGGGGCGTCTGCCTGGTTGGTTTAACGCCCGGTGCGTCGGGCCAAGGTGCTTTTAACAGTAGCCACAGCCAAGGCAAGGCGATGACGCCACACAGTAGCCACCAGAAGGTTTGCCAACTGCTCCAGATAAGCGCAGCCGCCACTAACGGGGGCAGCAGCGCTTCTCCCAGCGGTATCCCTAGGTTAGCCAGGCCAATGGCACGGCCGCGCATGGTGGAAAACTCTCGGGCAGCGAGGGTGTTACCCAAATGGGTCAACATGCCCTGGCCGCATAGCCGCACTATGCCAAGGCCGACTATCCCCAGCCACCACCAGGGCGATAAGGTAAGCAGTACAACGCCGGTTAACAGCAGTGACAAGACGATTGCCGCAAAGCGCTGTGGGTTAATCCAGTCGATGGAGGGCCCAAAGCGCAGCATGCAGAAACCCGCTATCAGGGCAACCACGGCATAGGCGGTGCCAAACTGGCCGACGCTAAGACCCAGGTGGTCTGAAAGGGGCGCTTGAAAAAGACCAATAAAGTAGCTCTGCCCAAGGCTTGAGCTAAACATCGCTAGAAAAGCGATACTGAGTACGCTGCGGTGATCGCGCAGCAGGGTGCGATAGCCCATCGTAACGTTCCCTTCGCGATCAAATAATTAGTAGGTTAACGATTGTTGGTAAATGATTGTAGGCTAGTGGGAGGTGCAGATGAATCACCCTGAGGTGGATATAGTCGTTATCCGTGAGAAATTACTTGCTCTTGACGCCACGCTCCGCGAGGAGAGCGCCAGCAGTGAAGAGTCCCGGGATACGGTGATGCTGGATCAAACGTCGGTAGGTCGGCTGTCGCGTATGGATGCAATGCAAGGGCAAGCGATGGCCAAAGCAGGCGAGCAGCGACGTCAGCTAAAGCTGAAGCAGATTGCCGCTGCCCTGCAACGCATTGAGAGTGAAAGCTTTGGTGAGTGTATAGAGTGCGGCGAATGGATTGGGGCCAAACGCCTCACCTGGGACCCATTAGTGCTGAAGTGTATTGAGTGTGCTGATTAGACCCTGCTCCTTAGAGCCAAGCCGTTTACGCTTCGGCGGCAGCTTCTTGCTGCTGCTCAGTTGTCTGACCAGGATTAATCGTTGCGTTAATACCTGACAACAGTGCCTTGAGCGATGCACTCACGGTGTCGCTATCTTCGGCCACTGCGCAAAGCCGTTGGCCATCGATATTGAGCTGAACGAAGGCGATGGCATTGGCTTCACTGCTGGCACCCAGCGAATGCTCGCTGTAATCGATAATCCCTACACTGCTGCCGGAGTGGCGTTGCCACGCATCGGTAAATGCCGACATCGCGCCGTTGCCCTTGCCAGAAAGGCGCAGCGTTTCGTCACCCTGTTTCAGTGTCAGCTCAATGCCTTCCTGCTGGCCTTTGGAGAGCTGATAATCCACAAGAGATAGGGGCGCTTCCTGGGTGAAATTGTCGAACATCACCTGGCGAATCATTTCACTGGAGAGTTCGCTGGCGCGCCGCTCGCTCTCTTGCTGAACAAAGGGGGCCAAAGCCAGCATCATCCAGCGCGGCAGGTTAATGCCGTAATCCCGCTCAAGCAGGAAAGCCATACCGCCCTTGCCGGACTGACTATTGACGCGAATTACCGCCTGATAATCGCGGCCGATATCATGGGGGTCGATGGGCAGATAAGCCACTTGCCAAGGCTCGTCGGGTTTTTGGTGCTTGAGGGATTTACGAATCGCATCCTGGTGGCTGCCCGAGAAAGCGGTGTAGACCATCTCGCCCACCCAGGGGTGACGCGGGTGTATAGCGATACCGGTGCACTCGTTGACCACCTGAATGATTTCATCAGGGTTGGATAGATCCAGTTCAGGATCGATGCCCTGGCTGTAGAGATTCATCGCCAGGGTGACGATATCCATATTGCCCGTGCGCTCGCCATTGCCCAGCAGGGTGCCTTCTACCCGCTCGGCGCCGGCCAGCAGGGCGAGTTCAGCAGAGGCTACCGCACCACCGCGGTCATTGTGGGTGTGCACCGAGATAATCACGCTGTCGCGGCGGCTAATGTGCTGGCAAAAGTACTCAATCTGATCGGCGTGATGGTGCGGCCCGGCCACTTCCACCGTGGTGGGCAGGTTGAGAATGCATTTATTCTCTGGCGTCGGCTGCCACACATCCATCACCGCTTCGCAGATTTCCAGCGAAAAATCGATCTCGGTGCTGGAGAAACTTTCCGGGGTGTACTCGAAACACCACTCAATCTCGGGGTATTGGTCGGCGTAGGTTTTGACCCAGGTGGCCCCTTGTACCGCAATATCGACAATCCCGGCACGATCCATCTCAAACACCCGCTCGCGCTGAATGGTGGAGGTGGAATTATATAGGTGAACAATGGCGCGCTTGGCACCCACCAGCGAGGCAAAGGTCTTCTCAATCAGGTGTTCACGGCACTGCACTAGTACCGCTATGGTGACGTCATCGGGAATTTGATTCTCTTCGATCAGCCAACGCACGAAGTCGTAGTCGGGCTGGCTGGCCGAAGGAAAGCCTACCATGACTTCTTTAATGCCCACTTTAACGATCTGCTGCCAGAAGCGTTGCTTTTGCTCAACGGTCATCGGCTCAAGCAGCGCCTGATTGCCGTCGCGTAGGTCTTCGCTCACCCAGATCGGGGCATGATCCAGGTCACGATCTGGCCATTGGCGATTGAAGGCAGGTACGCGGGGCGCAGGGCGATATTTGCGATGATCAAAAGCAGACATGGTGAGTTTCCTAAAGGCGGTGAGTTGTTAAAAGCGGCCGCTTGTGGCGTATGCCGCATTGCTGCAGTGCCAGGGTGAGGCACTTTAAGGGGCTGCTTGTGGCAATGACTCTTGTGGTACTGAGCTATCTCTTACTGGACTATCTTTTACTAGCTATCTCGTACTTGACATAGTGTATGCGGAGAGCGACGAAAGGTTATTGCGAAAATGTAGTGTTATCGCCAATAATTGACATTAAATATCGCATAATTCGCTTTTATTGGTAGGAGCTGCTTTCTATGGCCGTAATGCCGCTGTCGCTTGATCGATTTGATCGCCATATTCTGGATATTGTGCAG
The DNA here is from genome assembly GCF_000830495.1 of Halomonas sp. KHS3. NCBI lineage: Bacteria > Pseudomonadati > Pseudomonadota > Gammaproteobacteria > Oceanospirillales > Halomonadaceae > Halomonas > Halomonas sp. KHS3. The sequence continues at coordinate 53,285 of NZ_JWHY01000007.1, read as the reverse complement.
CAGGAGGGGCGCATCAGTAATCAGGAGTTGGCTGATCGCATCGGGCTTTCGCCTTCGCCCTGCTTGCGCCGGGTGCGGGCTCTGGAGGAGCACGGCCTAATACTGCGCTACCGTGCGGAGGTCGATTCCCGCCAACTGGGCTATCAGTTAATGGCGCTGCTGCATATTTCCATGGATCAGCATACGCCGGAGCGCTTCGATAATTTTGAGCGCCATATTCGTGAGATACCCAACGTTATCGAGTGCCTGATCATTACCGGTCAGGCGGCGGATTTTCAGCTCAAAATCCTGGTGCGGGACATGGATGACTACCAACACCTGCTGCTGCATGTGATTAACCGCATCGAGGGTGTTACCGGCGCGCATACCAGCTTTGTGCTCCGGCGGGTCTTTGAGCATCGGCCGGTACCTACGGATCGGCTTTGATAAGAAGGCATAGTCAAGGATAAGCCAAGCGGTTTAGACTGCTTTTCTTAAACCCACTAGGAGTTTTCCCTATGACCATTCAACGCCACGATACAAAAGCCCGCATGAGCCGTGCGGTGATTCACCAGGGCGTGGCCTATTTGTGCGGCCAAGTGGCTGGCCCGGAGGCCCGCGAGGGCGACATTACTGCCCAAACGGAAAGCATGCTGGCGCGGGTGGATGCGCTACTGAAAGAGATTGGTTCAAGCCGTGAGCAGCTGCTTAGCGCGACGATCTACCTGAAAGAGGGCAGTGACTTTGCCGCTATGAACGGGGTATGGGATGCCTGGATGCCCGCAGGCTACGCACCGGCGCGCACCTGCGTCTGCGCGCCCATGCCCGCCGATGAGCTTAAAGTGGAAATTACGGTGACTGCCGCAGTGAGCTAACTGCTTTCTATTCGCTACTCACCATTCACCCCTCACTATTTTCCATTCACTTGCTATTTATCATTCACTTACCGGGCTTTTCTACCGGAAAGCGGGTGTCGCGCAGGCTGTCTTTGATTTTCTTGAGGTGGGGTAAGAAGTCTTCACCACGCCTCAAGGTTACCCCAGTGGCCAGCGCATCAATCAGCGTTAATTGAATTACCCGCGAGGTCATCGGCATGTAGTGGTCGGTGTCTTCGGGGGTAGCGACATCCAGGGTGGCGGTGCATTCGTTGGCCAGTGGCGAGTTTGGCGCGGTTATACCAAGAACGACGGCCCCTGCATCCCTCGCCAAACGGGCGATATCCACCAGCTCCCGGGTGCGCCCGGTGTAGGAGATAATCACCACCACATCCCCCGTATGGCAAGCGGCGGCGACCATACGCTGCATCAGCACATCAATGTATGCCATCACCGGCAGGTTGAAGCGGAAGAACTTGTGCTGGGCATCCTGGGCCACCGCGCCAGAGGCACCCAAGCCAAAAATATGGATCTGCTTGGCCTGGGTAAGGTAGTCGACCATGCGCTCGACAGCACCCATATCGATGTCGCGCTGGGCTTCATCGAGGGCGGCGATGGTGGCGCCAAAGATTTTGTGGGTGTACTGGGTGGCGGAGTCGCCAGGCTCCACTGCACGGGTCACATAGGGTGTGCCGCCAGCTAAGCTCTGGGCCAATTTGATTTTAAAATCGGGATACCCCTTGGCGCCAAAGTTACGGCAAAACCGGTTAACCGTGGGTTCGCTGACGCTAGCTGCCTGGGCCAGGCTGGCAATGCTTAGGCTGGTGGCGACCGTTGGGTCTTCAAGAATTACATTGGCGACTTTACGCTCCGATCGGTTGAGTTCTTCTAAACGTTCGCGTAAGCGGTCAAGTAAGTCATGAGCCATTAACGGTCTCCGTGTCGTGTATGGAAAGCAGCAAATTTCCTATGCTTACAAAAGTTTTCCCACGAGTTTCAGTAAGCTGTTGCAAATGCTCAGGGCAGTTTCTGCTGTGCTTACGTGGGCTTTGTAGATAATTCCAACGTAGAGCGTATGTGAAATATATCATAAGGGCATTGTGAAAATTTGTTATTAGCAAACGATCATCAGTTCTTAAGCTTTAACCGACTCCTAACAATTTCATTAACCAGCGCCGATAAGGTGGATAAAGCAAGTGGCTCGAGGTGCGTTTTGATTGATAAAAAACGCTGCGTAAGTGGCTAAAACGCTCAAAGCCGTGACGGCCATGGTAGGCGCCCATGCCACTCTCGCCGACGCCGCCAAAGGGCAGTGAAGGAACGGCGTGATGAAGAAGCGTGGCATTAAACACCAGTGCGCCAGAGCGTGTCGTTTGCAGCAACTGCTGCTGTAAGCCCTTATCATGTGTGAAGGCATACAGTGCCAGCGGGTGAGGGCGGGCATTCACATAACGTATTGCGGCCGACATATCGCTAATGCCAATTACCGGTAGGCAGCGGCCAAAAATCTCTTCGCGCATCACCTGTAGCCCCTGGTGGGGGTCGATAATCAGCGCTGGGGCATGAGTGCCGTGATCGATGACTCTGCAGCCGTGGTCTTGGGCTTCTTGCAGCATGGCATCTAGCCGCTGCTGGTGGGCCGCGTTAATCGCGTGGGTGGCCGCATGATCGTCGGGGCGCTGCCGTTGAATAGCCTCGCTCAACGCTTTAACCAAGGCATTAATATGGCGGCTCTCAACCAGCACGTAGTCGGGGGCGATACAGGTTTGCCCGCCGTTCATGCCTTTTCCAAAAATAATATCTGCTGCCGCTTTGTCGAAATCCGCATCGCCTGCCACGATGGCGGGCGACTTGCCGCCCAGTTCAAGCGTCGTTGGGGTCAAATTCGCCGCGGCTGCTTGGGCCACTTGCCGACCTACCGCGCTGGAGCCGGTGAACACCAGGTGATCGAACGGCAAACTGCTAAAACGACGCGCCACCTCTACATCGCCTTCTACTACCTTGAGTTCTTCAGGGGTGAAGTATTGCGGCACCAGTCGCTGCAGTAGGGCGCTGGTAGCGGGGGAGTGCTCGCTGGGTTTAAGCATCACCACATTGCCCGCAGCAAATGCATCCACTATCGGCATTAGCGCCAAACTCCAGGGGTAATTCCAGGGTGACATCACGCCGACAACGCCCAGCGGCTGCGGCGCGATGCGTGCCCGGGCAGGCATCAATCGCCACGGCATGCTGACCGACCAAGGGCGCATCCAGCGCCATAGATGCAGTCTGGCATGGCGAATGGCGTGGAGCACCGCGCTGATTTCAGCCATGCGTATTTCCACCTCGTTGCGCTGACCAAAATCCGTTTGAATCGCGCGGATAATCTCAAGCTGGTGATGCTTGGTCATACGAGCGAGGCGGGCCAGCCGGTCACGACGCACCGTTAGCGTCGGGTAGGGCATTTGATCGACAGCGTGGCGCTGCGTTTGAAAGTCACCCGTCATATCGCGCGTCATGGACTCTCCTCATATGCCGTTACCGGCGTGGCGTTAACGTTAAATACTGCAGTTCAATAGCCGTATCTGCTTTCGTTGGCATAGCCCGATGGCATAGCTCGTTGATTTAGCCAGTTGATTTAGACATCGGTGTAGATGGTTAGTGTAAACGGTTTATATAAACAGTTAGTGTAAAGTGACCTTTTAGCCCCCACACGTTCGGGAAGGTGCTATGCCGTTACCCCCACTATCGATCACCATTCTACCCACCATTGAGGCCGTTACGGCAAGCCAGTGGGATTCACTGGTCGATAATGATCAGCCCTTTTTGCGTCACGCGTTTTTACACGCCCTGGAGGCAAGCGGCTCGGTCAGTGAGGCCACGGGCTGGGAACCGTGCCATCTGAGTGTATGGCAAGGCGAGCAGTTGGTAGCGGCGCTGCCGATGTACCGCAAGCACCACTCTTACGGTGAGTATGTGTTTGATTGGGGTTGGGCGGAAGCGCTAGAGCGTTCCGGTGGTCGCTACTATCCAAAAGCCCTCAGTGCGGTACCGTTTACGCCAGTGCCTGGCGCGCGCACGTTAATCGCCAAGAATGTCGATGCCCGCGCCGTCCGTGGGCTGCTGGCCGGCGCCTGGCGCGAGCAGTGTGAAAGTCTCGGTCTGTCTAGCTGGCACTTGCTATTTGCCGACGAGGCCGATGTCACCGCCTGGCAGGCGCAGTGTCCTGAGCTTATTACGCGTGAAGGCGTACAGTTTCAGTGGCGTGATCGCGGCTTCGGCGATTTTGAGGGCTTTCTAGCCAGCATGACATCGAAACGGCGCAAGATGATCAAGCGCGAGCGTCGCTTGGTCGCCGAGCAGGGGCTACAGGTAGCGCACCTTGAGGGTGATGCAATTACATCAGCGGACATGGTGCATTTCTATCGCTGCTATGCAATTACCTACCATGAGCGCGGCAGGCCGCCTTACTTAAACTATGACTTTTTTGAGCGCCTGCGCCAAACCATGCCAGAGGCGCTGGTGCTGGTGCAGGCTTACGTTGAAGGGCGCCCGGTGGCGTCAGCACTCTATTTTCGTGGCAGTAGCACGCTCTATGGGCGCTACTGGGGGAGTGAAGTCGTCGCCGATTGCCTGCATTTTGAGGCATGTTACTACCAGGGTATCGAGTACTGTTTGCAGCGCGGCTTAACGCTGTTTGATCCGGGCACCCAGGGCGAGCACAAGCTGGTACGCGGGTTTGCGCCCCAGCGTGTGCGTTCGCTGCACTATATTAGCCACCCTGGGCTTGCCGCAGGTGTTGCCCAGTTTTGTCATGAAGAGGGCGAGCATGTCAGCGCCTACCGCGATGCGGCCCATCAAGCGCTGCCATTTAAGTAGTTATTTAAGCTGTCATTATAACGACGTGCGGCTCGCTGGTGCTGCCCCTTAATGGCATAATGCGCGCCGATAAGCACTCTTTAGTGTATCAACGCCGCTTTTGATCAAACCAGGGCTTTGAATAAAATCCAGCCGATATTTCCAAGGAGTGCCGTGATGCGTAAATGGTTAGTGATGACATTGCTCGCTGTCTTGGCGCTGCTTCAGTACGAGCTGTGGTTAGGCAACGGTGGCTGGCACGATTTGCAGCAAGTGGAGCAGCGGGTCGCGGTGCAAGAGGCGGCCAATGTGCCCATGCGCGAGCGCAATGCGCGGCTGGCGGCCGAAGTGACGGATTTAAAAAACGGTTTAGACGCCATTGAGGAGCGGGCACGTAGCGATATGGGCATGGTGCGCACCGACGAGCAGTTCTTCTGGGTGCCTGGTGTAGCGATTGAGAAGGAGCTTATCGGTATTAATGCAGGTCTGGTCGCTCCCCAGGAGCCGCCACAGTGAGCCAAACCTGGTTAATTGTGCCCGCGGCGGGTCAAGGGCGCCGTATGGGGGCCGATAAGCCCAAACAGTACTTAACCTTGGCCGATGAGCAGCCGGTGTTGGCGCATACTTTGGCACGCCTTCATAGCGCCTTTCCTAGCGCTCGCTTGGTGCTCTGTTTAGATGCCGACGACCGCTGGTTCTCGCCCCGCTGGGTGCCTTTTACTGTCTGGCAGCGCGTGACCGGGGGCGATGAGCGAATGGACAGCGTCTTAAATGCCCTGCACGCGATGGCCGCCGATGATAATGACGTAGTGATGGTGCATGATGTGGCCCGCCCCTGTATTACCGTGAGCGATCTCCAGGCGCTGTACCAAGCCGCCGCGACCCACCCCGCAGGCGCGCTTTTGGCGATGCCGGTGGCGGATACCATGAAGCGTGCCGATGATCAGTGCCAAAGCGCGCGAACCGAACCGCGGGATGACTTGTGGCACGCGCTAACGCCCCAAGGGTTTCGCTATGCGCTACTTCGGCGAGCCTTAGAAACCGCCCGCCAGCAACGAACCTTGGTAACCGATGAAGCCTCGGCGGTTGAAGCCTTGGGCGAATGCCCACAGTTGGTAAGCGGACGGCGCGACAACCTGAAAATTACCCACCCGGATGACTTGGCGCTGGCAGCCGCGATTATGGCGGCACAAACCGTTAACACGCCTGACAGGCTTTAATCACTAGGAGCTTATAATGCGTATCGGCCACGGATTTGATGTACACCGTTTCGGCCCCGGCGATCATTTAATGATCGGCGGCGTTAAGCTGCCGTTTGAACACGGCTTTGTGGCCCACTCCGACGGCGATGTGCTGCTTCACGCGATTAGTGATGCACTGTTGGGCGCCTGTGCGCTGGGCGATATTGGCCGCCACTTCCCCGATACTGACCCGGCGTGGGCGGGGGCTGATAGTCGCGAGCTGCTGCGTCATGTAGTCACGCTGACTCAAGGTCAAGGCTATGGGGTGGTCAATATCGACGCCACGCTAATGGCTCAAGCACCTAAAATGGCACCGCATATCGAGGCAATGCGAGAAGTCATTGCTGCCGATCTAGGCGTCGCGCTTGGTCAAGTCAACGTTAAAGCCACCACCACCGAACGATTAGGTTTCACCGGGCGCGGTGAAGGTATCGCCGCGGAGGCGGTGGTGCTGCTTAACCGTGCTGAGGCGCTTAATGATTAATATGCCTGAGTGGCAGCGCTGTCTCGATGCTCAATTTGGCTCTCCCAAACCGGGCCAGTACCGTGCCCAGCCGGAAGATTTTTGGGTCGATGAGCAGCTGGATTTCACCCCTGAAGCACACGGGGAACATTTGTGGCTGCGAGTTGAAAAGCGCAATCAAACCACGTTAGATGTCGTCAATACATTAAGTCGGCTTTGTGGCGTAACGCCCCGTGATATCGGTTACTCTGGCATGAAAGACCGCATTGCCGTCACGCGCCAGTGGCTGAGCGTGCATCTGCCCGGCCGCGACGCGCCCACGGAGCTTGAGCAGTCGCTTAATGCGCTGGGGATCACTGTCGTTGAGCAGGCGCGCCACCCACGTAAGCTGAAGCGTGGCGTTCACCGCACTAACCGTTTTGTATTGCGCCTTAGCGGTGAGGCCATTGAAAGCGAAGATTTTGTCAGCCGCTGGGAAGCCCTTTGTCAGCATGGCGTGCCTAACTATTTTGGCCCCCAGCGCTTTGGGCCCGAAGGACGTAATCTTCAGCGTGCCGAAGCATTACTTAACCGAGGTTGGCGAAAACGCGACGATCGCCAGGGTATGATGCTCTCCACTGCGCGCAGTTTTTTGTTTAACGAACTGCTCAGCGCGCGCATTGCGGATGGCACCTGGTCGCAGCCGCTGGCGGGAGACACGTTGATGCTGGACGGCACCCAAAGTGTGTTTCGTATCGACGCCTCCGACCATACGCTTCAGGCCCGCGCCGCTGAACTGGATGTGCATCCCACTGGGGTGCTTTGGGGCGTTGGTGAAGCTGACCAGGGCGACGCCGCTGGCTATGAAGCCCGTTTGCTGGAGCACTACCCTGGGCTATGCAGTGGCTTACAACGCAGCGGAGTAAAGCAGGCACGCCGTGCACTTCGTATGCGGCTGCTGGAACCCCAGTATGCTTGGGAGTCAGGTGCTGTCCGGCTTTCGTTTTCGCTGCCGCGGGGCAGCTTTGCCACCGCTGTGCTGGGTGAGCTGATGTTAGCGAACTGATTTAGCTATTAGATTTGAGATTAGCATACAGAAAAGTTAGTAAAAGAGAGGGATATGAGCGGCCGCGTTTCGTGCATATGCTTTTGCGCTCACGTCTCTTGTGGCTATCACTCTTGGCTTACGACTCTTGTGCTTATAACTTTTGTGGTTAAGAACAGGGAGACCCACTATGCGGCGACTGCTGCTTTCCAATGATGATGGTGTGTACGCGCCCGGACTGCGTGCGCTGCACGATGCGCTGTTGGCCCATGCCAATATTCGCGTAGTGGCGCCTGATCGAGACCGCAGTGGTGCTAGCAACTCGCTTACTCTGTCACGGCCTCTCTCGTTGACGCCTCTGGATAACGGCTTTTATAGCGTCGATGGTACTCCCGCGGACTGCGTTTATTTGGGCGTTCACGGCGTATGGGATGAAAAACCCGATTTAGTCATCTCCGGCATCAATCACGGCAGTAATCTGGGCGATGACGTGCTCTATTCAGGCACTGTCGCGGCGGCGATGGAGGGGCGTAATTTAGGTATGACGGCGATTGCCATGTCGCTGTGTGGCGAGCGTCATTTCGCCACCGCTGCCAGGGTCGCTGCCACCTTGATTGGTGCTGCTGATCAGCTCTCTCTGCCGCCGAGAACGCTGCTGAATGTCAATGTGCCCGATGTGCCCTGGGAGGAGGTTAAAGGCGTAAAAGTGACTCGCTTAGGCTATCGTGGGCCAGCCGAGAAACCGTTAGCGGTAAAAGACCCGCGGGGGCGTACGCGCTACTGGATTGCGCCGGTAGCGGCCAATGCCGATGACGGTGATGATACCGATTTTGCTGCCGTCGAGGCGGGCTATGTGTCGATTACTCCCTTACAAACAGACCTAACGCGGCACCCCGCGCTTAACGATGTGCAGGAATGGTTGGATGTTTTTGCCTGATATCTCTCCAGGAGAGCTGCGCGGTCGCGGCATGACCTCCCAGCGTACTCGTGACCGCATGGTCGAGCGCCTCATGCAGCAGGGCATCAGCGATGCCCGGGTGCTGGAAGTTATGGCCAGAGAGCCGCGTCATCTATTTGTTGATGAAGCGCTGGCCCATCGCGCTTACGAAGATACCGCGCTACCCATTGGCTTTAGCCAAACGCTGTCGCAGCCGTTCATCGTGGCGCGCATGACGGAGCTTGTGTTGCGCGCCGAGCCGCGCAGGGTATTGGAACTGGGGACAGGGTCTGGCTATCAGACGTTAATACTGGCGCGCTTGGTCGAAGAGCTCTACTCCATTGAGCGCATCAGTGCGCTACACGAGCGTGCGGCGGAGCGGTTAAGACGGCTAGCAGCACCTGCCAGACTGGCGGTGGCGGACGGCGGCTATGGTTGGCCAGACGTTGCGCCGTTTGACGTTATTTTGCTAACCGCCTGCGCACAGACGCTACCCACACCGCTACTAGAGCAATTGAGCCACGACGGGGTGCTGATTGCTCCGTTGGAAGAGCCCGATGGCAACCAGTGGCTTACTCAAGTAAAGCGCATTGGCAGTGCCTTTGAAAAACGTCGGCTTGAGCCCGTGCGTTTTGTACCCTTACTGCAAGGAGTAGTGGATTGAAGCGGCAACCCTTGGGAATATTTTTACGAGGCGCAGGGATGGGCGCCGCCGACGCAGTGCCTGGCGTGTCGGGAGGAACGATTGCATTTATTAGCGGTATCTATGAAGAGCTGATCAATACGATCAAACAGTTTGGCCCCGGTGCCATCGGCGCTTGGCACCGCGGTGGCTGGCGGGCTCTTAGCAACCATTTGAATCTCGCCTTTCTGGTGCCGCTATTGGCGGGGGTTGCGGTTAGCCTGTTTAGCGTAGCGCATTTAGCGCTCTGGTTGATGGAAGCGCACCCGTTGCTGCTGGATGGCTTCTTTTTTGGCCTGGTGGCAGCCTCTGCTCTGGTGGTCGGGCAGGCGAGTAGCGGCTGGAAGCTTTGGTATCTATTGCCGCTACTGGTGGGGCTAGTGCTCGCCCAGGCGTTACCGGGCATGATGCCGCTGGTGTTATTAATTGGTAATGAAGCGCTGGTAGTCATGGTGGCAGGCTGCATCGCGATTAGCGCCATGCTGTTACCGGGCGTGTCAGGTAGCTTTCTATTGCTGACTATGGGCCTCTACGGCACCATTATGGGTGCAATTCGCAGTTTGGATCTGGGCATTATCGTGCTGTTTGGCATGGGCTGCATAGTCGGCTTAGCGCTGTTTTCACGACTTCTGTCCTGGCTGTTACGGCGTCACCATACCCCAACGATGCAACTGCTATTGGGGTTTATTGCCGGTTCGCTGCCGGTTCTCTGGCCATGGCGCGAGCTGTTACGCTACCAAATCGGGCCAGAAGGGCAAATGATTCCTCTGGAGTACCGCTATTTATTGCCCGCTGACTATGCCGTATTGACCGGCGCTTCGGCACAAGTGGCCGGTGTTGTTGCGCTAATGGCCGTGGGTGCCCTCATTGTCGTGTTACTCAACCGACATGCAGATCGTCGGCCAATCGATACCCAGCTTGGCGCTGAAAAGGAGTAGGTTTGAATGCGTAAAGGTCATATACCTAAAGTACTCATGATGTCGGCGCTGGCATTAGCCATTGCTGGCTGTGCCAGCCAGCAAGGCGGAAGCCCCCAGGTGCGCGATTTAAGCCAAGCACGCCAGGCGGTGGAAAACTCGCCCCAGTACACGGTGAAAGCGGGTGATACTTTGTATGGCATTGCTTGGCAGCACAATTTGGATTATCGCCAGCTCGCGGCAATCAATAACATTGATCCGCCCTACCAAATTCGGCCAGGGCAAACGATTGCCCTGCGTGAAGGCGCTGGGTTGGCATCAACGGCCAGTAACCAGCCCACGACGAATACCTCAAGTGGCGCAGTGGCGACCGGGCTGAGCCCACAGACGGCCTCAGTGGCCAGCGACGACCAGGAGTTGGATTGGCTACTGCCCGATGAATCCGCGATTCAACGCAACCAGCGCCTTACCGCTGAACGCAATGCAGCAGAGCAAGAGGCTGATGAATCGTCCTCAACACCTCAGCCTGAAGTCGTCGCGGCGGCTGAGCCTGAGCCCGCCGAGCAACCTGAACCACAGCCATCATCAGAACCCGAACAAGCTGAGCCACAGCAAGCGCCGGCACCGCAGCCCGAATCTGAGGCCGAATCTGAGCCCGAACCACAGCCTGAAGCAGCGTCTGCCACACAAAGTGCCAGCGTAGACCGTTCATCGCGTACCTATACGCCCGCCGAAAACATCGACTGGCAGTGGCCTGCCGATGGTAATGTGGTCGGGGCATTTGGTCAGGGTGATAGCATCACCGCCGGGATTGATATCGCTGGTGAAAAGGGGCAACCTGTTAAAGCAGCAGGCCCCGGCATTGTGGTTTATGCGGGCAGTGGCGTCAGGGGGTACGGCAACCTCATCCTTCTCAAGCACAACGATCAGTTCCTGAGCGCGTATGCTCATAACGACAGCTTACGGGTCAGTGAAAATGACGTAGTAGAGGCTGGTGAGGTGATTGCCACAATGGGGGATAGCGATGCTGAAAACGTCAGATTACACTTTGAAGTTCGCCGTGATGGGCAGCCGCAAGATCCCATGGACTTCCTGCCTTCTCGCTAATGCACTCACCGGGATAGTGAGCAGTCAGCGCATAACTTGGACGTTGCCCGAATCGCAGCATTCGAGCGTCATATAACAATCGTCACATAACAATATGGTGTGCGTCTTAGAACGCACCCTTTGACTTTCTAAATGGCGGGTAGGCGACAAACGAGGGGTAAGGCCATGAGTATGTTGGAGAAAGATCTACAGGAGGTTGACCTGGACGCTGCTGAGGAGGCACTTGATGATACCGATGACGATGTCACGATAGAAGAAGATGCCTTTGAGAAAGCGCTAGGGCGTGAGGATCGTCAATCGACCCAAAGCTTGGATGCGACGCAAATCTACCTCAACGAAATCGGCTTTTCGCCACTGTTAACGCCAGAAGAGGAAGTTTACTACGGCCGCTTAGCGCGTAAAGGCGACCCCTTGGGTCGCTCACGAATGATTGAATCCAACCTGCGGCTGGTAGTGAAAATTGCCCGCCGCTACCTAAACCGCGGCTTGACGTTGCTGGATTTGATCGAAGAGGGCAATTTAGGTTTGATTCGCGCGGTAGAGAAGTTTGACCCCGAACGGGGCTTTCGTTTCTCGACCTACGCCACTTGGTGGATTCGTCAAACCATTGAGCGGGCGCTGATGAACCAGACGCGGACGATCCGCTTGCCCATTCACGTGGTCAAAGAGCTCAATATTTACCTGCGTGCGGCGCGTGAATTGACTCAAAAGTTTGACCATGAAGCCACCGCCGAAGAGATCGCTGATCACCTTGATAAACCGGTCGATGTGGTCAAAAAGATGCTCGGTCTTAATGAGCGCGTATCATCTGTCGATTACCCCATGGGTGGTGAAAGTGATAAACCGCTGATCGATACATTGGCTGACGATGAAGTGCAGGGGCCTGAGGCGCGGCTAGTGGATGGCGACGTTAAAGAGCATGTGGATCTTTGGTTGGATGAGCTGAGCGAAAAACAGCGCGAAGTCGTGGTGCGCCGTTTTGGTTTGCGCGGTCACGAATCGGCCACCTTGGAAGAGGTGGGCGCCGAAATCGGTTTAACCCGCGAGCGAGTTCGCCAGATTCAGGTCGAAGCACTCAAGAAACTACGCCGTGCATTGGAAAAACAGGGCCTTTCTTTAGAGGCGCTGTTTGAAACCTGAGTGAAGCTTAGGCGAACGTAAATCGCGTTATCTCTCTAAGCCGGGCGAGCGCCAGTGAGCGCTTACTCGGCTTTTTATTGCTGGCAGTTTTATTAATAAACTTTTATTGCTAAATCAGGTAAGTGAGAAAGCACATGCGCCCCCTTGTGGCCGATATTGATCTGGACGCGCTGCGTCACAACTATCAATTGGCGTGCCGCTGCGCGCCGCAAAGCCGCTCAGTGGCAGTTATCAAAGCCGATGGGTATGGGCATGGCGCGCTGGCCTGCGCTCAGGCGCTGGAAGGCCAGGCTCCCGCGTTTGCCGTTGCCTGTATCGAAGAGGCGCTTACCCTGCGCCAGGGCGGCATTACCCAACCCATCATCCTGTTGGAAGGTATCTTCAGCGCCGACGAGCTGGAGCTGGTGGATTCCCACGGCTTCTGGATTGCGGTACACAGCCAATGGCAGGTTGATGCTTTGTTAGCCGCTTCACCTAAAAAGCCAATTCCTGTCTGGTTGAAAGTTGACTCCGGCATGCACCGCCTGGGCTTTGCCATCGACGAGGCCGCCGCTATCTGGCGTCAGCTAAGTGCCGCGCCAAGCGTGGCCTCGCTCCACCTTATGAGTCATTTTGCCAGCGCCGATTCCCGCGATAACCGCTATTTCAACCAGCAAATGACCCGGCTGCAAGGTCTTGCTAGCGAGCTAGAAGCGCCGCTGTGCCTGGCCAACTCACCGGCTACCCTGGCGTGGCCGGTGGCCCATGGTGACTGGAACCGGCCAGGTGTGATGCTCTACGGCAGCGACCCCTTGGAAGTTGCCAACGAAATCACTCAGCAACTGCAGCCGGTGATGACCCTACGCTCGGAAATAATTGCCCTGAGGGAGCTGGAAGAGGGCGAGCCCGTTGGCTATAGCGGGCGCTGGCGCGCACCGCGGCGTTCACGCATTGCCGTGGTCGCCTGCGGCTACGGTGATGGCTATGACCGTCATGCCCGCGATGGCACGCCGGTACTGGTCAACGGCCAGCGCTGTGCGATTGCCGGAAAAGTCTCCATGGATATGTTGACCGTTGATGTGACGGACGTACCCGACGCCGCGATTGGCAGCGACGTTGTATTGTGGGGCAGGGCCAGCAACGGCGAGGTGCTGTCGGTGGATGAAGTGGCCCGCTACTGCGATACCATCAGCTATACGCTGCTAACAGGGGTACTGCCTCGGGCGCCGCGGCGTTATCATGGGCGTTCTGCTTAAACGGTTGTTTGCATGTCGAAATCACGTTACCCGCGCTCATTCGCCCACCCGCGTTACTGGCCCACCTGGCTGGCTATTGGTGCCATGTATATCGCTGCCTGGTTGCCTTGGCGATTAAAAATGGCCATTGGCAAAGGGCTTGGACTGCTCGCCTGGCGCTTTGCCAAACGGCGGCGCCATATTACCGAAACCAATATAGCGCTCTGTTTTCCCGAAAAGAGTCCCCAGCAACAGTATCAGCTCGTTAAAGATACCTTTATTGCCAATGGCATTGGTCTGATTGAAACCGCAACCGGCTGGTGTCGCGATGGCGAAAGCCTACGCCACCGGGTCGCTTACATCGGCGAAGAGCATATGGCCCGCGCCGAGGCCCGGGGTAAAGGCGTGATCATTGTGGGGGTTCACTTCTCTTCCCTCGATTTAGGGGGTGCCCTGCACGCGCTGTTTTTCTCTGCCGATGCGGTCTATCGACCGCATAATAACCCGCTGTTTGAGCGTTTTATGACCCGCGCCCGCGGGCGCAATTTTGGTGTTGCCCTCGACCGTTATGACTTGCGTGGCGCGGTGCGTCAGCTCAAGGATGGACGTATGGTGTGGTACTCACCGGATCAGGATTTTGGCCGCGATGTGAGCGTATTTGCGCCGCTATTTGGTCAGCAGGCCGCGACTATTCGCTTAACGGCCAAGCTTGCGCGTATGACCGGCGCGTCAGTGGTGCCGATGATGTTTCACCGCAACCCGGATAACGCCACCTATACCATTGAAAGCCTGCCTGCCCTGGAAGGTTTTCCCAGCGGCGATGAAGTTGCCGATGCCACACGAATCAACCAGTTTATTGAACTGGCCATTCGCAAGCATCCCGAGCAGTACCTCTGGCTACACCGACGTTTTAAGACTCGCCCTGAAGGCGAGCCAAGCGTTTATTAAACGGCGATAGCCCTTCCTGTCATCGCGAGCGAAGCGCGGCGATCTCGGCTTGAGTGCCCACCGTAGGTAGAGATTGCTTCGTCGCAGGCTCCTCGCAATGACATATAAGCCAGGCTCCTAATGCCCTTCCTGTCATCGCGAGCGAAGCGCGGCGATCTCGACTTGAGTGCCACCGCGGGTAGAGATTGCTTCGTCGCAGGCTCCTCGCAATGACAGGATAAGCCAGTATATTTAGTTGATATGAAAAAAAAGCCAGCGTTCGCTGGCTTTTTGGTGTTTCGGTGCTGCGTTGAGACCCGTTTGGGGGCTTAATCCAGATTGCGGGAGTAGAAAATTTCCAGCATCTCTTTACGCAAACGGCCCTCGATATCCCGGGCTTCTTCAAAGGTAATATCGCGACGCGACGTGCCGAACAGGTAGTTATCCAGTTCGAAGTCTTTGAGCAGCATCTTGGTGTGGAACATGTTCTCCTGATACACGTTGACGTCCATCATCTGATACGCATTCTTGGTGTCTTCAGCGAGGTAGTCTTGAATGGAAGTAATACCGTGATCGATAAACAGTTTTTTGCCATCCACATCGCGAGTAAAGCCACGCACCCGGTAATCCATGGTGACGATATCGGAGTCGAAGCTGTGGATCAGGTAGTTCAGCGCTTTTAATGGGCTGATATGACCACAGGTGGAGACATCGATATCCAGGCGGAAGGTGCTAATACCGTTGTCGGGGTGCGACTCGGGGTAGCTGTGCACCGTCACGTGGCTTTTATCCAGGTGGCCAACCACCGTCTCCGGTAGCGGGCCGGGACCTGGCTCAATTTGCTCAGGCGCCGCCTCATCAAGCTCATGTTCGGCAATCAAAATCGTCACGCTCGCGCCGTGGGGCTCGTAGTCCTGGCGGGCGATATTGAGCACATGGGCGCCGATGATATTGGTGACGTCTTTAAGGATCTGCGTCAAACGTTCGGCATTATACAGCTCATCGATATAGTCGATGTAAGCCGCCGTCTGCTCTTCGGTTTTGGCATAACAGATATCGTAAATGTTGAAGCTCAGCGAGCTAGTCAGGTTGTTAAACCCGTGGAGTCGGAGATTGTCTGTCACGTCCGAGCCTCCTCCATAATCTCAAAGGAATGGGTGATCTCAACGCCGCCGTTAACGAGCATGATCGAGGCACTGCAGTATTTTTCAGCGGAGAGCTCAACTGCGCGGGCCACCTGCTTCTCTTTCAGCGCGCGACCGGTCACCACGAAATGGACGTGGATCTTGGTAAAAACGGCGGGCACTTCATCGGCGCGTTCGGCGTCTAGCTCAGCAACGCAGTCGGTCACATTGGCACGCGCTTTATCAAGAATATTCAAGATATCAAAAGCGGTGCAGCTGCCCATGCCCATTAGCAGCATTTCCATTGGGCGAGGCCCTGTGTTGCGACCACCGTGGTCGGGCGGGCCGTCGATCACAACGCTGTGCCCGCTACCGGATTCCGCCACGAATTGGCGGCCTTCTGTCCATTTTACCCGTGCTTTCACGTTGCTCTCCTCATCTAGGCGACGAAAGGTAAGTCGCGCAGCATAACATTTCTTGGCCTGCGCGCCTCTTCTCAGCGCCGCTGTTGAACATTGCTAATGTTCGGCATGCGCCAGCCACTCTCATGAATGGCTGTTTTACCTGTCACACTCGGATTGTAAAGATACACCCAGGAGAGACCAAAACAGGTGGTTATCTGCTGGCGGTCATACTCACCCTCTGACGGTGCATCGATGCGGTAATCCTCTAACCAGTCTAGCTGGGCCAGATGGTCAATACTGATCTGATAGACTTCAATCGTCACCCCTTTTGACCGCTGCCATTTGGCACCGGGGTAGGGGCCAATATCGTAAAGCGTGAGCGCTTTAGTAACGTCGCTCCCGAGCAGAGAGGCTCCGTTTAGCCAGTGGGCATTGTTGAAACCTTGCTTGAGCGTGCCGTAGACCGCTACCCGTGGAGTGTTGGCGATTGCCTCACGTAAGTGGTGCGGATGCATAGGCTAACCCCTTTCGCTCTGTAGCTGGCGTTCCAGCGCCGCCAGTCGTTCAGGGGTTCCAACGTCGACCCAATGCCCCTTATAGTGCTCGCCGCTTACCTGGTTGTTATCGATAGCAGTTCTCAGCAGTGGCGCCAAGGCAAAAGCGCCCTGGGGCTGCCCGGCGAGCAGCCCAGGGTGAATCACGCTGATGCCTGAGTAGGTCAAACGCTCAGTGCTGGTTTGATTCACGCGCCCTCCTGCTAGTCCAAAATCCCCACTGGCGTGGTGAGAAGGGTTTTCCACCAGCATCAGGTGAGCCAGATCATTGCCTTGCAGCGCGTGCTGGGTGGGGAGCGCTGCGCACCAAACATCGCCGTTAATCAACAGAAACGGCGCCTCGCCAAGCATCGGCAGCGCTTGCTGAATACCGCCTCCGGTTTCCAACGGTTCGGTTTCGCGACTCCAGTGAATGTGCAGTCCATAGGCGTCACCATCGCCGAGCGCTGCGATAATCTGCTCTGCACGGTAGCTGACATTGATGACGACCTCATGAATACCTGCTTGGCGAAGACGCGCCAGGTGGTGCACGATTAGCGGCTTGCCCGCCACGGGCAGCAGCGGCTTGGGGCAGTGGTCGGTGAGCGGGCGCATTCGCTTGCCTAGGCCTGCGGCTAAAATCATCGCTTTCATGACGGTATTTCCGCTAGTCGTTTCATAATGGCAGGTCGTAAGGTGAGTTGGAGCCACTCAGCGAACTCAGCCTGCTCGGTCAGAAACGAAAAGCTATCTTCCAGATGATCCAGAAAGTGGGGTAAGCGCTCGAGATAACCACTTTTTTGATCGCGCAGGGTTAAGCGGCAGAAAATCCCCAGCACTTTTAGTGAGCGCTGGGCAGCCATCGCGTGGCACTGAAGCAGAAAAGTGGCAAAATCGACACTGCTGGGCAGTCGACCATCATGGCGGGCCTGGTGATAAAAAGCCTCGACAAAGCCAGCGAACTGCTCATTGCTAAAGCGGCAGTATCGCCCCCGTAACAGCGAGATCACATCGTAGCTGAGCGGGCCAGCCACGGCGTCCTGAAAGTCGATCATAAACAGACGCTGATCGTGCAGCATCAGGTTCATGGCATCAAAATCACGGTGCACAGTCACTACCGGCTGCGCTAAGGCATGCTGGATAAGCTGCTCACGAACAATGTGCCAGCTCTCTGGCGATGGCAGCGTTAACCAAGCGCTGAGACACCACTCGGGAAACAGGTCGAGTTCGCGGCCCAACAACGCCGTATCATACGCGGGCAGCGAGTCAGGGCCTGCGCGATTTTGCAGCTCGGCGATCAGCGTGAGAGCCTGCTTATGGTAAGCCTGTATGCTAGCGTCGTCGCTAAACAAACACTGTAGGGGGGTGTTACCCAAGTCTTCAAGCAGCAGAAAGCCGTCCGCCAGGTTGGTGGCGTGCACCTTGGGTACCGGCAGTCCGGCGCTTCGCCAGCGCTTGGCAATGGTTACAAACGGCTGGGAGTCCTCTTGCTCAGGCGGGGCATCCATGACCACCTGGGTGGTGCCGTCGGGTAGTGTTAGGCGAAAATAGCGCCGAAAACTCGCATCGCCCACGGCGGATGAAAGCGAAATATCGGTCTCAGAGAGACCGTTTTGTTGGGCGGCCCACATGGTGAGGGCGTTAATCCGATATGAGGACATGCAAGCTCCTTGCTGGTCGGGCATCATGCGGGCTGTATAATACCGATTCTGGATGCCAAGGATAACGAACATGGGCAAGCGATTTTCGCGCACGTTGCCGGTTGCGCATACGCTGATGGGCAGTTTGCTTGCTGGCGCCTCGTTTACAGCGGTGGCTCAGGGTCAAACCATGTCCGCTGAAGCGTTGGATTGGCAACCCTGGGGGGAAGAGGAAGCGGCTAACCAACTGTGCCGGGGCCGCTATGTAATGCCCAGCTACCGCTTGCCAGCGGAAGATAACCCGGAAACCGTCTCGTTGGAGGCCCGGGAAGTCGATTACGCTGCCGATGGCGAAGCATTGCTACGCGGCGATGTGGTACTGCGCCGCGGCAATGAAGAAGTGGAAGCGGAGCGTATTTTTTTACCCGCCGACCGTCAGCAGGTCGACGCAGAAGGTAATATCGCCATCCGCGATGGGCGCGCTTTGGTGCGTGGCGAACAGGCGATGCTCCGGCTAAACGAAGATCGGGCTACCCTGGGTGACAGCCACTATGTGCTCTACGAGCAGCATCTGCGCGGTCAGGCTAGTCAGCTAGAGCAGACCGGGGAGGGCGAGTACCGCCTGCAAGACGCAAGCTTCACCACCTGTGACCCAGGCGCCAATAGCTGGCAACTGGTCAGCAGCGATATTCGCTTGAACCAAGCCGAAGGCTTTGGCACAGCGCGTCATGCGCGCCTGGAAGTGAAAGATGTGCCGGTATTTTACTGGCCATGGCTGCGCTTTCCCATCGACGATCGCCGCCATACAGGCTTGCTGTCTCCGTCGATTGGCTTCTCATCGGACGGCTTTGATTACGCCCAGCCGTTTTACTGGAATATTGCCGCTAACCATGATGCAACCATCACTCCGCGCTGGATGAGCGACCGCGGGCTGTTGATGAACGGTGAGTACCGCTACCTGTTTGAGGAGAGCTCGGGCATCGTTGAAGGCGGCTATTTAAACAGTGATGACGGTGGCTCTGGCGGCGGAGAAAATCGCTTTGAGGGTGATGATCGCTGGTATGTGGATGCCCGCCATGCGGGGCGGGTAAATGAGCGCAGTAATTATCGGCTGCGCTACGGGGCCGCCAGTGACGGGCGCTATTTCGATGACTTCGGCGGTGAGTTTGGCGAGAGCGAGCGCGCCAGTATGGAGCGTTTGGCCCAGGTCGATTACCGCGGCCAGCGCTGGCAGTTGGATGCCCGCGCCCAGGGTTTCCAGCGCTTGGAAGACCCGCTTAGCGATAGCGATAAACCTTTTTATCAACTGCCGAGCCTGAGCGCGAATGCCAACTGGCAGTTCGACAACGGGCTATATACCCAGTGGCGATCAAACGCGACCTATTTTTGGCGCGACGTGGATGAGCGCCGCGTTCCGGAGCGCGAAGCGGCCACCGGTAGCCGTTTGCACTTAATGCCTGCGGTTGGCTGGCGTTTCGAGCGCCCTTGGGGCTACCTGGAGCCGCGTACCGAGCTATGGAACACTGCTTACGAGCTGGATTACGGCGAGCGCGATACACAGCGTAGCGACTCACCCAGCCGCAGTGTTGTGCTGACCTCCATCGACAGTGGGCTCGTCTTTGAACGTGAGCTTGCACTGGGTGGGCGGGACTACCGCCAAACCCTAGAGCCGCGTTTGAACTACGCCTATGTGCCGCGCACCGATCAGAGCGAACTGCCCGACTTTGACAGCCGCGAACGCGCTTTCTCCTGGGATCAGCTTTGGTCAGCGCAGCGCTTTTCCGGTACTGACCGCGTTGGCGATCTCAACCGGCTCTCTTACGGCGTGCAGTCACGCTTATTGGAAGATGCCTCCGGTCGTGACCGGCTCTCGTTTGGGGTAGGTCAGAGCGTTTACTTTGATGACCGCCGTATCGATAGCGAGGGCGATGCCGATACGCTGCCGGATCGGCCGGAAGACAACCCAAGCGTCAATCCGGAAAGCCGCTATCAGGCCACCCGAGATCGTTCGCCGCTGGTTACCCGCCTTGACTGGCAGATTAATGATCGCTGGAGCAGCGGAGCAGAATGGCTCTACGATGACCACCGGGAACGCACCGAACGATCAAGTGTTGATGTTAGTTACCGGCATCCCGAAGGGCACGTAGTGAACCTTGGCTACCGTTGGGAGATCGAAGGGTTCGATCCAGGCGTATTGCCGGGCGATAACGGCTTTCGCGACTATAACCGCGAAGAGTGGGATCTCTCATTTGCCTGGAAAGCCAGCACCAACATTGATTTGATTGGCCGCTACCTGCACGATCAAACCAATGAACGCTCACTGGAGCAATTGGCAGGCGTGCAGTGGAACAACTGCTGTTACGGTCTGCAGTTGGTGTGGCGCGAATGGGTAGATGACAATGACACCGCACCCATTAATGATGACTTTAATGATCGCGGGCTATTTTTACGCTTCGTATTCCGTGGCTTAGGCGGCGTTGGCCAGGATGCGGATAGCTATTTTGAACAGACCATTCCTGGCTATCGTCCGACTGCCCTGTAAATGACTTCCATCGAATGGCTAATGAAAGAGACGTTTGTTATGAAAATGAGAAAGCCCCTGCTAGGCCGTATGAAACAGCTATCGGCTGGTAGCCTGCTCGCTTTGTGTGTAGGCGCAGGCCTTGCATTGGCCCCGCTAGCCCTTCAGGCGCAGAACTTCCAGTCCACCCAGCGCCAAGTGCTGGACAGCGTCGTGGCCGTGGTCAATAACGATGTGATTATGCGCAGCGAGTTAGATGATCGCATGACGCAAATCGAGCAGCAGGCGCAGGCCCAGGGTGGTAATCTCCCTCCGCGCTCCCAATTGGAGCGTCAGGTGCTTGAGCGCATGGTAATGGAAGAGATTCAACTGCAGATGGCGAAAGATGCCAACTTGAGCGTCGATGATACCGAGCTCAATGGGCAAGTGCGCTCGATTGCCGAATCCAATGGCATGACGCTTGACCAGTTTGCCGATGCCGTGGAAGCTGATGGTATGACGCTGGCCAGCGTGCGCGAAGATATTCGCCGCGAAATGCTGATGCGTCAGGTGCAGCAGCGCCAAATTAGCAACCGCGTATCGGTCAGCGATCGCGACGTTGAGCGCTTTCTAAACCAGCAGCCCGGCCAGTCCGGCGAGCAGAACTTTATTGAAGAGACCCGTGCCCGCCACGTGCTGATTGCACTGACCCCTAATCGCGATGAAAACCAGGCCCGCGCGCGAGCAGAAGAGGTACGTCAGCGCCTTTCACAAGGCGAGGATTTTGCTTCGGTGGCGCGTGAGATGAGCGACGACAGTGGCACTGCCCTCAACGGCGGCGAGCTGGGCTGGGTTCGCCCAGGGCAAACCGTACCCGCCTTTGAAGAGGCGATGCGCGACCTGGATGTTAACCAGATATCTCAGCCGGTTCGCTCTCAGTTTGGCTACCACGTGATTGAGGTGGAAGAGCGCCGTCGTCAAAACGTTACCCAAGAGAGCCAGCGTGAGCAGGTGCGCCAGGCGATCTTCCAGCGTCGCGCGAACGAAGAGTTAGAGACATGGCAACAAGAGATTCGCTCCCAGGCCTTTGTTGATATTCGACTCTAATGGTAGTGGGAATGGTAGCGGGCACTTTATCTTCCGATAGCGAGCTGCCGGTAGTAGTGACTACCGGCGAGCCGGCGGGCATTGGCCCCGAGCTAATGCTGTTGCTAGCGGCCCAGGGCATCCTCCCCGCGGGTACAGTAGCGATTGGCGACCCGGATATGCTGCGCCAGCGTGCAGCAGCGCTGGGACTAGGTGTCACGGTGATTGAGTGTTCGCCTGGCGAGTACCCAAGTAGCCCCCATGGTTTGCCGGTCTGGCCGGTTGCGCTGAACCAACCGGCCACGCCGGGCGTTCTCAATCCGGCCAACGCTGACTATGTGCTGGCTACCTTGGCGCTGGCGGTGGATGCCTGCCAAAAAGGTCAGGCGGCCGCTATGGTTACGGCGCCACTTCATAAAGGCGTCATCATCGAAGGTGGTCACCCAGCCTTTACCGGCCACACTGAGTGGTTGCGCGATGCCTGCGGCGTCGATGAGGTGGTAATGATGCTCGCCACCGATACGGCGCTGCATGCTGCGTCACCAAGCTGGCAGGGTGGCGGCGATCTGCGTGTGGCGCTGGTGACCACCCATTTGCCGCTGCGCAATGTTGCCGACGCCATCACCTTTGAGCGGGTAACCCGTATTAGCCGACTGCTTGCGGCTGATTTACAGCGCCAGTTTGGGATTGCCCAGCCACGTATTGCGGTATGTGGCTTGAATCCCCACGCCGGTGAAGATGGTCACCTGGGGCGCGAGGAGCTGGATGTTATTATTCCCGCCCTTGATGCACTGCGCGCTGAGGGAATGGATATACTTGGCCCCTTGCCCGCCGACACACTGTTTACCCCCAGGCATTTGGCTGGTGTCGATGCGGTGCTGGCGATGTACCACGACCAGGGTTTAGCGGTGTTAAAATACGCAGGCTTTGGTCAGGCCGCTAACATTACTCTGGGCTTGCCATTGGTACGCACTTCGGTCGACCATGGCACCGCGCTGGATCTGGCAGGCAAAGGCGTGGCAGATCCCGGCAGCCTAAACGTCGCTATCGCCCTTGCGCGCCGTTTAGCCGCAAGGCGGCTGTCTGCGGCTGAAATTTAATCCGGTGCCAGGGTAGGTTGCAGCGAGGGTCTTTTTCCAGGGCCGGAAAATGTTCCTGACAATTCCGGCATTTCCGCCATCCATGGCGGTCAGATGGGAAAAGTAGCGCCCAAGGACGGGTTCACAGCGCCCTCGCGGAAACCTACTCTGGTACTGATGCAAGCAGACGACCAGTTGCAACAGTGCTGGCTACTACATACTCCCGATTGAATCCGCACCCCAAGGAACACCGTTTGATGTCTACTGTGCCCCAACACCGCGCTCGTAAACGCTTTGGTCAGAATTTTTTACGCGACCTTGGCATTATCTCGCGGATCGTTCGCGCCGTTGGCCCGCGCTCGACGGATCGCCTCGTCGAAATTGGCCCAGGCCAGGGGGCGCTGACCGAGCCGTTGCTGGAAGCCGCGGGGCACTTGGAGGTGATCGAACTCGACCGCGATCTGATTCCCGGTTTGCGGGTACAGTTTTTCAACTATCCCGATTTTGTGATTCATGAAGGCGACGCACTGAAGTTCGATTTTGCTGCGCTGAAAGGCGATGGGCCCGCGCTACGCGTGGTAGGCAACCTACCCTACAACATCTCCACACCACTGATAATACATCTGCTGGCTGCAGGAAGTGCCATACAAGATATGCACTTTATGCTGCAAAAAGAGGTGGTTGAACGCTTAGCCGCAGAACCCGGCGGTGCTGATTGGGGGCGTCTGTCGGTTATGGCTCAGTACTACTGCCAGGTCGAACAGCTGTTTATCGTGCCGCCGGAAGCCTTTGTGCCACGACCCAAAGTCGACTCCGCCATTGTGCGCTTAACCCCCCATGAAACGCTGCCCCATACGGCGGATGACCCAGCGATGCTGTTTGAGCTGGTGAAGCTCGCCTTTGGTCAGCGGCGCAAAACGCTGCGCAATAACTTCAAAGGGCGGGTGAGTGCCGACACCCTGGAAGATCTGGGCATTGACCCCATCCGCCGTCCGCAAACGTTGACCGTGGCGGAGTACGTGGCGATTGCCAACCGTGTCGCCGCCGATGAGCAGGCAAGCGGTGAGCGGGGCAGCCAAACGTGAGTGGCCTAGCAATCAAAGTGAGCGTCGTCCCTAGCTATCGCGCTGATGAGTCTAACGATGGAGAGTCGCGCTATGTGTTTAGCTACACCGTGACTGTCCACAATCAGAGCCCCCATAGCGTTCAGCTGATGGCGCGCTACTGGAAAATCACCCAGGGCAGCGGCGACTGCCAGGAAGTCCGCGGCAAAGGCGTCGTCGGCCAACAGCCGCTAATTGGCCCCGGCCAGAGTTTTCGTTACACCAGTCGCGCCATTCTGCAAACCCCGGTGGGGGTGATGGAGGGTGCCTATACGCTGTTGGATACCTCTACTCAGCGTGTTTTTGAGGTAGCCATTACTCCTTTTAGGTTAGCCGTACCGCTTCAGCTCCATTAGACAGTTTGGGTTAGCCTGCTCTCCAGGTGATCGCAAAGCCGCAGGGCCAGCTGTACTAGCGTTAACGTCGGGTTGGCGTGCCCGGCGCTGGCAAAAACGCTGGAACCCGCCACATAGAAGTTATCCTGGGCAAACAGTCGGCAGTCGGGGTTAACAATGCCTTCCTCGGCATTAAGACTCATACGCGTGCCGCCCATATGGTGACGGCCAGCCAACTCGCCCTCGGTAGGCAGTTGTACCGGCGTATCGGCCAGCCAGTCAGCCATTTGCAGCCTTCCCACCTCGTGGTCGCGCAGATACTCCCCTAATAGCAGCATGCTCTCGCGGATCGTATGGCGATCCAGCTCGGACTGCTGCCACACCAATCGGCTGCGGGGTACGTCCAGATCATCCAGCTCTTCGCTTAACTCTATGCGATTGTCAAAGCGCGGCTCTTGCTCCCAGGCGGCTCTGAGTACCGCGCCGTGTATCACCCGTCCCTGGGCCTGCCAGACACGCAGTCGTCCCGCCAGCGTGGGGGCCTGATCCGCGAGCTCGTCAATCAGTTCCTGGGTGGCTTCAGCGTTCATGCGGTGCAAGCGCAGCCCACAATTCAGTATTTGGCGTGAGCTGATGGATTGAGCGGTGGGGGAGAGGAACACGTTGTAATCCTCGTCCAGCCCCAGTGCCGCTGGCTCAAAAATTAGCGCCTGACCCACCGTGGCGTGGGGGTGCTCCATCCAGTAATGCCCTAGGGTGTCGGCTTGAGGTATAAGCTGGCCATTTAACTGTTGGTTGCACCACAGCAGCAAGCGCGAGTTTTCGATGCCGCCACAGGCCAGCACAAAGTAGCGCGCCTGAACCTTTCGGTAATCGCCTTGGTAGTTTTTGAAGATAGCGCCGGTGACTTTGCCATTCTGGCTTTCCAGCGCCACCAAGTTGGCCGTTAGGCAGCACTCCAACGTGTTCGATTCGCTTAGCGTGGTGGCATATTTCTCCTTCAGACGCGTCGGGTGGCCCAGTGAGAAATAGATGCGCTTGAGCCCAGAATCCGTGATCGGCTGATCAGCAGGCGTAGGCGCCAAGTCGAGCACGCTGGCCGCGGCGCGGTAGTAGGGCGATAACGCATCCCGGCCAATAGGCCAGGCCGTCTCACTGGCAGCACTTTTGGCGGTAAAGTCATAGCGATCGAGTGGTCGGCAGATGCCACCCCAGTGGTTGGTCGACCCGCCCAAATAGCGCAGGCGAGCGCCATAAAGGGGAATATAAGGGTCGCCGACGACTTCGCCCCGGTAGCACTCCTGGGAGCGTTCGCTGTAGTCCGCATCGCCACCTTCGCAGAGCAGTACGCGGTGGCCCCGCTCGGCCAGGGTAACGGCCATGGAAATGCCCGCCGCACCCGCGCCGATAATGCAGACATCCACTGCATGGCTGTGTTCGCTAATGTCCTCAAAAGCGATATACATCAGCAGTCACTGCTGCGCAGGAGCCAACCATTAACCGTCACCGCAGCGGGGGGCGGGCCAAGCTTGGGAGCAGCGGCTCGTGCGGCTGGAAGAAGTGTTGTGCCGGGGAGTATGAGTGCGCCAAGACCTGCCAGAGTTGCCGCTCTCAGTAGCCCGCGTCGAGAGTAATCCATTGTCATAAGCGTACCGTTTTCCTTAACAGTTGTTGCGAGGTGGCTACTCGATTGAGTGGTTAAGCTAGCGAGAAGCTCAAGAGCGCCAAAGCGTACTTTTTATAGTGATCCAGGTTTGTACTTTTCACCAGTGCTAATCATCAACATAAGCCACCAGCGACAGGCATAGGATGTCGGTGAAGTGGTAGTATTTAGCCTACTCATTTTATTAAAAAGGCCTCGTGCATGAGCACCTATGCGATCGGCGATCTGCACGGCTGTCACGCCGAATTTGTAGCCCTTCTTGAAAAGCTTAGCTTCAACCCCGCGCGGGATACGCTATGGCTGGTGGGCGATTTGATTAATCGTGGGCCTGGTTCATTGGAGTGTCTGCGAGAAGTGCGCGCACTGGGTAGCTCGGCACGCAGCGTATTGGGCAACCACGATTTTCATTTGCTGGTCGTAGCGCGCGGGGGCGGCAAGCTGAAAAAAAACGATACCTTGAGCGATATTCTTGGCGCGCCTGATCGCGAAGCGCTGCTGGATTGGCTGCAGAGCCAACCGCTTAGCGTGTTTGAAAACAGTACGTTAATGACCCACGCGGGGCTGCTTCCCCAATGGAGCGTAGCCCAGACCGAATCTTTAGGGCGCGAAGTGCAGATGGCGCTAGGCAGTGAGGCATCCGGTGAGTTTTTAACCCAACTGTTTGGTAACCAGCCGGATAGCTGGCACGATGATTTAGACGGCATGGATCGGCTGCGCCTGACTGTCAATGTGCTGACTCGGATGCGCTTTATTGATGCCCAGGGCCGTTTGGACTTTGCGGCCAAAGAGGGATTGGACAGTGCCCCAGAGGGCTTTCTGCCCTGGTTTCAATACCCGCGTGACGATGACACTCGCCTACTCTTCGGCCACTGGGCGGCGCTGGAGGGGAGTACCCCCCAGGCTCGGGTACCCGTTGAGGCGTTGGATACGGGCTGCGTGTGGGGCGGACGTCTAACCGCGCTCAATCTGGACAGCGGCGAGCGAACCAGTGTAGCTAGCCTTCAGCAGGAAAAACGACAGTGAAAGAAACAAACAGTGATCCCCGCTTAGCAGGCTTGAACGTGTATCGGGTAGGCGGCGCCGTGCGCGATGAGTTACTCGGCTGGCCGGTATATGACAATGACTGGGTCGTGGTGGGCACTACGCCAGACGCCATGCGCAAGCGCGGATTTAAGCCCGTGGGGCGCGACTTTCCAGTTTTTCTGCATCCCGAAACCGCTGAGGAATACGCCCTGGCCCGCACCGAACGCAAGTCTGGCCACGGCTATGGCGGGTTTGAAGTGCATGCCAGCCCCGATGTCAGCCTGGAAGAGGATCTATTGCGGCGTGATTTAACCATTAATGCCATTGCCCAGAGTACTGAGGGCGAATTAACCGATCCGTTTAATGGTCAAGGCGATATCGAACGGCGCGTGTTGCGGCATATCTCCGCGGCGTTTAGCGAAGACCCGCTGCGAGTGCTGCGTACCGCACGTTTTCTGGCCCGCTATGCGTCACTGGGCTTCACCATTGCCCCTGAAACCCAGGCACTAATGCGTAAGGTGAGCCACAGCGGCGAACTTGAGCACCTGGCCGCCGAGCGGGTGTGGGTCGAAACGGAAAAAGCGCTGGGTGAGCCAAGCCCAGAGGTCTATTTCACCACCCTTGAACGTTGCGACGCGCTCAACGTCTGGTGGCCAGAATTGGCGGGCGAAGCGTTAGTGAAGGGCTTGGCAGCGATGGCTGAGGTACCTGATAGCGATATGTTCCCATTGGCTCATTGGCGCCATGCGCAGTTGGTATCGCCGCTAAGCGCTGAGCAGCGCGATGCCTTGTCGGAACGACTCAAACTGCCCAATGCCGTTGCCCAATTGGCTCGCCATACCGCGCTTACCTATTCTTTAATAAACCATTCGCTAAAAAACCATGCGCTGCCTTCCGACGCATTAGAGGGCCCCAGCGTGCTACGTTGGCTGGAACGTTTGGATGGTTGGCGTAAGCCTGAGCAGGTCGAGGGACAGCTGGCGTTAGTCAAAGTGTTGGCGCCTGAGCAGGTTGGCCCGCTCGAAAACGCCTGGCAGGCTGCTCGGGAGGTAAGCCCCCAGGCACTGATAGCTGAGGGATATCAAGGCGCAGCGCTGGGCGAGGCCTTGCGAGCGCGCCGCGGGCAGGCCGTGGAGGCGGCGCTAACCAAGTAATTTACCGGCGTGCCGCCGCCAGCAGGGGCTGTTCATCCGCTTGGGAGATCCAGCGGCCGCGCCAGCTGAAATCCACCGCCCAAAGGCGCTGGCTGCCTAGCTCGAAGGCGCTCCATAGCGCGGCATAGGACGTGCCGCAGCGGGGGTGGCGCTGCTCGGGCAGCAACTCGGCGAGCGGCTGCAAAACAAACGCATTATGGGTAATTTCGCTACGCGGTAAGGCGATTTCGTCAACCGTGCCGCAAAGGCTGCCCACCGTGAGCAAGTCGATATCCAGCGCGCGGGGACTAAATTTGGCAAGACCAGGCAGGCGGCCATGCTCTATTTCCAGTTGCTTCCCCCATGCCTGAAGTTCGCCGGGTGTCCAAGCACTGTGAAACGCCACCACCAGGTTGTAGAAATTGCGGCTGTCGGCGAAACCGACCGGCTCGCTTTCAAACACACGGGAGATCTGCAGGGGGCCGAAGGTATCAGCAAGCGCATCCAGGCAGCAGCGAATATGCCGAGTAGGGTGAATATTGCTGCCTAAGCTGACGGTCACCAGGTTCATGCGCTGATCTCCTGGGTTGCCTCCGGCAGGTTGCCGCGGGTGATTTCCAGGCCGACGCTAACGGCGTTGGCAACCGCGCCCGGTTTACGTACCGTCAAGCGCAGCCAAGTGATAGGGAATTCCGTACGCAGGCACTCAGCGAGGCGTTCGGCAAAAGTCTCTACCAGGGCGAACTGATGGGCATCGGCAAACTGCTGAATGCGCTGGCAGATAGCAGCGTAATCCAGGGTGAGGCGCAGATCGTCGGTGGCTGCCGCCGAGCGAATATCGGTCGCCAACACCAAGTCTAAGCTTAGCGACTGTTGAATCGAGCGCTCCCAGTCGTAGACACCAATCACGGTATCGACGCTTAACGCTTCAATCAAAATGCGATCCATCCAGCTTCCCCCTACGGTAACAAGCGGGCGATTGTACGTTAGGATGGGGCTAAACGACAGTATATCGGGCCACAAAGCGAGCATGGCGCCATGGTATGGATAGTGGTGGGTTATTTAAGTGGCAGTTGGCTGGCAGCGCTGAGCGTTTGCCGCCTGGCGGGTGTGGGCGACCCCCGTCAACACGGTTCATTTAATCCCGGCTTTTCCAACGTACTGCGCCTATATGGCCCCCGCTTAGCGGCAGCCACCCTGCTGTTAGACGCCTTAAAAGCCATGCCTGCTGTTTTGGGTGCCAAGCTGATGGGCTATCCGGTCTGGCTGCAGGGGCTTGTGGGATTGGCAGTATTGCTAGGCCACAGCTTTCCACTGTGGCATGGCTTTCGTGGCGGTAAAGCGGTCGCCAGTGCCTTTGGTGTGTTGTTGGTATTAGTGCCTCAGGTGGCGTTACTGAGTGCATCGATATGGGCGCTGCTAGCGTGGCGATTAAAAACAGCTGCGCTGGCGTCGCTAGTGAGTGCTCTCGTGGCGCCGCTGGCCTGCGGCTGGCTGGCACCGGAGTACGTCATGGTGGTGGGTGGATTCAGCCTGCTGGTGCTGGCCCGTCACGGGCTTAATATTCGCCGACTGCGACGCGGTGAAGAGCCGCCGTTTCGTGGTTCTTAGCGTGAGACAGGCGGTGTCAGCTGATTCAGCGGCCAGCGGGGCGTCGCCTGCATCATGCCAGGGGTGTCGCACTCTCCCGCTGCCAGGCGTTGAGCACCGACATAAGCAATCATGGCGCCATTGTCGGTACAGAATCGCCCGCGCGGGTAGTAGGCGCGGGCCTGGCGTTTTTCGCACTCAGCCTGCAGTCGTTCACGCAGGCGATGGTTGGCGCTGACCCCGCCCGCCACCACTAAGCGCTTCAAGCCGGTTTGATCCAGTGCTCGACGGCACTTAATCACCAGCGTATCGACAACGGCCTCTTCAAAGGCGCGGGCAACGTCGGAGCGGGCCTGGGCGTCGAGTTCGTCGGCTGTTTCCAGCTGGCGAATGGCCGTCATGGTGTGGGTTTTTAGGCCCGAAAAACTGAAGTCTAGCCCTGGCCGGTCGGTCATGGGGCGCGGGAAGCGAAAGCGCTTGGGGTCACCCTGTTCCGCCAGCTTGGCTACCTGAGGGCCGCCTGGATAGGCCAGGCCGAGCATCTTGGCGGCTTTATCAAACGCTTCACCAGCCGCGTCATCCACCGATTCGCCGAGCAGTCGATAGCGACCCAGCCCCTGAACTTCGACGAGCTGGGTATGGCCGCCGGATACCAGCAGCGCCACGAAAGGGAACTCGGGTGGCTCGTCTTCCAGCATCGGTGCCAGTAAATGGCCTTCCATATGGTGTACGCCGAGCACGGGGATGTTCAAGGCCCGAGCCATGCCATGGGCGGTACTGGCACCCACCATTAATGCGCCGACCAAGCCGGGGCCAGCGGTGTAAGTGATGCCATCCAGGTCGCGGCGCGTTAGCTTGGCGTCACCGAGCACTTGCTCGATCAGCGGCAGCAGTTTGCGGGTGTGATCGCGAGAGGCGAGTTCGGGCACTACGCCGCCAAATTCTGCATGCATGGCGATTTGGCTATACAGCGCATCGGCAAGTAGCCCCTTGCCGCCGGTTGACGAGGTGTCGTAAAGCGCGACACCCGTTTCGTCGCAGGATGTTTCAATGCCCAGAACTCGCATAAAAAGGGCCTCTCAAAGGCTATTCAAAAGATGTAAAGGTGAAAAACACAAGAGCACTAGTCTAGCATTGTCGTCCTGGGTCAGCGTAAGCATTTGCAAAGATGGCCAACGGCGACTAAACTACTGTGCGCTGTAAAACTGGGTCGTACACCGCGTTCTAAATGTAATATCGCAGTGTACGTACTATCCGAACTCAAGACTCCTTAAGGTAGGTGAGTGCTTAATGCCTTCTGTAAAAGTACGTGATAACGAGCCGTTTGACGTCGCCCTGCGTCGCTTCAAGCGTTCTTGCGAAAAAGCCGGTGTTCTTTCTGAAGTACGCCGCCGCGAGCACTATGAGAAGCCGACTGCTGAGCGTAAACGCAAAGCGGCAGCTGCCGTAAAACGCCACGCTAAGAAAGTTCAGCGTGAGCAAAAGCGTTTCGAACGGCTCTATTGATCCGTACCCGAGGGGGCCGGAGCAGTTAGCTGGTCGTCTCAAGAGGGATGCCAAGCGGCCGCCACTAGGTGGCCGTTTGTTTTTGACTGTTGTTCTTCAAAGCTGTCGTTGCTAAAGGCCGTCGCTGTTTATGATGATCTGATCTGGCAATGGGTCTGATGACCTTAGGCAGTGTTTTAAAAAACAGGGCTTTTAAAAACAGTCTCGAAAGTTAGCGCTTTGCGCGAGGATGCCCGTAGTTCATGGCAGGCCAAATTCCACAGCGTTTCATTGATGATCTGTTAGGCCGCGTTGACGTGGTCGAGGTGGTTGGTGAGCGCGTGCAGCTTAAAAAGGCTGGTCGTAACTACTCTGGGCTGTGTCCCTTCCATCAAGAGAAAACCCCGTCGTTTACCGTCAGTGCTGATAAGCAGTTTTATCACTGCTTTGGCTGCGGAGCTAATGGTAATGCACTACGCTTCTTGATGGAGTACGACAAACTACCGTTTCCTGAGGCGGTAGAGCAGTTGGCCGGTCGCCTGGGTATTGAAGTGCCGCGTGAAGGCGCTGATGACCCGCGTGCCCAGCAGCGTGAAAAGAAGCGCAAAGAGGGTGTTAACCTGCTCGAACTCGCCGCCAGTTTTTATCGCGAGCGATTAAAGATGCAGGAGGGCCAGCCGGCCCAACGCTATTTGTCGGGTCGTGGGCTCTCGGACGAGGTGATCAAGACCTACGGCATTGGCTATGCCCCGGTGGGTTGGGAGGCGCTAAAACAGCACCTCAGCGAGCGCGGTATTGGTGAGCCAGTGCAGGTGGAGTACGGCCTGCTGATTCACCGTGAGGATACCGGGCGTACCTACGACCGTTTTCGTGATCGGGTAATGTTCCCCATTCGCGATTTGCGCGGTCGTACGATTGCCTTTGGTGGTCGAGTGATGGGCGATGACCAGCCCAAATATCTCAACTCTCCGGAAACACCCGTATTCCATAAAGGTCGTGAGCTTTACGGCTTGTATGAGGCGCGCCAAGCCTCGAACAAGCTTGAGCAACTGGTCATGGTCGAAGGCTATATGGATGTGGTGGCACTGGCGCAATACGGTATTCATAATGCTGTGGCGACGCTGGGTACCGCCACCACAGAAGACCATTTGACCCGCCTGTTTCGACTGGTGAGTCGCGTAGTGTTCTGTTTCGACGGTGATCGTGCCGGGAGGCAGGCGGCTAGCCGGGCATTGGAAACCGCACTGCCGCAAATGATTGATGGCCGTGAAGCGCGCTTTCTGTTTCTGCCCGAAGGTGATGACCCGGACACCCTGGTGCGCCGTGAAGGCACCCAGGCATTTCAGGATCGCGTGACCTGCGCCATGCCGCTGTCGGAGTTTCTATTCGAACAGGCAGCCCAAGGGCGCGACTTGAATACCGTGGAAGGGTGCGAGCGGTTTGCCAGTCAGGTGCTCGAAGCATTGAACAAAGTGCCTGAAGGCATGCTCAAATCGCTACTGCTGGAGTCATTGGCAAAGCGTAGTGGGCTGGCGCAAGAGCAGTTGAAAGTGCTGCTCGAAAAGCGTTCCCAGGCGTCGCAGCGATCCGTCACCCAAGGTGATGTTTCGCAGGAGCCGGCAGAGCAGTTGGAGTCCGAATCGGCCTCATCCGCCATGAACGGCGCTGTTTTGGCAGCGCCAGCCCGCTCATCGCGCTCACGTTCTCAGGCGCTCTCCCCGGTTGGGCGTATCGTGCAGCTGTTATTGCATGAGCCCAATCTGGTGGTCACGCTCCCTGATCATTTGGAGTGGTTGCCGGAAGATGGCGATGCGCCGCTATGCCGCGAGCTGATTGAACTGCTCAAGGCAGGGCGCTACCGCAGCCCACAAGTGGTGTTGGCGCATTTTCAAGGCAGCCAGCAGGGGCAGGCTTTGGCGGCTTTCGCCAAGCGCGAGCTGTTGATTCCCAAGGAAGATCGGGAAGCAGAGCTGAAGGGATTGGTGGAACACTTGCAGTACGTTCAGCGCCAGCGTTCTCCTCAAGAGGAGTACACGGCGTTGCTGGCGCAGGAGCGCGCCGGGCAAAAGTTGGATAAGGAGCAGCGCCAGCGTTTGGCAAGCTTGGTAATGGAGCTTGCTCAGCGCCAATGAGGCGGTGTCTTGGGCGATGGGGGTTGAATTCCTAGCGTTTCAGCACCAGATATAGGGTCAGCCACCGAGCGTTGGCCTAACCGAACAAACTAACACACCTGAATTACCGCGCAAATACGTCGAGCTGGAAAATTTCTTGCTTTTTACGCTATACTGTACGGCTTGTTGAGTTTAATCGATTCAGCGCTCCAGGTGTTTCATTCTTCTTCGTCGAGATAGGGTTTCTATGGCTGGAAATGCGCAGCAGCAGTCGCGTCTGAAGGAGTTGATCGCTCGAGGCAAGGAACAGGGTTACCTGACCTATGCCGAGGTCAACGACCATCTACCTGAGGATATCGCCGACCCGGATCAAGTGGAAGACATCATTGGCATGATCAACGACATGGGTATAAGTGTCGCTGAAGAAGCGCCAGATGAAGACACTTTGATGATGTCGGATCAATCCACGGACGAGTCCGCTGCGGAAGAGGCCGTAGCGGCCCTTGCCGCCGTGGAAAGCGATGTAGGCCGCACCACTGACCCCGTACGCATGTATATGCGTGAAATGGGCACGGTTGAGCTTTTGACCCGTGAAGGCGAAATCGAAATCGCCAAACGGATCGAAGAGGGTACCCGTGAAGTGATGTCGTCTCTGGCCTATTTGCCGGGTGCCGTCGCGTCTATTTTGGACGCCTATGACGCTACCCAGGATGAAGAAGCGCCGGGGCGTCTTTCGGATCTGTTTTCTGGTTTCATCGATCCCGATGAGGGTATCCCCGGCGTTGCCGAAGCAGAGGTGCCCGAACCGGAGCCTGAAGCCGAGATTGACGACGACGTTGAGAGCGACGGCGACGATGAGGACGAGGATTCTACGGCCAGCGAGGGCGGCCCAGATCCCGAAGAGGCGCGTGCACGTTTCGAGCAGATTCGCGAGCAGAACGCCTTGGTGGAAGAGGCGTTTGCCAAGCATGGCCGCGGCAGTGCTGAGTTAAAGGCCGAGCAAGCCCGCTTAGCGGTGCTTTTCTCGCCTATCAAGCTGGTGCCTAAGCACTTCGAGCGCTTGGTCGGTCAAGTGCGTATCAGTGTTGAGCAGGTGCGTGCCCAAGAGAAAGCGGTCATGCAGCTGTGCGTGAAAAAAGCCAAGGTGCCGCGTAAGACGTTTATCAAGTCGTTTCCTGGTAATGAGTCGAGCAAAACATGGCTGGATGAATTCCAGGCAGCGCAGAGCAAGTACGCAGACCGCCTTGAGCCGTTGCGCGCCGATATTGCTCGTGCTCAGCGCAAGATCGCCTTCGAAGAGGATATGGTGCAGCTCTCGGTTGCCGACCTTAAAGAGGTGAATCGCAAGCTCTCGATTGGTGAGGCGAAAGCTCGCCGTGCCAAGAAAGAGATGGTTGAGGCTAACCTGCGCTTGGTGATTTCGATCGCCAAGAAGTACACCAACCGTGGTTTGCAGTTCTTGGATCTCATCCAGGAAGGCAACATCGGCTTGATGAAAGCGGTCGATAAGTTCGAATACCGCCGTGGTTATAAGTTCTCGACTTACGCCACCTGGTGGATTCGTCAGGCAATTACCCGCTCGATTGCCGACCAGGCGCGCACCATCCGTATTCCGGTGCATATGATTGAGACGATCAACAAGCTCAATCGCGTCTCGCGCCAGATGTTGCAGGAAATGGGCCGTGAGCCAACGCCGGAAGAACTCGGCGAGCGTTTGGAAATGCCGGAAGATAAAGTACGCAAAGTGCTCAAAATCGCCAAAGAGCCGATCTCCATGGAGACGCCGATTGGTGACGATGATGATTCACACCTGGGTGACTTTATCGAAGACGGTACCATGCTGCTGCCCATTGATATGGCTACCGGTGAAGGTCTTATCGAAGCAACGCGCAACGTGTTAGGTGGCTTGACCGCCCGCGAAGCGAAGGTACTACGCATGCGTTTCGGTATCGATATGAACACCGACCATACGCTGGAAGAGGTGGGCAAACAGTTTGACGTAACCCGTGAGCGAATTCGTCAGATTGAAGCCAAAGCGCTGCGTAAGCTGCGTCACCCCAGCCGCTCTGAGCCGCTGCGTTCGTTCCTCGACGAGTGAATGTCGTAAGTTGTGAGTGGTAAATAGAAAGTAGTAAGTGGTGAATAGAAAGTAGTCGCCGCTAAGACCAAAAAGCCCGCCGTTCTCTGAACGGCGGGCTTTTTTATGGGGACTATTGTTGAAGACGATGTGTGCCGCGCTTAATTGGGTATCTGCCGGGCTTTATAAATGCGGCGAGCCAGTAGTAGCAATTCCAGGGTGGCGATCAGAATTAGGCTATAACCGAGTAGTTCGACGACTTCTTCAGCAACACTCTTAAAGGTTCCTGAATAGCTGTCTTCAAGAACGGCTTGCCAGAACTCTTGTCGCCCATACAGGCGCGAGAATATATAAGTGGTCAGCACGCCTGCCGTAAACAAACCAAAGGCGAAGGTGTTGCTGTAATGAGCGAACTCCGCAAGAAAGCGTTGGCGCTGCTTCACCACCCAAAAAAGCGATGGGAGAATAATCAGTGCAACGAGTACCTTCCAGGTGTTATGAGCCACATAGTTATCTAAAAAGTGATCCTGTTCGCGTACCAAGGAGGCGGCCACAAATGCCAGCAGCAACAGTGTAACGGTGGGCCACACTTTAAGTACATGACGAATGTAAATCAGCATTGCACAGCAGGTGGCCAGCACCAGTGTTTGAGTAAATTCGGTAAAACCCAGCTCAGAAAAGCGTACTGAGGGGAGATAAAGCGCTTCTAAATAGGCGCCTTGGGCAATCGCGCCAATAAAAAATACGTACAGCACCGCACGCACTAAGATGGTTTGAAACCCGATGGGCCAGACAGGGGGGAAAGACATACCAACATCCTCTGTGGGTAAGCAGTTTTGCTGTTCGCATTTTAAAACATGCATGGGTGAATGTTCATTATATCGTCACACTTATGTGTTCGCACGTCGATATTGCAGTTAATCTCTCGATGTTTAGTCGTCGGCGCTACGAAGTGACTAAAGGATCAGCTCTACAACGAAGCAACGCAGACTTAGCTGGAACATCGTTGGCTGATATCCAATTCGTCCTGGTAAATCATTGTTGATACATTCAGTAATCCCAGTACGCTGTGGAATAAGTTGTCATGCGATGCGGGGGTTTCAGCAGTTTCGTTTAGACATTCAATATCTATATTTTCACGTTGAGAAAAATCGTGTGAAAGCCACCACAACATAGGGATATGAGTTTGTTCATCCGGTGCAATGGCATAAGGAATGCCATGTAGATAAAGCCCTTTCTCACCAAGCGATTCTCCGTGATCAGATAGATAGATCATTGAGGCATCATAGTTTGATTGATTGGCTAGCATTTCAATGATCTGACTCAAAATATGATCTGTATAAAGAATAGCGTTATCGTAACTATTAGTAATTTCTTCTTGAGAGCACTGTGATAAATCGGCAGTTTTACAGGTTGGAATGAACCGTTCGAAATTGCTGGGATAGCGCTGAAAATAACTTGGGCCATGATTGCCGAGTTGGTGCAGAATAATAACCGTGTCACGTGGGTCTGGCTGCCTTATCTGGCTACTAAGCTCGTGCACAAGTGCTTCATCTAAGCAGCGTCCTTCTTGACAAAGTTGGGGATACTCTTCAGCCGTTATCTTCACGGTTTCCACTCGGTCACAGACGCCTTTACAGCCTGACTGGTTTTCTACCCAAATGACATTCAGATCAGCACGTTTCAATACGTCAAGTAAAGATTCATGCTGCTGGGCATAGGTTTTATCGTAGTCTCGACGGCCAGGCAGCGAAAACATGCAAGGTAAGGAAACTGCTGTACTCGTACCGCAAGATGTTACCTGTTTAAAATTAATGACAGACGACAGATTGGCCAGTTCAGGTGTTGTCTGGCGTTGATAATCATTAAGCCCCCAGTTTGCGGCACGTACAGTTTCGCCCACAATGATGACGAGAAGTTTGGGTTTTGCTCCCTCATCTGGTTCTATAAAGGCATCCTCTCCAACGGACAAACGTGGTGTATTAGCAGAAGGGGCTTCGCTAGCAAGCACTTTTACCATGGAGACCAAGTAGTTACCTGGTGTTATAAGGTGGCGAAGCTCCTTGTTGTTGCGCATTAGTGATGACATATCTTGATAAGACAGAATTGTCGAGACAAGGAGTACAGCCACTCCGCTCAGCCAATAGGTAAGGCGACGTATCGCTGCTTTAGACCAGGATGTTTTCTTGAGCTTGACTCGCCATAATGCAATCGAAGGCACAATAAAATAGAGCAATAAGTGGAGAAGCAGACCGAATGTCAAAAGTTCCCGAGCCTCACTGGTATCTGTCTGCAAAACATTGTCCAGCATGGTCGTATCAAAATAGACCCCGTAAGAGCCAGTAAAGTAACTTACAACAGAAGCTAAGAGGAGTAAGATTGTCAGTAAAATCTTGGCAGACCAGTAAAAAGAAAATAATAAAAATACAACAAAATGAAGGCTGGTGATAATTAAAAGCATAAGTGTTACTATGCCTGCTGACCGGGGTTTACTTATGTCATACCCAAATAAAGCTTCATGCCAGAAGGCATTGTTATACATAATGGTAAATAGTATTGTGACCAGCAATGTAAGTAGTTCAGAACTTATGCGTGGACGATAAATTATAGCTTTAGAGGTTAGCTTGTAATAAAAAAATATATATCTATTCATGATGGCTGCTACCAATTTTTAATGAAAAAATAGGGGGGATTTGTTTTCGGTGTAGTGTGTTATTAAATAACTGGTATCGGCTATGGTTTTATAGCCTTAACCTACTAGCACGAAAAGCCAAACTCCTATCATCAAAGTTATACTTAATAAAACTGCAGCAGAGCCGATATCTTTTGCACGGCCACTAAGAGGGTGGTGCTCAAAACTTATTCGATCTACAGTTGACTCGATTGCAGAATTAATTAATTCAACTATAAGAACTAATGTCAGCGACAGAAATAGGACTGCCTTTTCAACTGGCGTTGTGTCTAAGATAAAGATAAGAGGGTAAAGAAAAAGGCTAGCGACAACTTCCTGTCTAAACGCTGCTTCACTTTTCCAGCAAGCATAGAGTCCATCAATAGCGTTCACGGAAGCACGATATATGCGCTTTATTCCTTTTCCATTAGTTTTAGCTTGGGGAGGGAGATACATGGTAGTGCTCTCATCAGTCCGTTAGGCTATTCACAATAGAACACTAAACTTACCAGCCACTTACCCGAAACTTACCTGAAACTTACTTATGGATAGTACCTATGCCTAATTTTATTTGTCTTAGGTGCCTGGTTTTATCAATAGAAGTGATCTACAACAGATTGTTCTATGCCAGGTAAATCTCTGACATCAGCGATAATACGGCCATCATCAACTGCATAGGTTTCAGTGCTACCATGGGTAAAGCCAATGTCTACGAGGCCGATCACCATAACCAAAAAGAAAGATTGGCCTCGAATTTTTCTGGAGCGGAAGGGCAAGCAATTCCATTGGGAGCAATTGGAGAAAAATGACGTGATGCTGCGCGAAGGCAGAATCGTCGATGCCACAATCATTTCTGCGTCCAACTTCACCAAAATCGAGTGCGATATGGAGATGCACCTGACTAAAAAACTGGCTTTTGGCACATTGGCATAAAAATGCACATGAGTGGCGACGACAAGCCTGGCTTAAATGAGGAGTTTTTTTTCAGTAAGTTTCATGTAAGTCAGATGATGAATACTGCCTTTTGGGGAACAGAGAAAAATGCAAAGAGGCTCCTTATGCAGTCATCATTCACAGCAGCGCGTTGTCTCGATACAGCAGCTATCCGTCGTGCAGCTTCTACGCTAACTATTATTGGCCTAGCCCTACCTCTGACGGCGCTCGCTACTGGCAAACAGGCAGATGACGATTCATTCTGGGAGATCGGATTGGGAGTCGTCAGTAGCCAAGAGGCTTATACTGGTATGGATAGTGATATTATGCCATTGCCGATAGTGGCATTTGAAAATAGGTATATTCAGCTTTCAGGGCCTGAACTTGCGCTTAAGCTGCCCAGTTATGAGTTTAGTGATTCAAATGAGTTTAATTTCAGTATTTTCGGAAGGTATGATTTCCTTGGTTACGAAGAAGGAGATGCACACATTCTGGATGGTATGGAAGGTCGTGATGGTGGCTTCTGGGCAGGCTTTAAAACAGAGTGGCAAAATAGCTTTGCTGATATTAGCGCTGAATTTGCCACTGAAGCCGCTGGTGATAGTAAAGGCAGCAGCTTTAATTTAGCTATAGAAAAAACGTGGCTTTTTAAAGAAAATTTTATGTTGACACCTCGTCTAACTGCTAATTGGCTAGATAGTCATTATATCGACTACTACTATGGCGTGC
Organism: Halomonas sp. KHS3; assembly: GCF_000830495.1. Lineage (NCBI taxonomy): Bacteria > Pseudomonadati > Pseudomonadota > Gammaproteobacteria > Oceanospirillales > Halomonadaceae > Halomonas > Halomonas sp. KHS3. The sequence goes on along the minus strand of NZ_JWHY01000007.1, from coordinate 13,723 downwards.
GTAAAAATGAAGTGACAGTTGGTCGTGGCTACTACAATGGTAAAACCGGTTTCAATGTCGAAGTAGGCGTACTTGGAGGCTATGTGTTCGAGCAAAAACATTTTGTGCTTCTTGATGTTGGCATAACAAGCCTAGCCTCAGAAATTAAAGACAGCCCTTTGGTTGATAGTTCAACCGAGAGTTCTATAGCGTTTGGTTATCTCTACCGTTTCTGATGAACCGTATACTTCTGCTTGAAGATCATGAGCGCTTGGCGCGGTTGATATGTAAAGGGCTAGCAATGGCCGGTATCGTCGCTGATGTATTCAGCCGCATTGATCACGCGATGGCTGCTTTACAGCAAGTTCCTTATCAAGCATTGGTGATCGATCGAGGCGTCCCAGACGGTGATGGCTTATCGTTGTTGCAGCATTTGCGCGCGGCAGGCAATGCCATTCCCTGCTTGGTGCTGACAGCACGCACAGAATTACATGACCGAGTGGAGGGCCTAGACGCCGGAGCGGATGATTACCTTGCCAAACCATTTGCAATGGAAGAGCTGGTCGCAAGGGTGCGAGCGCTGCTGCGCCGCCCTGTAGAAACCCGCACACTGGAGCCTCAGTGCGGCGATTTAACGTTACGACCGGCTGATAGCCTTATTTGTTGTGGAGATAAATGCGAAATTTTGGCCCAGGCTGAAATGCAAATAATGTTACTGCTGGTGCATAGGTATAAAGAGTCGGTACGCCACAGTGCACTGGAAGCTGCTGGCTGGGGGTTAAGCGAAGCCGTTACACCCAATGCGCTGGATGTTACTTTGCACCGGATTCGGCGTAAATTGCTAGCCATTGGTTCACAGCAATGGATAGTGAATAGAAGAGGCATCGGCTATGCGCTTCAGGATAGAAAAAAAACTAAATAGTATCAGTTTTAAAACTTTGCTGGCTTTTTTTGTTAGCATGATACTGAGCATTAGTCTCATTGTTTTCGTGCTGGATGCCGTATATTTTTTCAAGAATAGTATCTTTTCAGAAACTGATGTAAATGATTTTGCTAAGAATTTTTCTCAAGAGATCCTATACAATAAAGAGGGTATTCCAGAAAGAATGGGACTTGAGCTGGAATATCCTTGGCTGTTTGAAAGTTTAGTGCAGGAAGCAGCTTACAGAGTCATTGATCAATCTGGAAAAGTGGTATTATATTCTGCTGCAGGAGCTTCATTTTGGTCTTCCGTTGATATTGCCCATCCAATAACTACTGGACCTTTTAAGTTTGAACATGAAGGTGTGTTAATGGATGCTGCCACAGCAAAGGCAGAAAATGGCGGGAAAAGCTGGTTTGTTCAGCTTGCTGTAAGTAGACGGTTTATGTTTTTTTCTCACGATACATTTGGTTTTCGCTTTGTAAGGAGTGGGGTGGTAATATTTTCTTTAGTACTACTTTTAGTCTTTTTTTTCTGTGCCCATTTTATTGTTCGGCATACACTTAAACCGTTACGTGAACTATCCGAATCGGCTGCGTTAATTTCTCCACGATCTTTGCAGGCTCGGCTTGAAAATAACAATTTGCCGACAGAAATTGCTCCTTTAGTAATCAGTTTTAACCATACGCTTGAAAGGCTTGAACATGGCTATCGCACACAACAAGAATTTCTTTCCACAGCAGCTCATGAATTAAAGACACCGCTGGCGCTAATTCGCACACAGCTGGAGTTAATGGAAGAAACAGAAGAGCGTAACTGGTTGCTAAATGACGCTAATTACATGTCTCGCCAGGTTCAGCAATTGCTTTTATTGGCTGAAACGAGTGAGTTTAATAACTATAACTTTATTGTTGTCGATATTGAATATGTAGTCAATGAGGTAGTATGTTATTTGCAGCGGATGGCTGAAGCTGTGAAAGTTAACTTTGTTGTAAAGGATTATAGTAACGGAAGCCAATGGCGCGCCGACAGGGGGGCACTATTTACCTTGTTGAAAAATTTATTAGAAAACTCTATACAACATGCTCCTGCTGGTACGTCTATTCTGATAGCAATTTATTCTAATAAAATTCAGGTGAGAGATTGGGGGAGTGGCATTGATGAAAGCCAGCTACCACTCTTATTTACTCGTTTTTGGCGAGGAGATCACCGGCGGGATATTGGGGCAGGTTTAGGCTTGTCTATATGTCAGGAAATAGCACATGTTCATGATTGGTCAATTTTTGCCCAAAGGATGGAACCTGGCTTACTCTTTCAGTTGGTTGTGAATATCTCTGACGATTAAGTGGGTTCTCTACCTCGTACTAAATTAAGTGGCCTTTTATTACGCTCTATTTCCTGCTTTTTTCCTGGGTGGAGCGACACCGAACCGGTTATCTCCCCGTTTCGAGTGTTGTCCGACCAACCCAGCGGTTGTGGGTAAGATGCAAAGGAGGGGGCGCATTTTGTAAAGAGTGATTTTGGAGGCTAGTGATAGCATACAGTCGGCTGAAATAGCCTAAAATGGGGGCTGCAGAATAAGTCTTTAAGACGTTATAACTTGCTGACATTTTGCTCGACCTGCGAACTGTGAATCCATCACAATCAACATACCGCAGGGAATAACAGCGTTGTGAGGCGTAACAGGCATGGCTATTAGTGTGTTTGATCTTTTCCGAATTGGCATCGGGCCATCGAGTTCCCATACTGTGGGCCCGATGCGCGCGTCGCGAGATTTTGCCTTGGCGCTTGGCGATACCCGCGTTACCCGGCTGGTGGTAAGGCTTCATGGGTCACTTGCCGCCACCGGGGTGGGCCACGGTACCGATCAAGCCGTCATCATGGGGCTGATGGGCGAAGCACCAGAAAGTATCGATCCAGACACGATTACGTCGCGGTTAAAACAACTTGCCGAAGGCGAGCCGCTGTTGTTGGCCAATGGCCAACAGATCGCTTTTGACGCTCATAACGATGTCGAATGGGATGAGGCCTGTTTGCCGTTCCATCCCAATGCCATGGTGCTGAGCGCCTATTGTGATGACGCGCTAGTGGCGACCAATACGTTTTACTCCCTCGGCGGCGGTTTTTATGTCGATCAAGCGAAGGCAGATCAAGGCGAGGTCGGTGAAGATGCTACTGAACTGACTTATCCCTTCAATACGGCGGCCGAACTACTCGCACTATGCCGGCAGCATCAACTGCGTATTAGCCAGCTTATGTTAGAAAACGAGAAAGCCTGGCGTAGCGAATCGGCCATTCGTGAAGAGCTGCTGACCATCTGGCACGCTATGAGCGATAGCATTGAGAATGGCCTACGCGCTACAGGCCATTTGCCCGGTGGATTAAATGTGCGCCGCCGTGCGCAACTGCTCCACCAGCAGTTGCTTCATCCACCGAAAAATCAGCGTCTGATCGTGTCGAGTTTTACCGTAATGGATTGGGTTAACGTGTTTGCGTTGGCAGTAAATGAAGAGAACGCCGCCGGGCGGCGGATGGTCACTGCGCCGACCAACGGCGCAGCGGGCATCGTGCCCGCCGTATTAGCGTACTACTTGAAGTTTGAACCCGACGCTAGCGAAGCTGATGTGGTGGATTTTCTGCTTACCGCCGGGGCCGTAGGCATTTTATGCAAAAAGAACGCCTCCATTTCCGGTGCCGAAGTGGGCTGTCAGGGCGAAGTTGGCTCCGCTTGTGCTATGGCGGCCGCAGGGCTTGCCGAAGTGCTAGGCGGCTCACCTGGGCAGGTGGAAAATGCCGCTGAGATCGGCTTGGAACATAACCTTGGTTTGACCTGCGACCCGGTCGGCGGGCTTGTCCAAGTGCCCTGCATCGAGCGCAATGCGATCGCCTCCGTCAAAGCTATAAACGCTGCACGAATGGCGCTGCATGGCGATGGAGAGCACTTTATATCGCTGGATAAAGTGATCCGTACCATGCGCGATACTGGCCGTGACATGCAGGACAAATACAAAGAGACCTCCAAGGGCGGGCTCGCCGTCAATGCCATCGAGTGCTAGGTCATCAAGTGCTAGGCCAGCGGATTAGGAGGCAGTAAGCTGTCAATATTGGTGACTAGGTAGTCGACCAGCTGGCGGATTTTGGGCGACAGGTGACGGTGGCGAGGGTATACCGCCCAGACAGCGGTATCGTGGTGCTGAAAAGGCTCAAGCACGGCCACCAGCTCACCGCTGGCCAAGTAGGGCGCTACGTAATAGTCGGGCAGTTGTGCAAGGCCGAGCCCTTTAAGTGCGGCATCTAATAAAGCAGGGCCAGAATTACCGCTCCAGCGCCCTTCTACGCGCACCTCGCGTCGTTGACCGTTGACTTCAAACAGCCAGTTGGGCCGTGAGCCAATCAAGCAGCGGTGCTGGCTAAGCTCGCTCAACGTATGCGGGCGTGGCGCTTGGCGAAAGTAGCTGTGTGAGCCGACGATATACTCGCGGCGGTCGCATAACCGTCTGGCGATCAGGCTGGAATCCTTCAACACGCCCATCCGAATGGCAATATCGTAGCCCTCTTCAATTAGCTCCACCGGTCGGTTAGTGAAGTGCATGTGAACATCCAGCTGCGGATGCAAACACTGGAAGTCATTAACCAGCGGTGCGATAAAACGCTCGCCAAAGGTGGTGGCCGAGGTAAGTTTAAGCAGCCCATTGGGGGTAGCCTGAAGTTCGCTAAGCGCCTGCTCGGCATCGCGTAGCCCATCAAATAGATGGCGGCAGTGTTCCACGTAGATAGTGCCCGCATCGGTTAAGCGGATCTGGCGGGTGGTACGATAGAGCAACTGCACGCCCAGCTGGTTTTCGAGCTGGCTGACCAAACGGCTGATATGCGAGGTCGATACCTTCAGGTGGCGGGCCGCAGCAGAGAACGTGCCTAAACGCACCACCTCAACAAAGGCTTCGATACGGCTCCAGTGCTGCATGCTAACTCCCTGGGTTGATAGCGATTGTTGCTGTGTGGCAATAATTTTATGAGTGTATCCCGGTTTATCAAGAGCGCCTAGCTGGCCTACACTGCTAGCATCGCTAGCCTATGACTGGAGTCTTTTGCTTATGTCTATATCTTTATCTCAGTGGTCTCGCGGTGCGCTAGCAGTGGCCGTGAGCGCTGGCTGGGCAGTCAGTGCCCAGGCAGAGCTGCCCGCCCAGCAGCAGGAGCAGGCGCCAGGTTGGTTTCGCATGATGGTTGGGGAGTATGAGGTAACCGCGCTATACGATGGCCATACGGCTATTGATACCTCCTTGCTAAAAGGCATGGAGCAAGAAGAGATTCTCCGCCACTTGGATGCGCTATTTATCGATGCAGAGAGTGGCATGCAAACTGCGGTCAATGCCTTTCTTATTCACACTGGCGAGAACCTTGTGCTGGTCGATGCCGGCTCGGCTGCTTGCTTTGGCCCCTCATTAGGTCAGGTGGAGAGTAACCTACGCGCTTCTGGCTACTCGCCGGAGGATGTCGACACGGTGTTGATGACTCATCTGCATCCTGACCACGTGTGTGGTTTGGCCAATGAGGAGGGCGAAGCGGTTTATCCCAATGCTGAACTGCGTGCCAGCCAAGCGGATGCCGATTTTTGGCTGGATGAGGAGCGTGCGGCTGCGGCGCCTGAAGCCAATCAACCCTTCTTTACCATGGCTCAAGACGCGGTAGCGCCTTATCAGGAAGCTGATCGTTTCAACCCCTTCACGGCTGGTGATGAAGTTCTGATGGGCATTGTTGCCCAAGATACACATGGCCACACCGCCGGACACTCAAGCTTTATGCTCAATAGCGATGATGACGCCATGCTGGTATGGGGGGACGTAGTACACAGCTACGGCGTTCAATTTGCTGATCCCACTGTCGCTATCGAGTTTGACTCAGACCCCGAGCAAGCCATTCGCACTCGAGAAGAAGTGCTCGAAAGCGCGGTTGAAGATAAGCACTGGGTCGCCGGTGCCCACATGCCATTTCCCGGCATTGGTCATATCGTAAAAGATGAAGAAGGCTATCGCTGGCTGCCGATTGAATTTGGCCCAGTGGCAGTTGACGAGTAACGGCTTAGTGTCTGTTGTTGAAGTAATGAACATTTAGGAGTCAATATGAAATCACGCGCAGCTGTTGCACTGGAAGCGGGTAAGCCGCTTGAACTGGTTGAGATCGATGTTGAAGGCCCGAAGGCGGGGGAAGTGCTGGTTAAAATGGCCGCGACAAGCGTTTGCCATACCGATGCTTACACGCTCTCCGGTGCTGATCCCGAAGGTAACTTCCCTGCCGTGTTGGGCCATGAAGGTGCTGGCGTTGTACAGGAAGTCGGCGAGGGCGTTACCAGCCTTAAGCCAGGCGACCATGTTATTCCGCTTTACACCGCTGAGTGTGGAAAGTGTAAATTCTGTTTGTCGGGCAAAACCAACCTGTGTGGCAGCGTGCGTGCTACCCAAGGTAAAGGGGTCATGCCTGACGGTACCTCGCGTTTTTCACTCGAGGGCAAAATGCTTCATCACTATATGGGCACCTCCACGTTCAGCGAGTACACCGTGTTGCCTGAAGTCTCCCTGGCGGTGGTTTCTAAAGAAGCACCCATGGATAAAATCTGCCTACTGGGCTGCGGCGTGACCACCGGCATCGGTGCGGTGCTCAATACCGCTAAAGTAGAGCCGGGCGCCACGGTGGCAGTGTTTGGTCTCGGGGCTATCGGTTTGGCCGTCATCCAAGGCGCGGTCATGGCCAAGGCGGGGCGTATTATTGCTATCGACGTCAACGCTGATAAATTTGAGCTGGCCAAGCAGTTTGGCGCCACTGATTTTGTGAACCCCAAAGAGTATTCAGATCCAATCCAGCAGGTCATTGTCGATTTGACCGATGGCGGCGTTGACTACTCCTTTGAGTGTATCGGCAACGTCAATGTGATGCGCTCAGCGCTGGAGTGCTGCCACAAAGGCTGGGGTGAATCGATCATCATTGGTGTCGCTGGAGCCGGTGAAGAGATCTCCACACGGCCATTCCAGTTGGTCACCGGGCGGGTCTGGAAAGGCTCCGCCTTTGGTGGCGTAAAAGGACGCAGCGAGCTGCCGGGCTACGTTGATCGTTATATGAACGGCGAAATCAATATCGACGATTTCATTACCCACGATATGCCATTCGAAAAGATCAACGAAGCGTTTGAATTACTGCATGCGGGTAAGAGCATTCGTACCGTGCTGCATTACTAGGCCTAGCATTATTAAGTAGTATAGAAAGCACGTTTGAAACGCTAAAACGCGGTAGGGTAGACCTGCCGCGTTTGCTGTATTTAAAGGAACCTGCCCATGAGCATGAGTGAAACTCTAGAACTGGTGTCTGCCAACCGTAGTTTCGGGGGCTGGCATAAGCGCTACCGCCACTATTCCCGTGCGCTGGACTGCGACATGATCTTCGCCGTTTACTTGCCACCCCAGGCGGAAAACGAGCGCGTACCGCTGCTGTGGTGGCTCTCGGGGCTGACCTGTAATGACGAAAATTTCATGCAGAAAGCGGGCGCTCACCGTATTGCCGCTGAGCTGGGCGTGGCGATTGTTTGCCCTGATACCAGCCCACGGGGCACCGACTTGCCCGGCGAGCATGAAAGCTATGATTTAGGCTCTGGGGCTGGGTTTTACGTCAATGCTACCGAGTCACCCTGGAAGCCCCACTATCGCATGTATGACTATGTGATTGAGGAGCTGCCTTCCGTGGTGCGTCAGCACTTCCCGGTCAATGGGCGCGAATCTATTAGCGGACACTCGATGGGTGGGCACGGAGCATTGATCCTGGCGCTGCGTCATCCAGGTCGTTTCCGCTCTGTGTCGGCCTTCTCTCCAGTGGTCAACCCGATGAACTGCCCTTGGGGGCAGCAGGCGTTTAACGCCTACTTGGGGGACGATCAGTCCCGCTGGCGTCAGTACGATGCCTGTGAGCTGGTGGCCAACGGCGCATCACGCCAGCGCCTGTTTATCGACCAGGGCGAAGCGGATCAATTCCTGGAGGAGCAGCTTAAGCCAGAGCGTTTAGAAGCCGTTTGCGAAGAGCATGATCATCCGTTAACGCTGCGCCGCCAGCCGGGCTACGATCACAGTTACTTCTTCATTGCCTCGTTCATTGAGGATCATCTGCGCTATCATGCAGATCACCTCATGAAGCGTTAAGGATAACGGGATGCTCAATCGCTTGCTGCGCCGTTTTATGCGTCTGCTATGGCGGATTGTATGGCGCGGCGTTTTAGCGTTTGTACTGTTGTCGGTCGCGCTGGTCTTGCTGTTTCGAGTCGTTCCACCACCGGGGTCGATGGTGATGGTCGAGCGCAAAATTCAGAGCTGGATCCACAGCGATCCGATTCGTATACAGCGCGAGTGGCGAGGCTGGGACTCGCTCTCGGTGAACGCTAAGCTGGCAGTGATTGCCGCGGAGGATCAGCGCTTTCCACACCACGGCGGGTTTGATCTGGTCGAACTGCGCCGCGCATTGCAGGCTAGTCGGGACGGCGGACGACTGCGCGGTGCCAGTACCTTGAGCCAACAAACGGCTAAAAACGTTTTTCTGTGGACAGGTCGCAGCTGGACGCGGAAGGGGCTAGAAGCGTGGTTTACGCTACTGATCGAGATACTCTGGAGCAAGCAGCGTATTTTAGAGGTCTATCTCAATGTCGCCGAGTGGGATCGCGGTGTGTTTGGCCTAGAAGCCGCTGCTCAGCACTATTTTGGCGTCTCTTCAGCTTCGTTAACTGAGCGCCAGGCAAGTCTTCTCGCGGCTATCTTACCCAGCCCGCTGACGCGCAGCGCCGCACGCCCCGATGCCCAGGTTGAGCGGCGAAGTCAGTGGATTCGCCAGCAGATGCGTAACTTAGGTGGGGCTGATTATTTGCAACATCTATAGCTATTTTTATATAGCTATTTTTAGCCACGCTATTCGTATTTAGCGTCGTCAATTTCCGCGAGTGCTTCCAGATTGGGATAGGAGAAGTAATAGTCCTGCTACATGGGAAGACCCAAGGGCAGCAGGCCGCGTGATTCCTCACGGGTTTCAACACCTTCAGCAATTAGCTGAGTGCCCAAGGTTTTTGCTAGTGCCACCAGGCTATGCAGTATGGCTTGGTAGCACTTGTCGTTATCGCCCCCCAATTGATGATCGGTTGAAACACCATCGTGAATGCAAAAGGTACCGGAGAATTGCAACGGTTACAGTGTCCGTTCACCCTGGCACAGTGGTGTTGTGCTGACATGTTTAGCCAAGCCCTGGAATAAAATTATCGACCATTATAAAAATCGGGTCATCGCCTACTCGCCTTAGGGCCGGGTTTCCGTATCACCATCACTACCCCAGTGATGGCCACCAACATACCCACAAGCCCTAACAAGGGAAGGCGTTCGTCAAAGAGCCACCACGCCTGAAGCGCCGTGACTGGCGGCACAAGATAAAAAAGACTCGCTACACGCGAGGCTTCCCCCTTTTTAATCAAGGCCATGAGTAACAGAATAGCTGCAATTGAGAGAATCAACACCAACCAGCCCATGGTCAGCACAAAGGTGCTGCTCCATTCCACCTGGCGGGACTCAAAAAGCAGGGCTCCAACGCCCAGCAGAGCGCCCGCTGCTAAGTACTGAATCACCGCCCCTGAAAGCAGCGGCATGCTGGTGCAGTATCTTTTCTGATAGAGCGTACCCAGCGAAATCCCCATTAACGCGGCGGTGACACACAGCAGAGCACTAATCCCGAAGCCGTCAAACAGCGACTCACCCAGCTCAAGCTTACTGCCGAGGACTAAACTGATACCTATCAGGCCCAGCGCTAGCCCTGTCCATTGGCGCCAAGAGAGCTGCTCACCCAGCAGTGGGCCAGCGAAGGCGGCGGTCAGAAGCGGCTGCAGCCCCACCAGTAAGGCCGCTAAACCGGCGGGCATGCCCAGGTAAATGCCATAGAAGACGCCACCTAAGTAAGCACCATGGACTAGAAAGCCTGATATGGCGATATGTGTCCATAGCCTGGGTGATGAGGGCCAAGGTATCCGCATCACAACGACCAGCGGAGTCAGTAGCAGTAGCGTGAGTACAAAGCGAATAAACAGAAACGTAAAAGGTTCTGCGTAAGGCAGGCCGAACTTTGCACCAATAAAGCCAGTGCTCCAAAGCAGAACAAAAAGTGCGGGCATGGCGGCAAGTCCTGCTGAAGGTAAGTCGTTTTTACGTAACTTGCTGAATATGATAGACATATTATTTCCGAGGTGGCGTGTTTAATTCGTCTTTTAGATACATTTGGTTCTTTTTGTTACTAACTTTTACATAAAAGATTGAACCTGCTTGAGCATGGCGCGTCACAGAGGGCACATACACAACGCAATATTGAGGTTTCTTCTATGCAACGTATGACTGCTCTGTTCTCCGCTGCTCTGCTCGCGACCGGTTTGATGACGGCCACCGCCCACGCCCAGGAAGAGCAACAAGGCGCTGCACAAGATCCAATGGCAACCCAGCAAGCTCCTGCCCAGGATTTTTCTGACGACCAGCTCCAGCAGTTTGCCGATGCTTCTCAAGAAATTGCGGTTATTTCTCAGGAATATACCCAGCGTCTGCAGGAAGCGGAAGATGAATCAGCGCAACAGGAAGTGCGCACCGAAGCTAACGACCGCATGATCGAAGTGGTCGAAGACAGCGGCCTAGATGTTGATACCTTCAACGCTATTGGTCAATCCATTCAGCAAGATCCGGAAATGATGCAGCGTGTGCAGGAAATGGCTAACCAGTCATAAGTCATACTGCTAAAAGTGGCTGATGTGTTTTTGCTAATTTGGTCTGGCTAATATAGCAACCTTTATTTAGCAACGTTAATATTAGTATGGTTTCGGCCACCAAAGCCCGGTGCATAACTGCACCGGGCTTTTTTTGTGAGCCGATTGGCCTACGGTTAGTTTTATTATCCTTAGTGGGGTTTACCTAACTTAGCCTTCCCGCCACACTTTAGATTATGCGTTGATTATCCAGCCTATTGACCGGCAACACCAAGGAGTCCGTATGGATGTCGAACTGTTAGAAATACGCCAACATATGGGACGGTTTCCCCCTTTTGATGGGCTGTCGGATGATCTCCTTGATGCCATTGCTGAGCAGGTGGAAGTGAGCTACTTCAAAACAGGTAGCAGCATATTAACGCTTAACGAGATGCTCAATGATCTTTGCTATATCCGCAGTGGCGCTGTGGAGGTTTATCGTAGTCAGGGCGAGCTGTATAACCGCCTGGGCGAAGGCGATATTTTCGGTCACTTCAGCCTCTTGCGTAACCATAAGGTGCGTTTCCCAGCCCAGGCGATCGAAGATACCCTGATCTATTTTATTCCCAAGGCGGTCTTCCTGCGATTGTGCGAGGAGGATGACCATTTTGCGGATTTTGTCGAGTTGGAGCGACCGCGGCTTGAGAGCGCTGCCGAGCAGCAAAAGAAGTCCAACGACATGATGGTGACGCGGATACGCAAGCTGCTAACCCGCTATCCAGTAATGGTGGAAACGTCTACCAGCGTTCAGCACGCCGCGCAGCAAATGAGCGAGGCTCAAGCCTCCGCCCTGCTGGTAATAAAAGAGGGGAGCGATAACCCTCGCTACAGTTTTAAAGATAGCGAAGGCCAAACTTGGCAGATGTGCGGTATTTTAACCGATAGTGATTTTCGTACCCGCATTGTGGCCGAGGGGCTATCGCCACAAACCTCCGTCGGTGAAGTGATTTCCTCGCGGCTAATTACTATCCAGTCTGACGCCTCTGTTTATGAAGCGATGCTGACGATGTTGCGCAGTAACGTGCATCACCTGCCTGTGCTCTATCGTCAGCGCCCTGTGGGCGTAGTGCATCTCTCCGACATTATTCGCTACGAGACCCACAGTGGTCTCTATCTGGTCAGCAATATTTTTAATCAGTCCAGCGCCCAGGGGCTGGCACGCTTGGCGCCGGATGTGAGCGCGGCGTTTGTGCGTATGGTGCAAGAGGGCGCTAACTCGCAGATGGTGGGTAGCGCCCTTTCCACGATCGGACGCAGCTTTACTCGACGGTTGCTGGAAATGGCTGAAGCAGAACTGGGCCCCCCGCCGGTGCCTTATTGTTTTATGGTGAATGGCTCAATGGCCCGCAATGAGCAGAGCATCGTCACTGACCAGGATAATGCGCTGATCCTCTCCGACGAGTTTAATCCCGAAGAGCATGACGACTACTTTTACGCCCTGGCAAAAATTGTCAGCGATGGCTTAGATGCCTGCGGTTACACCTACTGCAAAGGTGACGTTATGGCGACCAACGTTCAGTGGCGTCAGCCGCTCAGCGTTTGGAAGGGGTATTTTCAGGATTGGATGGCCAATCCCACGCCTGAACGGCTGCTGCACAGCTCGATTTTCTTTGACCTGGATAGTTGCTATGGCGAAGACCTTTATGTGGAAACGCTGCAAGATTTGATTGCCGAGACAGCGCCAAAATCACCGCTGTTTTTAGCCGCCATGGCGCGCAATGCCTTAAACCGTACGCCACCGCTGGGGTTTTTCCGTACCTTTGTGATGGAGCAAGATGGCAAGCACAACAACTCGATCAACTTGAAGCGCCGGGGAACTGCGCCGATGGTGGATTTGGTGCGTATTCACGCTTTGGCCTGCGGTTCCAAAGCGCAGAACTCCTTTCAGCGCTTGAATGACATCAGTAAGACCCAACTATTGGCGACCGGCATGAGCGACAAGCTAAGTTATGCGTTTGAGTTTTTATGCATGTCGCGGATTCGCCATCAAATGATTGACCTACAAGAGGATCGCCTGCCGGATAACAATATCGAGCCCGAAAACGTGGCGGACAGCGAACGCCACACCCTGAAAGACGCTTTCCAAGTGCTTAGCAACGCGCAAAAATTCCTCAAGTTCCGCTATCCCATGCCTGCACAACGGCAGGGGCGCTAAGATGCGCGGTATACGCCCACGTCAAAAAATCGTCCAGGCCGATTGGAAGGGCTATATGGCCCAACGAGCGCAACAAGCGAAAAATCCTGCCCTTCAGCAATTCTTTGGTACGCCGTTGCCTGATCCTGAAACGCCCATTTCTGAGGTGCCCATGGTGGCGCTGGATATGGAAACCACTGGGCTGGATGAGAGGCGCCATGCGATTGTTAGTATTGGCCTCGTGCCCTTCACGTTAAATCGTATCAAATTGGCTGAGCGGCGCTATTGGGTAGTGAACCCTTCGCGGCCGCTAGCAGAAGCCTCAATTACCTACCACCACATTACCCATTCAGAGATCGCCCAGGCGCCGGACTTAGATGCGATACTGGACGAACTTCTGGCCCAGCTAGCAGGTCGCCTAGTGGTCGTTCATTTTCGCAATATTGAACGGCCTTTTTTGAATGCAGCTGTCAAAGCCCGACGTGGGGAAGGGGTGCTGTTTCCGATGATTGATACCATGTCGCTGGAAGCGCGGATGCACCGCCAAACCCTATGGGCGCGGTTCCGCCGCTGGCTGGGTCGCCCACCGGTTTCCATCCGTATGCATGCGAGTCGTGAGCGCTATGGCTTGCCCCCTTATCAAGGACATCATGCCCTGGTGGATGCATTGGCCACCGCAGAGCTATTGCAGGCGCAAATAGCCACCCATTATCGACCTGAAACGCCATTGAAAGATATTTGGTGTTGATGCTTAGCTGTCGACATACCAACAAAAACGGGCAACCCATTGGTGAACTGACCCCATAAACTTGGACAGTGAAAAACTAAGCAGCCAAGGCCTGATTTCGGTACTGCACCGGACTCAGGCCTTTTAATTTGGTCTTAATCC
>NZ_JWHY01000006.1:0-236080 GCF_000830495.1 Halomonas sp. KHS3 | reverse complement strand
GTAGCGTTGCACTACTAGTAACTTGAACGCTTCATTATGTTTCGTCATGAAAAACACCCCAATCGTTGGATGAGCGTCCAACTTTTGGGGTGCAGTTCAAAGCGGGTGCCTTTTAGCCTTATTAATGATGAGAAATTAGAACTCTTCCCATTCCGCCACTTCATGCTTTTGCTGAGTGGCCTGGGGAGGGCGGCTAGGTGCTTGAGGTAGTGCAGTGCCTGTCCGCGCTTTATGTGCTGCCGTATAGGGTAGCGCAGAGTTCTCAGCGCCGCCTTCACTGAGCACAAACTCGCTCATCAGTTGATCCAGCCGTTGCGCATTATCGCGCATATTGGTGGCAAGCGTGGCGCTCTGGCTGACCATGGCAGCATTCTGCTGGGTCATCATATCCATCTCTGCCACTGCGGTATTGACCTGTTGGATGCCAGTGGTTTGTTCCCGGGCGCCGGCAGCAATCTCGGCGATCACATCCGACACTTGAGTAACGCTGTGGCGAATCTCCTTCATGCGATCAGCCGCCGCCTTGACAATATCACCGCCTTCTTTTGAATGACTCACGGACATATCAATCAGTGCACGAATATCATGTGCCGCAGATGCCGAGCGACTGGCGAGTGTGCGGACTTCGCTCGCTACAACAGCAAAACCACGGCCCTGCTCGCCAGCGCGGGCAGCCTCCACCGATGCGTTCAGTGCCAATATATTGGTTTGAAATGCAATCGAGTCAATCAAGCCAATAATGTCGCTTATTTTATTGGCCGAATCACTAATCGCGGCCATCTTGGCTTCCATTTGATTCATCGAATCGGTGCCACGTTCTGAGGCATTGGCGGCTTCTAGCGCGAGGCTATTCGCCTGTTCGGAGGCCTGGGAAGTATGCGCTACCGTGGAGTGAATTTGCTCCATTGAGGCAGACGTTTCCTGGAGGTTAGCCGCCGCTTGTTCGGTACGCGATGAAAGCTCATGAGTACCATCCGCCATATCGCTGGCATCGGATAATACCGTGCGAGCGTTTTGGCGCACTTCCTGAAGGGTAGACTGCATACGCTCGACAAAGGCATTAAAGCCGTGGGCGAGGTCGCCAATTTCATCCTGGGTTTTGGCTTCTAAACGGCGCGTTAAATCACCTTTTCCTTTGGCAATATCAGCCATGGCACTGGCGGTATGCTTGATGGGGGCAAGTGAGCGCCGCGCCGCATAGGCAACCACCACCAACAGCAATGCCAATAGCAGTCCTCCCGCCAGCAGCAGCGACTGCAGCAGGCTGTTAGTCACGGTCGTAAAGGCGGTGATGGGTACGGTGACCCCGACCACCCAGGAAGTGCCTTCCACCGGGCTCCACATGAGCACGGTCTGCTCACCGCTGGGCATGGTTATTTCACCGGAGCCTGCCGTGCCGCTGAGTATTTGCTGACTCAATGCATCCAGGCCTTGGTAGCCCTGCTGGTCGGCATCGGTGTAATTGAGCGACATGCGATACTCTTCAACCGGATGAGCAATGACTTGCCCTTGGCTGTCGATTAGCCAGCCGTAGCTGCCATCGCCAACATTAATATCGGAGGTAATATCAGATACGGCGGCCATGGAAACGGTCATGCCCAGCAGTCCCGCTCGATTGCCACGCTCATCGAATACAGTATCAGCGACAATAGCCGTTGGCAGGCCACTCACCATGGAGATAACCGGATCGCTTAGCAGACTATCCTGAGTGCCGTCAGTCACTAAGGCTTTGAAATAAGGACGTTCGGCTATCTGCAAGTTGACGCCTGCGTGAGTTAGGGTCGCTCCGGATGCGTCAGCAAAGAACAGTGACTCGATGGTGCCCCCTGGCGGGTAGCGCTTTTCGAGCCAAGCGCGGTGAGACGCAAGCGGCACGTCTTCCACCAAACGCTCATCCTGAGCAAGTACGGAGATCCAATTACGGTACCCGGTAATCCAGCGGCTGATTTCATCTGCCCGTGCTTCTACCTGCCGCTTACCGGCATTATCGATTAACGCTGGAATAGCCTGGTTAAGCTGTTGATTGACGACAAAGCCTAAAATGACGGCTACCACTAAGAGAGGTATAGCGACAGCGACCAGCAGTTTCTGCGTCAGTGAAAGACGAGAAATTTTTTTCATTTGTTGCCTCGATATGTTGGCCAGAAGCAAAGCACGAGGATGTTGATGAGTGCTATGCTTTGACTGTTTAATGGTTCCCTGGGTGTTATTCTTACTACCGCTAATCATTAACGGTCGATCCTGCACTTGCTTAAATATTTGATTTTTTTAATATCTTTTTGGCTAATATAATAATGTTAAACTGAAAGTCTGTTTCAGATTTTAATGTAATTTTTGTTGTGGTTTTTGTTGTAGTCTTGTATGCATTTTCGCGCTTCTTGTATTTTTTTGTGATTTTGTTAAATCATCGAGGTAGTCGACGTCAGTGCACACGCCTGGGTCGTTGAGAGAGGCATAAATAACACAGTCGCTATGCTTTTTGATGACAGGACTTGCACCTCTGTCATTTTCTAAAAGTGCCAGTTCGTGCCAGAATTCTCTTCCAAAAACAACAGGGTGCCCAGGGTTTTCTTGGTGTATTGGCTGTACGATACTCCCTGGGGTGGCCATTTTTGTTAATACACCGCATGTCTCTTCACTTACCCAAGGGAGGTCGGCTAACCATACTGCGGCAGCACGATAATGATGTATGCTTTCATCGCTGCAGAGTTGTCTAAAAGCATCGCTAATACTGTAACCAAGGCCTAAATGACTGCGCTGACTAATAATAATGTGATTCGTTGGTGTAAGGCCGAGTGACTGGGCGTTATCTTCGGGTTTGATAACAACGCGGCTATTAGAAAAAGTTTTCTGAATAGTTCGTAAAGTGGAGCTAAGCAGCGTTTCCCCATTGCCTAACTTGGCGACTCTTTTATCGCTGCCAAAGCGGCTTGATTGCCCTGCCGCCATCACGATGACTATGATATCGCTACAAGGCATGGCGTTCTTTTCCGCGAGAGAGGCGAGCAATATCGGCCATCACGGCTAGCGCAATTTCAGCCGGTGTTTTGCTACCCAGATTAAGCCCAATGGGCATGGCAATTCTTGCTACTTGGCTTTCCGTCAGGCCGCCAGAACGTAGCAGTCGTTCGGCACGCTGCTGTGATGTCTGCTGAGAGCCCATAACGCCAATGTAAAAGGCTTCCGTTCGGACGGCTTCGATCATCGCTAAATCATCGATACGCGGGTCATGGGTCAAGGCCACAACGGCGGTATTGGCATGGCAACCGCCAGAGGCAATAAACACTGAGGGCAGTACCGCCTGCACCTCCACTCCGGCGACAGCAAAATTTTGCCTAGGCTCGTCTCTGGGGTCGCAGACAATCACTTCAAAACCAAGCGTTTGGGCAAACAGCGCACAGGGCGCAGAGACTGAAGAGATCCCCGCGATAATCAGCCGTAGCGCAGGGCCTATGCGAATATTGACGCTATCTGTATCGAAAGTAACGGTGGGCTCGGTGTTATTCGATGGGTTAAAGCGCTTGCCGCTGCCATCCAGTGTGATACAGCGGGTTAGCGGTTGGCGACCCAGTAGCGTGGCATGCATCACTTCTAGGTGAGTGAGGTTTTCGGTGTTGGGCGCTAGCCGTTCAACCAACACTTCAAGGCGACCACCGCAGGGTAAACGAATATTCGCTGAACCAGCGTCACCGCCATAGCGCACCCGTTGAACCGGTTCGTTAAACTCACCCTTTTGAAGCCTTGCGATAAAGTCTTCTTCGACACAGCCACCTGACAGTGACCCCAGATAGTCGCCTGTCGAACATGCGACCAGCATGGCACCCGGCTCCCGGGGGGCCGAGCCAAAAGTTTTCAGAACTGTGCATAGCCAAACGGTCAGCCCCTGGTTGGCCCATTTCAACGCACGTTCGATAACCTGTAGATCAAGATGGTGCATTAAATCGCCGCCTCCATGGGGAGTCGAAGGGCGGCTTTCAGTGCATCGCGAATGGTGTCAGGGGTAAAAGGGGGATGGGTAAAGCGTACCCCCGTGGCATCAAAAAGCGCGTTGGCAATCGCGGGAGCGCCGGGCAGTGAGGCGGACTCCCCAACACCGAGTGGGGGCAGTTCAGGGCGATCAAGCAGCATGACGTCGATGGGAGGCAGCTCCGAGAAACGCAGAATAGGGTAGCCGCCCCACTCTCTGCTGGTTGGTAAACCATCCTCAAAGGTTACCCGCTCCTTTAAAGTGCGGCTGAGCATCTGGATCACATTACCATGCACCTGATGGCGAACGCCGGCGGGGTTCACCATCAGGCCCGCATCCTGACCTACATATAGGTTCTCGACGACAACCCGTCCACTCTTCACATTGACTTTAAGCTCAATCACCCAGGCGGCGAGCGCGGCACCAAAGCCGGGAAATTTACTATGTACGTACTGGGCGTAAGCGAATCCTCGGCCGTAGCGCCACTCGCCATCGCTACTCGGATTGGTGTTAGCGGTGCAGGGTTTCCAGTTCGCACGTTCGGCTAACGCTTCGACAAGCTCGCAGGCGCGGTTATCGGCTAAGTAGCGCAACCGATAGGCGACAGGATCTTCACCCGCCAAGTAGGCGAGTTCATCAATATAGCTTTCGTGGGCGAAAGTGCTGGGCAGCGCCGAGACACCACGCAGCCAGGAGGCGCGCACCAGGGGCGGGACGTCGTCGCACACTATTTGGCGATGAGGGTAGCGGTAGGGCGGCACCGATGTTCGATCCCCCATTTCAAAGGGGATATCAATCGGTGGGGCAGCACCGGTCAGCAGTAGTGCCAGGGTGGGCGCACTGTTAGAGGGGTAGCGCGTATTAAAGCGATAGCCTGCTGGGCTGCCATCTGCGTTTAAGCCGCCCTGAATGGCCATATACTGAGCAGCCCCTTTAGGCTCCCAGGTGTGCTCCTGCTCACGGGTTAGTTGTACACGAACAGGTCGACCCACCGCCTGAGAGAGTAGCACTGCATCCGCGCCAACGTCGTCGGCGCAGTTGCGGCCATAGCAGCCTGATGTTTCCATGCGGGTAATGGTGATAACGCCTTCGTCCAAACCGGTAAGGCGGGCGAGGTCGGCGCGCAGGCTGTGTGGATTTTGGGTGCCCGACCATACGTGAAGGCCATCTTCGTTGGCATCGGCGACAGAGCACGAAGGGCCGATGGAGCCATGCAGCTGGAATGGCCACACATAATGACGATTGAGCGGATGCTGTGCGGCAGCCAGAGCGTTATCGAGATCACCCTCTTCGAGGAGTATGCGCTGCTTGCTGGGCAGGTCGAGCAGTGCTTGCTCTATGTTGTCCAACTGAGGCAAGCCTTCGATTGGGCGCCACTGGATCTTTAGCTGTTTGGCTGCGGCAGCAGCCTGCTCTTCACGCTCGGCCACCACGCCAACAAAGTCACCGACCACCACGACACTTACCACACCTGGCAAATGCGCCACAGAGCTTTCATCTACCGCGATTAAACTGTTGCCAATAAAGTCGCCGCTATCATGGCCTACATAAGGCGGGCGAATCACTCGCCCATGCAGCATGTTGGGCAGGCGTAGGTCGTGGATAAAAGTCAATTGCCCGGTGGCCTTGGCGGGTATATCCACGCGGGAGGTCGATTGGCCGACCAGGGTATAATGGCTGACCGGCTTAAGCGGCACCTCATCGGCAAGCTTTAATGCATGACGGGTGCCCCGCAGCAACTCCCCAAAGCTAACGGGTGAGCGGTTATTATCACTTGGCGTAATAGCGCCGTTCTGGCAGCTAAGTAGTGAGCGCTCAGTGTCAAAGTGCTTTGCTGCCAGGGTTAATAGGTACTCCCGCGCCTGTGCCGCAGCTCGGCGTAAAGGCTCGGCAGTGATCTGAATCGATGCACTGGCTATGGTGGGGCCTTGGTTGGGGGCTTCAACGGAGTTGCCCAGCACCATGGTGACGCTGTCGAACGCGACGCTGAGCTCTTCTGCAACAATTTGAGCGAGCGCCGTGCGTATGCCCGTGCCCAGGTCTACGTGGCCGTTGAAAGCCACGATATGACTATCGCTCAGTACGGCAATGAATATCTCAGGCTCATGTGGGGTGAAGTTTGAGTGTGTACCTGGCTGTCCGGGCGCGGGCTTGGGGGGTGTAACCGGGTCGCGATAGATCACCAGAACATCAGACCCATACAGCAGTGACTCTCTTGTATAGTCTGATTTATCAGCCATGTCTGCCTCCCACGCTCGCGTTTACGATGATCAGTGCGGATGAATTTTAGGTGATGAAAGAGCGATAACTAAGGTAAAATTATAGCGTGTACGCCATAAAAGCATGATGAATTGATCCAGCGCAAGGAGTATTTCATACGTTGATGCATCATTTTGTTAACCAGTGCCATACTCGATACACGACGTCGCCAATAGATTAAGGATATGGAATGACAACGGATAGTGCGTTCAAACACTCGTCTTCCGGCGAGCACTCTACGCCTTCAGAGCAAGGGTATGATTTTTCTGAGCAAGTAGGGCATCTACTGCGTAAAGCCTACCAGCGGCATACGGCTATTTTTCAGCGCTACAGCAGCGATAAACAGCTCACGGCCATTCAATTTGTAACGCTATGCACGGTGATGGAGCGCGGCCCCAGCTCGTTAACCGATATCGTCAACGCCACGGCGATTGATCCCGCCACTATCCGTGGCGTCATTAAACGTCTTAAAGCGCGGGGGTGGATCTCGCTAACCACCGACCCCAATGATCAACGCAAAGTCATGGTCGTGATCACTGAGGCCGGGGAGACATTAGTCGAGGCTATGGTGCCCAGTGCCAAGCAAATTAGCGATCAGACCATGAAAAATCTCAACCCGGCAGAGCGGGTTGCCTTAATGCATCTGCTGGAAAAAATGAACGCGGACTGATGACTCAACAGAGACGTCCGCTTCACCTGCGTTTTCGGATACTCCTAACGCTTCATTAAGTATCCCAGTGTTTCATCCAGTCCAATCACATCGCCATATTTGCTATCGATATCAAACAGGTTAGCTTCATGGGGCGCGGGGTGACGGTCACCCACGCAGTCACGCACGACCATCACCCGAAAGCCGTGCTGTACTCCATCAACGGCGGTGGCGCGAATGCAGCCGCTGGTGGAGCAGCCGGTGATGATCAGCGTATCGATACCCATGGCGACCAGCGTGGAGGCGAGCGAGGTGCCAAAGAACGCGCTGGCATACTGCTTGGTCATTACCAGCTCATCTTCACGGGGGGCCACCTCGGGGCAGAACTCGGCGTAAGGGTTGCCCGCCACCATCGCCCGCATGACCGGCGCCTTCTTGACCCAAATGCCGCCATCGATTTGATCCGGGGCGTGATAAAGGATGTTGGTGTGGATAACAGGCGTGCCAGTGCGCCGTGCGGTATTGAGTAGCGGCGGCATATTGGCCACCGCATCCACCACGCCCTGGGCAAATAGCGGCGAACCCGTCGTGGTGTAGCCTTGCATAAAATCAACCACCAGCAGCGCGGGCCTTTTGCCAAAACCGATGCGTCCATCCCACACGCCTCGGTAGTTGTCCGTGGCAGTGTTATCGCTAACGCCATCGCTGTTATCAGTCGTGTGTGGCGACATGGTCGTCTCCTTAATCAGCACTCTATATCGTTAATAAGTACCTGATCTTGTTAGTAAGCCCCTGACAAGAGGGCGCCCGCGCCCGGTACGATGGGCTCCAGGTCGAGTGCCTTGAGCATGGCATAGGTGGTCGCGATAGCTGCGGTAACTACCGGTTTGCCGGTCAAGGCTTCGACCTTGGCGACGGCCGGTAGCGATGGCATTTGTACACAGGCTGACAAGACGATAGCGTCCACGTTACTTAAATCGAGACTGGCGATGATCTCGGGAAGATTGGCCGGATCGTGGCGAGCGACATCCAGGTTATTAGGAATCTCAAGCGCGCGGTAGTCGAGCACATCGATCCCTTCCTGACGGATGTAGTCCACCACCATTTCGGTCAGCGGCTTCATGTAGGGGGCCACTACCACCACGCGCTTGGCTTTCATCACACCCAGGGCATCAACCAGAGCACCGGCGCTGGTGACCACCGGCGTGTCGCAGCCGTTCTCTTCGGTGCGGCTGCGCAGACGCTTTTGCGACTCTCGGTGGTAGCCGGGCCCCATCGCCATAATGGCAACCAGGCAGGCATACCCCATCACATCCACCGCTGCATCAGAAAGCTCCAGGGCGCAGCGATCCGACTCTGCATCCATGGCAGCCAGTTCGTCCTTGCTGACGTTCTTCATGCGCATGCGGCTGGAGTGAAAGGTAAAGCGTTCCGGGCGGATTAACTGCCGCGCCGTAAGCATGGCGGGTATTTCGGTCTCCATGGTGATATTGGAGCTGGGGACGATCTGGCCGATACGGTAGCTTTTGATCTCGTTCTTTATATAGTTGCTGGTCATGGTATTTGGCCTCTCTTAGAGCTCGCTGCCCAGGAAGTCTTCAAACGCGGCAAAAAAACCGTCGAAGTCATCCCAGGGAATCATGTGACCCGCTTGTTCCGCGGTAGAAATACGAACCGTCGGTAGAAGGGCGCGTATTTCGGCGCGATCTTCATCCTGGATAACACCGCCTTTGCCTGCACACATCAGCAGCGTGGGCACTTTGATAGCGGGGAAATCCTGGTGGATATCGACGCTGTGGAACTCTTCAAACGCCTGAACGATGGCGGGCTCAAAGCAAGTATGTAACCACTCGGCGCGTAACCGCAGCTGCTCGTCGCTCCAGGTGGGGCAGTAGTGGCGCATGGTCTCGATATCGGCACCACGTGTGCAGTCGCGAATCGAATCCACGTACCAGGGCAGCTTGCTGGGGTACTCACGGCGTCCTGGCCCTGAAACCGGTGGGTCGATAAGTACCAGTTTGTCGATGCCCTTGGCGCCGCGACTCATGGCGCGTAGCGCAAAGCGCGCACCCATGGAGTGGCCCGCCAGAATGACATTGCTCAGACCCAGCGCATCAATAAAGGCGATCACATCGTCGGCGCAAGTGTCGGTGGCATAATCGAGCTCGGGCCCGGTAGACGACAAGCCGCGTCCACGGACATCCAGCACATAAGTGTCGAAGTGCTGACCGAGCCGCTCGGCCACAAAACGCCAGGTGATGGCTGGGCTGGTAATGCCTGGTATCAGGACCAGCGGCTGGCGCGAGGTCTCGGCGCTGTCACTGAAGCGCAGGTAGTGCTGACGAATACCATTGGCGTGCACGTTGGCGCCATAGAGATAGGTGCTGTTCATGCTGGGCTCCCTTGACTTGTTGGTTGCTTCAGCGGTACTTCAAAGGGGTCATAGGCAAATACCCAGGCCGGATCTTCGTCTTCCCGTAACCAGGTATTGTCGTGGGAAACCTGCTGAACCCGCGAGGCGCGTTCAAAACGGTTGGTGCGGTAAAGCTCGAATGCCTGCTGGTAGTGCTCGGCGCCCACTTCCTCCAGGCAGCGCACTAGCATGGCAGCATCCTCGATGGCCATGGCAGCGCCCTGGGCCATGTGAGGCTTCATCGGATGGCAGGCATCGCCCAGCAGCACTAGCCGGTTTTCATGCCACAGTGGCAGTGGGTTGCGCTCCAGCAAGGGCCATTTGGTGACGGTTTCAGTGCAGTCAATCAGCGCTTGTACGGTGGGGTGGTAACCCTCGAATGCTTTGCGCATCTCTTCCCGTGAGCTGTCGACGAAGGAAGTGCCGTGGTTCCAATCGGGTTCAGGCACGCCGGTCACGTAGTAATACTCCTTCTCGTCGCCGGTCACGAAGTACACCATCATGTGCCGGTCTTCCGACCACCACTTCACGCAGGCTTCGAAATCCAGGTCGTATGCCTTGAGTTTTTCGGCAGAGATAATTGCCCGGTGAGCGACCCAGCCGCTATAGATCGGAGCCTCTGGGCCCAGCAGCTTCTCGCGCAGCCGAGAATTGACACCGTCTGCGCCGATCACCAGGTCAGCCTCTTCCGTCGAGCCGTCAGCGAAGGTCATGACGACCTTGCCGCCGCTGTCGTCGACATCGACCAGACGCTTATCGAAATAGAGGTTGTTCTGGTCGAGCGTGCTGACCATCAATTCGTGCAGATCACCACGGTGTACGGTGATGTAGGCCGCCCCATAGTTTTCGCAAGCAAACTCGCCTAGCGGGATGCGAGACTGATACTCGCCGGTCATACCGTTGCGGCTAAACCAGTAATCGGGGTGTGAGCCCATGGCATTGAGCTTCTCCTCAATGCCGATCCGGCGCATCACTTTCATCACGTTGGGGCCAAGGTGAATGCCTGCCCCAAGGCGTGCAAACGCTGGTGCCTGTTCGTACACCTTGGTGGGGTAACCCGCTTGCTGCAGCAGCGCGCCTGCAGCGGCGCCGCCAAGGCCCGCGCCAATAACGGCGATGGTGGGTTTGTTGTTCATATACTGGTTTCCTCGCTGTTTTATTCGCCTATCACTCGTTTCTGAATGCGTTCGTGAATCTCTATAAAACAACGTATACACCATTTATTTTTTGGTCAAGAATTAGTTTCGAAATTATTTTTTAACGAAAATAGGGTGGTATTTTTAAATAAATATATGAATTTAATGAATTAATAGTCGTTTTTTTGGTTTTATGCAAAAACTTGAAAAACGCATCCATAGAGTGCTATACGTTTATTAGGCTTATTTTTATAGCGTACGCACCTTTAATGCTCGATAGGTATTAGCTCTGCACTTAGCTGGTGCAAGTCGATTGGCCGCATGTGAAAAGTAGATGAAAATAGGCTGGTTTAAGGTGCTACGAAGCGTGTTTGGCAGGCAGTATTTATTAGTAACATCTAAGTCATATCCAAGCCCTATCCAGAGCAAGAGTGCGGGCTTAACAATAACGATGATGATCCCCTATGACGCTAAAGCTAACTATCAATGGGCAAGAATATGAGCTGGCCGTGCCGCCGCAGACACCATTGCTCAATGTGTTGCGTAACGACCTGGCGCTCAATGGGCCCAAGTATGGCTGTGGTTTGGGTGAGTGCGGGGCATGCAGTGTATTGATTGATGGCATGGCAGCACGCACCTGCGTGCTGCCCGTGTCTGCTGCCGTTGGTCATGAGGTCACCACCCTTGATGGTCTTTCCCAGGGCGGTGAGCTTGACCCTGTACAACAAGCCTTTATCGATGCTCAGGCAGCCCAGTGTGGCTACTGTTTGAACGGTATGATCATCACTGTTCGTGCGCTGCTAAATCATAATACCCAACCCTCTGCGCAGCAGATTCGCACCGCTTTAGAGCATAACCTCTGCCGATGTGGCACCCATGTTGAAATTCTCCAGGCAGCGGAGCGGGCTGTGGTTCTTAACGCGGCCGCGTTGCAGGAGGCTTCTCATGAGTGAAGGGTCGATGCTCCATGGCCAGCAAAAACAGGCCGGCATCCCCGCGCTGCTAGCGAAGGCACGTTTTGGTGTCGTCGTGCGTCCACCTTACTACCGGTGGAATGGTGAGCGTTTCGAGAGTGATCGCTTAGTTGGCGTCGATAGCAGCAGCATTGCCTCACTATCTGGATCTATTGAAGTCGTGGTGGAAGGGAATTTTGTGGGGGTGGTTGCCGATAGTTTGGCCTTGGCGACCGATGCTGCTAAACAGCTGAAGGTTGAGTGGCAGGCTGTTCACCAGACGCCCGAAAAAGCGCCTGAAAGCGATCAAGCGCCCTCTGATTCGCCTCTTGTAAGGCCTGGCCAGTCGTACACACATTCGAAACATGCGTATGGCTGGCCGAGTCGCATGCGCTGGGGCAATCATCCCAGCTGGGTAATTGTCGATTGTCGCGACCAACAATTGAGTGTGTGGGGGCAAACCGTCACCCCAGCGGCGCTTAAACAGGATCTAAGCCGGTTAACCGCGCTGGATATTAGCCAGATTGAGCTTTACAGCGCCGATGGTAAACATGCATCAAATCAGGCCTCAGGGCTGGGTCGCCATTGCGGTGACGATGCTGCCGTGGATGCGGCGTTGATGTCGCGGGCGGTGGGCGGCCCGGTAGCCGTTTGGCTCGATGCCCGCTACGCCAAGGATGTTCAGGCATTGGGCCAAGCGCAGCAAATTAGCCTAAACGCGGATATTGCCAGTAGTGGTGAGATAGCCCGTTATCACTATCAGCAGGCCAATCTCACTGGTGAGGTGGCTGCCGTAGGGTTGTTGTTAAGTGGTAGGGCCGCGATAACAACGTCTAGCGCTGAGGCCACCGCCGGCGAGCAAGACACAACGCCGTTCTCGCCCTATGTATTTCGCGACCAATACCTTGCCGCACGCTCCCAGCTAGACTCGCTCTCCACCAATTCCACCTTGATGGGTATACAGCAGACGTTCGCTCGGGAATCTTTTTTAGATGAGGTTGCCCGCGAGAGTGACCAAGACCCTGTCGCGCTGCGGCTTCGACATCTTGACGATGCGCGTGGTATTGAACTGATTGAGTCCGTTGCTAAACGGGCCGAGTGGCAAAGGGCGTTCAATCCATCCGCGGACTCTTTACCCCAGGATCTATTGCGCGGGCGGGGTTTTGCCTACTCCCAACTACCTGACCGCGAACAACGCGTGGAATCGGGAGTGCGCTCTGCCTGGATTGCCGATGTGGAGGTTAATCGTGTTACCGGCGATGTCCAGCTTACCCGTTTGGTGGTAGGGCAGGACGCTGGCCCAGATGTGGATACTGATCGCCTTCAGCAAACGCTACAGGCCCGGGTATTGGGCGAGGCGCGCCCCCTTTTGGGGCAAGCGCCCAGTTTCGACGAGTGGGGTGACGGCAGTCGTGCGCTGACTAAAAGTGAATATTCAGCAGGATTACCAACCACCGCTTCTTCGCCGAGCCCTGTTGAGGGAGGTGTTAATCAAACCGTTGGTGAAGACGTATTAACCGGGGCGGAGCTATCGCCGGGTGTTGCGGTAATAGCCAATGCGCTTTTTGATGCCACTGGCCTGCGTTTTCGCCAACCACCGTTTACCGCCAAGCGTGTGCGCCAGGCACTCGAAGCTTCGTCCACCGAGGAGGCAGGGCGCCCATCTGAATTGAAACCGCCGCGGTCAACGAAACGGCGCTGGTTAGCCGCCGCAGCGTTTACCACTATTGCGGGCACTGTTGCCATGGCATGGCCTTGGAAAGGGGCGATTGCACCGATTGCCAGGCCAGCTGGCAACCTCTATTCCGCCGAGACCATTGAGCGTGGGCGACTCGTTGCGGCTGCAGGCGACTGCGCGGCGTGTCATACCACAGAAGGTGGCGTGACCAATGCCGGTGGGCGTGGCTTTGAGACACCTTTCGGGACGCTCTACAGCACTAACATTACGCCGGATGAGGCGACGGGGATTGGCCAGTGGTCTTACGCAGCCTTTGAGCGCGCCATGCGCCAGGGTATTAGCCGTGATGGCAGCCACCTTTATCCCGCGTTCCCCTATACGGCATTTGCCAAGACCAGTGATGCCGATTTACAGGCGCTTTACGCCTACTTAATGGCCCAGCCAGCCGTCGCCGCTGAAAAGCCATCGAATGAACTCTCTTTCCCCTTCAGTGTGCGCGCCTTAATGGCGGGCTGGAACGCGCTTTATCACGATCCCAAGCCGTTCCAGCCAGACCCCATGCAGAGCGAACTGTATAACCGGGGAGCCTACCTTGCCGAAGGGTTAGGCCACTGCAGCGCCTGCCATAGCCCCCGCAATGCCATGGGGGCTGAGAAAAGCGGTGAGGCGTATTTTGCCGGTGCCTTTGTAGATGATTGGGAAGCACCACCGCTTAATACGCTGTCGCGTGCGCCCATCCCGTGGAGTGAAACATCGCTTTACGACTATCTGCGCCACGGTGAATCTGAGCTTCACGGCGTTGCCTCTGGCCCTATGGCCCCGGTGGTAGCGGGGCTGGCTGAGCTGCCTGAATACGATGTGCGGGCTATTGCCCACTATGTGGCCGCCCAGATGCAGGCGCCCACAAGTAATAGCGATGCGGCCGTGGCAGACGCTACGCAGCGCGTGACCAGTGCAGCTGTTAGCTCAACAGAAATGGAGGCAGGGGAGCGGCTCTTCGAGGGCGCCTGTGCGGCGTGCCATGTCGATTCTGGCGTTCCTACCTTTTCGAGGGCGGGCACTAATCTGGCGCTGAATACCAATTTACACAGCGATCATCCCGATAACGTTATTCAGTCAATTTTGGGGGGTGTCCACGCCGAACACGTTCCCGGTATTGGTAGCATGCCAGGCTTTGCCGACAGCTTTAGTAATACCCAGGTCGCTGATTTGACGACCTATCTCCGAGCGCGTTTTGCCCCAGAGAAAGCGCCTTGGCAAAAAGTAAAACAACGTATCGCAGATATACGCCAGCCTCACCACAACAACACTCACTCTACTCCCTGACGTAATAAAACGAGGTGGATTATGAAACGCAGTAAATGGATATGGCTAGTATGGGCAGTCGTCCTGCTGAGCTACCTGGTGCCTTACACCCTCTTGAGCGGGGTCGCGTTTTGGTACGGCAGCTTCCTGTTCTGGATGTTGGCAGGGCTGGTCATCATTGCGCTGAATGTGTTTATCACTAAAGATTTTGAGGAGCACAGCAATGACTGAGTCACTCATCTGGTGGTCCATTGCCATCTACTTATTGATCGCTATTGGCATTGCGATTATGTCTCGCCAAGGCCCTTCCGAAAGTATGTCGGGATACTTCCTGGGTAACCGACAAATGAACGGCTTTGTCTCGGCGCTGAGCTACAGTGCCACTACCTACAGTGCCTTTATGATGGTGGGCTTGGCAGGTCTTACCTATGCCGGCGGCGTTGGCGCGCTCGGTTTTGAAATCATCTATTTCGCCGGTGTCTCTCTGGTGGCTGTTTTCGGTCCCAAATTCTGGGCAGTCGGCAAGAAGTTCGGCTATGTGACGCCCAGCGAGATGCTGGGCCACCGCTACAACAGCAAACATGTGGCCATGGCTGTCTCGATTGCCAGTTGTATCTTCCTGATTCCCTACTCGGCCGTTCAGCTCGCGGGTGTCGGTTACCTGTTGCAGGGGATTACTGATGGCGCGATTACCTTTACTACCGGGGTGGTGCTGGCCACGGTGATCGCCATCTTCTTCTCCTATATCGCGGGGATTCGTTCGGTGATGTGGACCGACTCGCTCCAGGCCATCATGATGATTGTTGCCTCAACCCTGGTGGCCTTCCTGGTGATCCAGGGCTTGGGTGGTTTCGGCGCACTATTCGATACGCTGGCAACGGAACATCCGCAGTCACTCACGGTGCCTGGCCCTGGCCTGTTCAGCTTTGTCACTTTCCTGGGGCTCACCATTCCCTGGTTCTTCTTTAGTATCTCCAACCCACAGGTCAGTCAACGCCTGTTTATGCCCTCCTCGCTGCGCTCCATGCGCCACATGCTGATTGGCTTCCTGGTGTTTGGTTTTATCTACACCATGGTCTCCGTACTGTGGGGTTTCTCTGCCTTAGCTGCTTTCCCAAGTCTTGCAAGTGCAGATTTAGCCACGCCCACGCTGCTGGCCTCGGAGTTTGTTCCGCCAGTATTAGGGGTGATCGTGATGATCGGCATCATGGCGGCCGCGGTCTCTACTATCGATTCGATCATGCTGACCCTGGCGTCCATGGTCTCCCGCGACGTCTATGCGAACGTTAAACCAAACGTCAGTGAAAAGCGCCAACTGCTGGTGGGCAAGTTCGTGGTGCCGGTGATTGCACTGATGGCGCTGGCCTTTGCCGAGCTGCAGCTTGATCTTATTGCGGTGCTGTCGGTGGCTGCTTCCTCTGGTCTGGTAGCCATGGTGCCCGCCCTTATCGGTGCCTTCTATTGGAAGCGCGGTACTGGCGTCGGTGCACTGGTAAGCGTGGTGGGCACCAGCGCCTTTGTACTGCTGATGTATGCCACTGGTAATTCATTGCTGGGCCTGCCCGCCGGCGTTTGGGGCATTGTGGTCGCTAGTGTGCTGTTTGTTGGCGTTAGCCTTATGACCAAGCCTCATCAAGCCTCTTCGGACGCCTTCTTTACCGCCATCGCGGAAGAGCTGGGTAAAAAGCGCCGTACTACCACCGATCAAGCGACGAAAGAGGCGGCTGCCTAATTGACGTTCAGCTTTGAACCGATAACACCATAGAGCGTTTGGTGTGCCCAAAGGCGAGCACGAGCGCTCTCAGCTAACACTTCCCAGTACGCAATAGCTGTGCTTTCGCCTGGGGAGTTAGGAGACTTTATGGATCACGCAAGCTTTGCCGAAATTTGCCTCCATCAGCTAAAAATGTCCGGCGTACATGAAGGCGAAAAACTCGTCGTACTGACCCAGGGCAGCGAACGCCTTGATTATGCGGATGCCTTTATGGCGGCGGGGCAGCGTTTAGGCGCCAATATGTACCACATGCGGTTACCCGCGCCGTTACCTACCGGTGGCTGGGCCGTGGGAGCAACGGGGCTTGCTAGCATGCCCGATGCGGTGGAAGCGCTTAAAAACTGCGACATGTTGATCGATTGTATTTTCCTGCTGTTCTCTCCCGAACAAATGGCGATCCAAGCCGCGGGTACGCGCATACTGACGGCGGTTGAACCGCCAGAACTGCTGGCCAGAATGTTGCCCACCAAGGAGCTAAGGGAAAAGGTTGAACTGGCCGCCGCGCTGCTGGAAAAAGCCAAAGTGATGCGCATCACCTCGCCCCACGGCACTGATGTCACCTACCAACTGAATACTTATGAGACGGTTGCTGAATATGCCTGTACCGACGAACCGGGGCGTTGGGATCACTGGCCCTCTGGCTTTGTGTTCACCGGCGGTGATGACGATGGCGTTGATGGCACCATTGTGGTGGCGCCGGGCGATATTCTGCTCCCCCAGAACATGTATGTCAGAGAGCCCATTACCTACACCATTGAAAAGGGCTGGATTACCGACATACGCGGTGGGCTGGATGCGGAGCTAGTGAAGTCTTATATGGATAACTTTAACGACCCGCGCGGCATGGGCATGAGCCATGTGGGCTGGGGCATGAACCCTAATGCCAAATGGCACCGCATGGTGCCGGGGGAGTTCCCGGGCGGCATGGGGATGGAGCCGCGCAGCTTTTATGGCAACGTCATGTTCTCCACCGGCCCTAACAGCGAATTGGGCGGGTCTAACGATACCGCCTGTCATCTGGATATTCCCATGCGCAACTGCTCGCTCTTCCTGGACGATGAGCCCATCGTCATTGATGGCGATATCGTCGTTAAGGAACTGCAGATGGCTAGAAACTAACGCGCATGCGGCAAGAGATACTGACAAAGCCCCTGGTTCGGGGCTTTTTTAATTTAGCGCCAAACCGTTCGCTGATTACGATAATCATCCTGTGCTTGGCTGGCGCTGACCGGCGTTAGCCACACTTCGGTGCCGGGCAAACACTGGGCCAGCGTGGCGCAGGCGGTGGGGGTGAGGGCGCCTAGGCGCGGGTAGCCGCCGATTGACTGGCGGTCATTCATCAGCACGATTGGCTGGCCGTCCGGCGGTACTTGAACTGCTCCCAGGGGAATGCCTTCGGAAATAATGCCCTTGAGTGAGCCGTGTAGGGCTGGGCCGGTGAGGCGTACGCCCATCCGGTCGGCGCGATTATCCACTGTCCAGGGTTGGTTGAACGCCTGGAACAGTGCATAGCCACTGAAGGAGGCAATTTGCGAGCCGAGCACGATGGGTAAGCGGCAGCCAGACGCAGGCATGCACGGGCCCTGGCTTTCAGGGACGCGGCGTACCGCTGGGGCGGCGCCTTTCCAGGTTAACCGGTCGCCCATGTTTAGCGGTTTGCCATCTTCATGTAACCCCCCTAACTGCTCGCGGGCAGTGCAGGCGCGGCTGCCCAGCACCTCCGGCGCATTCAATCCACCAGGAAAAGCGAGATAGGCGCGCAGGCCCTGGCGCGGCTGGCGAAACTCCAGGCGCTGGCCGGGCTGTAGCTTAAAGCTGGTATTGGGGGCGAGTGGCTTGCCATTCAATTGGGCGTCTAGATCGGCGCCGGTCAACGCCAGACGCACTTCACGTTCGGTTTCAAAACTCAAGCCGCCGCCCATGACGATTTCCAGCGCGGCGCTGTTTAAAGCGTTGCCCAGCAGCCAGTTAGCCCAGCGAAAAGAGATCCAGTCGGCGGCGCCGCCCTGAGTAACGCCTAAGTGGCCGACGCCAAATCGACCGGCATCTTGGATAAGCGCCAGCGGCCCCGCCTGTTTAACCACCAGCCCCTTTTGTGTTTCATTTATGGCGGTGTGACTCATGGGCGCTCCTCCATGGGCGTGGTATCGCCACCGTCGGCTTCAAACTCTTCGCGGGAGATGGCTCTAAAGCGCACCTTGTCGCCGGGGCGAAACAGTGGCTCGCCACGTTTGGCATGCTCGAATAGCGGCACGTTGGTGCGACCCAGAATGTTCCAGCCGCCCGGCGAAAGCAGCGGATAAATCGCGGTTTGGCGATCAGCAATGCCCACGCTACCTGCGGCGACTTTGCGGCGGGGKGTTTTCAAGCGCGGCGTCGCGAGAGATTCGTCTACCAAGCCCATAAAGCCGTAACCGGGGGCAAACCCCAGTGCGAACACGCAGTAGTCGTGGTTGCAGTGCTGCCTAATGAGTTCGTCGACGCTTAAACCTGCACGCTTGGCGACTAGAGGCAGTTCGGGGCCCACGCTTTCGTCGTACCACACGGGAATATCGTGTAGCTCACCCGCCTGGGTATCGACAGGTTTGAGGCCAGAAAGCGCCTGGTTAATCAGTGTGAGAGCCTCGGCGTGATTTAGCTGTTGGCAGTCGTAATGGACTAGCAGCGTGGTGTAAGAGGGTACTAGATCAATAAGCGCAGAGCCGAAAGCATTGCGCAACGCTTGGTCGGCGCCAATTACCCAGGCCATGTTGGATTCATCGATGGTGTCGAACAGTCGCACCATCAGGGCGTCCATGGCGGCGGTTTCAATGCGCATTTCAATATTGGGTTTCACACCGGCTCCAGCGCCTGAAAGGCCTCGCGAATAGCGCGTACGGCGGCCACTGACTCGGGATTATCGCCATGAACGCAGAGCGTATCGCAGGCTAACTGCAGCGGCGTACCATCAAGTGCGGTGAGCGGCTCGCCTTTGGCCAGCATTACCGCTTGATTGACGATGGTGTTCTGGTCGTGGTGCACGGCGTTAGGCAGGCGTCGTGAGGCCAAGTGGCCGTTGCCATCATAAGCGCGGTCGGCAAAGGTCTCGAACCAGAGGGTAATGCCTATTTGGGCGGCCAGCTCGCGATGTGGTTCGGGGTCGGCGGTGGACATAATCATTAACGGCAGGCTGGCATCATAAGCACGTACTGCGCGCATGACGCCTTCGAGCAGCGCCGGGTTGGCGGCCATATCGTTGTACAGCGCACCATGAGGTTTGATGTAGCTCAGTTGGGTGCCTTCCGCTTGGCAGATGCCCGCCAAAGCCCCCACTTGGTAGAGCACCATATCTTCCGCTTCTTCCGGCGAGCAGGCCATTGAGCGGCGACCAAAGCCCATCAAATCCGGATAACCCGGGTGCGCGCCAATGCGGACGCCATTTTGAACCGCTAGTTTGACGGTGCGGCGCATGACATGGGGGTCGGAGGCATGGAAGCCGCAGGCGATGTTGGCGCAGTCAACGAAAGGCATCGCATCGGCATCCAGGCCGAGGTGCCAGTTGCCGAAACTTTCGCCCATATCGCAATTAAGCAGGGGGATGGCCATAGCGACTCCTATGTCGATGCAGTGGGTGCGCTTGATTGGTTAGCGCTGAATTGTAGTCCACCACCAATATATGAACATGGCTTGCCCAGTGCCAATCGTTTTTGACGATACTAACTATCGGGCGCTTCTATCATATTGTTATTTATTGGAAAAAGGGTTGACGCTTGGGCACGATACGCTTATCACATTAGGAGCGGGGCGTGATAATAACGTTGGTGACATAGCGCTGCTGGGATTGGTCTTAAAGTTGCATAGTGGTCTTAAAGTTGCGTAGTGGTCTTCAAGTTGCATAGCTATCAGGTCGTCATGAGCCGTAGCACTCCGCCGGTCTCTTTGCGTATCAGCACAGCAGTGTTTTTACTCCAGTAAGTCATATTTGTAGGCGAGTCACTATGCTCGATTTTAAGGAACTTGAGGCGTTCGTATGGGCAGTGAGGCTCGGCTCCTTCCGTAAGGCGGCGACCCGCCTGCACCTTACTCAGCCCTCTGTTTCTGAACGTATTTCGCGTTTGGAAACCACGGTAGGAGAGTTGCTGCTGGAGCGTGCCGCCAGGCCTATTCAGCCTACTATGCGGGGCCGCGAGTTCTTTGTGCACGCTGAGCGGATGCTGCACCAGCGTGATGAAGCGATGAAGCTTTTCGATGACGAAGAGGCGTTTTCTGCACCATTGCGGCTCGGCACGATTGAAACCATCGCCCATAGCTGGTTTCCCGAATTTATGCGCCGTTTAACCGAGCGGTATCCGCGTTTGACCATTGAACTGACGGTCGATTACTCGCCGGTGCTCAATGAGCGGCTACTGGGCAACGAACTGGATATTGTATTGGCGATGAATGGCTATTCACCGCAAAAGCAGATCGAGTACGAGTCCTTGAGCCCTTATGAAATGGGCATGTTTGTCTCTCCGCGGCACGTCAAGCAACTGGGCGAAAGTGCCGACACTTGGGGCAAGCAGTTGCCGTTTATTTCATTTGGTAAGCAGGCTCGTCCCTATGCAGAGTTAGTGAGTTATTTGGCAGAGCAGGGAATCGCTAATCCTCGTATCCATAGCGTCAGCACACTAATGACCATTGTACGAATGACCACCGAAGGGTTGGGGATTGGCGCGCTGCCTGTCGCCACTGTGCTGGATGAGTGGCAGCGAGGGGAGCTCTACCGTCTCTCGCTACCGGTGCCGTTACCGGCCATGCACTATGATGTGATATGGCGCAACGCTAACCACCCGCGCTTTTGTCGTGGCGTGGCACGCTTGGCTCAGCAGTGTGCCTGCAGCTATGCTCAGGCGCGCCGTGCCGATATGACAACAACACTTTTCTCCGGGCGCTGGGTTACTGCCAGTGCCTCCTCTGGTACCACCGAAGCAACACACTATTAGCACCATACTATTAATAGAAATAAGAGGGTTCTTATGATGCGCAAGACAATAACGACTTCATTGCTCCTGGCGACCGCCTGCGGTTTAACGGTGACGGCTCATGCCGCGGAATGGACCATGGCCACGCCTTACGGTGATGCCAGCTTTCATACCCAAAACAACAAGCAGTTCGCTGAGGACGTGGCCGAAGCTACCGATGGCGAGTTAACCATTACCGTACATAGCGGCGGCTCGTTGGTATCGCATGGTGAAATCAAGCCGTCGGTTCGCCGTGGCACGATTGATGCGGGTGAAGTATTCCTCTCCGTTCTTTCCAACGATGATCCCATTTTCGAAGTGGATACACTGCCTGGTGTGGCCGGCAGCTATGACGACGCCTACGCGCTGTGGGAAGCCACCAAGCCGATGATCACCGAGCTGTTTGCCTATGAAGGGTTGATTCCGCTCTACGCCGTCGCTTGGCCTGCGCAAGGTATCTATACCTCTGAACCTCTTACTGACCCTGAGCAGTTTGAAGGCTTGCGCGTTCGTGCACCTAACATCAATACCCAGCGCTTTGTCGATAACCTTGGCGGTAGCCCCACCGAAACCGAAGAGTCTGATATACCCACTGCGTTTAGCACTGGCCGTGTGGATGCCATGATCACCTCAAGCTCTACCGGTAACTCCATGGCGGCGTGGGATTACGTGACTGATTACACCGACGCTAACCTATGGCTGCCAAAAAATATCGTCTTCATTAGCCAACGTAGTTTTGATGGCCTGGATGAAGCGACTCAGGACGCTCTGATGGAAGCCGCCGCTGAGGCTGAA
The DNA here is from genome assembly GCF_000830495.1 of Halomonas sp. KHS3. Classification (NCBI taxonomy): domain Bacteria; kingdom Pseudomonadati; phylum Pseudomonadota; class Gammaproteobacteria; order Oceanospirillales; family Halomonadaceae; genus Halomonas; species Halomonas sp. KHS3. The sequence continues at coordinate 214,172 of NZ_JWHY01000006.1, read as the reverse complement.
AAACGTGGTTGGGAGATGAGCCGCGAAGATAATCAGGCGAGCTTAGAAGCTCTGCAAGAGAACGGTATCTCTGTTTCAGAGCCTAACGAAGCTGTTTCAGAGGCACTCCAGGCAGCCGGTGACAAACTGTTTGAAGATTGGCAGTCGCGTGCTGACGACGAAGCCAAACAGGCACTGGAATCCTATCGCGAGCAGCGCGACAGCTAAGCGCTATTTAGCCTAAACACGGTTTAAGCTAAATACTTTTTAACTAGGCTCTATCGTGATGGTTTCCGCAGGGGCGGTGATTTTGGCGCTGCCCCTGCTTTTGCTACGCGCTTTTCCTAAGTACGTTTTCTAAGTACGTTTTCCCGCGTGCTTCGTGAGGCTGCGAACATGACGTTTAAATTCGACAAGCTCTATCGCCTGGGTGCTTGGGGTGCGGCGGCCTGCATGGTTGCCATTTGCACGCTGATAGCGCTTCAGGTGGCCTTCCGCCTGGTAGACGCCCTGCTGGTGCTCGTGGGGCTGAGCCGCCTGGGCATGAGTATTACCGGCGTTTCGGAAATCGCTTCTTATCTATTGGTGGGGGCGACCTTTCTGGGGTTGGCCTACACCTTTGTGCATCACGCCCATATTCGCGTGACGCTGTTGATTACCCGGCTACCACCGGCAATTCGTGTGTGGTTTGAAGTGTTTTGCCTCATCATCGCCCTGGCGATCAGCCTAATGCTCAGTTACGGCCTCATTGGGTTGGCGAGGGAGAGCGTGCAATACAACGATGTCTCTTCAGGCTTTGTGTCGATTCCGCTCTGGATCCCCCAGCTTGTGCTCGCGACCAGCGTAGGGCTGCTCTGTTTGGCGCTGGCTGAAGCCCTGTTTATGGCGCTACGGATTGCCATTCGCGATCCTGCGAGTTTTCGTGAAGCGACTGCCCCAGATGAAAGCGAGGGCCACTAAATGGTGACGATAGCTATGTCTTGGTTGAGTACGTCGTCTGTGTTGAGTACGCAGCGGTTAACGGGACCACTGTTAACACTGCTTCTGCCGTTTAAATTGGAGAGATCCTTGTGCTGCTACTAAGTCTCGCCACCATTTTCACCCTCGTGGTTCTGCTAGGGAGCGGGGTGTGGATCGCCTTTGCGCTAATCGGCACTGCCTGGATAGCGCTAGAGTTCTTCAGCTCTTTCTCGCCGGGCGCTATTTTAGCCTCCGATTTTTGGGGCGCCAGCTACGGTTGGGATCTCACCGCGCTACCGATGTTTATCTGGATGGGGGAAATTCTGTTTCGCTCTGGGCTTGCGGACAATATGTTTCGTGGCCTGTCGCCCTGGCTGAACCGCCTGCCGGGACGTTTACTGCATACCAATATTATTGGTAGCGGCATGTTTGCGGCGGTGTGCGGCTCTTCGGCGGCCACCTGTGCCACGGTGGGTAAAATGACCCTGCCAGAGCTCGAGCGGCGGGGTTACGACAGCAATATGGCGATTGGCACCTTGGCCAGCGCCTCCACTTTGGGACTTTTGATTCCACCCTCCATTGTGCTCATCGTTTACGGTGTGGTCACCGAACAGTCGATCTCCAGGCTGTTTATGGCCGGTATTGGCCCGGGACTGATGATCCTGGCCATGTTTATGAGCTACCTCATTTTGTGGGCGTTGCTCAAGGGCAACCGTGAAGGGCTTACCGGCGAAGATGAATCCGGTATGAGCTTTGCTGAAAAGCTGCGCAATACCTGGTCGCTGGTACCTATTCTGCTGTTGATCGGCGGGATTATCTTTTCGATCTATGGCGGGTTAGCGTCGCCTACTGAGGCCGCGGCAGTCGGTGTGGTATTGTCAATCGTGATTGCGCGCTTTAACGGTCACTTTGATCGCGACATTTTTAAAAGCTCGCTGTTTGCCGCCGTGCGTACCGCCTGCATGATCGCTTTTATTATTGCCGGTGCGTCGTTTTTAACCTCGGCCATGGGCTTTACCCAGGTGCCCATGAAGCTGGCGCAGGCGATTGGTGAGATGGGGCTTTCACCTACCATGCTGCTGATTGCGCTTACCTTGCTGCTGCTGGTGATGGGCTGTTTTCTCGACGGTATCTCGCTGATCCTGCTAGTCACCGCGATTATCATGCCGCTGGTGAGCGCCGCTGGGTTCGACCTGATCTGGTTCGGTATTTATCTGGTCGTGGTGGTCGAGATGTCCCAGATTACCCCACCGGTGGGCTTCAACCTGTTCGTGATTCAGGGGCTAACCGGTAAAGATATTCTGACCATTACCAAAGCCACGCTGCCGTTCTTTCTTCTCATGCTGTTGGCGATTGCCTTAATGCACATCTTTCCGGGTATCGCTCTCTATCTACCTGAGGCAATGACTCGGTGAGGTGCTTATAAAAGAAAGACGGTTAAGCATGAAGTAGAGAAAACGCCCTGGCCGGAACGCCTGATGGCATGCATGTTCTGGCCAGAGGTTTAAGATTTAGCGCGGGATTGGGGGTTAAGTTTTTTGAAAGCAATGTTTTTGTTGAATCCATCCGGGTCGCTGTACCCTTTACGCAACATCGTTAATGCTTTGTGTTGGGCTTCTCTACGGCTATTGAGTATAAGCGTATGATTTAGCAAGAGCTGCTGAGCATTTTCAAGCAGCTCTTTGGGATCAATAGCCGCGGGGGTGTCAATCATCAGCGTTTTAGCGATCAACTCCATTTTGGGCTGAACTTCTTGTAGAACGCTTTTAAATGAGAGAGAGGGCACATCCGCTGTCGTGCTTATATCGGCTATCAGGGCGGCCAGCTGTTCTTCAGGAGCTTTTGATAGGCAGGCATCCGCCGTGGGGCCGGATAGACGAACACACATATCCATTAAGCTATCGCTTTGATAGCAGGCGTGACTAAAACGTATGGTGTTGACCATCGCCGATGGGAGCCCCCATTTGGCTGCCAGCCATGCCCCAATAACGGTGTGGTCACCACCAAAGTAACGCTGCTCCTCCTCAATAAGCTGGGTATGGGAGATAGCACTATCACTATAGAGTTCGTCTGCTTGCTCGGGGTAAGTCGCACTCAGTGCCAATATGCCAATATCCTGTAGCAGCGCTGCTGTAAACGCATTATCTGCCTGTTTAGGGCACGCTTGTTCAGCAAGTTGGCGCGCTATCAGCGCAGACATGATAGACCGTCGCCAAATATGAGTATGCTGCGGCCCTTTACTGGGGTGCTGAAAAAGGTTAAAGCTCAACACGACCGTTAACGTTGCATCTAGCCCTAGTCGCTGGATAGCCTCCAGGCATGTTTGTGTCGGATTGGCGGAGCGGGTGTGGTGGACGCTATTGGCGAGAGATATTAACCGAGTGGTCAATGCTGGATCGTGTTCAATGGTGTCTGCAACATCGTTGATAGTCGCTTTTGACGATTGCGTTAATCTGAGGATGCGTAATGCGATTGAGGGAAGCGAAGGTAAGCGTTGGCACTTGAGGAAATCGCTGATCAGAAAACCAGGCAGTGCTTCAGTTAGCATTCCATACAGTGCTTCATCCTTGGTCGATGTATTAGTCACGTTATCTCCTGCGCACTTTGTAGCGTAGCCGCCAGCCATTATGAGGCGATACCTAATTTTACCATATATCCAGCTACTGTTGACGTTGTTATAGTTGGAAAAGAGCGGTTTGTGCTTTGTAGGCCGCTATATATACTTTATGAGGTTAGTGGCAGGCGCCCAAGCCGCTTCAGAATTAAAAAAAGTGAGTGCAACAATGCACACAAAGAACGACGCGGCCGATATATTCCGCCAATTGGCAGAAGGCGTAGGGCACAGTGGGAGCCCGCGTTTTTATGCAACGTTGGTGGAACGTTTAGCGACGATACTAGGCGTTGATCATGTGTTAGTCGCCGATGTAACTCAATTGCATCGGGCTGAGACGTTGGCCGTTTGGTCAAATGGCAACTTGCTGAGCAATGTTACTTACACGCTGACCGGTACCCCTTGCGAGACTGTGTTAGGACGCGAAATCTGCCTTTATGACCATGATGTTCAGTCACGCTTTCCTGACGATAAACTGCTTTGTGAACTGGGTGCCGAGAGTTATTTGGGGCGGGCGCTCTATGCGGCGGATGGTTCGCTAGTTGGTTTGTTAGCGGTACTCAAAAACGCCCCCATGCAGTTGGACGATCTAGCCAATGAGATATTGCAAATCGCCGCCGCCCAGGCGGGTGCAGAGCTGTGCCGACAAAAAGCAGAGCAGGCATTAAGAAAGAGCGAAGAGGTCGCGCGGGAAAGTGAACGCCGTTTGGATACGCTGCTCAACCATCTGCCGGGCATGGCCTATCGCTGCCTGAATGACCGCAATTGGACTATGCAACTGGTGAGCCAAGGGGCCGAAACGCTGACCGGGTACCGGCCTGACGAATTACAGGGTAATCGGCTGATCAGTTTTGCTGCCCTGATTCATCCTGATGACCAGGACAAGGTCTTCCATGAGGTACAGTCGGCCATTGCCAACAGATGCCCTTACCGTGTGATCTACCAGCTGCGCCATCGCGACGGTGGTTATCGGTGGATGTGGGAGCAAGGCCAGGCCGTCATAGATGAGGCGGGCGAAATCGTATGCTTGGAAGGGTTTATCTCGGATGTGACCGACCAGCAAGAGTCGCAGCGGGTGCAAAACGCTGTGGTTCAAGTGGCTTCTACGGTCACGACCCAAGTCGGGGATGGTTATTTTCAGCAGTTGATTGTGACCTTGGTCAAGGTGCTGGAAGCCGATGCAGGCTTTATTGCGTTGCTGCATACTTCACCCCAGGGCGATGAAAATGTCTATGGGCAGGCGACGACTGTCAGCATGGTGGTTGATGGGGCTCAGCGAGAACAGCATACCTTTGCGCTGCGAGGCTCGCCCAGCGAGCAGGTAGTGTTGGAGCGTGAAGCAGTCATGCATGATGGTTCGCCGCTGTTATTACCAGGCACACTGCTACCCACAAGAGCATGGATTGGGCGGCGTTTGGATAATGCCAACGGCGAGGCCATTGGCGTGATGATGGTATTTTATCGACAGCCGCTGACCACCAATGCGTTCGCCACTTCTGTGCTGCAAATTCTTTCGACCGGTGCTGCAGCAGAGCTTGAGCGTCGGCGCGACCATCGGCACATGCACCAGTTAGCCTATACCGACAGTACCACCGGTTTACCTAACCGCGTCCGTTTTATGGAGTTGCTAGCGCAAATGTGGCAAGAAGCCCAGCAAGGCGAGCATGGGCTTTCACTGCTGTTATTGGATATCCGCCGTTTTAAAGAGGTCAACGATCTGCACGGTCACCAAGTGGGCGATCAACTGCTGGTGACAGTGGCTGATCGTTTAGCGAAGATCAGCCACTCATACGGCTCGTTGGCGCGTTTGTCAGGGGATGAATTTGCCCTGCTGGTGGCCGATACCACCCCTCGTGACATTGGCAGCCTTGTGGAGCAGCTACGCTTAGTGGTTAAGCCGCCGCTTCATCTGGAGCGGCGTGTCTTTCACCTCGATGTCAGCATCGGTTTTGCTCATTATCCGCAGCATGTGAGCGAGGCGGGCGAACTATTTAACGCTGCCAGCATTGCTCTCCACCACGCCAAGCGGCGCGAAAATAGTATCTGCCCCTACTCCCAAACGATGCGCCACGCGCTACATCGACGCCAACAGATGACCGAGCGACTCAGCGCGGCAATTACTGAACACAAGTTAGAACTCTACTTTCAGCCCCAGGTGAACCTTACCAGTGGTCAGTTGACCGGTGCAGAAGCCCTGTGCCGCTGGCACGATGCCGAGTGGGGTTGGGTGAGCCCCGGCGAGTTTATTCCCCTGGCCGAAGAGCGCGGTTTGATTCGTGCCTTGGGAGACTGGGTGCTGGAAGAGTCCGCAAGGCAGCTACTGGCATGGCGTGAGCAGCCTGAGGGTGGGCTGCCAGGGAGGCTATCGATCAATATTTCCGCCCAACAGTTTGCCGATCCTGAGCTTACCCACCACATTGCGCAACTCACCGCCGGCGTTTCGTCGAGCGCTATCGCCCTGGAGCTCACTGAAAGTGATTTTATGCGCGACCCAGATCAGGCCGTTGAGATCACCCACGCCATGCGACAAGCGGGCTATGCTCTCTCTATCGATGATTTCGGCACCGGCTATTCTTCGCTTTCCTACCTACGGCGCTTCGCTGCCGACGCACTGAAAATTGATATTTCCTTTGTGCGTGAAATGCTCGAAAACAAAAATGACCGCACCATTGTTCAGGCCATCATCGCCATGGCAAAAGCGCTAGAGATGAAAACCGTGGCGGAAGGCGTTGAAACGCGCGACCAAGCGAATTTGCTTGCCGCAATGGGTTGCAATGAGGCACAAGGGTACTGGTTTGGCCGCCCGCTGCCTGCCGATGAGTTTGCGACGCAGTGGTTAACTACTTAGTCTTCTAGTTTGCTCATCGTCGTCTTCTATTAGCGTCATCGTCCTGTCATCACCTTTGGCATACCCTACGCGCCGCCAACCCGCGATGAAAGGAGTGCTCCCATGCGCCTGGCCCTGTTTGATCTTGACGACACCCTCCTGGACGGAGACTGCAGCGACCGCTGGAATTTATGGATGATAGAGCAAGGCTGGATCAGCGATGCCGAAGCGTTTATGGCGCGGGCGGAGAAAATGCACCAGGCCTATCACGCGGGGAAGCTAAAGCTTGAAGAGTATTTGGCCATGACCCTAGCACCGCTGCGAGGGCGCAGAGTGAGAGATGTGCAAAAAGAGGTCGAGCGCTTTGTTGCCACGCACCTGCAACCGCGTATTTTTGAACAAGCTTGGGCCTGTCTGGAAGCGCACCGCCAGGCAGGCGATACCCTGGTACTGATTTCCGCCTCGTCACGGCATCTGGTCGAGCCGATAGCGACCACTCTGGGTATTGAACACGTGCTGGCGGTAGAGCTAAGCGTGGAGCACGGTATCAATGAAGACGCGCGCTATACCGGCGGCAGCGAGGGTATTTTTTCTTATCGTGGCGGTAAGGTGCTGCGCTTAAAACAGTGGTTGGCCGAGCAGCAGTTCACCCCTAGCCACACTACTTTCTACTCAGACTCCCGCAACGACCTCCCGCTGTTGCAGTACGTGGATTGCCCTGTAGCGGTCAATCCCGATCCAGTACTCGCTGAGGTGGCTAGCGTTGAAGGTTGGCGGCGCTTAGACTGGCGGGCGCCCTCAAGCGCTTCGTCACCTAATGCTCTGCCAGGAAAATCGGCGCATGTCTGATGCCTACTATCTAAAGTTAACCGAAAAGCTTCGTACCTTGATCGACCAAAATGCTGCCCTGTGGGAAGGAAAGCTCCCTGCAGAGCGGTCATTGGCCGAGCGCTTTGCCACCACTCGTGTGACCCTGCGCCAAGCGCTTTCACAGTTGGAAATGGAGGGCTTAATCCACCGCAGCAACCGGCGCGGCTGGTTTATTTCTCCCGCCCGTTTAGTTTACGACCCCACCCGTGACGCGGGCTTTAACGACTATGTACGTGCACAGGGGCGGCAGCCACGCACGGCAGTATTGAAGCTGGAAACCCGTGCCCATCTGCCTGCCGCGCGGGCACTGAATCTGCCGGATGACCAGCCGTTTCAGCATATTCGCCGCCGCCGCTACGTGGATGACCGCGCGGTGCTGGTGGAGTCGCTGTGGGTGGTGCCCGAGCGTGCCCCAGAGTTGCTAGATATCTATAGTGGGCAATCGCTTTGGGGGCTGTTGCGCGAGCGCTGGGGGCACTACCTGGCCAATCGCTCTATTCGCATGGTCTCAGAAGCGCTTTCGCCAATGGATGCCGAAGAGCTATTCGTTGCGCCCGGCACTGCCGGGTTAAATATTAACCGTGCCATTTTAGACGACCAGCAGCGCCCTATTGAGTTTGATGAAGAGCACTGGCTGCACGATTCGCTGTGTATCAGTGTGGAGCTATCCGGTCAGCGCTAGCGGAAACGACCTAGTCGTGGTCATCATCAGTTAAAAAAACGGTCAAACAAGCGTCATCGCAGTGTCATTTAAAGCCTGCAGACTTCTGGTCTATACCAATTAGCCAGGAGCCCACCATCATGATGCCACGCCGTTTATTCCCCTCCACCTTGCTTGCAGGTGCCGCAGCCGTTGCACTTGCTTCAAACGCCCAGGCCACTGAATTAACCGTGTATACCGCCGTTGAGTCAGATGACCTGCAAAAATACGCCGAACGCTTCAGCGCGGCGCACCCGGATATCGAGATTAACTGGGTGCGCGACTCCACCGGCGTGATTACCGCCCGCCTGCTGGCCGAGAAAGACAATCCCCAGGCTGACGTGATCTGGGGCCTGGCCGCTACCAGCCTGCTGGTGTTGGAAGAGGAGGGCATGCTGGAGCGCTACGCTCCCGCTGGCGTTGAGAATCTCGACCCCAAATTTGTCGATGTGGCCTATCGTGATGGTGAAGACCCGGCTTGGGTGGGTATGGACGCCTGGGTCGCTGCTATTTGCTACAACACCATTGAGGGCGAGCGCCAGGGCGTGCCGATGCCGACCTCTTGGGAAGATCTCACCCAGCCAGAGTTTGAAGGCCATGTGATTATGCCTAACCCCAACTCGTCGGGTACCGGCTACCTGGATGTGGCCAGCTGGCTGCAGCTATGGGAAGAGGATCAGGGCTGGGATTATATGGATCGCCTGCATAACAACATTGCCCGTTACACTCATTCTGGCTCTGCTCCCTGCAGCCTGGCGGCCACCGGTGAAACCGTGGTGGGCGTGTCATTTGCTTTCCGCGGTGCGCGCTTGAAGTCCCAGGGTGCGCCTATTGAAGTTATCTTCCCTGAAGAAGGGCTGGGCTGGGATATGGAGGCAGCCGCTATTATGGCCGGTACCGACAAGCAGGAAGCCGCGCAAACGCTGATGGACTGGGCAATCTCCCGCGAGGCCAACGAACTCTATAACGAAGGCTATGCAGTGGTGGCCTACCCAGGTGTAGCACAGCCGATTGAAAACTACCCCTCCGATATTACTGACCGCATGATCGACGCCGACTTCCAGTGGGCTGCCGTCAATCGCGAACGCGTGCTGGCCGAGTGGCAGCGTCGCTACGATGGTAAAACCGAGCAATAAGCCGCGATCAGTTGCCCCGGCCAGTGTGCCGGGGCATGGAGATGTTATGCACACGACAATGACATCGCTGCTGGCGGCCGACGCGCCGACAGTGATGACCCCCACGACGCCCCATTTACGCATTGAAGCGGTGACCAAGCGTTTTGGTACCTTTACTGCACTGGACAACATTTCCCTGACCATTAACGAGGGCGAATTTGTCTGCTTTTTGGGCCCCTCCGGCTGTGGCAAAACCACCCTGCTGCGTACGATTGCAGGGCTGACCCAGCAAACGACGGGAACGCTTATTCAGCGTGACAAGGATATCTCCACGCTGCCCACCCAGGCGCGGGATTTCGGCATTGTGTTCCAGTCCTATGCGCTGTTTCCCAACCTCACGGTGTTCAACAACGTGGCCTATGGGTTGCGCAACCGGCGGGTAGAGCGGTCACGCATCCAAGCACGGGTGGGTGAGCTGCTCGCGCTGGTGAACTTGACGGGCAGCGAAAACAAGTACCCGGCGGCGCTTTCCGGCGGGCAGCAGCAGCGCGTGGCGCTGGCGCGGGCATTGGCCACCGAGCCTGGCCTGCTGCTGCTGGACGAGCCGCTTTCGGCGTTGGACGCCCGGGTGCGGGGCCATCTGCGCAGCCAGATTAAAGCTCTGCAGGCGCGCCTCGGGGTGACCACCATCATGGTGACCCACGACCAGGAAGAGGCGCTCACCATGGCCGACCGCATCGTGGTGATGAACCACGGCGTGATCGAGCAAGTGGGCACCCCGGCCGAGATCTACCACCAGCCTGCCAGCGCCTTTGTGGCCTCGTTCATTGGCAGCATGAACTTCCTGGAAGTGACCGCTCAGAGCGATAACCAAGCGCTGCTGGGTACCACGCCCTGCGCCTGCCTATCGCATACCCTGAAAGTGGGCCAAGCCGCCCAACTGGCTATTCGGCCCGAAGCGGTGGCACTTAGCCGTCAAGCGGGAGCGCTGAATGGTGAGGTGATCGGCATCGAGTTTTTAGGTCCCTTTCAGCGGGTCACTTTGCGCCTAACGGACGTTGACCAAACGCTCATTGCCGATGTGCCTAGCCGCGATAGTACCGACCTAAGCCTTTACCAGGGGCAGGTTCTAGGCATTCACCTGCCCGCCGAAGCCGCTCGTCTTTACCCCGCCGGGAGCAGCCAGCAATGATGGCCGAGAGCTTTGTAAAATCGTCGACCAAGCCGTCGCTAGAGTCGCTGATCCGCTTGTTGGCGTTACTCGCTGGCGTTGCATTGCTGGTGGTAGGGCTGCTGTTCCCACTCGTGACCATGCTGATCAAGAGCCTGCAAGACCGCGCCGGCGACTTTATCGGCCTGGCCAACTTCGCGCACTATTTTCAAACCCCGGCGCTGGTCAATTCGATCGCCAACTCGTTGCGGGTGGCGTTGATGACCACCGGTGTGGTGGTCGGGTTAGCGTTTTTATGCGCCTACGGGATCACCCGAACCTGCATGCCGGGCAAGCGGCTATTTCGCATGTTAGCGATTCTGCCCATTTTGGCGCCATCGCTGCTGCCCGCGATTAGCCTGGTCTATCTGTTTGGCAATCAGGGATTTCTGCGCGATTTACTGGCCGGCCAATCGGTTTATGGACCCATCGGCATTGTCATGGGGATGAGCTTTTGGATATTCCCCCACGCGCTAATGCTGCTGACCACCGCACTGACCAACAGCGATGCGCGGCTCTACGAAGCGGCCGACGCGCTGGGTACCCCTAAGTGGCGTACCTTTTTGACTATTACGTTGCCCGGCGTGCGCTACGGGCTGATTTCCTGCCTGTTTGTGGTGTTTACCCTAGCGATTACCGACTTTGGCGTGCCTAAAATTATCGGCGGCCAGTTCAGTGTGCTGGCAACCGACGTCTACCGCCAAGTGGTGGGGCAGCAGAACTTTCAGATGGGCGCGGTGGTCAGCGTGATTCTGCTGCTGCCTGCGGTGCTCTCGTTTATCGTTGACCGTTGGATACAGCGGCGCCAAGTGGCTCAACTTTCGGCCCGGGCGGTGCCGTGGCAGCCTAGCCCCAGCCCGCTGCGGGATTGGGTCTTTACGCTACTTTGCTACGCGGTGGCCGGGGCCATTGTATTGGTGATCGGCACAGCGGTGTATGCGTCTCTGGTGCAGTTCTGGCCCTACAACTTATCGATAACCTTTGAGCACTATACCTTCCAAGGCATGGCTGACGGTGGCTGGGGGGCGTGGTTTAACTCGCTTAAACTGGCCTTTAGCGTGGCGTTACTTGGTACCCTGGTGATCTTTTTTAATGCCTGGCTGATTGAAAAAAGCGAAGGCTACCGCCCGCTGCGCCAGGGGCTGCACTTTATGGCCATGCTGCCCATGGCGGTGCCGGGTATGGTGCTGGGACTTGCTTATATCTTCTTTTTTAACCAGGCGGGCAACCCGTTTAACTGGCTGTACGGCACCTTGATGATTCTGGTGCTTAATACGCTGGTGCACTTTTATACGGTGTGTCACCTCACCTCGGTAACCGCGCTTAAACAGCTCGACCCTGAGTTTGAAGCCGTGGGGGCTTCACTGAAAGTACCGTTTTGGATCACGTTCAGCCGGGTGACGCTGCCGGTGTCGCTGCCCGCGGTGCTGGATATATCGGTGTATCTGTTCGTCAATGCGATGACGACAGTTTCAGCGGTGGTGTTTCTCTATAACAGTGACACGCGGCTGGCCTCGGTGGCGGTGCTGCACCTGGATGAAGCGGGCTACTTCGCCAGCGCTGCGGCTATGGCGGTGCTGATTTTCCTTACCTCGCTGGTGGTGAAGCTGCTCCACACCGCACTCACCCATGTTTTATTAAATAACGCCCAGCGCTGGCGCCATGCGTGCTAGCTGACACCTAGACAGCCGCTGTGCTTACTATTAAAGTGTTTTAAAAATCTGGTATATACCAAAATGACCGATAACGTGAGCAAGGACATAAAAGACCCCTATTTACTAACCCCCGGGCCGCTGACTACTTCCCATGCGACCAAAGCCGCCATGCTGCGTGATTGGGGCTCCTGGGATGACGACTTTAACCAAGTGACTGCCGGCATTCGCACCCAGCTGCTTGCCATGGCCGAGGCAGCAAGCGACGAGTACGCCTGCGTGCCTATGCAGGGCAGCGGCACCTTTGCTGTTGAGAGTGCGCTGGCTTGCGCCACTGATCCCAACGGTAAAGTACTGGTGCTGATGAATGGTGCTTACGGCAAGCGAGCTGGCCAACTGCTGGATACCATAGGGCGCGTCTATATCACCTTGGATAAAGGCGACTATCTGCCACCCCAGCCCAATGAGGTGGCGGCGCTGCTGGAGCAATATCCTGATATTACAGCGGTATTTTTAGTGCACTGTGAAACCAGCTCGGGCATTTTGAACCCGTTAGAGGCGATTGCAGAGGTGGTGAACGCTCATGGTAAAACGCTCATCGTCGATGCGATGAGTTCCTTTGGCGGCGTACCCATCAGCCTCGTGAAAACACCCATCGATGTGCTGGTTTCCTCTGCCAACAAGTGCATCGAGGGCGTGCCAGGATTTGGTTTTGTGATTATTCGCAAAGCGCTGCTTGAAGCAGGCAAGGGGTGCGCCCACTCGCTGAGCCTGGATCTGCACGACCAGTGGTCGTATATGGAGCGCACCGGTCAGTGGCGCTTTACGCCGCCCACTCACACCGTGGTGGCCTTTCAGGCCGCACTTGCCCAGCACCGGGAAGAAGGCGGTGTGCCAGGTCGCTGCGCGCGCTATACCCGCAATCGTAATGCGCTGGTAAAAGGCATGCGGGCGCTAGGCTTCAGCACGCTGTTAGAAGACGAATGGCTATCGCCGATTATCACTACCTTTTTAAGCCCTACCGACCCAGCGTTTGAGTTTAACGCTTTCTATACAGCGCTAAAGGCGCGCGGGTTTTTGATCTATCCCGGCAAGTTGACTGAAGTGGAGAGTTTTCGTATCGGCTGCATTGGTCAGCTAGGCACCACGGTGATCGCGGAACTGCTAAGCGCCATTCAAAACACACTTGCCGAGATGGGCGTTAGCCTTTTTCCAGGCCTATCTTCACAATCAGGGAGCGCCTAATGCAGTATCAATCTCCCCAATGCTTGCAAGCGGTTATCTGTGACTGGGCAGGCACGCTGGTCGACTTTGGCTCCTTTGCGCCTACCCAGATCTTCGTCGAAGCGTTTGCTGAGCTGGGCGTGGCGATTAGCCTGGAAGAAGCTCGCGGCCCCATGGGTATGGGTAAGTGGGATCATATTCGGACACTCTGCAACCATCCGGACATCGCCGAACGCTTTGTTCAGGCGGTAGGCCACGCGCCTTCTGATGACGATGTAACGGCGCTTTATGAGCGCTTTATGCCGCTGCAGATTGCCAAAATTGCCGACCACTCGGCGGTGATTCCCGGCGCGCTCGACACCTTAACTACGCTGCGCGCCCAGGGGCTGAAAATCGGTTCCTGCTCTGGCTACCCGGCGGTGGTGATGGAAAAAGTCGTCGCTTTGGCTGCGGATAACGGCCTGCAAGTTGATCACGTAGTGGCGACGGATGAGGTGCCCAATGGCCGTCCGTATCCTGCTCAGGCGCTGGCCAATGTGATCGCGTTAGGCATCAGCGATGTGGCAGCGTGTATTAAAGTGGACGACACCACGCCGGGCATTCTTGAAGGGCGCAGCGCGGGGATGTGGACGGTGGCGCTTACCTGCTCGGGCAATGCGCTGGGGCTAACCTATGCGCAATATCAAGCGTTGAGTGATGCCGAGCGCCACGCCGCCCACGAGCGGGTGGCCGCGCAATTTGCCCCCTCAGCACCACACTACTGCATTGAGACCATTGCCGAGCTACCTAGCGTGGTCGATGCCATTAATACACGTCTTCAACAGGGAGAGCGTCCTTGAGTCCAGCCGCGCTTGCTCTGGTGCTGGTCTCGGTATGCATGCACGCCGGATGGAACGTGTTGGGCAAACGCAATGCGCCGTCGTTAGCCTCTTTTACCCTGGCTTACGGCGCGGGTGGTGCGGTGATGCTGCCGCTGGTGTTGATTGGGCCGTCACTCACTGCATTACCAAGTGCATTCTGGGGCTGGTTGGCGCTTTCTGGGCTGTGTCAAATGCTCTACATGGGCGGGTTAGCCTGGGCCTACGCGAGAGGGGACGTTAGCGTACTCTACCCCATTGCCCGGGCATTGCCGGTAGTGTTAGTGCCGCTGGTATCCATTGCGCTGCTGGGTAGCCGGGTGCTGGATAGATGGGATGGCCTTGGCATGGTGCTAGTCGTAGCAGGCGCACTCTGCCTGCCGCTTAGCCATCCGCAGGCGCGCAGGGTATCCACCTATCTCACCCCGGCCATGGGGTTTGCGCTACTAGCGGCAGCAGGCACCGTTGGCTATTCGCTGATCGACAAGCAGGCCCTCGGGCTAATGCAGGGGGCAGGGCACAGCGGGTTAACCGCAGGGGTGGTGTTTATGGTGCTACAAGCGCTGATGACACTAACCTGGTCAGTACCGCTACTGGCGTCGCTACCGGCAGAGCGACGCCGCCTGCCTGCGCTCCGCCGACAAGGGCTGGCCATGCTGGTCGTTACCGGGCTGATGATGACCTGCACCTATGGCTTGGTATTAATCGCCATGGCGCTTACCGACGAGGTAAGTTATGTGGTGGCGCTGCGCCAGCTCTCCATTCCAGTGGGGGTGCTAATGGGTGTGCTATGGCTGAAGGAGCCCGCATCCAGGGCAAAAGCCATCGGTACGCTGGTGATGTTGGCGGGGCTGGTGCTGGTGGCGCTTTAGGCCATTACGCTGGCGGCGCTATTGGCACTGCCAGCGTGAGGTGATCTAGCCGGCCATCGTCGTTGTTTTCGGCTGCCAGCGGATTGTCAGGTCTTCGATGCTATTGGGCATCCCCAGCCGATTCCGCTTGGGGGCTGACAGTTGGTTGATAAGCATTGGAATATAAGATGGTCAAGATAATGGCAGTGAATATATATATGAACGTGTTTACTAGTGGGGTTATCAAAGCAAAAGATATCAGGCTAAAGAATTGACCGCCAATCAAGCTAGAAAAAAGTCCAATGCAATATTCAAAAATAAATAGCAGAGCGATTAATAAGGCAAGTGAAAAGAATAGCGACCATTGGCAATTTTTAGTCATGCTCAAAGATTCTCTCAATGATATGCTTCTGTCAAGCGCTACACCTACAAAAATAAGTGACAGCCTTAATGTGAAAAATAAAGTCACTAAGAAGAAAGTTAAGGGGATAGCGCCCATCAAGATGTTATACATGATTAGAGTTAAAGAAGCTCCGATAAACATACTGGGTATTATCCATAAAGCCAAAAATCCAATGCTATACAGAAGATATCTTGTTTCACGTCTTTTAAATTTCAATTTAAAAGGTTCTGGTTGTTCGTCGAGCAAGATTGTCCGAGTTGTGTTTATTGAGATCATAGCCAGAATGGCCATGTCAGCAACAAAGAAAAGTATATATAAAAGTGAGCTGGCACTGCCATATGAAAATCCTGTATAAGCTGATCCGTAGCGCACCAATTGAAGCAAGATATACAAAATTAAAGGAAAGATGACGCCTTTTAATATAGCGCTCCTATGTTGGATCATAAGATACAGTGAACCTAGAGTGAATTTTGCAAACATGCAATTTCCTTAGTTTTAGTGTGTTGCCAAGCAGATAGGTCGGTAAGTTTAAAAAAATCACCTATAAGAGAGGGGGTAGAATCAGGTGTTTGATTTCAGTAGATAAGTGTGTTGGAGTTATTTTGTTCAGAAAGTTTTTAATTTTTCTTAACCTCACACGCTTTATATTTGGCAGCTGGGAAAACGGTAAGACGATGATACTTCTGCAACGCTACTGTTAAGGAAGACCGCTAGATGCCTTCCTTAGTGAGTATTGAATAAGGTAATGCCCCTGTTGTCTTTGCCGGGTGAATTAAGGGTAGAGCTATTTATTGTTCATTTTATGACTAAGGCCAAGTTTCAGTTTCGGTGGGAAGAGGAGTGTCGACTTGCCATTCTTCCACAAGACGATCTCCTTCAGCTATTTGGTCGCTATTGAGGAGAGAGACGGCAAAGTCACGGTTTTCGGCGCCGCTATCATCTCCTAAATCAGCAGCTAAGCTTGCATATACGTAAGCTAGAACGACATTTTCCTCAACTCCTAAACCTTGCCCATACAAAGAGCTTAAGTTGGACAAAGCATGCTTATCTCCTTGCGAGGCGGCATGGTGATACCACATGGCTGCAGTTTCATAGTTTTTCTCCACGCCTAAACCTTGAACATGCATAACGGCGATATTGTATTGTGAACCTTGGCTTCCTTGCTCAGCGGCTAGGGTATACCATTTCGCGGCTTCCTCGTGGTTGTTTGCCACACCTCTTCCGTGGTAATACATGTCTCCGAGATAGTCCTGGGATTTCACTAGCCCCTGCTCTGCAGCTAACTCAAACCACCTTGCTGCTTTCGGATAATCACGTTTTACTCCTCTACCGTAATAATACATTTGCGCTAAGTTCTGCTGCGCTCCTGCCATACCTTGATCTGCTGCCTGGTGGTACCATCTCATTGCTTCTTGAAAGTCTCTCGATACTCCACGCCCATTTTGGTACAGCCAGCCTAAATTATTTTGAGCTATGGCGTCGTTCTGATCTGCAGCTAGCTTTAGCCAGTCAGCGGCTTTCTCGAAATTTTGCTCAACACCTCTACCTCTAAGATACATGCCACCTAAGAGTGCTTGTGCATCTGGATTGCCCTCTTCAGCTAATGGTCTAAAGTTCTTGAGTGCAATAGTGTAATCTTCATTTCGTAAAGCCTCTCTGCCTTCCTCTAGAGAGCTGGCCATTACACTGAATGTTGTCAGTAACAAAGATAAAGGTACTGCAGCTATGATTTTTTTAAATAAATTCATTCGCTTGACCAATTCAGGGGTTAGGTTCTTTAATTTTTTAAGCTAAAATGATGATATCTATATTTTATAGAGTTTTACCTTCTTTTGCATCGTCTTATGAAATATCTTTTAGCGCCGATAGTAGATTGTGAGCAATATTTGTCTTGGGAGCATAAAATGCTCCCATCGGTGCAGTGCATATGGTTTTAGATCGATCTCAATGTTAGGTTTAGTACATGTTTTTAGTGAGAAACATCTGCGGTCAGGCCCAGTGCTTGTGAAGGTGAACTATGCGTTATTTACTTGGCTTTATTATTGTTTGTAGCTAGGGATTAGCTTTTTTGAAGCTAGAGCAACTGCTCCTCCAAGACCTCCTAGCAACGCGCCGCTCACCAACATGGAAAGTACCCAAATATAGTCGCCACTTGCTATATTAGTGATGAAGTATATGTCAAGTGCGACACTGGCTGTGGCGGCTATAAGGGAGTGAAGAATTACTCTTTTTTTTGTTAAAAAACCCATCGCCATTCCACATAGAAACATTAAGAAATATGCAAAATAAACCATCACTACAAGAAGCAGAATCCTGTTTGAAATAGCTCCATGAGATAGTAAATTGGCGATGGCTTGATAAGCGTCTTTCGCTAAGCGATATGAACTAATACAAAGTAAATAATTAAATATTAAAAGCTTTGTTTCTAGCCTTATGCTATTCATTTTAATTCCTCAAGTTTTCGCACATTTGCGCGCCTAAGTCAGGCGTAGCCTCATTCTGCATAAAGCATTCAAATTTACTCAGCCCTCCACAGTCTCTTGCATGTGAGTTAGCTTTCTCAAGGTCAAAAATAGTATCTACTACTTTAGCGTCAGGTTTAGGGCCGCCTCCTCTGCAAATTTCATTCACACACATAGGCCTTGTCTGAAAATATTTAGCAGATGTGGTTGTGCTATTACCATGTTGATCACTACAGACAGCACGCACATCTTTATAATCTGTCCACAGCCTTTCTAGTCGGCCTTCTGGCTCCAATACTTCCCATTCCACAAACTCCCATTCGGATGGCGGCTGAGCTACTGCTGGGCTTTGAGTATTAGAAGGGTTAGACGCATGTATCCCGACACCAAACGGTTCTAAATGATGCATATTTGCACCAAACAATCCCAACGGATCCACCATCCCCGTCGGATTCGTCACATACCCATACAAGTTCGTGCCACCCTGCAATCCAATCGGATCCTGGCTAATGTAACGCCCTTGCTGCGGGTCGTAGTAGCGGTGGCGGTTGTAGTAGAGGCCGCTTTCCTCGTCATGCCATTGCCCCTGGAACCGAATTGGTTGGGTGACGTTACGCACGGCGCGTTGGTTTTTGACGGCTGCCCAGTCGTCGGGTTCGGCGAGCCAGCGGGGTTGGCCGTTGGGGGTGACCAGCTGCATCGGGGTGCCCAGGGCATCGGTGATGTAAGCGCTGACTAGCTGGCCTTGCTGGGTATCATCAATTCTGAGCATGGGCACAAAACTGCCTGGCTCGTAGACCACCGTAGTGCGCTGGTTGTCTGTTTCTTCCCTGACGATGCGGTCGCCGTCCCAGCCGTAATGGGTGGTGGCGGTGGTGCCGTTGGGGTGGCGCACGGTTTTGCTGATGCGTCTTCCCAGGCCGTCGTAACGGTAAGTGGCTTCGCGGGTCGCTCCCAGTTCGCTGGCGTGGATCAGGTGCTCTAAGCGGTTGGCGCCGTCGTAGCCAAGCGTTAGGCGTTCGCCGTTGGGCTGTTGGCGTTCGACCAGGTTACCGGCACCGTCGTAGCGGTAGCGGGTACCGTTTAACTGCCCCAGGCGATTATCAGACAGGGCCTGTTGGCCTTCTAACCGGTTACCGGCCGCGTCCACGCTATAGCGGTGGGCGTGGTCGCCGTGCTGGCTGCCGATCAAGCGACCGGCAGCGTCGTAACTGTAGGCGATCACTTTTTCTGCTGGATCGCCTTGCAGGCTGCGGAAGCTCATCCGGCCCAGGGCGTCGTATTGGTAGTCCTGCTGGCTAGAGGTGTCCGGGCTGCGCAGCGTCAGGTGGTCTAGCTGGCCCAGGTTCGTATACCCGCGCTCCAGCACCAGCGGCTGATTGTGCGCATTGGCACCGGTGCTGAGGCGGCGCTGGGTCTCCCGGTGCAGGGCATCGGGTTCCAGGGCGATCTCAAGATCCAGGCCGGGGGCACTCATACCATGCAGGTGGCCGCTGCCGTAGGTGTGCCAGTTAAGCGCCGGTAGCTCGCCGAACTGGCTGGCCTGGGGCGCACCGGTGGCGGTGAGGCTGTGCTGGTGCTGCCACTGCCAGCCGCTATCGGCATGTTGCTGCTGTTCGCCGATTAAGCGCTGGGCGTGGTCGTAGTTAAAACTGACCTCACCGTGGTCGTTGGTGACGCTGAGTAGCTGGCCGTTGCTACCCCATTGGTACTGCTCCGTGCTGGCCGGGGAGTGCTCGGTCGCGGGCAGGTGGCGGGCGGTGAGGCGGCCAGCTTCATCGTAATCGTAACGGGTGACCAGCGGCTGGCCGTCGGGGCCGGGGCGGTTGGCCTCAATGCGCTCGATCAGTCGCCCGGCGTCATCGTAGCGGTACTGCTGCTCCCGGCCATCAGGGCCGGTCTCGCGGGCTAAGCGATCCATGTCGTCATAAGCAAAACGGTAAACCGCGCCATTGCCCAGGGTGAGTTCGCTGAGACGGCCAATGTCATCGTAAGCGGTAAACTGCTGGCTGCCATCGGCTTCGATGCGCTGCACCGGACGACCGTGGTCATCAAAGAAGAACTGCTGCCGAAACCCTTGCGGGCCTTCCAGCTCCACCTGCCGCCCAAGAGCATCCACATGGTGGTGCCAGTGGGTGCCGTCCGGCAGTTGCGTGGCGAGTCGCCGACCCATCTCGTCGTGCTGGGTGCGGGTGGTCTCGCCCAAGGCGTTGGTGATGCTGGCCAGATAGCCGTGGCGGTCGTAGCTATAAGTGGTGCGCTGCTGAGAACAATCGATTTGGGCGGTCATCTGACCCAGGGCGTTCCACTCGCGCTGGTGGGTTGCCCCAGCCGCATCGGTAATGGTCGTGGGGCGGTCGGGCAAAGCATCGTCTTCGTAGGCGAAGGCGGTGGTGCCCTCCGGCCCAGTGACTTCCACTGGGAGCCCCCGTTCGTTGCGCGTTATTTGCCAAGCTTGATCGTCGGGGCCTTCGATGCTGATCGGCTGCCCCAGGGCGTCGCGCTCAATGGCCCAGCGCGTGCCGTCTGGACCGGTCTGCGCAATCACTTGCCCATGCTCATCCCGCTCAATCAGCGTCTCGTGACCCAACGGATCCACGGTGGCTACTTTGAGACCGGCACGGTCGTAGCGGAACTCGATGCGCGAGCCGTCGGCGCGGGTATGGGCCGTCCAGCGGCGGCCGGGGCCGCTGCCCACAAAGTGGTAGCGCTCCTCCCGGCCCAGGCTGTCGGTGACCAGGGTGTGATCCACTTGGTAGCTGTACGTCCGCGCTAAACCTCCTGCTTCCTGCTGGCCCACCACGCGACCATCCGGGGCGTGGCGATCCCAGGTGTAGTGGGCTTCCATGCCCCCGGGGACCCGGTGGGCGGTGAGCATATGATCTTGCCACTCGAACTCGCGCACCACTTCGCCGTGGCGGTGGCGTACCGCAATCAAATCCCCCACGGGGCTAAACGAGTAGCGCACCAACCAGTCGTCCTGGGCGCTGCCATCGTGTGCTTGCACCAGCTTGACGCCGGTTAGGCGCTGCCCGGCATCGTCGGGCTGGGCAGGAAGCAGGCTGTCGTAAACGAATTGGTAGCGACGCTGGGCGCTGTCGATCACCGTGACCAGCAGACCGGCTTCCCAGTGGTACTGGGTGGCATAGCCGTTGCGGTCGCGCTCTTCGATCAGTGACCAGCGAGCAGCGTTATCGCTTGAGCTATTACCCGAAGTCGCATCCGAGGTTGTCGCCACGTCTGCTGGATGGGCAGAGGCTGGGTTAGCAAACACATAATAAAGACCGCTGGCATCGCTAAGAACAATACGTTCGGGATCCTGGCGCAGCGTCTCATCCAGCGCTTGCCAGCGAGGCGCGTTACTCTCTTCAGCGGTTGAGGCACCCCCACGACGAATCCACAGCTGCTCGGTAGGGGAGAAGCGCGTCTGGCCGGGGGCCAGTGAACCAAAGGTAATTTGACGCCCCTGGGCATCGTGAACAATGCAGGCATCATTGTTAAGGGTGAGGGAGAGGCTTTCGCCGGGTACCGACCAGCCCTGACCGAGTATCCCAATCCGCCCGTTACTGGAGAGATAACCACGGCTAAACACAAACGGCCGTGGCGCGGGGAGTGCAAAATCGGTCTCGGCGGGCAGCAGCTTGGCGCCCAGCAGCGGGTTCACCGGGCTACCCACTGCCGGTTGGCAGGCACTGCAGTCGTCGGCCAGGCCATCGGTGATGTCGATATCGTCTAACGCCAACGGCGTGGCGGCGGTGATGTCGCTGCTGAGCAGTGGGGTCTGGTGCGGCTCAAGGGTAACGTCCTCGCTCTCCTCAGGCTCGGCTTCCCCGGGTAAGCGGGGCAGTACAATCGCCTGGCCCTGGCCGCGGCCGGGGCTACCGCCGGAGTTGATCTTGACCTGGGGGCCGACAATGGTCACGCCGCCGGGGTCGAGCTTGATAAAGCTGCCGCCCGCCTTGAGGGTGATCTCGCTACCCGCTTCCAACACGATCTGGCTGCCCGCTTTGTGGTGCAACTCGCGGCCGGTCTCGACCAACTGCGCCTCGCCGTACACCTCATGGCGGGTTTGATCCACCTGGAGGTGGTCATCGCCTTTGATCTGGGTGTAGCGCTTGCCGTGTACGGTGAGATGGTCGTCGTTATGGATTTCGCTGAGCCGGTTGCGATGCAGCTTAAGGTGGCTGTCCCGGCGGATCTCCTCGGTGCGGTCGTTAAGGGTGAGCAGCTCCAGATCTTTCTGAGCGTGGAGCCAGATCTGCTCTTCGCCAGTGGCGTCCTCGAAGCGCAGTTCGTTAAAGCCTTCCGATTTATGGCTCTGGGTGCGGATCACCGTGCGGGTCTTGTGCTCCGGCAGCGGGTAGGGCGGGGTATTCACCGCGTGGTAAGTGCGGCCGGTGACCAGCGGTTGATCGGGGTCGCCCTCTAAAAACGAGACAATGACCTCATGGCCGATCCGGGGGATCGCCATGCTGCCATAGCCACCGCCGGCCCAGCCCTGGGCGACCCGTACCCAACAGCTCGCCGTCTCATTAGGTTCGGCGTAGCGATCCCAGGGGAACTGCACCTTAACCCGGCCGTGTTCGTCGCAGTAGATCTCTTCACCTTCCGGCCCCACCACAAAGGCCACCTGGGGGCCATCGACCCGCGGCTTGGGGTTGGGCACTGGGCGGAAAGCCTGATCCCGGGGCATGATCACCACGTCGTTGTGGTAGCGGGTCATCAGCTCGCCTGCCTGAGCTGAACTGGCTCCACTCCCATTGCCGCCCCGGGCCATACCATCTTCTTCCAGGGCCTGGGGCTGCTCGCCGTGGTGAACCACCGAGACCACTTGCCAGGCGCGGTTAAGGCTGTCGATATCGTGGTCGGTAAGGGTAAAGCAGATCCCCGGGGCGAGCTCGGGGAGGTCACTCTCGGCCTCGGCGGTGGTGGCGTCGGCGCGCAGTGACTCTAACCGGTGGCGGGTAAAGGGCTTACCGGAAGCGTCCTTCTTATAGCGGCCGGGGTAGTCAAAGTGTTCGTAATCCTCCCGCTGGGCGTGTTCGCCCAAGTTGGGAGCGAGGTGCTCATGGATCTGCGCATAGGGCGGGTTTTTAAAGGTGTAGTCCTTGAGCATCGCCGAGGCGGGGCGCACCCGGTTGGCCTGACGCAATTTACGCACATGGCGTCGGGGCGGCGTGCCCCCAGCGCGGCCGTGGTAGGTGCGCTCACCCACGCTGGGCAGCACCACCGTGGCGTCCGCAAATACCAGCTGGTGTTTGCCGCCCTCGGCGTTCTCAAACTCATGAAAATAGAAGCAGCCCTCTTCGGCGGCTAAACGCTCGATAAAGGCCAGGTCGGTCTCGCGGTACTGAACCAGAAACTCTCGGTCGAGGGGCGTGCGGGTGGTGGCAAAGCCGATATCGGTGAGGCTGCGCTCGTTGGCTAAAGTGGTGATGGCATCAAACGGCGAGGTATCCTGAAAGATACGCGAATTATGGCGCAGCGATAACCGCCACAGCGCCGGACGAATCTCGACACGGTAGAAGCTGCGGCGGTGTCCCCTATCGCCGCGGTGCAGCTCTGAAATCATCCCATGCACGCGGCGTAGCGGCTCGCCGTCCTGCCAAATGGTCAGGGTGGCGTTTTGATCCAAGCAGTCGCTGGGCGACAGGGTGTGGGTGCGGCTGGCAAACTCAACTGAGAGCGCAAACGGCTCAGACAGGGCCTCGCGATGGGTAAAGCGCACCACGGCGGTGTCATCGGCCCCGGGTAGGGTCAGGGTAAATTGCAGGCCCGTTTTGTCCGCCATCGCTCCGCTCCTTGGATCAAGTAAATGAGAAACGATCAGGGTAGCGGGCCGGGGCCAGAGAGCAAGGCCTGGAAGGCAAGTGACAGGGATCTCTTACACGTTTGTAAGAGATCTCTTACAAAATTTTAAGCGATGTCTTACAGCTTAAACGCTTAAAGGATGATTGTATGAAAAATGAGCTGCACTCCGTAATGAATCCCGCCCTATTTCAGCGCCTGCCAAATCAGATTAAAACCGACTAAAAACATGGCAAAAATCACCAGTCGGTAGAACAGCGTCTCGTTGACGCGGCTTTGCAGCCATAGGCCGTTGCGTACACCGATCCAGGCGATGGGTACGAGCAGCAGCGAGGCCCAGGCGCTGGTGACGTTGATTTCGCCAAGCCACATATAAGGCGCTAGCTTGATAACGTTGACTACGGCAAAGGTCACCGCACAGGTGGCAATAAACGTCTCTTTCGATAGTTTGCGCGGCAGCAGGTAAACGTTCAGCGGCGGCGCGCCCGCATGGGCCATAAAGCTGGTAAAGCCGCAGACGCTTGCCGCTGGCAATGCCCAGCGGGTGGAGATAGGTTTCTTGGCAACGGGCTTGAGCAGCATGTAAGCGGCGAACAGCAGGGTGATCACGCCGAGAGTCAGGCGTAAGCCCTGTTCACTCAAACTGCCAAACAGCAGCGTCCCTACCGTCACGCCGATAAACAGCCCCGGCACAAAGCGCCAGACCTCAGTGGCGTCCTGCTTGCCCCACCATGCTTTCACCGCAAACACGTCCATCACCAACAGTAGTGGCAATAGTAAGCCGGCTGCCTGGGCGGGGCTGATCGCCAGTGCCATTAGCGGTACCGAGAGCGTGCCAAAACCACCCGCAAAGCCACCTTTTGAAACGCCGGTCAGATAAACGGAAAATGCAATTAACAACCAGGCGATGACGGAGTAGTCGGGGAGCATAGGGCCTCTATGGTCTTTTATTAAAGGTGATGCACAAAAAAGCCCCGCATCGGCGGGGCTAGTTAGCATAGCATTAGATAAACGTTAGCGGGCAAAGTGTCGATCTATCCAGCGTTCATCAACCATTCGTGGTCGGGGTCGTTGTGGAATTTCCATGCCCGCTTGGGCCCCGCCATCACATTCAAATAGTAGAGCGAATAGCCATGGGAGGCGCCCACTGGGTGGTACCCCTTGGGCACCAACACGCAGCAGCCGTTCTCCACCGCCATGGTTTCATCAAGGCTGCGGTCATCGGTATAAACGCGCTGGAAGGCAAACCCTTGTTCAGGGTTAATGCGGTGGTAGTAGGTCTCTTCCAGATGTGATTCGTGGGGTAAGTTATCCACATCGTGTTTGTGTGGCGGGTAGCTCGACCAATTGCCCGCGGGTGTGAATACTTCGACTACTAATAGGCTATCGGCGGGCTCGGTTTCCGGCAGAATATCGTGAACATGGCGGGTGTTGGTGCCTTGGCCACGGGTGCTTTGCTTGATGTTGTCGGGGGCGATCAGCCTGGGGGCGTGGTTACCATGACCTGGGGCAGCACACACGGCTAGTTCTAAATCCGTGGTCGCTTCCACCGCGTAGCTAACATGGTCAGGCAGATAAACCGCGTAGGGAGGGATCTGTTCAAAAATATCCATGCGCTCGCCGATGTCTTCAAAACGGTGCTCGCCGCAGACCACATTGGCGCGACCGGAGAGCAGCACCAGGCAGACTTCCTGATCATCGCTGCTGGCCTCTAGGCGCTGGCCCTTGGCGAGTTTATGCATCCGAAAGCCCACGTGCGTCCAGCCAGCCGATTCAGGAGTAATGTTAATTACGGTGCCTTGGGTGTCTGGGGCGGTGGGGCGTACCAGTAGGGAAGCCATATGTCGCTCCTTCTGATGGCTAGCTGCTCGGTCGGCAGCTAATCGTTTACGATATAAAAGGTATGAAAAACAGACACTCTGGTGTCTGTTTACACCGAGGCGTCGAGCAGGATTTTGCGACCTTCACGCAATGAACGCTCCGCTGCATCGGCTAAGCGCAACGCCTCTAGTCCATCTTGAGCACCTGCGAGTGGTGCACGTTTCTCTTGCCAGGCGGCGACAAAATCACCAATTTCAAGTTGATAGGCCTGGGCATAACGCTCTAGGAAGAACCACTTGGGTTTGTCTTCTACCTGCCCTGTTTCGCCAGTAAAGCGCAGCCGGGTGTCGCTCTCGTTCTGGGCTTGCAGCATGCCTTGGCTGCCAAAGGCTTCGATACGCTGATCGTAGCCGTAGCAGGCGCGTCGTGAGTTGCTGATCTGGCATAGCTTTCCGCTGGCCGTGGTGAGAGTGACCATGGCGGTATCCACGTCTCCCGCTTCGCCAATCGCTGGGTCGATGATGCTACTGCCAACGGCAAAGACACTTTCAATCGGTTCATCGAGAAGCCAGCGCGCCATGTCCAGATCGTGAATCATCATGTCCCGAAACAGGCCGCCGGACTCAGCCACGTACTCGGCGGGCGGGGGAGAGGGGTCGCGGCTGATGATGGTCAATGTTTCCAGTGCGCCTATACGCCCTTCGGTGATGGCCTTTTTAAGCGCAGCAAATTGAGGGTCGTGACGGCGGTTAAAGCCTAATGCGCAGGTCACTGGATGTTCGCTAAGCACTTGAAGGGCATCGCGAGTGCGGGCTAAATCCAGGGCGATGGGTTTTTCGCATAGAATCGCCTTGCCCGAGCGTGCGGCACGCTCCAGATACTCCGCGTGAGTAGGCGTGCTTGAGGCAATCAGTACCGCGTCAATATCATCATCTGCGAAGATTTCATCCACAGAGGCCGCTCGGCTGGCGTACTGCTCGGCCAACGCTTCTGCGGCAGGCTGATGAAAATCGGCCACGGCGGCCAGGGTAACGCTTGGGTGCGAGTGAATGGCCTGGGCATGCACCTTGCCGATGCGTCCAGCGCCGATGAGTGCGAGTTTCATAAGCTCTCCTGTTTTGTTTTTACTGTTGGCTTGCTTTGGATGTTTAGGCCTTACGTTGTTTGTCCTGGCCCTTTTCTTTGTCGCGTGTTTTGTCTTGCCGCACCCCCAGGGCAATTGCCAAGGTCTGGGTCAAGCAGAGCGACGCGGTCAAACTACGGAAACTTTTCACTTCGGCTTCGTTGACCACGAAGACGACATCCGCGAAGCGGGCCAGTGGGCTAAGGTTCGAATCGGTAATCACCACAATAGGTAGACCGCGCTGATGGGCGTCTTCGCAGGCTTTTTGGCTCTCTTCGGCATAGGGAGAAAAGCTGATGGTCAGTAGGGCGTCGTGTTGGCTCATAGCGCGCAGCTGCTCGCCGTACATTCCGCCCAAACCATTAACCAGCAGCGCAGGCTTATCCACATGGGCCAGGGCATAGGTCATATAGCTGGCGACCATAAAGCTTCGCCGTGCGCCCATCACATGAATCGCATGAGCCTTTTCAAAAATATCCAGCGCCTTCTCCAGACTCTCTGGATTAATGCGGCTGGGAAGCTGCTCAAGCACGGCACGGTTGGCGTCAGCGAACTCCCATAACAGCTGGGTGCTATCCGGTGTTTCTCCGGTGGCGCTGCGTACCGCGCGAATTCGCTCGGTGTAGTTAGGCAATTCATCGACCAGGCGGCTGCGAAACAGTTGCTGCATTTCGGAAAAGCCCTTAAAGCCCAAGCTATTGGCCAAGCGAATTAAGGTGGATGGAGTGACATCCGCCTGTTCGGCAATTTTGGCCACGGTCGCTAAAGCAACCTCCTGGGGGTGATCAAGCATAAAACGCGCGGTTTGCTGCAAACGTTTGCTTAGCGTGGCGTACTCGGCGGTGATCAGCGTTTCCAGCTCACGGTAGCTTTGTGGGGGCTGCGGCATACAAATTCCTTAGCGTTAACTCATGTACCACTCATTCACTCATGTACGGCTGGGCAGTAGCACTGAGCAAAGTGGCTGGTTGTTATGCAGTCTAGTTGATTGAAATAAATATTCCATTTATACAAAAGTATAGAATAAATAATTTGCAATAATTGCTATTTGGAATCTATATTTCATAGCGCCAAGGCATTTAATGCCACTTCCCTACCAACAACGATAACGTTATGAGGAATTATTTATGGCACGTCTATCTCAATGGCTTCTAGCCTCTGCCGCCACCACGGCATTAATGGCGGGTGCCGCACAAGCACAAGAACCGGAACAAGAAGCGAGCCGTTTCGTCATGGTGACCCATGGTGTTCCCTCTGATCCTTTCTGGTCAGTGGTGAAAAACGGCGCAGAAGCAGCCGCTGATCTCGTAGGCGCAGAGTTGGAATACCGTGCACCGTCCACCTTTGACATGGCCAAGATGCAACAGCTCGTACAGGCGGCGGTAGCGTCTCAACCAGACGGTTTGATCCTTTCTTTCACCGACGAAAATGCCCTGGGTGGCGCTGTCCAAAATGCTGTCGATAACGGCATACCCGTCATCACCATTAACTCCGGTGGTGACGTGGCGAGGGATTATGGTGCCCGGCTGCACGTCGGGCAGAGTGAATACGAGGCGGGCAAACAGGCCGCCGAGCGCATGCAGGAACTGGGCGTTGAAAAAGGCGTCTGCGTTAACCATGAACAAGGCAATCAGGGACTTGACCAGCGCTGTGATGGATTTGTCGAGGGCTTCGATGGCAATGCTGAGCAGCTAGCGACCACCTACGACCCCACCAATATTCGCAATGCCATTGTCGCTTACCTCAACGAGAACAGTGATGTGCGTGGTGTGCTGACCTTGGGTGCACTGGCCGCTGATCCGATGATTCGGGCCATGCGTGAGCAGGGGGCAACCGATATGTTCACTCTCGGCACCTTTGACCTTTCACCCGGTATTTTGGAAGCCTTGGATGCAGGTGAACTGGACTTTGCGATCGACCAACAGCAGTACATGCAGGGTTATTTGCCTGTCATGTTCCTAGATCAGTTCGTCAAAAACGGCCTGCTACCCGCAGGGGATGTTGCCACCGGCCCAGGGTTTGTCACTCAAGAAAACGCTGCACAGGTCATTGAGCTGAGTAGCCAGGGCATCCGTTGATAACTACCTAATCGAAAAAGGCTCGGCGCGGTGTCGAGCCTTGGGGGTCGATCGCCATGAATTCTACTGAAACGAAACAATCGGTTGCGCCAGCAACCGCTCCTCAAGATGAGCGTATCCAGAGAGTCTCTTTCTGGAAGAAGGCGCTTAATCGCCCGGAGTTGGGGGCGCTGGCCGGTGCCGTGTTGGTGCTTGCCTTCTTTATCGCTGCTTCCAGCGGCACCGGGATGTTTACCCCAGCGGGTATTATTAATTTTCTTGAAGTCGCCGCTCAGCTCGGCATTATCGCCACGGCGGCTGCGTTGCTGATGATCGGCGGAGAGTTTGATCTTTCGATTGGTTCGATGATTGGTTTGGCAGGCATCCTGATTGCCATCCCTGCGGTGGAGTATGGCTGGCCGCTGTGGGCCGCAATTTTATTGGCGTTCGCCTGTGCGGGTCTGGTGGGCTGGATTAACGGTAATCTGGTCAATAAAACGGGGTTACCGTCATTTATCGTTACCCTGGGCTTCCTGTTCATTCTGCGTGGCTTGGCTATCGGTACTAGCCGGTTGTTGACGGGACGTACTCAGGTGGGTGGAGTTCAGGATCATATCCCCGGCGATTGGTTCGCGGCGCTTTTCTCTGGAGAAGTCGCTACGGGACTATTTAGTTGGATGGCGGCAAATGGCTGGATGGCGACCAACTTTGCGGGCAACCCCACGGTCACCGGTATTCCCGTCTCGATTGTCTGGTGGCTGGGCTTAACCGCTGTAGCGACTTGGGTGCTGCTGTGCACGCCTTACGGCAACTGGATCTTCGCCAGCGGTGGCGATGCCAATGCGGCGCGCAATTCGGGCGTCCCCGTCCATCGCGTCAAGATTTCACTGTTCATGTTCACCGCTTTCTCCGCCACCATCTTTGCCTGCATACAAGTCATGGATACCGGTTCGGCGGACACTATCCGTGGCCTGCTAAAAGAACTGGAAGCCATTATTGCTGTGGTGATCGGTGGCGCTTTGCTGACCGGTGGTTATGGCTCCGCTATAGGTGCCGCCCTGGGTGCGCTGATCTTCGGCATGGTGCAAATGGGCATCTTTTATACCGGTGTCAACACGGACTGGTTCCAGGTCTTCCTGGGCGTGATGTTGCTGGTGGCGGTGTTATTCAACAATTACATGCGCAAAAAGGCGATGGAGGCTAAATAACATGACTACACGCACTCCAATGATTGAAATGCGCAGTGTCAGCAAACACTTCGGCAGTGTCATCGCCATTAGTGATATCTCGATGCAGGTCTATTCCGGTGAGGTTATGTGCCTGTTGGGGGATAACGGTGCTGGCAAGTCAACGTTGATTAAAACCCTTTCCGGTGTTCACCAGCCCACCCATGGCGAGATGCTACTGGATGGCAAACCCGCTCGTTTCAAGTCCCCGGCTTACGCGCTCGACGCCGGTATCGCGACCGTTTTTCAGGATCTGGCGATGGTGCCGTTGATGTCGATTACCCGTAACTTCTTTATGGGCCGCGAACCGACGGTGGGGTGGGGGCCTTTAAAGCGGATTGATTGGAAATATGCTGACCGGGTTGCCAAAGAGGAAATGGCTAAAATCGGTATCGATGTACGCGACCCAAGCCAGCCGGTGGGCACGCTTTCTGGCGGGGAGCGCCAGTGTGTGGCGATTGCCCGTGCCGTTTATTTTGGCGCCAAAGTGCTGATTCTTGATGAGCCTACGTCAGCGCTTGGGGTTAAGCAGGCCTCTGTCGTACTGCGCTACATTGCCAAAGCCCGCGCGGATGGGCTTGCGGTCATCTTTATTACCCACAACGTCCACCATGCTTACCCAGTGGCTGATGCGTTCACCCTATTGTCACGCGGCGGCAGTTTGGGCTCCTTCCGCAAAGAAGAAGTCAGCCGCGAAGAGGTGCTCAATATGATGGCGGGTGGCGCTGAGCTTGAAAGCCTGGATGCGGAGCTTGCGGAATTCCAGCGGGACGATAAAGCCAAGAAGGCCAGCTTAGCCGAACAAGACACTCAACCTTCGGATAAAACAGGCAGCACTGAACCCCCTTCACCGCGAACTGCGAGCGGCTATTAAGGAGCCATGATGAATAAACCTACCCCACCATCCCCGTTCACGCTGGCCGTTTGCGCTGAAATGGTGTTCCGCGATTTACCCGTGTTGGAACGAATTAAGCGCATTTCTGATTTGGGCTTTCAAGTCGAAATCTGGGACTGGACTAAGCACGACATTGACGCACTGGCCAATAGCGGGGCGATGTTTTCATCCATGACCGGCTATGTCACCGGCACCCTGGCGGATGCAGCCGGGGCAGATGAACTGCTACGCACCGCCGCTGAGTCGGTTGAGGTAGCAAAGCGCCTTGGCATTCCGCGCCTTAACCTTCACGGCACCGGGCTAGATGGTAATGGGTTGCCCGTTCAGCCTTGCCAGCAGATGACTGGCGCTATGTGGCTAAAAGCCCGAGACACACTCAATCGGCTGGCGGATCTCGGCGAGCAGAACGACGTCACCTTTGTGCTTGAAAACCTCAATACTGACGTTGATCACCCCGGTGTGCCGTTTGCGCGCTTGGAAGATGTTCTAGCGCTGGTGGAAAGTGTTGATCGGCCCAGCTTGCGCATTATGTTGGACGTTTATCACGCCCAAATTGGCGAAGGTAATTTGATCGAATTGATTCGCCGCTGCGGGCCTTACATTGGTGAAGTGCAGGTGGCTGATGTGCCTGGGCGCTGTGAGCCGGGAACTGGCGAGATTAACTATCCGGCCATTGCCAAAGCGCTGAACGACATAGGTTATCGAGGCACCGTGGGGTTGGAAGGCTGGGCCTCTGGGGATGACGACCTCGCGCTCGACCGATTCCGTGCCGCCTTCTCACTTTAAGCCACGGTTGATAAACCTTATCGATTGCCAGCCAAGACGCTTTTATGCCCAGTGCCATCCTGTGACTAGTACCACGAATTTGTGACGTGGGGAGACATTTATGCTGAATAACAATAGTCAACACCGACCGCTTGACCTGATTTGTCTTGGACGCGTGGCGGTCGATCTTTACGCCGAGCAGATTGGCAGCCGTTTAGAAGACGTGGCCAGCTTTGCCAAGTACCTAGGCGGGAGCTCGG
This sequence comes from Halomonas sp. KHS3, assembly GCF_000830495.1. Classification (NCBI taxonomy): domain Bacteria; kingdom Pseudomonadati; phylum Pseudomonadota; class Gammaproteobacteria; order Oceanospirillales; family Halomonadaceae; genus Halomonas; species Halomonas sp. KHS3. The sequence continues at coordinate 182,496 of NZ_JWHY01000006.1, read as the reverse complement.
GCAATATGGCTTACGGCACTGCGCGCCTAGGATTGAAATCCGCCATGCTTTCGCGGGTCGGCGACGAGCAGATGGGCAACTTCGTACGCGAAGAGCTGGAGCGGGTGGGGGTAGATACTACCGCGCTACAAACCGATCCTGAGCGCCACACCGGCCTGGTTCTGCTGGCTTTAAAAGACCGTGAAAGCTTCCCGCTGCTATTTTACCGCCGCGACTGTGCTGATATGGCCATTGATGCCGAGGCCATCGACCCTGAATTTATCGCCCGGGCCAAGGCGCTGGCGATCACCGGCACCCACCTTTCTACCGATACCACCCAGCGGGCGTGCCGCAAAGCGCTGGACGCCGCCGACTATTATGGCGTGAAGCGGGTGTTGGATATCGATTACCGCCCCGTACTGTGGGGGCTGACCAACCCCGGCGATGGTGAAACCCGTTTTATCGCCGATGAAAAAGTCACTACTGATCTTCAACGCTGGTTGCCAGATTTTGACCTGATTGTAGGCACCGAAGAAGAGTTTCATATTGCTGGCGGCAGCACGGATACCTTAACGGCCCTGCGCACAGTGCGTGAGGTTAGCCAGGCCACCCTGGTATGCAAGCTGGGGCCCATGGGCTGTGTAGTGTTTGAAGGCGCCATTCCTGACCGTATTGAAGACGGCATTTTAGTTAAGGGCGTACAGGTCGAGGTGCTCAATGTGCTGGGTGCCGGGGATGCCTTTATGAGTGGCTTGCTACGCGGCTGGCTGCGCAATGAACCCTGGCAAACCAGCGCCGGTTACGCCAATGCCTGTGGCGCGCTGGTGGTCTCCCGCCACGGCTGTGCCCCGGCTATGCCCACCGAAGATGAGCTATTCGATTACCTGAAACGTCGCGACGAGGTTCCCCGCCCGGATACCGATCAACGCCTAAATCATCTGCACCGGGTCACTACCCGAGTGCCTGCGCAGTGGCCCGAAGTGTTGGGCCTGGCATTTGATCACCGCCGCCAGCTCACCGATATGGCCCGCGAAGAGTATGCCGACAGCGCGCGGCTGCCAGCACTCAAAAAACTCCTGGTCACCGCCGCCGAAGAGGGCGCCAAGCTGGGCGGCATTACCACGCCCGCGATCCTGGTAGATGACGTGCTGGGGCAGGAAGCACTCAATCAAGCCAGTGGCAAAGGCTGGTGGATTGGTCGACCGGTGGAGCTTCCTGGCTCACGCCCGCTGCGTTTCCAGCATGGCGATGATTTAGGTGCCTGCCTGCGCAACTGGCCTAGAGAACAGATTATTAAATGCCTGGTGTTCTACCACCCCGACGATGAAATCTCGCTGCGCTTAGAGCAGGAGGAGCGGCTGCGCCAGCTCTACCAGGCGGCCTGTGCTTATGGGCTGGAACTGCTAATTGAGGTCATTCCTCCGATCGATATGCCCAATGACGACACCACCTTGCCGCGCAGCCTGCAGCGACTCTACAACCTGGGCATTCGCCCAGACTGGTGGAAGCTACCTGCCATGTCAGACGCTGCCTGGCAGGCGGTTGGCGAAACCATTGAGCGGGAAGATACCTACTGCCGTGGGGTTGTGCTGCTTGGGCTCGACGCCCCCATGGACGACATGAAACGCGGTTTCGAAGCAGCGGCCAATCATGCCTGCTGTAAAGGCTTCACCGTTGGGCGCACGCTATTTGCCAGTGCGAGTCGTGACTGGCTAGCCGGGCGTATCGACGACGCCAGCTTGGTAGAGCGGGTCGCCCAGAACTATGCCGAACTGATAAAGGCGTGGCGGCAATTAAGGCAGGCGCAGCCGCAAACCCTGGCTCACACGAAGGAGGCGTAAAATGAGCACCATTCGACTCACCATGGCCCAGGCGCTGGTCAAGTACCTTGCCGCCCAGCGTATTGAGGTTGATGGCCAAGAGGTGACGCTGTTTGAAGGCGTGTTTGCGATTTTTGGTCATGGCAATGTGGCCGGAATGGGGGAAGCGCTCTACCACGTGCAAGACACGCTTCCGACCTTTCGCGCTCACAACGAACAGGCCATGGCCCACGCGGCGATTGCCTTTGCCAAAGCCAATAATCGCCAGCGCTTAATGGCCGCGACTAGCTCGATTGGCCCAGGGGCGACCAATATGGTCACCGCCGCGGCGCTCGCCCATGCCAACCGCTTGCCGATCCTGCTGCTGCCGGGAGACACCTTTGCCACCCGCGAACCCGACCCGGTACTCCAGCAGGTGGAGCATTTTGGTGACCCGACCATTAGCGTCAACGACTGTTTTCGCCCGGTGTCGCGCTACTTCGACCGCATTAACCGCCCCGAGCAGCTGCTGACCAGCTTGCCCCAGGCGATTGCTACCCTGCTTGACCCTGAGCACTGCGGCCCCGCGACCCTGGCGCTGCCCCAGGATGTGCAAACCTTTGCCTACGATTATCCGGTGGCCTTTTTTGCTCCCAAGGTGCATCGCACTCGCCGCTCGCCACCGGATGCTTACGAGCTTCGCCAAGCCATCGCCGCGCTGCAACAGGCTAAACGCCCGCTGATTATCGCCGGTGGCGGTGTACATTACGCCGCTGCCTGCGACGTCTTGGCCGAGTTTGCCAAAGCACGGGGCATCCCGGTAGCCGAAACCCAGGCCGGCAAAGGCGCGTTGGCCGATAGCCACCCTTGCGCAATGGGTGCCATTGGGGTGACCGGCAGCGCAGCCGCCAACCAATTGGCGGAGCAGGCGGATGTCATTCTGGCGGTGGGCACGCGGTTGCAGGACTTTACCACCGGCTCCCGAGCGCTGTTTGAAGGCAGCGAAAAAACGCTGATCGCCCTCAACGTTGGCCGCTTCGACAGTCTGAAGCATCAAGCGCTGCCGCTAAGCTGCGACGCCTTGGTCGGGCTTGGCCAACTCGACGGGGCGCTGGGCGAATGGCGCGGCGGCGATGAATGGCGCGAGCAGACCGGCACGCTCAAGCGCGAGTGGGTCGAAATCGTGCACAACGTGACCGCCGACCAAGGGCTGGCACTGCCCACCGATGCCCAGGTGATCGGCGCCGTCAATCGCCAGGCAGGCAACGATACCACCGTGGTATGCGCCGCCGGTGGCTTGCCCGGCGAGCTACATAAACTCTGGCAATGTTCGGGGCCCGGCAGCTACCACGTGGAGTACGGTTTCTCCTGCATGGGCTATGAAATTGCGGGCGGGCTGGGCGTCAAGATGGCCAAGCCAGAGCGGGAAGTAGTGGTGATGGTAGGCGACGGCAGCTACCTGATGCACAACTCAGAGCTGGCGACCTCGGTGATGCTGGGCCACAAGCTGATAGTGGTGGTGTTGGATAACCGCGGCTACGGCTGCATCAACCGCTTGCAGCAGGCCACAGGCGGCGCGGGGTTCAACAACCTGCTGCAGGATTGCCGGGCTGTCGAGGCGGGCGCTCCTAAAACCGATTTCGCCGCCCATGCCAAATCTCTGGGCTGTGAGTCTGAATCGGTGAGCGGCATTGCGGAGCTGGAGCAGGCGCTGGTGCGCGCTCGCAGCGCCACTTCGACCTATGTGATTGCCCTGGATACCGATCCGCTACCCAGCACCCAGGAAGGCGGTGCCTGGTGGGACGTCGCCGTACCCGAGGTTTCCGAGCGTGAAGCGGTCAATAAAGCCTATCAGGGCTACCGCGAAGCCAAGCAGCGCCAACGCCATTAATAGCAACGAACATAATCACAAGGAATACGCTATGCCAACGGTTACTTTAGGCATCAACCCGCTCACCTGGACGAACGATGACTTGCCCAGTCTGGGCGGCGCAACACCGCTGGAAACCTGTTTGAAAGAGGGCCGCGAAGCGGGGTTTAGCGGCTTTGAATTAGGTAACAAGTTTCCCCGAACGCCTGACGCCCTGAATCAGGTGCTTAGCGCCCACGACTTGGCGCTTGTATCGGGCTGGTATTCCGCGCAGTTGCTGGAGCGCACGCCTGAAGAAGAGATTGACGCCATTCAGGATCACATGAACCTGCTCAAGGAATGCGGTGCGAAGGTAATGGTGCTGTGTGAAGTCACCCACTGTGTGCACGGCGATCAGGAGCGACCGCTCTCCCAGCGTCCGCACCTTTCCGAGCAAGAGTGGCAGCGACTACTGCATGGCCTGGATGTAGTGGGCGACTACCTGAAATCCCAGGGTATTCAACTGGTGTATCACCACCACCTGGGCACGGTGATCGAAAGCCAGGCCGACGTTGAACGCTTAATGGACAACACTGGCGAAGGCGTGGGGCTGCTGCTTGATTTTGGTCATTTGCGAGGTGCTGGCGGTGACCCTCTCGCCGTCGCCAAACGCTACAGCCAACGTATCCATCATGTGCACTGCAAAGATCTGCGCTTCCCAGTGCTGGACGCGGTACGCAACCGCGACAAAAGCTTTTTAAACGGCGTGTTAGACGGCCTGTTTACGGTGCCGGGGGATGGCAATGTGGATTTCCTGCCCGCCTTAACCCACCTGTGCGAACAGGGCTACCAGGGTTGGTTAGTGGTTGAAGCCGAACAAGACCCGGAAGTCGCTCACCCGCTGACTTACGCCCGCTTGGGTTACCGCAACCTACGCCAACTTGCCGAGCAGGCAGGCTTCGACGTAGCCAGCTAAATAGCGCCAGCGCCGCCTTTTAATCAGGAGCCTATATGCAAACGTTATCCCACTATCTTAATGGTCAGCTCTCCGCCGGTCAGAGCCAACGTACTTCGCCGGTCTATAACCCGGCCACCGGTGAGCAAAGTGCCCAGGTGGCGTTGGCCACCGCCGACGAAACCCGCGAAGCGGTGCGCATCGCCAACGAGGCCTTTGTTGCCTGGTCAAAAACTTCGCCGCTGAAGCGCTCGCGTATCCTGTTTAAGTTTAAAGCGCTGGTTGAGGAGCACACCGATGAGCTGGCGCGACTGATCTCCAGCGAGCACGGCAAGGTGTTTTCCGATGCCAAAGGCGAAGTGACCCGCGGCCTGGAAGTGGTCGAGTTTGCCTGCGGCATTCCCCACCTGCAGAAAGGTGAGCACTCCATGAACGTCGGCACCGGCGTTGATAGTTACTCGATGATGCAGCCGCTGGGCGTGTGCGCCGGTATCTCGCCGTTCAACTTCCCCGCCATGGTACCCATGTGGATGTTCCCCATTGCTCTGGCCTGCGGCAACACCTTCGTCATGAAACCTTCGGAGAAAGACCCCTCTACGCCGCTGCGCTTAGCTGAGCTACTTAAAGAAGCGGGCCTACCGGATGGCGTCTTTAATGTCGTCAATGGTGATAAAGAAGCGGTGGATGTACTGCTTACTGATGAGCGTGTTCAAGCGGTTAGCTTTGTGGGCTCTACCCCAATTGCCGAGTACATCTACGCTACCGCATCAGCCCATGGCAAGCGTGTTCAGGCCCTGGGCGGGGCCAAAAACCATATGGTGATCATGCCCGATGCGGATCTCAATCAGGCCGTGGGTGCCCTGATGGGGGCGGCCTATGGCTCGGCAGGCGAGCGCTGCATGGCGATTTCGGTAGCGGTGCCCGTGGGCGACGAAACCGCCAACCGCCTGCGCGAAAAACTGGTGGCCGAACTGGATAAGCTGACGGTCGGGCCTGGCCTGGTCGATGGCCCGGATAACGATATGGGGCCGCTGATCACCCGCGAGCATCTTGAGAAAGTGGCGGGCTATATCCAAACCGGCGTGGATGAAGGCGCAGAGCTAGTGGTCGACGGTCGCCAGACCACGGTTGATGGCGCAGGCGATGGCTACTTTATCGGCGGCAGCCTGTTTGACCATGTCACGCCCAGCATGCGTATTCACTCCGAAGAGATCTTCGGCCCGGTGCTGGCCATTGCCCGTGTGGCGAGCTTCGACGAAGCGGTCAGCATGATCAACGCCCACGAGTATGGCAACGGCACGGCGATCTTTACCCGGGATGGTGATGCGGCGCGTCAATACTGCGAGCAGATCCAGGTCGGCATGGTCGGCGTTAACGTACCAATTCCGGTGCCCATGGCGTTCCATAGCTTCGGCGGCTGGAAGCGCTCGCTGTTTGGCCCGCTGCATATGCACGGCCCCGACGGGGTGCGTTTCTACACGCGCATGAAAACCATCACCCAGCGCTGGCCCAGCGGCATTCGTGAAGAGACCAACCACTTCACCATGCCGACCATGTAAGCAGTCTACGGGGCACGACATCATTCAACGCCGGGCCCAGCCCGGCGTTATTGTTTTCAAACAGGGATAACCACAATGAAAACCCTCAAGATTGGCCTAATCGGCACCGGTTTTATGGGCAAAGCCCACGCCATTGCTTTTAATGCGGCGTCCAGCGTTTTTGAACTGCCCGCTAAACCCGTTTGCGAGCTGCTGGCGGATGTCGACCTCGCCACGGCAGAGAGCCGAGCGCGGGCCTGGGGATTTGCCCGCGCCACCGACGACTGGCGTGCCCTGGTGGCCGACAGTGACGTGGATGTGGTGGATATCTGCGCGCCCAATTTCCTGCATAAAGAGGTGGCGTTAGCCGCCATTGCGGCGGGCAAGCATGTTTACGCTGAAAAACCGCTGGCGCTGAGTACGGCAGACGCTGACGAGATGGTCGCCGCGGCTGAAAAGGCGGGTGTCAAAACCCTGGTGGGCTTTAACTACATTCGCAATTCCGCCACTCAGCTGGCCCGCCAGATTGTTGCCAGCGGCGATATCGGAGAGCTGATTCACTTTCGTGGGCGGCACAACGAGGATTACCTGCTCGACCCGGAAAAGCCCCACGATTGGCATACCAAGCGGGCGACCGCAGGCGCCGGTGCGTTAGGCGATGTGGGGTCGCATATTCTCAATATGGCCGAGTTTTTAACCGGGCAGCGCATTACCGAGGTATGCGGCCAACTACAAACCGTCATTCCCATGCGCCCCACGGCCGACGGCAACGGTATGGCGGCGGTGGAAAACGACGATCAGGCCCAGGCCATGCTGCGGTTTGACAAGGGGTTAATCGGTAATATCGAAACCTCCCGGGTGGCGGCTGGCCGCAAGATGGGCTTGGCCTACACGCTAACGGGCACCAAGGGTGCCATTGTGTTTGACCAGGAGCGCATGAGCGAGCTGCAGCTATATCGCCACGGCGATGCCCACGGCAGGCGCGGGTTCACCACCCTGTTAGCGGGCCCTGAACACCCCGACTATGCGGCGTTCAGCCCCGCCCCAGGGCACGGTCTGGGCTATAACGATCAGAAGATTATCGAGGTGCGCGATCTGGTGGAAGGCATCATCAACGACCGCCCCCTCTATCCAGACTTCCGCGAAGCCGCGCGGGTTAATCGATTAATAGAGGCCATCGAAACGTCAGATCAGACGGGGCAGTGGGCGACAGTATAGCCGTTACTTCTACACTAAGCGTTTGGGCCTTTCTATAAAGGCCCAAGCGCAGGCTGGAAAGAAAAGTCACAAAATAATCAGCGTCGCGAGACCGAGGAATGACAAAAAGCCGACCACATCGGTAACGGTCGTCAAAATAACCGCGCCCGATAACGCGGGGTCAATCTGCAGCTTTTTCAGCACCATCGGAATTAATACCCCCGATAAGTTGGCGAGACTCATATTGATAAAGATGGCCAGGGTGATCACCAGCGTGATCATGGCGTCGCCAAACCAGATATGGGCAATCAAGCCGACCACTAATGCCCAAACCAAGCCGTTACTCATACCCACCCACATCTCTTTGTTATACAGCCAGCGGATGTTGTTGCCCGCCAGTTGGCCCAGCGCCAGGCCGCGTATAACCACGGTGAGGGTTTGACTACCCGCAATACCTCCCATGCTCGCCACCACCGGCATCAAAATGGCCAGGGCTACAATTTGATCTAATGCCGCTTCAAATTGCCCGATAACGAAGGCGGCTAAAAAAGCCGTTAACAGATTAATACCCAGCCAAATGCCGCGACTTTTCGCACTGCGTAAAACGGGCGTGAAGACTTCCTCTTCGTTACTGACGCCGGACATATGCTTTAACGTCATGTCAGCGTCGTCTTGGGTGATTTCCAGTACGTCGGCGGCGTTTAGCTGGCCTACTAATAACCCATCGCTATCGCACACGGGCACAAAGTGTAGCTCTTTAGAGCGCAATAACGCCGCTGCATCACTGACTTTCATTTGATCATTTAGGGTGAAAAAGTCATCCATGTAATCATCAACCATCGCATCTTGTGGTTGCTTGATTAAATCAATCAGGGTCAAAGTGCCGAGTAAGCGTTTGTCTTTATCCGTAATCATGATCTGCTGCGACTCATCGTCGAGCAGATGGTGGATGCGGATATAGCGCTGTACGGCCTCTAACGACACGCCCTGTTTTACATTGACGGTCTCGGGATCCATGTAACGGCCAACAACGTCATCTTCATAGGCGTGAAGATTCTCAACCTGGGCGCGGATCTCTTGCTCTAGGCTAGCGTAGACGCTGGTTTTTATGGCTTCATCAGCAACATCTAAAACTTCAGCAACTTCTTGAGCATCCAAGCCTTTAACAATTTCTTCTACATCGCTGGCCGATAAGTCTTCGATGTAGTCAGCACGGATGTCTTCGTCAACTTCGGCGAGAACCTCGCCGATAAAATCGTCGGGAACATACTCCCAAAGAAAATCTCGCGTTTTAGCCGGGAAGGACTCCAGTGTTCGCGCGATGTCTAAAATATCGAGTTCAGAGAAATACGCTTTTAGTGCCGTTGTGTCTGGGTCATCTAGAAGGTTTTGAAGGTGGAGTAGCTGCTCTTCGGAATTGGTGTACTTTTCATCATCGCGCATAGAGTCCGTCCTTGTTGGAAGCTAAGTGTTGAAGAGGTGCAAACTCCTGGCGGCTCGCTTTATGAATGTTATAGACAGGTATGGTTGAACGCCACGCGAACACCCTAGGCTATGCGCTGCTGGGCAAAACGGGCGGTACGGTGTTAGTCATCTCATCATCGGTGCCGGCCCAGGTCAGCGTGCCGTGAGTGGAATCCAGCGGCGCTGGGTAGTGTGCAAGTTCGTCAAGGGTGAGGTGGGCGGGAAGCGTTGAAGACATGGCGTATCCGTGAACATCTTATACGCCAAGACTAAAGGGTGTGCTTTATTTGTACAGTAGTAACCGCCTGACCGGCGTCATTGAGGCGCTGGTTCAGACGGTTCGAGGCAGGTGTTTTATTCCTTATCCATTTCTAAACAGGAAACTATAGGCATTTAGCGCGGGTACGCCGCCTAGGTGGGCGTAGAGTACCTTGGAGCCCGCTGGGAATTCACCGTTACGCACCATGTCGATCATGCCGTGCATGGATTTTCCTTCGTAAACGGGGTCGGTGAGTACGCCTTCCAGGCGGGCGCATAGGCGAATGGCTTCCAGCGTGCCTTCGTTGGGCAGTCCGTACTCAGGGCCGCCGTAGCGGGTATCCAAAATAACATCGTCATCGTTAATACCACCTTCCAATTCCACCAGCTCGGCCGTATTGCGCGCGATGCGTAGGATCTGTTCACGGGTTTGTTCAGGCTTTGCAGAGGCGTCAATGCCAATCACTCGCTGGGCACGGCCATCGGCGGCAAACCCCACCACCATGCCTGCCTGTGTGCTGCCGGTGACCGAGCACACCACGATATAGTCAAACGTAAAGCCCAGCTCTTTCTCCTGCTGACGCACCTCTTCAGCAAAGCCTACAAAGCCTAAGCCGCCGTAAGGGTGCTCGGAACAGCCAGCGGGAATCGGGAAGGGCTTACCGCCTCGCTGGCGAACATCCTCCATGGCCTGCTCCCAGCTAGGGCGAATGCCGATATCAAAGCCAGCGTCGTCCATTCGCACATCGGCGCCCATGATGCGTGACATCTCGATATTGCCCACGCGGTCATACACTGCATCGGAGTAGTTAACCCAGTTCTCTTGCACCAATACGCACTGCATACCCAGGTGAGCGGCCACCGCGGCAACCTGGCGGGTCTGGTTGGATTGAATACCGCCAATCGATACCAGCGTATCGCAGCCCTGCTCAATCGCTTCGGGAATCAAGTACTCCAGCTTGCGCGTTTTGTTGCCACCAAAGGCCAGGCCGCTGTTGCAGTCTTCGCGCTTGGCGTAGAGCTCCACTTCACCGCCTAAATGTTCGCTTAGCCGTTTGAGCGGCGTAATGGGAGAGGGGCCAAAGGTGAGTGGGTAACGTGGGAAGCGTTCGAGGTTCATAGCAATCTCCAGCTTTAAATCATTGGGTGCGATATAGGGCGGCTAAGGTTGTTGTGAACAATTGGCGTGCTCTCTACTATTTATAGTAAGTGTTAGCCATGATTTTTGTGTTGCAAAGTTGTCTGTTTTAAAGCAATAAAAGTTGCTAATGAATATTTTATGTGGTCTTAAATAGTGTTTATAGATGAATAAGGTAAATAATAGTGCGCTCAAAAATCTCCCGTTCACGCCCTGAGCCTGATGATCAGGCGGCTGAACTAGACCGAACAGATCGGCGTATTCTTAAACTGCTTCAGGAAGATGCCACGCTCTCCAATGTGGCGTTGGCAGAGCAGGTGAGTTTGAGTCCGGCGGCGTGCTTACGTCGGGTGGAAAAGCTCAAACGGGATGGGGTGATCAGCCGGGTGGTGGCACATTTAGACCCGGAGCAACTACAGGCGGGCATGGTGGTATTGATTGGCGTGGTGCTGGATCGCTCGACGCCGGAATCCTTCGCCGCCTTCGAAGAGGCGGCCCAGAAGGTGTCAGGCTGTATGGAGTGCCACGTGGTCACCGGGGAGTTTGATTATTTTATGCTGGTACGCACCCGGGACAGCCAAAGCTTCAACAGGTTGCACGCTGAACAGTTGCTCTACCTGCCCGGCGTGCGCCAGATCCGCTCGTTTATGGGGCTGCGACAGGTGGTCTCTACTCATAAGGTGCTGGTTTAGGCGTGTCGGAGTTACGCTAAAATAATCCTGCTCCGTCGTCGTGGGTGTGGATAACGGTATTGCTATGATCTAACTGATCGGCAGTCCAGTAGGCCGTCTGTTTGTTCAGGCAAAACACTATATTTCAAGCGCTCTCTCGAATGATGAGTCTTACGCCTAGATCTACTCTCGTGTCCATATTTGCTGTGTCATCGCCTTTGAGACGTTCGAGTAACAACCGGGCGATATGCGTGCCGATCTCTTGCCGTGGGGGATCCACCGTGGTCATTGGCGGCACTGTGCTGTCAGTGAAGTCTTGGTTGCCGAATCCCACAATAGCCAAGCGCTCGGGTATCGACCAGCCTTGTCGTTGGCATTCAAGCATTGCGCCTAGGGCGACCATGTCATTGGAGCAGAACACTGCTTGAATCTCAGGATGGTCGTTGACAAGAGTGCATAGCAATTGGCCAGCCTCTGCGGTATTACTTCGCCCGGTAAGTTCTCGAACTAGCACCGAGCCGCCAGCGGCGGCGATCGCGTCGTGAAAGCCTAGATAACGCTCGTTAGCACGGATGTCGCGCTGGAAGTTGGTGCTCAAAAAAGCCATGTGCTGATATCCGCTACGCATGAGGTGTTCCGCCACCAGTCGCCCACAAGTGCGGTGCGAAAAGCCCACAACCATGTCCAATCCTTCCTGACCGTAATCCCACATTTCAATGATTGGAATATCGCTATTGCTCAGCAGTGAGACTGACTTTCGGCTATGCGAAAAACCAGTTAGTACGAGTCCCGAAGGATTCCAGCTTAGGATTGAGCGGATCAGTTCCTCCTCACGCGATGCATCGAACTCGGTGTTGCCTATTAATAGTTGATAGCCGGCTGCGCGAAGGTTTCTTTCCAGAGTCTCAAGGGTCTCCGAAAAGAAGGAGAAGGTAATCGTAGGAACGATCACACCAATGATATTGGAGCGCGATGAGGCCAAACCACCAGCCATCGTATTGGGTAGATAGCTCAGCTTATCAATTGCTGTTTGGATCCGCTCGGCCCTACGAGAAGAGACCTCATCGGGACGACGCAAATACAGCGATACGGTACTTGGAGAAACATCCGCGAGCTGTGCGACTTCGCTCATGGTGGCTCGTTGTGAACTTCGTTTGCGTTTTTTCACTTTCCCTCTCTACCCGTTTTTTTGAAACAGATCCTTGCATGCTTTCGATTAGGCTGAACAGTTATTCCACAGCGTTGAATTCATAATTGATCATGCTGAATAAAGCACGTGCCGGTAGCGGTATTAGCGCAGACCTTGAGTGATAACCCGATAGCTAGCTATTCGACCAATGGACAATCATTTCATCATTGACCTCTCATATCGTAGCGCTACGATTAAGGCGTGGAAAGTACATCAATGACATAAACTGATGGTCAATTCAAAATCAAAGCATCAGACATGCAAAATTTCGTAGCGATACGAAAAGGAGATTACAATAATGAAGCCTATACGCCACTCTCTGGCTCTGATGGTTCTCGTCGGGGCCTCACATGCCGCTCAAGCCCAAGAGACCTTAGAAATTGTTGTCCCATTCGCGGCGGGCGGCGCCACGGATATTGTCGCACGCAGTTTCGAACCGATTTTCTCTGAGAAGCTTGGTGTCACCTCTGTGATACGTAACCTTGCTGGCGCCAGCGCCACGGTAGGCACCAGCGAGGTCGCCAAAAGTGAAGGCAATCCCAATATTATCGGTTACGAACCGGCTGGCGCACTCAGCATTCAACCCTCATTGAAAAACCTTCCCTACGGGCAGGAAAGCTTCACTTATGTTTGCCGAACCACGTCCAACCCGATGTTTCTGATGGTGTCTAAGTCGTCTGACATCGAAAACTTCGACCAGCTTGTTGCTGCCTCTCAGGAGCAGCCGCTGCTCTATGGCTCTTCAGGCCCAGGCACTTTGCCGCATTTGGCACTGGCAGCACTGGTGATCAACAGCGAACTTCAGGCCGAGCATGTGCCCTATAGCGGATCCGGCCCGGCGATGAATGCGCTGGCGGGCAACGAGATCCAAGTCATGGCCGATACCGAGACCATTCTCGGAAACTATGACCTCCGCCCCTTAGCCGTTTTCTCGGAGCAACGCCTGGAAGGCTACGACGATGTGCCGACCATCGGCGAACTCGAGGGTGTGCCGGACATGGACTTCTCCGTTTGGCAGGGTGTCGTGGCGCCCAAGGGCATCAGCCAGGAGCGTGCCGAACAGTTTACTCAGGCGTGCAAGGCCACCATGGAGTCCGATGAGTTCAAGAGCTTTGCCGAACGGGCCAACGTCAACATCGCCTACCTAGGGCCGGACGACTTCGAGTCGTTCGTGAAGGAACGCTTCGAGGCCAACAAGCAGGTGCTGCGTGATGCAGGCCTGCTTGATTGAAACGACCAAGGCATGACGATTTAGCGAGGTAAGCATCATGGTTGCGAGATTGGCCCACCCCAGGGTGTTGCTGGCTCTGGGACTGTTCCTGATCGGTGTCGTGCTAGCGTTCCATGCCTGGGGCGGTCCCTCGGATGCCATGCTGGTTCCGCGCATTGTCCTGACCTTGTGGTGCGTGATCGCCTTGGCGATCACGCTCGTCGAGCTTTCACGGGTATCGGGGCTGGGCAGCGGGTCGCTGTCGACACTCCCTGTATTGATGGCGGCCGTACTCATCGCTGCCATCGCCGTGGCGAGCCTGGGGTTTCTGATCCCCTCGCTGCCACTCGTCGCCCTGACCCTCTGGATGTTTCGCCTGCGTCGCCCACTGCCGTTGGCGGTGGGTACGCTGGTGATCGCCGGTGGCCTGTGGTTCCTGTTTCACCATGTGTTGCTGATTCGATTGCCGACACTCTTAAACAGCGGAGCGCTGTGACATGGATATCATTCTTGCCGCGGTGAGCGATGCCTTCACTTGGCAGGCTTTACTCGCCATCGTCATCGGTACCTGGGCGGGGATAATCATCGGTGGGCTTCCGGGTCTCGGGTCGGTGGTGGGGCTGACAATCTTTCTTCCCTTCACGTTCGGGATGTCCACCATTACCAGCATGGCGCTGTTGATCGGTGTCTACTGCGGTTCCGTTTACGGCGGCTCGATTACCGCCATTCTGATCAACACCCCCGGCACGCCCCAGTCGGCGGCGACCACCTTCGATGGCTACCCCATGACCCAGCAGGGGCGCGTCGACGAGGCGCTGGGCTGGGCGACCTTCGCGTCCTTCTTCGGCGGCATACTTTCATGCGTGATACTGATTTTTTGCGCGCCGCAACTCGCCAAGTTCGCCGTCAACTTCGGTTCGATAGAAGTCTTCGCGCTCATCTGCCTGGCGATGATGTGCATCGTGGGCGTGTCCAAGGGTAGCGTCATGAAGGGGCTGGTTTGCGGTATGATCGGCTTCTTCCTTTCCATGGTGGGCTCGGATCCCATTACTGGTGCCGACCGCTTCACCTTTGGCAGCTATGCCCTGTCTTCGGGGCTGACGCTGATTCCGGTAGTGGTTGGTGCATTTGCACTCTCGGAAATCTTCGTGCGCTTTGCCACGCGAGACGATCCCGGTGCGAAGATCCCTGAGGCCACCTTACGCTTTCCCAAGCTCGGTGAGTGGTTAAAGCGCTTGGTCGAGTTGGTGCGTGGCTCGTTGATCGGCAGCTTTATCGGCGCACTGCCGGGCACCGGGGCAGCCGCTGCTGCATTCATCAGCTATGCCACGGCGCAAAAGCTCTCCCCACGCCGCCATCGCCTGGGCAAGGGCGAGCCGGATGGCATCATTGCTTCAGAGTCGTCCAACAACGCGGTGACCGGAAGCTCGTTCATTCCTACGCTGGCGCTAGGCATTCCCGGAGATGTCGTCACGGCGATGATGATGGGCGCGATGGTGATCCATGGCATCACGCCGGGTGTGAGATTGATGGTCGATCAAGCACAGACGGTTTATTCCCTGTTCGTTGTGCTGATCATCGTCAACGTCGCCATGCTGATCCTGAGCAAACCCTCCATTGGCCTGTTTCGCTACCTGTTCCGGCTGCACCAGGGCTACATCATGGCCGCCATCGTGATCTTCAGCTTCATCGGTGCCGCGACGGTGCGCGGCAACCCGCTCGATCTGGTGGTGGCCGCTATGACCGGCATCCTGGCTTACGCCCTGCGCCGCGCTGATTATCCGATGGCACCGCTTGTAATTGGTATGGTGCTGGGCCCAGAGCTGGAAAGCTCCTTGCGTCGCGGTCTGCTGATCAAACGCGGCGACTTCCTGGATTTTTTCACCCATAGCGGGATTTCCATGACGCTGTTTTCGTTGCTCGCACTGTTCATCGTTTGGACCGTGTGGTCGAGCATCGTCCAGCAGCGCCAGGCATCGACCGCCCCCGGGCATGCCGAGAGCGACTCAGCCAAGTAAGGCCCTTTTCGAATTCGTTACTGGATACGCCACATGATCATTACCGATATCAAGACACACGTGCTTTCCGCCCCGCTCGAACAGCCCTTCGCCTTCTCGCAAGGGTGGGTTCAACAGCGCACCGCCATGCTGGTTGAGGTTCATACAGAAGATGGTCTGATCGGCTGGGGTGAGTCGATCAATCATGGCCTTCAGCCGCCGCAGGTCGCCCAGGCCGTCGTGGAGTATGCTCTAAAACCTTTGCTAATTGGTCGCTCGGTGTTCGATCACGAGGTGCTTTGGGAAGAGATGTATAACCACACTCGGCCCTATGGGCAGAAAGGGGCAGCGCTGTTTGGCATAGCAGCGATAGACATTGCCCTATGGGATCTTTTCGGCAAAGCGTTGGGACAGCCGATTCATCGGCTCATGGGCGGCGCGTTTCGGCGAGAGATCCGCCCCTATGCGACCGGATTCTATCGTCGCAAAGACGGGTGCTACCCCGAGGATATCGTGGAAGAGGCATTGCGCCACCAAGCCAACGGCTATCGGGCGATGAAGATCAAGACTGGTTTCGGTGTCGATTCGGACATTCGCGACATGCGCGCCGTGAGAGAAGCGGTCGGTGACGACGTCCAGCTGATGATGGATGCCAACTGCGCCTATAACGTGCCGGCGGCACGTCGCATCCTCATGGAACTCGAAGATACGCGGGTGCACTTCTTCGAGGAACCGCTCAGCCCCGAGAACCGTCATGGTTACCGCGAACTCAAGGGTGTGTCGCGCACTTACGTGGCTGCTGGTGAGAATGAATATACCAAGTTTGGCTATCGTGAGCTGATCAGCGAGGGGGCGCTGGATATTATCCAGCCTGATCTAGGAGCCGCCGGCGGATTCACTGAGTGCCGCAAGATTGCCGCGCTTGCCCAGGCCTGGCACGTGCCGCTAATTCCACACGTGTGGGGCACCGGCATCGGCCTCGCCGCTGCCGTGCAATTCATTGCCACACTGCCGCCACAGCCGCTGTCACTAAACCCGGACGAGCCGATGCTCGAGTACGACCAATCAGCGCACCCCTTCCGTCAGGAACTGATTGGTGGTGAATTCGCGCTCAACGCACGGGGTTATGTTGAGATCCCCGACAAACCTGGGCTGGGTATCGAGATCGACCGAAATGTCATCGACCGTTATCGACTCTGAAGCACGCACGTTCTAGCCAAGGGAGCAATGTATGTACAACGCGAAAAAAGTATTGGTGTTGGGCGTCGACGGTCTGATTCCCGAGTTGGTCGATAGGTTTTGCCATGAAGGTGTACTGCCCCATATCGATCGATTGCGTCGCGAGGGTGGAACAACACGGCTAATGCCCTATATCTCGACATGGGGAGACACCAACTTCGTCAACTTCTTGACCGGGCAGGCACCAGGGAACAGCTGGGTGGGGCAGTGCATCTCTCCCAGCGGTACGCGACACTTGTTGGAATTGATGACCGAAGCGGGACAAAATTGTGCGCTGGTGCACTTCCCCGAGTCTCTCAAGCCCACCGGCAAGAACGATCTCTGCCTAGCGCCGTTCTGGAGCGGCAAAGGTCCGGCCCCCATGGAGATGGCCCCGGCCGGCGTGCATAGCACGGATCTTTCCCAGTGGCCCGACGTTGCCCAGAACGAGGCGCTGGGCTGGCCACCCAGCGGTAGCCTGGCCCATCACCAGAAGCACAACCGCCACGCAATCGAGCGCTCGGAGGCTGGCTATCACGCCGTTATCCGGCTCAATGCCGGCGATAGCCTGGCAGTGACCTTGAGCCCAGTGGCCGACACGCGGCTCCAACTGACACTAAACGAGCGCGCGGTGACACTGGGAGTAGGCGAATGGAGCGACTGGTTGCCCGTCGAGGCCGGAGACGAGCGGGGGCATGTGCGCTTCAAGCTGCTGGCCTACGATGCCGAGCGGAGGCATGTGGATCTGCTGCAATCACAGATCACCATGCCCGAACGGCTGGGCAACCACCTGGCCCTGGCCGAGAAGCTGACACAACGCCACGGGCCATTCATCTCCAAGTGGACTGTGTCAGCGGATCCCGACACGCCCTATTTCGAGACCAGCTTCGAAGAGGGCCGCTACCAACTGGATTGGCTCGTCGATAGTGCCCTGACCTTGCTGAACGAGGAGGACTTCCACCTGTTTGCCACGGTGTTCCGTCTCAATGACGAAACCCATCATACCTGTCTGGCCTATTGCGACCCGGAATCTCCATTCTTCACTTCCGATGGACAGGAACGTTACTTGAACACCATCCGAACTGCGTACCAAGTGCTCGACGATGCAGTGGGTCGCCTGCTGGCTGGGCGCCGCGAGGACACCGTGATCGTGCTCGCTTCGGATCATGGCGACGTGCCGAACCATTACCTGTGTGATATCCACCGGCGACTGGCCTCGTTCGGGCTCTGTACACTCGATGAAAATGGCCGACCAATACGTCAGCGTAGCCAGGCCTTCCTCAAGGATGAACGCGGCGGCCTGGAGGTCTTTGTCAATCGAGACATCCTGGACGAGGGAATCGTTTCCGAGGCTGATGTGGCCGAGGTGCAGACACGAATCCTCAAGGCGTTGAGCACGTGGTATATCGATACCCCGCAAGGTGAGCGTAACGTGGTCGCTTTCGCCCTCAAGAAACAGGATGCCAGTGTACTGGGGTACTGGGGTGACAACGCCGGAGATGTGCTGTTCGCCTACGCTTCCGGGTTCGTATGGGGTGTCAACAGACGTGGCGATACCGTGGCTGCCGTTGAAAGTGCCGGAGCCAACCATGGCCCTCAGGTACCGTCCGCCAGCACCGCATTCGCCTCCAATCATGGTTTGGCGATCCTGCACGGTGAGGGAATACTGCCCGGCTCCAGGTTGCCCTTCAATACCCAACGCGGCATCCAGCGAATGGACAATGCCGGGGCCACGTTCGCACGCCTGCTGGGGCTAGACACCGCCACCCTCGATGGCATGCCGCTGAATGCGCTATTAAACGAAGATTAGATAGCTGGCCGCTGCCGCGAAATGTTAGGTGTTAACAGCGCAGAATTTTGCAACGTTAAAGCCGTGTTAGCCACCACTGCCAAGCTTTACTCATTAGAAGACGAAGGCTCTGGCCGGGTGGCCAGCCAAACGGCAATCAGCATTAGTAAAGTGATCACTCCCCAGCGTGTCCAGCCGGGGCCGAGTGACCAAGCCGTGATCAGTGCACTCAACGCTATTATGCTAACAGCCGCCAACTTAGCGCGCCGGGGGATGGCGCGCTCTTGCTCCCAGGTAACCAGCAGTGGCCCGACATAGTGGCGGGAGCGGATCCAGGCCTCAAAGCGCGGTGAGCCTTTGGAGGCACAGTAAACAGCCATTAGCATAAACACGGTGGTCGGCAGCAGGGGCAGAAAAATGCCTAATACACCGATGCTAAAACTCATCCCTGCCAACACGACCCACATGAGGCTGATCAGTCTCATTCTTGCTCCCCAATTAGCGCGCGGTGATGCATATATTGCCCGTTACGTATGGATAAGTATGGACTTATATGAGGGCTTTGCCACTCGACTCGTTGGCTGCTGAAAGCTGTCTTAAGGCGTCAGGACGAGCAGGGGCTTGCCATGGGGGCCGCCCTCAATGTGCTGAAGTTCGGCTGCATAAATCTTCGCAATGGTCGCAGGGTTGAGCACCTGGTTGGGTAGGCCGTGGTCAATACGCTGCCCTTGATGCAGCAACCATACCCGGTCAGCGTAGGTGCTGGCGAGATTAAGGTCGTGGAGCACGCAAACAATCGCCATGCGGTGCTGCGCGGCCCAACCGCGTAGCTGGCGCATCAGGCGCTGTTGCTGGCCGATATCCAAGGCGCTGGTCGGCTCATCCAGCAATAAAATACCACCATCCTTGGCGGTGGGAGAACACCTTGAGAGTAGCTGGCAGGCGCCTCGTGCGATCATCACCCGCTGGCGTTCGCCACCGGAAAGCGAGAGTACGCTGCGCTTGGCGAGGTGGGTTAGATCCAGGTCGTCCAGTAGCGCTGCTACTAGTGGTTTGGCCGGGTTACTACCTAGACTCAACAGTTCGTCGGTTTGCCAGTCAAAGCCGGGGAGCTCCTGCTGGGCGACCAGCGCCCGGCGATTGGCAAGCTCGGCGATGGGCCATTCGCGCAAGGGTTTGCCATCCAGATGTAGCTCGCCCTGCTCGGCAGGGCGAAAGCCTGACAGCATGCTGAGTAGCGTGCTCTTGCCCGCGCCGTTGGGGCCGACAATGGCAAGTAGCTCGCCAGGGCGAATTGTGCCGTCTAGTGGGGCGATAGCGGGGGTGGTGGTTAAACCAGCCTGATGGAGCGTTAGCATGCTCGGTTCCTGCGCATCAGTAGGTACAGGAAGTAGGGGCCACCGAGCAGGCTAGTCAGCAGACCCACGGGGATTTCTGCCGGGGCAGCGACGGTGCGGGCTAGCGTATCAGCAACGACCAGAAGCAGCGCGCCGCCGAGCATTGAGGCGGGCAGCAGCAGCCGATGGCCAGGTCCTAACCAAAGCCGTAGGCAGTGGGGTACCAGCAGGCCCAAAAAGCCAATCACGCCCGTTAGCGCTACACACAGGCCTACGCCCAGCGAGGTCGCGACCACCACCCTGCGTTTTAAGCGGCTTGCATCCAGCCCCGCCGCATGGGCGGTCGCTTCGCCTAGCTGGAGCAGGTCAAGTTCACGAGCGCTACGCATTAACAGCCACAGGGCAACGGCAATGAGTACCAGGGCGAGCGCCGTGGTGCGCCACAGGGCGTTAGTCAGCGTGCCCATGCCCCATAAACTAAGCTGGCGAAGCTGCTCATCGCTGGCGATAAAGGCTAAAACCCCACCGCTAGCCCCGGCGAGAGTATTGATGGCCAAACCAGCCAGCAACAGGGTCATCACAGCGGCACTGCCGCCGCCTTGACGCTTGGCGATGCCAAAGACAATCAAACAGACGCATAAGGCGCCTAAAAAGCCTGCCGCAAACTGACCGTAAAGGCTGCCTGCGCTGCTGTCTTGAAAGAGCACAATCCACACTGCTACGAAAAGCCCAGCACCACTGGCAAGGCCGAGCAGGGTCGGGTCGGCCAGCGGGTTACGAAAAAGCCCCTGCATGGCGGCGCCGCTACCGGCAAGCATCGCTCCCACGGCCACGCCCAGCAGTAAGCGCGGCAGGCGCAGCTGCCACCACACCTGCACGCTGAGTGGATCGGCTTGGCCGCGGAGTACTCCCCAAGGGGAGATGCCCAGTGCGCCAGAGGAGGCCGCCCAGCCTAAAGCCAGTAGCAACGCAGCGGTTAATCCGACGAGAACGCGGGTAGTGCGGCTAACCGGCAGCCGCGCCCGGAAACGGTAAGTGTTAAAAATGGCTATCATGGGCTGAGCTGGGCGGTGCTGTTTTGAGCGGTACTGTTTTGGACAGAATTAGCCTGGGCGCTAGTCGGTGCGCCCAATAGCGCTTCAACGTCCTGGCGCAGGGCGAGTAGCTGATCGGGCGTGCGCGGGCCAAAGCCAAGCAGCGCTTGGTCATCAATGACAATCAGCTGTTGCTCTCGGCCTGCGGGGGTTAACGCCATACCGGGTAACTGCCATAGCGCGGCTTCGCCACCCATTGCCGCCAGGCCCCGCTCGGAGACAACCACAACCTCCGGCGCTTGCCGGGCCAGGGCTTCGGCGCCCACGCTGTGGTAGCCCTGCATCGCGGCGAAGGCATTGGTCAGGCCCACCGCTTCGAGCGCGCTATGCGCTGCGGTATCTCTGCCCGCCGCCCGAGGTGTTAAGCCGCTATGCTGCATGATAAACATAGCGCTGGTCGGGGGTAGGGGAGGCAGGTTGGCTAGCCGGTCAAGTTTCTCATCCAAAGCGTCTGCCAATGCCCCTGCTGCGTCACTGCGATCAGTTAATTGGCCGACGGCGCGGACTTTATCGGCAATGGCATCAAGGGTTGGCGGGGCGTTAATAGTGGCGACGTCGACCCCCACCGACTCAAGCTGCGCCAGCACTTCCTTGGGGCCTGCGTGCCCGGCGGCTAACACCTGGTCAGGTTTTACAGACAGGACGCTTTCAGCGGAGAGCTGGCGCAGGTAACCCACCGATGGCAGCGCCGCCATGGCGGGGGGATGCACCACCGTGTCATCCCGAGCGATAACGTTGATATCGGCATCCAAGGCGGCCAGGGTTTCCGCGATATCGCCACCAAGCACCACCCAGCGTTCGCTGGCCAATGCGGCCCCGGTGGTTAGCCACCCCATCAGCAGTACTGCCAGTGAGCGGCGCATCAGGCGTTTTGCGTTCATGCCACCGCCTCTTGGCTGCCGAGTTCATCCAGCAATTGCCGCCACTCGCGACGCTCAACGCGGCCTTCCTGGCGTTCCGCGTAAAGTTGCAGCACTAGCGAGCCTTCGGCATCGAAGGCTTCAATGCTGGTCACGCCGCCGTCTCGGTTGGGCTTGCTGACTTGCCATACTTGGTCAATCGCAGTGTCATCAAGGTGCAGGGTGAACTGCTCGCCAAATAGATTCAGCCAGCCGTGGGCGCGTTGAGGGGTGGGCAATGTGCCGGTGCGGATCTGCACGCAGCCGGGGCTAGCGACAAACAGCATCAACGGCAGCGCGCGAAGGCTGGCGTGCTGAAGCACCGTTTCCAGGGCATTGACGGGCAGCGTTTGGGTATAGCGTCCCTCCATTAACTGGTTGGCCTCAATACGCTCCAGATGATGGCGCTGGAGGAGGGAAAAGAACTGGTGCACATCGCGCATCGCGCCCCACTCGCTAGCGAGGGTCGGCGCTTCGGGCAGTGGGCGCTTCAAGCGAGGCATGCTCTGGGTAAACGCTGGCGTATCCCGAGTGCCCAAGGCCGCTAAGGCACCCCAGGGACGCGGCAGTGGGTTCTCCAGGGCAAAGCATTTGTGAACGGCGCAGCCATGTTGATTGAATATCTGCAGGCTCCAGCGCCACTGCGCCTCTTGAGTACTGGTGGCAGGCATAGAATCACGAATCAGGCAGGCCCAGTGCCAGCTCGTATAGAGCAAGCGTAGATCCAGGCCACCTGGGTCGAGTAACAGGCCTGTTTGTGGCCCGCCGCTAAGTTTAGGGTAGTCGCCGGTTTGCTCTAGCACGGCCAGCCGGGAACGGGTCAACGCTTTAACCCGCCCCAGTTGGGGCAGGTAGGCGGCGATATCGCTGGGCGAGAGCGGCAGCGTCCATACGTCGCGCCCTAAACGAGCGGCCTGCAGCTCGCCTTCACTGATCGATAAGCGTTCGGCAATCTCAATCGCAGGTAGCCGCGGCTGCGCGGCGCGCGCCGCGTCAAAGGCTTCGATAATCGCGATCTGTTGGGATGTAATCATGACGCACCTCTATCGGGTTGACTGCGTGGATTTACCACTGCCAGTTGAGGGTGGCGAACAGGCTGCGCCCATCGCCCAGGCTGCCGTCGGGGCGGTACCACACCTTGTCGCCAATATTGGCAAGGCGCAGCGAGGTATCCACGGCCGGGGTGATTTGCCAAGCGAGATGCACATCGTGCAACCCATAGCCGGGCAGGCGCTCGTCATCGCCCTGCTTATCGAAAGATTGGGCAAAACGCGCTTGCCAGCCCAGGCGGATATCGCTGTTATACAGAACCACCTCGCTTCCCAGGGTGGCTTCCAACGGTGTTTGACTGCCTAGGGGCTCGCCAGAATCGCGGTCTTTACCGGAGACTTCCGAAAGACCCACAAAGCTTGTAAGAAGCGGGAAGGCGCTGGGCTGCCAGGTCACCCGGGCGTCATAGCCCCATAGCTGGGCGCGCTGAACGTTCACTGCCTGGGTGGTGCCCGCCATGATGTCGACGTGGGTGTCGATAAAATCGTCGGCGCGAGTATCGAAGTAGCTGGCACGAACCTGCCAGTCGCCCTGATGCCAGACCACGCCGCTTTCCCAGGTGTGGCTAGATTCAGGCGAGAGACTAGGGTTGGGAATCCAGTAATTGTCCGGTGTGCAGAAGGCTGGCCCGGCGCAGAAACCGGCAAAGTGGCGCTCGTTGGCGTAAAGCTCGGATAGGCTAGGAGCGCGGAAGGCCTCAGCGTAGCCCGAAAACAGCATCAAGGCGTCATCGGGCCGCCAGGCAAGACGAAAGCGCGGTGACACTTGGTCGTGGACGCTATCGGATTCATTTTGGCCGCTGGCGTCGTAACGGTCGTAGCGGGCTCCCAGGCCAATATCAAACTGCCCGGCGCCGCCATCGGCTAAATAGCGCCCAGCGGTAAGAGTAGTGTCGAGATAGGCTGACTGGGTATCGATATCGGCTTTAGGAAAGCCATTCGCTTCGCCATCTGGCCGTTGGCGGGCCTGCTCCAATTCGGCGCCGAACACCAGCGTTTGCGAAAGCCAGCCGTGATCCATGGTGTGGAAGCCGTCGCTCTGAAGACCGGCCCGCTCTAGGGTACGGTTGGCCTGGGGCTCGTCGATATCCTGCTGGCTAAAGGTAAGCTGCGAGGTGACTTCGGTGGCAGCGCTGGGCTGCCAGCGGTGGCCCAACTGGACGTTGTTGCTTTCCATATCGCGATCGCGCAGCGGATTGCTGGCATCGGTTGAAAGCTGCTGTGGGTTGGCGGGCTGGGTGGCGCGTTCGTCGTAGTGCTGCCAGCTGATAAATAGCCGCTGGTCGTCGCTTGTCTCCCAACCGCCTTTTAGCAGCAGGCTATTGAGGGAGGCATCCTCTTCGGCTTCATCGCCCCCCGCGCGGCGAATATCGCCGGATTCACTGCGGCCGATTGAAAACAGGCCATCCACCTGGCCGTTGGCGGTATTGCGGCGGCCGAAGCCAGTCAGGCTCCCCCGCATTTCGTCGCTGGCCGTCGCACCGCCTACGGAAAGGCGTACGCCGCTATCTTCGCCGGGGGCAAGCAGGTCGTTGGCATTCACACTGGTGAAGCTGACGACACCGCCCATGGCATTGCTGCCGTATAAGCTGGAGAGCGCACCGCGTGCTATCTGTACTTCTTGAATCAAGCCAGGGTCGAGAAAGAAGTTACCGATGTGGCCGGTGGAGATATCCTGACGAACGCCATCCAAACGTACCAGCACACCTTTGCTGCCAAAACCGCGCATACTTAAGGTTTGGCCATTTCGGCGCCCTTGGCCAGCCACATGCAGGCCGGGTTGGCGGCTAAGCACGTCTTCAACCCGGCTGGCGGTGGCCAGCACAGCATCATCACGATCAATAATATCGATAATCAGTGGTGCCCGTGAAAGGTCCGTAGGTGCTCGGGTGCCGGTGACCGTCACTGGGTTAAGCTCGGCGTCGTCTGCTTGGGCGGTTAACAGTGGAAGCAGCGTTAAAAAGAGGCCACCAAAATCGCGTGTGTGGTTCATAAGCCAGAGATTTCCAACAGGGATAAGTGGAAGAGGTCGCTGGCTGGGTGCGATGGGCTACCTGGCTGGCTTTGCTGTATAAGTCTTTAAATTAATCAGGGGCTGAAATATTAAGAGCTTTAGGCGGTAAGAATTAACTTGCCGCTTTTAGTACGGCGCAACACATAGCGGCGCTGTTCATGGTGGATAACCAACTGGTCTGAGTTGCCAAGTAATTCTTTGCTATTCACCTCGTGGGCCACCTCGCGGGTCGTCGAGGCCGACGTATCTCCCTGGCCAGTGCCCTTAGCGGGTAACTGCATGAGAGAGTAACTCCTGTGTTAATGATAACTATTAGCGTTAATTTAGCAGAGTTGCAGACATCCCTCAATAGGGTTTGGGGAGTAAAAGTGACTAGCATTCGACCTTTCTTCATCTAAATGCAGGCGCTCCGTCATCGTGCTGTCATTAAGCTTCTTTAGTGTCTCGTAACGTTCAATCGTTGACCTACAAACGATCAGGGGGAGACTAAAATGAGTAAAGAGATCGAAGATCATCGCCTGTTTAACCACAGCGGCAACCAACCTTTCGCGGAAGTATTGGCGCGTCATGTATCCCGGCGTGATGTGATGCGCGGTGGTTTGAGCATGGCGGCTGCCTCGATGCTTAGTTTTGGTGGCGCTGCTCAAGCGCTTGCCTCAAGCAGCAGCCAAAAAACACCCCTGACACTGGCGTTTGAGGCGGTTCAAGGATCACGCACCGATGCCGTGGTGGTGCCGGAAGGTTATGTGGCCCAAGTCTTGGTGCCGTGGGGCACGCCGCTGAACCAAAATGTTACCTGGCAGCCTGAACAGCCGATGACCGCTGAGCGTCAGGCGGAGAGTGTGGGCATGCACCATGACGGCATGGCCGGTTTTGCCCTGGATACCGACAACGCCTCGCGCCGTTTTGTGCTGGCGCTCAACAATGAGTATATCGACCAAGCCGCGCTATGGGCGCCGCAAGGAGGCCCCACTAATGCGGATGAGGGCCAGCGGCCAGCAGCTGAGTCGCGCACTGAGATCAACGCTCACGGTGTCACCCTTGTTGAGGTCGAAAAGAACGCCAGCGGCCAATGGGCGCATGTGCCGGGTTCGCGTTATAACCGTCGCCTCACCAGTGCGACGGTGATGGAACTTTCCGGGCCAGTGGCGGGCAGTGACTACGTCAAAACGCGCTTTTCGCCTGAGGGTACCCAAACCCGTGGTACCAACAATAACTGTGGTAACGGGGTAACTCCCTGGGGCACCTATATTGCCTGTGAAGAGAACTGGCCCAATGTGTTCGTTAATCATGGCGAACGCTTCCAGGACGACGCGCGGATTGGTATTCCCACCGCTAAAAGCCGCTATGGTTGGGATACTTCGGCGGGAGACGCCTCTGAACAGAATGACGAATTTGCTCGCTTCGACATTACCCCGCGCGGCGAGCGTGCTGAAGATGATTATCGCAACGAAGCACGCACGTTCGGCTACCAGGTGGAGGTCGACCCCTATAGTGATGCATTGGCGGTTAAGCGTACGGCACTTGGCCGTTTCCGCCATGAAGGGTGTTGGTTAGGCAAGCTGGAAGCCGGTCAGCCAGTGGTTTACTACTCGGGGCACGATTCCCGCAACGAGTACGTATATAAATATGTTTCTGATGCTGCCTGGGATCCCGCCGATGCCAACCGCCCAGGTAAAGAGTACGATCGTCTTGCCATTGGCAACAAATATTTGGATAACGGCACCCTCTATGTGGCTCGTTTCCATGCCGATGGCAGCGGTGAGTGGCTACCGCTAACGCCTAGTGCTCAAACGCGCGATGGTCGCACGCTGGCGGCGGCGTTGGGGCTAGCCGACGACGATGCGGCAGGTATCATCATCAACACCTGCGATGCAGCGGATTTGTTGGGTGCCACGCCAATGGACCGCCCTGAGTGGGCTTCCGTCGATCCTGCCTCCGGCGAGGTGTATCTCACCCTAACCAATAACACTCAGCGTACCGCTGAAGAGACAACCCCAACTTACACTAATGACGGTGAGCATCTGGAACAAGTAGGTGTTGGTTACGATTTAGCGCCCACCAATGCCGCCAACCCTCGCGCCAATAACGAAGCAGGGCATATTATTCGCTGGCGCGAAAGCCGGTTGCCCAACGCCTTTACTTGGGAGGTGTTTGTGTTTGGCGCGGCCGCTGACGATGCCGATAATCACTCGGGCCTGACAGAAATGAATCAGTTCGCCAGCCCCGATGGGCTCTGGTTCGACGAGCGAGAGGACGGTCAGGGTATCCTCTGGATCCAAACCGATAACGGTTATGATGGAGTAACCGAGTACACCAACGACCAACTGCTTGCCGTGGTACCTAACGGGCTCGACGATATTCAAGGCACCGGCCCGGTGATTAACAGCAGCAACCAGCAGCAGCTGAAGCGCTTTGCGGTAGGGCCGAACGGCTGCGAAGTGACAGGTATTTTTGCCACGCCGGATAAAACCGCGCTGTTTATTAACATTCAGCACCCGGGTAACTGGCCCGCGGATGGTAGTGAGCTAGTGCAAGACGCCACTGTTGCAGCCAGCGGCCAAGTACGCCCTCGGGCGTCAACCGTTGTTATTCAAAAACGCGATGGCGGGCCGATAGGAGTTTAAAAGCAGGCGTTGAGCACAAAGCTTAGTAACTATATGAGATGCTTAAAACGCTATTAAGGGCTTCATTAAAAGCTTCGAACCTGGGAGAGGTTCGAAGCTTTTTTGATTCTAGGCCTGCTGAACTTGCCGCTTTTTCTGCCGGGCTTCTAGCGCGTGAATGGCATCGACCTTCAATGGGAGCTGGTTGGCCCAGAGAATATCTTCTCGACAATGGCCAATATCCAACAGTACGTGGTCATCGTAGGCTAGTAGCGGCAGTATATGGCGGCGGAAAAGCCAACGCCGCCGGTAACGCCACCAGGCCATATCGAGCGTACGAATTAACCTCATCGACGGCATGGCAGGCATGTAAAAATGCAGTGCTGGTGGCTTGGGCGGCGGCGCCAGTTGGCGAGCTTTTTCCCAGGCGTTATGGGCATGTTGGGCTGGGCATTCACATTTCATCGCGCACCTCCTTTTATTCACAACGGCTGTACAGTAATCGGCGCCAGGGCACCGACTGAACCGATGTGATCTGTGATTAATAAGTGGGAGGGTCGCGACCTCTGGTTATCAGCTTGGCGCTTTGCCTTGGATCAATCAAACGAAAAGATCTACACTGAGTGTTAAGATTTTCTGAAAGGTGGGCGTGATGAATCAACTATCGACCATGGCTCCTAGCCGGGCTGTCTTACCGCTACTGGATAGCGAGGTGCTGCGCACCTTTGTGACAATTGCGGAGAGCGGCAGCTTCACCCGCGCCGCCCAGCAGCTGTTTCGTACCCCTTCCGCGCTAAGCATGCAGATCAAACGCCTGGAAGAGATCCTCGGCCAGACGCTGTTTGTCCGCGAGGCGCGGCACGTACGCCTGACTGCTGAGGGGGAAGTGCTGCTGGGTTATGGGCGGCGGCTACTGAAACTCAATGCAGAAGCCGTGACCCAGTTTTTAGCCCCTACCATAGAGGGGCGTGTAGGGCTGGGGATAACGGATGACGTGGTAGGGCGTATTTTACCCACGGTACTCGCCCAGTTTGCTCGCTCGCACCCGGCGGTGCAGGTTGATGTCGAGGTGGGACGCAGCAAAGACCTGCTCGCCAGGTTGGACGAGGGCGAGCTTGATCTTGCCTTGGTGATGGCTGGAGGGCCTGGTCAGGCGACGCGGGGAGAGATCGTCCACAGCGAACCGCTAGTGTGGGCGGGCCGTGAGGATGGCGTTGCCGTGCAGCGAACGCCACTGCCTGTGACCCTGGCCCAGCAGGGGTGTGCGTGGCGCAGAATTACCCTTAATGCCCTTGATCAAGCGGGGATTGCTTACCGAATCGCTTACTCCTGCGACCACTGTGCCGGGCAGGAAGCTGCTATGCTGGCTGATCTGGCCGTGACGGCTTTTCCAAAAAGCTTGATTCGACCACCGCTCAAGCGTCTCCACAACGAGTCACTGCCACCGCTAGGGGATTATCAAGTAGCGCTGGTGAAGCGTGCAGGTAGTGGTGATGCCAGCGAAGTGTTGGCCGAACGCGTGGTGGAGGCGTTTCGTGAGGGGTGAGTGGTAATGAATTATCATTATCTTTTGAGCGGTAATGATTTTTTAGCGTGATGGTGCTAAAGATTACATGACCACACTCTTGCTTAGTGAGGCCATGTAATGGGGTAACGAAAGTGGTTAGGCAACCTGACTTTCAAACTCGCTAGGAATCAAGAAGCCGCGCAGGATTTTTTCCATTCGCTGCCGTGCGTCAGCATGCTCAAGGTCAAGAAAATGCCCTGCGTTGGGCACGACTTCGAACTCGCATTTCGGCATATAGTCGTCGGCAATCAGAATGTCTTCCGGCGTTGTGTACTCATCCAGTTTGCCATTCACGAACAGCGTCGGTATCTCAATATTACCCAGGAGCTGTTCATAATCGGTGTCGTTCATGGAGAGTATTTGTTCAATATGAAAGCAGACCTGTTGAAGCTCTTGATCATCTAACCGTGAGAGATGCCGGTAATTAATATATTTTAGTAAGCGGGGTAAGTATTTGCCCACTTCTTCATTAAGCAGGTTAGCCGCGGTTTTAACATCGCCAATTTGAATATAATGGCGAGCACCATTGATATAGCGCAGCATGCCGTCGTTAAGCTGAGTTGAAAATGAGGCTAGCACCGCTCTTTTAATGGAGGTGGGGGATTGCGCCAATGCCATCATAGCGGCATAGCCTCCCCAAGAAACGGAAAGTAACGACGTTGGTTGGTAACGTTCAATCAGAGCTAGGAGGATATTGACTTCATCCTCCTTGGTAATGATGCCACCCACAGGGTTATGTAGTTTTGACTGGCCAGCAAAAGGCAAGTCAAACAGGATAACGTTTAATCCATCACTCAAGTATTTGACACAATTGGTAAAGGAGGCCGTGGTGGCTAGCGCGCCGTTGACCATAATAATACTTTCAGTATTTTGTGGCTGTTGATAGATTTCTACATGCACGCAATGATTGCCTATCTTAACGAGCTCGGTGTTGGCTTTCATGATGTTTTCCTTGCAGTAATTGGGTCAGTTAATGCGAGTCTAGTGCGTGCATGTCTGCGTAATGGGTTCTGAACCTAATAAGTTCATTAGCTGTCACAAGTGTGCAAGTTTTTTAGTATTTCTTTATTTGTGTTTACCTGATTGTTGAAGGTATAGGCGACTGCGTATGTAGGATATTGCTGACAGCATTTGTAAGAGATTCGCTATACTTATGTAAGAAATGTCTTATAAGTAATTTTTTAATACACAGTTGTTAAGTAATGTGTGGTCAAGTGAGATTGGATTAATTAACATTGTTAAATATGACTGATGGTTTTACGGCGATGAACGATAAGTTCAGCAAAAAGGTGAAAGAGTAAATAGATGAGGGTAACGGGAAAAGGGGGGGGGAATAGAAGAAAGAGGCAACCCCTCACCTATCTCCAGTGAGGGGCATAACGACTTAAATAGCGACTTGATCAGTACGCGACGCAGAAACGTTGGTTGGTGTTATGTGGGTTTTCCAGCTCATCAATCATGGCGATGGCGTAATCCTGCACGGAAATACGGCTGTTGCCTTCGCTATCGGTGAGTAGCGTATCGCCGCCAAGCCGGAAACTACCCGTGCGCTCGCCGGGGAAAATCTCGGCGGCGGGAGAGAGAAACGTCCACGCTTGCGCCGTTTGCCCGCGCAGCGTTTCAAGGGCTGTTTGCGCCCCTTCCGCCGTGGCCCGGTACTCTGCTGGAAAACCCGGTGCATCTAACAAAAGCTTACCCGGCGCTACCTCGAGCGTCGCCGCGCCACCCACTATCAGTAGCCTGGGTACGGAAGCTTGTTGAGTGGCTGACAAAATCGAGTGAAAGCCTTTGAGGTAATAGCCGTAAACATCCTCTTGAGCATGGCCACTAAAGGCGCTGATAACGGCCTTGGCACCGCGTAGCTGCTCTGCAAGTGCATCGGTATTTAACACATCACTTTTAACGGTAGTGAGATTCTCCTGTGGCGCTACCCGTTCAGGCCGAGTCACTAACGCCGTCACGTGATGGCCGCGGGAGAGCGCTTCGGTTAATAGGGCGGATCCAATGAATCCGCTAGCGCCAATCAGTGCAATCTTCATAACAGTTCTCCTTAAGTAGGTTGTCGCTGCATTGTCGGACGCTTTATTGATTTGAAAAATAGCGATTAACGTAATTTACTGTTATCGATTTCATAACAGTAGGGCGATAAATGACCACCGCCAACGAGTTCGATTTAAACGGTTTGCCGATCTTTGTCGCTCTGGTGGAAGCCGGCAGCTTTACCAAGGCAGCGGAGCGGCTAGGCTGCACGAAAACCCGTGTCAGCCTGCAAATTCGGCAGTTGGAAACGCGCCTGGGTGTAACGCTGTTCCTCCGCACCACGCGGCGGGTTCAGCTCACTCAGGCCGGAGAGGCGCTCTACCATCAGTGCCACCCGCTGTTAATAGATCTGCAGGGGGCGCTTGCCAGTACCGTGAGCGACACCCAACAGCTGCACGGCGAGTTGCGTATCACGGCTCCCGAAGATTACGCCGCCGGGGTGTTGAGCGACGCAGTGGTGGCGTTTAGCCGCTTGCACCCTGCGCTGCATATAGAACTACGTAGCGGCGACCAAGTAAGCGATATGGTGCAGGACGGCATCGATTTAGCGTTTCGTCTAGGCTGGCTAAAAGACTCCACGCTACGCGCCCGTCGAATAGGCACTTTTCAACAGCATGTGGTGGCTGCTCCTGATTATCTGAAACGCTACGGCACGCCTTCACACCCCAAGGCGCTGGAAGACCATGCATGGATCGCTTTTACGCCGTTAAAAGCGCCGTTAACCTGGACTTTCCAGCGACGCGATGAGCGGTATGAGGTGCAAATGAGCGCAGGGTTGGCAGCCAACTCAACGGTGAGCTTAGTCGCACTGATGGTCGCTGGCGGCGGTCTCTCCGTATTGCCGGATATGACCGCGGCGCCAGAGATCGCGGCTGGGCGTTTAGTGCGAGTGCTTGAAGAGTGGACACTGCCGGAAGGCGGCGCCTATGCAGTCTATCCGCCGGGGCGGCACATAACCGCCAAAACGTGCGCATTTATGACCTTTTTTGACGCCTGGTTACAAAAAGAGCCCTAACGTGGGGCTGCACTTAATTCGCTGTCACTTTCATAAGTTAGGTTGGTTTCCCAGCTTTCACTGCTAACGGCTATCGCTGCATGAATACCGGCGGTATCGCCTGCTTTGAAGGCCGCATAGATAGCTTTATGGTCCTTCAAGGCGGTTTCCGGTAGTGAGCGCATGGAGGTTTCCAGTGCGGCTTCGATCAGTTGCAGCAAGGTTTCGCCGACGCGGATGGTCATGGGGTTATGGGTGCTGTGCAGAATGGCGCGATGGAAGGCAATATCGTGCTTGGAGGTTTGAGCACCCGCTCGGATGGCTTCTTCCATGGCGTCGATACTCTGCTGAATACGTTGATGGTCCTCTGCTGTGGCGGTATGCATGGCTTGAAGGGTATACGCTGGTTCAAACATCAGACGGAATTCCAGTACATCCCGCGTCATGCCTCGCGCCAGGATCATCCCGAACGCCATCGGGTCGACGAGCGGTGTGCCTGGTTCGCGGCGGATCATGGTGCCTTGACCCCGTTTGACCTCAACGATCCCTATCGCTTGCAGCATCTTGATGGCTTCACGCACGCTGGATTTACCAATGCCCAGGGTGTGAGTGAGCTCCGTTTCCGAGGGCAGGTAATCCCCTGGCTTGAGGTCGCCTCGTATAAGAGCGCTTTTAATACGCTCTAGCAGTTGCAGCGCAACTGAACTGCGATCCATTGAATCTCCAAAAGAGGCTGTACGGGTCGAGCTAATCTCGGGCTGGCGTTTAAAACTCATGAGGGCCTCGCGTGGCTCATCGGTGTTTCCTGCATTTTATCAATGCCCTAAGCCTAGCGGCTTAAGACAGCCGATTGCATATATTTAAAAGACATATTCTTATTTTCCATTGTTTTATGTGACTGCCTTGCTAATGGTTTGTTCTTTAGTCTAGTCTGAAATCAGACATCTGATGTCTGTTGTCTGTGACGCAAAGCATAAAAGATGGGAACCTGAATGACCAAAAAGCACATCGTGGTATTGACCACGGGCGGCACTATTGCCAGCAAGCCCAGTGATTCAGGCCGAAGCCAGTCAGGGGAGCTAAGCGGCGAGCAGCTGCTGGATCAGGTAGCGCTGCCGCAGGGTGTCGACGTCACGTTAGAAGTGATGTCGATCCTGCAGAAACCCAGTAATGCCGTCACTCTCGCCGATCTTGCTGAACTCCATTGCCAAGGGCGGAGAGCATTGTCGCGAGCCGATGTGGACGGTCTGGTGATTACCCACGGTACCGATACCTTGGAAGAGACCGCTTACTTTCTATCGCTCACGCTGCCAGCGGATAAACCGTGTGTGATCACCGGTTCCCAGCGGGCGCCTCACCAGTTAGGTACCGACGCCTTTAAAAACATCTGCGATGCCATCGTGGCGGCGGTCAGCCCCCAACTGAGTCAGCTTGGCTGTGTCGTGGTATTCAACGAGTCGCTGTTTGCTGCGCGCTATGCCCGCAAGGTGAGCAGTTTCCAGTTGCATGGATTTGATGCCCCCGGCGCTGGTTCGCTGGGGTATATCGACGGTCAACGGCTCAAGCTTTATCACACAGGGACTGCGATTGAGCCCCCCATTGAAGGCTGGGATGTTCCGCTGCCGCGTGTCGATCTACTGCCCGCCTATCTGGATGCCTCGCCAGCACTGCTGAAAGCCT
The DNA here is from genome assembly GCF_000830495.1 of Halomonas sp. KHS3. NCBI lineage: Bacteria > Pseudomonadati > Pseudomonadota > Gammaproteobacteria > Oceanospirillales > Halomonadaceae > Halomonas > Halomonas sp. KHS3. The sequence continues at coordinate 148,965 of NZ_JWHY01000006.1, read as the reverse complement.
GCTTAGAGAGTGGCGCGAAGGGGGTGGTGATCGATGGCTTAGGCCGGGGCCACGTGCCACCTGGCTGGATGAACGAAATACGAGCATTGGTTAGCGCAGGTGTCCTTGTAGCGGTCGTGAGTAGTTGCGCTCAAGGGCCGGTGAACACCAGTTATGAGTTTAGCGGCAGCCTGGCTGATTTGGTCTCGGCTGGGGTGATCGCGCTCAACGATATCAGTGCACGCAAGGCAAGGCTTGCACTTGCTTTGCTGCTGAGTAGTACCCCGCGCGAAGCGCTGGGGGATGCGATGGAACGCTTGATGGCGTGAGCGGCCTTGTAACATTGCTCAACTGCAATAACAGGAAACTAAAAAGCAATTCACCATAACTAAATAAGGTGCTGGACATGAAACTAACGCTGACAAAAGCCACCCTCTCTGCTGCTATTGCCGTCGCTTCTCTAAGTGCGGCTCAACTCCATGCGGCCGACTATACCTTCAGCTTCGCACACGTGTTGATTGAAGAAACGCCAAACGGCCAGGCGGCGCTGCGCTTTAAAGAGGAGGTAGAGGAGAAGTCCGACGGTCGTATCGAGATTAACGTACTGCCGGCCGCTCAGGTGGGTGGCGACGTTGAAATCATTGAGCAGATTCAGATGGGCCTGGTCGATATCGGTATCCCGCCAACGGCCACCCTGGGCAACTTTGAGCCGCGCATGCAGATTTTGGATCTGCCGTTCTTGATTGCCGATTACGACACCATGGTGGAAACCCTGGATGGTGAAGTGGGTCGCGAAATCCTCGATACCCTGAATGGCCATAACATGTACGGCGTCAACTTCTGGGGAGCGGGCTTCCGCCATATCACCAACAATGATCGCCCGATCAAAACCCCCGAGGATATGGACAGTATCCGCATGCGCACCATGCAGGCGCCGATCATCATCTCCACCTATGAAAACCTGGGCGCTAACGCCACCGCAATGGCCTTCACCGAGGTTTACAACGGCCTGCAGCAAGGCGTGGTGTCGGGGCAGGAAAACCCACTGGCCAACATCTATACCATGCGTTTCCATGAGGTGCAGGATTATCTCTCGCTGACCAATCACGCTTACCACGCCTATGCGGCGGTAATGAACCAGGACTCCTGGGACTCGCTGCCGGAAGATCTGCAAGCGGTCATGCAGGAAGCCTTCGATAACGGCCGAGACACGTCCCGTGCGCTAACGCTGCAGGACGAAGAGACCATCATGGAAGAGATCAAAGACGAGATTGCGATCAATGAGCTCACCCCAGAGCAGCGCGACGCCTTTATTGAAGCCAGCATGCCGGTGCACGAAGAGTATGAAGATATCGTCACCACGGAGTTGCTGCATAAAGTATATGACGCTGTGGGTATCGAGTATTGATCCACCTGGTCTACTAAGACCTGGCTCTTCTCTTCTTACCCCTTTCAGGGTGTGGATATCTCATGTTCGAAGCGCTCAACAAATGTCTTGATCGCTTGGAAAGTGTGGCGATGGTCGTTTTCATGTCGATTGCGACCATCCTCACCACCATCCAAGTCGTGTATCGCTACGGCTTTAGCGGTTCGCTATTTTGGGCTGAAGAAGTCGTTATTTACTCCATTATCTGTATGAGTTTTGTAGGTGCCAGTATGGGTGTGCGCCATGGCACGCATATTTCGGTGGATGTGCTGAATGCCATCGCCTCGCCTGCTGTGAACCGCTGGCTGCACATGATCGCAGCACTGATCGGTATCGTGTTCGCTGGCTTTATGACCTATTACGGTTTTGTTCTCTATTTCAGCACGCTGGATCGCGGACAGTTAACCGCTGCACTTCGCCTGCCGATGGCATGGTTCTATCTGCCGATTGGCGTTTCCGGTGTGCTGCTGATTCTGCGTTATCTATGGGTCATCAATGAAGTCTGGAAAAAGCCTCCGGTGAGTCTCTCCGAAGAGCTTGTGGCTGAGTCGGATAAGCTCATTTAACCCTGGAGGGTGACCATGATTACTGCATTATTACCGATCTTTTTTGCCGTTCTGCTGCTTGGGCTGCCCATCTTTGCTTCCTTGGCTTTGGCGGTCTTTCTTGCCATTGAGTTCTTTGGCGCTACCAATCCGGTCATCGTGCCGATGCGCATGTTTACCGGCATGAACAACTTTTCGCTGATGGCGATTCCGTTCTTTATCCTGGCGGCGGAGCTGATGCGGATTGGCGGGCTTTCCGACCGGTTGATCAATCTTGCCAAGGCGTTGGTAGGGTGGGTGCCAGGGGGCTTGGCAGCGGCCACGGTGCTGTCATGTCTCTTCTTCGGGGCCATTTCCGGTTCAAGCCCCGCCACGGTGGTGGCGATTGGCTCGATCATGTTCCCGGCACTTGTCGCTGCTGGCTACGATAAGCGCTTTGCGATTGGGTTGATCGCCACCGCCGGTACCTTGGGGCCGATCGTGCCGCCGAGTATTGCGCTGATTATCTATGGCTCAGTGACCGGTACTTCAGTGGGGCGGCTGTTTGCAGCGGGCCTGCTGCCTGCCATTGTGATCGCTTCGATTCTCATCGCCTACTGCATCGTCTTTAGCAGCATCAAAGGCTATGAGCGCGCCCCTTTCCCCTCGCTGAGGCAAATCTTGGTAGCCTTTAAAGATGCTGCCTGGGGCCTTGGCCTGCCGGTGATTCTGCTGGGGGGCATCTACAGTGGCGTCTTTACCCCGACCGAATCGGCGGCGGTCGCCTGCGTATATGGCCTGTTTGTCGGCATGGTGGTTTATCGCACCATTAACGTAACGGAACTGGTGGGAACACTAAGAAGCTCTGGATTGATTTCCGCGACGCTGCTGCTGATTACCGCAGGTGCCTCTGCTTTCTCTTGGCTGCTCGCCATTACCGGTACGCCTAGCCAACTGGCAGGTGAGGTGCTGTCGTGGACAGACGATCCGTTTCAGGTCATGGCGCTGTTTAATGTCGTGATGATCGTTGCTGGCTTCTTCCTCGATAGCGCCTCGGCCATCATTGTGCTCTCGCCACTGCTGCAACCGATTGCGGCCCAGGTAGGCGTGGACCCGGTGCATTTTGGGGTGATCACGCTGATCAACTTCTCGGTGGGGATGATTACGCCGCCGGTAGGGTTGAACCTGTTTGTCGCCATGGCGATCTCCAAGATGTCGCTGCAGGAAGTGTTCAAGGCCTGTTTGCCGCTGATTGGCTTGATGCTGTTAGCGCTGATCATCATCACCTATATACCGTGGCTGAGTACCTGGCTGCCCTCGTTAATCTATTAACAGCTGGTTTAATGAAGCTAAACAATAAGGACAACGAACCATGAGCAAAACGATTGAACAAGCGGTGGCGGAGCAGGGCCTTACGTTACCGGCGATTCCAAGGCCGCGTGGCATGTTTCTGCCCTGGTCTCAGTTGGGCAGCCAGCTGTTTTTAGCCGGGCAGATTTGCGAGCGTGACGGTGATGTTCTCTATCCCGGCAAGGTAGGGGCTGAGTTCGATCTTGAAACCGGCAAGCTGGCGGCCCAGGCGTGTGCCTTGAATCTACTGGCCTCGCTCAGCGATGCCGTTGATGGCGATTTTCCCCGCGTGGTGCGATGCGTGCGCATGAATGGGTTCGTCAATGTGGCGCCGGGCTTTCATGATGTGCCGTTGGTCATTAACGGCGCGTCTGAGCTTTTTGTCGCGCTGTTTGGCGATGCGGGGCGTCATGCTAGAACCGCCATTGGGGTAGCGACACTACCCGGCAATGCGGCGGTGGAAGTCGAAGCGATTTTTGAAGTGCGTTAAGCACCCACAGAGGTACGTAAAGCATGCAGGATTCACCCATTTTTCTACCGTTGCGTGAGCAGCGCGAGCGGCTGCGGGCGGGCACGCTGACCGCTACCGCGCTGGCCGAAGCGGCAATCGCTGCTTATCAGCAGCGCGGCAAACACGACCACGCCTACCTCACCTGGAACGGCGAGCAGGCACTGGCAATGGCAAAAGCTGCCGATGCGGTGCTCGCCCAGGGTGGTGATGCGGGGGCGCTAATGGGCATGACGGTATCGATCAAGGATATCTACGCCGTGACTGGGCTACCCACCTATGCGGGCTCTTCTCAACGCCTGCCGAAGCGCTGGGAGCGTCCCGGCCCGGTGGTGAGCACGCTATTGAAACAGCTGCCTTCTGTGATGGGTAAAACCCACTCCGTTGAGTTTGCCTTTGGCGGCTTGGGCACCAATGCCCATTGGGGAGCACCACGCAACCCGTGGGATGCACATCAGCACCGCACGCCTGGTGGCTCAAGCTCCGGCGCGGGCGTTTCACTGGTGGGCGGTACGGCAAGTTTGGCATTAGGCACCGACACCGCCGGTTCAGTGCGTATTCCCGCCTCAATGACCGGCGTAGTAGGCCTGAAAACCACCGCCGGGCGCTGGTCGACCGAGCAGATCGTACCGCTTTCAAGCACGCTGGATACCCCAGGGTTACTGGCGCTGCGGGTCGATGACCTTGCCTTTGCGTTCGATGCGTTGGATGGCGGCCTTAGCGGTCAGGATGATCGCATGCCAGCAACACCGACGCTTGCCGGGTTGACCTTTGGGGTGCCAAAAACGTTTTTCTGGGACGACTGCAGTCCAGGTATCGCGGAAACCGTACGTGCTGCCATTAAGCAACTGGAAGCCGCCGGGGCGCGAATAGTGACCCTCGAGTTGCCCGGCATCGACGAAGCGTACGAACTCTTCAAGCTGGGCGGTGTGGCTGCACCGGAATTGGCAGCGTTTCTAAACACCGAGCTACCCGAGATGATTGACTCCCTGGATCCTAACGTCGCCGCCCGCGTTAAAGCGGCAGATGACATGCCTGCCTGGGAGTATGTGCGTCGTCGCACGGTGCTGGACTCGCTTGCCGCCTCTGCTGCCGCTCGCATGGCCGATGTAGATGCAGTCCTTACTCCCACGGTGGCGATTACCCCGCCCACTATCGAGAGTCTTCAGCCCGAAGGTGCCTATCCCAAAGCCAACATGCATGCCCTGCGCAACACGGTGATCGCTAATTTCCTAGGCCTGTGTGCCTTAACGCTGCCGGTTGGGAAAGACGCCGCAGGTATGCCTGTTGGCCTACAAGTGCTGGCGGGGCCTTGGCAAGACGCCAGCCTGCTGGCAATCGGTCAGGCGATTGAAAACGAGCTGGGATCAGGCTTGGAAATTCTTGGTCAACCGCCAGCGATATGAGCGCTGAGACGGCCTAAGTACTCCCGCCGGTTTGGAGCGTAAAGCCCACATCGTGCTGGCGGCGGTAGACGTTTTTACCGCTTAGACGCCGGATGAGTTCTTTGGCGGCTAAGCGGCCCATCTCTTCTCTGGGTGAAAGAATGGTAGTGAGCTGAGGAGTTACGTGCTGACCAAGGGGCAGGCCGTTAAACCCGGCAATGGCGATATCCCCTGGCACGCTTAGCCCTTGACGTTGAGCCGCCAGCAGGGCGCCTGCCGCCAAGTCGTCGTTGGCAAAGTGAATGGCTTGGGTATGAGGGTATTGCGCGAGCACTTGGGCCAGTCCTTCAGCGCCCGCCTGTAGGCTGCCCAGGGTATCTAGTTCCAGTAGTGGGGCGTCGATCCCTTTCTCCTTTAGTACCGCTTTATGGCCTTCGTAACGCATGCTGGCGCGATAATCCTGCGAGAGCCGGGCGCCTACATAAACAATCTGGCGGTAGCCTTTTTCGATAAGATGGCCGGCCATGCAGCGGCCTGCCGCCACGTGATCCAGACCAACGTTAAGATCCATGCCTTTGCCCAGCTCCATCACCTCCATAATGGGGTGATCCCAGTTCGCCAGCAACGTATGACACGCCTTGTTATGGCGCAGCCCAGCGGTGACCAGTGCAGAGCATGACCAGCCCAGAAAAGTGCGCACCAATTGATACTCGCGGTCTAGATCGTAGTCGGTGTTACCCAGCAGTATCTGGTAGCCCTCGGCTTCCAGCGTTTCCTGCAGCCCCTTGATGACCTCCACAAACACGCTATTGATCAGCGACGGCACAATCACCGCAATCAGCCGCGAGCGGGAGGAGGCCAGGCTACCGGCTACCAAGTTGGGCACGTAGCCCAATTGCTCTACGGCTTGTAGAACACTCAGGCGTGCACTATCGCTGACCTTATCAGGGTTGTTCAGTGCTCGAGATGCGGTAATCGGTGATACCCCTGCCGCTTGCGCCACTTGGCTGAGCGTGACTTGGTCGGAGCTTCGGCGCTGCCTGGCAGGGCTGGGAGAGGCAGCGTTGGGCGAGTCTTTAGACATTGGTCGCACGTCCCTGATTTTCAGCTTGTCGTAACGCCAACAATAATCTAAAACGAATGGTAGCGCTATCATGACAGCGCTACCATTTAGCTTCTAATTGCACTGCGACGAGAGCGACAAACACAACAACGATCTCAGCAACAGTCTCAACAGCCGTCTCAACCACTGTCTCAACAACAAAGAGGTGCCGTTAGGTGAGCCAACACGATAAGCAATCACTTCAAGTAGGTCTTATTGGCCTGGGCGCCATGGGCATGGGTACGGCCACCGCTATGCTCAAGCAGGGCTTTAATGTGACCGGGTGTGATATTTCCGCTGGGGCACGCGATGCCTTCGTGGCAGCAGGGGGGCAAAGCGTAGCCACTCCTGCCGAGCTTGCTCACTGCCATATCGTGTTGGTGGTTGTCGTTAACGGGGCGCAGGTTGAGCAAGTGCTGTTCGGTGAGCAGGGTGTGGTAAGCCACTTGGCTCGAGACAGTCTGATCATACAGTGCGCCACGGTGGCGCCCAGTCAGGCCAAACAGCTTGGTGAGCGTGTGGCGGCAGAGGGCTTGCTGCTGCTGGATGCGCCGATTAGCGGCGGTGCTGCTAAAGCCAAAAGTGGTGAACTATCGGTAATGGCATCCGGGGCAACGGAGGCATTTACCTACGCCGAAGCGGTGCTAAACGCCATGGCTGCCAAGGTTTATCGCCTTGGCGATGCGCCTGGCGTTGGCTCAAGTATGAAACTGGTCAATCAACTGCTGGCAGGTGTGCATATCGCCACCGCTGCTGAGGCCATGGCGCTGGGCATTCGCATGGGGCTCGACCCAGAGGTGATATATGACGTCATTACCCACTCGGCGGGCAACTCCTGGATGTTCGAAAACCGCGTGCCGCATATCCTGAGTGGTGACTACACGCCGCTTTCGGCGGTGGATATCTTCGTCAAAGATCTCAACATTGTGCATCAAACCGGCCGCGAGCTGGCATTGGCAACACCGGTAGCGTCCAGCGCTCTGCAGCAGTTTACCGCTGCCAGCGGTGCAGGTTTTGGTCGCGAAGATGACTCGGCAGTGATTAAAGTCTACCAGCGGTTATCGGGCATCGCGTTGCCAGAAGCTGCCAACGACGCCCAGGGAGCCTAATAAAATGGGGATGGGAGCGAACATCGTACTGGGCGCTATTGCCGATGACTTCACTGGAGCGACCGACCTTGCCAATAACCTGGTGCGCGGCGGTATGCGCTGCCTGCAGGTGATTGGCGTGCCCCAGCAAGAAATCGACCTCGCTGATATCGATGCAGTGGTCGTGGCGCTGAAATCGCGTTCCTGCCCAGTAGACGAAGCCGTGGCGGACTCACTGGCTGCCCTTGAGTGGCTTCGCCAGCAGGGCGCCCGGCAGCTGTTCTTCAAGTACTGCTCCACCTTTGACTCCACCGACCAGGGCAATATCGGCCCGGTGGCGGATGCGCTGCTGGAAGCCCTGGACGCGTACCAGACGGTGATAGTGCCCGCCTTCCCGGTTAACGGCCGTACGGTCTACCAAGGCCATCTGTTTGTGGGCGACCGCTTGCTCAACGACAGCGGTATGCAGCACCACCCACTGAACCCCATGCAGGACGCGGATCTCGTGCGAGTACTCGCCCGCCAAACGCCGCACCCGGTGGGCTTAGCCAACCGCGCGGTGCTGGTTCAAGGCGCAGAGGCGACCCGCACTCACTTAACGATGCTGGCAGATCAGGGGGTTCGCCATGTGATCTGTGATTCCCTGGATGAGCAGGATCTGGATGTACTTGCCGAAGCTACGGTTGCGATGCCCTTGGTCACCGGCGGTTCAGGGCTAGGGCAGGCGTTGCCCGCCCAGTATCGTGCCCAGGGCTGGCTGGGCACGATCAGTGAGCCGGGGCGTTTATCGCCTGCCTCGGGCGGTGCGCTGGTGCTCTCCGGTAGTTGCTCCCGGGTCACGCTGTCCCAGGTGGCGGATTTTCTGGCCAAGCACCCTGCTGGTGGCTTCGCCCTGGATCCCTTGGCGTTGGCCGAAGAAGGACAACAGCAGGAGCAGGCGCTGGCCTTTGCCCGCAAGCGCTTATCTCAAGAGGCGCCGGTACTGCTCTATGCCTCGGCTGATACTGAAAAGGTTAACGCCGCCCAGCAAGCCCTTGGCGTTGCGCATGCGGGTGCGTTAGTGGAAGAGGCGCTGAGCCAGTTGGCTGTCAAGCTTGTAGATGAAGGCGTTGGCCGGTTGCTGGTCGCCGGGGGCGAAACGTCAGGTGCAGTAGTCTCGGCGTTGGGCATTACCACTCTGCGCATTGGTGAGCAGATCGACCCCGGCGTGCCCTGGACGCAAACTTTCATGACGGGTCGCGAAGTGCCGCTGTCGCTGGCGCTGAAATCTGGCAACTTTGGTGGTGTCGATTTCTTTACCCGGGCGTTTGAGGTGCTGGTATGAGCATCCACTTGCATCGCCATCCCCAAAACAGTTTGCGGGAGCAGATCAGCACCCTGGGCAAGTCGCTGTTTGACCGCGGCCTGACCATGGGCTCTAGCGGTAATATCAGCGTGCGCCTGGACGATGGCGGCTGGCTGATGACACCCACTAACGCATGCTTGGGGCGGCTGGATCCTGCGCGAATCTCTCATTTGGACAGTAACGGCCAACTGATGAGTGGCGACTCGCCCACCAAAGAGCAGTTTTTGCATATGGCGATGTATGAGGAGCGCCCGCAATCCGGCGCGATTGTGCACCTGCACTCCACTCACTCGGTGGCGGTCTCTTGCCTGCCGGGCGTAGATCCCTGCGACTGCATACCACCACTCACTGCCTACTACGTGATGCGGGTGGGGAAACTGCCGCTGGTGCCGTATCACATTCCTGGCGACCCCAAACTGGGCGATGCAGTGCGGGGGTTAGCGGGCAAACACAGCGCGGTATTGCTGGCTAACCACGGCCCGGTGGTGGCGGGTAAAAACCTCGAGGCAGCGATCTACGCCACCGAAGAATTGGAAGAAACCGCCAAGCTCTACCTGCTGCTACGGGGTGAAAACCCGCGAGGGCTAACGCCGGAACAGGTGGCGGAGCTGGAAGCGCGCTTTCCACGGGATTAACGACGTACTTAACAATGACGTACTGAACAACAAGAGCACCACGATGATTCGATTAGCCGCCAACCTCAGCATGCTGTTTAACGAGCACGCCTTTATGGATCGCTTTGCCGCTGCTGCGAAGGCGGGCTTTAAAGGCGTTGAGTACCTGTTCCCGTACGCCTATGCCGCCGATGAGTTAAGAGATGCGCTGAACAAGCACCAACTGGAGCAAGTGCTGTTTAATCTGCCGCCAGGCGATTGGGATGCAGGTGAACGAGGCTTGGCGAGCTTGCCGGGCCGAGAAGGGGAGTTCCGTGACTCGGTGATTGAAGGGCTACGTTACGCCGAGGCGCTCAACTGCCCTCGGGTGCATGCCATGGCGGGGCTGCTCCCGGAAGGTGCCGATGCCTCGACCCAGGCTGAACACCACGCCACCTATATCCGCAATCTGCATTTTGCTACGGAAGAGGCGGCGAAAGTTGGCCGAGAGATACTGATCGAGCCGATTAATACGCGCGATATGCCCGGCTTTTTTCTCTCTCGCCAGGCCCAGGCCATGGCGGTATTGGAAGAAGTAGGGGCAGAAAATCTAAAGCTACAGTTTGATCTCTACCACTGCCAAATTATGGACGGCGACCTGATTCGCCACCTTGAACGCCAGTTCAGCGCCATCGGGCATATTCAAGTCGCAGGCGTACCTGGGCGCCACGAGCCGGATGTGGGGGAGGTGCGTTACCCGGCCATCTTCGAGCGCTTAAGCGCGCTGGGCTATAGCGGCTGGATCGGCTGCGAGTATCGCCCCCAGGCTGACACTCGCGCGGGGCTGGGGTGGGGCGAGGTGTGGGGCCTAACCACACACTGATCGGCACTATCTGCTCGACTCCCACTGATCGGCCCCAACTGAATGAACAATAACAAAACTACAACAGGATCCTCACGATGCATATTGCCATTACCGGTGCTGCTGGGTTTCTCGGCCAGCGTTTAGTCAAGCAATTGCTTGAACGCGGTGAGCTTCGCCAACAGCCCATTACGCGCTTGACACTGATTGACCAGATCGAAGCGCCGCAGCCTGCAGCGGGAAGCGTTGCTGTGACATCAGTGGCGCTGGATATTACCCAACCCGGCGCGCTGGATAGCGTGTTAGAGCAGCGCCCCGATGTGATCTACCATCTGGCGGCGGTGGTAAGCTCCGCCGCAGAAGCCGATTTGGAACTTGGTATGCGGGTGAATTTCGATGCCACGCGGGCGCTGCTGGAAGGCTGCCAGGAGCAGGAGCTATCCGATACTCGCTTGATTATGGCCAGCTCCGTGGCGGCTTATGGCGGTGAGTTGCCGGAGGTACTGGATGATATGACGGCACTCCATCCGCAAAACTCCTACGGTACACAAAAAGCCATGTGCGAGCTGCTCATCAACGATTACAGCCGCCGAGGACTTATTGATGGGCTAGTGCTGCGCCTACCGACGATTGTGATTCGACCCGGCCGCCCTAATGCTGCGGCCTCCAGCTTTGCTTCCAGCATCCTACGTGAGCCGCTCAAGGGCGAAGAGGCGGTTTGCCCGGTGCCTACCGAGCTGCCGATGTTTGTGATGTCACCGGGCAGAGTGGTGGCGGCGCTGATCCATGGTGCGGAAGTACCAAGCGAAGCCCTAGCCCCTTTTCGTGCCTTTATGCTACCCGGCATTACCGTCACGGTGGCCGATATGCTGGCAGCACTGCGCGATGTGGCCGGCGAGCAAGCGCTTGCGCTGGTACGCCATGAGCCTGACCCGCGCATTGAAGCCATTGTGGCGAGCTGGCCGGCGCGTTTTGAAACCGCGAAAGCCAAGCAGCTTGGTTTTGTGGGCGATGACAACTTTAAACAGATTATTGATGCATTCGTTACTGAACCGTCGTGAGTTCCGGTCTGCCGCATGCGGCAGACAAAACCTGGGGCGACGCTAGCAATAGCGTGTGTCGCTCCAAACTCCACCCTCACAACAACATAAAGAGGGCACTTCAATGACTAAGCAACACTCTACAACGACACCCACAATTACATGCCATGCCCTGGTGGCGGCGATTAGTGGTATTGCTACCGTCGGTATTGCACTACAAGCCAACGCGGCGACGGAAGTGAACCTGGGGCACACCCTTTCAGACAGCTCCCACTACTCAGTGGGCGCCGACGCCTTTAAAGAGGCGCTGGAGCGTTTGTCGGATGGCGAATTTACGGTGACCGAGCACACCTCGGGGTCGCTGGGCGGCGAGCGGGAGATGATCGAAGGGCTGCAAATCGGCACCGTCGATGTGGTGATTACCTCCACCGGCCCGCTAGGTAACTTCGTTCCTGAAACCTATGTGCTCGACCTGCCGTTCCTGTTTGAGAACTACGACCAAGCGCGCTGCGTACTGGATAGTGAGCTTGGCGACGAACTACTGGAAAAAATGGGCGATCACGATTTGATCGGCCTGGCTTGGACAGAGAATGGCTTCCGCCATCTGACCAATAGCCAGCGAGAAATCGCCACACCAGCAGATGCTGAAGGCCTGCGCGTTCGCACCATGGAGAACGAGGTGCATCAGGAGGCTTTCCGCCAGATGGGTGCTCGGCCAACACCGATGGCCTTCCCGGAACTGTTCACGGCACTTCAACAGGGTACCGTCGATGGCCAGGAGAACCCGATTACGGTCATCGTCGCCACCAACTTCTGGGAAGTGCAGGATTACCTCTCATTAACCGGGCACGTCTATTCGCCGGCCATCGTCCTGGGGTCGCCGATTCTGCTAGATGGCTTAAGTGACGAAGAGCGTGGCTGGTTTAGGGAAGCCGCTGTCGCATCTGCTGAAGCAACCCGTGAAGAGGTCTCGCGGCTAGAGCGTGAAGGCGTGGCGCTGCTGGAAGAGAATGGTATGACGGTAAAGACCGACATTGATGTTGCTCCTTTCCAGGAAGCGGTTCAGCCCGCCTATGAGATATTTACTTCTGAGTACGGCACCGAAATGCTGGAGCGCATTCAGGACAAAGCCAGCAGTTGCTGAGCGCTTCTTCCTCCCCGGCCTTCGGCGTAGCCGGAGGCCGCTTTGGCATGGTGATCTCTTATGCTAGCGGTATTTCTTCGTTTTGAGCATCAGTTAACCCGGCTTGCAATGCTGATTGCAGTGGTCATGCTGGCGATATCGGTAACCCTCAGCTTTTATCAGGTGCTCACCCGCTTTGTGTTTAACGCCCCTTCTACCTGGACGGAAGTCGCCTCCCGCGCTGCCATGATCTGGTGCGTATTTATGGCCGCTGCCGCCACCTTTCGGGGCGGTTACATGATGGCGGTGGAGGTCGTTTATAAAGTGGTACCTGCGCGTTTTCTCACTCTTTTAGAGGTGCTCATTGTGGTGTGCTGCCTGCTGGTGCTTGGGGTGCTGATCCATTACGGCATCCAAATGACGATGCGGGTGAGCAATCAAACCATGTCGGGAATGAATATTTCGATGTCGTGGGCCTATGCGGCGATTCCCACGGGTTCAAGTTTTGCCATTGTGGCTGTTGCGGCTCGGCTTTTAGCGCAGCTCAGTGGACGTGAAAAGGTAGGGCCGGAGAATAGCGAAATTACTCCTGAGAAGGCGTTGGTTGAAGATGGCCATCTCCCTAAAGGAGGGGCGCAGTCATGAATATGGTTATTGGCCTGTCGCTGATCATTCTATTCACCTTCGGCGTGCCGATCGCGATTTCGATTATCCTGGCGTCAATTATCGGCATCGAATTCTTTACTCGCTTGCCACTGTTGCTGGTGCCGCAGCAGATGTTTATCGGTATTGATAAATTCCCGCTCATGGCGATCCCATTTTTTATTCTTGCCGGGAATTTGATGGCCGCAGGGGGCATCTCCCAGCGCTTGGTGGACTTAGCCAAATCTATCGTGGGGAAGGTGCAGGGTGGCTTGGCCATGTCCTGCGTACTGACCTGCATGATGTTTGCGGCGGTGTCAGGCTCCAGTGTGGCCACCACCTTCGCGATTGGCGCCATCCTGATTCCGGCGATGGTAAAACATGGCTACCCTAAGCCCCTGGCTGCCTCCATTCAGGCGTCATCCGCTGAGCTGGGCGTGCTTATACCCCCGTCGATTCCTCTCATTCTTTATGGCGTGAGCACCGATACGTCCATTGGGCAGCTGTTCCTCGCCGGCATTGGCCCCGGCATATTGATTGGCAGCGCGCTGATACTCTTTCTCTACCTGTTCTGCAAGGTGCGCGGTTACGGCAAGGACGACTATAAAGACAGCACCGGCTTTATGATCTCGGTAAAGCGTGCCTGGGTGGCTATGCTGATGCCGGTGGTCGTGATTGGCGGTATCTATGGCGGGATATTTACCCCGACTGAAGCCTCCGCCGTGGCGGTATTTTTTGCCCTGATCGTGGGCGGTTTCTACTACCGTGAACTGAAGGTCGATGACCTGTGGCCGATTATGCGCCAGAGCGTTGTCTCAACAGCTGCTGTCATGCTGATTATTGCCGCCGCCTCGCTCTTCAGCTTTCTGCTAAGCCGAACGGGGCTGCCCGCGCAAATTGCCACTCTGGTCACCAGCACCATCAATGATCCTCTGATGTTTTTGCTGGTGGTCAATGCATTGCTGTTGGTTGTCGGCATGTTTATCGAAACTTCCGCCGCTATTCTGGTGTTGGCACCGATATTGACCCCGATTGCAATGCAGTTTGGCATCCACCCCGTCCATTTTGGGCTGGTGATGGTGGTTAATCTGGCGCTTGGCATGATTACGCCGCCGCTCGGCGTAAACCTCTTTGCTGCCTGTGCGGTTGCCAAAATCTCGATCGATCAAATGCTGCCATGGCTGGTGCGCTTTGTGCTGGTGGTATTGGCCTGCCTAATGGCGATTACCTATATGCCGTGGATTTCCATGGGGCTGGTGACTGCTTTTTACGGTTAATTTTTTACTGAATCCTGTCGCTTTTTAGCATTACCCGAACAATGACAATTAAAGGAGTGCGATATGCAAGATGCATTAGTGTTACCGCCTCAGCAGGCGCTGATTGGTGGTGAGTGGGTTGATACGGCCACTACCTTACAAGTAGAAGCACCAGCTTCGTGTGAGCCTTTGGCACGTATAGCACGTAGCCAGGAGGGTGACGTAAAGGCAGCCGTTAAGTCGGCACACCAGGCGTTTTCCGGCCAATTGGGCGAGTGGGCGAGTTGGTCTGCCCGGCAGCGCAGCGAATGGTTGCTACGCTTTGCAAATATTATCGAGGCGCATCACGAGCAACTGGCACAGCTTGAGTGTGCTGATACCGGGAAGCCTATGACTCAAGCCAGGGGCGATATTGGTGCCTGCGCACGCTACTTTCGCTTCTATGGCGGTGCGGCGGACAAGCTTCACGGTGAAACCATCCCCTTTGAGACCGACTTCGCGGTCATGACCCTGCGTGAGCCCTACGGCGTGTGTGCGCAAATTATTCCCTGGAACTACCCATCGCAGATCTTCGGGCGCTGCGTAGCGGCGGCGCTGGCCGCGGGTAATACCGTTGTGCTCAAGCCCGCGGAGGATGCCTGTTTAAGCGTACTGCGTTTAGCGCAACTGGCAGTGGATCATGGCCTTCCGGCGGGTGCACTCAACGTGGTGCCAGGGCTTGGTGCTGAAGCGGGTGCTGCCCTCGCTGCCCACCCAAACATTGATCATCTCTCCTTTACCGGCTCGCCAGAGACCGGCACCTATGTCGCTCAGGCGGCCGCGCAGCATCATGTACCCGTCACCCTGGAACTTGGCGGTAAGTCTCCTCAGTTAGTGTTTGCTGATGCGGATCTTGATGCCGCGCTTCCTGCGGTGGTGCGAGGCATTATCCAGAATGCCGGACAGACCTGCTCTGCAGGCAGCCGTTTGCTGGTGCAGCGGGAGATCGCAGAAAGCGTGGTTGCTAACCTCAGCGAGCGCTTCGCTGCCCTGCGCTGTGATGCCGGCGAAGCGGACGCTGACTGTGGCCCACTGATCAATGCGCGTCAAAAAGCCAAGCTGGAAGCGCGCTTGGCGGCCGCCGAAGCCGACGGTATTCGCGTGGCGGCAAAAGGCCAGTTAGCGGCAAGCGCGCCAAGTGGCGGCCACTTCGTCGTGCCTCAACTACTCACCGATATTCCCGAAGGGCATGAAGTGCTTCAAGAAGAGCTGTTTGGCCCAGTGCTGGTGGTGCAGGTGTTTGAGGACGAAGCGGAAGCTCTGGCGCTGGCTAATGCCACCGATTTTGGACTCTGTGCCGGTATTTGGACGCGCGATGGTGGCCGCCAGCTCCGTTTGGCCAAAGGGATTCGCAGCGGTCAGGTATTCATCAATAACTACGGTGCCGCCGGTGGTGTAGAGCTACCATTTGGTGGTGTTGGCCGTTCCGGGCACGGTCGGGAAAAAGGCTTTGAGGGCCTGCGAAGCTACACACAGATTAAAACTATCGCGATTAAACATTAACGGACGAACCAGCTTTAAGGTGATAACAATGACATCAGTCAGCCAAGTAGGCATCGTCGGCGTGGGCCTCATGGGCCATGGGATTGCGAGTAGCCTGCTACGCGCAGGCCATCAGGTCAGTTTTCTGAACCACTCCGGTAACCAGCCAGCAGATGAGCTATTGGCAGCCGGTGCCATCGCGTTGAATACAGGACGAGAGGTGGCCCAGAGTGCTGAGGTGGTGATTTTATGCGTCACCGGCTCGCCTCAAGTAGAAGCCGTGTTGTTTGAACCCGACGGCGTATTAGCGGGGTTAAAGCCCGGTTGTGTCGTGGTGGATTGCTCCACTGCGCTGCCCAGTTCAACAGAAAAGGTCGCTGCCAGAGTCACAGAGGCTGGCGGGCGCTTTATGGATGCCGCCATGACGCGCACCCCCAAAGAAGCGGCTGAAGGGCGGCTCAACTTGATTGTCGGTGCGCCGAAGGCACTGTTCGATGAAACGCTGCCTCTGCTGCAGGGCTTTGCCGAAAATATTGCCCATGCGGGCGATGTGGGCGCGGGGCATACCCTTAAACTGCTGCATAATTTTGTTTCGCTTGGGTTTTCTGCGGTATTGGCGGAGGCCACTGTCGCTTCACGTAAAGCAGGCATCAGCGATACCGCCTTGCTTGAAGTGCTTGGCGCAGGTGGTGGCGGTGGGGTAGTACTCGAGCGGCTGCGCCCCTATATCGCTGATAATGACCCTTCAGGCTTTAAGTTTAGCGTTGCCAATGCCAGCAAGGATCTTGGTTATTACCACACGATGACCGAAGACCTTGCCGTGGAGGGAGGTATCGCTGAAGCCGTCCGCAACCTGTATAAATCGGTAGAGGATCAAAGCCTGCCAATACCCGCACTAATCGGTGTGCTTGAGCAGCGTTAAGGTAGAGGGTGACTCAACCGTTATTATCTCTACAGGGCGTCCCATACGCCGCCAAAAACACATCCACGGCGCTACTGACCTGATGATGCAGCTCTTCATCGCTGGGGAGGTGGCGAACGCCCATGCGGACTTCTGTGACCAACATGCCTTGCCACATACTGCACAGGTGGCTGGCGGCAAGCGTGGGTGTGCCAAGCGTTAAATGCCCGGTTTGGGCTAGTCCCTCCAATTTCTCCTGCAGCCACTGCTTAGTGGCCCAAGGGCCTGCCTCAAAAAAAGCCTGTAGCAGCTCAGGGTGCTGCTCTCCCTGAGTGTTCATCACCCGCTCAACCGCCAAGACATGGGGTTCCAACAAAAAGTGCACTAAGCTCATGCCGACTTCGATCAATGATTGGCGAACCCCCTCGTGGGTGTCGGGCAGTTTATCTAATCCCCTGCGGATGATTTCGGTTTCGCGACGTATCACACTGCCAAACAGTGCCTCTTTGGTCACAAAGTGGCCGTAGACTGTGACTTTGGAAACCCCCGCTTCCCGGGCAACGGCTTCCATCGTTACCCCCTCTAAACCGTGGCGAAAAAACAGACACGTCGCCGCATCCATCATGGCATCCCGTTTAGCCATATCCTTGGGTCGTCCAGCGCGGCGCTTTGGTTCAGGCGATGTATGTTGGGGCTCTGTCATTCGGTGCAATCCGGGCTATTGAGTAAATAAATATTGAACGTGAGCGTACAAATATTATAGTGAACGGTATCGTTCAAGAATAAACCATTTCGAGGCGAACATGGGCACTCCTCTAAAAACTTCCTGGAACCACCGGTTTCGCGGCACGCTGGCGGCGCTGTTGATGGTAGGTGGCACACTGGCGACGGTGTTTTCTCTCTCCAGTCAGCACAGCAGTGCTCAACAGACCCGCCAGCAAGGCGCTGATAACGCCCTGTTACAGGTGTCGACCAAGGCCCTGGAGCAAGCCGAGCAACTGCAACGCGATGTGCGCTTAACCGGACGTGTGGTGGCGCGCCAGTCGGTATCGCTGGCGTTCGAACCCGCGGGGCGGGTCAGTGCTGTGTCAGCAGACAGAGGCGATGCTGTTGAACAGGGGGATGTGCTTGCCACGCTGGATACCCGTCGATTGGAAAGCCGCTTAGCAGAGGTAGCTGCACGCAGTGAAGAAGCCCGTGCCAGCCTCGCCCTGGCTCAGCGCCAGGAGGAGCGTGAAGCGCAGCTAAACCAGAATAACTTTGCCAGCCGCACGGCGCTGGATCAGGCCCGGACAGATCGACTGACCCTCCAGGCTCGCCTGGCGGCGCTGGCAGCCGAGCGCGATAGCCTTACCGCCGATTTGGATGACAGCACGTTAAAAGCGCCCTTCGGCGGACGAGTGATCGAGCGCCATGTCAGTGTCGGCAGCTTGGTGAGTAGCGGCACTACCGCTTTCGATCTTATCGATGTCGAGCAGTTAGAAGCGCATCTTGGCCTACCCGCAGCGCTGGCCGCGACGTTTACGCCAGGTGAAGCCGTTGAGCTGATGGTGAATGGTGAGGAAGTCAGCGGTAAGGTACGTGCTCGGCTCCCCCAGGTTGATAGCGACAGTCGCACCCAGACGCTGGTGGTGTCGCTGGAAACCCCAGACCATGCCGTGCCCGGCGATCTGGCAGAGCTGCGCTACAAGATCACAGAGCCCGCAAACGGATACTGGGTGCCGTTGGATTCCCTGCAAGCCGCCGACCGTGGCCTGTGGAACGTATTGGTGGCCGAGCCGTTAGAGAACGATCACTACCGTGTGGCCCAGGCCAGCGTGGAGCTATTGCATAGCGAAGGAGACCAGGCCTTTGTACGCGGCACGCTGGCGTCGGGCATGCGGCTGATTACCGGTGGCACCCACCGTGTAACGCCAGGTCAGCAGGTCACGCTAAGCGAGGAAGTGGCCTATGAAGCGCCTTGAGTGGTTATTTAACCGTCGACTGTTAGCGCTAGCCCTGGGCCTTCTCGTTGTCGCCGGGCTGTCGGCCATTCAAACGCTGCCACGCGCGGAAGACCCCCATTTGGTGGCGCGCATGGCCACCGTGCTTGCGCCTTTTCCTGGCGCCACCCCCGAGCAGGTCGAAGCTTTAGTGGCGCGTCCCATTGAGGATGAGCTACGCACCATCGCTGAGATTAACGTGCTGGAATCCACCTCACGCCAGGGCATTGCGGTGATTAGCCTTGAGCTTGAGGATGCCGTGACCAATGTAACGCCGGTGTGGAGCCGCGTGCGCGACAAGCTGGCCGATGTCGCCCCTACCCTGCCTGACGGCGTGCAAACGCCGGAACTGCTGGATGATCGGGGCTACGCATTTAGCATCGTGGCCGCATTGCGCTGGACACTGGATACCCCGCCCAATCCCCAACTGATGGAGCGCTACGCCGAGCGTTTGGAAGCAGCGTTTAGAAACGTCCCTGGCACAGAGTATACCCACCGCTTTGGCGTGGCGGGGGAGCAGGTTGAGGTGAGGGTTAACCCGCTTGAACTGAACGCCTTGGGGCTCTCCGTCGGGCAATTAGCGGCCACTATTGAGGCAAGCGATGGACGACGTACCGCTGGTGAAGTGGTCACCGACGGCCACCGGCTGACAGTGGGGCTAAGCGGTGAGTTTGATGCGCTCGATAGGCTACGCGAGATAGAAGTGACGACTCGGCAGGGGCACACCGTAAGACTTGGCGAGTTGGCTGAGCTACGCCGGGGCGTGCAAGACCCGCCCGCCGCAGTGGCACTGCTTAACGGCGAACGAGCGGTGTATGTCGGCGCACGCATGGCGCCCGGCCAACGAATTGATAGCTGGGTGGAAAAAGCACAAGAGCAGTTGGCGGTGTTCGCCGATGAGCTGCCTGTCGGTATCGCGGTTGAAGAGGTTTTCGAACAGGCCAGTTACACCAACCAGCGTTTAAGTGACGTGGCTGGCAGTCTGCTGATGGGGTTAGCGCTGGTGGTAGCGATCCTGTTCATCACCATGGGCTGGCGCTCGGCGGTGACGGTGGGGTTGGCGATCCCCGCCACGGCTCTGCTCACCCTGGCGTTCTTCAAGCCGCTGGGTATCGATATTCACCAGATGAGCATTACCGGTATTATCGTGGCGCTGGGGCTGATGGTCGACAATGCCATTGTGATGACCAACGCCCTGCGCGAGCGCTTTTTGAAAGGTGATTCAGCGCTTGCCGCTACCCGGGACACATTACGCCACTTAGCGGTGCCGCTGCTGGCCAGCACCTTAACCACCATATTGGCGTTTATGCCGATTGTGTTGATGCCAGGCCCTGCGGGGGAGTTCGTGGGGCCCCTGGCCATGGCGGTGATGGTCGCACTGGTAAGTTCTTATCTGGTTTCGCTGCTGCTGGTGCCTGCGCTGTCACCCATGCTGTTAGCCAGGGTCGCTGATAAACCTCCAACGCCTCGAAATAACGGCGTCAGTGGGATGCTCAAGCGCGGCTTCCGCCGTACGGTACGCAGCGCGCTGCGTCACCCCTGGGCCGCCATGATCATCACCCTGTGTGTGCCCGTGGGTGGCATGGCGTTGATGCCCACGCTGGACGTGGCGTTTTTTCCTCCCGCAGACCGCGACCAGTTTCACATCGAGGTGCGCCTGCCCCCCGCCAGCAGTATGGCCAACACCGAAGCACTGGCCCATGAAGTCGATGCCATGATTCGTGAGCTGCCGGGCATCACCCGCGTCTCGGCGTTTGTCGGTGAAAGCGCACCAATGATGTACTACAACGTGCTTACCAATGAGGATCACAACCCGGCATTTTTGCACCTAATCGTGGACACAGCGTCTTTACAAATCACTAATGAACGGGTGCCCGCCTTACAGCAGGCGCTTGATCGGCATTTCCCCCAGGCCCAAAGCGTAGTGCGCAAGTATGAGCAGGGGCCGCCGTTTAAAGCCCCGATTGAGCTACGTGTCTATGGTGATGATCTATCAGTGCTGTCATCGCTGGGACTTGAGCTAGCGGGCTTAATGCATCAACTGCCTCAGGTGACCCATGTGCGCGCTGGCATGCAGCGTGATTTGCCCAGGTTAACCCTGGATATCGACCACACCGCACTGAGTGATGCGGGGCTAGCGCCGCAGCGGCTAGCGGAACAAGTAGGGGCCGCGCTCTCGGGGCAATCGGCAGGCATGTTGCTGGAGGACACCCAGCAACTACCGGTGCGGGTGCGCTACGCCGATGAGTGGCGCACTAACGCCGAACAGCTGGCGGCGCTGCGCCTGGTCAGCGATCAAGTAGCTGAGGGACTGCCACTGGCGGCGGTGGCAGAGGTGTCACTCACGCCTGCCTGGAGCGTGATTACCCGCCGTAACGCTGAACGGATGCAGTTGGTACAAGGGTACCTGGTGGCCGACGCTCTTCCGGCGGTCTCCATGGCTCAGTTGGATGCCAAGCTTCAGGCAGCGTTGGCGTCGGGGGCGTTTCAATTGCCCCCTGGTTACCGAATCGAAACCGGTGGTGAAGCCGCCGAGCGAGATGATGCCGTGGGCAAGTTGCTTGCCTCGGTGGTGCTGCTGGTCATAGCCATGGTGGCCACCGTGGTATTGGCATTTAACTCCTTTCGGCGGGCCGCCATCGTGTTTATTGCCGGCGCCCAGGCGATGGGCATGGGCATTGTGGCGCTGCTACTAAGCGGGCATGCGTTTGGCTTTGTGATTATCGTCGGCATTATGGGGCTGGTAGGGGTAGCGATTAATGCCACTATTATCATTATTGCTGCCTTTGATGACGATGAAGCCGCCCGCCGAGGCGATATCGATGCCATGCTGGCGGTGATCAGTGGCCCCACCAGTCGGCATATTGTTTCGACCACGGTCACTACCTTTGCAGGCTTAATTCCGCTGATGTTGGCTACCGGTGGGCTATGGCCACCATTCGCGCAAACCGTTGGTTTTGGACTGCTCTTAGCGACGCTAGTGTCGTTTTTCTTTACCCCTGCGCTTTATCGGCTGTGGGTATCGAGATCGGCTGACGTTGAGCCTCATGACCGCACGACTATTTTACAAGGATGAGTAAAATAGAATGTATCAACAATCGGTCAAAAGCGTAATGAAGCGAGTGGATAACGCCCTTTATCTAGTCAAAGAGCAAGGGCGGTATCGCGTTTCAACGGGTGGCCTATTAAAATCGGCGCAGCAGGCTTAAGCCGGGTCGCGATCAACCGCAAACGCTGACCATGCCTGACGAACGGTCATAATTTCCAAGCGATTGATGTTGATATGGGCGGGCAGCGTGGCCAAGTAGTAAAGCTGCTCGGCGATATCCTCTGCTTGAAGTGGCGTCGTACCCCGGTAAAGTGCATCCGAAGCGGCCTGGTCGCCTTTCGTTCTGACCAGCGTGAACTCGGTTTCTGCCATGCCAGGCGCCAGGTCAGTGACCCGCACGCCAGTACCTAACAGATCGCAGCGTAGGTTGTAGCTGAACTGCTGAACAAAGGCTTTCGACGCGCCATACACATGCCCGCCTGGATAGGGCCACTGTCCCGCCACCGAGCCGAGGTTGAGAATGCTCGCGCCTTTACCGGTTTTCAGCAGCAGCGGCAGCGCCGCGTGCGTGACGTTGACCAACCCGGTGATATTGGTGTCGATCATGGTGTGCCAATCCTCCAGCGCCACCTTTTGCGCCGGCTGCGGTGCCAGGGCTAACCCCGCATTATTGATTAAACACGTCAGCGGCAGAAACGTTTCCGGTAAGTGGCTAATGGCGTCAGTCACCGCGTCACTATCGCGGACATCCAGCGCCAGCGTTAGCACGGGCACCTGCTTGGAAAGCTCCTCCTCAAGTGCTTTGAGGCGCTCTACGCGTCGCCCGGTTAAAATCAATGACCAGCCCGCTTTGGCAAAGCGCTGGGCAGCCGCTTTACCAAACCCTGACGTCGCTCCGGTAATAAGTACGCTAGGCATTGCAATCTCTCCACGTTATTTAAATGATTAAAAGGCGATGGGGCGAGTTCTGACATCACTGTAAGCAACGCTGGTTCAAGCCTTTAGAGCCAGTTCGTGCCTGTTACTGTGACATCACTCGTCTGTCCCTCTGGTATGTAACGACTGGCCCTACAGCCTAAACGGTTGACTCACTAGGCTGGCAAGCACGCTATTTCTATACGAGTTAATTAGGGTGCTTGCTATGAATACCAATATTGCCGCTTCACATCCACCCGAAAGCGGTGTGGATAATACTTATGTACACACCTTAGATCGCCAGTATGTGTTCCACTCCTGGGCACAGCAAGGCAGTTTAGACCCCATGGTGATTGCAGGGGCTGAAGGGTGTCGCGTATGGGACTATGTGGGGCGCTCGTATCTGGATTTTAGTAGCCAGTTAGTCAATACCAATATCGGCCATCAGCACCCCAAAGTGGTGAGCGCGATTCAAGCCCAGGCCGCGAGCCTGTGTACCATTGCCCCCGCCCATGCCAACTTGGCTAGGGGCGAAGCAGCCAAGCGTATTATCGCCAAAGCGCCCGCTGGGTTTAGTAAGGTGTTTTTCACCAATGCGGGGGCTGATGCCAACGAGAACGCCATCCGTATGGCGCGCCAGTATACTGGGCGAAGCAAAATACTATCCGCCTACCGCTCCTATCATGGCAATACCGGTTCAGCGATTGCCGCCACCGGTGATTGGCGGCGGGTGCCCAATGAGTATGCCAGCGGCCATGTGCACTTCTTCAACCCTTACCTTTATCGCAGTGAGTTTTGGGCGCGCAATGAAGAGGAGGAGTGTGAGCGGGCGCTGCAACACTTGCGCCGGGTGATTGAGTGCGAAGGTGCTAATGCGGTCGCGGCCATCCTGCTGGAAACCATTCCCGGTACGGCTGGCGTACTTTTGCCTCCGAAGGCGTATCTTCAGGGCGTTAGAAAACTCGCCGATGAGTTCGGTATTGTACTGATTCTTGATGAAGTGATGGCTGGCTTCGGCCGCACGGGCCGTTGGTTCGCTTTTGAACATTATGACATGGCGCCGGACTTAATCGTCTTCGCCAAAGGGGTGAACTCGGGCTATGTGCCTGCCGGGGGCGTGATTATCTCTGAACCCATCTCACGCTATTTCGATGACCACTTTTTTGTCGGTGGCCTGACGTATTCCGGTCACCCGCTGGCAATGGCGGCGATAGTCGCGACCCTGGATGCGATGGAAGCAGAGGGCGTGGTTAAAAACGCTGACGCGGTGGGTAATGGCCCGTTAGCCGCAGGGTTGCAACAGCTTGCCGAGCGATACGCCATCATTGGAGATTGGCGGGGCGTTGGAGTGTTTCACGCTTTAGAGCTCGTCAGCGACCCGGTTTACAAAACACCACTGCCAGGGGCGGAAGTGTTGCAACTCAAGCAGCAATTAATGGAAAACGGACTGCTGGTCTTTACCGTTGAGAACCGCATCCATGTGGTACCGCCGTGTATCGTAACGGCCGCTGAAGTAGAGGAGGGTTTAGCCATCCTGGATCGCGTGTTGAAAAACTATACGGCATCACGCTAGATTGGTTTTTAAATGCCCGTTTTAAGTGCCCGTTGTTAAAGTACTCAGGGCGTTATCGTAGGCGAGGCCCAGGCGCTGTATGCCTGGGTCGATACGCTCCCTCTCGATGGCGCCAAACCCTAGCCGGAAAAAGCGCCGCGGCGGGGCGGCATCGAAGAAGTGCTGGAAGCCGGGTTCAATCAGCACACCCCGCTGGGCGGCATGCCAGGCTAGCCGCTGAGTATCGATGCCCGCATCCGCTTCCATCCAGAAGGCGCTGGAGCGACTGCTGCTGTGGCTGAGGCAGCCGGGCAATGCCTGGTCAATAGCGAGCCGCATCGTGTCGCGCCGCCGGTCGATCTCCTCCACATGGAGCTTTAGGTAGCGTTCGTAATAGCCTTGAGAAATAAACTGTGCCAGCTGGTGCTGTAACGCGGCGGGTGGGTGACGGTACATCATGCGGCGCAGCGCTCGCAGCTCGTCAATCACTTCAGCATCGGCCACGACATAACCCATGCGCAGCCCAGGCGAGAGCGCTTTGGATAAGCTGCCCATGTAGATAATTCGCGCGCTCTGCGCGCTGGCTTTGAGGGCTGGCAGCGCGAACTGGTCGCCATGAATCTCGGCGTCGTAGTCATCCTCAATCACGATTTGGTCGCGATGGGGTAGCTGTGCCAGCAACGCCTCGCGCCGCTCGCGGCTCATGGTCACGCCCGTGGGCACCTGATGACTGGGCATGACGTACAGATAGTCACACTGCTGAGACCCCTCAAGACGCATGCCTTCCGTATCCACGGTTTGCAACTGCAGGCAGGCACCGCGCTGGGCAAACACATTCATTGCTTCGCGGTAACCGGGAGATTCCAGGGCCACGCGGGTGCCCCGATGGCAGAGCAACTGGGCAATCAAATAGAGTGCATTTTGCGTCCCCATGGTGATCAGAATCTCTTCTGAGCGAGCAAAAATACCTCGGCGCGGCAAAATACGTTTGCGCAATTGCTCAATCAGGAGCGGGTCGTCCTGGTCAATACGATCGCGCAACCAGGGTTTATCGCGCTGTGAGCTGAGTAAACGCCGAGAGACATCGCGCCACTGGGCTAACGGAAAAAGTCGCGTATCTAGCTGGCCGTAAATAAACGGATAGGCATATTCCGACCAATTACCGGGTTTGAGAATGCCTTGGTAGTTAGTAGGGCGCTGAGCAATGCGTTTGTGCCAGTTTGGTGCGCTTATTGCGCCGTTATTGGTTTCGGTTAACGCTGTTAGTGATGAACTAAGCGTTGATTGGGGGTCGCTATAATCAGGGTGTAAATAGTAGCCGCTACGAGGGCGACTTATTAAATAGCCATCCTCGACCAGCTTTTCGTAAACAATCGCCACCGTATTACGCGAAATACCCAGCTGTTGTGAAAGCTTGCGGCAGGAGGGCAGCGCGTCCTCGCTGGGTAAACTGCCCATACGAATCGCTTCCAGCAGCGTTTTGCGTAGTTGTTCTTGCAGGCAGGCGCCAGCGTTAGGGTCGACCTCAAGACACAGTGATGTCATGCACATCTCCTCTTTAAAACCCTGGCCGTCTAGCCCATTCACTCAAGCATCTCTCCTTAAACAAAGCATCTTTCGTGCCAGCTCTGTTGTTGGCAGTGGCTATCGGTAACTGTCCTTTTAATTTGCGCTAACTGGCTCTAATCGCAGAGAGGATAAAAATCTAGGGTGAAGTCAGCTTCTGCATATCGCCCAACTGTTTGCAGACCCACTGCAAACGCAAAGGCGAGCGATGTTTTGACTGCTTTTTCTAAAACCTATTTTTTAAAAGCGTATTTTTGAAAACCTAGGGGATATCAGACGATGAAAAAAATAGCTGCCTTAGCCTCCGCAATAAGCATCGGCGCGCTTGCTTTAAGTGCGTCACTGACCGTTTCCGCTGCGGATTTAGATGAAATAGAGAGCCGTGGCTATATGAGCGTGGCCACCGAAGATAACTACGCACCGTTCAACTTTATGAGTGGCAGCGACCCCGATGGCTTTATCAAAGATATATTGATTGAACTGGAGGAATACGCTGACTTCGAGATCCGCCAGGATATTTTGCCTTGGACGGGGCTTCTGGCCTCGGTTTCATCGGGCCAATACAACATGGCGCTTACCGGCGCGTCGGTGACCGACGAACGCCTGCGGGTGTTTAACTACGCGCCGCCGTTTGCCTCGGCTCAGCACTTTTACATTAAGCGGGCGGGCGATGACCGTATCAACAGCATCGAAGATTTAAGCGGTATGACGCTGGGCGTTCAGGCGGGTAGTGCACTGCTATCGCGCCTGCCAGAGCTTGAGGTCATGCTGGAAGAAAGCGGTGGCGAGCTGGGCGACGTCATGCAGTATGAAGCCTATCCAGAAATCTACGCTGATCTTGCCAATGGCCGTGTTGACTACGTTATCAACTCCATCGTGCCGGTGAATGACCTGATCAGTGAGCGCCCTGACGTATTTGAAGCCGGTCAAGCGGTCTCCGGTCCTGGCTATGTTGCCTGGCCGATGCCTAAAGACAGCCCACAACTGCTGGCCTATATCACCGACTTTATGAGCCACCTGCGTGATTCTGGCCGCCTGGCCGAGCTGCAGGAAAAGTGGTTTGGCGAGTCCTTTGATGACCTGCCGACAACCCCTATCACCTCAGTGGAAGAGTTCCACGAAATGGCCGGTATGTAAGCCATCACATTCGCCTGCCGCCCAGCCTGGGCGGTGGTTTTCTTATCGCGAATTAGGGGGTGAGCATGGACAGTAGCGCATGGGGGCTTCTCATCCAGGGCGCCTGGACAACGCTTTGGATATCCGGCATCTCCATTGCCATCGGTGTGGTAATGGGGCTTTTGATTGCATTGCTTAGGGTGGCCAAAATTCCCGTTTTGCATCAATTGCTAGGCGTCTACATTAGCTTGGCGCGGGCAACGCCGCTGGTGACGCTGGTGCTGTTTATCTTCTTAACCGCGCCGACCATGGGCGTTAACCTCAACCGCAATGTGGCCGGTATTATCGCGTTAACCCTCAATACCACTGCTTTTAACGCTGAAATCTGGCGCTCTGCCTTTAACAACTTCTCCAAAGAGCAGCGTGAAGCGGCCCTGGCCATCGGTATGACACCGTGGGTCTATTTCCGCCGTATTATGCTGCCACAAATCACCATTACCAGCCTGCCGGGTTTGGTGAATGAAATGTCATTTCTGATTAAAGGCAGCCCCGCTATTGCGGTCATCGGCGTCGTCGACCTGACCCGTGTGACCAACCGTATTTCGGCGGTTACCTACGACCCACTGCCACCCATTTTAGCGGCTGCGGCGCTGTATATGCTGATTATCAGTCTGTTGGTGTGGTTTCAACGTGTGGCTGAGCGTAAAGCCAGCCGGCTGGCCGTTTAAGGTGGTCGTTTAGGGAGTCTCTATGAGCAACTGGGAAATTCTTTGGTCATCTTACGATGTGTTTTTAAGTGGTTTTTATAACACCTTAAAGCTATTTGGTTTATCCGCTGTCTTGGCTTTTTTAATGGGCAGCGCCATGGTGTTTTTATTGGAGGGTTCCCGCCCACGGTTAAAGGTTCCGCTGCGGATTTTTATCGATGGCATGCGTATGCTGCCATTTTTGATCCTGGCCTACCTGCTGTATTACGGCTTACCTAGTGCAGGCATCCGCATGAGTGCCTGGACGGCCGGAATTATCGCCCTGGTGATCTACCATGGCGCATACTTCGCGGAGATTCTGCGCGGCTGCCGCGCTACCTTCGCCCAAGGGCAGGTAGAGGCAGCAATCGCCCAAGGGTTCTCGCAGCCCCAAATGTTTATGCGCATTATCTTGCCGCAGCTGATTTTGAAAACCCGCGGCTTATTGGGTAATCAGTTGATTATCCTACTCAAAGACACCGCCTTTCTGGTGATCATCACCGTGCGCGAACTCACCGCGGCGGCGAGCAGCCTGTCGAGCACCTACTTCATTCCCATGGAGGCGTTCATCGTGGTGATCGGCTTCTACTGGCTGATCAGTATTGGTTTAGAACTATTTATCAAAATGATTGGCCGTTTTGGCGCCAAGCGAGGATTCGAAAATGCCTGAGACCGCCGCTGTTAGTATTCGTAACCTTTCCAAAAGCTTCGATGGCACCGAAGTGCTGCGGGATGTATCGCTGGAAGTTCAGCCCGGCGAAGTGGTGAGTATTTTGGGCTCATCGGGTTCGGGTAAATCTACCCTGCTACGCTGCATTAACTGGCTTGAGCAACCCGACCGGGGCGACATCCGTATTGCTGGTGATCGCATCGGCGTGAGTGACACTGGAAAACACATGTCGCGCCGTGAGCTGGCAGGCATGCGCGCGCGCTTGGGCATGGTGTTCCAAGGCTTTAACCTCTGGCCTCATTTAAGCGTGCTGCGCAATGTCACCGAGGCGCCTATTCATGTTCAGGGGCTAAGCAAAACCGAGGCTGACGAGCGGGCCATGGCGCTGCTCGAAAAAGTCGGCATGGCCGACAAGCGTGAACAATATCCCTACACACTCTCTGGTGGTCAGAAACAGCGGGTAGCGATTGCGCGGGCACTCGCCATGCAGCCTAAGGTGATGCTGTTCGATGAGCCCACTTCAGCCCTCGACCCAGAGCTGGTGGGGGAAGTGCTTGGGGTGATCAAAGACCTCTCCAAAGAAGGCTACACCATGGTGCTGGTGACCCACGAAATGGAGTTTGCCCGGGCAGTCTCCGATCAAGTGGTCTTTCTCGACAAAGGCATCATCATTGAAAAATCCCACCCCAGCGAGTTCTTTGAGAACCCTAAAACCGACCGAGTACGGCGCTTTCTGGAACTTGAAGCGCCTGCGGTGTGAGCACACTGAATCTGGCGCTGGCTAGATCATTACCCCAACTGCCTGCGCCAGCGGTTCTCTATGGTATCCAGCTCTGCCGGGCCGTACTGTGCATGATCATGCGGCCCGTAGTAGGCCCATAATTGATCGCCGTAATCAAAGTGCCACCACTCGCTGGGCAGGTTGGTGAAGCCTTGCTGCTGCAGGGTGTGATAGAGCAGGCGGCGGTTATCCCGCGCCTTATATTGCTGCGGGGTAAGCATTTCCAGCTTTTCGAAATAGTCGCTATGGGAGGCGGGGAGCGCTTCATCAAACAAGGTGCCCATATCCAGTGGCAGGCCATCGGCATCACAAAGCGTGACATCGACGGCGCCGCCGGTGAGGTGCGGGCTGGGGGCTAAAGGATCGCGGCTGGGTACCGATACGAATTCTCTTGTACGCTCCAATAGCTCCGCTTCGCTGAGATCTGGATGGTGGTGGTGGATGGCTTCATGCAGGGTATCAAACAAGTACTGCTGCACCCGCCATGGCCGCCAGCCATCCAGTACGATCAACCCGATACCCTCGGGTAAGCTACGTGCCGCAGCGAGTAGCGCCCGATAAACCCCCTCACGAACGAAACACTCCGGCACCGCACCCGGAATACCCAGCCGAGCATAGGCGGGGAACACGCTGACCGGTGCCGGGGCGAGGCTCATCGGTACCAGGCGCTCGCCGTTATCTTCAATAGGCGCGCGGCGCAGCTGTTCCCAGCAGGGCGCTGAATGGCTGGGTATAGGCGGCAAGGCCTTCAATAGTGTTCTCAAAGGCATTATGTTATCCAAGCAGAGTGTTATCCAAGCTGGTTATTAAAACTGGTTGTCAAAACTGAGTAGGCAGCCACAGCGTCAGCGATGGAAAAAGGATGAGTAGAATAAGCACCGCAATTGCCGTCAGTACAAAGGGCCAAATGGTTCTGAATAGCGACACTATCTCAAGCCGACTAACCGCGGCGGCCACGAACACACAGGCGCCCAGCGGTGGCGTGATCAATGCAATGGTAATGTTCAGTGTGATGATGACGCCCAGATGAATGGGGTCTATACCCGCCATCATAGCCACCGGCGCAAAGATCGGCGTCAGTAGCATCAATGCCGACACCTCCTCCATAAACATGCCCGTGATGAAGGTGATCGCACTAAGCAGCAATAAAATAACCACGCTATTGTCCACGTAGGGTGATAGCAGGGATACAAACTGCGCAGGTACTTGCGCATAGGAGAGCAGCCAGCTAATCGTCGCCGAGGCCGCCATGATGAGAAAAATCGCCGAGGTTAAGCGTGCCGTATCAAGGATGGCTTGCCAGCACTCTTTAAAGCGTAACCCTCCCAGCACAAAGCCACATAAGGCCACATACAGCGCTGTCAACGCGCCCGATTCTGTAGGCGTCACAAAGCCCAGCACGATGCCAGCAACAATAATAAAGGGAGCGATAAGCGCGGGCAGAGCGGCCGCGAAGGCTATGCCAAGTTGGCCGATTGAGGGCAACTGGCCACTTTTGGGTAATCGGTGGCGCCAGGCATACCAAGCGTTCATGCCCATAAAGGCAACCCCCAGCAGCAGACCTGGTACTACGCCCGCCAGAAATAGATCGCCTACTGAGGTGTTGGTCAGTGAGGCGTAGAGGATCATAAAGATACTGGGTGGAATAATCGGGCCGATCAGCGAGCTACCGGCAGTCAACCCAGCGGCAAAAGCCCTTGAGTAGCCCTCCTTCTCCATGGCAGGTACTAACAGCGACCCCAGTGCCGAGGTATCCGCCACCGCTGAGCCATTGACTCCTGCGAAGAACACGCTCGACACCACGTTGACGTGGCCCATACCGCCCCGCAAGTGCCCCACTATCAGGCGGGCGAACCCCATCAGGCGCTCGGTTAAGCCGCTGACGTTCATCAGGTTGCCAGCGAAGATGAATAACGGAATAGCCATCAAGGAGAACACATTGATACCGCCAAAGAATTGCTGGGGCAGCATACGTGGAATCATCGAGGGGTCGACAAACAGAAAGCCTACTATCGCCGTGGTCAGCAGTGCGATGAACAGAGGAAGCCCAAGCAAAACGTGGCCGAGGAAAACCGCCAACATAGTCACAATCATAAGGTGTCCTCGACAGTTTTAAGTGGCGCGGGGCCATAGAGAAGCGCATGCCAAGCCAGTAATAAAAAGCCAACGGGTAGCGAGAGGAGGGGCACCGTGCGGCTAATGCCAAGCCCTGAGGTGGTAAACATGCTGACCGAGAGTGCATAGCGATAGCTGACCCAGGCACCCCCCGCTGCAATCAGCAGGGTGAGCAGCCACTGGTACACGTTCAGCAAACGCGCGAGAGGGGGTGGCAGTAGCTTCTCCAACAGACCAACGCGCATGTGACCCCCTTCCGACCAGACGGTGCCAGCCGCGAGCATCACGGTGGCGATAATCAAAAATCGCGATATCTCATCTGTCCAAATAGGGGCACCACCGGCGATGTAGCGGGCAAACACCCCATACAATATGGCCGCAACATTGAGGCATAGCAGCGCGCCCGCCAGGGTTAGGGACACCGGGCGGCTGATCGCCAGTAGACGGGATCGAAGCGTATTAAACATGGCAGCCTTCCAGGAAGCACAGAAACGTTAAGCACTAGAACATTCAGTACTGGGATATTAAGTACTGGAAATTAGGGGGCCGGTAAGGTACCAGCCCCTGTTGTTAACAGCCGTTAGTCGAGCAGTTCGCTCATGCCTGCATCTTCCAGGGCCATATCGATCCAGCGTTGCTCGATATCACGTTCTTCGAGCCACTCAAGATAGGCGGGCTGGCCAATGTCGCGGAAAGCGGTGAGCTCCTCTTCAGAAGGGCGAATCACTTCCATTCCTTGCTCTTCCAGGTAGGCGATACGTGCCTCAACCTGTTCCTCGTTGTGCTCACGGGCATTGTGATTAGCTTCGGAGACGGCCTCCATAAAGGTGCTGCGAAGCTCATCGTCCCAACCTGCGATCATGTCGCTATTGCCCACCAGGAACTGATCGGAGTATTGGATATTGGCTAGGGTCAGGTAGTCCTGCACTTCGTAGAGGCTGCCCAGGATGATATACATCGGCGGGTTCATCTGGCCGTCGGCCACTCCTGTACGCAGTCCCATGTAGGTCTCTGTCCAGGGAATGGGAGTACCGGAGGCACCGAAGGATTCATAGAGGGCTACCTGGCTGGGATCCATGGCCCGGAAACGCAGCCCTTCGAAGTCGTCCGGGTGGCTGATAGGCCGTTCATTGTTGGTGAATGCCAGGAAGCCCCCCTCTTCGACGACCGCCAGCATATCGATACCGGCACGCTCCTGCAGAGCATTGCTGACTTCCTGCCAATACTCTCCTTCATCGAAGAAGCTACGCGCCGCCGCAAAGTCGTCGAACAGAAACGGAATAGCGCTGACGAAGATCTCATCAACGAGAGGAGAGACGCCTGCAAATGACGCCACGTTGAGCATGGGCGTATTCATGGTTTGTTCCATGCGCTCCTCTTCATCACCCAGCATGCTATTCGGGTAGAGCTCAAGCTGTATCTCACCGTCAGTTTTTTCGTCTACCAACGTTTTAAGGTTCTCTGCAAAGACGTGGACAGCATTCTTTTCGGGATCTGGGGCACCGTTGTAACTCAGATTAATGGTGGTGGCTGCAAGAGTGTTTCCTGCCATCATGGCAGAGCCAATCAGGCAAGCCGAGATGAGTCGTTTGGGTGAAAAGTGCTGAGTAAACATCGTAAGTCTCCTGGTTTATTGTCGTGAGCTATGAGGCGCTAAGGGCGCGTTATTGGATTTATAAGGAGTGCTTACTAGAAGACTATGTATTGAGGTGTTGACTATGCAATACCTAAACTGTGGCTTTTATTGCAACAGTCGTGGTGCATCGGCGGAGAAAAAGCGCATGCCTTTGTGCAAATGATCGATGCAAGTGATTGAGGCGACCGGGAGTTCCTGCCCTTTCAGGCTAACAATTTGTGCCCGCGTACCGTTCATCACCGGGTACTGCATGGGTAGTGTGAAGATCTCACCGCGCTCAATCTCATCCGCTACGGTGAGTTCGGGCATAAACGTAACGCCGATGCCTGAGCGGACGAAATTCTTTAACACCGAAACAGAGTTGGTGTGCAGGCGTGCTTCAAGATGAATGCGCTCCTGGTGGGCCACCATATTGACCATTTGCCGCATACCAAAAGGATTGTCCATTAACGCCAGGGGCCACCCCTTTAAGTCATGCAGGGTTACCGGGCGGTTAAGATCACTTAGTGGGTGATTGGGGGGCACAATCACATCGAGCGGCTGGCGCGTTTCCACGTGGCAGAAAAGTTGCGGGTCTACCGGCGGTGCATAAAGTAGCGCTATATCCACTTCACGATCTTTGAGTAACGACATCGCTTCGTTGACACCCGCCATGCGAATTTCGACATTGATACCGGAAAACGCTGACATAAAAGTGCCTAACGGTGCGGCGATCAGGTCAGCGATAAACCCTTCTCCCACGGCAATACGAACTTCCCCTTTCGTTAGGCTTTGAAGTGCCATTAGCTGGGAGAGCACCGCTTCTTCTGAAGCCCGCTGGGCATGAAAATGGTGCACCAGTAGCTGGCCCGCTGCGGTTGCGCGCATCCCTCTTCCGTGCCGCTCGCATAGCTGGGTATCCAACTCTTCTTCTAGTGCTTTTAGTTGGCGGCTAACGGCAGAAGCATCGACATTCAGGTGGGCCGCGGCACGCCTGAGCGAGCCGCGGCGAATCACTTCATTGAGGTAGGTTAATGCACGTTGGTTAAGCATAAAACACGCCTGTGGTGGAGTGTTTTATATCTTACCGGAAGCCTGCCCGGACATGTCACGGTTGGGATTAGATTAGCGGTTGGGTGGCTTGCTGAGAGTGGGCGTTTTTATCCTCTACCGCATCTGCGAGCATATCCGCGGTGATGGCAGAGAGGGTCCAGCCCAGGTGGCCGTGACCGGTGTTGTAAAACACTGTGGGTAATTTTCCGCGGCCGACTTTGGGCAGCATGTTAGGGAGCATCGGGCGCAGGCCTGCCCAAGGTACTACGCGGCGAGTGCTGACGCCGGGGAAGCACTCTTCCACCCAGCGGATTAGCGGGCGGATACGGTTGTCGCGGATATCGCGGTTATAGCCGTTAAACTCAGCGGTGCCCGCAATACGGAAGCGGTCATCGCCCAGGCGGCTGGTCACTAACTTGGTCTCATCATCGAGCAGGCTAACGGTGGGCGCTGCCTGTTGGGAGGCAGCGTCATCGAGCTGCACGGTGATCGAGTAGCCTTTGACCGGGTAGATATTGACCCGATCGCCTAGCTTGGCAGCCAGAGCACGGCTGCCCACCCCGGCGCATACCACCACACTATCAAAGGTTTCGCGCACCGGGTCACCGTCAGCCTCGCCTTCAAGCGTGGCGGTGATCCAGGCGTGCTGTTGATCGGCGCCGATATCCTGGACGCTGTGACCATATTTAAGCGTTACGCCGCGGCGCTCGGCGGCTTGAGCCAAGCCGTGGGTAAACTTATGAATATCGCCGGTGGCGTCGCTTTCGGTATAGAAGCCGCCGTAGTAGTTGCCCGCCATCGTCGGTTCGATGGTGCGCATCTCGTCAGGGGTGACTGCTCGGCGCTCCAGGCCGCCTTTGCTGAGCAGCTTGGAGACCTTGGCGGCGTGGTCATAACCCGCTTTGTCGCGGTATATATGCAGAATGCCTTTCTGCTTGAGGTCAAAGCCGATCTGCTCGTCTTTTGCCCACTGAAACAGGTGCTCTCTGGCCGCAATGGCCAGCCGCGTGGTCTCTGTGGTGTTGGCAGCGTAGCGGGGTATCGAGGCGATAAATTCGCCAAACCAACTGAGCTTGTGCCAGCTTGGGCGGGGATTAACCAGTAGCGGGGCGTCGTTTCTGAGCATCCAGCGCAGGCCCTTGATCACGGTTGGCCAGTGGTTCCACACTTCGGCGTTGGAGGCCGAGAGCTGACCGCCGTTGGCGAATGAGGTCTCCATGGCGGCGTAACGATGCTTTTCAAAGACGGTGACGTCATAGCCACGTTTGGCCAGGGCGTAGGCGCTGGTAATGCCGGTGATACCACCACCGATAACGGCAATACGTTGCATAACTCTCTCCAGGTTGTATGAGCGTCGGGAATACCACCTAACGGCGTAGCTGTTGGCGTACCCCTTCCGTCATGGAACCTGAGAGATTCACGCATCCGTTGGGTGCGCTTGCTCCTTCGGTGGGCTGAGTGACGCAGTCATCAGCCGCTCTTCGGAAAGTTAAGGTAATAGCGGTCCGGTTGCCTGAGAGTTTCCGGGGCTGTTGCTCCTTCGGCGCTGGCGTCATCGACGAGTGATGCACCAAGCTCTCCCACTATCACGTTGTTGCTGGCTTTTAATGTAAATAGTTTTTTAATGTGATTAGTTTTACGCGATCAGTTTTAGCATGGAAGACGACCATAGTCGTGAACGCTTATTCCAAGGACTCACTCCAAGGGTTTTATTCCACGGGCCGGGCACGCTGGATGATTGCCGCGCAATCCAGCCCGGTGGGTAGCGTGCCTGTATTGAGGCCACTGCGGTCGGCAAGGCGACCAGCGCAGAATGCATCGGCCACATAAGCGGGGGCGTGCTGAACCAGCAGGGCGCCCTGTAACGCTAGGGCCATGCCGTCCGCCAACTGGCGGGCGCGGTACTGGAGCGTTTGAGTATCCTGCATCTGCCGCTGTAATTGGTGGATAAAACGGTCAAGATGCCCATTGGCGCCCTGTGAAAGGCCGAGTTCGGCGAAGTAGGCGTCGAGTACTTCGGGCTGTTTTTCAATCGCGCGCAGGATATCCAAGCACTGCACATTTCCGCTGCCTTCCCAAATGGCGTTGATGGGCGACTCGCGAAACAGGCGCGCCATTATGTGGGTCTCCATGACGCCGCTTCCACCAATCACCTCCATTGCCTCGTATGCGTGGTGGGGCGTGCGTTTACATATCCAGTACTTGCCCACAGGGGTGGCGATTCGCGAAAGCAGGCGCTCATGCTCGTTGTCCTGATGATCCATGGCGCGGGCCATACGCAGCATTAAGGTGGTGGCGGCTTCGCTCTCAATGGCCAAGTCAGCGAGTACGTTCTGCATCAGCGGCTGTTCGCTGAGCCGCGCCCCAAAGGCATGCCGATGAGAGGCGTGGTGAATGGCCTGGGCGGTGGCTTGGCGCATTCCGGCAGCTGAACCAATCATGCAGTCGTAGCGGGTCATGGCGACCATCTCGATGATGGTGCGCACGCCGCGGCCTTCATCGCCCACCATCCAGGCAAAGGCGCCCCGCAGCTCGGTCTCGCTGGAAGCATTCGATACATTGCCCATTTTACGTTTTAGCTGCTGTATATGAAGCGGGTTCTTACTGCCGTCGGGCCGCCAGCGTGGCAGCAAGAAACAGCTCAAGCCACTGGGCGCCTGGGCGAGTACCAGAAATGCATCGCACATTGGCGCGGAGACAAACCATTTATGCCCCACCAGCTCAAAAGCTTCCCCCGGCCCGCCTTGATCAATCGGGTAGGCGCGGGTGGTGTTCAAACGCACATCGGAGCCGCCCTGCTTTTCGGTCATTGCCATGCCCAGAGTGAGGCCCTGTTTCTCGAAATAGGGGACGTTGCGCGGGTCGTAATGTGGGGCGGTGATTTTATCGCCCCAGCTCTCAAGCAGGCTGGGTTGATGGCGCAGTGCGGGCAGGGCTGCAAAGGTCATGGTAATCGGACAGCCGTGGCCCGCTTCTACCTGGGCCTGTAAAAAGTAGTTGGCGGCCCGATAAACATGCGCACCGGGCCGAGGGGTTCGCCAGGGGCTAGCATGCAAGCCGTGCTCTATCGCCGTTTGCATAAGCTGATGATAGGCGGGATGAAACTCGATCAAATCGACCCGATGGCCTTGCTGGTCGTGGGTCACTAACTGGGGGGAGTAACGGTTGGCCTCAACCCCCAAGGCAATCGCCTCAGCAGAGCCCGCCCACTGGCCAAACGTCTTGAGTGGGGCATCGTCGTCAGACCCGCTTTCACGGTTAACGCCTTCCTGAAGAACGCGATCAGCTGTGTAGCTATTGTAGCTTTCCAGCGGTGGCGGCTGGTTTTCTACCTGGTGAGTGCTAGCTTGGAGTTGATCGGCCAGGGGGTAATGATGGTTCATGGCAGGCACCTAGCGCGTAACGACGATAAGGGTGATTGTTTAAACGAACGTTTTACGGCTCATATATTTTGGAGCGTTTATGAGAGCATAGTTGCTGGACGGAGTAGTTGCTGGACGGAAAAGTCGCTAAAAACGGAAGGCGAAGAGGGGGAGGGATGGATCCTGCTTTGCTCAGTCAGCGTATTTAACCGACAATGCCGCTTATCCTTCTCAGTCACGGGTACTATCGATGCAAGCAAACGCGATGCAGACAAACGGCTTTTTTGACGAAATTGGCGAAACTATCGGTGAAGCCATCCGCGTGGTGGTGGAGTTTCTGCTGGGCATTTTCACCAACTTCTTCGGTGCGTTCGGCGATTTCATCGATGGCCTGACGCGTTCGCTGGGAATCAGTGATTCCTTTTTCAGCATTGCTGTCTTAGTGATTGGGCTGCTGATTCTGTGGGGCGGTTTGCGCGCTTTTCTGCGAGGCTCGATAATCGGCGGTATTGTACGTACCGTATTGGGGCTGTTTATTCTTTCGTGGTTGATGATGTAGACACACTGAGAGGAGGAGTAGATGAAGCAGTTTGCGTTGATCGCCTATGATTACACCGATGAGGGGGCCTTAAACCGCCGCCTGGCTTGTCGCGAGCTGCACCTGGAAGGACTGCGTAATCTCTATCGGTCGGGTAATTTCGTAAGTGGTGGGGTAGTGCTGAACGATGAAGGTAAAATGATCGGTTCAAATGCACATTTCAGATTTGCTACTCGAGAAGATTTAGAGGCTTGGCTGGCGCAAGAGCCTTATATGACTGAGCGTGTCTGGGAGCAGGTCGATATACGCAAAGTTAAGCTGTTTGATCCCTCTATATAGTATGACGAACGAGCTCGGGTATTGTTTATAAAAAATGTCATAAAATAATGCCCCCGTTTCTCTCCTTGGTTAACACCCCATACACTGATGATGAGCAATCGCGTTGCCCTTGAGTCAGTTTCATCAGGGGCATGATAGATTGTCATTTGCTTATTTGGTGCATTTTGGCATCATTTGCACTCATTTTGTGCAAAGCGAGTGTAATGAAAACTTATCTTGGCAAGATGCGGGGGCAGCCAGTCAAGCGTGCCCGGGTAGGCTGGCAGGATGCTTTTTGGTCATGGGTCGGGGCCTTTACCGGTATGGCGGTCATTTGCTGGTTAAGCTCGGCGTGGCTGTCACAACAACTGCTCATCGTAGGCTCCTTCGGCGCAACCTCGGTGCTCATCTACGCAGCACCTGAAAGCCCTTTTGCCCAGCCCAGCCATGTACTCTTTGGCAGCGTGCTCTCCGCGGGTATTGGCGTTGCTTGCTACCAACTGCTGGGAGCGACCCCCCTCTCAATGGCTCTGGCCGTATCACTGTCGGTGCTGGGTATGCAGCTAACCCATACGGTTCACCCACCAGGAGCCGCGGCGGCTCTGATTGCGGTAGGCGGGGGTGCCAGCGTTCATCAACTGGGGTGGTGGTATCCTCTTTTGCCAATCGGAGCGGGCAGTATAGTGATGCTGGTAATCGCCATATTGGTCAATAACCTTGCCCGTCACCGCCGTTATCCGCGCTACTGGTAATGTTAAAATTGGCTCAGCTGTTGTTCCAGAGCAAAGATATGGGCATCTTTGGCGCCTAGTTCCCGCAGCGCCACGGCGAGGTTGACCAAGTAGTCGCGGTTGGGGCCGCTGGGCCCATGGGCGTTGGCAATTTGCTGGGCGATCTCATCAAGCGGCGCGTCGCCCAAAAAGGCCGGATTGTCATCGCTGGCCAGATAAATAAGCCCTTCGCTCTGTTCGGTTCCGTTGCCTTTCTCGTCCATAAACGTCAGCGGTACTTTTTCCCGCAAATAGCCGTTCTTCTCCCGCACATCCAACGGCGCGAGCACTTCCGGGGCAATGCGGTAGGCCATGCCGTGGCAAATCGAATCTTTGGCGCGGATCAGCGTTGCCACCCGCCCAGGCGCTTCAGGCGTGCCGCGGTGATCATGGGAGCCCTGCCAAAATCGCCGCTCCCAGCCGTGTATATACGCCGGGCGGCGCTCCAGGTAGGCAAAGTCAGCCTTCCAAATCAGTGAGCCGTAGCCGAATAGCCATATCGCCGCATGGCCTTCGAAGAAGTTTCTTTGCTGGTTAAGTGCAGTGGTATCAAGCATCGGTATCAGGCAGCGTTTTTAAGGCACATTTTTCAAGTAACATGGGGGCCAACGACGGTGTAAAACCACCATCTTAACATGTCACGGTTGATCACCCACACGATTGCCAAGACCACGACTGGAGGCAGCCATGCGCGCGATTTTTCTGGTGGATAACGGCTCGCTACGAGCGCAGGCAACGCTGAATTTACGCCGCGTGGCGGCTTCGCTTAGCGGGCTTGTAGGCGAAACCGTGCAGGCGGCCTCGCTGCTGCACTCCAATAAGATTCCTGCGGATGAGGTGGGAGGCATTCCCGCCACTACCCTTGGCCCCGCCGCTGAACGCAGTGCCGAGCAGGGGGCAACGGAGGTTATCGTGCTGCCGTTCTTTTTTGGCCCCAGCAAAGCGCTGACGGGTTATCTACCCGAGCGCATGGCCATGCTGCAGGAGCGCTTTCCCCACGTTAAGGTGCGGGTAGCCCAGCCCTTAGTGGATGAGTTCGGCGATAACGACCTGCGTTTAGCCCATCTGCTGGCCGATAACGTGCGCGACAAGCTTCGCCCAGGTACTAAACCGCATGTGGCGCTGGTGGATCACGGCAGCCCGATTCCTGAGGTTACCGCCGTACGCAACCGCCTGGCGGGGCAGCTTAGCGTGCTGCTAGCCGATGACGTAGCGTGTGTTGCCGCTGCCTCCATGGAGCGGCGCGAGGGCGATGAGTACCGCTTTAATGAGCCACTGCTGGAAAACTTGCTGGCGCTACCCGAGTTTAAGATAGGCTCGGTGATCCTGGCGATGCTGTTTCTTTCGCCGGGGCGCCACGCCGGGGAGGGCGGCGATATTGCCGAGATTTGTGCAGCGGCTGAACAGCAGTATCCAGGGCTTTCCGTTACCACGACGAAGCTGGTGGGGGAGCATCAAGGGATCGTTGATATATTGCACTCGCGGCTGCGCCAAGCGCTTGATGATGAACGCTTTCTACTCGATATCCCGGCAATCGCCTGACGCCACTAGGGTTTGATGGGTGAATACACGCCTAATAGCGCGTAGAATCGCGAGCCTTTCTATTCGTTGTAAGCTGTCGTCGTTACTGACAATGCGCTAACCAGGGCTCCTTTTGTGATCGCTACCGCCAATATCACCATGCAGTTTGGGGCCAAGCCCCTGTTTGAAAATGTCTCCGTTAAATTCAATAACGGCAACCGTTACGGCCTGATTGGCGCGAACGGCTGCGGCAAATCCACCTTTATGAAAATTCTCGGTGGCGATTTGGAGCCCACTTCCGGCCAGGTGATGCTGGATAGCAGTACACGGCTGGGTAAGCTGCGTCAGGATCAGTTTGCGTTTGAAAACGAGCGGGTGATCGATACCGTCATCATGGGCAATGTAGAGCTCTGGTCGGTCGCCGCTGAGCGTGAACGCATTTACTCCCTGGCAGAGATGAGCGAAGAGGACGGCATGGCCGTCGCTGACCTGGAAGTGCGCTTCGCCGAGCTGGACGGCTACACCGCCGAGCCCCGCGCAGGCGAACTGCTGCTAGGTCTGGGCATTCCCATTGAGCAACACACGGGCCCGATGAGCGAAGTTTCTCCCGGCTGGAAGCTGCGCGTGCTGCTCGCCCAGGCGCTATTCGCTGACCCGGATGTACTGTTGCTGGATGAGCTGACCAACCACCTGGATATCAACACCATCCGCTGGCTGGAAGATATTCTTAAAGCGCGCAGCAGCACCATGATCATCATCTCCCACGACCGCCACTTCCTGAACAGCGTTTGTACCCATATGGCGGATCTGGATTACGGTGAAATCACCCTGTTCCCGGGTAACTACGATGATTACATGACCGCCGCCACCGCCGTTCGCGAGCGTCAGCACTCGGATAACGCCAAGAAAAAGGCCCAGATTGCCGAACTGCAGCAGTTCGTGAGCCGCTTCTCCGCTAACGCCTCGAAGGCTAAGCAGGCTACGTCTAGAGCGCGTCAAATTGATAAAATCAAGCTGGAAGATATCAAGCCTTCCAGCCGCGTAAGCCCCTTTATCCGCTTTGATCAGGCGAAGAAAATCCACCGTAATGCCGTCAACGTGGACGGCATTACCAAGAGCTATGAGGGCGACAAGCCGCTGTTCGAGCGTCTTTCCATGACCGTGGAAGCCGGTGAGCGCATTGCTATTATCGGCCCCAACGGCATCGGCAAAACCACGCTGCTGAAAACCCTGGCGGGCGAGTTACA
The DNA here is from genome assembly GCF_000830495.1 of Halomonas sp. KHS3. NCBI lineage: Bacteria > Pseudomonadati > Pseudomonadota > Gammaproteobacteria > Oceanospirillales > Halomonadaceae > Halomonas > Halomonas sp. KHS3. The sequence goes on along the minus strand of NZ_JWHY01000006.1, from coordinate 107,404 downwards.
CCCGGACGCGGGCGAAGTGAAGTGGACCGAAGCCGCTGAAGTGGGGGTTTTTGCTCAGGATCACAGCGACGACTTTGCCGTCGATGCCACGTTGTTTGAGTGGATGTCAGCATGGACTCAAGGTGGCGAGCAGGTGGTTCGCGGTGCTCTGGGGCGGATGCTGTTTTCCAGCGACGATATTGGAAAATCGGTGAAGGTCATTTCCGGTGGCGAGCAGGGGCGCATGCTGTTTGGTAAGTTAATCCTTACTCAGCCCAACGTAATGCTGATGGATGAGCCGACTAACCACCTGGATATGGAGTCTATCGAGGCGTTGAACCTGGCCCTGGAGAACTACCCCGGCACGCTGATGTTTGTGAGCCACGACCGTGAGTTCGTCTCGTCACTGGCCACGCGCATTATTGATATGCAGCCGGAAGGCATTGTCGATTTCAGCGGCAGCTACGATGACTACCTGCGCAGCCAGGGAGTCGTCTAACGCTGTTTTTTCAGCATGGTTCTTTGTAAGAATAGCTCTGTAAATCTATTCGCCGATAATTTGCTCAAAGGTGCTGTCGGTGGCGAGTTCGCGCTCGTCATTGAGCATTTTGCCGCTAAACACCGTCTGCATCTCTTTGGCGAGTTCTACGTAGACATGCATTTGTTGATTACGTCGCTTACGTAGCGGTGGTTTCACTAATAAGCTAATACCCTTGATGGGCTCATGAGTTTCCCCGCGCAGCAGGTCAGGCATTTCCCCCGGTGGAAAGGCGTTGGCGATAGTGACTGGGTTGGAAGGCTGTTGGCCGTCGATTAAAAATATCTTCTTAAGCGCGTCGTAGTGAGCGTCTTTCTCCCGCAGCCACTGGGTAAGGCGCTCGTCTGAATCTTCACTGGGTTGATCAAAGATTATAAAAAGCGAATGCTGCTTCACTTTTTTAGTTTGCTTTGAGGGTGCAGGGGTGTCAGGTTCTTGAGCTTTTTCAGAGTTGTCTGCTTGTACCGGACGAGGCGCAGCGGCTTTCGCTTTCGCTGCGCGCCGTCGTCGGCGGCGCCAGGGCACAATGACATATATAAATATCGCTGTTGCCATTGCGCCTAATACCAGCGATGCGAAGGCGAGTACTATTATAGTAGTGGTGCGATCCATACTCTCAGAATCCTTTTTTTAATCAGCGCTCAGGCTTTATTTAGCCGACGACAGTTTGTTTACGCCCAAAGAACAGCCACGACCACGCGGCATTGACCATAAGCTGCAGCGCGTAAGCCGCTAAGCTTGCTGAGCGCCATACTGAGTCATCCGCCATATAAATACGCCAAGCGACGATAGCCATCAACAAATACAGTATGCCCCAAGCGATGGGGAAAGCGATATTCGGTGGTGTCCAGCTTGGCTTACTTAGTTCGCGGAACCAACCATCAGGCCGAAAGCGCGCACCCAGTCGTGGCGGCAAGGCCGACGAGCAGTAGAGACACCAGCAGCGCTAATAGCGAAGCAAGCATTCATTACCTGTATGTTCAAACGAAAGAATCAATAGCCTAGCAGCGTTTATCCAAGAGGCTCAACACAAAGTAATCACGAGCCGTAATGAGTCAATTGTCTTGCCTGAGTTTACCGTGTTCGCGCAAGGCAGTATTGTTTTGTCAAACAACCTAATGAAGCGCTACTCATGAAATACTGCTCAACAACCGATGATATCGATAGTACCTTTCTGGCAAGTGCGGGAAGTGCAGCTTGGCATCGGCATATGGCGAGCTTGGTACGCTCATCGGGACAGCGCGATTTCCCCGTTCGTCTGGAGCAAGTGCTGCGCGCGCTAACCGGTTTCGATACGATTCTGATCAATACCTACAAAGGGCGTCACAGACCACTACTGATTCACGACGATTACCCGTCTGAAAATCGCCCTCAAGCGATAGATCGCTACCTCAGCGGTGCGTATTTATTGGATCCTTTTTTTACCGCCATGAGTGGTGGCCTGGATAGCGGTGTGCACCGGTTGCGGGAGCTAGCCCCTGATCGTTTTGAATCCAGTGATTACTATGCTCACTATTATCGCGCGTTAGGATTGGCGGATGAGGTGGGTCTCTTCGCACGTGTGGGGGATGATGTCTTGATGGTGGTATCGCTGGGCTTTCAGGCAGAAGCTCCCTTGAAACGACGTGCATTGCAGGTGTTGAAGAATGTGGTGCCGATGATCGAAACCTTGTTGATGGAGTTCTGGAAATGGCAGGGCGTCCTCTTCCAGCCGACCTTGGAAAAGGACGCCCCGGTGGAAGCTGCCTTCGTAAGCTTTGGCCGAGAGGTTTTAACGGCACGTGAACAGGAAATCGTTCGTCTGTTGCTCGCAGGGCACTCCACCAAATCGGCGGCCCGGGAACTGGATATCAGCGATGGCACTGTGAAGGTACACCGCAAGCATATTTACCAGCGTCTGGATGTCTCCAGTCAATCGCAGTTGTTCCAGCTATTTCTTGAACACGTGGCCCTCATTTCCCGGCAGTTGAGAGGCTAAGGTGCTAGGTTTGTAGCGCCATCCAGATGGTTTTGATCTCGGTATACTCGTCAAGCGAGTGAAGCGATTTATCCCGCCCATTACCGGATTGCTTAACCCCACCGAACGGCACTGTCATGTCCGGGCCTGCCCAGTTGTTAACGTAGACTTGCCCGGAGTGCAGCTTGCGTGAGACGCGCATAATACGATCAATGTCCTGGCTCCAGACGGCGGCAGCCAAGCCGTAGTCGCTGTCGTTGGCAAGTGCCAAGGCCTCTTCTTCGGTATCGAAGCCAAAGACAGACAGCACCGGCCCGAAGATCTCTTCGCGACCTATCGTCATGGCTGGGGTGACATCGTCAAACACGGTAGGGGGAATAAAGAGTCCAGGGCCATCTAACGGCTGCCCGCCCGAGCGTAGCGTGGCGCCCTCTTCCTGCCCCTGACGGATATAATCAAGCACTCGTTGGTATTGAGTGTCATCCACCATCGCCCCCATAAAGCTTTGCGGGTCGAGTGGATCGCCTGGTTGCATGGCAGCCGCAGCGTCCACCACTTTCTCGACGAAAGCGTGGCGAATGCTGTTTTCCACCAATAGCCGCGAGCCAGCGATACAGACTTCACCTTGGTTATGAAAAATCGCCGCGGCCGCGTGCTGAGCTGCGGCGTCTAGATTTTTGCAGTCGGCAAAGATGATGTTGGGGCTTTTGCCACCGCACTCCAGATAAACGCGTTTCAAATTGGATTGGCCTGCGTACTGCATAAGCTGTTTGCCCACGGGAGTGGAGCCGGTAAAGGAGAGGCAGTCGACCTCCATCGACAGGGCTAGCGCTTTACCCACGGTATGGCCATAGCCGGGGAGTACTTGAAACACCCCGGCGGGCAGGCCCGCTTGTTGGCTTAGTTGGGCAAGGCGTAGCGCCGATAACGGCGATTTTTCTGACGGTTTGAGAATAACGCTGTTACCTGCCGCCAATGCCGGTGCAATCTTCCAGGCGGTCATCATGAGTGGGAAGTTCCAGGGGACGATGGATACCACCACCCCGAGTGGCTCGCGCACGATCAAGCCCAGGTGTTGGTCTCCCGTCGGGGCCACCTCACCGTAGAGCTTATCGATACTTTCGGCGGTATAGCGCAGGCAGCCGATGGCGCCGTCAATATCTCCCAGCGCACTGGTAATCGGTTTCCCCATATCCAGAGTGTCCAACAGGGCAAGCTCGTGCCTATGGGCCTGCATTAACGCCGCCAGGTCAAGCAGCGTGGTTTTGCGCTGACCGGGCGCGCGGCGCGACCACTCTCCCTGATCAAAGGCCTGCCGAGCTGCGCGGGTAGCGAGCTCGGCATCAGCGTCATCACAGCTGGCGACCTTGGCTAACACCTCGCCGGTGGCTGGGTTCACCGTGGTGAGTGTAGCTCCACGCTGTGCATCGACAAAGGTGTCGTTGATATAGGCGCGGGTTTCAAAGGAGAGTGTGTCTGCCAGTGATTGCCACTCGGCCTGGTTCGTTGGGGCAGTTGTACTCATTGGGTAACCTCAAGATCGTTAGCGTTGTGCAGTAGCGCGTCGCAAAGCACTTGGGTGCCAAGTGCACATTGCTCCGGCGTTGCGTACTCGGCTTCGTTATGGCTAATGCCATCGCGGCAGGGAATAAAGATCATCGCGGTGGGTGCCTCCCGTGCTACATAAACCGCATCATGGCCCGCCCCACTGAGCATTCGGCGGTAAGCGATGCCGCGTGCCTTTGTGGCCTGTTCGATGGATGCAATGCATTGGTCGTTAAATGCCACCACCGGGGAGTTCCAGAGGCGTTGCGGCGTTACCACGACACCAAAGGTCTCTACCAAGGCATCCAGCTCGCTATAGAAGCGGGCCTCCAGCGTGTCTAGCTGATCGTCGTGCACATGACGAAGGTCGACAGTCAGGGTGACCCGGGCAGGAATCACGTTGCGAGAAGGCGTATCGATCTCCAGGCAGCCAAAGGTCACCTTGCTGTCACCGCTGGTGTCGGTGGCGGCGATGGCGTATAGCCGATCAATGAGCCGGGCGGCAGCGGCCAGGGCGTCGTGACGATATGCCATGGGGGTGGTGCCCGCATGGGCAGCGCTGCCTTCAATCGTCAGGTCAAACCAGCGCATCCCTTGCACACCGGTGACCACACCGATATCTAAGCCCTCCTCTTCAAGTACCGGCCCCTGTTCGATATGCAGTTCCAGAAAACTGGCTAACCGAGGCTCGCCAATGGGCAGGCTGCCCTTCATGCCTGTCTCCTCAAGGGCCTGTCCAAAACTGATCCCTTTTTCGTCCTGCCGAGCCAGGGTCTCATCCACCGTAAACACCCCCGCATAGGTGCCGGAAGCCATCATCGCGGGGGCAAAACGGCTGCCTTCCTCGTTCGTCCAAACGATCAGTTCCAGAGGTCGTTCGGTAACGATTTGCTGGTCGTGTAGGGTGCGAAACACTTCCAGACCCGCGAGAACCCCCAGCACGCCGTCGAAACGACCGCCTTTGGGCTGTGTATCCAGGTGGCTGCCGACAGCGGCGGGCTCAAGGTCGTCACGTGTACCGGGGCGGCGGAAAAAAAGGTTCCCCACGGCATCACTGCGAACATGGCAGCCAATATCGGCGCACCACTCGATCAACTGCTGCCGACCGGCGGTATCTTCGGGGGTCAGTGCCAAGCGGTTGCTGCCGCCGTTGGTGGTAGCGCCGATCTCTGCCATGGCCATTAAACTTGACCACAATCGCTGGCCATCAATGGACACTTGCATGGCGTGTCTCCTGTTGTGTTTGTTGGGTTAAGGAGATCCACCATAGGAGGCCTTTCGCGCAGCCGATATACCCCAATGGGGATATATTCCCGACACTGTTTTCCCCGCTAGCCTGTGAAGTCACCTCAACAACGGCTTCCTAATAAGCGAGGGTATGACGATGACTCAACAGCAGGCGAAAGGCTCTTACGACGCGCAAGACCTTTGGCAAAAAGATAAAAATCACTTTATCCATCCCTTTACCGACTTCAGTGTGTTCCACGAAAATGGCTGTGACTTAATTACCGACAGTGATGGTATCTATGTCGAAGATGCACACGGCAACCGCTTTATCGATGGGATTGCCGGCCTGTGGTGTGTCAATGTGGGCCACGGCCGTGCCGAAATTGGCCAGGCGATGGCCGAGCAAGCCACACGCATGGCCTACTTTTCCACTTTTAACAATCTCTCCAATGCCCCGGCCACCGAGCTGGCGGCCAAGCTCTCAGAGCTTGCGCCTGCCCACTTGAACCATGTGTTTTATAGCTGCGGCGGGTCAACGGCAAACGATGCCACCATCCGGCTTGTGCATTACTACTTCAATCGCTTGGGCAAGCCTTCGAAAAAGCGGATCTTGTCGCGCACCAATGCCTACCACGGCACCACCTACATGGCGGCGAGCCTGACCGGTATCGCCAGCAATAACTGGCAGTTCGATACACTTGATCTGGTGACCCATCTGAGCGAAGCCAACTGCTATCGCCGCCCAGAGGGGATGAGTGAGGCCGAGTATTGTGATCACCTGGTCGATGAACTCGAGCAAACCATTGACCGGCTAGGGGCGGATAACATAGCGGCCTTTATTGCTGAGCCAATCATGGGCGCGGGGGGCGTATTGGTGGCACCACAGGGCTACCATTCCCGCGTGCAGGCCATATGCCGTGCCAACGATATTCTGTTCATTGCTGATGAAGTGGTGACAGGCTTTGGACGTTTAGGGCACTTCTTTGCCTCAGAAGCCGTGTTTGAAACCCAGCCCGATATTATCAATGTGGCGAAAGGGCTTTCATCTGGGTATGCCCCATTAGGTGCAACGCTGATATCTGACGCCCTGTATGCGGTGCTAAGTACTCCTCAAGGCCCCGGCGGAGTATTGAGCACCGGCTTCACCTATTCTGGGCATCCCGTGAGCTGTGCTGCAGCGCTTAAAAATATCGAAATCATTGAGCGCGAAGGCATTTGTGAGAATGTTCGCGAAGTTGGCCCCTATCTTGAATCCAAGCTCAAAACGCTCGCCTCTCATGAAACGGTAGGTGATATACGTGGCAGTCATTTCATGATGGCGATTGAAAATGTGGCTAATAAAACAACCAAAGAATTACTCCCCGTTGACGCGCGCGTAGGTGACCGCGTGGCCGCTGAAGCACAGAAACGTGGTTTGATTATTCGGCCGGTTGGTCATCTCAATATCATCTCGCCGCCCCTGATCTGGACGCGTCAAGTAGTCGACGACGTCGTTGCTATTCTCGACGAAGCGTTTGCCGCCACCACGCGCTCACTTAAAGCGGATGGTTACCTATAAACACTGCTATTCGGGACGGGCGTTAGCGCCCGTCTTCAGTAGTGACCTACGACAACGATAAAGGGGAATAACCAATGGAAGAGTATGGAGCTTTAAGCCTTATACCCACGTTAGTGGTTTTAGTCATGGCGATTATTACCAAGCGCACGATTGAGTCCCTTCTGGCAGGCGCGCTGGTAGGCTTATTAATGTTTCAACCCCTCAATGTCATTACCCAAGGGTCGGATATACTGCTATCGGTATTGGGTAATGACACGGTGACATGGATTATTCTGGTGTGCGGGCTATTTGGTAGCTTGATTGCCTTGCTGGTAAAAACCGGAGGGGTGTTAAGCTTTGGTGATGCCGTTACCCGACGCATCCATACCCGCCGACAAAGCTTGTTAGCTACCTGGGGGCTGGGACTAATAATTTTTGTCGATGACTATCTCAATGCGCTGACCATTAGCGCTTCCATGAAGAAAATCACTGATCGCTTTAACATATCCCGTGAGAAGTTGGCCTATATCGTTGACTCCACTGCAGCGCCGATCTGTATTCTCGTACCGTTTTCCACCTGGGCTGTGTTCTTTGCAGGTTTGCTGGAAGAGAACAATGTCGCTGGTAACGGCATGGAGCTGTACATCCAAGCCATACCGTTTATGTTTTACGCCTGGATAGCGGCGGCGCTGGTGCCCCTGGTGGCACTGGGCATTATCCCCAACCTTGGCCCGATGCGAGCAGCAGAGGCGCGTGCTGAAGCTGGCCAGCCGCAACCAGATGGCGCTGATGACAGCGCGCTGGAAATAGAAGATACAGGCAAAAAACGCCCTCATCTGCTCAATTTTCTGCTTCCCATTGCGACGCTGATTTTCTTCACCTGGTATTTTGAGATTGATGTGTTGCGCGGCGTGATTGTGGCGCTTGCAGTGACGCTAGTGCTTATCGCGGTGCAACGGCTATTAAGCTTTAACGATACGTTTGATACCGCGCTAGATGGTTTCAAAGCCATGATTATGCCACTCGGCACGCTGGTGGCTGGGTTTGTGCTTAAGGAGGTCAATGACCTACTTGGCTTAACCAACTATGTGATCGAGAGTGTTCAACCTTTAATGACCGCGGGTATGCTACCGGCGGTTGTCTTCGTCACCATGGCCTTTCTCGCTTTTGCGACCGCCTCCTTCTGGGGACTGTTTGCCGTGGCGATGCCTATCGTATTACCGCTTGCCAGTAGTATGGATGCGCATATGCCGCTCGTGGTGGGGGCTTTAATCTCCGCCAGTGCCTTTGGCAGCCACGCCTGCTTTTACGGTGATTCTACCGTCCTTTCTGCCCAAGGGGCGGGGTGTACGCCAATGGCCCATGCGTTAACGCAACTTCCCTATGTCCTAATAGCCGCTGCCGTGGCAACGGGCTTCTTTATAGTGGTGGGGAATATATGAAACACGCGACGACCTTTCCTACAACGGCCACCGAACCTCTGGCGGGTGAGCCAACACCCAGAGCATTAGGCTTTTCAATGCCAGCGGAGTTTGCCCCCCATTCTGCCTGCTGGATGCTGTGGCCCCAGCGCCCCGATACATGGCGCTACGGTGCGAAGCCCGCTCAGCAAGCCTTTGTGGATGTGGCTGTGGCGATTGCTGAGAGCGAGACGGTCTTCGTGGGGGTTAACGATGAGCAGTATGAAAATGCCCGCAACCAGTTGCCTGCGCATATTCGGGTGGTTGAGTTGTCCAGCAATGATGCTTGGATGCGCGATGTCGGCCCCACCTTCATTACCCATCCCGATGGGCGACTCGCCATGGTGGACTGGGAGTTCAATGCCTGGGGCGGGTTGAAGGAGGGGCTCTACTTCCCATGGGACAAAGACAAGCGGGTTCGCTGTAAAATCAGTGAGATGCTGGGTATTCAACGATTCGAGGCCCCGCTCGTATTAGAAGGAGGAGCCATTCATGTGGATGGTGAAGGTACGCTCATTACCACGGAAGAGTGCTTGCTGAATCCTAATCGTAATCCGGAGATGAGCCGCGCCACGATCGAACACTGGCTGCAGGAGTATTTAGGTGTCAGTCACATCATCTGGTTACCGCGTGGCTGTTATCTCGACGAGACCGATGGCCACGTTGACAACCTGTGCTGCTTTATTGCGCCAGGCCATGTTGCGCTAACGTGGTGTGAGGATGAGCAAGATCCCCAGGGCGCTATTTGCCGGGAAGCCTTGCGTGTGCTGGAAAACGCCACGGATGCTCAAGGTAGGCGGCTCACTATTCATAAGCTGCCCCAGCCAGGCCCTCTACATATTGCCGAGGATGAGGCCAGTGGGATTGATCGCCTGAACAGCTCGCATCCCCGCTTACCTGGGGATCGCATGGCAGGCTCTTACGTCAACTTTTATATTAGTAACTCGGCCATTGTGATGCCCTTGCTGGATCCTCGTTACGATGAACAGGCCAGAGGCATCCTATCCCGGTTATTTCCCACGAAGAGGGTGATCGGCGTTGCGGCAAGGGAAATACTGCTTGGCGGCGGGAACATTCACTGCATAACTCAGCAGCAACCACGCGTATAGCGTTTCGCAGGAAAAACGCCCTGTTCAGCCACAGGCTGAACAGGGCGTGGTGATAAAAATCACTCTTGGTCGTTACTGAATACGGTCATAGCCGTTATCCATGAACGGATAGTCGGTGTAACCTTTTTCATCGCCACCGTAGAAGGTTTCGTGGTTCGGCTCGGTCAGTGGGGCGTTGACGCGGAAGCGCTCTGGCAAGTCGGGGTTGGCGATGTAGGGGCGGCCAAAGGCCACGGCATCAGTGGTGTTCTCGCTGATGCGTTTTTCGGCGCGCTCTGCATCGTAGTTACCGCAGTAGATCAGGCTACCGCTAAAGCGCTCACGCATCTGCTCACGGAAACCGTCAGGGAAGGTGATATCGCCACCGGCCCAGTTGGGCTCGTTCAGGTGCAGATAGGCCAACCCACGCTTTGAAAGCTGCTCAGCCATGTAGAACGCCATCGCTTCCGGCTCGTCGTCGGTCAAACCAAACAGTTCGATAAACGGCGTCATGCGGATGCCGACCCGGTCAGCCCCGTAAACGTCAATCACCGCATCAACCACTTCCAGCGGGAAGCGAGCCCGGTTTTCCAGCGATCCGCCATACTGGTCGGTACGCTTGTTGGTGCCCGTCGCCAGGAACTGGTTAAGCAAGTAGGCATTCGCGGCGTGGACTTCGACCATGTCAAAGCCGGCACGCTTGGCGCGTTCGGCCGCTTGGCGATAGTCGGCAACAATGCCTGGGATCTCGTCGGTTTCCAGTGCACGTGGCGTGCTGGTGGGGTGCTGACCCGCGGTGCCATCTTCAAACTCTACGAAACACAGGGCGCCTTCGCCTTTCAAGGCACTCGGTGCTACCGGCTGTTGGCCGTCAGGTTGAACCATTTCGTGAGAAACTCGCCCAACGTGCCACAGTTGCAGAGCAATACGGCCACCTTTGGCGTGTACTGCGTCAACAACGCCTTTCCAGCCTGTTTCCTGCTCATCCGTCCAAATACCGGGTGTATACACGTAGCCACGGGCAGTGGGAGATATGTTGGTGGCTTCGCTGATGATCAGTCCCGCTCCTGCGCGCTGGCCATAGTAAGCTTCCTGAATTTCATCCGGTACGCTATCGGGTGTACGCGCACGTGTCAGTGGCGCCATAACAACCCGGTTAGGAATCGATAGGCTACCCAGTTGGAGGGGAGTAAACAGTGTTTCGAAAGCCATCAATTAAGCTCCTTTTGAATGCTTCGATGAAATAGTACGCACAAGAATAGACCAGTTTACTAGTTAGTGCCAGCCAGATATTTTTAAACGTATTTATGCGCTAGATAACCTTTTATGTGGCATCCAAACTCGCGATCTCTCTGGTACTCTTGCTGCTTATTACCAAGGATGTTGTTGATAGCATGTTAAAAAACGCCCCTCAGCGCCGCCCTTATCAGGTGGCGGAAACCATTAAATGCTGGATCGTGGACAGGCACCTAAAGCCGGGTGACCGGCTACCTAGCGAGTCGGAACTGATGGAGACCCTGCAGGTGTCGAAAGGGACAGTGCGCGAGAGTACGCGAGTACTGGAAGCCCAGGGGTTGGTCGAAACTCGCACAGGGCCCGGAGGCGGCGCTTTTGTGCGTGAGATGAGCGAGGCCAAAGCGGTATCGCTATTAAGTAATTACCTGTTTTTCAAAGAGATATCAATCAAGGATATCTACCAGATACGCTTGGCGTTAGAGCCTGAACTAGCCGCTTCGTTAGCCGGTAAAGTGGCTGCCAGTGATATGGTGCGTTTACGTGAAAGCCTGCATAGTTACGCAGACCCTGCGGACGATAGTGAGACTGAGCGTCAGCAACATCTTGATTCGCTGCATTTCCACCTAATGCTCGCTGAACTGGCCGGTGGCAATCAACTGCTGACATTTATTATCCGCTTCACCATACAGGTGCTCTCAGATCTGACGATTTATCACCGTCTCTATGAGCCAGTTACCCACGATTTAGGACAGACTGGCTGTCGTTATCATGCAGAAATTTTGGATGCCATTGAGCTTGGCGATGCCGAAAGCGCCTATAACATCATGCGCGAGCATATGCTTGATGCCCAACAAGTGATGAATCAGCAGGAGGCTCAGGTACGCCGAGGCTTTTTACCTGAGCCACTAGCGTAACGGGCTGAGGGCGGAAAACGCTATGGACGTGGCAGCTGCTGTAAAAATGCCATGATCACTCGCGTCGCGACTTCGCCGTCTTCGGCGGTAATAGCTTCGTCTGGGTGGTGGCTAAGCCCATCTTTACAGCGTACAAACAGCATGCCGATATCGGTTAATGCCTGCATCGCTAAGCCATCATGCCCAGCGCCGCTAAACATTCGCTCTGCCGGTTGGCCAACCTGGGTGCACGCCTGTTCGAGGGCGGTCATCATCCAGTCTGCACAGGCCACCGCATCGGCGCTGTAAGTGTTTTCAATATTAATGGTTAATCCGCGGCGAGTGGCGACTTCCGTTAAGGCAGCTGTTACGACGTCTCGCCCTTGCTGGCGAATGCTCGCTTTGGGTGAGCGCAGCTCTATCGTGAACGTTACCTGAGCAGGTATAACGTTGACCGCATTGGGGTGGACATCGAGCCTGCCCACCACGCCGACCAACTCATCGGTATTCTGCAGTACGCTATCGATGGCAAGCACCATTTCCGCCGCGCCGACTAGCGCGTCATGACGTATGCCCATCGGTGTAGTGCCTGCGTGTCCGGCCTTGCCGCTTAGCGTGACTTGGTGGCGTTCAATGCCTGTTAAAGCCGTAACGATCCCCACGGCATGATCGCGCTGTTCCAGGATTGGCCCTTGTTCAATATGTACTTCTAAAAATCCCAAGGTGTTGGCAGGGTCGCGGGCGGTAGCGGGGATATCCTCAGGTGTGCAACCGAAGGCTATTAATGCCTCTCGCAGAGAGATTCCCTCGGCATCCTGGGCTTCCAGTTGGTCAGGTGTCACGCTCCCGGCCAGCGCTTTACTGCCGACCAGCGTGGTAGGGAAGCGAACGCCCTCTTCGTCGCCAAACGCGACCACTTCTATCCCGAATGGCAGCGTCACGCCTTCGCGTTTAAGTGCCTCCAAGGCCAATAGCGGTAGGGCCACGCCCAGCATGCCGTCGTATTTGCCGCCTTCTATCACTGAATCTTGATGAGATCCCATAATGAAGGTTTTCTCACCCGCTTGAGCCTTGGGGCAGCGACCCACAAGATTGCCTGCGGCATCCAGTTGGGGAGTAAGCCCCGCGTGTTCCATCCAGCGACTGATTAACGGCAGTACCTGACGATGCGCCTGGGAGCAGAACAGTCGCGTGACACCGGGGCCTGGCTCAGAGTATTGGGCAGCTTCGTCCAGGCGTTCAATCAATGCCGTTCCCAGTTCGCCTTGGTTAAAAGCAGTGTGAGCAACCGTGTTGATCATAAACTCTCCAATAGGTGCTGGCAGAGGGGCCAGCAAAAGAGTAGAAATGCTTTTAGCGCAGCGGCAGTTGACGCCAAAAGGCTTGAAAGTTCTCGGCCATAAACTCATCGACTAACGCCCGCAATGCGCCGACGACGTCCTCCGACCAGTCGATGCGCAAATCGATAGGCGCTTGATGAAAAGATTCGATACGCAGCGCGGCCGAGCGCGCACCGCGCTTATCGCCACCCGCTGATAGAGCAGCATCAAGAGCATCAATCAGATGCGTAAGCAGATGTTGGTCGTGATGAATAGGGAAGCGGGGCGACTCGTCGCGCTGAATGGCAGCGCTGCTATTAGTGGCGCTAAGGCGTAAAAATTGCTCTGCAAAAATCCTCACGACCTCGGTGCTCTGCAGCATATTCCCAGCGGCAGCGACGCTAGGGAAGCAGGTTTCAGCCACTTCCGGCACATTCTCTGCACCTGAATGTGCTGATGTGCGGCCGTGAGAATCCATCACCAAACATTGGCGCGATCCCGAGTCGTTGTCTTCGCTAATGGCGGCGCGAAGCGCCTGCCGGGCGCTGGCGCCCGCGGCAAGTGCTTCATATATCCGAGCTGGGTACCACGGGTTGGTAAAGCGCCCTTGGGTGGCGCATGCCCCAATGCCTCGCCAACAGTGATGTACATAGCCTCCCACCGCCACTCCGCCTGTAGCGGTGATAGCCGCGACGGTGCCTGTGGCAGGATTGCAATGAACGAGAGAAAGCGTCATCGCGGTTTCCTCTATTGTTCAGTAACCCACCAAGTGGCCAATCACCAACCCTACCCAGGCTAATACATACACCAACGCCATAAAGGGCATAATCGCCTTCAACCACTGGGCGTATGAGACGCGCCCCAACGCCAGCATGGCGAGTGTGCCGCCAGACGTGGGAACAATCAGGTTCGTTAAGCCGTCGCCGACTTGGAATGCAGTGATCATCAGTTGACGGCTCATACCCACAAGATCCGCCACTGGAATCAGAATGGGCATTGTCACCAGTGCCTGACCAGAACCGGAAGGGATAAAGAGGTTGATAATACCCTGCACCACACTGGCCATAATCGCGGAAAATATTGACGGAATGCCGTCGATCATAGCGCTCAGCGAGTTAACGATGGTGTCAATAATCACTGCTTGCTCAAGAATGACCTGAATAGAGGCCGCCACCCCGATCACCAGCGCGCCTGCGGTTACGCTGGCAGCACCCTCCATCATCTGTTTAACAATACCGTTGGCCGATAGGCCGTTTAAGGCGCCAATGATGATCGCCAGGAGCAGGAAAGTACCTGCAATTTCATTGATATACCAACCGCGAGTGAACACGCCAATGAGCATAGCGACTAGTCCACCCACAAACACGACCATCGTAAGAATGTTGCGTTTGGTGAGAGAGTATTCGCTAAGCGGCTTGCTCAGTGCTTCCGCGTTATCCGGCTCTTCAAACTCCATTTTGACGACGCGTTTGCAGATATACAGCGAGAGCAGTGCAAGTGACGAAAGCACCAGCAACGTACGTAGCCAAGCGCCAGAGAAGGTCGGCAGTTCCGCGATCCCTTGAGCAACCCCCACGGTATAGGGATTGATGGGCGAGAGCGCAAAACCAATCCCAATACCACCAACGGCCATAGCGGTACCCACCAAACTGGAGCAGCCAATGGCGCTGGCGATGAGAACCGCAATGGGGACTAATGCAATGTTGTTTTCAAACCCGACGGCGACACCAAAAAAGCCGTAGATAAAGGTACCGACGACAATAATCACGTTACGCCGCTCAACGCCAACACGATTAACCGCTACGCCGATCGCGTTCTCTAACGCGCCGGTCTTTTGCAGAATATGAAACAGACCACCGGCGATAAAGACGATAAATAAATACTGCGAGGCGGAGATAAGCCCTTCAGGAATTGCCACAAAAATATTGAAGAGTGGGATGTTGGCAACGTCTTCCAAGTAGGCAAAAGAGCCCGGCACCACCACCGTTCGGCCATCTTGGGTAACACGTTCAAACTCACCAGCGGGGATAATGAAGGTCAGAAAATAGGTAGCAACCAGAATAATAAAGATTAGCACCATGGGGTCGGGAACCGCCTGATACCACTTTTTACGCGAGCCAGAGGCTGCCGCGGTTTGTTGTTCAGCCATGAGGATACCCTGTCTTGTGATGTGTCTCAGCGTTGACGCTCGTTGGCGCCTCACTTTGAATTTATCATGATAAATAGCAGGGTCAAGCAAGGCTGAATTTTCAAACGGCAGGAACACGCCGATTAGACCGATTTGGAGGCCTTAATCGCACGCTTGTTTGTGGAAAAGGGAATTAACGTCGTTGCCAAGGCCAGCGCCGTTTGGCAGGAGTGTCGATCTGCTGGAGAGCACTAGAGAGTGGCAGCATAATGGCACCCAGTTGGCGATAGCAGACCGAGCTGCTGAGCACCCCTGGGCACTGTTTGAGTAGCAGCTCGCACTGTTGCGAGGCGATATAGAGCTGTTCGGTGACGGCTGGGGCGAACAGCGGTTTGGCTTGTTGGCAGCAGCGAGTGAGCTCCCGCGCCAGCATGGAAAGCATGCTGGTATCCATCCAGCAGGGCAGCGGGTCTTCCAGGCGGCCAGCAATAGAGTGCTGAACCGCTTCAAAAGAGGTGCGCAAAAATATCAACGTTTGGCGAAGTTGGCGTTGCTCACTGGTCATAGTGCTTACCTTTACCTCAAGTGATCGTCACCTCATATAGATGAGAGAGATAAAAATAGTGTTTCTCATTTGCATCTGTGATGACGATAGCGCTACTCCATCGAGCTGTCAATACTGTGACTATAAGGCGCAAGATCCTATGAGCGCGCCTCAAACAGCTGCCAGTCGTTATTGGTTAGCGGTTTGGCTCCGCTTTCAGTCACCACCACAGTGTCGCTTATTCCTACGCCCCACTGACCAGGTACGCGTAGGCAGAGCGGCAGGTGAAACACCATATTGGCTTCGAAGGTGCGGTTCTGACCTTTGGCGATAAAGCCGGTGCCCTCCACCCAGCTAGGTGGAAACTGCGCACCCACGGCGTAGCCAAATACACCGGAGAAGAAATACTGGTCGCGCTGAGGTGCGAGCAGGGCGTCGGCAGCCTGGGCGGCGGCATCAAAGGTGTTGCCAGGCCGCATGGCGCTGCACAGCGCTTCAAAAATTGAGCGGCATAGATCCCGGGTAGCGGAGAGAGCTGGGCTTGGCACGCCTGTTACCGCGGTGCGCATCATGGGGGCGGTGTAGCGTTGATAAGCGGCGCCAAACTCTAAGAAAACCGGCTCATTGGCCTGGATAACACGCCGTTTATGGTTGACGTGAATCACGCCAATGCGGTGCCCGCTGGTCACAATGGGCTGTAGGCTCATAAACTCGCTGCCATTTTCGAGCAACGCCTTGGCACCCGCGGCGGCAATTGCGTTATCGGTCATGCCGGGGCGAATGCACTGTATGGCGATCTCTAAACCTAGGGCGGTTATGCGTGCGCTCTCTTGCAGCATCTCCAGTTCAGCAGGGCTTTTAACAATTCTGATGGCATCGACTAACGCGCCTGCCTCGCTAAAGCGTTCACGGCCAATGGTCTGCATCAGCGCATCAATGACGCCAAAGCGTAGCCCGCTGCTCCAGCCATCAATACCGATTTTTTGGCAGGGGGCAAGCAGATCTGCCAAAGGGGTGATGATTTCATCCAGGTTTTCCCAGCGATAGCCGATGATCTCATCCACTCGGGCGGTGACCACTGCGGCACCGGTTTCAATCGAGGCGACTTGCAACACTAACCGCTCTTGGGTGCAGACCAGGCAGGCGTGCACCGAGACTTCAAAGGTGTGATAGCCGGTGAGGTAATTGATATCGGCGGGGTCGGTGAGCAGCAACGCATCTAGCGTTTGCTGTGCCATGGCCTGACGAACCTTTGCCAAGCGCGCTTCGTACTCAGCCGCGGGAAAGGGCAGTTCACTTTGGGCGAGCGTTTCCGCAAGGGCTGTGCGGTAGTGGTGGTAATCCATAGCGACCTCCATCAATAGGTAAGGTCAGTATAGGCACTTGCTTTAAGCTCGCTTTTATCTCACTCAACGCTAGCGGGTGAACGGGAAAGTTTCCTGCGAAAAGTAGAAAATGGCGCAACCGGCTAGTATGAAAGATCGCCTTCATAGGGGCGGTATATAAAACGAGAGGTAACTTCTTCTAATGTAATGGTCATTCCTTTTTTTTATGAGTGAGTGTTGCTTTTTTAATAACATTTTCTTGTGGGGTGGAAAGTGTTTTTCCTCTGCAAGTCCTGTATATGCTGATGCTTGCGCATTATGTCAGCGATCTATATGATCATGTTGGTTAAAATAATCAACAAAAGGAAGGTGGTAAATGCAACCTCAAACTTCTTCTGGTCATGTGGCTTCCTACTATGCGGCATCGTCAAACTCCACGTCACAAAGGCCCATGCTGGAGGGGGATGTGGAGTGTGATGTCTGTGTCGTGGGGGCTGGATTTACAGGTATCTCAGCAGCGCTGCATTTGGCGGAACGCGGTCACCGAGTGGTGGTGCTGGAAAGTGTTGCGATAGGCTTCGGAGCTTCCGGTCGCAATGGCGGGCAGATCGTTAATAGCTATAGCCGTGATATGGATGTTATCGAAAAACAAAACGGCGCTGAAACCGCCCGAGCGCTGGGGGCTATGGCATTCGAGGGTAACCAAATTATCCGTCAGCGCATTGAAAAGTATCAGATCAACTGCGACCTAAAAGATGGCAACCTTTTTGCCGCCTGTAATAAGAAACAGTGGGAAGGCTTAAAGGATCAAAAAAGCTTATGGGAACGCTATGGTCATCAGGAGCTTGAGCTGCTGGAAGGCGAAGAGGTCAAGCGCGAGATAGGCAGCGAACGCTATGTCGGCGCCTTGGTGGATCACTCTGGTGGGCATTTGCACCCCCTCAATCTAGTGCTGGGGCAGGCGGCGGCGCTGGAGTCGTTGGGTGGAAAGATTTTTGAACACTCCCCCGTAGCAAGAGTGGAACACGGTGAGCCGGTAACGCTGCATACCCCCAAGGGACGAGTGACTGCTCAGCGGGTGGTCATGGCTGGCAATGCCTATTTGCAAGGGTTGCTACCCAAGCTGGAAAGCAAAGCGATGCCTTGTGGCACCCAGATCATTACTACTGAGCCGCTGTCTGCAGAGTTAGCCTCGCGACTACTGCCGAATAACAAAGCGGTAGAGGATTGTAATTACCTCTTGGATTACTATCGCCTGACCGCCGATAACCGTCTACTGTATGGCGGAGGCGTGAACTATGGCGGGCAAGAGCCCACCAGTATCGAGGCCGCTATTCGGCCGAAAATGCTGAAGACCTTCCCAGAACTTGGCGATGTTCGAGTCGATTACGCCTGGAGCGGTAACTTCTTGCTAACACTCAACCGCCTGCCGCAATTTGGCCGCATTAATAGCAACGTTTACTACGCGCAGGGGTACTCTGGCCATGGGGTAACGTGCTCCCATCTGGCTGGCAAGTTAGTGGCAGAAACGATTAGCGGTGAAGAAGCGCGTTTCGAAGCCTTTGCGCAGATTTCCCACCTGCCCATGCCCGGTGGGCGTCTGTTACGTGTGCCGCTTTCCGCGATGGGAGCATGGTTCTACGCCATGCGTGACCGGTTGGCGGTTTAGGGCCTGTTGATCAGTTTGATGATGGTTTGAAAGTGGGCTGGCGGATATGTTCGTCAGCCCGTTTTTATTTGCCGCGGATGCTCACGGATAACACGGAATAAAAAGCTAATAGAAGGGCAGGATAGGAGGGTAAGGCTGGCAAAAGTAACAAGAGAGGCGGCGAGCGCCTCTCTTGTTCTATCAACGGTCTAACAACTCATACGTGGCGCAGGTACCAGTCGTACTCCATGGCACTAACTTCACGCATGGTGTCGGCGCGCTCTGCTTGGCGGTTGGCAATGAACACTTCAATAAAGTCTTCGCCTAGCTGTTCGCCGAGTATGCGGCTGTTACCCAGCAAATGCAGCGCGTGTGCCCAGCTGTTAGTCAACTGAGGTGCAATTTGCTCATAGGCGTTGCCGATAATGGGGTCGGCAGGTGCAATCTGCTGGGTTAGACCATGGTGGATGGATGCCAGCACGGTAGCCAGTAAAAGGTAGGGGTTTACGTCGGCACCCGCTACGCGATGCTCTATTCGTCGTGCTTCTTTCGGGCCAGCGGGTACGCGTATTGCCACGGAGCGGTTGTCGTACCCCCAGGTAGGTGCCATGGGCACATAGAGCCCTTCCTGAAAACGGCGAAACGAATTGAGGTTAGGGGCCAGCAGTGCCATGGAGTCTGGCATCAGTTCCAGCAGCCCTCCTACAGCGTGTTGTAGTGCTGCGCTCTGCAACGGGTCGTCGCCGTTTTCGGCAAAGATGTTATGTCCGTTGCTATCTATCAGACTGACGTGAACATGGGTACCGCTACCGGCTTCTGAACCGTATGGCTTGGCCATAAAGGTAGCTTCAAAGCCATGCTTTAATGCAACGCCCTTGATGAGGCGCTTGAGCAGTACCGAGTGGTCGCAGGCGCTTAACGCATCATCTGTATGAATCAGGTTGGCTTCAAATTGGCCTGGTGCGCACTCTTTCAATACCGTATCCAGCGGCAAACCTTGCGCCTGGGCGGCACACTGCAAGTCATTGATAAATTCAGCGTACTCATCTAATTCCAGCACCGAATATAGCTGGCTTTGAGTGGCCCGCTCGCCGCTGGAGGGGGACTGAGGTGGCTGAATTAAGTTTTCTTCGTCACGTACGCGGTCGACCAGATAAAACTCTAGCTCAAGGGCGACGACGGGGGTTAAGCCACGGTCGGAGAACTGCTCAAGAATGCGCCGGAGTATTTGGCGAGGGTCGGCAAAAAACGGCGAGCCATCCATTTCCTCCATGGTCATTAACAGCTGGCCATACTGGTTGTTATCCATCCATGTGACCGGGTTAAGTGTGCCGGGAATGGCGCGACAGACGCGGTCACCGTCACCGCTGGAAAGCCCAAGTCCGGTCTCTTCCACGGTGTTGCCATTGATGTCCAACGCAAAGACCGAAGCCGGCAAATAAATGCCTTTTTCAAACACTTTGGCGAGGTTGTCGCAAGGAATGCGCTTTCCTCGGATGACACCGTTAAGGTCACTGATCAACAGGTCAATGGTGGTGATGTCTGGGTGCTGGTCGAGAAAGTCCGAGGCTACGTTTTGAGCGTCTGTGTCATTGGCAGAGGACATACGTTGTACCTTATTTTTATGCCGTGTTAGTTGTGTTTCTACTAACAGTATCCTTGCGGTGTCGATCGTTTCTGTCAATTATTTAATAACAAAAATCGTATAAATATTTATGCTCCGTGATGTATTTATTTATTTATTGTATTTTTATCAGTTATTTAGCGTATTTTTTGGCAAAAAAGGCATTTTGCGCTTGGAAAATAAAACGAGTCACGCTATGTTGAGTTGAGTGTTGAATAAAACATAACAACCGACAAAGTGGTTTGACTATGCAAGCAACGCATTCTCCGCGCCCCCTGGTGGGGGTTATCGCCTGCTGCCGAGAGGTGGAAGGTCATCCTGCCCAAATGGTGACCGATAAATTTCTTCAGGCGCTCTATCACTATGGAGTTACGCCGGTGGTTCTCCCGGTGCTAGTGGCTGATATAGCGTCGCCCGAGCAGCGCGCAGAGCAGGCTGTCGATCTGTTGGGCAGCCTGGATGGCTTGATGCTCACCGGCAGTTACACCAATGTCTCGCCTGATCGCTATGGCGCTGAACGCGCCCCAGAGAATACCCGTGACGACGCACGGCGTGACGAAGCGGCGCTTTGCTGGGTGCATGAGGCGTTACGCCAGGCGTTACCTTTATTTGGCATTTGTCGTGGCTTTCAGGAAATGAACGTCGCCCTTGGGGGCACGCTTCACCAAGCCGTACAAACGCTACCAGGCATGCTCGACCACCGTGAGCCGCCTGCTGACGACATGGCGGGCCATTATGCACCCTCCCACGCGGTAAAAATTCGCGCTAATGGGGCCTTGGCTGCGCTCTATAGCGATGAACATGCTGAGGTAAATTCACTGCACCAGCAGGGGATCGATCGGCTTGCGCCGGGGCTGGAAGCAGAAGCCTGGGCACCGGATGGGTTAGTCGAAGCGGTCTCCGTGCGCGGCGCCGCCGCGTTTGCACTGGCTGTTCAGTGGCATCCAGAGTGGCGCCCTAAAGAACATCCTTTCTATGACGCACTGTTCCAGGGATTTGCGACGGCCTGCCGTCAGCGTCGTACCCAACGTGCCGCCCAGCTTGCTGTCGGCTGAACGCTTGTTGCAACGATTTGAGCAGGAACTGATTTATGCAGACCCAGGATTACCAGGCGTTGGATCGCCAGCACCATCTTCATCCCTTCACCGACTTTAAATCCCTCGGTGAAGAGGGAAGCCGCATCATCACTCATGCCGAAGGGGTATACATTTACGATAGCCAGGGCAATCGCATTCTTGATGGTATGGCGGGACTTTGGTGCGTCAATCTCGGTTACGGGCGTCAGGAGTTGGTTGCGGCTGCCTCCGAGCAGATGCAGCAGTTGCCGTATTACAACAACTTCTTTAAAACCACCCACCCACCGGCAGTGAAGCTGGCCGCCAAGCTAAGTGAGTTGGCTCCCGAGCATATCAATCATGTGTTCTTCACTGGATCCGGTTCCGAAGCCAACGATACCGTGCTGCGCATGGTGCGACGCTATTGGGCGATCAAAGGCAAGCCGGAAAAGCAGTGGATCATCTCGCGTGAAAATGGTTATCACGGTTCTACCGTGGCGGGTATGAGCCTTGGCGGCATGGCGCCGATGCATGATCAAGGTGGCCCTTGTGTGCCGGGAATTACCCATATTTGCCAGCCTTACTGGTTTGGGGATGGTCGCGACATGAGTCAGGAGGCCTTCGGCAAGCAGTGTGCCCAAGCGTTAGAAGAGAAAATCCTGTTATTAGGTGAAGACAACGTAGCGGCTTTTATTGCCGAGCCGGTGCAGGGCGCAGGTGGTGCGATCATTCCGCCGGACAGCTATTGGCCTGCGGTGAAAGAAGTGTTGGCTAAGTACGATATTTTGCTGATTGCCGACGAAGTCATTTGCGGCTTTGGGCGTTTAGGCGAGTGGTTTGGCAGTACTCACTATGGGCTAACACCTGACCTGATGCCGATTGCCAAGGGGCTGTCGTCGGGCTATCTGCCCATTGGCGCGGTGCTGGTGGGAGATCGCGTGGCCGATACATTGATAGAAGAGGGAGGTGAGTTCTTCCACGGCTTTACTTACTCCGGCCACCCGGTCTGTGCGGCTGTTGCGCTTAAAAACCTCGAACTGATGGAAAGTGAGCAAGTGGTCGACAACGTTCGCAATGACCTGGGCCCTTATCTGGCTAAACGCTGGCAGGAACTGGCTGAACATCCGCTGGTGGGTGAGGTGCGTTCGTTAGGCTTGATCGGCGCACTGGAACTGGTCGCTGACAAGAGCACTGGCGAGCGCTTCGATAAATCCCTTTCCGTAGGCAATCTGTGCCGTGATTTGTGTTTCGAAAGCGGGCTAGTGATGCGCTCAGTGGGCGACACCATGGTGATGTCCCCGCCGCTCATCATCACGCACAGTGAAATTGATGAACTGGTGAGCAAAGCGCGTTTGGCACTGGGCAAAACAGCCGAAAAGCTGGCGATAACACACCCCATGGAGAGTGCATAATGGCGGCAGATAACACGAAAACCCTAGCCGACTGGCAAGCAAAAGCAGCGTCACTGAGCTTTGAAACGCGCGCTTTTATCAATGGCGAGTTTGTGGCTGCCGCAGATGGCAGCACACTGACCAGTATCAACCCTGCCTCCAGAAATGTTCTTGCTGAAGTGGCCAGCTGCGATGCACAAGATGCTGAGCGCGCGACGCAAGCGGCCCGTGCAACCTTTGAAAGCGGTGTCTGGTCACGTTGCCACCCGAGTAAGCGCAAGCGAGTGCTGCTGCGCCTCGCGGATTTGGTAGAGACGCACCACGATGAGTTGGCGTTACTCGATACGCTCGATATGGGTAAGCCGATTTCCAGCTCGCTAGGGGATTTGGCAGGCACTGTAGCGTGCTTACGCTATCAGGCGGAATGTATCGACAAGCTTTATGGCGAAGTGGCACCCACTGGAGATCGTGCGCTAGGGTTGGTGCTACGCGAGCCAATGGGGGTCGTGGCGGCTATTGTGCCATGGAATTTTCCACTGATGATGACGTCCTGGAAGATTGCCCCGGCACTGGCCGCGGGCAACAGCGTGATTCTCAAACCGTCGGAAAAATCGCCTTTGTCGGCGCTGCGCTTGGCGCATCTTGCCCAGGAATCCGGTATTCCTGACGGCGTATTTCAGGTTTTACCCGGTTACGGCCATACGGTGGGCAAAGCTCTGGCGCTCTCCATGCAGGTAGATTGTCTGGCGTTTACCGGCTCCACGGCTGTGGGTAAACAGCTCATGCAGTACGCTGGACAATCCAACCTGAAACGCGTGTTTCTAGAGTGCGGTGGCAAAAGCCCTAATATCGTTTTCGCTGACTGCCAATATCTCGATGCCGTCGCCCAAAGCGCTGCGGAAGCTATTTTCCACAACCAAGGCGAAGTCTGTATTGCCGGTTCGCGACTGTTGGTGGAAAACAGTATTCGCAAGGATTTTGTGGCCCGCGTGGTGAAAGCTGCTGAGCACATGCAGCCAGGAGACCCGCTCGACCCGGATAGCTTTATGGGCGCCATGGTCGATGAAGCGCAGTACCAACGGGTACTTGATTATATTCGCCAGGGCGAGAGCGAAGGCGCCACGCTGAAGCTAAGGGGCGAAGCCAGCGATTCCAATGGGTATTTCCTGGCGCCGACGGTTTTCGATGATGTTACTCCCGATATGCGCATTGGCCGCGAAGAAATCTTTGGCCCAGTACTGAGTGTGTTCGGTTTCGACAGCGAAGAGCAAGCGATTGCACTGGCGAATGATAGTGACTTTGGACTCGCTGCTGGTGTTTGGAGCCAGGATATTGACCGCATTATGCGGGTCTCGCGGCGCCTGCAATCCGGCCAGGTATATGTGAATAACTGGGCGGGTATCGATCAGACAGTGCCTTTCGGCGGCGTGAAGCAGTCGGGCAATGGGCGCGATAAATCGCTTCACGCGCAGGAGAAATACTGCGAAGTGAAGACGGTGTGGATGTCGCTAAGCGTTTGAACCATCGAAGTTCGTAACGAGCTTCGCCTGGGTACTTCACTCTTTATTGATTCGATTCAATAGCGCTAGGTGTCACGGCAAATGCCGTGCCCCCTCGCCGAGGGGGCCTTGTGCCTGAAAAACCAATAAAAACAAGCATAACAATGATCGGAGTCGCCATCACTGCAATGATTTCCTAACGGAAATACGACGACCAATAATCAAACATTAAGTGAGAACATTATGTCGACTGACCACACTGCTAAGGAAGACCAAGAAACTCCCCGCCCAAGTTTAAAAGCGACCATGATACCGATTGTGTTTATGGCGGCATCATTGGGCGTATTTATTGGTTACTTCGAGACGGATCCGCACTTGCCACTTTTTTTGAGTGCGATTGTAGCGACGATAGTGGCTATTACGACGGGTAGCCGCTGGAAGCATCTCGAAGCGGGTATTTTACGTTCCATAGGCCTGACCACACAGGCGATTGTGATTCTAATCATTATCGGCACCATTATTGGCTACTGGATTGCCGGTGGGATTGTGCCCACCATGATCTATTACGGGCTGAGCATTTTGGCACCAGACTACTTTTTGGTTGCGGCGTGCTTGATCTGCTGTTTGGTATCGTTGGCTGGTGGTAACGCCTGGACGGCGGCAGGCACTATTGGTATCGCCCTGATGGGCGTCGGTGAAGGGCTAGGCCTTAATCCGGCGATGGTAGCAGGTGCTGTGATCTCTGGGGTTTATTTTGGCGACAAGATTTCTCCGCTTTCCGAAACTACCAACATGGCGCCAGGTGTGGTCAGTGTCGACCTGTTTGAACACATTCGCTATATGCTCTACACCACGGTTCCGGCGCTCGCGGTGGCGCTAGTGCTTTACACCATTATTGGCCTGAACATGACGCCTTCAGGTGATGGTGCGGCACAAGTAGCCGAGTTGCAGCAGAGTCTAGATGAACTGTTTATGATCAGTCCCTGGCTGCTGCTGGTGCCTGCGGCAGTTATCGTGATGATGGTCAAGAAGGTGCCGGCCATTCCTGCCCTTTCTGTTGGTTCGCTGATGGGTATTGTTTGCGCGATTGTGGTTCAGGGCGTACCTCTAGGTGATAGCTTTACTATTTTTGTGGAAGGCTACGCGGTAGACACTGGAAACGCCACGGTGGACGACCTGCTGACCAACGGCGGTGTTAGCGCCATGATGTGGACTGTTTCGCTGATCATTATCGCGATGAGCTTTGGCGGGATTCTTGAGTCGGCGGGGTTCTTTCGTACCATCGTGGAAAGTCTGCTCAAACTGGCCAAGACCACTGGCAGCCTGATTGCTACTACAGTGGCGACATCGATGGCCGCTAACGTAGTGGGTTGCGATCAGTATCTAAGTATTATTCTTCCTGCCCGCATGTATGCCAGCGAGTACAAGCGTCGCTCGCTGAAACTGAAAAACCTGTCTCGCACGGTAGAAGATGCTGGCACCATGACGTCGCCTCTGGTGCCTTGGAATACCTGTGGTGCCTTTATGTTTGCCACGCTGGGCGTCAGTGCTTTCAGTTACGCGCCTTATGCCTTTCTAGCGCTGCTTAGTCCGTTATTTGCCATTCTTTACGGCTTTACCGGCTTCCGAATTGCTTACGAAGACGAGCCGCAAGAGGCTGAAGTGGTCGTGGGATTGGCTGATGCTCGAAGTACTTGAGCTGACCACGACGATGCACACCGACTAAGCGAATTATCTTTTGTAGAAAGCGATCATTTAATTAAGTTTTTGCCCCACAGCCGTGGGGTTTTTTTTGCGCTATTATGTGCCCGTCAATAGACCAACAACGTAATTTACTTATTGATAGGGAGTGAAAAAAAGCATGTCGGATGACGTGGGTGCGAGCTTGCGCTCCCTGCGCAAGCAGCGAGGGATTTCGCAGCGAGAACTAGCAAAGTTGTGTGGGGTTACCCACTCAAGTCTTTCGCTAATAGAGCAAGGAAAAGTTAGCCCATCCGTCAGTTCCCTGAAGAAAATCCTAAACGCATTCTCTATGAGCGTCGGTGATTTTTTTACGATGGATCTTGATAGTCAGGAGCAGGTTTTCTATTCGGCGGATGATTTAGTTGATATTGCTTCCGGTGATATTTCCTTCAAGCTTGTCGGGGCAAATCGTCCTAACCGTGCCTTGGCTTTTATGGTTGAGCGATATTTACCGGGTGCTGATACTGGGCAAGCCATGATTACTCACTATGGTGAAGAGGCTGGTTTTGTCGTGGAAGGTGAGATTGAAATCATTGTTGGAAGTAATACGAGGCGCTTAGGGCCAGGTGAATCATACTATTTCAAGACAAGCACTCCGCACCGTTTCAGAAACATTGGCGATGTCCCCTGCAAGATAATTAGCTGCGCTACGCCAGGTAAGGCGTTCTGATATTACTGGTTTGTATTGTGCGGCAATTGTCGCATTGATGTCGTGCAAATCGTTTGGGCACTGCCTCAACGCTAGCGGGTGAGTAGGAATATTCCCTGAATGAAATAGAAAACCCCAATACCGGTCACGATCCAGCGCGTCCAGGTGCGGAAGTTGGCATCGGTGAGGCGGTGTAAAATGCGGTTGCCGGTGTGGGTGCCAAAGATCGCAAACGGCGCCGCTAGCAGCACAATGCCCCATTCGCCGGTACTAAGCGCCATGGCGGCGCCGAGATAGAAGATGATTTTAATGCTGTGAGCCACTACCTGAATCATTGCCTTGGTCGCCACGACTTGGCGGCGATCCATACGTGAGCGGACAAAGAAGATATCGATTAGCGGCCCGGAAACCCCTGCGGCAATCGTCAAACCGCCAGAGGCGATGCCGCAGCACAGTGCGTGGCTGGCGCGGTTGGCATCCAGGTGAAACCAGCGCTTGGGCAGCCATACCAAAATCGGCATTAGGCCAATCAATATAGAGACGCTGGCGGCATTGGGGCTGTAGTTGAACAGCAGAAGCAGGCCCGCGGCGCTTAGTACACCCAGCGTCATAAAAGCGACAATGCGCCAGACAATATAGCGCCGTGACAGCCACGCCCGCGAACCGTTAGACGTGAGTTGAATAACCCCGTGAACGGCCATCGCCGTGCCGGCGGGAAAGATCAGCAGCAGAAACCATAGCAGTACCAATCCGCCCGCCATACCAAACACCCCGGAGAGCATCGAGGTAAAAAACACCACGCTAACCAGGGCAGCACCCATCCATAGTGACATCGTCAGCTTCCTTAACTACGACAGAATGGCCAGATCTGGTAAAACTTGCGGCATTGAAACTCCGCTTCGCAAGCATTGAGCTGGGCTTGGTAACGGTTAGCGCGAGCAGCTACTTGTCTCCCCGCACTCAATACCTGTGGTTTGCCGCGGTAAGAACCCCGCTGGTAGCCCCCCGCGCCTTCGTGATAGGCGTAGTAGAGGTGCTCGGGATTACTGAGCGATATGCCCGCCTGCTGCTGGGAACGACGGTTGTACCAGCCAATAAAGTCCGTGGCGTGTTTCATATGAGTACGCCGGGCAAACAGGCTGCCCGCTTGATCCTCATACTCCCCCCAAACGGGGTCTTGGGCCTGGGCGTAGCCTTTGGCAGAAGAGGGCCGGGGGCCGGGGATAAAGCCTAGATAGTACTTGCGATCCGGGCGGATATGGCTACGAAACGAAGACTCCTGCTGAATAAACGCCATCTGGGTGGCGATCGGTGTGCCCCACTTCTCCTCTGATTCCTGGGCGTAGTCGTACCAACTGGGCTGCTCGCGGAAGATCTCGCAGATATTGCTTTGATCCTGAGGCGGGTTGGGCGCAAAGGTGGCGCAGCCCGAGAGCAGGAGCACAAGACTTAGTGATGCCCAGAGGCGAAGCCTAGCGAAAGCAGCCGAAGAGGCGACGATGAAATTATCAACAGGGTGACGCATAAAAGTCCTTGTGTATAAACCGTTCAAAGCTTGTGGATAAGGTGTTGAGAAACACTTCCTTCCTTACCTGTGCACTATTAATAACGCCTAGCGCAGCAGTGCTTCCAGGCTGCGACGCAGGCGCTGTGCTTCACGCACCAGCGTTTCCCCTGATAGCATGCCGACGCCCATTACTAAGCCGACGCGCGGATCGGTTGGTGCACACACTGGGCTTAATGGACGCACAATTAAATGCTCTTTCAGCAGTGACTGAGCGATTCCCACATCGTTAACGCCCGGCTCAAACTCGACGCAAAGGCTAATAGCACTGCTCGGTGGCGAAACGCTGCGCACCTGCGGCAGCGAATGTAGTTGATCATGCAGCACCTGTTGGCGCCCTAGGTAGTCGCGTTGAATGCGCCGACACCAGGCATCCAAATCACCATCAAAAATAAATTGTGCTAGTACGGCCTGATCCAGCATGCGTCCTTCGCGGAATAGTTCACTGCGCAAGCGGTTCATTGGCCCCGCTAAATGACGCGGTACCACTAAATAGCCTAAGCGCAGTCCTGGAAACATCATCTTGGAAAACGAGCCCACCAGCAAGTGGCGCTCCGAGTGCGGGTCAAAGAGCAGATTGGAGTGGTCGTCGCGGTTAAACTCGTAATCATCTTCGACAATATACGCGGGCGCTAGGGCATCGCATAAGCGCTGTTTATCCACCGCACTGGTAGGCACGCTGAGCGGGTAATGGTGCGAGCCGGTCAAGTAGGCCAGCTTGACCGGGCCAGGAGCAGGCGGAAGCATGTGCCCCTGACCTGGCAGCCACGCCACCGGTTCGATTTCCAAACCTGCGGCGGTAAAGACGTTGCGCGCTCCCCAGTAGCAGGGCGACTCCATGGCAACAGTGTTGCCCACATCAGCCAACGCCACGGCGCATAGCTCAATGCCGTTATGGGTACCGTCAGTGATGATGATCTGTTCCGTGTCGCAACTAATATTGCGCCAGCGCGCCAGAAAATCGCGTATCGCGCGCTTTAATGGGCCGTAGCCACCGGTGGAGTAGGAGAGCAGCAGGGCGTTTTGCGGCACCGTTACGCTGGCGTAGAGCTGCCGCCATTTACGCATCGGGAATTGGGCGATATCGGGAATGCCGGGCACGAAGGCGCCGCTTTGGATCATGCTAGCGCCTGGGCCATCCAGCACCCGCTGGGCGCGTGATGAGAGCTGTGCATTGCCATGCAAGGAAAGGCTGGGCGTAACGGGCCGACACGTCCAGGTGCCTTGGCCGTGGGCGGTCTTAAGCAGTGCCTCCTCGAGTAGCGTATGGATCGCCAGCGCCAGGGTTTGGCGGGCAACGCCAAGGGCATCCGCCAACTGGCGATGGGAGGGCAGCCGCAGCCCGGCAGGCCACTGCTGGGTAATGGCTTGTCGCAATGCCTGCTCAATACGCACCTGCTTACTCAACCGTTCCGGTTGGAGTGCATAAAGCTGTACAAGTTGGTGCACGACCTCCTTACGATCCATTTGAACACCCCTTAATCCCGCTTAACCCGCTAACGGCGGGCACTTAGACGAAAGCCGTATGAAAATAGTGCACCCTTTCGGTGCGCATGGAAAGTGGTCTAGTCGAACGCAAAAGTGGTGCGTTCGCGTTTTCTCTCCCGCCTGCTAGCGTGTGGCCATCCTGTTTGGCGAAACCGTTAAAAACATGCCTATTCAAAGAAAGGCTGTTAAAACAGGATCAGGATACTGCGCCCCTGAGCGCCTACGACAACATCCAATAACTCGCAGGACAATTTCAAATGACCACATCCTCATCAGAACAGGAAGGGCTCGTCCGGGTACTCGCCCGTGGCGATGTATTAGCGCTGGCCTTCGGTGCCATGATCGGTTGGGGCTGGATTGTACTCACCGGTACCGCCATTCAATCCGCTGGCAGCCTAGGCGCCATTATAGCGTTTATTATCGGCGGTTTAGCGATTGTCTTGGTTGGCCTTACCTATGCTGAACTTGCCGCTGCGATGCCCAAAGTCGGTGGCGAGCACGTCTACAGCTACCGCGCCTTGGGCCACTTACCTTCTTTCTTGTGCACCTGGGCGATTATTCTAGGCTACCTAAGCGTGGTGGCCTTTGAAGCGGTAGCACTTCCCACAGTGATTGAACATCTGGCGCCCAACTATGCCGTCGGTCATCTGTGGACGATTGCCGGCTGGGAAGTTAAAGCCACCTGGGTAGCGGTAGGTGTAGGTGGCTCGTTGGTCATGATGATCATCAATTACTTCGGTGTGACCACCGCTGCGCTGCTGCAAAAGGTAGTGACTGGGTTAATTCTGCTGGTGGGGGTCATGTTTGTCACCGGTTCGCTGTTTGAAGGCGAAACCATCAATATGATGCCGCTCTTCACCCAGGCCGACACCGGCGTGTTCGCAGGCATTGTAGCGGTGCTGGTCATGGTGCCGTTTCTGTTTGTGGGGTTTGACGTTATCCCCCAGGCCGCTGAAGAGATCAATCTGCCCTATAAGGCCATCGGCAAAGTGCTGATGATGTCGGTGATTCTGGCGGTGGTGTGGTATGCGCTGATTATTCTGGCGACCAGCCTGGCGCTCAACAGCACTGAACTGGCGGCCAGTTCACTGAGTGTGCCGGACGCCATGGGAAGCCTGTTTAACGCCGCGTGGGCCAGCAACTTAATGGTCATGGCGGGTATTGCGGGCATTATTACTAGTTGGAACGCCTTCTATATCGGCGGCTCTCGGGCAATCTATGCCCTCGCTAAAGCAGGCATGCTACCTGCGCCGTTTGCCAAGCTGCATCCTCGCTACAGAACCCCTACTAATGCCATCTTTATGATGGGCTTTCTCTCCTGTTTGGCGCCCTTCTTTGGCCGCCCAGCATTGGTGTGGATCGTTAATGCGGGTGGCTTGGGCATCGTATTGGCCTACCTGTTTGTGGCGATCTCCTTTGTGGTGCTACGGGTGCGCGAGCCGGATATGCCCCGCCCATTCAAGGTAAGTAACGGCAAGCTGTGCGGCACCCTCGCTATCATTCTTTCTTTCGGTATGGCGTGCCTCTACCTGCCCGGTAGCCCGGCGGCACTGAGCGTCGCGGAGTGGACTATCTTTGCTGGCTGGGCGGTGCTGGGCATCGTGCTTTACGTGCATGCGCTGCGCACCTACGGGCGTGACTACAGCGATCGCCATATGCAAGTGGACCTGTAAGCCGTCCTACGAGATTTCTGGACTTAAGCTTTTTAGGAGCAACGTATGAGCTTTATCGAACAGTGGTTGCACGATGCGGTTCCAGCCCTGGTGGGTGGCGAGTGGCGTACAGGTCAACAAACCTTTGCGGTGGATAACCCCGCCACCGGTGAAACCATTGCCCGGGTGGCGGATATGGGCGCCGATGATACCCGTGACGCCGTGGCCGCCGCCTACAACGCTGGCGCTGCCTGGCGGGCCACACCGGTCAAGCAGCGCTCGGCACTGCTACGGCGCTGGTTTGAGCTTATTAACGAACACGCCGACGACCTGGCCCGTCTGATGACCCTGGAGCAGGGCAAGCCGCTGACGGAAGCCAAAGGCGAAGTCACCTACGGTGCGTCGTTTATCGAGTTCTTCGCCGAAGAAGCCAAGCGTATGGCAGGAGAAACCCTACCAAGTCATGGCGCGGACAAACGCTTATTGGTTCTGCGCGAGCCGGTAGGTGTGGTGGCGGCAATTACCCCATGGAACTTCCCGCTGGCGATGATTACCCGCAAGTGCGCCCCGGCCCTGGCGGCGGGCTGCACCGTGGTGATCAAGCCCGCCGAAGCCACGCCGCTCACCGCGCTTGCCGCCGCTTACCTGGCGCTGGAAGCGGGCCTGCCTGCAGGCACCATTAACGTGATTACTGCCTCAAAACCGGCAGCGGTGGGTGAGGTGCTCACCACGGATTCACGGGTGCGCAAAGTCTCGTTTACCGGCTCCACCCCGGTGGGTAAGCACTTGCTTGCCCAGTGCGCCAGTACAGTGAAGAAGGCCGCCATGGAGCTGGGGGGCAACGCGCCGTTTATCGTGTTTGACGACGCCGATGTAGATGCCGCTGTTGATGGCGCAATCGCCTCCAAATTCCGCAACGCTGGGCAAACCTGCGTATGCACCAATCGCTTCCTGGTGCAGGACGGCATTTACGATACGTTTGTCAGCAAGCTCACCGAGCGAGTGAACGCACTGAAGGTTGGCGATGGCCTGGCGGATGGCAGCATTATCGGCCCGCTGATTAACCAAGCAGCGGTAGATAAAGTGCAGCGCCATGTGGACGACGCAGTGAACCAGGGTGCTCGGCTGCTCTGCGGTGGTAAGCCTCACGCCGCAGGCGAGCGCTTCTTCACTCCCACGGTGCTGGCGGATGTGACCACCAAGATGGCCGTGGCCGACGAAGAGACCTTCGGCCCGGTCGCGCCGGTGTTTCGCTTCCAGCGCGATGAAGAAGCCATTGCCATGGCCAACGATACACCCTTTGGCCTGGCGGCTTACTTCTACGCTACGGATTACCGCCGCATCTGGCGCACCATGGAGCAGCTGGAGTACGGCATGGTCGGTGTGAATGAAGGGTTGATCTCCACCGAGTTGGCGCCGTTTGGCGGCGTTAAAGAGTCCGGGTTGGGTCGCGAAGGCTCCCACCACGGTCTTGATGAATTTACTGAACTTAAATATGTCTGCGTTGGCGGTTTATAAGGAAAGCTATGATGACTAACCAAGAATTGAACGACCTGAAAAACCGCTACGTGGCTAACGGTGCTGCCACGCCGACAACCCAGTTTGCCGAGCGCGCTGAAAATGCTGAGCTGTGGGATGCCGACGGCAACCGCTGGATCGACTTCGCGGGCGGTATTGGTGTGCTGAACTTGGGCCACCGCCACCCGAAAATCGTCGCCGCCGTTGAAGCGCAGCTCAAGAAAGTTATGCACACCAGCGCCGCGGTCATTTCCTACGCGCCCTATGTGCAGCTGTGCCAAAAGCTCTGCGAACTAAGCCCGGTGCGCGGCCCTGAGCGCAAAGCGATGCTGGTCAACACCGGTGCCGAAGCGCTGGAAAACGCCGTGAAGATTGCCCGCGCTGCCACTGGCCGCACCGGCATTATTACCTTCGACGGCGCTTTCCACGGACGCACCATGATGACCCTGGCCATGACCGGCAAGGTGCTACCGTACAAGAACGACTTCGGCCCGATGCCGGGCGACGTGTTCCGCGCCCCATTCCCGAATCCGCTGCACGGCATCAGCGAAGAAGCGTCTTTGGATGCCATTCGCACGCTGTTCAAAACCGATATCGCCCCGCACCGTACAGCGGCCATCGTGATTGAGCCGGTTCAAGGTGAAGGCGGCTTCTATATTGCGTCACCGGATTACCTTAAAGCGCTGCGCGCGCTGTGCGACGAGCACGGTATTCTACTGATCGCCGATGAAGTGCAGTCCGGCTTCGCCCGCACCGGCAAGCTATTTGCCCTCGAACATAGCGACATCGAAGCGGATATTCTCACCACCGCCAAAAGCCTCGCTAACGGCATGCCGCTGTCGGCTGTTGTGGGTACCGCCAAGGTAATGGACGCCTCCGGCCCCAACTCCCTAGGCGGCACCTACAGCGGCAATCCGCTCTCCTGCGCGGCAGCGCTGGCGGTGATCGAGGTGATCGAAGAGGAAAATATTCTTGAGCGCAGCGAGCAGATGGGCAAGATGCTCGCGGAGCGTTTTGCTGTTTGGGAAGAGCGATTCCCCGCCGTTGCCCACGGCCGCCAGCTAGGCGCCATGGCAGCGTTCGAATTGCTCGATAGCGAAGGAAAACCCGATACAGCGCTAACCGGTGCGCTCTGTGCCAAAGCCCGCGAGAAAGGCCTGATCCTTCTCTCCTGCGGCTTCTACGGCAACAGCATCCGCATTCTGGTGCCGCTGACGGTATCGTCTGCAGTGCTGGAAGAGGGTTTGAGTATTATTGAGCAGTCTCTGGAGGCGCTTAGCTAATACTCCTTTTTAAGTCTCATCTAGCCCGCCATTGTCAAACAGCGAAAGCTGCTGGCGATTGGCGGTTTTTTTATGCGTTGAAAGCTCAAAGCTGAGATATTCAGCCGCCCTAAGCGCCCTGTGCTAAGCTGGATTTGGTAGGGTGGGTGAGAAAAATAGCAAGCTAGGTGGCCTCCCAATGTGGAGGTAGTACTGGCAAATGCAGTAGAAACATGAGTTTTGGATGCTTAGCCTGTTAATAATTAGAGGAATCATAGATTTAGAAGGATTTTGCAGACCGCACTTTTCGAACAATCATGTCGGTGCCTTTATACAATCATGGGATGCGATGTCTCATGCCTGTTAAGACCTTTCCATATTTCACAGGGAGCAAAGGGTTGATAAATAAACACTCGGTAAGGTTTGATGAACTCAGCTTAGAAGCAGAGTTAGTCGATTCTACCAAGCAGCAAAGGCATGGTGAGTATGACAGCTACTTTATCGTCAGCAGTGAGGCCTTCGACGAATGGCGGTTGAAAGCCAAAAGTTTGATCTCCCGGGCGTGTGGCGAGGACAGCGAATATTTGAAGGCATTTTCAAATGCGGAACATCTTCAAACCTTCGACTCAAGCTACGATATTTTTAAACGTCTTAAATCTGTGTTCGCTGCTGCGCGTAGCGACTTTCAGGGTGGCCACCTCGCATCTATTCGCAGTCTAGTCCAAGCGGAGTTGTTTGATAGTGAGCTAGAGCAAGCCCAGGAACTCTTGAGCCAAGGCTATATTGGTCCGGCAGCTGTTGTTGCGGGGGTTGTACTTGAAACCACACTCAGAGATCTCTGCGATCAGCAATTAATACCTCATGGTAAGCTTGATCAAATGAATGCAGCGCTTGCCAAAAACGGCCTTTACAACAAGCTGCAACAAAAGCGAATTACGACAATCGCTGACATTCGAAATAATGCAGCCCACGGGAAATGGTCGGAATTTTCCGAGTCAGATGTCGCGGACATGATCAAAGATGTTCAGCGTTTCCTTGCCGAATATTTGTCTTAACAATCGGCTGCAGCGACCGATTTTCGCCGCTATAAACCGGCGTGTGAGCCGGGCGTTATGCCAGAGGAGTAATACGTGAGTCGCATAAAAATAAAAATGATCCTGATAGGTCATATGCCACTCGGACTTCAGCTTTCTAAAGTAAAGAAGTGGAAGTCTTCCGTTTTTAGCATTGAAGGGTCGATCGAACCCTATGTACTTCGATGCGATTCAGATGGTTACGGATGGGAGTTCTCAGACGAGCTTTTGGTGGAGCAGTTTCCAAAAGAGAGAAATGTCGATTTAACGGTTGCTATTGTTAATGTGCCGCTAGAGATGAATTGGTATGCTCGAAGGTTGGGAGGTAATCGAATTGCTTTCACTTTTCACGAAATCAAAGATATCCTCGAACACTTCAATATTCCGCTAGAAAACGCCATATTGCGTGTACTTTACGCGTATTCGCTCCTTTACCTCAGGTCAGGTGGCCAGATTCCTGATTACGGCGCATTGCCTGGCTACACGCATGATGAGACTAGGGGGTGCCTCTTTGACATGAATGGAATCAAAACTGACATAATAGCCTCATGTCATTTCCCAAAGATATGTGATGAATGCGAAGAACGCCTTAAACAGGACAGGGTTTCAACTTCAACAATTGAAAAAACAAACAAAGAGATCAAAAAAATAAAAAAAGATCTTTATTTCAGAATTGCCGATTCAATTAAGAAGCATCCGATTGCAGCCCTTGCTCTATCAGGCCTGATAGCCCTCGCAATAGGGGTTGCCAGTTCTTTCATGGCCACAGTGCTTATGGGGATGATGGCTAATGGATTGGATTGAAGACATCACAATTGCGTCAAAGAAACCACTTTGTTCCGCTGCTGATCCGCAACTACTACCTCCTTTTATACCCAAATAAGGGCCAACCGACCCTGTTGGGGTGACGTCGGTAGACTGGTCACCTAGCTTATGCCGTGATTTTCCCGGTGAGGTGCGTGTCTGTGATGGCGTCGTTAAGTAGAGCACGACCGGCGTTGATTGGTATCATCATCTGTATAAAGTCAGCGCCAAAACGGTCACGCTTTCTGGTGAAAAGCTAGTTAGCCATACTGGAAGTAACACCTACTTATCCTCCAACCCTCCATCGCCAAACAGAGAAAGCTGCTGGCGATTGGCGGGTTTTGCTTTTTTAGAGCGCTGCAAGGATGGCCGCTGCTGGCTGGCGAGCTTATCCACAATGGCTTGGCTGGCTATTCTCGCATCTGGGGTGCGGCGAAGCTCGTACAGCATCTTCTTCCAGTGGCGCGCCTCACATTCAAAGTCGTTGGGGAACGGGTAGTGTTCGCCGGGCTGAAAGCCGAATCGTTGGCGCAGGCTTTCGGGTAGTGCCCACGGCTTGGCGCGCCACTCTAGCGGCAGGGCAGTTAATTCTGGCACCCAGCGGGCGACAAACTCACCATCTGGGTCGTTATCTTCCGCCTGTTTGATGGGGTTATACACCCGCAGCGCGTTGGTGCCCGTGGCGCCTGCCTGCATCTGCACCTGGGGGTAGTGAATACCCGGCTCGAAGTCGGTAAATAGACGTGCCAAGTGCAATGCTGGTTCGTACCAGTGCAGCCCAAGGCCAAAGGTGGCGTGGGAGATCAACATGGCGCGCATGCGAAAGTTGATCCAACCGGTGGCGATCAGGCTGCGCATGCAGGCATCCACCAACGGCACGCCGGTTTGTCCATGCTTCCAGGCGATCAGGTTGGGATGTTCGGGGTCGCGCTCCCGCAGGCCTCGTAGCGCTGGGTGCAGCGTTTGCGACTCTATGCTCGGCTTACTTTCGAGCTTTTGAATAAAGTGGCAGTGCCAGTGGAGTCGGGAAGCGAAGGCGCGCAGTGAGCGTGACCAGGGCGTGTCTTCAGCATGCTTTTTACGCTGGCGGCGCAGCGACTGCACCACTTCGCGCATGGAGAGCGTGCCCCAAGCCAAATGGGGCGAAAGCCGCGAGCCAAATTCCCAGGCAAGCAAAGGTTTAGACAGCGAGCCGCGATATCGCCGCCCGCGCTGGCTTACAAAGCTGCGCCACACTGCGCGGCCTTCGCTGCGGCCACCAGGCTGGCGCTCCGGGCAGGGCGTGGTATCAAACCCTAGCGTTAGTTTATGAAGCTGCTCAATATCAATATGATGAAAAGCTTGCCAGCCCTCGGCCGCTTGAGCGTTTTGCGGGGCTGAGAAGGTAGGAGCAGTCATTAACGCTTCCCACTGTTTTTCCCATGCATCGCGCTCTGCCACCCGGGATTTCAGGCCGCGTATTACGCCGTGCTGGCGTGCTTCATGCCATGGCGCGCCTTGCTGTTGGCACCATGCCTTGACGCTAAGATCGCGGGCAAAGCTCCAGGCGTTGCCTGTCTCTTCATGAGAGTGAAGAGCAAACTCGCCGTAATTGGTTTTCAGGGCGTTCAGCAAATCGATAATATCGCCCTGCCAAATACACAGCGGTAGGCCAAGTGTCTCCAGAGCGTGAGAAAGATCGACCAGTGAGTCAGCGGCAAACTGCCAGTGGCGCAGGGCACTATCCGGCGCTTGCCACTGCCCGGGTTCAATGGCGAATACGGGCAATACGGAGCCAGCCGCGGCTGCATTAGAAAGCGGCGCGTGATCATGAATACGTAAATCGCGTTTGAACCAAACAACCTGGATAGGTGCCTTAGCCATGCCGTACCTTGCGGTTGAGGGCTATTCGCCGCTAAGTCTATTCGCCACTGACATGTGACGTTACCATCAAGCTACCGTTTGCGTAATCAATCCAGCAAAACTCCTCCAGCAGGATCAACTCTGCAGGAACAAACCCGTAGGAGAGTAATGATGTATATCGCTATGAACCGTTTTCGAATTGCCCCAGGCCGCGAAGAGGACTTTTTAGAGGTGTGGCGTAACCGCGACTCTCACCTGGATGAAGTGCCGGGCTTCAAACAGTTCAAGATGCTGCAGGGCGAAAGCCAGGAAGATCACACCGTGTTTATCTCCCACAGCGTGTGGGAATCGGAAGAGGCCTTCCGTGCCTGGACCAAGTCAGACGCATTCCGGAAGGCCCATGCCAATGCCAAGTCACCCGAAGGTATTTATCTTGGCCCACCTAAGTTTGAAGGTTATGAGGTGGTGCTTTAAGCCATAGCCAATAACGTTTGCGCTGGACAACAAGCAAGTGAAGCACGTGTTATCCAGGCGACAAAAGCGTTATAAGTTCATCACTACCATCACCCCAATAAGCGCCGCCGCCGCGCAGCCCGCTACAACCCACTTGAGCGAGTTGCCTGCGGTGGTTGCTCTATCTTTTCCCATTTCGTTTATCAGAGAGTTTAAGTGCATGCCGAAGATGAACTTGGTTTTGAGATATCGATTACTGACCCTTATCCCTTGATACCAATGGCCGGGGAAGTCGATAAGAGAGGCGGGAATCACCAACCTCTCATAGCGCTCTGCAAGCGGCATACTCTTTGACTCTATGCTGATCAGTTCACTGCGGCGAGGAATCAGTGGGGAGACATCTGATTCGGGTATCTCTTCGAACGCCAACGGCATACAGACGTAGTTGCCTTCATTCGGCCCCAGTAAAAGCACTGGCACTCCGTTTTCGCCGCACTTAAAGCGTGCCAAACAGGGAAACCGTTCATCCGTGTAATCAGGCTGAAAAGGCCCATAGCTGTTGACAATGAAGCCAGGTAGTAACCCTTGGAGATCCGTACTAAAGAGAGTCTTCACGAAGCTGCGAACATGCTGAAAGAAGTTCCAGGCAAGATGATTGACGATACGCTCGCGTAGTTTCTCGCTGGCGAGGTGGGTACCTGTGGTATCGGGTAGTTCCGTATTGGCTTTGCATAGAGAAGCTTCGATCCAGTCCGGATCGAAGACGGCATTAAATCCCATGGGCGTGGTGAAACTGATCTTTACTTCCCAGCGCTCGGCGCTGTCGGCGGGCTCGTCATCATGCGCTGAGTCTTTGGTGATTGTTAGAGCAATATCGTCGGCAACTGGCACGATATCTTGATCGACCATGGCGCGCAGCACATTGAAGGTGCTGAGCTTACTGACCCCCAGCAGGCTGTTCTGATAGGAAGGTTCTGGCACGTCTGGCGTCGCAGACTTTTCTTCCCAGCTCGTGAGCGGTGGCACCCTCATATGCTCGAAAAAGGCCTTAGCGCTGGAGGATAGCTTGCTTAGAGCCTTCGCATTATCGGGTAGTTCTGGAAAGAGTGGGTTGTCCCAATCGAGTTGGTCATCAAATACGTATAGCGAATTTATCTCGCTCGGCTCGCGGTCAGGGGTGTACTCAAGTGCGATATCGCGCCAATACTGAACAGCGCCGTAGGGCAGGGTTTCAGCGTTACCCTCAGGCTCGAAAGAGAAGACATCGGCCTCGTAGATGACTTCCTTGCCCCCAGCATCTTCCAAGATAGCCGTTATGCCAAGGAGCTGCATTAAGACTCCCCCAATAGCCAGACCATCATCTTGATCAATGAGGTGTATGCTCAAGTGATAAAAATGGGCGTTGCGAGCCAGCTCGGCAAGGGACAGCGTCTTGATTACTATTTTGCTGTCATCTTCAAGTTTTATGTTGGTCATCGCCTTTTTTAAAGTATCTTGACTGCTGGAAGCGACGTAGCGCTGCTGAGAATCAACCTGAATTAACCCTGGCAGATCCTGGCCTGATGCGTTGCGATAAAAGGCAACATAAAGTTCACAGTTGGCCCAGCTCAGCAATCTACGTTTGTCTTTTTTTATAAGGTCTTGCTTAAATCTAGTGAAAGAGAACTGTGTAGAAATGTCAGACGTCATATTTCATCATCCTTGATATGGACGGTATATTGCCAACGAGTGTTGCAAAAGTGAGTGCCGAAGAGTGGTAACAGAAGCAGACACTGGTACGGCTGGCGTATTTAGAGCGGCTTAGTTTACCTAAGTAAGTGGGGATTTTCCCTGCACCGGATTTCATGACCGCCAGAGTGTGGATCTGTTTTGAGCTGTGCGGCTGTTAAGTGCTAACTAAGACTTAAAAAAACACCAAGCCAATAGAGAGCAGCACGCTGTAAAGCAGCGTTGAAATGGCCGTTTTCTTCAGCATGCCGGTTAGGATCTTGCCATCACGGGTATGGCTTAACGTTCTGGCTGCGTCAATCAGTGGCTTGGCCACCAGCAGGCAGCTCCATCCCACCCACGACACCGGCAGCGCAACTAAATAGATCAAGGTAAGCAGCAGCGCCAATCCCAGTAGCGCCCAGTGGTAGCTAATTGCCTTAGTGCGGCCAAGGCGCACCGCCAGGGTGACCTTGCCGTTGCGTGCATCGCTTTCGATATCGCGCACGTTATTCACATTGAGCACGGCGGTTGCTAACAGCCCGCAGGCGGCGGCGGGTAGTAACGGCAGCCAGCTTAGCTGGTGGGTATGCAGGTAATAGGTGCCTAGAACGCCTAACAGGCCGAAAAATATGAAGACGGCAATATCGCCCAATCCACGATAGCCATAGGGCGTTCCACCCAGG
The DNA here is from genome assembly GCF_000830495.1 of Halomonas sp. KHS3. NCBI lineage: Bacteria > Pseudomonadati > Pseudomonadota > Gammaproteobacteria > Oceanospirillales > Halomonadaceae > Halomonas > Halomonas sp. KHS3. Next base: position 66,970 of record NZ_JWHY01000006.1, on the reverse strand, counting down.
CCAACGGTATAGGTCACGGCTGCCAATAAAGAAGCGGCACCTAGCAGCAGGAAAGTGACAATCTGTCCCCACTGGTAGCCAAAGGCGGTCACCAGCAATAACAGTCCTAACAGCGCTGCTACGATTGCCGTAATAACCATCCCGGCGCGCATTGCCTGTGGTGTCAGCAAGCCAGAAGAGACTGCCCGAACCGGCCCAATGCGTGATTGGTCATCGGCGCCGGAAGCCGCGTCGCCATAGTCATTGGCTAGATTAGAGAGTACCTGTAGCGCAATGGCCGTCAGCAGGGCAAGCAAAAGCACCGCGCCATTAAAGGCGTCCACGCTAGCCGCTAGCCCAGTACCCAATAAAATAGAAGCGCACGCCAGTGGAAGTGTTCGGGGGCGAGCGGCTAGCAACCAGGCTTGGTAGTGGCGGCGCTTAGCGAGTCGTTCCATTATGACGATATTCCTCGATTTTCGTTTAAACATTGGCTGGCGTGGCAATTATCAAACATTCGGCAATGTATGATTAACTGTTAAAAAGTAGACTTAAGTCAAAGCAAATCGTGTCGCCTTGCCCCACACTGGAGGAGCACCACACCAAGAGTTTACGCGATGTTTGGTGACTTATTTAGACAATGCAAATATGCATCGCTAGTCACGCTTGCCTAAAAGGCGAAATATGCACTCCACACACCCTATTGAAGCTCTCAAGTACCAGCTTGATACACTTAGTGATAGCGCTAAAAAAGGGTTTATGCGCCTAAGCACTCCCTGTCAGGTGGATAACCTGATGGGGTGGCTAAATGTGCAGAGCGTTTATCCCCGCCTCTATTGGAAGGCGCGTGATACGAACGCCGTTGAGTGTGCGGTGTTGGGGGCGATTAAGGCGTTTGATTCGTTAGCGGCGCTGCAGGCGGATCTTGCTGCGCTGGCTGAAGCAGGCGGCCAACAGCCCAACTATTTTGGCGGCATGGCATTCGACCCTGGTACGCCGGGGTGGGAGTACTTTCCAGCCTGCCACTTTTTGCTGCCGCGTATCGAGCTTAAACGCCATCAAGGTGGCGCGACGCTATCACTGAATCTACGTTTCGATGACCGTTCCCCCGGTGCCGAAATCGCCCAGGCTTATGCCTGTTTAGACGCGCTGGTAGCAGAGCAGCCGCTGCCACGCCTGCAGCCTTTGGTTTACCAGCGTGAAGACCGCCCCAGCCAACAAGAGTGGGCGGCTTGGGTGGGGCAGGTGACAAACCTCGACCACCTAGGGCATACGCCCAAGGTGGTGCTTTCCCGTGAAACGCGCCTGACAACATCTGAAACGCCTAACCCTTGGGCACTACTGTCACGCTGGCAGGCCGGTGCCGCTGACTGTTTTCACTTTGGCATCCAGTTGACACCCCATGAGGCGTTTATCGGCTGTCCGCCGGAGCAGTTATATAAGCGTGACGGTCGGCGTTTAATCACCGAGGCGCTGGCAGGCACGACGCGCCGAGGACGTGACGCCGGGCAAGATCAGGCGTTTGCCGCTGAGCTACTGGCAGATAAGAAAAACACGCTGGAAAACCAGTGCGTTTATCAGCAAATCCTGACCCAGCTTGAGCCGCTTTCTTCACAAGTCCAAATGGGCGAGGCGCATATTATTAAGTTGCGCTCTTTGCAGCATATTCGCCGTCTGATTCATGCCGAGTTACACCACCGCGTCACCGACCAGTCGTTGCTTTCCTCACTGCCACCGACCCCGGCGGTGGGCGGCGTTCCCCGCGAATCGGCGCTGGCGTTTATTCGACAGCATGAGCGCCATCAACGCGGCTGGTACTCGGGGGTGTTTGGTCGAATCAGCCACGCCAGTAGCGACCTCGCCGTGACCATTCGTTGCGCCTATATCGATTCAGAAATGATCCGGCTTTATGCCGGTGCCGGCATTGTGGCGGGCTCCCAGGTGGACGAAGAGTGGCGCGAGCTGGATACCAAAATCGCCGATATTATGTCGCTGCTAGGGATGGGATAACACACATGGCAACACCTGTATTGAGCGGTTTTGCGCAAGAGCACGCCACCTTTAATCATGTTTGGTCGGCGCTAATGCTGGAGGAGCTTTATCGCTTGGGCGTGCGCGATGTGATGGTGGCGCCCGGCTCTCGCTCATCACCGTTGACCATGGCCGCCAGCGAGCATGCCGGGTTGCGCTGCCACTGCCATTTTGACGAGCGGGGGCTGGGGTTTATGGCGCTGGGCATTGCCCGGGGCAGTTACCGGCCCGTGGTTGTGATTACTACCTCAGGCACCGCCGTGGCCAACCTCTATCCGGCGGTGGTGGAAGCCAACCTGCTCGGCGTGCCGCTGATTGTGCTCTCCGCCGACCGCCCCATTGAGCTGCTGGATAACGGCAGCAATCAGGCAATCGACCAGCGGGATATCTTCTCCCGCCACACGATTGTTCACCACGACTTGCCGCCGCCCGATGCTGAGATAAAAGCAGCATTTGTACTTAGCACTATTGACCAAGCGGTTGATCAGCAGCGCCGCACCCCTGGGCCCATCCATATCAACTGCCGTTATCGCGAGCCTCTCTATCCTGGCGACGCCTTAGTGGATGCCAGTGACTATCTCGCCCCGCTGGGGGACTGGCTGATGGACTCCACGCCTTGGAGTGATTGGTCATGGGGTGATGTGCAGGAGCGCGCCACGGTTCCAGCGCTTAGTGACGTATGGGAAGCATTTGTCGGACATCGAGGTATTATTGTCGCAGGAAGCATCTATGACCCGCAGCAGGCACAGCAAGTGGTAGCGCTCTCCAAGCAACTGGGCTGGCCACTGCTGGTGGATGTGCAGAGCCAGGTGCGTTTTGATCCTCACAATCTGATTCATTTTGATTTGGCACTCCACGATGGGCGGTTCTTCGATGAACTGGCTAAGGCAGAGGTGCTGCTGCAGTTTGGCGGTCGGCTAATTTCCAAGCGACTCATTCAGTTTATTGCCCAACATTCCTGGCAGGATGCCTGGTTGGTTGATCCGCTGCCCCAGCGGCTGGATCCTGATTACTGCGTTAAGCGCCGTGTGATATGTTCGCCCGCCGACTTTATCGCGGATTTGCCAGCGATCCCTGAGAAACCTGTTTGGCATCAGTTGGCTAGCCTCCAACGACGCACTAGTCAGCTTGTGGAAGAGCGGTGTAGGTCACTCTCAGAACTGGGTGTTTGCCATCAGCTAGCGCAACTGGCGGAAGGGCAGCTGTTTATCGGCAACAGCCTGCCAGCGCGGCTAATGAATATGCTGGGTAAGCATCGCCAAACGCCCTTGCAGGTATTCGCCAATCGCGGCGCCTCGGGCATCGATGGCTTAATCGCTACAGCGTTTGGACTCAGTTGCACCTGCTCAGAACCCACTACCATTGTGCTGGGCGATACCAGCGCACTGCATGATCTCAATAGCCTCGCACTGTTAAAGCAGGCAGCGCAGCCTCTGGTGGTGGTGATCCTTAATAATGATGGCGGCAGTATTTTTCATATGCTGCCGGTGCCCAAAGAGGGGGAACTGCTGGAGCGCTATTATCGCCAGCCACATGGGCTGAACTTCGAGTATGCCGCCAAGATGTTTGGGCTTGGCTACTTGGCGCCCAGTTCCTTGGAAGCCTTCGCGGCGGCTTATACCCAGGCGTTAGAGTCGGGCGTTACGTTGATCGAGGTGAACGTGCCCCACCAGCAGGTCGCCGAGGATCTTAAGGCCCTTGGCGAAGCAATTCGAGGGGAGCCGCGTGAGCAGTAGACCTCAGCAGCAGGCGCCGACCCTGGTACTGCTCCACGGCTTGCTGGGCGATAGCCACGACTGGGCGGAGGTAATCGCTGGCTTGGAAGGCATTCACTGCCTCGCGCTGGATTTACCCGGCCACGGCCAGAATCACCACGTGCAGGTAGGCTCTTTTGAGGTCTTTCACCACTGGCTTGTCGATACGCTGATAACTCACGGTGTTCGCCATTACTGCCTACTGGGTTACTCCCTGGGCGGGCGCTTGGCGCTGTACCATGCCAGCCGTCAGCCACCGGGGCTGGAAGCACTCTGGCTGGAGAGTGCCCACCCAGGGCTGCCCGCCAGTGAGCGCTCTGCCCGAATTGCGCACGATGAGCACTGGGCAACACGCTTCGAGCAGGAACCATTGGAAAACGTACTTGCCGACTGGTACCAGCAGCCGGTGTTCGCCGACTTAACCGAGGTTCAGCGCGGTCGGCAGATTCAACGTCGGCTAGCGAATCATGGGCCAGCTATTGCCAGCATGCTGCAATCAACTTCCTTGGGTCAACAGCCTACGCTTTGGCAGTGGCTGGAAAGCACCTCGCTACCGGTGGGGTACTTTTCGGGGCAGCGGGACATCAAGTTCCACACTCTGGCGTCTCATCTGGCAACAATGGCCCCGCGCCTGCGCCATATCACGCTGGAAGGGGGCCACAATCTTCATGCTGAGCAACCTGAGATGATTGCTCAGCAGCTCAATGCCTGGTATCGCACGCTAGGCTAATGTTTATCAGCTGATCACCATTAACCAGGGCAGGCCGACCACCAGCCAAACCACTAGGAATAGCAGCCCGAAGACCGCCCCTAGGCGCCAAAAGAGCGCGCTGGGCAGGTAGCCGCTGCCGTAGTAAACCGGGCTTGGCCCTGTGCCGTAGGGGGTCAGAATGCCCATAAAGCCAAGTGTGGGTAGCAGTAGCAGAACAAACATCTGCATATCCAGACCGGCAATGCCTGATGCCGCTGCCAGAATCACCGGTAGCAAGGCGGTAACGTGGGCAGTAACACTGGCAAAGAAGTAGTGCAGTAGATAGAAAATGACCACCAGCGCCACCATGGCCATTAGGGGGTTGAAGTGGCTTATTTGCCCGCCAACCACATTGCCAAACCAGTTAACGAACCCTACTTGGCTGAGCCCGCCCGCTAGTGCCACCAGAGTGGCAAACCATACAAAGGTATTCCAGGCTGCTCGGTTATCGAGAATATCGCTCCAGGTCACAATGCCGGTTAACAGCATGCCGCAGATCACCACCAAGCCTACCAGCGACCCAGAGATAATATCGCCCGCAAAAATCCATAGCAGCAGGGCGGTGACCACCATAATGACCAGCATTATTTCATGGCGGGTCAGTGCTCCCAGCTTGGTTAACTCCTGCCCCGCCCAGTCGGAGATTTCATTCCCCGCTTTCACTTCGGGCGCGCATAGCCAGTAGCTCAGCAGCGGCACCAGCAGGAGCAGCAGAATGCCGACAGGTGCTACTGCCATAAACCACTGCCCCCAGTTGATATGAATACCTGTCGCGCTCTCGGTTAGCGCGATCGCCAATAGATTGGGCGCCAGAGCGGTCAAAAATAGCGAACTGGTCACACAGGTGGAAGCCAGCGCGGTCCACATCAAAAAGCTGCCCATGCGCTTCATGCTGGGGTCATTGGGGTGCGAATCGTAAAGCGGCGGCAGGTTGCGAATCACGGGGTAGATCGTGCCTGCGCTACGTGCGGTGTTCGAGGGCGTAAACGGCGCCAGAATGCCATCGGCAATCATCACCGCGTAGCCAAGAGTCAACGTACGTTTTCCCATTGCCTTGACCAGCCAAAGCGATATTCGCCTGCCGAGTCCGGTTTTTTCATACCCCAAGGCAAACATAAATGCGCCGAAAATCAGCCATACGGTGGAATTGGTAAAGCCCGACACCGCCCATGAGAATGCCTGGTTAGCAGCACTGAATCCGTCAGTCGCCAGTTGCTCCGGAGAGAACAGCACCCACCGGGAAAGTAGTGCCACCAGGGTAACGCCGACCAGGCCCACCACTGCGCCCGGCAATGGTTCAAGAATAAGGCCAACCACACAGCCGAGGAAAATGGCGAAAAAGTACCACGCATGAGGCGCAAGCCCCAGGGGAGTGGGTATCAGCGCGACGATGATAGCAACTGCTAGCGGCGCTAACAGTTTCCATCGCGGCGAGGGTTGAGCATCGGTCGTCATGCGGCACCTCTCTTCAGTGTTGGTAGTGTGCTCTTTTTGCTTGGTGGGCAGTGGTCTGCCCGGCAGTGAGTGATTTGAAGAGTAGGCGGTGCAGCACTAGGGTAAAAGTGATGCTAGCTCGATTCCTCCCTTTCTTGATGTACATCAATAGTCCTTTGGACTAATGAACAGGGCCTTCCCCTTGTATGGTAAGTTCGAATAGACAAGACGGCAGCGCAGATTGCCGCCAGTACCACCTTTGACTTGGCTAATGAAGGGGCTTTTCATGCAACAGCGAGATTTTGATATCGTCATTGTTGGTGGGGGTGGTGCAGGCTTACGCGCTGCTATCGGGGCTGCCGAGCAGGCCAAAGAGCAGGGCACTCCCCAGCGCATAGCGCTGCTGTCCAAGGTTTACCCCATGCGTTCCCATACCGTGGCGGCTGAAGGTGGCGCTGCCGCCGTCACCAGTGCCGAAGATTCCCACCAAGCGCATTTCGACGACACGGTGTCAGGCGGTGACTGGCTGGTTGAGCAGGGCGTCGTCGACTACTTTGTTCATCACGCTTATCAAGAATTGGTGCAGATGGAGCGCTGGGGCTGCCCCTGGAGCCGTAAAGGCGATGGCCAAGTGCAGGTGCGCCGCTTCGGGGGCATGAAAACCGCACGCACCTGGTTTGCGGCCGACAAAACCGGCTTTCATATGCTCCACACCCTGTTTCAGACCTCGCTGAAGTACCCAGAGATTGAGCGTTTTGATGAGTTCTTTGTGCTCGATCTGGCGGTACACGAAGGTGCGGTTATTGGCGTTATAGCCCTGCAGATCGCTACCGGTGAACTGACCCTGCTGCGCGCTAAAGCGGTGATTCTCGCTACCGGCGGCGCAGGGCGCTTGTTCCGCTTCAATACCAACGCGGGAATTGTCACCGGCGACGGCATGGCGATGGCCTATCGTCACGGTGTGGCGTTGCGGGATATGGAGTTTGTCCAGTACCACCCCACCGGCCTGCCCGGTTCTGGCATTTTGATTACCGAAGCGTGCCGGGGCGAAGGCGGCATTCTGCTCAATAAAGAGGGCTACCGCTATCTGCAGGATTACGGCCTGGGCCCAGAAACTCCGCTTGGCAAGCCGGAAAACAAATATATGGAACTGGGGCCACGGGACAAACTCTCCCAGGCCTTCTGGCAAGAGCAGCAGGCGGGCCGCACCGGCAAGTTTGGCGACAGCGATGTGGTCTATCTCGACCTGCGCCACTTGGGTGAAAAGTACATTCTGGAGCGCCTACCGTTTATCTGTGAACTGGCTAAATCCTATATCAATGTTGATCCGGTGAAAGACCCCATTCCCATTCGCCCGGCGGTTCACTACACCATGGGTGGGATTGAGACCGACCCTCAGTGCGAAACCTCCATTGCCGGGCTTTACGCCGCCGGGGAGTGTGCTTCAGTTGGTTTGCACGGTGCCAACCGCCTGGGCTCCAACTCGCTGACCGAGCTGCTGGTATTTGGCCGCTTAGCCGGTGAACAAGCGAGCCAGCGAGCGGCCAAAACCGAGTGGGCTGATGAGCGCTTGCTGGAAGCCCAGGGCGATCGCCAACAAGCCAAGCTGTTGCGGCTCTGTGACGGAACCGAGGGGGCAGAGAATTGGGTAGCACTCAAGCACGCCATGGTGCAAGCCATGGAGAGTGGCTGCGGTATTTACCGCACTGAAGAGGGCATGCGCCATTCGCTGGATACCATGCGTCAGCTACGTGAGCGCTTTAATAAGGTTCGCGTTAATGATACCAGCAAGATATTCAATACCGAGCTACTGGAATGTCTTGAACTGGAGTGTGGCCTGGATATTGCCGAAGCCTCTTGCTTAGGGGCGCTTGAACGTCGTGAATCCCGTGGTGCCCATCAGCGCCTGGATGAAGGTATGCAGAAACGCGACGACGTTAACTACCTCAAGCACAGCCAAGTGTTTTATCAAGGCGATGCCCATGCCGAGCTACACTGGCAGGATGTCGATGTGCGGTTTTCCGCCCCGGCGGAGCGGGCTTATGGCGATGCGGGCAAGGGGGGCAAGGCATGAACACCCAGCAGATCAGCACCAAACAAATCAGCGTTAAACGCTATTTGCCAGACAGTTCGGCTGAGTCCTACTGGCAGCAGTACGAACTGCCGGTGGACGACAGCACCTCTTTGCTGGATGCCCTCAACCACATTAAAGAACAGCTCGATAGCACGCTGAGCTACCGCTGGTCGTGCCGGATGGCGATTTGCGGCTCCTGTGGGGTCATGGTGAATGGCATTCCCAAGCTCGGCTGCAAAACCTTCCTGCGCGATTATGAAGGCGAGATCCGCATCGAGCCGCTATCCCACTTCCCGGTGCAGCGGGATTTGGTGGTGGATATGGAGATATTCCTTGAGCACCTGGCCGCGGTTAAGCCCTACCTGATTGATGACAACCCGGTAAAACCGTATGACCCCCAGGCGCCGGAAACCTATCAGCAGTCCCCTGAGCAGCTCGCCCGCTATAAGCAGTTCGCTAATTGCATTAATTGTGGCCTCTGCTACTCGGCCTGCCCGCAGTTTGGCTTGAATCCTGAGTTCCTTGGCCCGGCGGCGCTAACGCTGGCCCACCGCTACAATCTGGATAGCCGCGACCACGGCAAGAAGCAGCGCATGGCCGAACTTAACCGCCACGAAGGCGTTTGGAGCTGCACCTTTGTGGGCTTCTGCTCCAAGGTATGCCCCAAACACGTTGACCCCGCCGCTGCGGTCAATCAGGGCAAGGTCGAAGCGGCCAAACACACACTCATTGCGCTGTTTAAAGGGTAGGGGAGGAACGTCATGGATAAATCATCATCGCAACGCCTGCCGCCACTGAAACGCAACTGGTGGCTGAAACACCGCTTTTTTAAACTCTATATGCTGCGCGAAGCCACTGTGCTGCCGCTGGTGTTTTTTACGCTCTGCTTACTCGCCGGTATGGTTGCTCTTCTTCAAGGGGCAGAAAGCTGGCAGGGGTGGATCGCCTTTATGGGCTCCCCCATCGTATTAGTGCTGAATCTTCTAGCGCTGGCCGCCAGCCTGTTTCACGCCGCCACCTTCTTTGTGCTGTTCCCACGGGTAATGCCGCTGCGTATCGCCGGGCATAGCTTGCCTGATCAGGCCATTGTTGCTGGTCAGTGGGCAGGGGTAGTGGCGGTCGCACTGCTGTTTATCTGGCTATTCGGGAGGGCGTAATTATGGAAAAACTAGCCATGAATAAACCAAGCATGGGCAAAAACAGCGCTCAGCATAAACAGGCCTTTGATGAGCCGCTCTGGTGGGGGCTGTTTAGCGCGGGTGGCGTCTGTTTTGCCGTCTTTCTGCCTGCCGTGATTCTATTTATAGCCGTTCTACTGCCCCTTGGCCTGCTGCCCGCCGAGGTGCTGAGCTATGAGCGGGCATCGGCACTGCTGTTCAGCGTACCGGGCTTTCTTTTTGTTGGAGCAGTGGTCTGTTTGCCGCTCTTTCACGCCGCCCACCGCCTGCGCCATGGGCTGTTTGACATTAGCGTGGGCCATGACGCGCTCAACAAAAAGCTAATGTACGGTGGTGCTGCGCTGGTAAGCATTGTGGCGCTGGGTCTAGTCGTCGCAGGTATGCTGGGTTAAACGGCTCGCTGTCAGCATTTCGCCCTAACAGATAAGAAGAGATAGGCATGATTAACGGACTCACTGAAACGGAACTCTATGCGCCGGTAGAGTGGCAGGATCGCTCCGGTGGCTATCAGGATATTTTGTACCACACCACTGCCGATGGCATTGCGCGCATCACTATCAACCGGCCCGAGGTGCGCAACGCCTTTCGCCCGCTGACGGTTAGCGAGATGGCCCAAGCGCTCAATCGTGCCCGCCACGACAGCTCTATAGGCGCCATTCTGCTCACTGGCGCAGGCGACAAAGCGTTCTGTTCCGGCGGTGACCAGCGCATTCGCGGTGACTATGGCGGCTACCAGGATGAAGAGGGCACCCACCACCTCAACGTGCTGGATTTCCAGCGCGATATTCGCACCTGCCCCAAACCAGTAGTGGCGATGGTGGCGGGCTATGCTATCGGCGGCGGCCACGTGCTGCATCTAATGTGCGACCTGACCATTGCCGCCGAGAACGCTGTCTTCGGCCAAACCGGCCCTAAAGTCGGCTCTTTTGATGGCGGCTACGGCGCCTCGTATATGGCGCGCATTGTGGGTCAGAAAAAGGCCCGGGAGATCTGGTTTCTATGCCGCCAATATAGCGCCGCCCAAGCGCTGGAAATGGGGCTGGTCAACCACGTGGTGCCGCTGGAGACGCTTGAAAAAGAGAGCGTGCGCTGGTGCCGGGAAATGCTGCAGCATAGCCCCATGGCGCTGCGCTGCCTAAAAGCTGCGCTCAATGCTGACTGCGACGGCCAGGCCGGGCTGCAGGAGCTGGCGGGCAATGCCACCATGCTCTACTACATGACCGAAGAGGGACAGGAGGGTCGTAACGCCTTTAATGAAAAGCGCCGCCCGGATTTTTCCCGCTACCCGCGTAACCCTTAATGCAACTGGCGCTCTACCGCTACTCTCTACCGTTCCGCCGACCGTTAATGTTTAAAGGAGAGCGGCTGGCGAATAGAGAAGGGCTGTTAGTTTCTATTAACGGGCAGTGGGGCGAGATTGCCCCGCTACCTGGCTTCTCAACGGAAACCCTGGCGGAAGCTGAAGCCGAAAGTCTGGCTTGTTTGGCTGCTTTGAGCCGAGGCGAAATAGTCTCCCCAACGCTGCCATCGGTGCAGTTTGGGTTTGACTGCGTCCAACGCTCTTGGCCACTCAATCTTCCTGAGCCTTTGCCGCCCTACCCACTGCTCCAGGGTGCACCTGCCGCGCTGATCCAGTCTCTTTCAACCGCCGATTGGCAAGCCTCGCTACCGTCTCGGCTCAAGCTGAAAGTGGCACGCCATGCTATGGAGGAGGAGCTGGCGCTGATTGAACAACTTGCCGCTCGGCTGCCCACCACCAAGCTGATTTTGGATGCCAACGGCGGCTGGACGCGGGAAGATGCCCAGCGCTTCTGTGAGCGCCTACCCCTTAAACAGATCGACTACCTGGAAGAGCCCTGCGCTGCCTTTGCTGACACCATCGCCGTGGCAGAAGCAACGGGGGTGGCCATTGCCCTGGATGAAACGCTATCCCGCCGGGAAGAGTGGTACTGCCACCCACAGCTCAAAGCCTTGGTAATCAAACCCACGCTAATCGGCTCGCTAAGCGACTGCGAAGCACTCGTTCAACGGGCACGGGCGGGTAATCTTCGCGTGGTGGTCTCCTCCAGCTTTGAATCCGATCTAGGCCTTGTGCAGCTTGCCCGCCTGGCAAGCGAGTGGGCGCCTGATGAGCCGCCTGGGTTGGATACCGGCCATTGGCTTGCCGGACGTGTGACTAATCTAGCGGGTGAGGTGATGACAGAAAACGTGCACTGTCTTTCTAAAATGGAAAATTTAGCGTGATAGATACCTGCCCCATTCACTACTGGGCCAAAGAGACCCCTGAGCATATTGCGGTAGAGGCTGGCTCCGTGTGTCTTAGCTACCGAACGCTTAATCGCCGGGTGGCGTCTTTAATGCAGCAACTGAAGCGCGCAGGTTTTGTGCCCGGTGATCGCTTAGTGGTGCCCGCCAAAGGCTCGCTTAAATCCTTGCTGCTGGCGTGGGCCTGTCTGCGGGTTGGGGTTGTTTTCTGCCCGTTTAACCCAGCATTCCCTGTTACCCAGCAGCTCAATTTAGCTGAGCGCTTGCAGGTTGGCCGCGTCTGCCAAACGGAAAGTGACAATGATTACTCTTCACAGCTAACCTCTTCACCGCTAACGCCGATCACCCTGGATTTCCTGGCGGAAGCTGGCTCAGGTGAGCCGCCAGCGCTCGATGGCAGCCAGCTGTGTAACACCATTTTTACCTCTGGTTCCAGCGGTACGCCCAAGGCGGTGCTGCATCGTGTGGCCAATCATTTAGCCTCCGCCCGCGGTTCGGCGTCGTTTATTCCCGTTGATCAAAACAGTGGCTGGCTGTTGTCGCTGCCACTGTTTCATATCGGTGGCTACGCTATTCCGTTCCGCGTTTTTCTTGCTGGTGGGCGGGTGATTCTCGATGACGATCCGCAAACGCTTCCCGCGCGCCTTGAACAGCAGTCAATCACCCACCTTTCACTGGTGCCTACTCAGCTGTGGCGACTGCTGAAAGCGGGCTTTACGCCCCCGCGCACGCAACTGCGCGAGCTGCTACTGGGCGGCGCGGCCATTCCCGCGCCGCTGGTGGCAAAGATGACCTCCTTGGGGCTGACGCCGAAGGTTAGCTATGGGCTATCCGAGATGGCCAGCCAAGTTTGCACCGGCATACCCACCTCGCCGGGCGTTGTCGGTAGGCCGCTGCCAAGCCGTGAAGTGAGGGTGGTTGAGGGTGAGATACAGGTACGCGGCGAAACCTTGTTTTGCGGTTATTTGAATAAGGGCGAGATTGATCCAGCCCTCAACGACGAAGGCTGGTTTGCCACCCGCGACAAGGGCCACTTCAATGCGGAAGGCGCGCTGGTGGTGGAAGGGCGGCTCGATAATGGCTTTATCTCCGGTGGCGAGAATATCCAGCCAGAAAGCATCGAACAGCGGTTGGTCGACCACCCCCACATCGCCCAGGCGTTGGTTGTAGCAGTGCCCCACCCCGAGTGGGGCGAGCGCCCGGTGGCGTTTGTCGATTGGCACGGTGAGGCCGTCCAAGAGCAGGCGCTAAACACCTGGGTTCGCGAAGCACTGCCTGGCTTTATGGTACCCGATACCTGGCTGGCCTGGCCGCTAGGGGTGGGCTTTAAACCCTCCCGTAAACAGTTTGCTGAGCTGGCGCGAAAACAGTTGGTTTATAAGTAGCCAGCTAGTGTGGTTATGCTATTCCTGGTGGTGTCAGTGGCGGCAAGTAGCGCTCCAGCAGTTGGGCAGCATGTAATACCTTAAGGTCTTGATATTTGTCTGCTACAAGGTGCAAGCCTACCGGCAGCCCCTGGTTATCCAGCCCGCAAGGCAGTGATGCGGCGGGCTGTTGGGTAAGGTTGAAGGGATAGCTAAACGGCGTCCAGTCCATCCAGTCTTTATAGCGCTCGCCCGGTGGCACGTTGTGGCCCGCGGCAAAGGGCGCAATGGGCATCGTAGGCGTGACCAGCAAATCATAGCGCTGATGAAACTCCGCCATCTGCGCCGTTAATTCGCTGCGCTCACGCCGGGCGGCGAGGTAGGCGGGAAGCGATACATCCTGCCCGCGCCGTGCGATATCCAGAAACCCAGGGTCGAGTGCTGCCTGCTGTTGTTCGTTGAGTTTTTCGAGCGCTTGGGTGGCGCCCGCAAACCAGAGCGTATTAAACGTCTTAAGCGGATCACTAAAGCCAGGGTCAATTCGATCTACCGTCGCGCCCAATGCTTCTAAATGGGCCACGGCTTCCTCAACCCGCTGCGCAATATCCGGGGCTACTTCTACATAGCCAAAGTCAGCGCTAAAGGCGATGCGCCAGCCGCGTAGGTCAACAGGGGGTGGCGTTAGCCAGTCTGGCCCGAGTGGGTTGCCGGAATAGCCATCCCGCACATCCGGCTGCGCTATCACGCTAAGCATAAGCGCGCTGTCAGCGGCGGTGCGGGTCATAGGGCCTAAATGAGAAAGCGTACTCATGGTGCTGGCGGGCCACTGAGGCACCCAGCCAAAGGTGGGTTTAATACCAAAGGTACCGGTGAAGCTGCATGGGATGCGAATAGAGCCCCCCGCGTCGCTGCCCTGGTGAAGCATACCAAGGTTAAGTGCAGCGGCAGCCCCTGCACCGCCTGATGATCCTCCTGGCGTTAGTTGGATATTCCAGGGGTTGCGGGTAATGCCGTGTAGCGGGTTATCGGTGACGCCTTTCCAGCCAAACTCCGGCGAGGTGGTCTTGCCGATCACGATAGCCCCGGCGTTGCGTAGATGGCGGCTGATCGGTGCATCCACCTCCCAAGGGCCATCCGGTGACGTGGTTGTCGAGCCCAGCCGTGTAGGCAGGTCTTTGGTTAAGGTTAAATCCTTGATGGTGACAGGTATTCCGTCCAGCGGGCCAAGCGGCGTACCTGCCTGCCAGCGCTGTGCAGATTCTGCTGCCAAACGCCGGGCTTCTACCTCGTTCACACAGGTAAACGCATTTACCTTGGGGTTATCGCGGGTAATCCGTGCCAAGCAGTCATCAATCAGAGTTTCTGGCGAGAGAGAACCCTCGCCAAAGTGCGCCAATGCGTCGACTGCCGTGAGTGTTTCAAACGTCTCGGCCATCGTTACTCCCCTGTTCCGCCAACGCTGCTGACGATGCCAGCGGCATTCAGCATGGCGTGGAGCAACACATTGCAGCCTGCGTGGACATGCTCTGGTGTCGCACTTTCGATCTCGTTGTGACTGATGCCATCCTTGCAGGGAATAAAGATCATCGCGGCGGGAGCAACACGGCCGACAAACATCGCATCGTGGCCTGCACCGCTAATGATATCCATATGGGAAAGTTCGAGGTGCTCTGTACTTTGGCGTACTGCGTCCACGCACGCTTTGTCGAAGTATTCAGGGGCGAAATTGGCAGTGGGTTCCAGGTGGTATTCAAGGCCATGGCGCTGACAAATCTCCTCAACAGCGGCGGCGACTGCCTGACCCATTGTCTCAAGCGCTTCAGGCTCCCAGTGGCGCATATCCAGGGTCATTTTGACCTGACCGGGAATCACGTTACGCGAACCGGGGTGCAGCGTCATACAGCCCACTGTGCCACGCCCGTGGGGCTGATGATCAAAGGCGATACGGTTGAGCGCTTGGGTGACTTCGGCTGCGCCCATCATGGCATCCCGACGTAGGTTCATCGGTGTAGGGCCAGCGTGGGCTTCAAGCCCTGTCAGGGTTAAATCAAACCACTTCTGTCCAAGCCCACCGATAACCACGCCTATGGTGGTATCGGTATCTTCTAAAATCGGGCCCTGCTCGATGTGTGGTTCAAAGTAGGCCTTGATCTCGCTTGGCGAGACATTATCGCTTCCGCGGTAGTGAATGGCGTCCAGGGCATCGCTTACCGTGACGCCATCGGCGTCGGCGCGCGCCATCATGGCGTCAAACGCCAGCTCGCCGGTGAATACGCCAGAGCCCATCATGCAGGGCGGAAAACGGCAGCCCTCCTCGTTAGTCCAGGCCACGACTTCGATAGGGGATTGGGTGGTGATGTTGTGCTGGTTAAGGGTGCGAATCACTTCCAGGCCGGAGAGTACGCCGAAGCAGCCGTCGTACTTGCCGCCGGTAGGCTGGCTATCCAAGTGGCTGCCTGCCATTACCGCTTTAGCGTTGGGGTCGCTGCCTTCACGGCGGGCAAAAATATTGCCGATATTATCAATCCGTATCGTGCAGCCCTCGGCTCTGCACCACTGGATAAATAGATCACGCCCCTTACGTTCTAGATCGGTAAGCGCCTGACGATTAACGCCGCCTTTAGGGGTGGCGCCCAGCTTGGCCATCTCCATTAATGCTTCCCAGAGGCGGTCACTGTCTGTACGTAGGCTGGTGATATCAGGTGTTGGCGAAACGTAGGTGTTCATCTCAGTATCCTCGCAAGGTTAAACGGACAGGTTTTCCGTTGGTAAATCATGTAGCTTGGAGCGATGGTTCTGAATATTGGGAGAATCATTGCTGATCAGCATTTGCGCGGCCATTTCCGCTTCCAGCGCGCTCATATGGTGCTCGGCATCGGCCATATGTTCGGCCATTACCTGACGCACACGCTGGATATCTTCAGCGCGGTAGGCTTCCACCAACTGGCGGTGGTAGTCCTGATTGGCGTGATCGAACTGCTTGCGTTCGGGAACGTAGGCTTTTTTGATCACCACCAAGTCGCGCAGCATGTCGTTTAAAAACTGGCACATAAACGCGAGCAAAGGGTTGGGGCAGACGCGGGCCAGCAGTTGGTGAAATTCGAGCTCCAAAAAGCGCTGGTGTCGGTGATCCTCTGCATCGCTCGCGCAACAGGCACAGGCCGACATATTGGCTTCCAACTGCTGGAAGTCGTGCTCGGTGAGCTTTCCCACCACTGATGCCGCCAGCTCTACTTCCAACAGTTTGCGCAACTGGTAAACTTGCTTGCCATCCAGTTGCTGGAAATGCAGAAAGTTACGCAGCATACGGCTGGCGGGTTCCATGCCTGGCTGATTAATCACCGCGCCCCCTTTAGGCCCGGTTTTTAAGGTGATCAGCCCCTCAACCTCAAGGATCTTGAGCGCTTCGCGCACAGTGGCCTTGGCGCTACCGTAAAGCTCCATCAGCGCTTTTTCGTTCGGCAGCCGATCACCTTCCCCTAATGACTCGGCGGCAATCCAGCGCTTGATATCATCGCTAATCAGTTCTGCAAGCTTGGGCCGGCGCTTAGCGGCTGAACCAGTGGTTGAAACTGTCTTTGAAACAGGGGATTGAGTCATCAACCCACTCCTTATTTGTAGTTAGCGGCGCTGGTCGTTTCTTGGGTGTATGCAGGCAAGCGTTCGGGGTGGTACTCGGCATCATAGTCGTAGCGTGCCTGGGTAAAGCGTTCTACTACCGCCGTATCACGACGATGCAGCCCATGGCTTAGGCCCACAAACAGCACAGTGTTCAGCAACAGTCCCCAAATACCCGCGTGGTAACCAAAGGGGGCGCTTAGCGGGCCAAAGGTCATCAGTAGTACACAGGCAACACCGGCCCAAAGCCCAGCGAGAGCCGCAGTGGGGTGGGCTTTTTTCCAGGTGATAGCGCCAATGGTAGGAATAACCAGTTGTGCGGTACCTGCCAGCGCAGCAATGCCGATAGTCACCAACACACCGGGAACGGTTAGCGCCATGATATAAGCTGCCAGAGAGAAGCCTACTAACGATAAACGACCGATATAAACGATCCGTGCTTGGCTTGCTTCACGGTTCACATAGCGCTTATAGATATCCATCGTCACTACGGTGGAAACCGCATGAATCTGCGAATTCGCTGTAGACATGGCTGCAGACGCGCCCGCCGCCATAATCAGCGAGGCAAGCAGGTAAGGGGCATACTCCATCAGCATGATGGGCAGAATTTGATCGGGATTTTCTACATTGGGCTCAAGCAGCACGCCGGAGTAGCCAGAGAGTACCGAACCCACATAGGCAAAGGCGGCTAAGCCAAGTAAAAAGGGCATTAAGTTGAACAGCTTGCCATGTTTGACCGAGTACATGCGTAACCAGATTTGTGGGCCCATAAAAGCACCAATAGCCGTAATGGCGAACAGCGAGAACCACATGGGGTATCCCATGGTGCCGTTAGGCCCTGGCATGGTGAGGTGTTCAGGAGATGTTTGCTGAAGCTGGCTAAATAGCGCTGCTGAACCGCCTACTTGGGTGGAAATATAGTAGCCTGCGTACATCATGCCGAAGAACAGCAGAGCTCCATAAATTACGTCGGTCCAGGCGATAGCACGAATGCCGCCAATCCATACGTAGATAATAATAATGAAGTAGAACAGCAGCGCGGCGAGCCAGAAAGGAATCAGCCCACCCGAGGCGACTTCGATTAAGTAGGCACCGCCAGTTAGCTGTATTTGTAGATAGGGTACGGTAAAAATCAGTGTGATAACGGCAACGGTAATACGCAGCGCTTCGCTGTTATAAAAGTCACCTATTAAGTCTGAGGGCGTTAAATAGTTAAATCGTTTGCCTAAATACCAAACCCGTTTACCAATCCAGTAATACATAAAGCCAAATAGCAGGTTCCAGGCTAACGCGGTCAGAAATACCGGCCCATTGGTATAGAAGGTGGCATTAGAGCCGAGGAACGCAAACGCACTCCACCATGTCGCCGCCACGGTGAAAAATACCGCAATACTGCCCATGGCGCGACCTTGAACAAAAAAGTCTTCACTGGTTTCTTGCGATTGGCGTGCTGATAGAACCCCCACCATCAAGGGGATAATCATAAATGCCGCAATAATTAATAGACTGCCGGTCATGTTTAATCCCCCGTCTTAGTGTTGTTTAGTGGCGCTTTCCGGTGTCGATGTTGGGCTGCCCCAGTTGGTGAAATAGGCCACCAAAAAAAGCGCCGTTAGCACAAACCACCAAAACAAGTTCCACACCAACAGGAAAGGGATACCCATCAACAGGGGCTCTATCCGGTTAGCCAGCATAATGACGGGGCTTTCCAGCATAAAGAAACTGAAAAGCATGACGCTGTAAATCGACAGCTTGAGGGGAGTTAAATACTTCATAGCGAGTTTGCCCTATGTCCATAGTGAATTGTTTATATTGAGTTTGTGAGCGGTATTTTCAGTACTCAGCCACCAACAGCGAGCTTCTTGGAAGCAACGTTATCGGTGCCAAGTACTGGCTGGGCGTGCTCCATGGATTTGTTGTATTTATTCGTATAAATATAATGATTAGGTGCTTTTTTAACCGGCGTCAAGTTCAAGAAGCACGTCAAGATGCCTGGTTACGTATAGATTCTCTAACGTGAACAAAAGAAAAGCATAATTTTATAAACGTGTTTGCTGGCGCATGCTGAGACCAAGTCTTATAGCGATGGAGCTGGACAGCATGTTTGGAATAAAAAGCAAAACGAAGCCTGAAGCATCGAGCTCTTCTATGGAGGAGGTGTCTTCTAAAACGGCACTTAATCAGCACTACTGGATGCCGTTTAGCGCTAACCGTGATTTTCACGCTAACCCGCGCGTGATTGCCGGGGCGGAAGGGCGCTACTACATTGATGACCAGGGCCGTAAGCTGTTCGATTCGCTTTCAGGACTGTGGACATGCGGTGCGGGCCATAACCGCGAAGAGATTCAAAAAGCCGTGGCGGCACAGCTTGGCACCCTCGACTTTGCTCCCGGTTTTCAGCTTGCCCATCCGTTGGCGTTTAAGCTGGCGGAAAAGGTTGCCAGCCTGACGCCCGCCGGCTTGGATCATGTGTTCTTTACCAACTCGGGCTCAGAAGCGGCGGATACCTCGGTCAAAATGGCCAAGGCTTACTGGCGGCTAAAAGGTAAACCTGAGAAGACCCGCATGATCGGCCGCGCCAAGGGCTATCATGGGGTGAATATTGGCGGTACCAGCCTGGGTGGTATCGGTGGTAATCGTAAACACTACGGCCAGTTGATGGACGTAACACATCTGCCGCATACCCTTCAGGCGGGTCACGCCTACACTCGTGGTCAAGCGGAAACCGGTGCCGAGCTTGCCGATGCATTGCTCGATCAAATCGCCCTACACGATGCCTCCACCATTGCCGCAGTGATTGTCGAGCCGATGTCCGGTTCGGCGGGGGTGATCGTGCCGCCAAAAGGCTATCTGGATCGGCTGCGCGAGATCTGTACTGCCCACGATATTCTGCTGATCTTTGACGAAGTGATTACAGCCTTTGGGCGCAGCGGCGCGACTACCGGCGCTGAAGCCTTTGGCGTAACGCCGGATATCATGAACGTAGCGAAGCAGATCACTAACGGTGCCATCCCCATGGGTGCTGTGATCGCTTCCAGCGAGATTTTCGACACCTTTATGCATGCAGGCGGCCCCCAGCACGCCGTTGAATTTCCCCATGGCTACACCTACAGCGCCCACCCGGTGGCCTGCGCTGCGGGATTGGCCGCTCTAGAAATGATGGAGCATGAGAACTTCCCCGCCCAGGTTAGCGCTATCGCGCCTACCTTTGAGCAGAAGCTGCACGCTCTGAAAGGTCGCAATCATGTCGTCGATATTCGTAACTACGGCTTGGCCGGGGCGATTCAGCTAACGCCCCGCGATGGCGACCCAACGATTCGCCCCCGCGATGCGCATATGGCGCTCTGGGAAGCGGGCTTTTATGTGCGCTACGGCGGCGACACCCTACAGTTTGGCCCGCCCTTTGGCACCACCGAGGCCGAGCTAGAGCGGCTGTTCGACGCGGTGGCGACCACCTTGGATTCGTTGGCATAAGTGACTGATCTAAACTTCAGAGAGTTTAAATATGAGTAATGTTTCCCACCTGATTAACGGTGAATTAGTTCAAAGCCAGCGCACGCTGGATGTCACCAACCCCTCAACGGGCAAGGTGATTCGCCAAGTGGCTGACGCTGATGCCGCTGACGTAGAGCGTGCAATTGCCGCTGCCCAGGCGGCATTTCCCGCTTGGCGCGATACCCCGCCCGCCAAGCGCGCCCAGGTGATGTACCGCTTTAAGCAGTTGCTCGAAGATAATGCTAACCGCTTGGTGCAACTGGTTAGCGAAGAGCATGGCAAAACTCCAGAAGACGCCATGGGTGAACTCAAGCGTGGCATTGAGAACGTCGAGTATGCCTGCGGCGTACCGGAACTGCTCAAAGGCGAGTACTCACACAACGTAGGTCCAGGTATTGATGCTTGGTCTAACTTTCAGCCGTTAGGCGTAGTGGCGGGCATTACCCCGTTTAACTTCCCCGCTATGGTGCCGCTGTGGATGTACCCCATGGCAATTGCCTGCGGTAATACTTTTATATTGAAGCCTTCGGAGAAAGACCCTTCGGCGGCCATGGCAGTAGCCGAATTGCTTCAAGAAGCGGGGCTACCCAAAGGTGTAATGAATGTAATCCACGGCGGTCGCGAAGCGGTGGAAACGCTGCTGGATGCCAAGGCTGTTAAAGCCATTTCCTTTGTCGGCTCAACGCCAGTGGCTGAGGCGATCTACTCTCGTGGTTCCGCCGCGGGTAAGCGCGTTCAGGCGTTGGGTGGGGCGAAGAACCACGCCGTGGTGCTGCCGGATGCCGACCTGGAAAACGCTGCCAACACGCTGATGGGAGCGGCCTATGGTAGCTGCGGGGAGCGCTGCATGGCGATCTCGGTAGCGGTATGCGTGGGCGACGAGACCGCAGACCGTTTGGTTGAAACCCTACTTCCTAAAATCGCTCAACTAAAAGTTGGCCCTGGCACCAAGCGGGATCTGGATATGGGGCCGCTGGTGACCGCTGAGCACCGGGATAAAGTCCTCGGCTACATCGAAGATGGCGTAAAGGCTGGCGCGACACTGGTTGCCGATGGTCGCGACCTTCAAGTCTCAGGCTATGAAGAGGGCTATTTCGTGGGCGGCTGCTTGTTCGATAACGTCACCGCCGAAATGCGCATCTACCAGGAAGAGATCTTTGGGCCGGTGCTTTGCGTGGTGCGCGTGGGTAGCCTGGATGACGCCATGCACCTGATCAACGACCA
Organism: Halomonas sp. KHS3; assembly: GCF_000830495.1. Lineage (NCBI taxonomy): Bacteria > Pseudomonadati > Pseudomonadota > Gammaproteobacteria > Oceanospirillales > Halomonadaceae > Halomonas > Halomonas sp. KHS3. Next base: position 45,803 of record NZ_JWHY01000006.1, on the reverse strand, counting down.
CGAGTATGGCAACGGCACCTGCCTGTTCACCCGCGATGGCGAAGCCGCCCGCCGCTTTACCGATGGTATCGAGGTTGGCATGGTGGGCGTGAATGTGCCGCTCCCGGTGCCCGTGGCGTACCACAGCTTTGGTGGTTGGAAGCGCTCGCTGTTTGGGGATCTTCACGCCTACGGGCCGGACTCGGTGCGCTTCTATACTCGCCGCAAGGCGGTCTCCCAGCGCTGGCCGTCGGTGAGCGAGGCCACCCGGGCCGAGTTCTCGTTCCCCAACAATCAAAGTTGACGTCTTAGAGTAACTAGGACATCTTCTCAGCACCGTCGCTCTGCGATGGTGCTTTTTTTGGTGCGTACTTCAGACGTATAGGGACGAGAACAGCGTGGCGAGAACCCAGGACGAAATTCGGCAAACCAACGTAAAAAAGATTCTCCAGGCGGCAGAGCAGTTGTTTGCCGAAAAGGGCTATGCAGGTGCTTCCATGGGCGAAATCGCACAACTGGCAGAGATCCCCAAGTCCAATGTGCACTACTACTTCTCGACCAAAAAAGCGCTGTATCAAGATGTTCTGTTAGAGCTTCTCGAGGTGTGGAAACAGGACGCGCTCTGCTTCGAGCTCTACGATGATCCTCGTGTCGTGCTTTCCACCTATATTCGCGCCAAGATGAACCACTCCCGCAACCGCGCCCACGGCTCGAAAGTTTGGGCGGCCGAAGTCATGCAGGGCGCGCCGATTCTTAAGGAGCGCCTGCGCGACAACCTTTACGAATGGGCCAAGCTTAAGGAGTCGAAAATTCGCGAGTGGGTCGAGTCAGGTCAAATCAACCCCGTCGAGCCTTCCTACCTTCTTTATATGATTTGGGCCTCCACCCAGCACTACGCGGATTTCGACTACCAAATCTACCTGCTCAACGACGACCAACCACTGGACGACTTGCAGTTCGAAAAGGCCGTGCAGTCGGTGACCTCGGTGATTTTAAGAGGGATTGGGCTGACGGCTTAAGGGCGCCTGCACACTAGCTGAACCAGGAAGGAGTTACTGATGGGCAATAACGGACAGCCTGTTATCGGGGTGGGCGCTATTGTGCTTCGCCCGGACGGAGCCGTGCTGCTTGGATACCGCGATAAACATGGAGAGTCGCCGTGCTGGTGCTTACCCGGCGGTCATGTTGATGCGGGGGAGTCATTTGAGACGGCAGCTCTCCGTGAAATGGCAGAAGAAACAGGCATTACCGAGTGGCAACGTGTGAAGATCCTGGTGATAACCCAACACCTGAGTAGCTCAGTCTCTACAGTTACCGGTGCAGTGTTAGTTACGGTGAAGCAGGATGCCGAAGCAGCATTGCTTGAGCCAGAGGTGTTTACTCAATGGCGTTGGTTTAGCCCCGGCGCTCTTCCCTCGCCGTTATTTGCGGCAAGTCAGGCGGTATTGTCATATTGGCTTGGCGATGAGTCGCCAAGCGGCTGGGAGACATATCCTATCGCTCAAGCAGAGTGAATTTTGCTATGTAGAGCGCAAGCTTTCCATCGGTACAGACGTATCAAACTTATGCCGCTTACGTGACAATAGCGTGCGGAACTTGCGCAGGTTGTCGTCGCCATAGAGCACACGATCACAGAAGTGGTCGTACTCATCTAAATCAGCGACTGTCACGATCAATACAAAATCACACTCTCCGGTTACCTGATAGCACTGCTTCACTTCAGGGGCGCTCAGCGCTGTTGTTAAAAAACGCTGGTAGAGTGATTTGTTATCCCTCTCCATGGTGACTTCTACCACCATGTGCAAGCACTGCCCCAAGGCGTCAGGATTGAGTAGTGCTACCTCCTGCTCAATGATTCCAGCGTCGCGTAATCGATTAACGCGCTTTAAACAGGCAGAGGGTGAAAGCCCTATCGCATCCGCTAATGCTTGGTTGGTTAGGCTGGAGTTACGCTGAAGCTGGTCAAGGATTCGTCGATCAATGGCGTCCATGAAATAAAATGTCCTTTCTGAGCTCATAAAGAACGAATAGTGATTGTTAGTGCGGAATTGAAAAGAATATTCTGCGCCAGCCCCATTATCATAACCGTTGTTCAAATGATGGCAACGGGGGCTTGATGCAGATAAAAATTCATCATCTATTGGCTTGGGTAACTCACCTATTACAAGACGCGCTGCGCGTGTACCTGACGCTGCTCAAAATCCTGATTCCAGCGTTGCTTATCGTCAAAGGATTAGAGCTCTTGGGGGTTATCGGCTGGCTGGGAACGGTATTAGCTCCCTTAATGAGCATACTCGGTTTGCCCGAGCAGTTGGGCGTTGTGTGGGCGGCGGCGCTCTTTACCAACTTGTACACCGCCATTGCGGTATTTCTCCAAGTAGCTGGTGATATGCACTTGAGTGTCGAGCAAGTGACAGTGCTGGGTGCATTAATGCTGGTAGGGCACTCAATTCCTGTTGAGGGGGCCGTTGCCAAGCGCGCTGGCGTACCTTGGTGGGCTACGTTAGTCCTGCGCGTAGGTGGGGCTTTGCTGCTTGCTTGGCTCTTGCACTGCTTCTATTCGTATTTTGGTTTGTTGCAAGCGCCAGTAGCATTGGTATGGCAACCAAGCTTGTCGACAGCGCCAACGCTAAGCAGTTGGGCTATTGCACAGCTTGAAACGCTAGCGCTTATCTTTGTGATTATTTTAGCGCTGATTGTGCTCCTAAAACTTCTGAAAAAGCTCGGCCTGGAGCGCTGGATTCATCTTGGTTTGCTACCGCTACTCAAGCTATTAGGCATTGGCCGTTCGGCAGCTAATGTAACGGTGATTGGTTTTACGTTGGGATTAAGCTATGGCGCAGGGCTGCTGATTCGGGATCTGCAGAACGGGGTGCTTAGCAAGCGTGATAGCACGCTTGCACTGTGCTTTCTCGGCCTCTGCCATAGCGTTATAGAAGACACGCTGCTGATCTTGATGCTCGGGGCCGATATAGCGGGCATCTTGTGGGCAAGGCTACTCTTTGCCGTTATTGTCACCGCGATGATTGCCCGTTGGCCCGCAGCCACAATCAATAGGGCGCTACACCGGCTGCCGTAAGCGTAAAATGGATAGGCCCAATCCGATAAAAGCACTGCCCATCAGGCGATTGACCCATGTCACCCGCGAGCGACTGCTCAGCCAGCGGGCGAGATGCTTGGCAAGGGTGCCGTAGGTCATCAAGGTGACAAAGGAGAGTGCCATGAAGGTGCTTACCATGATGGAGAACTGAGGAAGCAAAGCGCGCTGCGTATCCAGAAACTGTGGAAACAGGGCAGTGAAGAACAGGATCGCCTTAGGGTTGCTCATGGCGACCAGTATGCCTTCACTGACAGTGCGCCATCTGGGAGTGGGTTTTGCCGGGCTGGTTGAGACCGCAAGGGAGGTGTTGCTGCGCCACTGACGAATGCCCAGGTAGATCAAGTAGGCTGCGCCGCCCAGTTTAAGCAGGTTGAACAGCACTTCCGAGGCGTTCAACACCACCCCCAGCCCCAAGACTGCTGCACTGGCCAGTATGAGTAGGCCAGTGATATTGCCCAGCGACGAAAGCGCCACGCGTTTGGCTCCTCCTGCCATGCCATTGCGCACCGCGACTAGAAAAGCGGGCCCGGGGCTGGCAATGCTGACCAGTGCCACGGCAACAAAAAGCAACCAAGTGGAAAGCAGCATGGGCGCATCTCCTGACGGGGTTGAAGTGACTCATCGCATTAATCCTAATGGATAACACACGTGTAGACGACTAAAAAGCGTATTTAAGGCGTGGCGGATAAAATGAATGCGTTTCGCGCACAGATAGGATTTGTCCTTTCGGTTTCCGGGTCAGGAAGTGGTCGGGGCGGCGACTCAAACTCTCAGCAGGCCTCTAATATCTCTTTTGACAGAGACTCCCCGTTCAATGTGCGTGCGTACTGTGACAGCTAAACTTCGCTGGCGACCAAAAGGGCGGTCAGCGATCTTACAATTCTGTCCAAAATGCCGGATTTTGTAAGACATTCGCTATTGGGTTTGTAAGATATCTCTTAAAAATCGATGACTGAATTGATTTCGCTAGGAGATGCTGTAGTTTTTCCGGGCATTGCTAGCAGAGCTAAAGTCCCGAGCAATAAATGGCATCGACTTAATACGACTTTTTATAGAAGAGCCCTTTCTCAACAAGATGAAAAGGGGCGATCCCTCATGGCGGCATTCACTATTGATGGCGCTTGTGTTTAGCCTTACTGGGTTTCAGGCACATGCCTCTATTTATTTCGATTATTACCAGCTTTCCCACCGTCATCTTTACGGTGCTACTAAGTGTTGCCGTTCTTTACTGGTTAATTTCGCTATCGGGATTGGTCGATAGCGACGTAGTCGAGGGTGATGTTGGCGAAGGCGGTTCGCTGGCATTGGGCGGTTTACTGGCAACGCTGGGCTTACACGGCGTTCCCCTGCCACTAGTGATTACGCTGCTAGCATTAACCGGCTGGCTGTTTAGCTATTTCGCAATGCTGTTGTTAGGAACCCACCTAAACCCAGGCCTGTTGCTGTGGGTGTTTAATGCCGTCGTGCTGATATTAGGGCTTGTTGTCGCCACTATCGTCACGTCCTTGCTGATTCGCCCTTTGCGGCCCCTTTTTCGCCCCGCTCAGCACCTGCCTATTGAGCAACGTCTGACAGGTAAGCAATGCACTGTTCGCTCGGCAGAGGTGACAAAAGAGAAAGGCCGCGCCGATGCGCATATCGATGGTGACCATCTTATTTTGCAAGTGCGAAGCGACTCAGCGCTGGTGCGCGGTGAGCGCGCCATCATTATTCAGTACCTGTTTACTGAAGATGCGTACTGGGTGATATCTGAAAAAGATTTTGAAGCCGGCTTAGCCGATTAATTGCCTTGGTGCAGGAGATGAAGATGGATTTGTCGTGGATCATGCCACTACTGGTTAGTGTCAGTGTGATTGTTATTGCACTGCTTGCAATACTGGCACTGTTTAAAGCCTTTTATCGAAAAATAGATCAAGGCCAGGCATTAATCGTCAATGACCTTTCCGCAACGCCCAAGGTTTACTTTACCGGGGCTATGGTGCTGCCCGTTGTTCACCGTTCCGAAACCATGAAGGTATCGGTGATCACCCTGGAGCTCAATCGTACCGGGAAAGAGGGGCTGATTTGCCGCGATAATTTGCGTGCCGACATTAGCGTAGCATTTTACTTACGCGTCAATGCCACTGCCGAAGACGTCTTGCGCGTTGCTAAATCCGTTGGCGTAGGCCGCGCCTCAGACCGTGATGCCGTTAATGAGTTATTTAACGCCAAGTTCAGCGAAGCATTGAAGACCGTCGGTAAAAAGATGGACTTCATGCAGCTCTTCGAAGAGCGCCAGCAGTTCCGCGACGCCATTGTTGAGACCATTGGTCAGGATCTTAATGGCTATATTCTCGAAGACGTTGCCATTGATTATTTAGAGCAGACGCCGAAAAGCTCTTTGGATCCGAACAACATCCTGGATTCAGAAGGTATCAAATGCATCACCGAGATTACCGCCCGGCACAATGTTGAGACCAACCGTCTGGAGCGCGACCAAGAGCTGGAAATTCAGCGCAAGAATGTATCGGCTCGCGAGGCTGCATTAGAGCTTGAGCGAACTCAGGCCGATGCTGAAGCCCGCCAACGTCGTGAAATCGAAAGCTTGCAGTCTCGTGAGCAGTCCGAAGCCGAGCAGGTGCTTCAGCAAGAGCGTGCGAAAAGCGAAGCCGCGCGGATTAAAACCGACGAAGAGCTAGCGATTGCCGAAGAGAACAAGCAGCGCCAGATCGAAATGGCCACCAAGGCCCGCGAACGTGCGGTACAGATCGAAGAGGTGCGCATTCGTCAGGCGAAAGAGCTTGAGGATGTGACCCGTGAACGTGCGGTAGAAATTGAACGAATCGGTATGGAAAAAGCGCTGGAAGAAGAGCGCAAAGAGATTGCCGACATTACCAGCCAGCGTATTGCGGTTGAACGCAGCGTGGCGGAAGAAGAAGAGAATATTAACGATGTGCGCAACCGCGCCGAGGCGGAGCGCCAGAAGGTCACTCGCTTGACCGCTGCTCAAGCCGAAGCGGAAGAGCGCAAGCTCAAAGAGGTGCGCGCCGCGGAAGCAGTCTTCGAGCGCTCCAAGCTGGAAGCGGAGGAAGCCGTTATTCGCGCCCAAGCCGATCTGGATGCGGCAGAAAAGAAATCCGCCGCAGAAGAGAAGCAGGCACGCGGTCACCAAGCGCTTGCCGCCGCAGACGGGCTGGCCGAAGCGCAAGTGCTGGAAGCGCGTGCTCACGCCCAGCGCAGTGAAGGCTTTGCCCTTGCCGAGGTTAAAACGGCCAATGCGAAAGCTGACGAAGATGCCGGGCTGGCGGAAGTGCGTATTCTTGAACAGCGCCTTGAAGCCGAGGCCATGGGCGAGGAAAAACTGGGCACTGCGAAAGCGCAGTCCAGAGAAGCAATGGCCAAAGCTGAAGCGAATGGCTTGGTCGAGAAGCTGCGCGCTTACGACAATATGTCCGAAGAGGCTCGCCACTTCGAAGAGTTCCGTATGAACCTGGAGGTTCACGAAAAAGAAGTCATGGCGCAAATCGAAGCTCAGCGCATCGGTATGCTCGAAAATGGCAAGGTAATGGCTGCCGCGATGCACAATGCCAAGTTTGAACTGATTGGTGGCGACAGCGATGTGTTTGAAAAACTCACCGCTGGCCTAGGCTACGGTAAAGCGGTTCAAGGCGTGCTTGATAAATCACCAGCACTGCAAGCTACCCTGGCGGGCTTGGCAAATCGTGCCATGAGTTCTGGCAAATCTTCCGAAACTGCCTAAAGACAGGGCGGCTCACTTTGGGGAGAGCCGCCTTACTTTTGCCGATAGTGTCGCGCCAAGCGGTCGGTGAACTATCCAGGCAGTTTTCGTGAAAGCCTAAGACCGCAACTGTCAGCCAATTGCGGTCTTTGCTATTTCTAGTGAGCACTTTTCAGGATGAATACTATGTCGAAGGAGCACTCTTCGGTTGAAAATATCGTCAGAGAAAGCACCGCATTTGAGACGATACAGCGGCGGTTAAGAACCCAGGGCGGCGAACTGGACGCGTCGATCGGTAAACTGAATGACGCCCGCGCTGACGTTTTCGGTAGCAGTAGCATGGCGCTTTTGGGTAGGGCCCGTGTTCGAACCGAAAATAACGCCATTGCTCGCGATATGGTACGCATTGGCGAGCAAATTCTGTTTGGCTTTAATGTTCAATTAGGGTTACGCAAAGAACTGGAAGCGAGTGATATTTTTGCGCTCTACCACCTCAAAGATGATGAGGAGGGGCTTGAGTTAAGTGAAGCGCCAATGGCGAATAGCTTCCTCACCGAGAGCCGCTTTGTTCAGGATTTCAAAGAACTCCAGAAATACTACAGCCATGCCACGCTGGTTCAACTGGTCACCCTTAACAATAAGCTGCTAATTGCTTTTCAAATCGGTGAAAAACTAAGCGACCTGCGCGTCTTCCGTTGGGAGTTAGCCGCCAGCGGTGAGGTGAGCCGCTATATCGATAATCGCGGCGAGCGCGACCTGATCTTTCCTGACCGCTTTGCTTTCTCCTGGCAAACCGCAGGCCGGGATATGCAGGAGCAGGGGCGCGCACCCCATCTGAATATCCTTGATACCGTCTTCGTGGACAACCTGCGCGGACACATTACCTTCAAGATTGAGAACAACACCAGCAGCGGCGAAGGTGTCTTTAGCGACCCAGTGGAGTCAGACTCCCAGTCGCTGGACGATGCCAGCTTTGAATATGCTGATCTTGGTGCGGTGGTGCTGATTCGTATTTTGCCCTTCAATGAGCAACAGTGGCGCTACTACCTTTTCAACCGTGCTGAGCAGCACGTTAAACGTGTTGATGCCATGGCGGGCTCCGTCGTTGAGCTGCCGGAAAACCACGGCCTGATTTTTCCCTCAGGCTACTACTTAAATACGGGTGAGTTGACCACCTACGAAGTACCCGAGGAAGACCTGCGCTTCAAGCGCATGGTGCGCTCGCCAAACGGCGAAGATGTTCTCTACACTTTCTACGCGCCGCAAACCGGACAGGTGGTGCTTTATCGCTACAACTTGATCCGCAAGCAGGTCGATACCCCCATGGTGGGGCACGGGGCGGCGATACTTGAAAACGGTCACCTAGCGATTTTTTACGCTGAAGACGAGCCTACGCTGGTTCATCCTATCCAGGTATGGGCGACGCCCTTTATGTCGGAGCGCTTCCATGCCCAGGATGCGGTACGTAACGACACGCCACTAGGCCGAATCGGTAACTCTGATCTGGTACGCGGTATTGCCGAGCTCAATAGCATCGTGCAGCTCGCTAACGAGCAGCAGGCGTCAGAGCGGCACTTTAATGCCATCATCCGGCGGGTTGACCGCACGCTGAACCAGTTCCACTGGATTGGCGAGGCTGATTTTCAAACGATTCAGGCCGCGCTTGAACAGCTAAAGCACACCGCTGAACTGATGCTCGATGAGTATGAGAAAGTCCAGGCGATTCGTGCCCAGACAGCCCAAGCGCTCGATGAGGTTGAAAAACAGCAGGCAACGCTGCTTAGGGAGTTAAAGCCCAGCAGTTGGAAAACCCCCGATCTATTTGTTACCTACCTGAAGCACTTACGCGACCATCGTGGCCGACTGATGGCGTTGCGTGAGCGCCGCTACCTGGATGAAGAGCGCCTGCAAACGTTAGAGCAAGCGCTGGATAAAGCGGAACAGGCGCTGACCCAGCAGACCTTCAGCTTTCTTGCTCAACCAGAAGCGCTGGACGGCTACCGGGAAACCCTGGCGACGTTGAAAGAGCAGGTGGGTGAGGCAGAGAATCGCCAGCAACTGGCGGAGTGCGTGGAGCGTTATCGCGAATTAACCGCGGGCCTGGATATGATTCAAGGGCTGCTGTCGTCGATGTCTGGCGGCGATGCTATTGAGCAGACGCGGATTACCGAGAACATCTCCAGCATCTACGCCTCGATTAATCAGCAGCGCTCCGAAGCGGAGATCCGTTTAAGAGAGCAGGGGAGCGCAGAGGCTCAGGCACAGTTTGCAGCCCAGATTCGCCTGTTTGAGCAGAGCCTGGCTAATGGTGTTGGTGCACTGTGGGAACCCGATGACTGCGACCAGTTGATGACGCGAATCCTTGACCAACTCCAGGAGTTGGAGAGTCAGTTCGGCGAATTTGATGAATTTTTAACCACCATTCTTGAGCAGCGTGAAAGTGCCCACGAGAGCATCGAAGCACGCCGCCAGCAGCTGCAGGATGAGCGTCAACGTCGCGTCTCTACTCTAACGGACGCCAGTCAGCGGATTTTGGCCAACGTGGAGCGCCGTACGGAACGCTTTGAAACCCTCGAAGAGCTGCATAGCTTCTTCGCGGCGGATGCCATGGTCGGCAAAGTGCGCAGCATGATCGATGAGCTGCGCAATATGGGCGGCAATCTTGAGGCGGACGATATCGCCGGACGCCTGCGCTCCTCCCAAGACGCCGCCATGCGTAGCGTGCGCGACCGTTCCGATATTTATGAATCCGGTGGTGATGTTATTCGCCTGGGGCCACGCCACCGCTTCAGCGTCAACCAGCAGCATCTCGACTTAACCCTGGTGCCTCGCCAAGAGCGCATCATGCTGCATCTGACGGGCACCCAGTATTACGAGCCGCTTGAGGATGAGCGGCTGACCGAGCTGCAAGACTACTGGAGTATGCTGCTGCCTTCGGAAAGCCCTGCGGTCTATCGCGCCGAGTATCTTGCTTATCGCTTTATGGACGAGTTGGCGAAACCTGGTGCTAAGCCGATTAATGTGGAAGATTTCAGCGGGCTTCAGCGTCAGATTGCCAATTTTGCCTCGCCGCGCTACCGCGAAAGCTACGAAAAAGGCATTCACGACCACGACGCTGCGCTGATCGTACGCACCTTGTGGCCAGCCCGCCAAAGTGCTGGTTTGCTTGGGTTTGGACCTCTGCCGCGGGCATTGGCAATGCTCTTCTGGGCCGACCGTATTCATGATGAAGAGGCGACCCGTAACCTTCGCGCTCGCTGTCTTTCGGCAGGCATTCTGTGCCGCATTATGAATAACGAGGATCTGCTACGGGCTTTGATTCAAGAAGTGCAGCCGCAGCTTGATGCCTTTGTCACGACCCAGCAGTTGGCTAGCGTGTCAGGTCAGGCTGATTCGTCTAGCTTGATAAGCAGCGCCGCTGATTTCCTGGTACGTCAGTTAGCTGAAGAAGGCGAACGTTTTCCGGTCACTCAGTACGCCGCCAGCCTGGTAGAGAGCTTTACCACCTCCATGCAGCAGCAGGGGCACTACGCACATTTCCAAGAGGCCCTGGCCGTGGTGGCGGGTAACCCCGGCGCCCGCTGGGTGATCACTTCCCACTGGCTGCAGGCCCACGCTGGGCAAGCCAAGCAAGAGGCATTGCTGCACTACCTTCCCGAAGCGATCGCCATGCTCAACACGGCTGACCGGCTAAGCACCGCCACCCATAATGTCGAGCTAGCCTTCACGGTTACCGGCTTGCTGGGCCAGCACGGGCGCCTGGAACAGCAGCAGCTAACCCTACAGCTAGACGACTTTCAGGAGCGGCTGCGCCACCACGAGCAGGTTGTTATAAGCAACTGGACGGCGTTACAAGAGCGTCGCCAGCTGATTATACGCGAGCAGCGGGAGCGGTTGCGGCTCGAAGAGTACCTGCCGAAGCCACTCAACTCCTTTGTACGCAATAAGCTGATTACCGAAAGCTACCTGCCCATTATTGGCGATAACCTGGCTAAACAGATGGGCACGGTAGGCGATACGCGGCGAACGGATAATAGCGGTTTGCTGATGATGATCTCCCCGCCCGGCTACGGTAAAACCACGCTTATGGAGTATGTGGCGAACCGCTTGGGGCTGATCTTTATGAAGATTAACTGCCCCAGCCTTGGCCATGATGTGACCTCGCTGGATCCTGACGCGGCTACCCACTCTACCGCCCGGGCTGAGCTGATGAAGCTCAACCTCGCCTTTGAGATGGGAAACAACGTGATGCTCTACCTGGATGATATTCAGCATACTCACCCGGAGTTTTTGCAGAAGTTTATCTCGCTATGTGACGGCAGCCGTCGGGTTGACGGCATCTGGAACGGGCGTACCAAGACCTACGATATGCGCGGTAAGCGCTTCTGTATCGCCATGGCGGGTAACCCCTACACCGAAAGCGGCGACGTGTTCAAAGTGCCCGACATGCTGGCCAACCGCGCTGACGTTTATAACCTGGGCGATGTATTAAGCGGTATGGAGGAGGTGTTTGCGCTCTCCTACATTGAGAACGCCATGAGTGCCAATACGGTGCTCGCCTCTTTGGCCACACGCGGCATGGACGATTTCTACCGCTTTGTGGATATCGCCATGGGCCGGGAGGTGCCGAGCACCGACTTTGAACACGACTATAGCGCCGCAGAGCGCGAAGAGATCGTGTCGGTGCTGAAGAATATGTTTAAAGCACGTGAAGTGGTGCTGAGTGTTAATCAGCAGTATATCGCCTCCAGCGCCCAGGCTGACGAGTACCGCACCGAGCCGCCGTTCCGCCTACAGGGCAGCTACCGCAATATGAATCGGTTGTCGGAGAAGATGTCGCCGATACTTAGCGACGACGAGCTTGAAGCCATTATTAATGATCACTATGTCGGCGAAGCGCAACTACTCACCCAGGGTGCCGAAGAGAATCTACTCAAGCTGAAAGAGCTTAGAGGCACCTTGAGCGAGGAAGAAAAACAGCGCTGGGCAGATATCAAGCGTGAGTTCCAACGTCGGCAACTAACTGGGGGTAATGAAGAGACCGGTGCCCTAGTGGTGCGTCAATTAAGCTTAATTGCGGAGGGGGTTGGTCAATGGGGGAAGGTAAGAACGGAGGATAGTTAATGTTGCCTGACGAATCGCTTCCACGTTTATCTATCAATATATGGGAAGGTGGAGGTGAATAAAAAACGGATCAAAGCGATATACCTACTGATTTCGATTGCTCTTGCCTTGATCATTGCATCACTGATGGTTTACGTAGCACTTGATCATAATACTCAAGGAGAGTTCTGCGCGTACACAACCGACATGTCTTCCTGCGATTACCAGCACGAGGCCATCGCTTCTGTATTTCTAGGATGGCTGTTTGCATCTTTGTTTGTCTTCGGAGTTCCGGCGGTTCTGGTGTGTATCATCAGTCGATGCATTGGCTTTTTCAGGCTATTGATAAAGCGATAGGCTGGGGACGATAACCATTTGATGGGATTACCTCGATACCGAGGTAATCCTCTTTCATATTATGAATATCCCCGACCTAACACCTGCCTAAAGCACTCACTCAATAGCGGAGTAAGGGTTTTCTGCCATTAAGAAAGCGCGTAAGTCGGCTTTTTGAGAGTGGCTATGCAGCCACTCGCGCACGTCACAGGCTTTTTGGTAGTCAGAATCACCAAACTTGCTGCGATACAGCTGCTCAAAGGTGTCACTGGTTTTTTCCTGACGTATCCGCTTTTGCCAGGTGTCTGTCAGTATGCTGTTCAGATTGCCCGCAAGTCCTTCGGCGACCAGCATTTCCCACTCGCCTTTATTCAGCCAAACGCCGCCTACCCGCGTGCTATAGTCGATCCTATGAGCATTATCTTTGGCGATTCGAAACTTGCTCATAATGCCGCCGGTCACTGGGCAAATAAGTGCGCCTACGGTATCTTCCACCTCAATGCTTTCAACGCAAATATCCTCAAACACATGTTCGGGATGACGTTCTTTCCAGCTAATGTAATCTTCAATCAAGATCCAATTGCCGCCGCAATTGTCGCAAGTATGACTACGGAAAAGAGCATCCAGAAAGCTGGGGACTAAGTTTCCCTGCTGGCATGCGGTACATTTCATCGGCGCGTTCCTAGTGTTAAGTTTATGATATCTTTCTCATATACAAAAGTTGTCACAAAGATTAATTAAGAGCAAGCTATCACGCCGAGTAATTGACTCTTAAAACTTCACCGACGCCTGCAGGCTAACTTCCAGTGGGTCGCCGACCACTACCCGCGTGCTGCCACCGCTTGAGGAGTGGTAAGTGGTGTCGAACAGGTTCTTGGCGTTGAGCTGCAGGTGCAGGTTGTCGCCCAGCCAGGGGGTATCCCAGCCGACAAAGGCATCGGCGACGGTGTAGGCGTCTAGCTGGAAACTATTGTCAGCGTCGCCTTCGCGCTCACCCACGTAGCGTACCCCGCCACCCAGGCGCCAGTTGCCCAGCTCTGGGCCGGTATTCAGGTCGTGCGCCAAGTAGAGACTTGCGGTGTGGCGTGCGGCGTTGGTTAGCCGGTTACCCTCGGTGCCTTCGGTATCTTTCAGCACCTCGGTATCGGTATAGGCGTAAGCGCCTAGCAGTGAAAGCTGGTCGGTCAATTGGCCGGAAACCGTTAGCTCCACACCCCGGGAGCCCGCTTCGCCTACCGTGCGGGTGACGCCGTTGTCGGAGACGGCCACATTCTCCTTGCGGATATCAAAGAACGCAGCGGCTAACGAGAACTGGTCGTTCCATAGGTGTTTGATGCCGATCTCGCTGCCCATACTGTGCTCAGGATCCAGCGTCTTGCCCGTATCACTGTCGGCGCCATTGGGCACAAAGGCCTCGCTATAGCTGGCATAAACGGACGTCTCAGGGGTTAGACGATGCAGCAAGCTGACCGACGGTAGGAAAATATCGTCGCTGATATCGGTGGCGGTCACGAAGGGGCGGCCACGGCCACCAAACTGCTCATAGTGGGTATAGCGCCCGCCTAGTCCCAGCGTCCAGCGGTCGTTGAAGTGCCAGCGGTCATTGAGATAAACGCCGGTCGTATTAATCTCATCCAAGCGGTTGCTTCGCGAGGTGTTAAGGCGATCGCTATCCAGATTAAGACCGCCGTAGCTCATATCATAAATATTCTGGTCGGTGACCGCCGAACCGCGATACACATCGCCCACGTAGTCCCGGCGGCGTTCGTGATCAATCCCGACAGTCAGGTCGTGGCGCATGCCAGCCAGAGTGGCGGTACCGGTGGTATCCCAGGCGGTGTATTGCACACGGCGGTCAAAGCCGTAGTTGGCGTCTGCACGGCGGGTTAGTGCGCCGGTGTCTTCATTCACACGCAATACCCGCGGTTGGCCATCGCTGTACTGGCGGCGGTTCCAGCCGTAGGTCAATCTTGTCGACCAGTCGTCGTTGATATCCTGCTCCCACCAGGCGGTGACCGCTTCGTCGTGACCAAATACCCGCGACCAGGGTTCATCGAAACGGCGGTCATTGGGTACCTTGGCGGGCTCACCGTCGACAATCACCGTGCCGCGATCCAGGTCCAGGTCGTAGTCGCGATACTCATAGGAGATCTGCGCGCGACTGTCGCTGCCTTCCCAGCGTAGCGAGGGGGCAACGATAGTGCGTCGATTGTTACCGAAGGCTCGAAAGGAGTCTTCATCTTCATGGTGGACGATAAAGCGGAACGCCAGGCCGGTATCGGCAAGCGGGCCAGTGACATCGACGCTGGCATTGCCGCCGCCCAAGGAGGTGGCTTCGGCGCTGATTTCGCGCTGCCACTCGTACTCAGGGCGTTTGGTCACCAAATTGATTACCCCGCCAGGATCCTGCTGGCCTTGAAAGAGTGAGGCTGGCCCCTTGAGTACTTCTACATGGTCTACCGTCGCCATGGAGAAGGTGCCCCGGGGCTGGCGAATGCCGTCGATCAACGTCGAACCATCGCTGTTGCTGCCGAAACCGCGTTTGATAAAGCCGTCTTCGGTGCCACCCATATTGTTGCCTTCGGTGACCCCTGCGACCATCGCCATCGCCTCGGTGAGGCTGTCGATATTATGATCGGCCATCACCTGGGCGGTGACCGTCTCTACGGTGCGGGCTTCTTCCAGAAACGATACCGGCTGTTTGCTGGCCAAGCTGGAGCGCTGGGCACGATAGCTCTGCGGGGCCACGTCAGTGAGGCGATCTGAGGTGACGATCAGTGTTTCTGAAACTGTTTCTGAAACGGTCTCATCGGTTTGTTGAGCATAGGCATAGGGCAGCGGATTCAGAAGCAGCAGCGGCGAAAACAGCGCAATGGTTCGTGAGCGGAACATGGGTGGTATTGATCCTTTTGGTCGTCAGTGGGTGGAATGAGCAAGCGTTATTGAGCGCTGAGGGCACCCCAGAAGTGGCCCTCGCGGCTTAGCTCTGGCGTGGTGGGGAGCAGGGCGTCGAAGGTGGCGGCCGGGTCGAGGTCACTAAAAAGCGCGGGGTGCAACCACTGGGCAATACGCTCCAGTGCCACGATGGCGAAGGGGCCTTGGTGGAAGCCGTGCCAAAGCGCATAGAGTTGCCCTTGCTGAACGGCGTCGAGATGTTGCCAGCCGGGCAGTTCTTGACTAAGCGAGCGCAGGTCTTGGGCAATCTCTGCATCGCTAACCCCAAGCCCCACGCTGATGCCATCCCCCGCGGCCCACTGCCCCGCGGTATTGATAATGACGTCGGGCGGGTGGCTCAGTACCCATTCGTTGCTTAGCGTCGCCGAAGCGCTGGGGGTTAATGCATCGGCGATATTCTCGCCGCCTGCCCGTGCGACCAGGTCGGCCAGCCCGTTTCTTAAATTGGTACGGCAGCAGTCAACTTTTACTCCAGGGGCGACATTGATCAGTACCCTGGGCGGTTCAGTGGGATGTTCTGTCAACCTCAGCTCTGCCAAACCCTGGTCGATACGCGCCAAGCGCTGTTCAATCAGAGAGATCATACGGTTGGCCCGTGGCGTCGCGTTCAATGCCTCGCCTAAAAGAGCCAGGCTTTTGGGCGTGTTTTCCAACGGGTGGCGGTTAAAGTCGATAAACAGGTAGGCAATGCCCAACTCGTCGAGTAGCTGCGTCAAAGGGGAGCCTTCAACGCTGCTGGCACGTGAGAGATCAAACAGCACCAGATCCGGAGCCAGATTCAGTAGCGCTTCGCTATCGAGCTGGGGGGTTGGTGCGTGTGAAAGCGTGGGCAGCTGGGCAAGCGCGGGCCACTGGGTAGTAAAACGCTGGGCCATGGAAGGGTCGAACACGGCCAACGGATAGACCCAGCCCGCCAAGTGTTCGGTCGGGTTATCCAGTAAGCTGGCTAGCGCATAGAGCTGGCGCGGCTGGGTAAGAAATAGCCGTGATGGCGGTGCTGAAAGCGTTACCTGGCGCCCGGCGAGATCGGTAAGTTGTTTGGGAAAGCCCGCCTGTGAACCGGCTGCCCAACAAGCGGTAGTGCTTAACAGACTGATCCAACACAACAGATTGATAGCCAGGTGGCGCATTGGGTTATCCTGGATTGACGTCGCTAAATGGAGTGCGCAGTTTGCTCACTGACGCGATCGCTAAGCACAATTGGCCGCCCCAACGAGCATTGCTCGACCCGTGACTCGACTCCGTAGGCGGCGTGCAGTACGTCGGGGGTAATCACCGTGTGAGGGTCGCCGGCAGCCAGCAGACCACCGTTGCCAAACAGCAGCACTTGGTCGCAGAAGCGCAGGGCCAGATTGATATCGTGGATAGCCATCAGGCAGACCGACTGCCGTTCCGCAATCACTGTGCGCACGGTATCGATCAGTGCCAGCTGCCAACGCAAATCCAGCGCACTGGTGGGCTCATCCAGCAGTAACAGCGCCGGTTGACGGGCAATCGCCTGGGCCAGACCCACCATCTGGCGCTGACCGCCGGAGAGTTCGCTTAGCGGGCGTAAGGCTAGCGGTCGAATGGCCAGCGCATCGAACACTCGCTCAATCAATGCCTCAATCGCCGCGCGGCTTAAATCGGGGCGCACCGCTCGGCAGGCGCTAAGCACCGCTTCATAAGCGACTAACGTGGTGGCCTGAGGGAGCATTTGCGGCAAATAGCCCACATGGCGCATCCGCGCTGCGCCGCTGAGGCTGGCGAGGTCGATATCGTTGAGCTGCATTTGCCCGCTGGAAGGCTGTAGGCCAGCGACTGCTTTTAACAGGGTCGATTTACCCACCGCATTGGGCCCCAGCACCGCGACCAGCGAACCGGGTGGTAGTGTGGGCAGGCTTAGCTGGTCGAAGACGCGCCGTTTGCGATAACCGGTCGTGAAGTTGCTGAGCGTAAAACCTGCCTTCATCGTGCTCGCCCCTGCATCATGATCAATGCCATAAAGAAGGGGATACCCACCAGCGAGGTCACCAGACCCACGGGAAGCACCAACCCATCGACCAGCGTTTTACTGGCGATAGAGGCAAGCGAAAGCACTAACGCCCCGGCCAGGGCGCTGCCCGGTAAGTAAAAGCGGTGATCTTCACCCAGCGCCAGCCGGGCCATATGTGGGCCGACTAACCCTATAAAGCCGATAGTGCCCACAAACGCGACCGCCGCAGCGGCAAGTAAACTCACCCGCAGTAGCGAGATAAGCCGCAGGCGTTCAACCGCAATGCCGAAGCTGCGTGCGTGCTCATCACCCGAGCGCAGTGCCGTCATCGCCCAGGCGCTGCGCAGTGAGAAGGGCAAGCACACTGCCAGTACTGCTGCCACGATGCCCACCGTCTCCCAGGAGGCACGGGACAGGCTACCCATCGTCCAGAACACTAATTGCTGTAACGCATCGGGACTGGCGATGAGCTGCAAAAGTGCAACCAGTGCATTGAGTACAAAGACCAGCGCAATACCAAACAGAACGATAATCTCACGACTGGCCCCGTAGAGGCGCGACAGCGCATTGATGGTCAAAATCGATGCAGCCGCAAACACAAACGCCATCAAGGCGGTGGCGTAGTGGGCATTCAAGCCAAACAGGGAAAAGTTGAAGACAATCACCAGCGATGCGCCGAGGGTGGCCGCTGCGCCCACACCGAGGGTAAACGGACTGGCCAGGGGGTTATTCAGCACCGTTTGCATTTCCGCACCGGCCAGGCCCAGGGTGGCGCCTACCAGTACCGCCATTAGCGCTGCAGGCATGCGGATCTCCCAGACAATGGCCTGCTGAATCGGGCCTTGAGCATGGGCATCAAACAACAGCGCGATTAAATCAGCCATTGGGATATGTGCAGGGCCACTGGCGATATCAGCCAGCAGGGAGATGACCAAGGCGATGGCTAAACCCGCGACAATCAGCAAACGGAGAACGATAAAGCGCCGATAGCTGGATGCCAACGGCGCAATAAGTGGCGAAGAGGCGGGCATTATAAAGGTGATTCCAAGTGTGAAGCGAAGGAAACAAGAGGAGTCTTATTTGCGACTAACACTCATTCTTGATTGTATTTTCATCTTTTAGTCGTAGTCTTGTCAACTGTCGGGAGACCTAGCGCCACCTGATTGCGGTGGTGCTTTCCCTATGCTCTATTGAAGCGCTAGGCTTTATTAAATCGATACGCTTTATTTAAGCAGTTTTTGGCATACACTTACTTTTTGTTACATACAAATATAAAGGAGCTCATCATGACTGATATAGCCGCTTTGCTTGGCAGTGACGCCGAGAGTTTGCTTAATCACACGTGCCAGGGCGTACCCCGTGAGAGCTTGCACCTGCCGGGCCCAGACTTTATTGACCGTGTTATGGCGGATAGCGACCGCAGCCCAGCGGTGCTGCGCAATATGCAGGCGTTCTTTAATCACGGCCGTTTGGCGGGCACCGGTTACCTTAGCCTGCTGCCGGTAGATCAGGGCATTGAACATTCGGCAGGCGCTTCCTTTGCTCCTAACCCGCGCTATTTCGACCCGGCCAATATCGTTGAGCTGGCACTCGAAGGTGGTTGTAACGGCGTGGCATCGACGCTGGGCGTGTTGTCATCGGTGGCGCGGCGTTATGCCCACAAAATCCCGATGATGCTCAAGCTTAACCATAACGAAACGTTGAGCCATCCGGCGATATACGACCAGACGCTATTTGCTGATGTAGACCAGGCCCACGACATGGGGTGCGTGGCGGTGGGGGCGACGATTTACTTTGGCTCCCATGAGAGCCGTCGGCAAATCATGGAGATTAGCGAGGCCTTCGAGCGCGCTCACCAATTGGGAATGGTAACGGTCTTGTGGGCTTATTTACGCAATCCAGCCTTCAAGCAGGACGGCACTGATTATCATGTCGCAGCCGACCTCACCAGCCAAGCTAACCATATGGCCGCAACCCTCAAGGCGGATATCGTTAAGCAGAAACTGCCTGAGAACAACGGCGGTTACCGTGCAGTAGGCTTTGGCCATACTCACGACAATGTCTACAGCGAGCTAACCACTGACCACCCCATTGATTTGGCCCGCTACCAGGTTGCCAACTGCTTTATGGGCCGCGCGGGTTTGATTAATTCCGGCGGGGGCTCCAAGGGGCATTCTGATCTCGGCGAAGCGGTGCGCACGGCGGTGATCAATAAGCGTGCCGGTGGTATGGGCTTGATCTCAGGGCGTAAGGCCTTCCAGAAACCCATGCAGGAAGGCGTTGAGCTGCTGCATGCGATTCAGGATGTCTATCTCTCTACCGATATTACGGTTGCCTGATGGCTGGCAGTTGGCTAAGCGTAGGCCCTTAAGTGAGCACTAACAAACTTGATGAATATTAATTAATATTAAATAATCGTCCTATTGAAATGTTTAAAACGGCATACGCTTAAAGGAGCTATATCATGAGTGGAAAGCCAGCAGCACGTATTACTGACCTTACCGCGTGCCCTATCCCAGGGCACGGTACAAACCCACTAGTCAGTGGCTCGCCTGATGTTTTTTACGATAGCTTGTCTGCCGCAAGGTTAGACGATAAATCTGCTTGCGGCAGTCCTATTACTCACGAAGTCTCGTCCACCGTATTCGTCAACAGTAAGCCAGCCGCTGTCCTGAGCAGTGTGGGTGCCCACGGTAATGAAGTCATCACCGGATCGGGGACGGTCATCATCGGTAAGTAGTGGTGTCTGCCTCCATTGATCGGAGCGCTGACGGCCGTAAAAAAAGCCTCAAAAATTGCCATACAGACCCTTGAAAATCGACTGACCGCTCCTATTTTTTACATCGTAGAGGCTGCTTCTGTGGGTTGCGTAAGAGGCTGCCTCTTATGACAATTCTCACAGTCTGCTTAACGTAGGAGGTGTTCGATATGTTCGATGATCTCAAGCGTTTTGAAACCGGCTCGCCTCGGCAGTTTGACTGGTTTAGTCAACTGTTGGACGGCTTCTTCCCCGATGGCAATGCGATGGATATTCGTGCGGTGCCGCGGGGTAGTTTCCCGATGATCAATGTGGCGCGTAGCGATGATGCCGTGCGTGTGTATGTGTTTGCTGCGGGGTTGGCACACTCTGATCTGACCATTGATATTCAAGACAATGTGCTGACGCTACGTGGCAAGCGAGACTCTGTGACGAGTGGTAATGAGGATGGCAGCTCGCGCCCGGTATTTCGCCGAGAGCGCGCCAGCGGTGAGTTTGTAAGGGCGATAGCACTCCCCGATGGCTTAGATGCCGAGCGGGCAGAGGCACGCCATGCCCATGGTGTGTTCGAGATCGTGTTGCCTAAACGCGAAGAACTCAAGCCGCGGCGTATTGATGTTCAGGCGGCGTAAATCATGTTTGTTAACCTTGCATAAGGAGGGATAAATCATGAATAACGTTGTTCGTTCATCCAACCACTCCCCGCTTTTACAGCGTGGCGAGGAGCAACCTTCTCAAGAAACCCTGCTGCCAGCGGTGGATATCATTGAAGAGTCCAATGCGCTCAAACTGGTGGCAGATATGCCTGGCGTTACTAATGAAACGCTGAAAATAGAGCTCGACAACAACGTACTGAGCCTGGAAGGTGAGATAGCGCTAAATATGCCCGAAGGGCTGAGCGCGCTGCACGCCGAGGTTCGCGGCCAGCGTTTTGCGCGGCGTTTTAACCTCAGTCACGAAGTGGACAGTGATGCCATTACCGCCGCTCTCGTCAACGGCGTATTGACGCTAACGCTGCCCAAGAAAGACAGCCACCGCACGCGCCGTATAGAAGTGCAGGCGGCTTGAGGCCTGGTCTCCGAGTACAAACTGAGCGAAAAGCCGAGTGTCCGCTAAATAGCGGGCACTCTTTTTTGTGAGGCGGTTGGCTATCGTTCCAGGTAAAACTCGCCTTTGCCCACCACTTTTGCGTTACCGCCCACCGTCACAAGGCCGGGCTTGACCTCGCCATTGGCAGCGGTATGGATAACGCTGGGCCGCCCCATTTCGACACCCTGATGAATTTTGCAGTGCAAGGTGCCTGGTTGCAGTGATGCCAAATAGCCGGTTAAGGCCGCTGCAGCGCTGCCGGTAGCGGGGTCTTCGCAAATGCTGGAATGCATACAAAACATGCGGCTGTGAACTACCGTTTCTGCCCCGCCTTGTTGTTCAATCACATACAGGTAAATCTGGACGGCACTGCTAGACATAACAGCACTTGCCCAAGCCGTCGTAGAAATACGCACGCTCTCTAACGCTGCCACGTCAGTGAGTTCGATCAAATGAAAGGGGAGCCCGAAGGAGGCAATCACCGGATCACCCTTCACCTGATGGATGTCCAATCCCAGCAGCTCAACGGCAGTGGTGCGGTCAATAGTGCTGTCTGTGATCATGGCGGGTTGGGCGGTCTTAAACGTTGCCCTATCTTGTTCATACTTAACCACTAGCTTTCCGATGGAAGGGTGGAGCACAACACCTTGCTCGCGGTTCACTAAATCCAGTTCCCTGAGCAGATGCGCAGTGCCGACCGTGGGGTGGCCTGCAAAAGGTAGTTCACGAGTAGGCGTAAAGATCCGCATCGGGTAGTGATTCGGTTCAGTGGCAGAACTTAAAAACACCGTTTCGGCTAGGTTAAGCTCATTTGCCAGCGCCTGCATGGTACTGGCTGCCAACCCATCAGCCTCTAGAAAGACGGCCAATGGGTTGCCGGTAAACGGCTGGTCGGTAAAGACGTCGAGTAGGTAATACTCAGCGGTTTTCATAAGGGCCCCCATCTAGTGGTGTATGCTTCCAAAACGCTTTATGTCCCTCTTTGAGCGCCTGCGTACGGTCAATGCCGATATCATCAAGTAGCCTGTCATCAAGCGCCAGTAACTGGCGGCGACTACGACGGTAGTGACGATACTGGCGCAGTTGAGATCTTAGCTGATAACGAAGCTGGGTGAGGCTGAAGCGTGGCATGGCGATTCTCCTTGAATGCGATGTGCCTCACCAGATTACTCAGCGTCACTGTTTTGATACAGATATAGGATATGTTGTTTTAAAGATACAGATTGAGTGTGTTATAGCTCTGTATGGTGGTTGGGTAGCGCATCTGTATCTTTATTAGGCTAGGGGAAGGGCGGGGGAGTCTGCAATTCCACGAACTTCGCCCACAATTTCCGGTAGCGAACTGAGGCTGCAAAGCAAGCCACACCACCTAGCAGAAGAGTGATTAAGAGGCCTACAGAAGAAGCTGCTACCCCCATCCACAATGCACCAAAGGCCGTGCCGCCTCGAAAGGTCAAGAAGTAAAACGCATTGACACGTCCTCGCATAGAATCATCTGTAGTACTCTGAATCACTTGTTGGGATTTCACCGCAGTGATTGTGATTGCATACCCCAAGGTTATGAAAAGGCCTATCGATAACCAGAAGTTATCAATTACAGATAGTAGCATTGCACAAAGAGCAATAAGCATGGAAAACGTGACGGTCAACCTAACAGCAGTCTCGATACTATGATCTCGGCTCAAAAGGTTCCATATGCCGGCCAGAACCGAGCCGAGACCAGTTGCCGCAATAAGTATACTGAACCACTCTGAGTGCATATCATATTGAAGCTCTGTTAGAGCTGGAGCCAGATCGGGAATCCCTCGTGCACCAGCAGAAGTAATGGCAATTAGCATCAGCATTGGGCCAAGAAGGGGATGAGTCATTACATATTGCAAGCCATCGACAGCTCCCTTCAACGCGCTGCCTCGTGACTGCTGGTGAGTGGCTAAGTCGGTATGTGGGATAGATTTCAGCATGAAAAAGAAGATCAAGTACCCAGCCACAGTGAACGCAACTGCAGCCGAGATACCATACAGAGATATCGTCAGCCCTGCTAACCCGGCTCCAGCAAACCGCGCGATGTTTAGGCTAAGGATATAGATATTAGCAGCTGAGCTAATGTGAGTGCGGTCTCGCAAGAGCATTGGGTACCAGGCAAGCTGAGCAGGATGGCTGATTGCCATCGATGCTCCAACGACGAAGGCGACAACAAAGAGTAATGGCATCGTCAGTATTTCGAGGTTTAGTAGTCCAATCAAGAGAGTAAGAGCCAGGGCCGGTAATAATTCGCTGGCCATAATAATACGACGTTTATCAAAGCGGTCGATGGCATCGCCAACAAGGGGCGACACGAGGAGAACCGGTAAAAATTCGGCAAATGCAACCATACCCAGCCAGAATGTTGACTGGGTTAGCTCCCAAGCCAACCATCCGAAACAGACCCTTTGCATCCATGATGCTGTCGATGAAAACGCATAGCCAAATGCGAACTTCCGGTATAGTTTGCTAGTAAGAGCCTTTAGACCCTCTATATCCTCAAGCTTCTTTATCATTGTAGTTCCTAACTATAAAGTTAAATCATCACACGCGGTCTTAGCTCCAAGTGCAATGCATTGCACTTGAGGGGAGCTCCTGAGTTGGTGTACAGAACCGCATAAAACTGAAGCTGGGAATGACGGCTCTTCTTGAGTTCTAAATGCCCAATCAGATTACTCAGTGCTACTGTTTTAATACAGATATAGAATCTACTGTTTTCAGGGTACAGAAAGGCGTGTTATACCTCTGTATGGTCGCTGGTCAGGGCATCTGTATCGTTATCAGGCTGTATAGGGGGATGAGTGTCATGACACGCTATGAAGAGGTCGCTGGCATTTTGCGGGAGCGTATCGAGCACGGTATTTACCGTGTAGGCGATCGGTTGCCGTCTATTCGCGCGGTGTGCCAGGAGCTGGACGTTAGCATTTCGACGGCTCAGGAGGCCTACCGCCAACTAATGGACGTTGCATTGATCGAGTCTCGACCAAAATCGGGCTATTTCGTGCTGCCTAGCCGCGTGCCATCGGTGCTGCCGTCGGTCTCACGACCCGCACAGCGCCCGCTGGATATTTCCCAATGGGATCAGGTGCTGGAGCTTGTCGCCACTCAGCGTGATGACGTTCGGCTGCTTTTGGGGCGCGGCATACCGAATTTTGATTATGAGACGCTGCGACCGCTGTCGAAGATACTCGCTGGACTTCATCGTAGTAACGACCTGCATGGGTTCAACTACGACAAGTTGAACGGTAGCCCTGAGCTTCGCCAACAGGTGGCACGGCTGGCCATCGCCTCCGGCTGCCTGCTGCACCCGGATGACATCATGGTGACCACCGGCTGTCAGGAGGCGCTGGCCATCGCGCTGCGCACCCTTACCCAGCCCGGCGATGTGGTGGCCGTGGACTCACCCAGCTTTTACGGCACCATGCAGATACTCAAGGCCAACGGCTTAAAAGCGCTGGAGATACCCACCGACCCACAAACCGGCATCAGTCTGGAAGCCCTGGAGCTAGCGTTAGAGCAGTGGCCAATCCGCGCGATACAGGTCACGCCCACTTACAACAACCCGCTGGGTTACACCATGCCTGAAGCACGCAAGCGGGCGCTGTTTCAGCTTGCTCAACGCTTCGATGTAGCCATTATCGAAGACGATATCTACGGCGACTTGTCATTTAGTCTGCCAAGACCGCGCACCGTGAAATCCTTCGATGACGACGGGCGCGTAATGCTGTGCAGTGGCTTTTCTAAAACCGTGGGGCCTGGGTTACGGGTGGGCTGGCTGGCGCCAGGGCGCTACCGTGATCAGGCACTGCATATGAAGTATGTCTCCACCGGTGCTTCAGCCACGCTGCCGCAGCTGGCAGTGGCGGAATTCGTCGCCAAAGGGCACTACGAGCGCCACGTCCGTTACGCCACCCGCCAATATCAGCGTCAGCGCGATATCATGATCAGTTGGATTCAGCGCTACTTCCCCAAGGGCGCGGGTATTAGCTACCCCCAAGGCAGTTTTTTGCTATGGGTAGAGCTACCCGCCGCGGTGGACTGTGTGAAGCTCAATCAGCGCTTAGCACAGCATGCTATCCATGTAGCGCCGGGATCGCTGTTTTCAGCTTCGGGCAAGTTTCGTCAATGCCTACGCCTGAACTATGCGTTCACGTTAACACCCAGCATCGAAAACGCCGTGCGTACCGTGGGTGAGCTAGCCACCGAGATGGTGGAGGAAGCTCAGACGCATGCGACAAGCGTTATCTAAGTTCACGTCTAAACCGCAACCTTGAGCATTTATCTTTATCCATATTAGGCCATGGAAATTCATCCGCTATGTTCGAGGTACCCATGCGTCGTCATGCTCTAACCTATCGCGCGTTCGGAAGGCCGCTTGAAACATTGAACGTGGAAACCGCGGAAGTTCCACGTTTGGTTGAGGGCAAGCTCAGGGTGAGAATGTTATGTGCTCCAGTGAACCCGTCTGATCTGATACCCATCAGCGGTGCTTACTCGCACCGTATAACGCTTCCCGCGGTCGCCGGCTACGAAGGAGTGGGGCGCGTTATTGAGGCACCTAGACAGTATGCCTCTCTGATCGGAAAGCGAGTGCTCCCATTACGAGGCGAGGGCACTTGGCAGACGATTCTAGATTGTGATGCTGCACTCGCAGTACCTGTCCCCGATACCATTTCTGACGCCGTTGCCGCACGGGCCT
Organism: Halomonas sp. KHS3; assembly: GCF_000830495.1. NCBI lineage: Bacteria > Pseudomonadati > Pseudomonadota > Gammaproteobacteria > Oceanospirillales > Halomonadaceae > Halomonas > Halomonas sp. KHS3. The sequence goes on along the minus strand of NZ_JWHY01000006.1, from coordinate 20,070 downwards.
ACATTAATCCCTTGGCTGCCCTGACCATGCTTGAGACTTGGCCTGTCGAGGGAAAACGTGTTCTTCTCAGTGGAGCGGGTTCCAATTGCGCTGACTATCTTGGGGCGTGGGCATATCAGCACGGCGCCAGGGAGGTTATCGGCATATACCGCTCCGAGAGTAGAGTCGCCCGCCTGGAAAAGCTCGGTATCAAACCGGTATCGATTCAGGATATGTCCCTGATCTCGCGTGTGGCCCGTAAGTCTGACGTGGTGTTCGACGCTTTAGGGGGGCCAGTTGCGGCAAAGATCTTGCAACTCATGGCACCGGAGACGACATTTATCGCCTACGGGTTATTGACGGGACAGGCGATTCAAGTGGATTCTAAACCCTGGGCTCACTATAGGAAGTTTCACTTGCGCGACCCTTTGTCCAGGATGTCCGCGGAGGCTTGGCAGCAAAAATTCTTGGCTATCTGGGGGCTTTTAGACCAGTCAGCGATGCCTGATTATCAAGTGTTTCCAGGTCAGGACTGGCGTCAAGCTGTCGAGAGGGCGCTTTGCCCGAGTGGCCAGAAAGTGCTTCTGGACTTGTCCACTCTTGGGCAATGAAAGTTGCTTTATGTCAGATCCATAAACGGATTGTAGGCGACTTCCCAGTAATGACCTTCTGGGTCGCGAAAGTAACCGGAATAACCACCCCAGAACACCTCTTCCCCAGGCTTGATCAGCTCTGCACCGGCGGCAACCGCTTGTTCAAGCACTTGGTCAACGGCCGCTTGGCTGGTGACATTATGAGCCAACGTTATACCGCTGAAACCGCTCGGTGCATCATCAGCAATGCCGATGTCTCTGGACAGCGCTTCGTGTGGGAAAAGTGATAGCCAGGCCCCCTCCATTTTGAAAAAGGCGACTTCCTCGCTGTCCGTTTCATGCTCCGGCAGGCCCAGACCTTCACGATAAAAACGGATGGCGCGTTGCAGGTCATGTACACCAAGGGTGATCAGACTGATTTTCGGCTTCATGAGGTGCTCCTAATAGATAGCTTTAGCCGGGTCGCTGAAACTGCTGCCGCGACTGCTCTACGCGTTCGCGTGTAATGCAGTTGAGCGAGTGGTCGTTGAGCAGCCCCATTGCCTGCATAAAGGCAAAAGCGGTGGTGGGGCCGAAGAATTTCCAACCGCGCTTTTTCAGTTCTTTCGCCATTGCTACGGATTCGGGCGAGGTGGTCTGAGTCTGTGGTGTCGCTAATTCGGTCGGCTCATAGCGCCAGAAAAAAGCGGCCAAAGAGCCTTCTTGCTCAACCATTTCCTTTGCACGTTGGGCGTTGTTGATGGTCGCTTCGATTTTTCCGCGGTGGCGAATAATGCCTGCATCTTGGAGTAAACGCTGCACATCATCTTCATTAAAGCTGGCGACTTGATGGAAGTCGAAGCGGTGAAAAGCGGCGCGAAAGTTGTCGCGTTTATTAAGAATCGTGCGCCAGCTTAAGCCCGATTGAAAGCTCTCTAAGCAGAGCTTCTCGAATAGCCGCTGATCATCGTCTACCGGGAAGCCCCACTCATTATCGTGATAGGGCAGAAACTCTGCCGCGCCGCCACACCACTTGCAGCGGGGATGCCCATCGGGGGCGATAAAATCGTTGTCCATCAACTGCTCACCTATCAATTGAACCACTCTTGGGCAGTACGCCACAGGCATATGCCGATGAAATAAATCGATGTAATCCCCCACCCCCATAATGCCCAGGCGGCGTGCTCGGGGCTGGAGAGTACTAACGATGTTATACATGCGCACCATACGAGTGTGACGGTGATATTGAGCGGCATGAACTGGCGCACCCGAAAGGGGTGGAGGAATTTCATATTAGTCACGGTGAGGATGGCCAGAAAGGTGATAGCGGCAAAGGTGATAAAAGGCGGGAAATCGAGAATATAGAAATAGGCTGCGGCGATATTCCAGGCGGCAGGAAAGCCAACGAAGTAATTATCCTGGCTTTTCATATCAACATTGCAGAAACAGAACATCGATGAAAGCAGAATAATGAATACTGAGAGCAGTGCAAAATTGGGCGGCAACTCAATAAAGTAGTAGATGAAAAGGGCAGGGATAAAGGCCCAGGTCAGGTAATCAATCACCATATCGAGTGTTGAACCATCGAAATGGGGCAGTATGGCCTTCACTTCATACTTGCGGGCCAGGGTGCCATCGATTCCATCGATCATCATCGCGGCACCTAACCAGAGCAGGCAGGCGACTGGATTATTGTCGACCAGAGCGAGCAGCGCCATGGTGCCGAGTAGCACGCCGCTGGCGGTAAATATGTGCACGCTCCATGCCTTCCATATCGAGGTGCGGGATTCTGTGTGCGAAGAGAGTAATTGAACCACATTAACCCCATTGGGAACGTGGGTCCCCTTTAAATTGAATTTATAAATAAGCCTGTAAAGAAAGATACACTACTACAAGAATGCTTCCAGAGAATATGTCGGAAGCCTATCCTGTGATGACGTGATTGATACTGGACTTCACACGCTATGCATTCACTAATGGTGTAAGCGCCGCCATGCCTCACTTAACCACTCACCTGCGTTCATTAGTTCGCTTTCAGTCGAGCCCGCATAGCCAAGCACTAACCCAGGGCGCTTATTCTCGGAAAGGTAATAGCGGGAAAGTGGAGAAAGCGTAATGCCTGCTTCACTGGCACGCTTAACGAGCATCTCTTCTTCCTCGATAGTATCGAGTTCAGCTAATAGATGCATACCCGCATGGCCGTCAGAAAGCCGAAGCCCAGCGGCCACTGCAGGCGTTAATGCCGTGCGTAAACACGCTTGTCGCTGACGATAGGCCGCCCGCATCCGGGCGATGTGGCGAGTAAAATGCCCGCTGGTAATAAATTCAGCAAGCGCCGATTGCACGGGATAGTTACCTTCACGGTGCAGTCGGGCATGGGCACGTCTGAAGTTGTGGGCAAGTGTATCAGGCAGCACCAAATAGCCTAAGCGTAAGCCGGGATAGAGCACTTTGCTAAAGGTACCGACATAAATAACCGATGCCTGTTCGGCAAGACCCTGTAGAGAGGGAGTCGGCGGCGTGCCGTAACGAAATTCGCTGTCGTAATCGTCTTCAATGATCCAACTACCAGCGCGAGAAGCATACTCAAGTAACGCCAGTCGCCTGGGGACTGGCATGGTAACGCCGCTGGGATATTGGTGGGAGGGTGTCACGTAAATTAGCCGAGGTGCTGGCGCCTTCTCAGGGCAAGTGACGGGTTTAACCCTTCTTTATCGACGGGGATGGGTGTTACCGTTAATCCTGACGCCAGAAAACAGGCTTGGGCGCCACCGTAACCCGGCTCCTCCATCCAAACCGAATCCCCATGATCGGTGAGTAGTTGGGTAATCAGTTCAAACGCCTGCTGGGCGCCTTGGGTAATCACAATCTGTTCTGGTTGGCAGCGCACCGCGCGGGAGAGTCTTAGATAGTCACAAAGAGCCGCTTTGAGTACAGGTAGACCACCGCTGGTTTGATAATCCATCCATGCCATTTCCGCGTGATAATAGTGACGCCGTAAAAGGCGCTGCCACTGCTCGCGGGGAAACAGGTCGAGCGCCGGGACGCCTGGGGCAAAGGCGCGATGGTCGTGGCTCAACGTTCCGCTGAGTGTTAATAGCTTGTTACCCCGGCTTGAGTAGCGAACAGGCAAAGGTGGTGGAAGCTCTGCTCGGGTTAACAGCGCGGGGAGGTTCGCCACATAGAGCCCCGCTCCCTGGCGGGCAATCAGTAACCCTTCCGCCAGTAGCCGATCCATGGTGGCCAGCACCGTATTACGGCTAATACCCAAAGCGCGAGCCAAGTAGCGGGAAGAGGGAAGCGTATCGCCAGCCGTCAGCTCACCGTGTTGAATCCACTCCTTAAGCGAGCAGTAAAGCTGCTGAACAAGTGTGGCTGCTTCATTCGCAGTTAGCCTTAGCGCTAGCGCCTCCGCAATCCAGTCGCTGGCAGCGTCACGTCTTTTCACTGGTTCCCTCAATTTAGCGATAAGTGGCTCTTTATCATAGACCACTATGACGGCAAGCTGTGTTGAATCACCACTCAAAGGGAGCAGTCGTTATGGTTAATGTTCGTTCGGCGGTACTCAATGACTTAGAGCCTCTTAGCGCATTACTTGATGGCTATCGTCAGTTTTATAAGCAACCGAGTGATATTCAGGCGGCGCGTGATTTTTTAGATCAGCGCATGGGGTTAGGGGATTCATTCATTCTGGTTAGCGAGAATAGCGAAGGCGTGCTCACGGGTTTTGTGCAGCTCTACCCTGGGGTTTCCACGGTGGGCTTAAATGCCCGCTGGACGCTCAATGATCTCTTTGTGCTGCCAGAGTGTCGCGATAAGGGCACGGGCAGAGCGTTAATGGAAGCCGCCACCCAGCTTGCCCATGATCACGGCGTCGCACGATTGATATTAATGACGCAGGTAGAGAACGAACGCGCCCAACACCTTTATGAATCATTGGGCTGGCAGCGTAATACGGCGTTTTATGGTTATTTACTGGACGTTAAATAATAAAAGGTTATAGATGCGTGCTTAAGTGGCATTCTCCGGCAACTTACACACATCCACCCACTCGGCATTGACCAGTTCGGCCAGACGCTTGGGGCTTAGGCGTACGGCGCTAGTGGGCGAACCAGCGGCGGGCAGCACTTCGTCATAGGCGTGGAGCGATTCATCGCAGTAAACCGGCAGGTCGGTGGCGAGGCCGAAGGGACAAACGCCGCCAACCGGGTGGCTGGTCAGTTCCATCACCGTTTCGGCGTCGAGCATTTTGGCCTTGCCGCCGAAGGTATCGCGAATTTTGCGGTTGTCGATACGCGCATCGCCACTGGCCACAATGAGTAGCGGTTTGTCACCGACTTTGAACGCTAGGGTTTTGGCAATTTGACCTGGTGCTACGCCATGGGCATCAGCGGCAAGTTGTACCGTGGCAGTACTGGTTTCAAGCTCTTCGATGTTTACATCCGGCGCGTGCTCGGCAAAAAACTGGCGAACGGTTTCGATGCCCATCTTGGATTTCCTCGGTCATTAACATTCGTCGGTAACATTAGACGGTTCAATGACTAATCTAACGTGCCTTTGGTGGATTAGCCAAGCCACTGGGGCGTGGTGATTTTGGCAGGCTCACGCTGCATGATGATCTCACCGTGGCGTACCGAAAGCAGCACCTCGCCCTGGGTGCGCAGCACGCTGTAGTCATCCTCGCCCTCCAACAGGTTGAAGCTGGCGGGTTTGCCGACCTCGATGCCGTAACGCTCTTCAATATTGAGCGTGCGGGCGCTGTTGTCGGTAATCAGTGAAAGTGCCTGGCTGAAGTCCTGATAGCCCATCATTTGGCAGATATGCAGGCCAAAATCCAGCGTTCGCAACAGCTTGCCATTCCCCAAGGAGTACCAGGGATCGAATATGGAGTCCTCGGCAAAGCAGACGTTAATGCCCGCTGCGTTTAGCTCCTTAACACGCGTCACTCCGCGCCGTTTCGGGTAGGTGTCAAAGCGCCCCTGCAGGTGGATGCTTTCGGTAGGGCAGGAGACAAAGTTAATACCCGAGCGTTTTAGCAGCAGAAACAGCTTGGAGCAGTAAGCATTGTCGTAGGAGTGCATCGCCGTGGTGTGACTGGCGGTAACGCGGCTGCCCAAATCATTAAACAGCGCCTCGCAGGCCAGTACTTCGAGAAAGCGTGAGTTGGGGTCGTCAATCTCGTCACAGTGCACATCCACCAGGCGGTCGTACTTGATCGCCAATTCGATCACTCGCTTCATGGAGGCCACGCCCAGCTCACGGGTGTATTCGAAGTGGGGGATGCCGCCCACCACATCGGCGCCGATCTCTAGTGCCTCCTCCATCAGCCGATCGCCGCCTGGGTAAGAGAGCAGGCCATCTTGAGGGAAGGCGACTACCTGAATATCAATTTTATCTTTTAACTCGTCGCGCAAGGCGCACAGGGTTTTAAGCCCAATCAGGCTAGGGTCGCTGGTGTCGGCGTGGGTGCGCACAAACTGAACGCCGTTGCCGATTAGCAGGTTTAGGGTTTTAAGCGCGCGCTCGCGAATATCCGCTTCGGTGAGCATAGGCTTACGCTCGCCCCAGCGCTCAATGCCTTCAAACAGCGTGCCGCTCTGGTTCCAGCTTGGCTCACCTGCCGTAAGGGCGGCGTCCAAATGGATATGGGGCTCAATAAACGGCGCACAAATGAGCTTGGCGCCTGCATCAATCTGCCCTTCGCTCGCTGTTTGCGGCGTGTCTTGCTCGGTAATCGCTGTGAACGTGCCGTTCTCAATCTCAAGTCGGTAAAGCTCAGGACGCTGGCGCAAACGGGCGTTAAGAATCTGCATGCTCATATAACAAGGCTCACTTATTTTATTACTTCGCAGTAGAGGGAAACGTATCGCTCAGCGTAGCGTGGTTTAAACGAAGCAGCACGGCGTAGCTTCCTGCTGCCACTACAACACCTACCAGTGGTGGCAGTAACGGGGAGAAGTAAGCGGCCCCGGCGCCCAGCGCATACGCAGCTAACCCTCGGCGGTTGAAGTCGGGTAGTTGTGCTTTATCCAATGTGGGGTAGCGGCCTTTATGCTTGAGCCAAAAGTCCGCCATGATCACCCCGCCCATGGGCGGTATAAAGGTGCCGAGTAACACCAGAAATGGGATGAGTAGGTTATACATACCGCCCACTGCCAGCACGGTGCCAATCGCCGCGCCACCCACAGTGACCAGGCGGCGCTTTTCGGTGCGCAGCAAATTACAGCCCGCCACGGCGAAGTTGTAGATAGTGTTGTCCTGGGTTGTCCAGATATTCAGGAACAGCATCAGCACGGCGATGGTGACAAAGCCCTGAGCGATCAATACATCCACGATATCCGCCTGCTGGTAAATCATGGTGCCAAGTGCACCGGTCAGCACCATTAAGCCGTTACCGACAAAAAAGGCCGCCAGGGTCGCGATCACGGCAATTTTCGGTGTTTTGGAGAAGCGGCTCCAGTTAGTCGCTTGGGTACCGCCGCTAATAAAGGTACCGATAATCACGGTAATCGCAGCCGCCACACTCATACTCTCCGTGGGCGTTTGCTGGCTTAACCCTGCAAAACCGCGCACATCCACCAGCCCCGTGAACAGGCTGATCAATATAAATAGCATCATGGCCGGGACAGCAAAGCGCGACAGCCAGTCCATACCTTTATAGCCAATCATGGCGGTCACGCAGAAACCAAACCCAAACAGCACCATTAAGGGGATTTCCAGCCATTCAGGCATCCCGGTGGTGCGTACTAACACTAGGGCAATCGTGGCAGTGCCCCAGGCGTACCAGCCGATCTGGGTAAAACCGAGAATAAAGTCGGAGAGTTTGCTGCCTTTTTCGCCGAAGCAGAAGCGTCCCATCAGCACCGAATTGAGCCCGCTTTTACAAGCAATATAGGCGAGGGCTGCCGCATACACCCCCAGCAGCAAGTTACCAATCGCTATGATCCATAGCAGTTGGCCAATCGGAAAGGCTTGGCCTAACGTGCCGCCCGCCCACATGGTGGCGGTGAAAAACGTAAACCCAAGCAGTACTGCCGAGGTAGATAGCAGGCCCTTGCGGGCGCTGGTAGGGACTTCACTGAGTGGATAGTCAGAATGATGCATCACGCTCTCCTAATATAAATCAGCAAACTTGTTAGCTACTTATAAAGCAAGAGATATGCCAAAAGGGTAGGGCAATAAGAATGATTACGCTTGTCATTTTTTAAGACATGCCCACTCATTTTAATGATACTTTAGTAAATAAAACCTAATTGTTTGTGTACGTTTGCCGAATAAAATAGTGGTCAAAAAAACTTGTTTGTTAAAGAAATGTTCGCTCATTGTGATTACGTCCAGATACGCCCGCTGCAGCTATAGCCATTAAGGAATCGGAGTAGATGCCAGAACCCCAGCATAGGAGTGCTTCACTGCCTGCGGCTAGACTTCCTTGGCATCATACCCTGGTGGGTAAGGTGGTGATGTTTATGCTGATGGGCGTGCTGTTTGCGTATGTAACGGGGGCGCTGTCAGGTTTTTTTATGGTTGAGCGTGGGGCTCGGGAGCAGTGGTTGCGCGAAGCGCAGGTGAATGCCCAGATAGTGAGCGCGACTATTAGGCGTATTTATACGTCCGTGGCGGTTAAGACCGATGGCACGGGTCAAGTCACGCATATCATTTCCCAGCGCCCAATTGGCGATGAAGAGTCGGTTCTGGAAACTGGGTTTAGCCCGATTGATGTATTAGCGTTAGCAAGTGCACAAACACGTAACAACGTATGGCTGTTCACTAAGTCATCAGAAGGTTCTCTCACCGTAGTGGCTGATGCGCTTAACACACCATCAGACTCACCTGCCAACTTGGCGGTAGATACATGGCAAACAAAAGCGGATGCCGTTGATTTTTATGTTGGATTTGCCAGCATTGGCAATGAAGAGCACTTCATTAGTTCGCTGCCCATTGTTACTCCTGATGGTCAACTGTTAGGCGTGCTGGTAGCCACTATAGGCCAGAAAGGTGGGCTGTATCAGATGCGTAATGATCTGATCAGTAAAGCATTTGTAGCGCTACTGGTGGTATTGGTCGCAACAGCCCTGCTAGTCACTGTTTTGATGCGTCAGTTATTTACACCCGTGCCAGTATTAATTAAGTCGCTCACCGAAATCGCTAAAAACCAGACTGCTGACAGCACGCCTTATACCGACCGTAACGATGAAATTGGCCGGATGGCAAAGGCCATAGATGCGCTTCGTAAGAAAGTCATTGAGCGTGAACACTTACTTGAAGTTAAAGACGAAGCGCTGCGCTTTCAGCATCTTGCTCATCATGATGAGCTGACCAAATTGCCCAACCGCGTGCAATTAAATAATGCTTTAAAAACCGCTGTGCACTCACTGCTTCAAGGCGACGTATTTAATGTCATGCTATTTGATCTTGACCATTTTAAAGCAGTTAACGATAGTCTGGGGCACGCGGCGGGTGATGCTTTGCTCGTTGAAGTTAGTCAGCGGGTGCAGGGGCTGCTGACCGACGATGATTTGGTGGCGCGCCTTGGTGGCGATGAGTTTGCCATCATTCAACGCGTTGTGCGTAGTGCCACCAATGAGGCAAAAGTACTGGCAGAAGCAATTGTGTCTGTTCTACGTGAACCGTATCAGTTTAATAACCAGGAAATTAACATTGGAGTGAGTGTTGGCATTGCAACCGCGCCCGCTGATGGCCGCAATAGCCACGATCTGCTGCGTCACGCAGATCTGGCGCTCTATGCGGCCAAGGCGAAAGGGCGCGACCGTTATATGCTCTATGCCGCAGGGATGACAATGGATTCCGGGATCATTGAACAAAGGTAAGCCTATGAAGTGGCTAGTAGCGTTATTAATGACCAGTGCGATGTGGCAAGGTGCCGCTGCTGGTGAGGAGATCGCCTCCTCGCCGACGTTGTCGCGTATTGCGTCTGCTGGTGAGGTTACTATCGGCCATCGTACCAGCGAAGCCCCCTTCTCCTACCTAGTTAACGACCAGCCAACAGGCTATGCGATTGACCTGTGCCTAAACGTCATCGAAGGTCTGGAGGAAACATTGGGCTTAGGTGATCTCAAGGTAAATTATGTGCCGGTAACGCCTGCAAATCGGTTCATATTAGTACGTAATGGTGAAGTGGATATCGAGTGTGGAGTGACCACCAATACCCCTGAACGTCGCCGTCAGGCCGCTTTTTCATACCCTCATTTTCTGACCGCAACGCGCTATGTATCCCTCGCCGAGCAGCATATGGACAGTTTGCAGGATTTGGCGGGCCGCAGCGTGGTATCAACAACGGGCACTATCAATATTGCCCAGCTCAACGAACTCAATCGCACCGAGGGGCTAGCAATATCGGTAATGCTAAGCCGTAATCATGAAGAAGCCTTTGATATGGTGGCTTCAGGACAGGCTTCCGCGTTTGTGATGGATGAGGTTTTGTTAGCAGGTTTGGTTTCGTCTGCCGTTGACCCTGCCGCTTTTCATATTTCTCAAGCAACACTGAGTAGTGCCGAGCCCTATGGCTTAATGATGCCGCCTGATGATCCTGTTTTTGTTGAGCTGGTCAATAAGGAACTGCGTAACATTTATCAGAGTGAAACTATTCACACTCTTTATGAAAAATGGTTTTTGCAGCCTCTCCCTCCCGATAACCGAGTATTGAACTTGCCGCTAGCGCCAGCGCTTGCCGCTATTTTCGCCAATCCTGAGCAGTACATAGAGTAGAGGAGGTGTGTTATGCGCCGAAGTTTATTGCTTGGGTGGTGTAGTTTGCTGGTAATGATGTCTGGTGGAGAAGCAGCACATGCAACGACACCTATCGATTCGCTTGAACGCATAGAAGCAACCGGCGTGTTAAGGGTTGGCTATGGTGATACAGCGCCATTCTCTTATTTAGATAGTCAGGGTAACGTCGTCGGTTACTCTATCGATATTTGCCAACGCTTAGCGAAACAGCTGCAAGTGCAGTTAGGTCTGCCTTCTCTTGAGATAGCCTATGTGTATCGTACACCCAGTAACCGGGTGCAACTGCTCAATAGCGGCGATATCGATATTGAGTGTAATGCCAGTACTAATACACAACAGCGGCGGCAGAGCGCGCAGTTTGCACTTAGCCATTTCTTTGTCTCGGTGCGTTATGTGGCCCTGAAGGAAAATGGCTTTACCACCTTGGAGGACTTGGCCGGGCGTAGCGTGAGCGTGGCGCGTGGCACCGTCAATGTCAGCCAGATTAATCAGGTAAATCGAGAACGCCAACTGAATTTATCGGTGGTGCCCGTAGGTACATTGCAGGAAGCGTTTGATTTAGTTGCTGATGGGCGCGTAGCGGCTTTTGCAATGGATGATATATTACTAAGCACAATGATTGCTGAGTCCGATCACCCTGACGCGTACGCGCTTTCCGAAGAAGCCATTACGTCGATAGAGCCTCTCGGTTTTTTAATGCAATTGGGCGACGATGCCTTTGCAGCAGAGGTAAATAAAGCCCTCGAACATATTTATACCAGTCCGGAAATGCCGTTGCTTTACGAACGGTGGTTTCAGCAACCTCTCCCTGGCAAAGACATTACGCTTAATGTACCAATGAGTGCCGTCTTGGCTGAGCACTTTGCCACCCCTCGCGAGATAAACGCAGATTAAGTGCATTAGATAAATATAGATTAAGATTTAGCGCAGGTTCATACGGTTTGAGTGTTAAATAAACCACGCATTAACGTTTCCACGATACCACTGCTCTCATCCGCCAGAGAATGCTGCTGGGGATCCTGCAGCCAGTCGAAACAGACGCCAATCAAAAAGCCATGAAATTGGCGCCGGGCGCTGGCTGGGGTTAAGTCAGCGCGTAAAGTGCCAGCGATTTGGGCCTGTTCAAACAATTGCTCTACTCGCGCCTCTGCGTGCTCAGAGAGTCGAGTGATCATGCAAATCCGCGGGTGCTCCTCTTCCAGTTTCTCGCAGCGGTGCAACACGATGGTGGCTGCTCTCTGCAGTGGCAGGTCGTGGGAAATGGCTGCCAGCGAGCGTAGAGCAATGTCGCGTAAGCAGTCTGCCGGTGCTGAGCCTAGGTGTTCTACCACCTCATCGACAATTTCATCCAGAGGGACACGCACGCGTTCCAAGAGTGCATCGAACAATGCAGCTTTGTCTTCAAAGTGCCAATAAATGGCCCCTCGTGTCACGCCTGCTGCCTGGGCGATGTGCGCCAAGGTGGTACGCGAAACGCCTTGGGCTAAAAAGGTGGTCTCTGCCGCGTCCAGAATGATTTCTCGGGTACGTTCGGCGTCGGCCTTACGACGGGACATAGCGGCTCCTATTATTAAAATAAGCGGTATTTTGGCAGTGATGGATAGCAAAGTCGCGGGTGAGTGATTATTATACACTTCACTGACATTCATGAATGTCAGTGAAGTGACTATATTATTCAACTTGTGTCCCGAATGCAGGTTTGAAAATCATCACTGACCGCCATCAAGGAGCTACTCGTGCCCGTTACTCTTCTCCGTTCACTGCCCATCATACTGGCTCTGCTTGTGCTAACGGGCTGTGAGCAACCCCAGGCGCAGTCGACTGATGCCACACGGCCGGTAAAATTGATGACACTGCAGTCGGCAAATGCTGCGGCCTTACGGCAATTTCCCGCGCGGGTGGAAGCCTCTACGCGCAGCAATTTGTCATTTCGTATGGCCGGGGAATTATTGGAGCTCAATGTGAGCCCCGGCCAACAGGTGAGCGAAGGCGAGGTGATTGCGCGCATTGATGATCGCAATGTGCAAAGCGAGCTGGACAGCGCCCGCTCGCGCTTGGAGCTCGCCGAGGCAACGCTAGAACGCATGCGCTACACCCTGCAGCGTGGGGCAGTCAGCCAATCCCAGTTTGATCAGTCGGAAAGCGAGTGGCGGGCCGCCCGGGCCACCTTCGAACAGGCCCAAGAGCAGGTCGAGCATACAAAGCTACGCGCCCCTTACGATGGTGTGATTGCCCAGGTGCCAGTGGATAACCGCCAGATAGTCCAAGTTCAAGAAACGGTCGCGGTGATCCAGCAGCCAGGGCAGCTAGACGTGGTGTTTCATCTGCCCGAGCAGATCGTGCAGCGCATACCGCGAAATAATGGAACGCCCTTCGGTGATGCGTTGGCGTTTGAAGTGCGCTTTGGTAATAGCGATAAACCCTATCTTGCCCAGCTAGCCTCTTACACCACCCAAGCCAGCGCACAGAGTTTGGCTTATGAAGTCACCCTAACGCTGCCCCAGCCGGACGATATCACCCTGTTAGACGGTATGAGTGCCAATGTGCGGCTCGATTTGAGTTCGCTGCAAACCGAAAATAGCGCCCCGCTGTGGCTACTTCCCTCTGATGCGGTGAGCTATGCCGGTGATGATCCCGACCAGGCTCAGGTATGGCGCTTCGTCGAGCCAGAAAACGTGGAAGCGGTGCCGGTGGAGGTCGGTCGGTTAACCTCAAACGGCCTGGAAGTTAGCGGAAAGTTGGCAGCGGGCGATCGCGTTGTGGCGGCCGGAGCCCACCGTTTAACCGAGGACACCAGGGTGACCCCGTGGGAAAAAGAGCAGGGGCTTTAACATGGTCGACTACTTTCTACGCCACCGGGCGACCAGCTATTTAATGACCGTGGTGCTGCTGGCGGGTGGCGCGCTGTCGTTTTTGGGCATGGGCCAGTTGGAGTTCCCCGAATTTACCATTCGCAATGCGCTGATCACCACGCAGTACCCTGGTGCGACGCCTGAAGAGGTAGAGCAGGAAGTCACTTCGACACTCGAAGAGTCAATTCAGGAGATGTCATCGATCAAACGGGTTAGCTCGGTGAGTTCTGATGGCCTATCGCAGATCACCGTTGAACTCGAAAGTACGGTGCAGAACGAGGAGTTGGAGCAATTATGGGATTCGCTGCGCCGTAAAGTACAGGATGCCCAGGCCGCGCTTCCGCCGGGTGCGAGTCAATCTCGCGTAAATGACGACTTTGGCGATGTATTTGGTTTCATGGTCAACCTGACGGGCGATGGCTATAGCATGCCGGATCTGGCTGACCATGCTGATTTTCTCAAGCGCGAGCTCGCTTTGGTGAAGGGCGTCGCGAAGGTGTCGCTAAGCGGTGAGCACGAAGAGCGCATCTATATCGAAGTTGATCGCGAACGCCTGCGCGCACTGAATATTCCGTTAACACGATTACAGCAACTGCTTGAGACCCAAAATGCAGTGGCAGACTCAGGGCATCTTAAACAGGATGGCCGCCGTTTTCGTATCACCCCCACGGGCAGTGCGGCAGATATTGAAGCTCTGCGCGCCCTGATTGTCAGTGAGGGCGACGGTGAACTGGTGCGGCTGAGCGATATTGCCGATGTGAGCCGCGAGCTGGCGGAGCAGCCCCAGCAGCTTTACCGCGATATGGGCAGGCCGGCGATCTCGTTGGGCGTCTCCTTTGAAAGCGGAGTGAATGTTGTCGAGGTGGGAGAACGGCTACAGCAGCGTCTGGATGAACTGCAAACCCGCACACCACTGGGTATGGAGCTGAATGTCGTTTATAACCAGCCCCAGGTGGTCGATGACGCAGTATCCGGTTTCCTGGTCAGCTTGATCCAGGCGGTGGCTATCGTGATCGTGGTGCTGATGCTGTTTATGGGCTGGCGCAGTGGTCTGTTAATGGGCTTTATCCTGCTGATCACCATTATTGGCACCTTTATGTTGATGCGCTTTCATGGTTTGCAGCTGGAAAAAATCTCGCTGGGTGCGTTAATTATCGCCCTGGGAATGCTGGTAGATAACGCCATTGTGGTCACCGAAGGCATGCTGGTGGGGTTAAAGCGCGGCAGCACGATTCGTGATTCGGCGCATCAAGTGGTTCGCCAAAACGCCTGGCCCTTGCTGGCCGCAACGCTGATCGCGATTGCAGCCTTTGCGCCCATCGGTTTATCGCCAGACACCACCGGTGAGTTTATCGGCTCGTTATTTTTCGTGCTGCTCTACTCGCTACTGCTGAGCTGGATCACGGCGCTGACGTTAACGCCGTTCTACTTCAAGCTGTTTTTCCGCAATGTTGCCCCCGGCGATGGACAGGAAGACCCCTATAAAGGCGTGGTTTATCGTTTTGTAGGCCGTGTCATTATCACCGGTATTCGTTGGCGCTGGTTAACCTTGGCGCTGATGGTAGCGATATTGGCCGGCGCGGTGGTCGGCTTTGGTTCGGTTAAAAATGCCTTCTTTCCGGCCTCTAATACGCCGATCTTTTTTGTCGATTATCGCACGCCGGAAGGTACCGATATTCTCGAAACCCAACGCCGCGTTAGCGAGCTTGAAAAGAGCGTGATGGAGATGGACGGCGTTCGCCACCTGACCACCACCGTGGGCGGCGGAGCGCAGCGCTTTACCCTCACTTATTCACCGGAAGACCGCTATGCAAGCTATGCGCAGTTGATTGTCGAAACCGACGATAAAGCGACTCAACACGACCGCATGGCTGACGTAGAGCAAGTGTTGGAGCGGGATCATAGCGATATTGACTACAAAATCGCTCCGTTGGAGGTCGGTCCTGCGCCCAAAGCCAAGCTAGAGGCGCGTTTCTACGGCAGCGACCCAGCGGTACTTCGCCAGTTGGGCGATCAGGTTGAGGCCATGTTCCTTGATACACCGAACATGACCAGCGTGCGCACCAGTTGGCGTAATCGCGTGCAGTCGATTGAGCCCGTTTTTCTTGAAGATACTGCACGTAGGCTGGGTGTGACCCGTGAAGACCTGGCCAGCACCCTGGCGCTAAGTACCAGTGGCAGCCAGGTGGGCATTTACCGTGACGGCAGCGACCTGATTCCGATAGTGGCGCGGGCAATCCCCGCACAGCGTCACGATGTGGATAACCTAGGCTCACTTAACGTCTGGAGCGCAGAGCAAAACCGCTATATCTCCGCCGATCAAGTCATCGGCGATACCACCACACAGGTGGCGGATCCACTGATTATGCGCCGCAATCGCGAACGCATGCTGGCGGTGTATGGTGAGCCGGATCCGCTAAGCGGGGTGACCGCAGCCAGCGTATTGGCCGACATTCGCCCAAGGGTGGAGGCCTTGGATCTACCGGCAGGTTACCGGTTGGAGTGGGGTGGTGAGTTTGAGACCGCTGGCGAAGCGCAGAGTGGGTTATTTTCCTCACTGCCGCTGGGCATAGTGATGATGTTTATTCTCACTGTGGTGCTGTTCAATAACTTCCGCCAGCCGTTGGCTATCTGGTCGCTGGTACCGCTGACGATTATTGGCGTAGTGGGCGCGTTGTTGGTTACCGGGTTACCTTTCTCGTTTATGGCTCTGCTGGGTACGCTGAGCTTGATCGGCATGGTAATCAAAAATGCCATCGTGTTGGTAGAGGAGATCAACGTGCAACTGCCGTTGCATCAAGACCGCTACCACGCTGTGGTGCGAGCTGCGGTCAGCCGCGTGCGTCCGGTCGCCATGGCCGCGCTGACCACCATGTTGGGCATGATCCCGCTAATTAGCGATGCCTTTTTCGCCAGCATGGCGGTCGCGCTGATCGGTGGCCTGGGTGTCGCCACGCTATTAACCTTAATCGTACTGCCGGTAGTTTACTGCGTGCTCTACCGGATTCGCATACATCCTGATCAATAACTCGAGCAGACTTCTTTCATCTTAGCCGTGGCCTTGACCAATCCACGGCTAAGATAGCCTCTGCACCGATATTCAATGCGCCTACCACTTCGCTCACTGCTGTTTGCAAATCGTTTCTATTTTCATTTGTGAAAATAATTTTCAAACTAGACTAAAGTCTATGCTGCCCAGGCCGATAGCAGTACCTCGTAAAAGATATTGGTCGATTTAAGTTAATCTAAAGCCGCTGGAAGTGCTCTAGCTAGATTATATAAATTGCCAAAAGCTAATGGATCTGGCCTGGAGGCATTCCGCATATGAATCGTGTACTTAGTAATCTATCCGTCAAACTGGGTTTAACCCTTGTTTTGGCCATCTTTTCATTATTAATAATAACCATTGCTTTTCTAGGCTATCAGGCAGGCGAAGAGGGCAGTACTTCGTTAAAAGAGCTTGACCTATCAGGTGATCGCACTTTAGCGCTTAGCCGCAGTCAACGATCCATAGCCTACGCTCAGCTTTTCTACGTTAGTGGCTTCGATGCGTTTGAGAAAGGTGATGCCAGTTCATTCCGTGACTACCTGGCTCGGGCCCAAGATGCTCAGCGAGTTGCGCAAGATTACTTTACAGAGTTTGAAGCCACCAAGCCTGAGTCGGCACTTTCTGATACCGTGACTGCCACCTATGAGAGCTTGATCCAACGGGGGATTATCCCCTTAGAGGAGGCATTAAATACGGGTAACAGCAGTCAGTTTAATACCGCAAGGGAAATGGTGAGTGACTTAAATCAGCAGTTAATTGAGGCTGTTAGTGCTTACAATGATCATCGGGCTGAACGAAACAAGTCGATGATTGCCGATTATGAGAGCGGCATGCAGTTTCTTACTTATATTGATATCGCTGTACTTTTGATTGCCGCGTTAATCGTTCTGTTTGTTCGCATCGCGATGGTGGGCTCTATTGTAAAACCACTAAACGAAGCAGTGGAGCATTTTGAGCGTATTGCCCAAAATGATCTCTCTGGTAAAGTAGATGACCGTGGTAGCAATGAGATCGGCAAGCTGTTTAGTGCTATGCAGCATATGCAAAGTAATTTGGTTAAAACCGTTTCTGAGGTACGCGATAGCAGCGGTTCGATTCATATCGGGGCGCGTGAGATTGCCAGTGGTAACTCGGATCTATCCTCGCGTACCGAGCAGCAGGCGTCTTCCCTGCAGGAAACCGCCGCCAGCATGGAGCAGTTAACCGCTACCGTTAAACAGAATGCTGATAACGCCCGCCAGGCCAGCCAGTTGGCGAACGATGCCTCAAGCACTGCAAGCAACGGTGGTGAAGTGGTTGAGCAAGTGATTACCACCATGCACGGTATTTCTAGCAGCTCGCAAAAAGTGGCGGATATTATTACCGTTATCGACTCTATCGCCTTTCAAACCAATATCTTGGCACTCAATGCTTCTGTGGAAGCAGCGCGGGCAGGCGAACAGGGTCGTGGTTTTGCCGTGGTGGCGAGTGAAGTGCGTAACCTGGCCAGCCGCAGTGCCGATGCCGCCAAAGAGATCAAAGCACTGATTGAGGCGTCATCCACCCAGGTGAAAGAGGGCTCAGCATTAGTCGAAAGCGCCGGTGCTACGATGCGGGATGTGGTCTCCTCTGTGCGCCGGGTGACCGATATTATGGTCATCCACCCAGGTGAAAGAGGGCTCAGCATTAGTCGAAAGCGCCGGTGCTACGATGCGGGATGTGGTCTCCTCTGTGCGCCGGGTGACCGATATTATGGATGAAATCTCCGCGGCTTCTCAGGAGCAGAGTTCGGGYATTGAGCAGGTCAACCAAGCGGTTGCCCAAATGGATGAAGTGACCCAGCAGAACGCGGCCCTGGTTCARCAGGCGTCGTCAGCGGCMAGCTCGTTGGAAGARCAGGCGGCGCGGCTTGAAAGCGTTGTCTCGGCTTTTCGTTTAACTGARGGGGAGAGCCGTACGCAACACGCCCCGCTTACYTCGCCCCAGCACACGCCACAACACTCATCTCAACAGACACCAGCGCTGATGCGGCCAGCGACGCGTAGCCAAACCACGGCTAGCGCTGAAGATGATTGGGAAGCTTTTTAAGCCTCCACAACACTCATCTCAACAGACACCAGCGCTGATGCGGCCAGCGACGCGTAGCCAAACCACGGCTAGCGCTGAAGATGATTGGGAAGCTTTTTAAGCCTTAGGGTTTATTTAAGTTTCAATAGCTCAATCATCTCGGCCGCTCAGCTGCAGTTCTGGGCAAGAAAAGCTGCATAGATTTAAAGCAAAACCTAACGCGCGGGTGAGAGATCACTCGCGCTAATCTTTATAAGTAATTAATTTCTTTAGATAGTAGTTAGC
Source organism: Halomonas sp. KHS3 (assembly GCF_000830495.1). Classification (NCBI taxonomy): domain Bacteria; kingdom Pseudomonadati; phylum Pseudomonadota; class Gammaproteobacteria; order Oceanospirillales; family Halomonadaceae; genus Halomonas; species Halomonas sp. KHS3. The sequence goes on along the minus strand of NZ_JWHY01000006.1, from coordinate 1,540 downwards.
TTGCAAACAGGTCAATTGTTAAAAAATATGAACTCGATGTTCTAGGTTGAGTGAGGGGTGTAATATCAGATAACACAAAAGGTTGTTGATTTTTCCTGGTTTAATAGGGGGCGATCAGTTTCCTCCATTGATTTAAATCAGAACCGAAGTGTAAATGCTCCGGAATCGATGTTTCTTAACTATGAATAGATTGCTTAGTAATATTTCAGTGAAAATGGGATTAACTCTTGTTTTGGCCATTTTTGCATTGTTAATAATAATAATTGCGTTTCTTGGTTACCGATCGGGCGAAGAAGGAAGCACTGCACTTGAAGAGATAGACCTTTCAGCTGATCGCACCTTAGCCCTAGGCCGTAGTCAGCAATCTATCGCTTATACACAGCTTTTTTATATCAATAGTTTCGATGCAACGGAAAATGGTGATGCTAGTTCGGCTCGTGATTATTTAAATCGAGCGCAAACTAATCAACAGGCTGCTCAAGATTATTTTTCCGAGTTTGAAGCAACCAGTCCGAGTTCAGCGCTGGCTGAAACAGTGATTGCTAATTTTAATAACTTAATGCAACAGGGAATTATACCGCTAGCAGAAACGTTAAAGACGGGTGATGAGGCTCGGTTTAGCGCTGCAAGGTCGACGGTTAGTGATTTAAATGAACAGTTAATAGAGGCAGTGATTGCCTATAATGACTATATGGCTGAACAAAATCACTTAATGGTTGATGATTATGAACGCGATATGCAACTGATTGGTTATATTGATTTAGCTGTGCTTTTGATTGCTGCATTAATAATTCTCTTTGTGCGCATCGCCATGGTAGGTGCCATTGTTAAACCGCTGAATGAGGCAGTCTTACACTTTGAGCGTATCGCTAAAAACGATCTTTCAGGCAAAGTCAGTGATCGCGGGCGTAACGAGATTGGCAAGCTGTTTAGCGCTATGCAGCATATGCAAAGCAATTTATCTAAAACAGTCTCCGAAGTACGCGATGGTAGCGGCTCGATTCATATCGGCGCGCGTGAAATTGCCAGTGGCAATGCGGATCTATCCTCACGCACAGAGCAGCAGGCTGCTTCGCTGCAGGAAACCGCTGCTAGCATGGAGCAGTTAACTGCTACTGTTAAACAGAATGCCGATAACGCCCGCCAGGCCAGCCAGTTGGCGAACGATGCCTCAAGCACTGCTAGCAGCGGTGGCGAAGTGGTTGAGCAGGTGATTACCACTATGCATGATATCTCTAGCAGCTCGCAAAAAGTGGCGGATATTATTACCGTTATCGACTCTATCGCCTTTCAAACCAATATCTTGGCACTCAATGCTTCCGTGGAAGCGGCGCGGGCAGGTGAGCAAGGCCGGGGCTTTGCGGTAGTGGCCAGCGAAGTACGTAACCTAGCGAGTCGCAGTGCGGATGCGGCGAAAGAGATCAAGGCATTGATCGAGGCATCATCCACCCAGGTGAAAGAGGGCTCAGCATTAGTCGAAAGCGCCGGTGCTACGATGCGGGATGTGGTCTCCTCTGTGCGCCGGGTGACCGATATTATG
>NZ_JWHY01000005.1:1415-369373 GCF_000830495.1 Halomonas sp. KHS3 | reverse complement strand
GGATTAAGACCAAATTAAAAGGCCTGAGTCCGGTGCAGTACCGAAATCAGGCCTTGGCTGCTTAGTTTTTCACTGTCCAAGTTTATGGGGTCAGTTCACGAGGTGCCGTTTTTATGAGCAGCGAAATTATTCCGATTGAAAAGCCGTGCGGTGGAAATCCGCCGCGGCTTGGACTTCCGCAATGCCGCAGGTATCGGGCACAGGCACGGTGTTGCCCGCCAATACGGCAAGTACGGCTCTAGTGCCGTTGGACAGTGACTCCAGGTTGTAGCCGCCCTCTAATACGAACACCAAGCGGCCATCGCAGTGTTGTTCGGCCAGTTGTTGCAAGAAACCGGTCAGTGCGCCAAAACCCTCATAGGAAACGTTTAAGGCCAAATCGTGCCAGTGGGGGTCAAACCCTGCCGAAACTAAAATAATGTCGGGCTTAAACCACGCTGCGGCCGGAGCAAGAATGTCACGAAATGCCTTGAGATACGCTTCGTCGCCAGCGCCAGCCGGTAACGGAACATTGATGGTGGTGCCTTCAGCTAAACCGGCGCCCACTTCTTCCAGATGGCCTGAGCCGGGATAGAAGGGTGCTGCGCGGTGAATATCGAAAAACATTACGTCCGGCTCTGCCCAAAAAATATCCTGGGTGCCGTTGCCGTGATGGGCGTCCCAGTCAACAATCAGCACTCTCTCACAACCCAGCGCACTGCGCGCATGGGCTGCGGCGACCGCTACATTGTTGAATAAACAAAAGCCACGGGCGCGAACGGGCTCCGCGTGGTGTCCCGGCGGGCGTACAAGTGCAAAGGCACTTTTAGCGCGTTTCTCCATGACCGCTTCTACTGCGGCAATGGCCGTTCCCGCGGCGACTTCGGCGGCATCGACGCTACCCGGTGAGACCGCTGTGGTATCCACATCCAACCAGGCATTTTTCCCGCGCAGGCTAAAAATATCGCTTAGATAGGACGTGGTATGCACCCTGGCGAGTTGTTCATGGGTGGCTGCTTTGCCACCTTCAATGTGCAGGCCCGCAATGGGCGCTTTCTCAAGCAGGTGCTGAATGGCTTTCAAGCGGCCGGGGTGTTCGGGGTATTTCCATGGCACAGGGAGTCCTGCAAGCAGATGTCGAATGCGCTTATCGATCCGTTGAGGTAGAAAGTCGGCGTCAATATTGGGCTCGTGAGCGAGCACCCGATCATCATAGAAAGCAATGACTTTATGCATAATGGCTACCTAATGTACGTGCGTTAAGTAACAGCAGTAAATTCAAGCAAGTACTGCCGCCCTTTAATCGCACAATGGGCACGAAATGCTTATCTACAGTAAGGCAGGCTAGGCGAGGTTATACAATATCACTCTCAAACCATGTCACTTTCAAACAATGCCACTCTCAACACTAAACGCTAGGGTCATGCTGAGCTCTTCTACCTGATCTGCAAATGAGGGCTGCCACTCGCCGCACAAAATGAGCGGTGGCTGTACCCATCGCCAGCGTAAGCCAGTGACGATGCTTTCTACTGCGCGTTGGGTGCCCGTGCCATCGTGCCCCGCGCGAATATAGAGCGCGCAGGGTAATCCCTGTTTCTTTTCAATGACAGAATAGTAGCTGCGATCAAAAAAATCCTTGAGGGCGCCGCTCATATAACCCAGGTTTTCTGTGGTGCCGAGCAGAATCGCATCGCAAGCAAGCACGTCGTCTGGTCCAGCTTCCAAGGGCGCTTTTACCACACAGTGCACCTGCTCAAGGTCGGGATGACTCGCGCCCTGGAAAGCCGCATCACGCAATAAGCGGGTATTCGCCGAAGGGGCATGGGCAACAATTAATAGCTGTTTTTTGAACTCAGATGTCATAGCCGTAGCCTAAATAAGCAGTGAATATGTAAAGGTTTGCGACTAGTACTGAAAATGCCACACTGCTTTAGTGTCGTTAACTAGAGAGGCTATATGCCCAATAAGACTTCTATCAATGTCTTTTACGATGCGAAGTGCCCGCTGTGTCGTAAAGAGCGCCGCCGCTATGAGCGCTGGTCGGGGCGGCATGCCGCTGATATCGCTTGGCTTGATGTGAGTGAACATCACCAGGCGCTACAGCAAAAGGGCGTCGATCCCGACATGGCGCTGCGTTCTCTGCATATCGAAACAGCATCTGGGCAATTGGTGGAGGGGATCGATGCTTACCGTTTATTAATGAAGCGTATTCCCCTGTTGGCGCCGGCTGCCTGGATCATTGGTCTACCGGGCATTAAATCGGGCTTGCGGGCGCTTTATGATGCCTGGGTTAAGCGCCGCCTGAAGAAACAAGGCCGGTGGAGTTGTGAGACTAGGAGCGAAAGGCACATTAGATAAACCAAGGAGATAAAACATGACATTTGCACTTTCATCAATGCAGGTTACCAGCCCGGCGTTTGCTGACCATCAGGCGATCCCTGCCAAGCACACCGGGGAAGGTGAGGATGTTTCGCCAGCACTTGCTTGGCAAGACGCTCCCGAGGGAACCCAAGGGTTTGCAGTGATCTGTCATGACCCGGACGCGCCGTTGGTCAAAGACGGTAGCTATGGCTTTGTCCACTGGGTGCTCTATAACCTACCCGGCGATATTCAGGAATTAACTGAAAAGACGGCGGCGGGCACCGTCGGCGCAAATGATAAAGGTGGTACTGGCTATTGTGGCCCGATGCCGCCAGAAGGGCACGGCAAGCATCTTTATTATTTCTGGGTGCTGGCGCTGGATCATCAAACCTCGCTCCCTGAAGGGCTCACGCTGGCTGAACTGCTCAAAGAAGTAGAGCCTCACCTGCTGGGAATGAACCGTTTGGTGGGTACTTACCAGCGCGATTGATCTAGCCTTTGGCTGGACATTTTGCGTAACCCGTGTAGGCTCCATCGCTTTCTAACTGTGGTGATGGAGCCGTCTGATGAGTGACCTGCCTAACTGTCCTGCCTGTGCCTCTGAGTTTAGCTACGATGATGGTCTGCAATATGTCTGCCCAGAGTGCGGCCATGAGTGGTCAAAAGTGGCAGAAGAAGAGGGCGCTGATGACGCTTCAGGCGTGCGCGATGCCAACGGCAATATGCTGGCCGACGGTGATAGCGTAACGGTGATCAAGGACTTGAAGGTTAAGGGCAGTTCACTGGTGGTTAAAGTGGGTACCAAAGTGAAAAGCATTCGCTTAGTTGAAGGCGACCACGATATCGACTGTAAAATTGACGGTATCGGCCCGATGAAGCTTAAATCCGAATTTGTTAAGAAAGCCTAGCGCTAAAGCAGATCGTTAAAAAAATAGCCCCCTGGCATTGACCAGGGGGCTATTGATTTATCTAGCCTAACGTTTATTACGCAGTCGTATTAATCTGCGTACCTACGCTGCCACTGGTGGCCAGTTGCGGATCCATCGAAACACTCTCCATCAGCGCGGCAATCTGTGATGCACTGCCATCTAACGCTTGTTTAAAAACGCTGAGCTGGGCCTGTTGGCTTATCTGCACCTGCTGAAGCGCCATTGATGCACTTACCATGTTATTTACCGCTGAATCCATGTCGTCACCTCGAATAGCATTTGCCATCCACAATGATGGCATCTGATACCTAGCCGAAACTACCAGACGCCATCATTAAGTGTAAAGCCATAAAGCAAAGAATGACTGATGATAGCTTTCCTAAATGATAATGATTGTTGTTTTTGATGCTATCAGCGCCGAACGTGCCGATATTTTGCGTAAATTGCTATCCATTTTGCTCAGGGGCTTCACATCAAATTTATACAGGACTAAAATGGTACTCAATTGACGTGGCGACCATTTGATTTGCTGCGTACTGATGACATAAAGGGAGTCGACATGCTTAAGCTTTCTCGGCTGACAGACTATGCCGCGGTGGTCATGGCGCAAATTGCCCGCCATTCCCAGGCGTCGCATGCAGCGGCAGAGTTAGCAGAGGCCGTGCAGTTGCCCCATCCGACGGTGAGTAAAACGCTCAAAATGCTAGTGCGGGCAGGGCTGCTGGTTTCTCAGCGTGGCGCCCAAGGCGGTTACCGCCTGGCCCGGCCCGCATCGCAGATTACTGCCGCCGATATTATTGCGGCGATTGAAGGCCCCGTCGCCATGACCGAGTGCAGCCAAGCAGAAGGCGATTGTGAGCTTGTGGCTACCTGCGGTGTGGCAGACAACTGGCAGCGGGTCTCCTTGGCCATGCGTACTCTGCTAGAGAGCGTGACCCTGGCGCATCTGGCTGATACAGCGCCGATTAAGCTGCCAGTACAACTGCCTATTCAAACGATCAGCCTGTCGGCGGCGTCGGCCTAACGGCGGCGCGAGTACAGCAGGCCTACTTTATTATTAAAGGCGATGACCTCGCCACCCAACTGCCCGGAGGGTATCACCATGGCAAGCGAAGAAATGGAACAGTTGGTTCGTCGCGAATACAAAGATGGCTTTGTAACCGATATTGAGAGCGACACCCTGCCACCTGGCCTGGATGAAAACACCATCGCCTTTATTTCCAAAAAGAAGGGCGAGCCGGAGTGGATGCTGGAGTGGCGTCTGGATGCCTACCGCCAGTGGTTGAAGATGGAAGCTCCTTCCTGGGCGCATCTCGACTATCCGCCGATTGATTACCAATCGATCTCCTATTTCAGTGCGCCGAAACGCCCGGAAGACCGCCCGCAAAGCTTGGATGAAGTGGATCCCAAACTGCTGGAAACCTATGAGAAACTGGGTATTCCGTTGCACGAACGCGCCGCGCTGGCAGGAGTTGCCGTCGATGCGGTGTTTGACTCCGTTTCGGTCGCCACTACCTTCAAAAAGCAGCTTGGCGAAGCAGGGGTTATCTTCTGCTCCATTTCTGAAGCCATTCGCGACTACCCGGAACTGATCAAACAGTACTTGGGCACGGTCGTTCCCGTGGCGGACAACTACTTTGCCGCGCTGAACTCAGCGGTGTTTACCGATGGCTCCTTTGTGTTTGTGCCAGAAGGCGTGACTTGCCCGATGGAGCTGTCTACGTACTTCCGCATTAACGCGGCCAACACTGGCCAGTTTGAGCGCACGCTGATTATTTGCGAAAGCCGTGCCCAGGTCTCTTACCTGGAAGGCTGTACGGCTCCAATGCGCGATGAGAACCAGCTTCACGCCGCGGTGGTCGAACTTGTCGCTCTGGACGACGCCTATATCAAATACTCCACCGTGCAGAACTGGTACCCCGGTGATGAAAATGGCGTAGGCGGTATCTATAACTTCGTCACCAAGCGCGGTGACTGCCGTGGTGACCGTTCACGGATTAGCTGGACGCAGGTAGAAACCGGCTCGGCGATTACCTGGAAATACCCCTCCTGCGTACTGCGCGGCAAAGACAGTATCGGCGAGTTCTACTCCGTCGCCGTTACCAATGGTCGCCAGCAGGCCGATACCGGCACCAAGATGATTCATATTGGCGAAGGCACGCGTTCGTATATCGTCGCCAAAGGTATCTCAGCGGGCAGGAGTGACCAATCCTATCGCGGCCTGGTGAAAATTGGCCCGCGGGCCAAAGGGGCGCGTAACTTCACCCAGTGTGACTCGCTGTTGATAGGTGATAAGTGCGGTGCGCATACTTTCCCTTATCAGGAAATTGGCAATAGCACGGCGACCATTGAGCACGAAGCGACCACCTCGAAAATCGGTGAAGACCAGCTGTTCTACTGCCAGAGCCGCGGTATCTCTGAAGAAGACGCGGTCAGCATGATCGTTAACGGTTTCTGCAAGGATGTCTTCCAGGAACTGCCGATGGAGTTTGCCGTTGAAGCCGAAGCACTGCTCAACGTCACCCTGGAAGGCGCGGTAGGTTAATCGCTGGTTGTCCAGTTCACCCAATTTTATCAGTGTCGCCGTGGCGACTCGCCAGAATCAGAAGGTATTCAATATGTTGCAAGTGAAAGATTTACACGTCACCGTCGAAGGCAATGAAATCCTCAAAGGCCTCACCCTGACCATCAATGCGGGTGAAGTGCACGCCATCATGGGGCCGAACGGCGCGGGTAAATCGACGCTATCCGCGGTGATTGCCGGTAAAGATGGCTATGAAGTCACCCAGGGCACGGTTACCTTCGATGGCAAGGATGTGCTCGAAATGGAAATTGAAGAGCGCGCCCAGGCTGGCTTGCTGTTGGGTTTCCAGTACCCGGTCGAGATTCCAGGGGTTAAAAACATTTACCTGCTGAAGTCTGCGCTTAATGCCCAGCGCGTAGCCCGCGGCGAAGGCGAAATGCCAGCGCCAGAGTTTATGAAGCTGGTGAAAGAGAAGCTTGGTTACATGAAAATGGACGCTAGCTTCCTACAGCGCGCCGTTAACGAAGGCTTCTCTGGCGGTGAGAAAAAACGCAACGAGATCCTGCAAATGCTGGTGCTTCAGCCGAAGCTTGCGATGCTCGATGAGATCGATTCCGGCCTGGATATCGACGCCATGAAAGTGGTCGCCGATGGTGTCAACAGCCTGCGCGCTGAAGACCGCGCCATTCTACTGGTCACCCACTACCAGCGTCTGCTGGATTACATCGTGCCAGACCAGGTTCACGTCTTGGTCGATGGCCGTATTGTCAAAACCGGTGATGCCGAGCTGGCCAAACAGCTGGAAGCCAATGGGTACGAAGGTATCGAGGAGTCTGTGGCATGAGCGATACGCAAACCTTTTTAGACACGCTGAAGGCGCGCAGCTCGAACTACACAGCGGAACCGACCTGGATTGCTGCTCGTCGCCAGGCGGGTGCTGCACGTTTTGAGGCGCTGGGTTTTCCTACGCGTCGCGATGAAGAGTGGAAGTACACCGACGTACGTTCGATTGCCCAGGGCAACTTTGCAATAGCCGACAACGCTGAGTTCTCTCCGGCCACCGCCGCGGCGCTAACGCTGCCGATTGATGCCTACCGGCTGACCTTCGTGGATGGCGTTTTCTCATCGGCGCTCTCTGATTTGGATTCACTGCCGTCAAGCGTTCAGGTATTACCGCTTTCCAAGGCGCTAGCAGAGAACCACGAAGCCGTGGGTGGCCCGCTTGGGCGCCTAACCGGGGTGGATTTTTCGCCCTTCGCCGCGCTAAACACGGCGTTTATGGAAGAGGGGGCAGTGGTTCGCATTGCACCGGGAACAGTGGTTGAGAAGCCCATCCTGCTGCAGTTTCTGTCCCGCGCAGGCCAGCCGGTGATGTGTCACCCGCGGGTGCTGGTGGAGGCAGGAGGCCGCAGCGAGGCGACGCTGATTGAGCACTACACAGGTGAAAGCGAAGCGACGAACTTCACCAACGTAGTTGGCGAGCTGATGCTAGACCGGGGCGCGATACTGGCCCACTACAAGCTGCAAGAAGCGCCGTTGGGTGATTTGCACGTGGCGAGCATTCACGTAGAGCAGGGCCGCGATACGCGCTATACCTCCTATAACCTGAGCCTGGGCGGTGCGCTGGTGCGCAACGATCTGATCAGTGACTTGAACGGCCAGGGCGCTGAAACCAACTTCCTGGGTCTGTTCTTTGGTCAGGGTCGCCAACACGTCGACAACCATACCAAGGTCAACCACAATGCGCCGCTGACGTTCTCCAATGAGAACTACAAGGGCATTCTGGATGATCGCGCCCACGGGGTGTTTAACGGCAAGGTCTACGTCAAGCGCGATAGCCAGAAGATCGAAGGTTTTCAGAGTAACCAAAACCTACTGCTATCGGATCGTGCCCACATTGATGCCAAGCCTGAGCTTGAAATCTACGCCGATGACGTTAAGTGCTCACACGGCACGACTACAGGCCAGCTAGACGAAGAGGCGATTTATGCGCTGCGTACCCGCGGTATCGATGAAGCCACCGCTCGCGGTCTGCTAACGCTCGCTTTCGCTGGCGAGGTGTTGGACAAAGTCACCCTGGATGCGATTGCCGAGCGCGTTGAGTTAGCGGTCGCCGGTAAGCTGCCAGAGCGCTTCAACCTTGCCGGGCTTGTCGAAGCGGCGGTTTCACTTAACGACTAGCGCCACTACCCAATCAGGAGCGTCTGATGCCACATTCCGTTATTGAGCCAACGTCTAGCCCTTCTCAAACAGGCACTGTGCAAACAAGCCCTGCGCAAGCGACCTTTGATGTTATGCGCCTGCGCCAGGACTTTCCGGTGCTGGCCCGTGAGGTGCACGGCAAGCCGCTGATCTATTTAGATAATGCGGCCACTAGCCAAACGCCTCAGCAGGTGATTGACGTGTTTAGCGATTACTACTCGCGCTATAATGCCAATATTCACCGCGGGCTGCATACTCTCGCCGATGAGGCGACGGCGGCGTTTGAAGGCACGCGCCACCGGGTTAAGGCGTTCCTTAATGCGGAAGATGCGCGTCAGATCATCTTTACCCGCGGCACCACGGAAGCGATTAATCTGGTCGTGCATAGCTGGGGGCGTGCAAATCTTGCACCTGGCGATGAGGTGTTGATTTCGATGTTGGAGCATCACTCCAATATTGTTCCCTGGCAGCTGTTGGCCGCCGAGATTGGCTTTACTATTAAGGTGATTCCCGTTGAGGCCAACGGCGCGCTGGATATGGCTGCCTATCGCTCGCTGCTGAGTGAGCGCACTAAGCTGGTGGCGGTGAACCATGTCTCTAATGCTCTGGGAACCATCAACCCGGTGCAAGAGATGGCAACCCTTGCCCATCAGCAGGGTGCGCTGATTCTGATTGATGGTGCTCAGGCAGCACCTCACCAAGTGGTCGATGTGCAGGCAATCGATGCTGACTTCTATGCCTTCTCTGGCCACAAAGTGTATGGGCCGACAGGCGTTGGTGTGCTCTACGGCAAGCAGGCGCTGCTTGAAGCGATGCCGCCCTGGCAGGGGGGCGGGGAGATGATCAGCACGGTCTCCTTTGATGCGGGTACCACTTTTGCCGCTATTCCTCATAAGTTTGAAGCGGGCACGCCCGCTATTGCGGAGGTCATTGCCCTGGGTCGAGCGCTTGAGTGGATGGAGAGCATTGGCATAGATGCCATCGGCGCCTGGGAAGGCCAACTGCTCGATCACGCTACCCAGGCGGTCGGTCAAATCGATGGTCTACGTATTTTAGGCACTGCGCCGGATAAAGCGGCCGTTCTTTCCTTTATTGTGGAAGGGGCGCATTCGCAAGATATTGGCTTGCTGATCGATCAGCTTGGCGTCGCTATTCGTACCGGTCACCACTGCGCGCAGCCCTTGTTGCATCATTTTGGGGTCGACGCGACGTGCCGCGCTTCATTTGCTGCGTATAATACGCTCGAAGAAGTGGATCGCTTTGTAGAAGCACTCCAACGTGTCATTGGTATGGTGCGTTAAGGTCGGTTCTTTAAGAATCGTCATTTAAGGACAGTTATGGATCTTGAGCAAGTTGCCAGTCTGGAACGTGGCCAACAGTTACCGCTCCAGCGCGATGTGGAAGCCATTGCCATTCCGTTTGGCAGTACGGAAACACTGGCTGAAGATAGCGTTGTTAGCGTTATGCAGGCGAAAGGCAGTACGGTAAGCGTTGGTTTTGAAGGGCGCCTCTATTTGATTGAGGGGCAAAACCTGGATGCCCTGGGGCTTGAGTCGCTCCCGCGTCCTACGCTGCCCGAAACGGCTACCGAGGAAGAGATTGAGCAGTTCGTGTGGGATCAACTGCGCACCTGCTTTGACCCGGAGATACCGGTCAATATCGTTGACTTGGGGCTTGTCTACGGCTGCCGTATCGAGCGCCTTATCAGTGGTGAGCGTATGGTAACTATCCGCATGACGCTGACCGCCCCTGGGTGTGGGATGGGCGATGTAATCGCGGCGGATGCGCGCAATAAGATCCTCGGTGCGCCGCAGATCAGCAAGGTTCACACCGAAATAGTCTTCAGCCCGCCCTGGAGCCGTGACATGATGAGTGACGAGGCCAAGCTTGAACTCGGCATGTTCTAACCCCGGCTGGGGAGCTGGATGCATAACCTTTTGTTGAAATGGCTAAAGCGTTTATTAATGTCGCTAGGAGCACTGTCGCTGCTGGCGACATTGCTGTTTATAGGCGGCAATTTTTGGGTGCTCGCGACGACCGCCGCTTACATTGAGCGTCAGCCGCAGCAGTGTCGTCCAGCAGAAGTGGGGATTGTCTTCGGTACGTCTCACTGGACGCGTAGTGGGGTGAGAAACCCGCACTTCCATGCGCGCATGCGAACCGCTGCTACTTTAATTGAGCAGGCTCAGGTCGAGCATCTTTTGCTCTCTGGGGATAATCGTACCCAGGCGTATAACGAGCCGCGCGCAATGTGGCGCGAGCTGTATCGACGCGGTGTCGCGTCTGAACAGCTGACCATGGATTTTGCTGGTTTTAGCACCTACGACACGCTAGCGCGTGCCCGAGACGTTTTTCAGCTGGATAAAGCCCTGCTGATCACCCAGAGCTGGCATCTTCCCCGCGCGGTATTTATTGGTCGTGCGCTAGGTATCGATGTCACTGGCTGTGTGGCGGATGATCCTACCGTAGCAGTGGGGTGGCGTTTAAAGCTGCGCGAGTGGGCAGCACGCGTAGCCACCCTGGGTGATCTCTATGTATGGGGGAGGGAGCCCTATTTTCTCGGTACGCCTGAGCCCATCGAATTACCCAGGCGGACGCCCATAGACCTTATTCTGCCATCACTAAACGAGCGCTTTAGCCCTCCATAGCCCTTTGACCAGGCCCTTGAGCATAGAGGTCCTGAGCATAGATAGCTTAAAGCCCCTAGCAGCGTGTCTATAGGGCGTTAGCGGTGGGTTTTGCGCTTTTGCAGCGCATACAGCTCGCGGATAAGCTTACGGCACCCCTGCATGCACTCTTCTACCACCGGTTCAATCGGATCGGGTAACGGGTGGGTATACAGAGAGGAGAGCGCCTGCATTAATACACGCTCTTGCTCTAATAGCTCATTGATGAGTACTTGGCTATCGTTGCCGACAAAGCTTTTTAGACGGCTCCACAGCCATAAAAAATCATCGCGCTCAACGTCTGCATCCCGGGGCAGCATTTTTAAATGCGCACGGGCCAGATCCTGCAGCTGGCGCATCTGCTTGAGCCGCGCAGCATAATGCGGCTTTAAAGCGTCACGCAGCGACGGGCGCAGGCGTTCAATATTGTCTTGGAAATAATCAATGCTATCGGCCAGCGCTTCCAATACGCTGTCCATCGCCACTTGGCGATTATCGAGAAACATGAGCGTCTACCTCCTTCGGTGACGCAGATTGTGGGGGTGACAGCGACTATTTGCCACCCCCGAAACGGATTATTTTAATATTTTGCCTTAGCCTTTAGGCTTGGGCGGTGCTTTACGGGCTGGTGAAGCGTTTCTTTCAATGTGCTCAATGATCATTCCCGCAATATCTTTGCCGGTGGCGTTCTCAATGCCCTGCAAACCAGGCGAAGAGTTAACCTCCATAATCACCGGGCCGTGATTGGAGCGTAGCAAATCGACACCGGCAACGCGCAGGCCCATGGCTTTGGCTGCACGGATCGCCGTTGAACGTTCCTCAGGGGTGATGCGGATCACGGTGGCGGTGCCGCCGCGGTGTAGATTCGAGCGAAACTCACCGTCCGCCGCCTGGCGCTTCATTGAAGCGACCACTTTATCGCCAATCACGAAGCAGCGAATATCGGCGCCACGCGCCTCTTTGATGTACTCCTGCACCATGATATTGGCTTTCATGCCCATGAACGCTTGAATGACGGATTCAGCGGCTTGGTTGGTTTCCGCCAATACCACACCAATCCCCTGGGTGCCTTCGAGCAGCTTAATGACCAGCGGCGCACCTTTGACCATGGTGATCAGGTCGGGAATGTCATCGGGGGAGTGGGCAAAGCCGGTAATTGGCAGCCCCAACCCCTTACGCGACAGCAGTTGCAGTGAGCGTAATTTATCCCGCGAACGGGTAATCGAGACGTTATCGTTGATAACGTAGGTGCCCATCATTTCAAACTGGCGCAGCACCGCACAGCCGTAAAAGGTGACCGATGAACCAATGCGCGGGATCACCGCATCGAAAGGCTCAATCTCTTGGCCTTTATAGTGGATCGAAGGGTGGTGCGAGGTAATGCTCATATAGCAACGCAGCGTGTCCACCACGCGGGCGGTATGCCCACGCTGCTCTGCGGCTTCAACCAGGCGGCGGGTAGAGTACAAATTGCGATTGCGTGACAGCAGAGCGATATGCATGTAGGAGACTCCGAGCTGAGATTGAAGCGACTAATAAGGGGTTAAGGCTCACCGTGCAAGAATGCGGCACCGGGGGCCACCAGGAGGCGGCGCATGGCACTACGGCCTAGTAGCATCGGGTGGCGCATATTGCTGCGGTCAGTAAGGGTCAGTTCAATGGGGAAATTCAAATCGCCCATCTGCATCGGGGTACGTATAACATAGCGCCACTCGCTATGACCGTTGGAACTGGTGACCCGGCGTCGATCATGCAGGTGCAAACGGAAGCGATGCGCTGGCGTGTCTGGCCCTCCGCTATGGGTGATAAAGCTAACCCACAGTTGACCATGGTCATCTTCATCGGTCTCTATCTCTTCTGCATGCAGTGCAGATGTTCGCGCGCCAGTGTCAGCTTTACAGCATAGGTGAAGCCCTAGTTCAGGTAGCGTCACCATCTCGCGGCGGCCAATGACCGCTTTGGCCTGATAGGGTAATTCCTTCACGGCTCACTCCTTGCAATTAAAAGTGACATCGGATCAAGCGTTCCTCTGTGACATCATCAGTGTCAAACGGCGTTGGGTTGCGGAGCCAGCAGGCGCATCCCGCAGTGCCATCATGACCGGTAAGCGTAGTCGTGGTATTAACGCAATATCACGCACTACGGCGGCAAAATCGCTACGCTCATCTTCTGCTAAGCGTTGCAGAAAAAGTGGCAGGCGCTGCGCGTCTTCAAGATAGCCCCAGCCGCGCCCGGCTATTGCCGCGAGCACATCCGGCCCACAGGCCGCTGAGTTGTTAAGTAAGGCCGTGTACCAATTACCCACCTCTGATGCATCCGTATTGCCCACTGCGCGCAGACAGGCACACAGCGTTTCGATGTCGCCCGCTTGTGCAGCGGCTTCGCCACGACGCTGCAGTGCCGCGACTAACGCCTGTGGCAATGGCTGGTGCTCTAAACAGTAGCACAAGGAGTGGATAACGGCGGTAGGCAGTTCAGGCAACCGCTGCGCGAGCGATTCAGCGTCAAGTGTTTCCATTCTCACGACGTAATCGGCAATCCCTTGTAACCCCAATGCCTGCCAATCGATCGCTTGCTGGCCGCTCAAGTAGGCATCAACCGGCTCAAAATGCTGGCTGGCGGGTAGCCCACGCGCATGGGTGGCGCGTGCATTGAGCATGGCTTGGAAGGTGACGTTAGGCGTGAAGGCGAGGGGATTATCCTTCATTAAGTGATCCACGTCCGCTGTTTCTTCACGACCCACGTTAGAAACCGCGCGCCCCAGTGTTTCCAGCAGCCGGTTTAAAAACGCATCGCGCTGGGCGGGGGCAATCATTCCCTGCTCGTCCAGTGGCAAGGCTAAGAACCAAATAGCCGGTTCGGGCATATCGCCAAGGCGAAACACAATGGCTAAGCGCGCTTGGCCTTGCCAGGGTTCTGGCCAGGCCATTTCGCCACCTTCAAAGGCGGCAAGTGACTCCCGCGGGCAGGAGACGACATGGCGCCCCATATGGTAAAGGGAAACCTCGCCACCGCTGCGGGTAAAAAACTCATCAAGGGTTTGAATTGGTTGCATGACATCCTTCCGCGTTGCAAGCCTGCACTCTACCTTGCTGATGTGACACTGTCAGCCGCAGAGACTGATAAAACATGGTGTTAATGACAATGCCTTAAGGCATTA
This sequence comes from Halomonas sp. KHS3, assembly GCF_000830495.1. Taxonomy (NCBI): domain Bacteria; kingdom Pseudomonadati; phylum Pseudomonadota; class Gammaproteobacteria; order Oceanospirillales; family Halomonadaceae; genus Halomonas; species Halomonas sp. KHS3. The sequence goes on along the minus strand of NZ_JWHY01000005.1, from coordinate 355,552 downwards.
GCATTAATGACAATGCGGTTAAAAATTAATCAACTGTGCGAAAGCCCCATGAGAGCAAGCGTTGCGACACCTTTCCATAGTTTATCCACAGGCTCGTGCAGGTTTTCTGTGAGTCTATGGATAACTTCCCGCAAGCGTTGATAGGTGGCAAGGCACTCGCTGAGTGGGGATAATGGGCAGACGACACACTTTTCATTTTCCGAGGTAGTGACACACGTCTTTATGAGTACTTATCAACCGCTGCAGACAGCACTTCTAGAGCTTGAGGCGTCGATGAAAGCCGCCGATCTATGGCGCATGCCAACACCCGATGCAGAGGCGTTTGCCAGCCAGCAGCCATTTTGCATCGACACGATGTCGCTGCCTCAATGGGTACGCTTTGTGTTTATTGCCCGCTTGAACGCTTTGATGGATGCCCGTGCAGCCATGCCCGCAAAGTGCGAGGTGGCTCCCGCCGTGGCGGCCTATTTACAGCAGGAGAAAACACCCGCCCACCACCAGCTGCTCATCGTGCGGGCGGTAGAGAAGGTCGACCAGATCGTCACTGAAAGCGCTTAAAGCGGCATGCTACTAAACGCACAAAGCCCACCGTGAGGCAGGCTTTGTGGATAACATCCGCTAGCGGTTTTGCAAGTGGCTTAGAAGCGGTAACTGAGGCCTGCCATGACCACGAGAGGATCGATCTCAACGGTACCTGCCGCCGCACCGTTAACGCTCGCATCGGTATCGATATCGATGTACCAAGCAGCGGCGTTCAGCGCCCAATGGTCATCAATTAATAGATCAACACCTACCTGGCCTGCCGCTCCCCAGGAGTCATCCAGGTCTAAATCACCAATCGTCAGCTCCTCATCGGAGAAAAAGGTGTAGTTAATACCGGCGCCGACATAGGGCTGTACGCGTGACTGAGTGCCGCCCAGCGGGTAGTACTGCAGTGTTAGGGTCGGCGGCAGGTGCTTGGTTGAGGCAATGTTATCGCCGTTTAAATGGATGTCGTGTTCAAACGGCAGCGCCGCCAGTAGTTCCACGCCGACTTTATCGTGGAAGCGATAGCCCAAGGTGAACGCGAAATCGGTTTTATCCTGTACATCCACTGATAGCGCACCGTTGGCCAGTGAGCCGTTGTCGCTGGTGGGGGCGACTTTGGCCACACCCACGCGGGTGAAGAAATCGCCAGCGCCGTAGGCGAATGCCTGGCTGCTGGTCATCATTGCCGCAGCGGCAACAGTGGTGACGAATAATGTAGGCAGGGCGGCTTTACGCATGGGATCACTCCAGGTGTTAACGCAGATAGTAAGATTAGACGGCTTTTCGATAGCCGCTTAACGATGAAACCAGTGTAACGAGACCCAGGGAGTGGATTATTGATCCAGGGCAAGAGTTATTAGACATGGGGGGGGTTAGGGGGAGGGGAGGCTGGAGAGACCTAATTCAGAAGCGGGCTGCTAACCATTTGGCTTGCCCATTTGTATGGATGCATGCGCAGTGATATGAAGTATTTTTAGTCTGTAATGCGTGTTTTTCTGATACGCTCAGCAAGAGGTATGATCAAATATTGCCAGAATATTGTTTATAAAAATAAATTAAAACAGCAGGTTGTAAAACATCTGCTCGTGTTTATAGGCAATGCGAAAAGATGGTCAGGAATGAGCATGCGCATTTTTCTAGCGAGCATTTGAATGGGAGTTGGTAATTTGCCCATTACTATTAACACATTGGAGTTTTTTTATGGTGTTACGCTTTCTAGGAAAATACGTATGCGCAGAAATAAACTGCTATGCAATACGAGGCAAGAAATGAAGAAAGGAGTGTTGACATTTTTCTGCGGGAAAATGGGGGCAGGGAAAACTACAAAGTCTCTTGAAGTTTCCCAAGAACGAAACGCCGTACTGCTTTCAGAAGACGAGTGGCTTGCGTCGGTTTATCCCGATAGCATTAAGACACTGGAAGATTACGTAAAATATGCTGGACGGCTCAAGCCTCAAATGAAGAAGCTGGCTCAGTCGATCTTGGCGTCAGGCACTAATGTGGTAATGGACTTTCCTGCAAATACGATTCCGCAACGAAAATGGCTTAGAAGTGTCTTTTCAGAGATTCAGGCTCCCCATGAGCTAATTTACATTGACCAGCCAAATGATACCTGCTTAGAGCAGATAGCCAAAAGGCGTGCAGAACAACCGCAGAGAGCGACAACGGATACTGAAGAGATGTTTGAGCAGGTTACAAAGTACTTTGTTGCGCCCACACCTGATGAAGGGTTTAACATAACTGTAATTTCGGCAAATGGATAATAGCCGCAGGTACAGCGACTGCTTGTACGTTGCGGCTGCGCCTTTATTACAAAGCCGCGCACGTTGCAGCGTTATGTCATTTTGGTGAATTATGAAACTTGATTTGTTCGTACTACGGTGCAGCGATTTGCGGGCCAGCAAGCAGTTCTATGAGCAGCTCGGTTTCAGCTTCGTGGAAGAGCAGCATGGCTGTGGGCCAGTGCATTACTCGTCAGAAAATGCGGGGTTTGTATTCGAGTTGTATCCATTGGTTAGCAGCGAATCAGTAGACAACACGCGACTAGGATTTTCAGTGGAAGGTCTGGGCAATATCATCCCTGACTTAGAATTAGTGGACCAGTATAAGTTTGGCGGAAAGCATGTTTATGTCGTCCAAGATCCTGATGGCAGAAAGGTTGAGCTTAGTGAGCAGAAACCATAACAAGCGGCATCACGGTGAGCGCTTTTCCGCTGCTCCAAAGCGCAGCTTGTACCGGGAGTTATAACGTCATTGCTACCGTTTGAGATCGTGGTAGAAATTTTCGTGTGAGCCCAAGACCATCAGTTCAAGGACAAGAGCACCATCATCAAAACTGTAGCCGAGCAGAGTCAGTTGCTCGTTCATTTTGAACTGATGGACTCTAGCGCAAACGCTAAGAAGCTTGTTGCCGCCTGAAACAGCCCATTTAGGCCGTGCACCGGATGCCAACCCCTTCGCTGCGTTTGCCCACGCTGATGACTGTCTTGAGCTGCTTTAAAGAGGAATAATTGCAATGAGCAACAGTATTGAAAACTCAGACCAGTTGGCTGAGGCCAACCAAAAAATTGTTTCAGAAGGTCAGGTTCTTCCTTCTGTTCGACTTAAAGATGGTAGCAAGGTACAGACGGGCACTGTCGCAACCATGCTCCACAACATTAATCTATACAATTCAGGCGAGCGCGGGCAAGTAGAGAAAGAGCTTGAGCTGGCGGTGCCGACACTGATCAAGGTAGGACTGTTTGAACTATTTGCGCCTGATGATTGGATAAACGGCTCTAATCCTGGGCGTCGTTTCGTAGGCGAGCTTGCAAAAGGCTACTTGTCAGAAGCAAGGGGCTAAAGCAATGTACGCAACAAGCTTGGGATTACGGCGTTACGTGGAGAGAAGGCGTTGAACCATAGCGAACACTCGTCTTTTAGAGAAAAGCTCGTTGAGCATCTTTTCATTGGCGAACTGCTAAAGCTTTCCTGGAAGGAATTTGGCTGCACGCTAGAGGTGGCGAGTCCAGAAGTTGATAACGCTGGCTATGATCTAATAGCGGAAGATAATGGGGTCGTGAGGCACATACAGCTTAAAGCTTCATACGTTGGCGGCAAAACAGCCAGCCAGAAAGTTCATACGAGGCTTTCTGAAAAGCCCTCTGGGTGTGTTATTTGGATTTATTTCAACGAAGATACCTTGGAGCTGGGGCCATTCCTCTTCTTTGGCTCTCTTCCAGGCGAGAAATTGCCTAGCCTTGACGGGCTTAAGGTTGCAAAACATACCAAGGGCGACCAGGGCGGATTTAAAGCCGAACGCCCTAATATAAGGGTTTTGCCAAAAGGTTGGTTTAAAAATTTCAGTTCTATCGATGAGGTCTATGAGGCCTTATTTGGGGCAACATGTTACAAGGCCGCTACCACGAAACCGGGAGAAAAGGCTCAATGAGTATCAGGGCCATACACGCGAAAGACGTATTCTGACGATGTTATGCGCAACGTTCGTCTTGACGTACGTACCCAAAGGCGTACATTGTTAGAAAATTGAATGAGCAAGAGGGCGTCATGACCGGAATCACAGCAACTGAGGCGCGCAGCAATCTTTATCGGTTGATCGACGAAACTGCCGAGTCTCACCAGCCCATCGTCATCATGGGCAAGCGGAACAAAGCTGTCTTGGTATCCGAGGAAGACTGGTCGGCGATTCAGGAAACACTTTACCTGCTCTCCGTGCCAGGTATGCGGGAGTCTATTCGTGAGGGGATGAATACCCCCCTAGATGAATGCGATGAGGAGCTGGACTGGTGACATGGAAGTTGGTTTACACCAAACAAGCCCAAAAAGATGCGAAGAAACTGGCCTCCAGCGGCCTCAAGCCAAAAGCCCAGGATTCACTGGTACTGATTGCAGAAGACCCCTACCGTAAGCCGCCTCCGTTTGAGAAGCTTATTGGTGATCTTGCTGGCGCCTACTCACGCCGGATCAATATCCAGCATCGCCTAGTCTACCAAGTGCTTGAGGACGAGCGAGTGGTGAAAGTTCTTAGGCTCTGGAGCCACTACGAATAATGCATCACTAGCTGCTATTACCGGAAAACTCGTTCGTTAGATAAAAAAAGCCGCTAACGAGTAGTGGCTAACTATTGATTACTGAGACAGTCTGGGTGGAGGGCGAGCGACCTCAATGAGTCGCTCGCCTCCTAAGCACCGATCCCTAAGCACCTACCATTTAGCGCCGACCTATTCAGCCGTTGCCAGCAGGCTGGCGTTACCACCCGCTGCGGTTGTGTCTATGCACAGATGACGTTCCACCACGTAGCGATCCGGCGAGATGGTCTGGGTCTCGAGCGATACGATGGCACCGTCGCGCTTGGCCAGCGCCATCCGCAGTTCACGAGTCCAGTCGCTGGCGCCAGCGGCGGCGACCGCTGCAATGCCTTTGACTTCGCTCAGTGTCTCGGCTGAAACGCTTCCATCAAGCCCAGCCACCGGTGCGCCGGCATCGGTCAGTGGCTTCACGGCTTGCTCGGCACCTGATGCGACTACGACAGCGGCACAGCCCGCGCCTAGGGCCTGTGCTGCTTGAGCAATGGCGATATCCAGCGTCGGCCCTAGGCACAGAACCACTCCCTTGGGGTACATTGCCAGGCGGTTGCTTTCCCCTGTCGGCCCTGGGAGGGTCTGCGGTGTCATATCTAACGCTGCCGTTTCGGCAAGTGCCTTGCGGATCACGCCGCCTTTGCCGGAGAGCGCCTTGCGCAGTACCTCGATGCGATTGGGTCGTACCGCCCAGTTACGCGCATCCAGCCCGTCTATGGCCGATTGGAGGTCGCCGAGTGATACGGCTTTTCCCTCCGGCGTCTCGTGGCACTCGGCTTCAGCGGTGCGGCGGAAGCGATTGACGTAGAGCGGGCCGCCAGCCTTAGGCCCGGTACCTGAGAGGCCTTCACCGCCGAACGGCTGAGAGCCAACGATAGCGCCGATCTGATTACGATTGACGTAGACGTTGCCGACATGGATGCGCTCGACGATCTGCTGCACGCGGTCGTCGATGCGGGTGTGCAGGCCGAAGGTCAGCCCGTAGCCCTTGCCATTGATGTCGTCGACGACCTTGTCGATATCTCGCGCCTTGAAGGTGGCCACGTGCAGCACCGGGCCGAAGATTTCACGTTCGAGATCTTCAATGCCTCCAACCTCGATCACCGCCGGGGTCACAAAGGTACCGGTGTACGGCGCAGACAGCTTCTTCAGTACTTTGCCAGCTTTCTCATTCGACGCCACGTAGTCGCTGATTTCTTGTTGTGCATCGACGTCGATCACTGGCGAGACGTCGGTATCGGTATTCCAAGGGTCGCCAATGGTGAGCGCGTCCATGGCGCCATAAAGCATGTTGAGCAACCGGTCGCGGGCCTCTTCCTGAACATACAGCATGCGCAGCGCTGAACAGCGCTGGCCAGCCGACTGGAAGGAGGAGATCAGGATATCGCGCACCGCTTGCTCGGTCAGCGCCGTGGAGTCCACGATCATGGAGTTCAGACCACCGGTCTCGGCGATCAGTACGGCGTCGGGACCTGCGTTGTCCGCCAGAGCCTTGTGGATGATCTGTGCCACCGGGGTCGAGCCGGTGAAGCAGACGCCAGCGATACGTGGATCGCTGGTTAGCGGGCCGCCCACCGTTGGGCCGTCGCCAGGAAGCAACTGTAGTGCCGCTTCCGGTAGGCCAGCCTCACGCATCAGCTCGACGGCGCGGGCGGCGATTAGTGGTGTCTGCTCGGCGGGCTTGGCGAGCACCGCGTTGCCAGCAACCAAGGCGGCAGCGATCTGGCCGGTGGTGATGGCCAGGGGAAAGTTCCACGGGCTGATGCAGACGAAGATGCCGCGGGCGCTGCCGGGCTCTTCCGCTTCCAGCCGCTCGCCCTCGTTGGCGTAATAACGCAGGAAATCCACCGCTTCGCGCACTTCGGCAATACCATCGAACATCATCTTGCCCGCTTCGCGGGTGGCGATCACGGTCAGCTCGGCAATGTGTTCCTCGTAGAGGTCGGCGGTGCGTCGGAGTACCGCGGCGCGTTCGGCTGCCGGGCGCGCCGACCACTCTTTGAAGCCTTGCTCGGCGGCGTCGAGGGCAGTGGCGACCTCTTCCGGGGTGGCTTCATGCACCTTGCCGATCACCCGAGAGCCGTCGGCGGGGGAGACGGTATCGCGCGCCGGGCCCTGGGGAGCGGGGCTGCCCACCAGCATGGGGCCTGCGGTCCAGGTGGCGTCGGCAAATGCTTCGCGGGCATTGAGCAGCGGCAAAATCGAAGCGGGTTCGTTGATGCGGTAGCCCTTGGAATTCTTGCGGTCGGGCTCGAACAGCTCGCTGGGCTGGCGGATCAACGGGCTTGAGACGTCGTTGCCGAGTTGCTTGAACCCTTCAATGGGATCTTTTGAGACCTCGCTCGCCGGAATCGAGCTATCCACCACCTGGTTGACGAACGAGGAGTTGGCGCCATTCTCCAGCAGACGGCGTACCAGGTAGGCCAGCAGGTCGCGGTGCGCACCGACAGGGGCGTAGATGCGACAGTGCGTACCTTCTGACTCCTTGACGATGTGGTGTAGCGATTCGCCCATTCCATGCAGGCGCTGGAACTCGTAGCTGTCTTTGTCGTCGCCCGCCATTTCTACAACGGCGGCGCAGGTGTGGGCGTTATGGGTCGCGAACTGCGGGTAGATGCGGTCACGTCGGTCGAGCAGCATTTGCGCGCAGGCCATGTAGCTGACATCGGTGTTGACCTTGCGGGTGAAGACCGGGAAGGTCTTCACCCCCATCTCCTGGGAGAGCTTGATCTCGGTATCCCAGTAGGCGCCCTTAACCAGCCGCACCATAATCTTGCGGTTAAACCGCTCGGCCAGCTCGTAGAGTGTCTCGATCATCGGCGCGGCGCGGCGCCCGTAGGCTTGCACGACGACCCCAAAGCCGTCCCATCCGTCCAGGCTGGGGTCGGCCATTAGGGCCTCGATCACGTCGAGGGAGAGATCCAACCGATCCTGCTCTTCGGCGTCGATATTGAAACCGATATTGGCCTTGGCCGCCTGCTGCACCAACTCCTTGGCGCGTGGCACTAGCTCTGTCATCACCGTGTCACGGTGTGTGTACTCATAACGCGGATGTAGCGCCGAGAGCTTTACTGAGATGCCGGGGCTTCCGCGCACGTCGCCCTTGGCCTGCTCGGCAATCGCGGTGATCGCCTCTGAATAAGCTTGGTGATAGCGGACGGCATCTTCGTCGGTGCGTGCCGCTTCACCCAGCATATCGTAGGAGTAGGTATAGCCCTGTTTCTCCAGTTCGCGGGCATTCTTCATGCCTTCTTCGATGGTCTGGCCAAGCACGAACTGGCGGCCGAGAATCTTCATCGACTGGCCAACCGCCTTGCGTACCACCGGCTCGCCCATCCGGCGCACCAGGCCGCGCAGCGCTCGGGTCGGGCCCTTGGGGTCTTCTTCCAACACCTTACCGGTCAGCAGCAGTGCCCAGGTAGAGGCATTGACCATTGATGACGAGGACTTACCCAGGTGGGCGCCCCAGTCGGAGGGCTCGATCTTGTCGTGGATCAGGTCGTCGATGGTTTCTGCATCGGGCACGCGCAGTAGCGCTTCTGCCAGACACATCAGGCCAACGCCCTCAGTGGTCGAGAGCCCGTACTCGGCAAGGAACGCCTCCATCATCGAGGGCGACCTTTCCTTGCGCACACGCTCCACGTAGTTGGCGCCAACGGCGGCGACCTTCTTGCGGTCATCCTCCGACAGCTTGATACGCTCGACCAGCCCGTGCAGCACATCTGCCTCGTTGGCGTCGTAGTTGGTGCGAATGCGTGAGCGTAGATCACTCACGTCGCTATGCAGATGGTCGTTCATACAGGGTCTCTCCTTGCTAGCCGACACTAAGGCGTTGCTGCGTCGGTTAGGGTGTAGTCATACTTTTTGCAGTCAACACAAAATAACTAACCTAAAGAGGGCTCCCGCGGGAGCCCTCTTGATACGCTCAATGTGGCTGAGCGCTTACTTGCGTTCGATATGCTGATATTCACCGGCATCGTCAGTCGCATTGCTGACTACGATGATGGCGATGAAGGACGCGATGAAGCCAGGAATAATCTCGTACACGCCAGGACCACCCAGGAATTCACCGTTCCAGCCCAGTGAGATCCAGATCATAACGGTGAGAGCACCCACGACCATGCCTGCGATGGCGCCATTGCCATTGGTGCGTGACCACATCAACGACAAGATAATCAACGGGCCAAACGCGGCGCCGAAGCCTGCCCAAGCGTTACTGACCAGCCCCAGAACCTGGGAGTTTTCGTCAGAGGCAATAACCGCTGCCACAATGCCCACAAGTACTACACAGACACGGCCTACGGCGACACACTGCGCTTCCGTTGCGTTCTTGTGCAGGAACAGGCGATAGAAGTCTTCGGTTAGTGACGAAGAGGCCACCAGAAGCTGGCTTGAAACGGTGCTCATAACCGCTGCAAGCAACGCCGCATAGAGGAAGCCGGTAATCAACGGATGGAACAGTAGGTCTGCCAGGATGATAAAGATCGTTTCCGGATCTTGGACATCAATACCGTTGCGGATCGCATAGGCCCGGCCGAAGATGCCCAAAGAAACGGCACCAATCAGCGAGATGAGCATCCAGCCCATGCCAATGTTGCGGGCAATGGGCACATCCTTGAGTGTGCGGATCGCCATGAAGCGCACAATGATGTGCGGCTGACCGAAATAACCCAGGCCCCAGGTCACAGCCGACAGCCACCCGATGAAGGTCAGCCCCGACGTCCAGGAAAGCAGGGTGGGATCGACTTCATTCAGGGTCTGTGTTGCCTGCGATAAGCCGCCGCCACCTTCGCCAAACAGCACCACCGCTGGCATGATCACCAACGCTAGCATCATGATGCAGCCTTGCACGAAGTCCGTCATGCTCACTGCCAGGAAGCCGCCGACAACCGTATAAATAAGCACCACGCCCAGGGTGATCATGACCCCCATGGCGTAGTTGCTCATATCGCCGAAGTTGTAAATGCCAGTAAACGCGCTTTCAAACAGCTTGCCGCCTGCCACTAGGCCTGACGCGGTATAGACTGCGAAAAAGATCACGATGACGACAGCGGAGACTGTCCGCAGTGACATTGACCGCGTTGGGAAGCGGTTTGCCAGGAAAGCCGGAATGGTGATCGCGTTGCCGTAGTGAACCGTCTGTTCACGTAGACGAGGGGCGACTAGAATCCAGTTGAATAACGCCCCCACGAGCAAACCAATACCGATCCACGCCGAGCCTAAACCCGAGACGAACATTGCACCGGGCAAGCCCAGCAGCAACCAGCCGCTCATATCTGACGCACCGGCCGACAGGGCCGCTACTTTTGGGCTGAGGGTACGACCACCCAGCATGTAATCTTCAGAGGAAGAGGTGGATTTGCGCATCGCATAAATACCGATGGCAACCATTAGCGCAAAGTACGCAATGAGACTGATCCAAACACCTATAGCCATGTAACTTCTCCAATTATTCAGGACGGAGCTAGCTCCGACAGGTTAGTGCGCATACCGAGAAGAGTACGGTAGTGGCGCAGTCTTGTTGTTGTTAGCCCCTTTTCATATCCATGTTATTGGCCCTGGTGAGCCCGCTATAGATGAAGACAGAAAGGTCTGTGGTGCCTTTGTATGTAACGATCCCTATATTATTTTCGACCATGAGATAGTTTCCTGTTCAGGAGTTCAGGTTAGTGATGTTGATGAGTAGCTCACTCATCGCCTAGCGCCAACAGCGACGCATTCCCGCCTAAGGCGGCGGTGTTATTCGTAATCGTTTTCTCGGTGACAAAGCGCTGCAGATAGTGAGGGCCACCGGCTTTTGGGCCAGTGCCTGAAAGGCCTTGACCACCAAACGGCTGCACGCCCACCACTGCACCGATGATATTACGGTTGATGTACACGTTACCCACGCGCATTTTCTGGGCGACTTCAGCGGCAAACGATTCGTTGCGGCTGTGCACGCCAAACGTCAGGCCGTAGTTGCGACCGTTGATGTCGTTGATGACCTTATCAAGCTGGCTAGATTTGTAGCGCACGATATGCAGGATTGGCCCGAACTGCTCGCGGGTCAGCGCATCGATGCTGTCGATAATGAAAGCGACGGGGGCCACGAAAGTACCCTCCTGGGTATGCTCAGCGGCCATTGGCGTTTCAGCGACAAGGCGATTTTCAGCCTTAAGTTTTTCGATATGCTCCAGCAGGCCTTTGCGGGCGTCTTCGTCGATGACAGGACCAACATCGGTTCCCAGTTCGCGGGGGTCGCCAATGTGTAGCTCGTTCATGGCGCCTTTGAGAATCTCGATCACTCGGTCGGCAACATCGTCTTGCAGATACAGTACGCGCAGTGCCGAACAGCGCTGGCCGGCGCTCTGGAAGGCTGACTGAACCACATCCACCACGACCTGCTCGGGCAGGGCAGTGGAGTCGACAATCATGGCGTTCATGCCGCCGGTTTCGGCGATTAACGTGGGCAGCGGGGCGTTCTCCCTTGCCGCCAGGGCGCGGTTGATAATTTGTGCGGTGTCAGTGCCACCCGTAAAGACCACGCCGGTAATCCGCGAGTCGGAGGTCAACACGCTGCCTACCGTCGGGCCATCGCCGGGCAGTAGCTGAACCACATCCCGGGGCATACCGGCTTCGTAGAGCAGCTCTATGACCCGGTGGGCAATAATGGAGGTCTGCTCCGCCGGTTTGGCCAGTACGGTGTTGCCCGCCACTGCCGCGGCCACTACCTGGCCACAGAAAATTGCCACTGGAAAGTTCCAGGGGCTAATCGCCGCGAATACGCCTTTGCCGCCCATCATCAAGCGGTTGGATTCGCCGGTGGGGCCGGGCAGCACAATCGCTTCGCCAAAGTCCTCTTCTGCGCGCATGGCATAGAAGCGGCAGAAGTCGACGGCTTCTCTGATCTCATCGACGCCATCGGTAAGTAGCTTGCCACCTTCCCGGGAGCAGAGTGCCATTAGTTCCGCCATATGCTCTTCCATCAAATCGCCCAGGCGACGCACGATAGCGGCACGTTCAGCCACGGGCGTAGCATCCCAGCGGGGGAAGGCGGCCCAGGCAGCATCCAGGGCCTTGGTTGCCTGCTCTTTGCTAGTCCACTGCACGCTGCCCACGGTTTTGCGGCGGTCATAAGGGCTGGTGACGCTATGGGTATTAGCCGTGTCATCGGCAACATCAAAGGCCAGCAGCGGCTTGGCCGGGTACTGCTTGTCCATAAACGCGGCCATCTTCTCCATCAGCGGGTAGTAGTGGCTGCGAATGTTCAGGTTGACCCCGCGAGAGTTGCGTCGTTTAGGGCCGTAAATATCCTTGGGCAATGGAATGTTCGCATTGGCCAGGTTTTTCTGCTGACGCAGGGTCTCAACCGGGTGCTGACACAGCGACTTGACCGGTACATCCGGGTCGACCAACTGGTGAACAAACGATGAGTTGGCACCGTTCTCAAGCAGGCGACGAACCAGGTAGGGCAGTAGGTCTTTATGTGCTCCCACCGGGGCATAAATGCGGCAGTAGGTGCCTTTCGGTGCGCGCTCAAGCGCGGCGTCATAAAGGGCTTCACCCATGCCGTGTAGGCGTTGAAATTCGAACGGACGGCTGTCGCGGTTGGCGAACTCCAGAATCGTCGTCACCGTGTGAGCGTTGTGGGTCGCGAACTGCGGGAAAATACGCCCACGGGTATCGTTAGAAAGCAGGAACTGTGCACAGGCGAGGTAGGCAACATCGGTGCCCGCTTTACGGGTAAACACTGGGTAGCCGTCAACCCCGAGCTGCTGGGACTCTTTGATTTCAGTATCCCAATAGGCGCCTTTGACCAAGCGTAGCGGAATCTCATCCCCCTGCTGGTCGGCCAAACGATTGATGTAGTGCAGCACCGGCAGGGCGCGCTTGGAGTAAGCCTGGACGACCAAGCCAAAGTGCCCCCAGCCTTTGGCGGCTGCGCTTTCGTAAACCGCGCGGAAGACCTCTAGGGAAATCTCAAGGCGATCAACCTCTTCAGCGTCAATCGTAACGGCCACATCCAGCTCGCGCGCCTTGCTCACTAGCTTGATAACGGTGTCGACCAGCTCGGCTAGCACCTGCTCGCGGCGGCCAAACTCATAACGGGGGTGGAGCGCAGAGAGCTTGATGGAGACCGACGGCGCCGGGGTCTTATCGCTTAAGGTTTTGCAAGTTTTTCCCACTTGTTCGATCGCGCGTGCGTAGTCGTCAAAATAGCGCTGCGCGTCGTCCTGGGTGCGCGCAGCTTCACCCAGCATATCGTAAGAGTAGGTGTAGCCTTTATTGAACAGTGGCTTGGAGCGCTTGAGGGCTTCATTGATATCGCGGCCCAGCACAAACTGCTTGCCCATGATCTTCATCGCTTCGTACATGGCGCGGCGAATAACCGGCTCGCCCATGCGATTGACCATGCGATTAATAAAGCTGGCGGGCTGACCCTCCTTAGGGTGATCCATTTTCAGCACACGTCCAGTCATCAATAAGCCCCAGGTAGAGGCATTGACCATCCAGGATTCGCTCTTACCTAGGTGAGACTGCCAATCGGCGGGGCCGAGTTTGTCCTCGATCAAGGCGTCGGCGGTGGCTTTATCGGGGATGCGCAGCATAGCTTCCGCAAGGCACATCAGCATCAGGCCTTCATGGGTATCCAGGCTGTACTGCTGTAACAGTTCGTCGATGGTATCGACAGCCGTGTCCATCTTACGGACGTCCTCAACCAGCGCAGCGGTATTGGCTTCAATGCGGGCGAAATCTTCGCGGTTGGCATTCAGCACCTCGATCAGTTCACTGACGTAACTATTTTCGTCCACTAGGTAGTGGTCGCTAACGCGCGCCATGAGGGTGTCGAGATCGGTTTGCCAGATGGCAGGGTCACGCATGTGGTTGGCATTGAGCATTGAAGCCCCCGAAAGTCTGAACAGAACAAATGGGTAACAGGGCATTTCGCCCAAGCAAATAAGCGAATGTAGAGTGCAGCTACCTTTGGTGTATGTTGATTTCAGGGCAAAACGTGTCAATTCCGCGGCAAGAGTAGCCTTTATACGACTTTAGTAGAGTTTTTACTGGCCTGCTACTGACCCTAAAGCAGCGTTTGATGGGTTAATCGAGATCGGTGGTACATCTGCCTGGCGTAATTTCCGCGGCGATAATCCGTAACTGCGGCGAAATGCATGAGAGAGCGCGCTTTGGTTGGCAAAGCCGGTTTGAATCGCAATATCGGTGAGGGGCAAGCGGCTTTGCAGGATCAGTTGACGGGCCGCATGTAGACGTTGGCGCTTGACGTACTGCCAGGGCGAAAGCCCCGTTTGAGCGCGGAAGCAGTCGGAAAAATGCGCTTCGCTTAGACAGGCGAGCCGCGCTAGATCAGCGACGCGGAGCTCTTCAGCGAGATGTTGACGAATAAAACGGTTAATACGCGTCAAATCCAAGCGCTGCTGCGTACTGTTGGCGGTAGTACCTAGGCGCGCTTTTAGTGAACCCAAAAGCGTGGCGGCTAAACGGTCTTGCTGAAAGGAGTTTGTCGATGTATCCAACCCTTGAGCAAGTTCGCTCTGCATAAACGCTAGGTAGTGGCGTAGTGCGTTATCCAGGCCAAAAAAGCGTGGGGCATCGAATAGTGCTACCAGTTCGCGGTTCTCACCGGTTAGCGCAGGGGCGTCTTCGGGAAGATCGAAAATTAACTGCCGGTTATGGCCGTAACCTGAGTAGTAGTGCTCGTGGTTAGCGGGCACGATACAGCCCGAGAATGCATTTACTCGCCCACCCAAGCCTTCAATTTCAAATTCTGAAGAGCCGCATAGCGTAATCACAATCTGATGAAAATCATGTGTGTGGTGATGTGTAGCGCTAGCTAGCGGTATTTGTCGAATGGTACTGGGCATGCAGTTCTCCTGAATTGCATTAGGTCTCCTGAACCGCAATACGCCTTCAAAACACAACAGCTACTGCTGGCGAAGGGCAGTGTGGGCGGATAAATGGTCGCGAAGGGCCTGAAGCTCTGCCTGTCCCTCTTGATTGAGCAACGGCTTGCCCTGGGCAACCATCCAACGGCGGCCGTGCTGTTCCATCAGGTGTGCGGCACGGCGCCTGATGCCGTCCAAGTACTCGTTGTGCCGAATAGGGTAACCGATTATCGCGTTCCACTCGGTTTCGCTCACTTGGCTGCTGAGCGCTTTATCAAACAGCGCCAGTAAATCTTTAGGCTCAGTACGGTAACGTGGGGTGCTTGACGTCATCAGCACCAGCATTACCGCACCAATCACGAGTAAGCAGACTCCAAACACTAATAAATACAGCGCCATTCGCTCTGCTCCTGGGCGTCATCCGTTAATAAATAGCTACGTTATTATACGCTTGGCGCCGCTCGGGTCGGAAATTTTACTTTTTTGCGAACTTTTACTTCATAGCGTGTCTGAGTATGTACAGGCAACATCGCGATAGCAGTCGCTAAAGTTGTTGTCCTGGCTCTTTGTTTTGATCCCTTGCTTCCGCTACTTCTTGAGTAGCGGCTTTTTTTTGTCTAAAGCTCAACTGTTCTTCGACACCTGATTTGAAACCGTTAAGCACTCTGCTAGTGGCGACGTATAGCCAGCAGCGCTACCAGGATATCACGTCGTGTCACAATTCCTATTAGACGCTGCTGTTCCACTACTGGGTAGACTTTGGGTTTAGGGCCTAGCATCTCCTGGGCTAGGTCGGTAATGCTTTTATTGGGAGAGACGCTGAGCACTTCGTGGCGCATCATCTCTTTCACCAGGGGCGCTTCATCGTCATGATAAATGCTGTCCAGCACACGTCCCATGACATCCTGCTCCGAAATAAAGCCGATTAAACGATCACTCTCATCCACAACCGGTGCGCCAGGCAGGCGATGCAGTGCCAGCCCCTTGGCCAAGGTTGTTATCGAGGCGTTGGGTGAAACGCGGTAGCAATCACGGGACATGATATCGCGGAC
This sequence comes from Halomonas sp. KHS3, assembly GCF_000830495.1. NCBI lineage: Bacteria > Pseudomonadati > Pseudomonadota > Gammaproteobacteria > Oceanospirillales > Halomonadaceae > Halomonas > Halomonas sp. KHS3. The sequence continues at coordinate 340,009 of NZ_JWHY01000005.1, read as the reverse complement.
GATGCTAGGGGTTGCTCTATTCATGGTGGGCGCTCCTCGCTCATCGTATTCAGCGCTATGGCAAATCGGGTATCGCAAATTATGCGAACTGATAAGTCGTCGCTAAGTGCTAAAGTAGCTTCAACACTTTCACTGTAGGCGATTTAAGCCGCTGTGTTCTAACTGCAAGCCGTGTTTTTTCAACGCTATAAGTACTGAATTTTCTAAGCTGTTAATTTTCTAACTGCTCAAATGACCTGCAAGTTAACGAAATAAGGAGCTACTCATGGATGCACGTGAGTACTTAAACCGCAAAGGGGTAGGGCTCGACCGCGACCCTGACCGGCCAAATACCTTGGAAGAGAAGGCCTGGGAGCGTGCGCGGGGTTCCGGTCACCAGCGGCCAAAATCGGGGACGCCTCACGACTGGGAGGATTGGGAGCGTTATCACGATGACCTGGCAGAAGGGGCTGAAACCCTAGAGCAAAAAATTGATAAAGAAGCCCACCGACTTGCCCAGGAGCGGGCAGCTAAGGCCGCGGCTGAACCAGCCTCCAGCTCAGTGGAGCACTTCACTCCGACGCCTAACGTTGATCCAGCGCCTGCCGAAGCCGCGTCTGCCAAAGCTACGCCGCCTAAAGCGACGCCCTTAGAGCAAGCGGAACAAACTGTCCCGGAGCCTGGAGCGTTAAGATTCGCCTACTATGCTCTTGCGTTACTATTGCCGCCGCTGGCGGTAGGGCTAACTGATGGTGATCGTAAGCGAGTAGGGGTAGCTGTGTTGCTAACCCTAGCGGGCTGGCTGCCCGGTGTCGTGTATGCTTTTTGGTGGTTGCAGCAGCGTTAACTAAAGACCCTTGCAGACGTTAACTACTTGGCAGCCTGATCCAGGTGCGTATAATCCCGGTAAACTAATTTACAAGTCGGGGTTTACGATGGGTTATTTGATAGGCGTCACGGCGCTATGGGCGTTCTCATTTTCGCTGATAGGCGTTTACTTGGCGGGCCAGGTCGACAGCTACTTTGCAGTACTTTTGCGGGTAACGCTTGCTACCCTGGTCTTCCTGCCTTTTTTAAGACCCAGCCTTCTGCGGGGTAAGCACCGGCTGGCGCTTATGGGCTTAGGTGCTATACAGCTGGGAGTAATGTACACCTTCTTCTATCAATCCTTTCTGCTGCTGTCGGTACCTGAAGTGCTGCTGTTTACTATCTTCACGCCTATTTATATCGCGCTACTGGATGATCTGCTGTTTGGGCGTTTTACGCCGATTTATATCGTGACTGCACTGCTCGCCGTCGTTGGGGCGGGGGTGATTCGCTATGACGGCGTTGATAGCGGTTTCTGGGCAGGCTTTTTAGTTGTGCAGGGGGCCAACCTCTGTTTCGCGCTTGGTCAGGTAGGCTATCGCCGTTTAGCCGCTGATTTGCCACCTACCCTGGCGTGGCACAACGTGTTTGGTTGGTTCTTTATTGGCGCGATGGTCGTGGCCCTGCCTGCTTATTTACTCTTTGGTAACAGCGCAGCACTGCCTACCACGTCACTACAGTGGGGCGTGCTCGCATGGTTGGGGCTAGTGGCTTCTGGCGTGGGCTATTTTGCCTGGAACCAGGGCGCCACCAAAGTAGATGCAGGCACTTTAGCGATTATGAATAATGCGCTGGTGCCGGCGGGGCTAATCGTCAATCTAGTGATTTGGAACCGCGATGCGGATATTCCGCGTTTGCTGTTGGGGGCACTTATCATGGCCGCCTCCCTATGGCTCAATCACTGGTGGTGCCAGCGTCGTCAGGTAGCCGTTAGCTAAGCCTATTTGCCCGATAGCTGAGGTGTCCCCATAATGGCGACTTATGTTAGCGAGAGTCGGCCCATGAGCAACACCTTATCAGCAGACGCTAAGTCAGCGCCCTCCAGCGATCAATCAAGCAGAACCTTTAAAACTATTGGGCTGATTGGTCGGCTGGGGAGTGACAAAGTGGTCGACTCCCTTCAGCGGTTGGTAACCTACCTGGTCGCCCATGACTACTCGGTATTAGTGGAAGATCGCACCGCTACTGTCATACCGCACCATGGTCAGCCGGAAGCCAGCCGCCGCATGCTGGGCGAGCTGTGTGACTTGGTGATTGTGGTAGGGGGCGATGGCAGTCTATTGGGCGCGGCGCGTGCGCTATGCCGCAGCGGTACGCTGATTTTAGGCGTTAATCGGGGCCGCCTGGGGTTTCTTACCGATATCTCCCCAGATGAGTTGGAAACCCGCGTCAGTGAAGTGCTGGCGGGGGAGTTTGAGGTTGAACAGCGTTTTTTACTCGATACTGTGCTCTACCGTAATGGCGTGGCCGTGGGTAATGGCGATGCCTTGAACGAAGTCGTGCTGCACCCTGGTAAAGCGGTGCGCATGATAGAGTTTGAGCTGTTTATCGATGGTCAGTTTGTGTATAGCCAGCGCAGCGATGGCTTGATCGTTGCCACTCCCACCGGTTCGACGGCCTACGCGCTCTCTGGCGGCGGGCCGATCATGCACCCCAAACTGGATGTTGTGACGCTGGTGCCGATGTTTCCTCATACGCTGTCGAGTCGCCCCATTGTGATTGATGCCGCTAGTGAAATACGTATTCACATTGGCGAAACCAACCAGTCCTACCCGCATATCAGCTGCGATGGACAAACTCGCGCGGTAGCCAAGCCCAACGATGTGCTGGTGATTACCCGCAAGCCTGAGCGTATCCAGCTGGTGCACCCCATCGGGCATAATTTTTACGAAGTGCTGCGCAGCAAATTAGGCTGGAGCCATCGGTTGGGGGATTGAGTATGGAGGGATACGACCTCATTGGCGATGTCCACGGCTGCGGTGCTACGCTGGCCTCACTACTGGAAAAATTGGGTTACCACCAGCGCAACGGCGTCTATCGCCACCCGCGTCGCAAAGTGATTTTCCTCGGTGATTTGATTGATCGTGGCCCGAGAATTCGCCTGGCAGTGACCATTGCCCGGCGAATGGTCGAGCAGGGCGAAGCGTATATCGTCATGGGCAATCACGAGTATAACGCCCTGGCGTATACCCATCCTGGGCCTGCAGGTAGCCACAAACGCTGGTTGCGCGAACATACGCCGCGGCATAATCGTATTATTCAGGACACCCTAGAGCAGTATCGCGACTACACCAACGAGTGGGAAGACACCCTGGCGTGGTTTAAAACCATCCCTTTGTGCTTGGAAATCGATGGTATCCGCGTGGTGCATGCCTGCTGGGATGAGGCGCTGATTGAAGAGCTGAAACAGCGCCGCCCTGATTACTGCATGGACACACAGTTTCTGATTGAGTCCACCAACTCCAAAACCCAGGCGTTTCGAATTTTAGACCGCCTCACCCGGGGCCCTCATGTCTCACTACCCAAAGGTATTGCGATACACTCTGGCGATGGCTTTACAAGACAAAGCTTTCGCGCCCACTTTTGGGCCCAGGCACCTCAGCAGTGGGGTGATGTCGTCTTTCAACCGGATAACTTGCCCGGCGACCTTGAAACGCGCGCATTGACCCACGAAGAGCGCCAGAAACTTAGCTACTACGGGCCAGAGCAGCCGCCGTTGTTTATCGGCCACTACTGGTGTGAAGGCATACCGGCACTGCCGACACATAATATTGCCTGCCTAGATTACAGTGCCGTGAAATATGGGCGTTTAGTGGCTTATCGCTGGAGTGGTGAGAGAGTATTAAATGCCGACCATTTTGTGTGGATTAAGGTACCAAAAGAGGAAAGGGCGCTGCCCAAACCCTGGGAAATCGACTTTGATTAACAGTTGTTTCTTTTTATTACATAAAATTACATATTTTTTTCAAAACGGCTGAACTAACCCTGCCGCCGGCCATCTGAGTAAGTGTTCCCTTGAATGATCCCTTGCTTTTATTCTCCGGCGGTTCCCACCGCCGGTTTTTTTTGCCTGTTTGTTGGCAACCGTGTGGTTCATTCAGTAGTTGTCTTCAATAGCTACCCGCTGCGGTCAGCATGCCGCAAGCGCTTTGATTAGAGGGATGTCATGCATCCAGTGATGCTTCTGCCCGATCACGCGGATACCAGTGAACTTCGCCAAGCACTCTGGCGCCACCGCATTGGTCACCGCATTACCGATGAAGCGGACGGCCAACTGCTATGGATAGCCGACCCACGCCAGCTTGGCGAACTTAAAGCACTGCTAGAGCGCTGGCAGCGGGGCGAACCCCTGGTGCTTCATCAGGCTGCTCAGCGCCCGCGCACCATGACCAACTTCTTGGCATCGCTAAAGCAAGTGCCGGTAACGGCGCTGATGATTGTCATTAGTCTGGTGGTATTTGCCCTGATAGGTGTTTTTGGTGACCAGTTGATTGTCACTCTAACCATCGTGCCGATAGGTATTTCAGGGGGTGAGCTGGTCTTCGGTAATCTGTCTCAAACGCTTACGTCAGGACAAGTATGGCGCTTTTTATCGCCTGCTTTTCTGCACTTTGGCTGGATGCATTTAATATTTAACCTGATGTGGGTGTGGTACTTCGGACGTCAGATTGAAGCACTCCAAGGCAGCCGTACCATGTTACTGCTGTTGATTGTGGCGGGCGTTGGCGCGAATGTGGCGCAGTACGCGACCGGCACCGTGCTATTCGGTGGCATGTCCGGGGTGGTATATGCCTTACTGGCTCACGTTTGGTTGATGTCACGCAGGGTGCCCCAAAGCGGCTTCTTTGTACCGCAAATGCTGGTGGTCTTTATGCTCGGCTGGATGGTGTTCACCATGACTGATATGGCGGGCAGCGTTGGTTTTGGCAATGTCGCTAATGAAGCACATTTGGGCGGTCTACTCGTGGGGCTTGTCACAGGCTGGTATTATTCATCCCGCCGTTTGAAAAACCGTTAAGAGGCCTGCAATGAGCGAAATGACGTTCGAAAAAATGATCAACCAGATGACCCCAGCGATTTACGAAAGCCTTAAACAGGCGGTATCGCTGCGCAAATGGCCCGACGGTCGCCGCTTAACGCCGGAACAGACCGAACTCTGCTTGGAAGCCGTCATGCGCTTTGAGGTGGAGAACAACGTGCCGGAAGAGAGTCGCGTAGGGTATTTAGAGCAGCGTACCTGCGGTGCAGCGGCTAGCGGTGCTGGCGTAACGCCTGAAATGGCGGGTTTGGCACGGGATGCCACGCGTGATTGAAGCGGCAGTACCGGGCTTTTCAGTACAGGGCTGTTTAAGCAAAATGGCGGCAGCGCTACCTGGCCGCCAAGATCAGCCGGTGGTTTACCACTTACGCGCGGGTGAGCACCGTGTTGCGCTTAACGAGCGTATCGGTGAGCCGCTTAGTTTGCGGTGGACGGGAGCAATTGCCTGTACCCACTGCGGGCGAGCAACCAAGAAGAGCTTTGCCCAAGGCCACTGTTACCCCTGCTTCAAGCGGCTAGCCCAGTGCGATACCTGCATTATGAAGCCGGAAACCTGCCACTTTTTCCAAGGCACTTGCCGTGAGCCGGAGTGGGGCGAGCGGCACTGCTTCCAGCCCCATATCGTCTATTTGGCTAACTCGTCGGGGCTTAAAGTCGGCATCACTCGCAAAACCCAAATGCCTACCCGCTGGCTGGATCAAGGCGCGATCCAGGCGCTGCCGATTCTTGAAGTGGATACTCGTCAGCAGTCCGGTTTTGTCGAAATTCTGTTTAAAGAGCAGGTGGCCGACCGCACCAATTGGCGTGCGATGCTCAAGGGCGACGTCGAAACCATGGATTTAAGTGCCGAGCGTGACCGTTTGCTAACCCTGCTAGCCGATGGGTTGCACCAACTGCGCGAAACCCATGGTGCGGACGCCATTCGCTTGTTGGAACAGCCAGCGCAACATTTTCACTACCCCGTCAGCGTTTTTCCCAAAAAAGTGGTGTCGCATAACTTTGATAAACAGCCGCTGGTCGAAGGCGTGCTGCAAGGCGTCAAAGGGCAGTATTTGATCCTTGATAGTGGGGTCATTAATCTCCGCAAATTCACTGGTTATGAGATCCAGGTAAGTTGAACGGCTAGCCATAAAGGGGTGCTTTGACTAAGGTTAGGGGTGATCTGCCCCCGCCTTACGCAACGCAAGGAAGCCCCGATGCCTTGGCTTAAACTGCTTCACATTGCCGCGCTAGTGATCTGGTGCGGCTCACTGCTTTATCTGCCCGCCTTGCTTAGCCAGGCACTGCAGCTTCGCAAAGACGCGGGCTTCGCTCAGGGCACACCGCCCATGCCGCGGTTTTTTTATAACTCAGTCGCTACCCCGGCCGCTTTAGTCGCTATTGCCTCGGGCACGCTGCTATTTCTCATCCATGGTGTGTTGGGCGGCTGGCTGATCTTAAAGCTGGGTGCCGTGGTGGCCATGGTCGCCGCTCATGGCAGCTTTGGCTGGTTAATCTTGCGCCTTGAGATGGGCCACTACCGCTGGGTAAAACCCGCCAACTGGACGGCGCTATGTGTTGCGTTAGCGGGCATTATAGGTGTGCTGGGGCTTGTGTTAGCTAAGCCACTGGATTGGAGCTAACGCCGTGTCTTTTAACAGCTTAGTTTTAATCCTCAACGTCGACCCCCACGGCGTGCTCATACACCAACTGCCCACCCAGCCAGCCTGCCAAAGCGATCAACGCGGCGGTGAGCAGCGATACGGCCAGCCCCCAAGGCAAAATCGCGCTCGGGTCGTTGAAGCGCAGCAGCCAGTTCAGCGACGCCAACGAGAGCATCACCACCGCGACGATAGCGTGGCTCCAGCCGGTAATCAGGCGGCGAATGCGCGGCACAGTGACCAGGTCAATAATGCCTGCCGTGCTGGCAATCCAACCGCCAAATGCGCCGACACCGGCCAGCCACAAGCTGGCGCGCAACCAGAATGGGTCGCCGCTAAGCAGGAAACCGATATCGCTTGCCACCAGCGCCATCAGGGCTGCGACGGGAAAGTGAATCATCACGGGATGAAGCGGATGGCCGGCGAGAGATGCGTGGCTTTTAATCGAGCGCTGGCGAGGCTTTGCCATGATCACTTCCTGTGGGCAGAAAAAGGAATTCAAGGGATGAGGCTGATAATTCAACGCTTAACCAAGCAGCGGGTCAACTCACTTGACACACCGCTAGCGCTGTTAGTCGGCCTGCTATTAGCCGGTTGCGCGGGGGATAAGTCTATTCTAGACCCGGCAGGCCAAGCCGCGCGAGACGTGGCGATGATTTGGTGGGTAATGCTGAGTTTTGGCACTGTGGTATTGGTGCTGGTGACTGCTTTTTGGCTGTATACCTTCAAGCGCAAGGAGGTTGTACGTACGCCTGCCGAGGAGCGAAAAATAGCGCGTCGCTGGATTATTGGCGGTGGCATTGTGCTGCCGGTGGCCAGCATTACCGCACTACTGGCCTTTGGTGTGCCCACCGGCCAGCGGCTTTTACCGTTGCCCCTGGCAGAACCGCCGGAGGTAATTGAAGTGATTGGCCACCAGTGGTGGTGGGAAGTGCGCTACCCCGGCGCAGAAGGGGGAGAGGTGGTGACTTCAAATCAGCTCATCATGCCCGCTGGTGAGCCAGTCGATTTTCACGTTACTGGTGCGGACGTTATTCACGCTTTCTGGGTGCCTCGCCTGGGCGGCAAGATCGATATGATCCCAGGGCGAGTGAACAAAATACGCTTGGAAGCGGACGAACCGGCGGTATTTGGTGCTCAGTGCGCAGAGTTCTGCGGCGCCCAACATGCCCAGATGCAACTCTATGTGGAAGCCGTCGGGCGTGACGAGTACGACGCTTGGCTGGCCGCCCGTCAAACGGAAGCATTATCGTCGCTAGCTGCAAACGATCAGCAGCATGAGCCTGCCAGGGAGTCATTTATGACCCATTGCGCGAGCTGCCACCGGGTAGCGGGACTATCCTCTGGGGAGGAGGGGCCGGATCTTTCTGATCTTGGCAGTCGGACTAGCCTAGGGGCAGGGATAATAGCCATGAAGGAGGGCGCAGTTACCCACTGGCTTAAGCACCACCAACGCTTAAAACCGGGCAACAAAATGCCGCCCCACGATGATATTGAGACGGCCACCTTGGCGTCCCTGGGGGCTTGGCTGGAGACGCTAACCCCATGACCACCATTAACCGTGAAGCGACCCCAGAAGGCGATAACATCGCAGGCCCCAACCAGTTGCACAGTGACTTGCACGATATCTGGGGCAATCCGCGTGGCTTAAAAGCCCTCACCATTGTGAATCACACCACTCTCGGCCTGCGCTTTATGGTGACCGGGATGGCGTTCTTCTTGCTCGGCGGGCTGTTAGCCATGCTGGTGCGAGCCCAGCTGGCGCTCCCTGATCAAGACTTTATGTCGCCGGATATCTATAGCCAAGTCACCACCATGCATGGCACGGTGATGATGTTTCTGTTCGCCATCCCCATGCTGGAAGGGTTGGCGATTTATATGATTCCCAAGATGATCGGCGCCCGAGATCTGGTCTGCCCACGGCTAACATCCCTGGGTTACTGGTGCTATCTGTTTGGCGGTATCATCCTATCGTTTAGTTTGATTCTGGAGATGGCGCCTAATAGCGGCTGGTTTATGTATACCCCGCTTAGTGGCAGCGAGTATTCACCGGGTTTGGGCTCAGATTTCTGGCTGTTAGGGATCACCTTCGTTGAGATCTCAGCGCTGTCTGCCGGGGTCGAATTGGTGGTCTCGATACTGCGTACACGCACTCAGGGCATGGCGCTGCACAAAATGCCGCTGTTTGCCTGGTATATCCTTGCCATGGCGCTGATGATCGTGGTCGGTTTCCCGCCGCTGATTCTGGGCAGTATTCTACTGGAGCTTGAGCGCGCAGTGGGGATGCCCTTTTTTGAAGTGACCGGTGGCGGTGATCCGATTCTATGGCAGCACCTATTTTGGCTGTTCGGCCATCCCGAGGTTTACATCATTTTCCTGCCTGCGGCGGGCATTGTCTCCACGCTGATACCAGTGTTTGCTGGCCGTCCGATCGTTGGTTACGGCTGGGTGGTCTTCGCCATTACCGTGACAGGCTTTATCAGTTTCGGACTATGGGTTCACCACATGTTTACCGTGGGTATTCCGCAACTGGCTCAAGCATTCTTCTCCGCGGCCAGTATGCTGGTGGCGGTACCTACCGCGATTCAGGTGTTTGTCTGGCTGGCTACGCTATGGCTGGGTAAGCCCAAAATGAAGCTTCCAATGCTATGGATCATGGGCTTCCTGATTATCTTCGTGTGTGGAGGTTTGACTGGAGTAATGCTGGCGCTGGTGCCCTTTAACTGGCAGGTGCACGATACCCACTTTGTGGTGGCGCATATGCACTATGTGTTGGTGGGGGGCATGTTCTTCCCGCTGATTGCCGGACTCTACTACTGGCTGCCGCTGTTTTCAGGGCGAATGCCTTCTGAAACCCTGGGCAAATGGGGCTTTTGGCTCACCTTTTTGGGCTTTAATGGCACTTTCTTGATCATGCACTGGACTGGCCTTTTGGGGATGCCGCGGCGGGTCTACTCTTATGAAACGGGCATGGGCTGGGATATTTTCAACCTGCTGTCATCCATGAGTAGCTTTATTATGTCGGCGGGGATTGCCATGGTGCTGCTGGATTTTGCGCTGCACTTCCGTTTTGGCAAACCCGCTAAGCATAATCCCTGGAACGCGGATACCCTGGAGTGGGCCAACAGTATGCCACCCAGCGCCTATAACTTTGTCAGCCTGCCAAAGATCGATACGCGCCACCCACTATGGGATGACCCGGATCTACCGCGCACCATGGCAGAAGGGCAACATAGCTTGGCGGTGGCTACCCATGGCCGGCGGGAGATGTGGGGCACCGACCCATTAACGGGCAAAGTGCGTGAAATCATTCACCTGCCGGGTAACTCCTGGTGGCCGCTGTTCGCCGCAATGGCATTGGCCGTGGTGTGTTTAAGCCTGCTGACGCGGCTATATCCGCTGGCGGGTATAGCCGTTGTCGTGGCCGGACTATTTCTACTGCGCTGGTCTTGGGAGAATGGTGCGCATCCAAAAGCGGCGCCAGATGCAGAGGTAGCCCCCGGTGATCCACCGCTGCACTCGCGCACCATGGATGGTCCAGGCTTATGGGCCATGTCGATCACGCTGCTGGCCAATGGTTCGTTCTTTCTCTCTTACCTGTTTGGCTGGTTCTATCTATGGACGGTGTCCCCTGAGTGGCGGATGCCTGAGACCTCACCGCTCTCCTTGGTGGGGCTGATCCTTGCCGGGGTGGCGCTAACTGCTGGCGTGGGAATTCTCGAAAAACTGGTGCGCGGTTTGCGCCAGGGTAAGGATGCGGGGCTGGCTGTGGGCATGTATTGCATCAGTGCCCTAGGCTTTGTTCAGGTTGCGATAACGCTTTGGGTGCTGTTGAGTGCAGACTTGGCGGTGACCGATACCTCCCATGATGCGATCATTATGGTCGGGCTGGCCTATGCGCTGCTACACGGCGGTTTAGGCGCGGTGCTGACCCTGCTTCAGGGCCTGCGGGTAGGTTATGGCTATGTGGGTGCCCATGCGCCTTTCGAGCCTGCCGTGGTTGCCCAGTGGTGGCGCTATAACCTGGTGACGTTCTGGATACTCGTGGGCGCGCTTGCCGTGTTGCCGCGTGTGATAGGGAGCTAAGTTAATGTCCATCACGATGCAGCGGTTACATCTTACCCATCCCTTACATTTCGTCATTGGCTTAACGCTATGGTGTATCTGGTTCGTAGCCGTTTACGGCGGGCACGCAATAGCCTGCTCAGTTGCGCCGCCTGCTCCCGAGCAGGGCGTATTCACCCTGGTAAACGCTATGCTGCTGGTGGTTAGTATCGCGGCGATTGCGTTACTGGCGGTGCTAACAGTGGGTTGTTGCCGCATGGCTAGGCGCCATGAAGGGCGGCTGCGCTTTAATGCCACTGTTTCCGCCGGGCTGTATCTTTTCTCTACCTTAAGCGTTGTGTTTGCTGCAATGCCGATTATTGGTATTCCGCCTTGCCTGTAAGCGATGCGCTTAACAAAGAGGAAGAGCAGCTCTATACCCTCCACGGTATGTGGTGCACCAGCTGTGCCCTGGCCGTGGAGGGCTCGCTTAAGAGGCTCGAAGGCGTGCATGAGGTTAGCGTCCACTACCCAAGTGCAGCCCTCTGCATCAGCGGTACACCCGCCGCTGTCCAGCTCCCAACGCTCGCCCCAAAGGTTAAACGTTTGGGCTATCGGCTTACGGAACTTGAGCCGGTGGCAGATGCCCATGGACGTTTAGAAGAGGAGAGCCGCTACCTGACGCTGAGGTTAATGGTCGGTTCGCTGTTCGGCATGTGGACGATGCTCGCTTCACTATTGATATATGCGGGTGCATTGCCTTCGGAGCGGATTGAACTGGTGGTGGCGTGGGTATCGGGGGCATTCTCCTTACCTGTCGTGCTGTTCGCAGGCGTGCCGTTTTACCGGGCCGGGTGGCGAACGCTGCTCGCCAAGCGCCCCGGCATGGATGTTTTAGTTAGCCTGGGTGTTATCGGCGCGGTGGTGGTCTCGGTTTGGCTACTAGGGCGCGGCTCTAACGAGGTCTATTTCGACACGGCGGTGATGCTTATTGTGCTTTTACTGGTTGGTCGGCTGGTGGAAACGCTGTGCCGTCACCGTGGGCTAAAAGCGCTCGATGCCCTGGCGCTTCCTAATGATGACATAACGGTTTGGCAGAACGAGCGCTGGGGATCGGTTCCTGTAGATGAAGTGACAAAGGGAACGCGTGTCGAGCTAGCGCCCGGTGAGTTGATAGCCCTTGATGGGATCCTGGAAGCCCCAGGTTGGATCGATACTGCCTCGCTTACTGGCGAAAGCCTGCCTCGCTACTTTAATGCAGGACAGAAGGTCTACGCGGGCTGCCGCTACCTGGGGACAACGCCGCTGGTAATGCAGGTGAGTGCTGGGGTAGGCAAGCGGCGACTGGATCGGCTGTGTGACGAAATGCGCCGCTATCAGGCTAAAAAAGGCGAATTACAGAAGCTTGCTGACCGTTTTGCTGCTTGGCTAAGCCCGCTAGCCCTAGTGCTAGCGATGTTAACGCTGCCTGTTGCGTTGCTATTTGGGCTGGGCTGGGAGGAAGCCTTTGTGCGCGCACTTTCGGTGTTAGTGGTTGCTTGCCCTTGCGCCGTGGGGCTTGCGGTGCCGCTGGCAAGTCTTGCTGGTAGCGGCCAGGCCATGCAGCAGGGTGTTGCGCTACGCGACCCGGCAGCGCTCGAAATCCTGGCACACATTCGCTCGGTAGCGCTGGATAAAACCGGTACCTTAACCACTGGTAGCCACTCGGTGCTGTACTGGCAGGCCAGGGAGGGCATTGATAAGCACACTTTGCAGCGCAAGCTCAGAGCCGCTGTTGCTGGCAGCGAACACCCCTTGGCACAAGCGTTAGCGTGCTGGTCGGGCAGCCAACATGATCAACATCACGAGCAATGCGTGGACGTAAACGAAGCGCCTGGGGAAGGGCGCCATGTGCGCTTGAGCAACGGTGAATGGCTGATGGTAGGCAGCGCCGGTTGGCTTTCTCGCCATCAGATAGCGCTGCCAGACCACGAGGAGGACACAGCGCTGGCCTTTGCTACTCAAGTGATGGTAGCTGATGGTGCAGGCTGGCTAGCCACGCTCTATCTTACTGATCAGCCAGTGGAAGATGCTGAAAAAAGCGTGAAACACCTGCTAGATGCAGGGTATGTGGTGGCAATGATCAGCGGTGATCGGGAGGGGGCGGTTAGTTGGTTAGGTGAACGGGTGGGGCTTGGAAGAGAAGCTTGCTATGCCCAGCGCTCGCCTGAAGCCAAAGCGCGGCTTTTGCAGGGGTTGCCATCGCCAACGCTCTACGTGGGTGATGGCTTAAACGATACCTTGAGCCTAGCCGCGGCAGATGTTGGCATCGCTCCATTAAATGCCAGCGAAGCCGCCCGCGAAGGGGCTTCCGCACAGCTAATGACGCCGGGGATGGGTGGGGTAGTCAAACTGCTTAGTATTGCTAAACGTACGCGACGCATCATGGTTCAGAATCTGTTCTTTTCAGCGCTCTACAATACCTTGGCACTCGGGCTGGTAGTGCTGATGGCGATCCCCCCGCTAGTAGCGGTACTCGCCATGGCGGCAAGTTCGCTGACGGTTACCCTCAACGCTGCACGGCTGGCCTGGGCAGAGTCTAATGATAATGGCTAAATAGCATAGCCAAGCGCCTGTTTAAGCCGCTCGGCGTGGGTGGCCACCCAGCGTGGATCTATCGCCCCCCAATCACGTATCTGGTAGCGACCAATGTTGTGGCGCTCGCCGTCATCCTTAGTAAATACACACTCGATATCCAACTCGGCAAGGGAGGCGATCGTATCCTGGGCGGTGCGTCGTGGCATGCCGGTGGCCTCGATTAGCGCAGGTACACTGGCAGCGCCCTGTTCGATCAAATGGGCGACGTATAAGCGGCGGTAAAAACTCGATTTGGTTTTGCTAAGAGCGGGCATTCGGCTTCCTTTGCAACTATTTTATGCGCGTGCTGCTTAGCTTAAATGAATAAATCCTGCTGCGCTCGTGGTGGGCGAAAGTCCCGGGTGTTTAAGCCCTGCTCGGTGCGATCCTGCATGTTCCACTGGCGGCTGGCGCGGGCAAAGCGTTGCGCAATTAAATCAGCAAATACCCCTTCACCGCGAAAGCGTTTACCAAACTTGGCATCGTACGCCTTACCGCCACGGCACTGACGCATTAGGCTCATCACTTTCGCCGCGCGCTCCGGGTAGTGGGCTTCTAACCAGGCTTCAAATAGCGGCGCCACTTCATAGGGTAAGCGCAGCAGCATCCAGGCGGCGGTTCGCGCTCCTGCACGGCTGGCGGCTTCCAAGAGTTTTTCTATTTCATGATCGGTTAGCCCCGGAATAACCGGTGAAATTAAAGCACCCACGGGAATGCCTGCTGTATTCAGTTCACGAATCGCCCGCAAGCGCGCCTGAGGTGATGCCGCCCGTGGCTCTAATGTGCGTTTCAATTGGGCATCCAGGCTGGTCAAACTGACAAACACACGCACCAGCCGGTGCTCGGCCATTTCCGCCAGAAGCTCTAAATCGCGCAGCACCAAGGTGCTTTTAGTCACCAGCGTTACCGGATGGCGACACTCCAGTAGCAGCTCCAGCAAACGGCGGGTGGTTTGGTAGGTGGCCTCTAACGGCTGATAGCAGTCGGTGTTGCCGGAAAGGTTGATCGGGCGGCACACGTAATTAGGGTGGCACAGCTCTTCGGTTAACCGCTCCACTAAACCGCTACGGGCAATCAGCTTGGTTTCAAAATCTAGCCCTGGCGATAAGTCCCAGTAGGCGTGAGAAGGGCGGGCATAGCAGTAAACGCAGCCATGCTCACAGCCGCGATACGGGTTCAGCGAGCGATCAAAAGGTAAATCTGGTGAGCGATTCCACGACAAAGCACTTTTGCTCACCTCCTCACGCACTTCGGTAGCGATAGTCGTAGAGGCCTCTTCCCGCCACCAACCGTCATCTTCCGCCACGCTACGGGTAGGCGCAAAACGATTGTGTGGGTCGTATGTTGCCCCGCGACCCTTATAGGAGCTTGGTGTTCCAAGAGATGTCATGGTTCACCTCTTTTGACATGGTTTTATATACAGTAGTTGTGAGGTGGCAAGAAATCAATAGCCAGTCAATTAATTAACTTGCAGCAGCAAAAAGGGCGCTACCCAAAGAACTATCGTGGGTTTAATGTGCAAGGTGGGTTTGTGACTAAAGAGTCAGCGAGGAAACGTTATGTCGAAAGTGGTCATCGTGACAGGGGGAAGCCGAGGTATCGGAGCGGCCACCGCAAAATTGCTGGGCGCAAAAGGCTATGCAGTGTGCGTGAACTATCTTGCTAATAGGGAGCTGGCAGATGATGTGGCTGATTGCATTATTCGAGCGGGTGGTCGAGCGTTTGCCTATCAAGCGGATGTTAGCAGTGAAGCTGACGTTATCCGCCTGTTTGATGCAGCAGAGGAGCGCTTGGGCGAGGTGACGCATTTGGTTAATAATGCAGGGATACTGTTTACTCAATCCAAGCTGGTCGATATCGACCTTGAGCGCTTCAACCAAGTGCTTAATAGCAATGTGGTCAGCTGTTTTCTGTGCTCTAGAGAAGCCGTCAGGCGCTTCCCAGCAGGTAGTGCAATCGTCAATGTCTCGTCGCTTGCCTCGCAAACAGGCTCGCCCTTTGAATATGTTGACTACGCTGCATCGAAAGGTGCCATGGATACCCTAACCAAGGGGTTGTCTCGCGAAGTTGCTGGCTCGGGGATTCGTGTTAACGCCGTTCGCCCCGGTTTTATCTACACTGATATGCATGCCGATGGTGGAGAACCAGGGCGGGTTGATCGTTTAGCTCCCCAGATTCCTATGCAGCGTGGCGGTAGCGCTGAAGAAGTGGCTAATACCATCGCTTGGTTGCTCTCGGACGAAGCCTCTTATGTAACGGGGTCATTCATTGATGTAGCAGGCGGGCGGTGATGCTGTTCTTCCCCCATATTTCAAACGTTCTAAATAGATGCTGCTTTTGGGTCTTAACTCATGACACTTCAACAACACTTCGAACAGTTAGCCACTTATAACCAGTGGATGAACACTAACCTCTATGATGCCGCCGGTAAGCTGAGCGCCTCTGAACTAGCTGAAGAGCGTGGCGCGTTCTTCGGCTCGATTTTTGGCACACTGAACCACATCGCGGTAGCCGACACGATTTGGCTCAAACGGTTTGCAACACACGCCTCTTCTTCCGCAAGAACGCTTGAGGTAATGGTGGCACTACCTACGCCAGATCGCCTTGATCAGATTCTCTTTGATGACTTGAAGGGATTGAAAGCGCATCGCCAATGGCTCGATACCGTGATTATTAACTGGGTATCGGCGCTGACAGACGACGATTTGAGTACCACGCTGAGTTATCACAACATAAAAGGAGTGGCCTCAAAACGGCGCTACTCAAGCCTGATCGTTCACTTCTTCAATCACCAAACCCACCACCGCGGGCAGGCATCTACTTTGTTCTCCCAAGCCGGTGTGGATATTGGTGTCACCGATTTGTTGGATCTCATTCCGGATGAGTCTTAAGGGGAAAGCTTAGACAACGGGAACCGAGTTACTGGAATTAGTCATTTATTACAAACCGAAGGTTCCAGGGTTGCGAAACGCCGTGGCTTGAGAAAGCCACGGCGTTGTTTTCTATCGATTTACCCTATCCATTCAACGCTTCTTCCGTGATGGCTTCTTATCGGCACTGGCCGGTGCGCTTTCCTTTTCGCCGCTACCACCATTGGGGAAGTGAGCGCGAACCAGTTCCAGCAGACCTTGAGTTGAGGTGTCGAAGTCAGCAGCGTTGGTGTCGATGCGTTCGCTGATTTCACCGGCGATGCGCTTGCCAAGCTGCACGCCCCACTGGTCAAAGGAGTTGATGTTCCAGATGACCCCTTGCACGAACACCTTGTGCTCGTAGAGCGCGATCAGTGCCCCCAGGTTTTTTGGCGTTAGCTCATCCAGCAGTAGGGTGCTGGAAGGACGGTTGCCGGGGCAGCTGTAGGGGTCGTGTTGACTGAGCTCTTTGCTGTCCCCTTGGCTGCCTTCCATAAAGGCGTTGGCCTGGGCGAGCATATTAGTCAGCAGTGCGAAGTGGTGGTCTTCAACGCCGGGCTCGGGCTTGAGTGAGGCAATAAAGTCGATAGGTACGTAGCGCGTGCCCTGGTGCAGCAACTGGAAGAAAGCGTGCTGGCCGTTGGAGCCGGTCTGGCCCCAGACAATCGGGCCGGTTTTGTAATTCACCGGGTGACCGAAAATATCCACCGATTTACCGTTAGACTCCATATCCAGCTGCTGCAGGAAAGAGGGTAGTTGGTTCAGCGCCTGGTCGTAGGGCACGATGGCTTGAGTTTCGGCGCCAATAAAGTTGATGTACCAAATACCAATCAGCGCCATTAGCACGGGCATGTTTTGCGAGAAGGGCGCGTTGATGAAATGGTTATCCATCTCATGAGCGCCTTCCAGCAGTTCGATAAAGCCTTCGAAACCGATCGACAGCGCAATCGGCAGCCCGATGGACGACCACATGGAGTAACGGCCGCCCACCCAAGCCCAGAATTCGAACACGTTCTCTTCGCGAATGCCGAACTCCATGGCCGCTTTGCGGTTGGTGGAGGCGGCAATAAAGTGCGCGCCTACGTCGGCGTCTTCGCCAGCGTTCTCCAGGAACCAGCGCCGCGCGGTTTTGGCGTTAAGCAGGGTCTCCTGGGTAGAGAAGGTCTTGGTGGAGACGATAAACAGCGTGGTGGCGGGGTCGAGGCGCGAAAGTACCTTCTGAATATGGGTGCCGTCCACATTGGAAACGAAGTGGAAGTGCAGCTCCGGGTGGCGGTATTTGAGCAGTGCGCGAACCGCCATATTGGGCCCAAGATCCGAGCCACCAATGCCGATATTGACCACATCTTTAATGCGTTTGCCGTTGTAGCCTTTCCATTCACCGCTGCGCACCGCTTCCGAGAACAGCTTGATCTGCTCGCGGGTGCGGGTTATCTCCGGCATAACGTCTTCGCCGTCCACATATACCGGCTCATCGCCTAAGTGACGCAGAGCCGTATGCAGTACCGGGCGGTTTTCCGTAACGTTGATAATATCCCCGGAGAACATCTGTGCCCGGCGCTGTACCAGTGCGGAGTGGTCGGCTAGCTCAATCAGCTTGGTAAGCACTTCATCGGAGACATGGTGCTTGGAGTAGTCGAGAAACAGACCGCCCACCCGTAAACTCATTTTCTCAAAGCGCTGCGGGTCATTGGTGAAGTAGTCACGAATGCGGTCGTTTGCGGTTTTGTCGCGCAAGCGTTCAAGTGCCTGCCAGGTAACACTGCGAGTGAGCTGAAACATAGGATGATCCGTTTGTTATAGGTGAATTGGTGATCAAAAAGTAGGTTATGTAAAAATACTACATAAAAAATGACAAAGAGTAGAGGGTATAAGTGGCGTGAAAAGGTATTAAATGCGTAAAGCGACGTATTTAAAAGGGCAGGCATGTTCGCCTGCCCTCATTTTTTGGTAACAGCGGTTAGGTGGCGAGTGCTACCTGGGCCGCATCACGTTTGATAAACGCATAGCTTAAACCCGTCACCAACGAGCCAGCCACAATAGCGCCAAGGTAGAGCAGTACCGGGGTAATGGCGTTGGGAATCAGCAGTACGAAGATACCACCGTGAGGAGCCATGAGTTGCGCGCCTACCAGCATCGAGAGGGCGCCTGTGAGTGCGCCGCCCACCATGCAAGCGGGGATAACTCGTAGCGGGTCTTTCGCCGCAAAGGGAATCGCGCCTTCGCTGATAAAACAGAGGCCCAGTACAAAAGAGGCTTTGCCCGCTTCCCGCTCCGGTGCCGAGAACTTGTTGCGCGCTACAAAGCTGGCAATACCCATACCAATGGCAGGTACCATTCCCGCCGCCATGATCGCCGCCATGGGGCCGTAAGTTTCAGAGGCTAGCAGGCCTACGCCAAAGGTGTAAGCCGCTTTGTTGACCGGGCCACCCAGATCGAAACACATCATCGCGCCGAGCAGAATACCCAGTAGCACAGCGTTGGTGGAGCCCATGGACTCCAGGAAACTGGTCAGAGCATTAAGCAGCGCCGCGACCGGTTCGCCAATCACATAGATCATGGTGAGGCCGGTGACCAAACTGGCGACTAGCGGAATGATCAGAATCGGCTTCAGGGATTCAACGCTAGAGGGCAGTTTGACGTAGCGAGTAACCGCCAGCGCCACGTAGCCCGCCAGGAAACCCGCCAAAATACCGCCGATAAAGCCGGAGCCGATATTGGCCGCCAGCATGCCACCAATCATACCCGGTGCGATGCCGGGGCGGTCGGCGATGGAGTAGGCAATATAACCGGCCAGCACTGGAATCATCAGTGCAAAGGCGGTGCCACCGCCGATCTGCATCAGCGCTGCGGCCAGAGTGCCTTCCTGCTCAAAGGCCTCAATACCGAACACAAAGGAGAGTGCAATTAGCAGGCCGCCCGCTACGACCATCGGCAGCATAAAGGAAACGCCGGTGAGCAGGTGCTTATAAACGCCTTTCTCTTTGACGCTCTTATTTGCTGTGCCCGCATTGCTGCTGCCGTTCTCTATGGCGGCCTCGCTGAGCGCAGCTTCAAGCGTGGGGCGTGGTTTTTTTAGCGCGTTGCCAGTAGAAGTGCGGTAGATGCGCTTACCAGCGAACCGCGACGGATCAACGTCGATATCGCAGGCCAATACGACTATGTCGGCGTCGGCGATCTCTTCTTCGGTCAATTTATCTTGTGCGCCCACCGAGCCTTGGGTTTCCACGCGAATGGCGTGGCCCATGGCTTTGCCCGCCTCTGCGAGTGCTTCGGCGGCCATAAAGGTATGCGCCACGCCGGTGGGGCAGGCAGTGACGGCAACGATTTTCTTGCCACCCGCGCTGTTTGCAGCGGTAGATGCGCTAGTAGTAGAGGCGGCAGGTGCGCTATAAATCGGCGCTTCACGCTTAGCCTGGGCTAGAAAAGCGCTGGGATCGGGGAGTGCGCTGGCAATCGGTGCTTGGAATAGCCGCTTGCCTTCAAAGCGCTCTGGGGCAGGCACGTGATCGGCGGCGACCACGATCAAATCGGCATTGGCAATCTGCTCGGCAGTAGCGGCCTGGAGCGGCGCGACTTCGCCGTGCATTTCCACATGCGCCGACCAGCCTTGGCGCTGGGCGGCTTGTTCCAGGCGCTTAGCCGCGAGGAAGGTGGTCGCCATGCCGCTGGGGCAGGCGGTAATCAGAATAATATTCATAGCGTGGCTCCCTCGGTGATGGTGTCGTCAAGACGCCGTATCCGGGTGTGTTGTTGGAGTGAATCGAAATCGGCAGCGTGGGGGTTGCCCACGCCAACGTGGCGCACGGCCTCGGCCGAGAGCGCGGTGGCAAAGCGCAGCGTCTGTTCAGCGTCTTGCTGGCCGTTCTGATGAGTCAGCAGGCCGTGGAGCATGCCCGCGACGAAGGTATCGCCGGCGCAAACGGTATTCGTCGCGGTGACCTTAGGGGGTGTAGCGTGCCAGGCACCTTGAGCGTTAACCCACAGCACCCCTTCGGCACCCGCTGAAATCAGTGCATGAGCGATGCCGCTTTTATGCAGCCGTTTAGCCGCATTCAAGCGAGCATCAGAAGAGGTCATATCTTCGCTCGCCCACTCTGCCAGTTCGTTTTCATTAGGCTTAACACCGGCGGGGTGAGTCGCTATGGCCGCATTGAGTGCCGGGCCACTGGTATCTACCCAGAGCGGTACGCCGCTGGCGTTTAAGTGGTTTAACAGCGCGCTGAAATCGACCAGTGACAGCCCGGGGGGCAGGCTGCCCGCCACGACGACCGCCTGGGGGGGCGTCGCGCTGGAAAGCTCGGTATTTAGCGTGTCGATCAGCGCCTGCAAATGCGTGGCGTCAATGGGCATGCCGGGGCCATTAATATCGGTAACGCGGCCGCTTTGTTCCGCAATTTTGGCATTAATGCGGGTTTCTCCCGGCACGCGCACAAAGGCGTCGGTCAGGGAGTACTGGGTAAATGCCAATTGAAAGGGAGCGTCGTTATCGGCACCTAAAAAGCCGCTGACGGTGACGTCGTGGCCAAGGCCTGCCAATACGCGGGCAACGTTAACGCCTTTGCCTGCCGCTTCTAACTGCGCGCTGGTGGGACGGTTGACGCTGCCTAGCACCAAGGCGTCAAGAGTAAACGCCAAATCCAGTGCCGGGTTCAGGGTAATGCATAGCACGCGGGCCATTAGCGCGCCTCCAGTGCATCGCGCACTTCATCGCTAGTCGCCTGATTCAGCGCTAACTGAGCGCTGGCTTGGGCATCAGCGAAGTCAAACTCGCGCAGGCGGGCTTTAACCAGCGGGATCTGCCGCGCGCTGACGGAAAGCTCGTCCACGCCCAGGCCTACCAGCACCGGAATGGCTACGGCATCTGAGGCCAATTCGCCGCACACGCCGACCCATTTGCCTTGGGTATGGGCAGCCGCCACGGTCATTTGAATCAAACGCAGCACAGCAGGGTGCAAACCATCGGCTTGGGCAGAGAGTTCCGGGTGGCCGCGGTCGATAGCCAGGGTGTACTGGGTTAAGTCATTAGTGCCTACTGAGAAAAAATCCACCTCGGCGGCGAGGCTGGGTGCCAGCAGCGCGCTAGAGGGTATTTCAATCATCACCCCCAACTGCACATCGGTGGCGCGCTGGGAAGTAGGGATCTCTTTGAGTAGGCGATCGTAGATGGCTTTTACAGCGCGGAACTCAGCGATATCTTTGACCATCGGCAGCATAATCCGCAGGGGACTATCCTTGCCTGCCATCAATAACGCACGCAATTGGGTCTCGAGCACATCGGGCTGTGTCAGCGCTAAGCGAATACCGCGCAGACCCAGGAAGGGGTTGTCTTCTTGGGGTACCGGCCAGTAGGGCAGTGGCTTATCACCGCCGACATCTAATGTGCGCGCTACCAGCGGGCGGCCATCCAGGGCATCAATTGCCTGACGGTACTCGCTAATCTGAGTGGCTAAGTCTGGTGCGCTGGCGTGGGCCATGAACAGGAATTCAGTACGCAGCAGGCCAACGGCCTCAGCACCGCGCTCCACTGCATCAGCGGCGTGGGCAGTGTTGCCCAGGTTGGCGGCGACTTCCACACGGTGCCCATCGCGAGTTTGGGCGACCTCGAAGCGGCTTTCCCAGGCATCGGCTTCGCGCTGCTGGAGGTCTAGTAACTGCTGCTCGGCACGCTGTAGGCGCTCTTCGGAAGGTTGCGACGTCACTCGGCCACGCTCGCCATCCAGAATCATCATGCTGGCGTTGTTAAGCGCCATCACCGCTTGACCCGCGCCCACCACGGCGGGAATGCCCAGTGCACGGGCCAGAATAGCGCTGTGTGCCGTGGCGCCACCGCGCACGGTAAGCAGGCCGCGGACACGGGAAGTATCCAGCCGGGCCACATCGGAAGGGCCGATATCGTCCATCACCAGAATATAAGGGTGATCCGGCGGTTCGGGGAGCGTCACATCGCAGAGTACGCCCAACACCCGGCGACCTACGTCGCGCAGGTCGGCAGCGCGTTCGGCCAGCAGGCGGTCAGCGAGCATCTCCTGGGCGTGGGCCGCGGTTTCAATCGCTTCCCACCAGCCCACTTCCGCCGAGCGCCCTTCACGAATGGCATCCGTCGCCGCGTGATGGAGCTCCGGGTCGTCGAGCATCTCTTCGTGCATTGAAAGAATATCGGCGACTTCGCCACCGGGGGCGTTATGCACCAATGTCTGCAGCTGGGCGGCACCCTCTTTCAGCGCGCTATTTAAACGGCTGATTTCGTGTTCAGCGTCGCTGGCGTGTTCGGCGTACTCGAACTGCATCGGGCGAATGACAAATACTGGCGCAATGGCCAAGCCCGGCGAGGCGGCCACGCCGGCGTGGGGCGTATCGGCAGCGAGAGGCTCAACGGCCGGTGTAGCGGTGCTCGCTTCCTGCGTGTTATCAAAGCCGCCGTCAAAGGGCGTTACTTTTTCTCCCAGGCCCGATTCAACAGCCTCGGCGACGGCCTCTAGCGCCGCGTTTGCCTGCTCACCCTCGGCTGACAGCACCAGCCACTGGCCGCGGCGTGCGCCCAGGCCAATCACTTTGGTTAGACTGGCGGCGGAAACCGGGGTGGCGCTGCCTTCTTCCAAGCGTGCCTGAATCGGCATGGCTTGGGCGCGCGCTATCTGTACCAACTGTTTGGCGGGGCGAGCGTGCAGCCCATGGGGGTTGAGCACCCGTACCCGACGGGTTTGGGTATTTGCGGTTTCGCCCGCCAGGGTGGCTAACAGCTGATCGCTGGTTTTGCCCACCAGGCTTTGGCTTTCGCTGTTTTCCAACACCGCCATCAGTTGCTCTAGCAGGGGGCGGTGGGCATCGCCATGGGCGGCCAGGCAGAACAACGCATGCACCGGATGACCAGCACTTTCCAGGGTTTGTTCAGCAGGTGTGGCCACCCCAAGCGCGGGCTGGTTAACGCCCTGGGCGCTGCTAGCCAGCCACAGCCCTTTACCTAACCAGGTCGGCTGTGCCGCGGCGACGGCGGAAATAAAACTGTTATCGACACAGCCGCTTTGGCGTAAGCGGGCGGCTGCAGCCAGAGCGAGTTCTTGTGGGTCGCGTGCCGGAAAGTTGACGCATAGGGTGTCGGCATCCAGGCGCGGTTCTAATGCTGGTTTCGAAAGCAGCCGCGCTACATCTGCCGCGGAGGTGGCGTTTGCCAGTTGCTCGGAAACGCCTTCGCGATCCAGCACATGGGTGAGCTGGCGCAGAATATCCAGGTGCTCATCATTCTGGGCGGCAATCGTTACCAGTACGTGCACCTGCTGGCCGTCGTGCCACTCGATCCCTTGTGGAAACTGCAACACGCGCACGCCCGTCTGCTTCACATACTGACGGCTTTCCGGTGTACCGTGGGGTATTGCGATGGCGTTGCCTAGAAACGTTGATGATTGTGCCTCGCGGGCGTGTAGGCCGTCGCGGTACTCGGCCTCAACCAATCCGGCCTCAACCAGCGCCTCAGCGGCACTGTCCAAAGCGGTTTGCCAGCTGTCGGCGTGGCGGCCTAGCAAGATGTCATCGGGGCCGAGTGTCAACATAGTATTCTCCTGTAAACGCGCACTGTCGGCATTTTAATGGGGTAGCGTCGACGTAGCGTCGTGTACATAAAGTGATCGTCGTTAAATGATCATGGTAATGGCGTTGATGCCAATGAGATGAACCGTGTCGTTTCAGTCGGTTTATCCTTGCCATTAAATCTGGGTATGGTGCTTTTAAAGCTGAGCATAGTGCTATGCTGAATCGATTCACTGAATGACACAAGGTTTGGGCGTTTAGACTTTGGTCTGGTAGGCGCTAACTTGCTGATAAACTGCCCGGTCACACCAGGGGGAAACCGCATGACACTTGCCGATATTGCCCGGCTAGCCGGCGTCTCGCGCACCACTGCTAGCTACGTCATTAATGGTCAGGCCGAGCAGCGCCGCATTAGCTCAGCGACAATTGAAAAAGTGATGGCGGTGGTGCGGCAACACCGCTATCACATTGACCCTCAGGCGGCTGCGCTGCGCCGGGGTGCAAGCCGCTTGCTGGGGCTTATCGTGCCGGATTTGGAGAACATTAGTTATGCTCGCCTAGCCAAACGCCTGGAGCGGGGTGCACGGGAGCAGGATTATCAGCTGTTGATCGTAAGCTCAGATGACTGTGCAGAGAGTGAACGGACACTCGCGTTGGCGCTGCGTGCGCAACGCTGTGAGGTGTTGATAACCGCCAGTTGCTTGCCTAGCGACGATACTTTTTATGCCGACCTGGTAGACGAGGGATGGTGCGTGGTGGGGATGGACCGTGGCCTCAACCCGACGCGCTTTGCCAGTGTCGTGAGTAACGATCAGGAGGCGGCTAAGACGTTGACCCGTTCGGTGATCGGAGCGGCGACCAAGCGTATTGCCTGGTTGGAAGCGATGCCGGAGCTGTCGGTTAGCTGTGAGCGGCGGGTGGGTTTTCAGGCGGCCCTTGAAGGCAGCATGATTGAACCGCTTTATCTTACCGGGTCGCACTATGAACGTAGCGAAGGGGCGCGTTTAGCGATTCAATTGCTGGATGAACAGGGCGGTGCCGACGCACTGGTGACAGCGTCCTATACGCTGATGGAAGGGGTGTTTGATGTATTCTTGGAGCGCGGCGGTCTGCCGGAAAATATTCGTCTGGCCACCTTTGGTGATCACCGGCTGCTGGATTTCCTTCCTCAGCCAGTGAACTCGGCGCTACAGGATTATGACCGTATTGCCGAGTTAACATTGCGCTGTGCCCTAGCTGCTATGAACGGCCACTATGAGAGCGGGCTGCAGGTGGTGGCGCGTCATCTGCACCGGCGTTAAACCGTGCGCGCCTGGGCCCAAGCTGCTGCATCTGGTATCGACATATCGTAACTCTCGCTCAAGTAGGGCGAGGAGAGCACGAAGTCGGCGCTCGCCGCATTGCAGGCAACGGGGACATTCCACAGCGCCGCTAAACGCAGCAACGCTTTGACATCCGGGTCGTGGGGCTGGGGCGAGAAGGGATCCCAGAAGAAGATCAGCACATCCAGCCGCTGCTCCGCAATCCGAGCGCCAATCTGCTGGTCACCGCCCAGGGGGCCGCTCATTAGACCCTCGACTTCTAACCCTAACGCGGTTTTAAGCCGCTTAGACGTTGTTCCCGTGCCAATCAATTCGTGCTGGCTCAGCGTATCCTTCCAGCGAGTTGCCCACTCAAGCATTTCGCTCTTCTTGCCATCGTGGGCAATTAGCGCAATACGCTTGCGCGCTTGCAGCGTACGGATGGCTTGGCGGGGCGGTTGCGCGTCACTCATTTCGTCACTTCCCTCATGGTTCTATTGCCTTTCGGTCTTATGGCCGAATGGCTTTTCTTTTTAAAGGTCGCAAAAGCTAAAAGCTCGCTACAGAGGTTAGACCGTTACTCACTATCAAAGGCAAGGATTTTCATCGTATTAGTGCCCCCATGGGCATTCATATGGTCGCCGCGAGTGAGAATGACATGCTCGCCAGGGTGGATAAATCCCTGTGCCTGCAAGCATTTCAATGCTTCTTGGTTAAGGTTGGCCGGATCCATCTCGGTGGTGTCGAAAGGAATTGAAACCACGCCACGATAGAGCGCCATACGCCGCTGGGCGATAGGGCTGTGAGCCAACCCTACGATAGGCAGGCCGGAACGAATGCGCGATGCAATCAGCGGTGTATAGCCTGTGGAGGTCATGCAAGCGATGGCGCTGACGCCGGATAAGTGATTCGCAGCATACATCGCCGATAGCGCGATGGTTTCATCGATGCGCTCAAAGCCCTCATGAATACGGTGGCCTGACTCCTGAGCGAGACGCTCACGCTCGGCACCCAGACAAACACGGTTCATCGCTTCGATGGTTTCCACCGGGTAGTCACCTGCGGCGGTTTCCGCAGAGAGCATCACTGCATCGGTGGCGTCGAGCACCGCATTAGCCACGTCGAAGACCTCGGCGCGGGTGGGCAGCGGCGACTCGATCATCGATTCCATCATTTGGGTGGCGGTAATGACGGCGCGGTTGAGTGTGCGTGCGTGCTTGATAATGCGCTTCTGAGTACCAATCAGCGCGGCGTCGCCAATCTCAACGCCCAGGTCGCCCCTGGCCACCATGACCGCCTCAGAGGCTTCAATGATGCCATCCAGCGTAGCATCGTCGGCAACCGCTTCGGCGCGTTCAAGCTTAGCCACCAGGCCGATCTCTTTCCCGGCTTCGCCAAGCAGCTCGCGGGCTTCTTGCATATCTGCGGCGCTGCGCGGGAAGGAGACGGCTAAGTAGTCAACGCCAATCTCAATAGCGGTTTTTAGATCGGCCTTATCTTTCTCAGTAAGGGCGGGCGCTGAGAGTCCGCCTCCCTGTTTGTTAATGCCCTTATTGTTGGAGAGCTTGCCGCCTACGTGAACGCGGGTATGCACTTCTTGTCCAATTACACGAGTGACATCGAGTACCAAACGGCCATCGTCGAGCAGTAGGCGGTCGCCCTCAATGACATCATCGGCCAGTGTTTGATAGTCGCAGCCGACGCGTTCTGCAGTGCCGCTATTGGCGTCCAGCGCCATGTCCAAGACAAATGCCTGGCCGACATCGAGGTTGACGGCGCCTTCGACAAAACGCGCAATACGAATTTTCGGCCCTTGCAGGTCACCCAGCGCAGCAACGCTGCGGCCAAGGCGTTCGGCGATCTCTCGGACTTCGCTTAAGCGACGGCGGTGGTCGTCTGCCGAGCCGTGGGAGAAGTTAAGCCGCACCACATCCACACCGGCTTTTAGCATCGCTTCCAGCACGCCGGGGCGATCACTGGCGGGGCCGAGTGTGGCAACAATTTTGGTGCGCCTTAAAGGCGTATGGGAATGAGGGTTGGTAGACGCCGGTGTTGCTGTATTCGAGGTCGCATTCGTCATGGGCGCTCTCCTTGAGTAAAGGGATTGTGGGCAATTTAGTATTGGACTACGATAGCGTTTATATAGTAATTTTACTACATATTGGATATTTACTAGCCTTTTGGGGCGGTTGAAACGCTGTTTATCGGCCTCATGACGCTTAAATACGTATTTTTAGTAATTTTTTTACTAAAGATGCAGATTGTTACTATTGGTCAATTGAGGAGCTATCATGACAATAAGAGTTGCGATTAACGGATTTGGCCGTATTGGCCGCAATGTACTGCGCGCCCTTTACGAAAACAGCTACCGTGACCGCGTACAGGTCGTCGCCATTAACGATCTCGGCGACCCCTCGCTAAATTCCCACCTGCTGCGTCACGATACCGTGCATGGCCACTTCCCCTTTAAGGTAGAACACGACGCCGAGAGCATCACGGTGGATGGTGATCGTATCGCCATCTCCTCAGAGCGCGATCCAGCGGAGTTGCCGTGGGCATCGATGAATATCGATCTGGTGATGGAGTGCACCGGGTTGTTTACCAAGCGCGAGGCGGCGGCCAAGCATATCGAAGCGGGTGCCAAGCGCGTGCTGATTTCCGCACCCAGCCCCGACGCTGATGCGACGATTGTGTATGGCGTTAATGACCAAGTGTTGACCGCTGAGCACACGGTGGTCTCTAACGCTTCTTGCACCACCAACTGCCTAGCGCCGGTGGCCAAAGCGTTGAACGATGCAGTCGGTATCGAAAACGGCTTGATGACCACGGTGCACGCTTACACTAACGATCAGAACCTCTCGGATGTTTACCACTCTGACCCCTACCGGGCGCGCAGTGCAACGCACTCCATGATCCCGACCAAAACCGGCGCTGCCGCAGCGGTAGGCTTGGTGCTTCCAGAGCTGGCGGGTAAATTTGACGGCTTGGCCGTCCGCGTGCCGGTGATCAACGTCTCGCTGGTGGATCTGACCTTTACTGCCAGTCGCGATACCACTAAAGAAGAAATTAATGCCATCGTGGAGAAAGCCGCGGCTAACTCACCGGTATTAGCCGTTAACGCTGAACCGCTGGTCTCTATTGATTTCAACCACGATGCTAACTCATCGACCTTCGATGCTAATCACACCCGCGTGAATGGGCGTCTGGTTAAAATCATGGCGTGGTACGACAACGAGTGGGGTTTCTCCAACCGCATGCTGGATACCGCGCTGGCCATGCAGGCGACTGCCAGGTAATGCACTGCTAATTAACGCAATCTAAGGGCAGGTATCGCCCAGCAGTAACTCCGTTTGCAGCAACTGCTGGGCGAGGGGGATGCGGCCAAGAATCATCTGCGCTGCGACTCGCCCTTTGCCCACGCTATCCTGGCGCACCGTGGTTAAACGCGGTGCGCGGTACTGTCCTTCAGCAATGCCATCGAACCCGGTAATGCGTAACTCTTCCGGCACCCGTATACCGCGCTGCTCGGCCAGCGTTAGCGCCGTGAGTGCAATACGGTCAGACATGCACAGCAGCAGGTCTGGCCGTTGTTCTAGTGGCTGGTCGAGAATCTCGGCAATCACCGGCGAGCACACCTCAAAGGTATTCTCCTCGATATTCCAGAGCGGCACTTGCGCCACATCCACACCTTGCTCACTCAGCGCGTTATGAAAGCCCTCAAGGCGGGCACGGCTAATGGTGCTGGTGTTGGGCAGCAGCGTGTGCTCGGCCGTCACGCGGCCGTTGCAGACCTCTTTGGTTAAGCGCAGGTTGATAATCGCCGGGCGTTTGGGCAACTGGTTAAGCGCATGCTGGGCGATTTTATAGCTAGCAGCTGTATCATCGATATGCACCGTCGGGCAGCCTTCAATATCAAAATCGACGGCCACCAGGGTGCGTTGGGCGGGCAGTTCATCGAGCAGCTTATTGTTGGGCATTAATCCATAAACGATAAAGCCATCGGCGATATTGGCGGAGCCCGGCGGCTGTGAGGCATGGCCGCGACCCGGCAATAACAGCAGCGTGTGGCCGTGGGCATCAAGAACTTCGGCAACCCCTGATAAAAACTCGCTGGCCACGGCGTCGTTCAAACTGTAGGTCAGGCTTTCCGCAAGAATCACCGCAATAATCCGCGAGCGGCCGGTGCGCAGGCTGCGCGCTTTGGCGTCAGGGCCGCTGTACCCCAGCCTTTTCGCCTCTTTGAGTATGCGTTCGCGCAGGGCTGGAGAAAGCTGATCCGGCCGGTTAAAGGCATTGGAAATCGTGGCAGTGGAGACGTTGAGTTCCTGCGCAAGATCCTTGAGTGTCATACGGCGCTGATCAGTCACGGTACTTCCTTATACAGGCTTTTTTAATAATTGAAGATTAGCTATTCAAAGGATGTGCATAATAAAATCGACCCGCTGTGTGCTGCCACTCCCCATGATAAGCGAAGGGAAGGTTAGGCACACACAGAGGGTCGTTAAAGCGGGTATCTTGGTTGACTCTTGTGCTTAAGCCGCTGCTTGTTGAGTGGATAACGTCAGTGCTGCACCGCTCTCATCAAACAGGTGGACTTTTTCCCAATCCGCTGCCAGCGACACCTGCTGGCCTTCCTGCCACTGGCTGGGCGCTTCGCTGCGATGAATCAACAGCGTGTCGCCCTGTTTGGGCTCAAGGTAGACGTAAACTTCGTTACCTAAATACTCGACATTGACGATATCGAAGCAGTTGTCATCAGTGGGTGCCGCTAAGCATAGGTGCTCTGGGCGAATGCCGAGGGTCAATGCTTCGCCGCTTTGCCGCTGCTGGGCATTCTGGGGCAGGGCGAGCTCGCCAACTCCTACGGCTCGCACACGACAGCCGTTGGCGTCACCAGCGAGTAACTCTGCGGGCATGAAGTTCATGGTGGGCGAGCCGATAAACCCGGCAACGAATTTCGTCGCCGGGCGCTGGTACAACTCGTGGGGGCTGCCTACCTGCTCAACGTGTCCGCCATTGAGCACCACAATTTTGTCGGCCAGGGTCATGGCCTCCACCTGGTCGTGGGTCACGTAAATCATGGTGGAACCAAGGCGGTTATGCAGCCGTGCGATCTCGTTACGCATTTGTACCCGCAGCGAGGCATCCAGGTTGGAGAGTGGCTCGTCAAACAGCAGAATACGCGGTTCACGCGCCATGGCACGGCCCATGGCCACCCGCTGGCGTTGGCCCCCGGAAAGGGCTTTTGGCTTACGGTGCAGCAGCTCTTCAAGCTGCAGAATCTTTGCTGTGCTCATGACCCGCTCGTGCACGGTCTCTTTGGCGGTCTTGGCCAGTTTCAGGCCAAACGCCATATTGTCGTAAACGGTCATATGCGGGTAGAGCGCATAGGATTGAAACACCATGCCCACACCGCGTTCCCGCGGTGGCAAGTCATTGACCACGGTGTCATCCATGCTCAGGTCGCCATCGCTAATCGATTCCAAACCGGCTATCAGGCGCAAAAGGGTCGACTTGCCGCAGCCGGAGGGGCCAACGAAAACCACAAATTCGCCGTCGCCAATATGTAGGTCCACATCGTTAATAATGTGATCGCTGCCAAACACTTTGTTGATCTTACTAAGCGTAACACTTGCCATAGGTGACTCCTTGCCGACCTCAATGCTTATGTCTTCTGGGTCGGCCTGTTGTTGTTTAGAGCTTATGAGACGACGCGCATAAAGGCCGCTTGATACCCCGGTAGCGTCAGGCTGTCACCGTCGCGCTGGGGGGTAAAGCCGTGGCCCTGCAAATCGCATTCAATCGCTAGTGGCAGATTAACCGTCTGCGCTTCGGCGGTGAGGTTGAAAACACACAGCAGTGTTTCTTCCCCTTTTTGTCGGCTAAAACCGAGCAGCGTTTCGCCTACATCGACCAGCGTTAAGTCACCATCGAACAGTGCGGGGTGCTGACGACGGAAGGCCAGCATGCTGCGCAGCGCATTCAAGGTGGAGTTGGCATCATCCTGTTGGCGGCTGACCGCCATATCCCGATGACTGGTCTCTATGGGGAGCCAAGGTTCAACGCTGGAAAAACCGCCATGTTCGCTATCGTTCCAGGGCATTGGCGTGCGGCAACCGTCGCGACCTTTGAATTCCGGCCAGAGCACTTTGCCGTAGGGGTCTTGGATGCGCTCAAAGGGCACGTCGGCTTCCGGCAGGCCGAGCTCTTCGCCTTGGTACAGGCAGACGCTACCGCGCAGCGAGCAGAGCATGGCTAGGGCCACTTTAGGGTAGGCGGTGGGGTCTTCGCCAGTGCCCCAGCGGGTGGCACTGCGTACGACGTCATGATTGGAGGTTGCCCAGCAGGGCCAGGCGTCGCCTGCCAGGCGTTGAAAGCGCTCCAGCACTTCATGAATATAGCGCGCCGAGTGGGGTGTGTTGAGTAGGTCGAAGGTGTAGGCCATATGCAGCTTGTCGCCGCCTGCGGTGTACTCGGCCATGCGCTCCAGGGGGTTATCATCACCAATTTCACCCACTGTCGTGGCGCCCGGATATTCATCCATTAACGCCCGCAGGTCTTTCAAGAAGTCGAGATTCTCCGGGCGGCTAAGGTCATAAACGTGGCGCTGCCAGGTGTAAGGGTTGGTTTCCGGAGCGCCCAGGGTTTTGGCTTCGCCTTTGGGAACCGGCGGATTGTCGCGCAGCTCGGCGTCGTGGAAGTAGAAGTTAACCGTATCGAGGCGGAAACCATCAACGCCCAGATCCAGCCAGAAGCGCATATTATCCAACTGCGCCTGCCGTGCTTCCGGGTTATGGAAGTTTACGTCCGGCTGGCTGGTTAGAAAGTTATGCATATAGTACTGCTGGCGGCGTGAATCAAACGTCCACGCCGGGCCACCGAAAATCGATAGCCAGTTGTTGGGTGGCGTGCCGTCCGGCTTGGGGTCAGCCCATACAAACCAGTCGGCCTTGGGGTTGGTGCGGTTTTGGCGACTCTCCTGGAACCAAGCGTGTTGATCCGAGGTGTGGCTAATCACCTGGTCGATCATCACCTTAAGGCCAAGCGAGTGGGCTTTTTCCAGCAGCGCTTTAAAGTCCGCCAGGGTGCCGAACATGGGGTCGACGTCGCAGTAGTCGCTAATGTCGTAGCCAAAATCGAGCATTGGCGAGGTGAAAAACGGCGATAGCCAGATACCGTCCACGTTTAGTGACGCCACGTAATCGAGTTTTTCAGTAATGCCGTTAAGATCGCCAATACCGTCACCGCGGCTATCCATAAAGCTACGCGGGTAGATCTGGTAGATAACGCCGCCGCGCCACCAGAGTGTGTTGTCTTGCATCTTAGTATCCATCGTTGACATAAACATTCCTTAGCCTTTAACGGCGCCTGCGGTAAGGCCTGACACAATGCGGCGCTGGAAGATAATCACTAATACGACCAGGGGCACCGTGACCACCACAGAAGCGGCCATAATCGGCCCCCAGGGCAGTTCGTAGGCGCTGCCGCCTGACAGCAGCGCGATGGCAACGGGCACCGTGCGCTGTGTGTCGGTGAGTGTGAAGGTGAGGGCAAACAGAAACTCGTTCCAAGCGGCGATAAATGCCAGCAGTCCCGTGGTCGCCATGGCAGGCCACATGAGCGGCAGAAATACCTTGGTAATGGTCACCCAGGGTGTGGCGCCGTCCATAATGGCGGCCTCTTCCAGCTCCATGGGTAGCTGCTTCATAAAGGTGGTCAGCACCCACACGGTGAAGGGCAGGGTGAAGATGGTGTAGCTTAAAATCAGCCCGGCGGGGTTGTTGTAAAGGTTGAGCGCACGGATCACCTCAAACAGCCCGGAAAGCACCGCCACCTGGGGAAACATCGAAACGCCGAGAATCACCAGCAGCACCGTAGAGCGCCCGCGAAAGCGCACGCGGCCCAGGGCGTAAGAAGCGGTAATGCCGAGTAGCAGGGCAATGAACACCACGCTAAACGCGACGATGATTGAGTTGAAAATGGCGCGCAGAAAGCTGGTCTGGGTGAAGATGCTGATGTAGTTATCGAAGTTCCAGTTCGAAGGCCATAGCTCAACCCGGAACAGGTCGCTCGACGGTTTTAACGAGGTGACCACCGCGTAGTAGAAGGGAAAAACGGCATACACCATGATCAGCACAATCAGCGCCCAAAACCCGATGCGCTTGGCTATTTTGGCCAACTGACGCGTATTCATTAGTCGCCTCCCAATTGGATTTGTTTACGCCCAACGTAGAGGTAAGCCACGGTAGCCAGGGCAATGATCAAGAACAGCAGGGTAGAAGCGGCGCTGCCGTAACCGACATCCTGAAACTCGACCAGCTGTTGGCGGGCGTATACCGACATCGACATGGTGCTGGTGGAGTTGGAGGTGAGTACGTAGATAACATCGAAGACACGCAGCGCATCCAGCAGGCGGAAGATCACCGCGACCATTAACGCCGGGGTAATCAACGGTAGGGTAACTTTGAAGAACACCCGCAGCGGGTGAATGCCGTCTACCTCGGCGGCCTCATAGCAATCCTTGGGCAGCATCTGCAGAGCCGCAAGCACCAGCAGCGCCACGAAGGGAATGGTTTTCCATACATCGACCATAATTACCGCCCACATGGAGTAGGTGGCGTTAGCCGTCCAGGCGATGGGAGCGTCAATCACACCCAGGCCCATCAGCATATGGTTGATGATGCCGAACTGGTCGTTGAGCATCCATGCCCACATTTGCGCGGAAACAATGGTTGGGATTGCCCAGGGAATCAGCACCGCAGCGCGCACAATTACACGCCCCTTGAACTCGGCGTTCAAAATCAGCGCCACAATGACCCCGAAAACCACTTCCAGCGATACCGACACCACCGAGAAGTAGACGGTGTTCCATACCGACTGCCACCACACCGAGTCGGCCAGTACCCCATACCAGCGGCCATCGTCATAGACGAGATAATTCTCAAAGCCAATCAGATTGGCAGCGCCTAAATCTGACAGTGATGCATCGGTGAAGCTGAGAAAAAAGGTGCGCGCCAGTGGCCAGCCAGCGACCAGGGTTAACGCAATCAGCATGGGGGCTAAAAAAAGCCAGGCGGCTTTAACCCGCTGTCGGCGAACCTTAGTGCCCCGGCGCGGCTTGGTAGTGAAAGAACGCGCCCCGGCGGGCGCGTCATCATGCTTGATGGAGGTCGACATGGAAAGGCTCCAGGGTTACCAGTTGCGACGCTTCAGGCGAGCCAATTCGTCTTCAAGATCAGCGACCGCTTGAGTGCCATCTTTAGTGCCGGAAAGCACGTCATGGGAGGTGCTGAAGAAGGCGTTACTCACCCGGCCATAAGCATCACCGGTGGGGGCAGAGGGGCGAGCGACCGCATTGACGAAGGTGTCGTAAAGGGTGCCAAAGAAGGGCACGGCTTCAAGCACTTCGTCATCCTGGTAGAGGGCGTCGATAGTGGGGTTGTAAGAGGCCTGTATGGCGCGACGCTTCTGTTCCTCTTCACCGGTCAGGAAGGCGACCAGGTCGGCGGCCAGCTCGGGGTGTTCGCTGTAGCGCGATACCGCCAGGTTCCAGCCGCCCAGGCCAGCGGCACTTTGGCCGTTTTCGCCACCTGCGGGCAGTTGGGTAACACCTACTTTGCCGCGAACGTCACTGTCTTCGCTTTGGGCCAGTGCCCAGGCGTAGGGCCAATTGCGCATAAACACGGCACCGCCGCTTTGGAAGACGCCGCGCGCTTCCTCTTCGGTGTAATTGAGCACACCGTTAGGCGAAATATCACCAATCCACGATGCGGCTAGGTCGAGTGCTTCTGCGGCGTGTTCGTTGTTAATGCTAATTTCGCCATCGGCTTCCACCACTGTGCCGCCGCCAAAGCTGGCTACCCACTCAAGGGCGTTAACGGTCAAACCTTCATAGGAGCGCCCCTGGAAGACATAGCCCTGCATACCGTCTTGGCCCTCAGCGCGCTCGGCGTCTTTGATCTCGCGGGCAATTTCGGTGAGTTCTTGCCAGGTTTTTGGCACGTCATGGCCATACTTTTCCAGCAAGTCTTCGCGGTAGTAGAGCACGCCCGCATCGGTGAACCACGGCATGGCGACTAAACGGTCATCGATGGTGTTGTTGGTGACGATGGTGTCAAAGTGCCCGGCAGCGGCGTCATCGCCAAGCACTTCTTTGAGGTCGAGTAGGTGATTGGCGAGTAGGCCGGGCCACACCACGTCAATCTGCATCACATCGATATCGCTGGAGTTAGCCGAAAGGATCTGCTGGTAGAGCGAAAGGCGCTCGGTGGAGGAGTTGGGCGTTGAAACAACATCGACGCTATGGCCGGTTTTCTCTTCCCAGGCGCGTACGCCTTCCTGGCACAGCGTCAGCTCTGCGCCGACTGCGCCACAGGAAATGGTGAGTTCTTCAGCCTGAGCTTGGCTTGTTGCACTCAGCGTGCTGGCTACTGCGATGGCGGTAGTGATTAAAGTCTTTTTCATAACGGCGTACCTCGACGTTTATTGTTGTGGATGGTGTGGCTTCTAAATTAGCGTTAATTCACAAACTCAACGTTTGTTCAATGGCTCTCTTAATCTTTATCTTAATCGATTAAGATTGTGCTGCTCAGTTAGCCGCTTTGATCGAGGAAGTTCAATAGCGACTTTTGTCTAACGGCATTGTTCAGTTTTCACTAAATAAAATCGTTCCTTAGACATTAGTCGCTAATTAGCAACTAGCCGTTGGTAAAAAGAGACTTAATCGATTAAGTTTTGGCTACCTTTCCTTAAGCGCCGTGGCGTTTAGCAGCAAAGCCACTACCTCCTGGGTGAACCGTGCAAGGGAAGTGTTATCGATTCGATCTTAATCGATTTAGGCAAAAGCGCTTACAGGCAGACGCTTAAAAACAGGCGCTAATAAACAACCGCTTGCCAATAACAATAGGGTACTCAAAACAATGCATAAAATGACATTTAAAACGCCGTTAGCCATTGCTATTGCCACCGCCAGCTTGGGAATGAGCGGTGCTGCTTCGGCACAAATGACCATGGAACAACGCTTTGCCGAGCTTGAAGCCCGCATTGAAGCCGCGGAACAGCGCGCTGATGCCGCCGAGCGCCGTGCCGAGATTGCCGAGCAATCACAGTCGACTGCCGTGGCGACAGAGAGCGACGCGGAGATCGAAGAGCGTCTGGCTCGGGTGGAGCGTTACGCCGATGGCGAAGAGGGTTTCTCGTTCAACGTTTATGCGCGTTCAGGCTTGTTGATTGGCGAAGATGGTAAAAGCGAGAATGCTGGCCCTTACCTGACACCCGCGGGTGGAGAGGGCGGCGCCGTTGGCCGTTTAGGCAATGAGCCGGACACCTACGCTGAAGCTATTTTCAACTACCGCATGCAGTTCGATAACGGCGCCAAAGCGCTTTATCGCACCATGATTGCTGACGGCACGACCTCCAGCAATGACTGGACTGGTGGCGAGTCCGATCTCAACGTGCGCCAAGTGTTTGCTGAATTCAGCGATCTTCCCAGCTTTACCGGCGCATTTGAAAACGCCTCTATCTGGGCCGGTAAGCGCTTTGACCGCGATAACTTCGATATCCATTGGCTCGACAGTGATGTGATTTTCCTGGCCGGTACCGGTGGCGGTATCTACGACATGCAGTTGGCAGACAACTGGAAATCTAACCTCTCGATTTATGGCCGTAGTTTTTCTGACTATCCGATTGTTGACCGCGAGAACCCCGGTCTTGAAGGCGACACCGACAACCTGATCCTGACCTCCAACAACTACTTCGGCAACTGGCAGTGGATGGTCAACGGTATGTCCGCTGCAGACAACGACGAGCGCGACATTGATGTCGGCCAAACTGCTGCCGATACTGGTTTCCACACCATGATTGCTTATCATGGCGACAGCTTCTTCGGCATGGGCGAGGGTAGTTTCAAAGCGGCCGTGCTGCATGGTCAGGGGTTAGGCGCCGAGACCAAAAGTATTGGTTCACGGGGTGATCTAACTGATGACGCTACCGCCACGCGCCTAGCGCTCTATGGCACCACTTATATTGCCCCGCAGTGGCGCGTTGCCCCCTCCATTCTGGCTGAAACCAGCGAAGACCGTTATGCCCAGGGCGATAAGTACAACTGGGCAGGGCTCAACGTGCGCCTAGCCAACGAGTTAACGCAGAACTTCGAAATGCAGTACGAAGCGGGCTATCAGTGGATGGATCTCGATCCCCAGGGTTATAGCGGTCGTAACGCCGTGGATGGTGGCTTCAGCAAATTCACGATTGCGCCCACCTTCAAGCCTGAAGTCGGCGGCTTCTGGCAGCGTCCTGAGATTCGTCTGTTCACCACCTTCAGCGATTGGGATGACGACCTTAACAACTACGGTGCCAGCTCACTGGGCAACGAAGGCTTTACCGGTGGTCAGTGGACTTTCGGCGTTCAGACCGAGGTATGGTTCTAAACCGATGTAAGTTGGTTAGCGTTTAACTGTTTCTTCTCCAATGCACTTTGCCCGCGACATGTCGCGGGCTTTTTTATAGCTTTAAAAGAATTTGTGAATAGTATTTATGGAGGGCTAGCAGGGTTGCTCAGGAGCGTTTATGTCACTACTGCAAGAGAAATTAAAAGCGCCGCCACTACCGCTTGGTGTAGTGGCCCGGCCGCGCCTTAATGACCGTTTCGGGTTAGATGAACGTGTCCGCTTACTGATGGTGCAGGCGCCTCCAGGCTATGGCAAAACCACGCTGCTGGCTGAGCGGCTGCCCGCGCTGGAGCAAGAGGCCACTTGGCTAGGCTTGGATCAGCGCGACAACCAACCCGCGCGGTTTTTAGCCTACTGGCAGGCAGCGCTCGATGGACTGTTAATCGAGCACATACGGCTTTCACCCGTGGCAGACGATGGAGACTGCGTGGAGCAGTTAGAGCGCTGGCTTGGCGAATTGCCTGAGCAGCGCTCGCCGTGTCGTTTGGTAGTGGATAATTTTGAGCACCTTAGCCACCCGGATATCTTAGCTGGGATCGCCCACTGGCTGCGTCATCAGCCGCCTTGGCTAACGTTAACGCTGGCCAGCCGCTCAAGGCCAGCATTGGGTTTGGCAAGCCTGCGGCTAAGAGGTGAACTCGAAGAGATCGACCTTCACGCGTTGGCCTTTGACAGCGAGGAGGCGCAAACCCTGTGTGCCGAACAGTTGAGCTTTCCCCCCACGCGAGTCAGCCTGGAGCGTGCACTGCGCAGAAGCGGTGGCTGGGTAATGGCGTTGAGCTGGCTGGTAGAGCGCACCACCACGCGGGCAGGGTTTGACGCCCTGGTTGACCGGTTAAGTGGTGCCCACCCAGACTTTGCCGCTTGGTTTGACGAACTGCTCTCCGCTGCACTGCCATTGGAAGAGCGAGAGCTAATGCTGCAACTGGGGGTACTGGAGCGCTTTTCCCCCGAGCTTATGGCCCGACTACTGGAAGGGGAGCGCTTGACCCAGCGCCTGGAGGCCTTTGAACAAGCGGGGCTATTTATTGAACGCCCAGACCCGCATGCTCAGTGGTACCGCTTTCAACGACTGTTTGGCGAGTACCTCCGTCATCGCCGTCATGAGCTTAGTTTGGCCACCCAGCGCGTGCTGCACCAGCGCGCAAGCCAGGCGTGGTTAGCCTTGAACGATCCGGTGATGGCTCTGCGCCAGGCGATACTCGCCGAGGCCCCCGATGATGTGGCAAGCCTACTGACCGCCCATGGACCCGCCTTGCTGGCAAGCGGCGCCTATTCACTGTTGGCCAAGGGCTTCGCCCTGCTCGGTGAGCCGCGGCTCTCTACCTGTCCGGAACACACGCTGCTCTATGGCTGGGTCTCCCATGCTCAGTTTCAGTTTGATATTACCGCACGCGTAATTGGCTGGATTGAAGCACAGTTGCACGCGTCAGAGTGGCAGTTGCTCAGCGCTGAATTCGCTACGCTGCGCGCCCAGTTAGCGATTAACCAGGGCGATGCCGAGCGAGCCGCACCGCTGGCCGAGCAAGCGCTAGCCGTGCCCGCCCGCTATTTAGCTTCCACGCCGCTGACTGCCACTGCCATCTTAAGCGAGGCGCGCTTTGTGCTGGGCTATTTGGAAGAGTCGCTGCAGCGGGTGCGCGAGGTAGAGCGTCAGGCCCGCCAGCGTGGCGATCATCAACTGCTGCTCTGGTCGTTTTGCCATCAGTCGGAGACGCTGGTGGCTCAGGGGCGCCTACAGGCCGCCTACGATATTCAGGAGCGCGCCTTTGCCCACCTGGAGCGCGCGGAGCTTGAGCACCTGCCCGTGGCGGAGTTTCTCTACCGCATTCGCAGTCAGGTACTCTGGGAGTGGCACCGGCTGGATGAAGCCGAGCAGGCCGCGCTGAAAGGCATCGCCGTGCTGGATAACCAGGGGGAGCGCTGGACACTTCAGTGTCATATCCAACTGGCCAAAATCGCCCAAAGCCGTGGCGACCAAGCCCAGTGCGCTGACCATATTCGGCGGCTGCGCAAAATTCTCGCAGAAGGGGATTACCATATTGACTGGGTGGCGAATGCTCACGCTACCCTGTTGGCCTGGTGGCACTCCACCCAGGATCTTGATGCGGTAGAGCGCTGGCGCCAGGAAGCGCCGTCCCCCATTACTGAAGGGGCCACCAACCACTTTTCCCAGTGCAATGTGCGCAACCACGCTCGGGCGCTCACGCTGCTGGGGCGCTTTGATGAAGCCTGCATGCTATTAGAGGCCCTTGAAGTGCACACTCAGTGCTTGGGGCTGGTCACGGATGCCAACCGCAACCAGATCTGTCTCGCGGCAGCGGCGTGGTATGCAGGAAGAGAAGAGCATGCCTGCCAGCATATGCATCAAGCGCTGAGCTTGGCTTCCCGCACCGCCCTGGTGGGCAGCTTTCTGCGACTGGGCAAACCCCTTGGGGAGTTGCTCAATCAGTTGCTCGACAGCGGCACCTTGGATGCCTTAGAGCAGGCGAGGGCAGAGCGGTTGCTGGCGCTTGCGGGGCGACAGAAGGATTTTGGCAGCGCCCGACGCTTAATGCTGGATGAAACGGTGATCGCTGATATTGTCGCCCGGCCAGATGTCCCCGAGCTGATCCGCACTTCGCCGCTCACTCGCCGGGAGTGGCAAATCCTGGGGCTGATTCATGCCGGGCTTTCCAATGAGCAGATCGCCGAACAGTTATCAGTGGCGCCTACCACCATCAAAACCCATATCCGCAGCCTCTATCAAAAGCAGAATATTCGACGCCGCGACGAAGCGATTGCCCTGGCGGGACAGTTGCTGGCGCATATTCAGGGGGAATAAGTCGACAGACGGGCTACTCCTAACGCCTACGCCCAGAGTCACCCTGGGGGGAGGATTTTATCTTGTGAGCAACCCTGCATCATGCCAAGTAACCAGCAAGAACTATGTCAAGAACTGTGACAAGAACTATGGCAAGGACAAAACAATGATGCAGACAACCTCTACTTCCCACTACGTTGGCAGCCAAGGAGCCGACTGGTGGCGCGGCGCTGTGATTTATCAAATCTACCCGCGCAGCTTTATGGACAGCAACGGCGACGGCATTGGCGACTTAAAAGGCGTGATCGACAAGCTCGATTACATCGCCTCGCTTAACGTCGATGCGATTTGGCTGTCGCCGTTCTTTACCTCACCGATGAAAGACTTCGGCTACGACATCAGCAACTATCGCGATGTTGATCCGATGTTTGGCACCCTGGAGGATTTCGACCGTTTAGTCGAGGGTGCCCATGCCAGGGGGCTAAAAGTCACCATCGATCAAGTCATGTCGCACACTGCCGATCAGCATGCCTGGTTCGAAGAGAGTCGCCAAAGTCGCGATAATCCCAAAGCCGACTGGTACGTATGGGCCGACCCTAAGCCCGATGGCGCGCCGCCCACTAACTGGCAATCTGTATTTGGCGGCAGCGCCTGGCAGTGGGACACCCGCCGCTGCCAGTACTATCTACATAACTTCCTGGCTAGCCAGCCGGATTTAAATTTCCGTACGCCTGCGGTGGTCGATGCCATGCTGGAGGAAGTGCGCTTCTGGTTAGAGCGGGGCGTGGATGGCTTCCGGCTGGATGCGGTGAACTTCTGCACCCACGGCGAGCTAAAAGATAACCCGCCGCGCCAGGAGATTACCGAAAGTTTTCTAGGCGTTCGCCCCGACAACCCCTACGGCTACCAGCTCCACCAATACGATAAAACCCAGCCGGAGAACCTGGTGTTTCTGGAGCGGCTGCGCGCTCTGTTGGATGAGTACCCCGGCACCACCAGCGTGGGCGAGGTGGGCGACGACGACGCCTTGGGCGTGATGGCGGAGTACTCCCAGGGCGGCAAGCGGCTGCACATGTGCTACTCGTTCAACCTGCTCACCGATAAAGCCGACCCCGGCTACTTGCACGAAACGCTAACCGAAATGGAAGCGCGCATTGGCGATGGCTGGCCCTGCTGGGCGCTGGGCAACCACGACGTGACGCGGCTGGCAACTCGCTGGCAGGCAGAAGGGCAACTGGATAAGCTGCGCCTTTATATGGTGTTTCTACTCACTCAGCGCGGTAGCGTATGCCTTTATCAAGGTGAAGAGCTGGGTCTGCCCGAAGCTCAGCTAACATTTGAACAGTTGGTTGACCCTGCGGGTATTACCTTCTGGCCCGCTTATAAAGGCCGAGACGGCTGCCGAACGCCGCATCCCTGGCAGGCCGATGCTCGTCACGCGGGCTTTAGTCGTGGCACACCCTGGCTGCCGGTGCCTGACACTCATGCTAGCCTCGCCGTTGATCAGCAAGATAACGATACTGATTCATTGCTCAATGCCTACCGCGATTTTTTAGCCTTCCGTCGTACTCAGCCTGCGTTGGTGAAGGGCGATGTGCGCTATCACGCTGTGCGTGACGATGTGCTCTGTCTTGAGCGCACCTACCAGCAAACACGGTTACTAATTGCTCTGAATTTTAGCGGTCGAACGGTCACCCGTTCGGCGCCTGAAGGCGCTGAAGCCATTGCCGGTGCCCCCGCGTGGCTAACCGGTGAGTGGCAGGGCAGCCAACTGTCGCTTCCGCAACTGTCCCTTCCGCCCTATGGCGTGGCCATTGCCCGCTGCTCCCAGCTAGAGGAGAACGCACTATGGGACGTCTAACGCTAAGTGGTATCGGTAAATCTTTTGATGGCGTGGAAATCTCGCGGGATATCGATCTCACCATCGAAGACGGCGAGTTCGTGGTGTTTGTTGGCCCCTCCGGCTGCGGAAAATCCACGCTGCTGCGCATGATTGCCGGGCTTGAAGATATCAGCGAAGGGGATATGCAGCTGGATGGTCAGCGAATCAACGAGATTCCGCCCCAGGAGCGGGACATCGGCATGGTGTTCCAATCCTACGCCCTCTACCCGCATATGAGCGTGGCCGAGAATATGGCCTTTGGCCTGAAGCTGGCCCGCACCGACAAAGCGGAAATTCGTCGCCGCGTTCAACACGCCGCTGAGATGCTGCATCTCACCGAGCTATTGGAGCGTAAGCCTAAAGACCTCTCCGGCGGTCAGCGCCAGCGGGTAGCCATTGGCCGCACGCTGGTCAAAGAGCCTGCCGTGTTTCTGTTCGATGAGCCGCTCTCTAACCTGGACGCCGCGCTGCGGGTGGATATGCGGGTGCAGATCGCTGCGCTGCATAAGCGCTTGAACGCCACCATGATCTACGTGACTCACGACCAAGTGGAGGCGATGACGCTGGCTGACCGCATTGTGCTGCTTTCCCGGGGAAGAATCGCCCAGGTAGGTGCGCCTCTCTCGCTTTATCACTTTCCCAAAACCTTAGAGGTAGCGGAGTTTATCGGTTCGCCGCGCATCAATACCTTCCCGGTTACGGTAGTCGACCCAGGTGAGCGCCAAACGGTGGTGCGTTTGCCTAACGGGGAGACACTGACGGTCGCGGTCAATGGCAAGCACCTCCATTCCGGTGATGGCGCCACTTTGGGATTGCGGGCAGAAGATTTTGTATCGCCCGAACAGGCGGAGGCTCGGCTGACAGCGAGATTAATGGTGGCGGAAAAGCTGGGTTACGAAACCCTGGCGCATCTGCAGGTAGACGGTATAGACGCTACCTTAACCCAGCGTTTGGATGGCTTAACGCAACTAACCGAAGGCCAAACGATCGACTTGGGTTTAGCGGGCCAGCATTGCCATCTTTTTGATCTACAGGGGAGTGCCTGCCCGCGGCAGGTGGTGGTAGATGGGGTAAGCCAATAATCGCCCATCTTATTTTTTTCAATAAAAGTGCATCCAATACGTCTCCTCGCGGGTAATCCCTATACAGGCGCTATTTAAGGCGGCTGATAAAAACCCTTTTAGGAGACTGAAAATGACCATCCAACCTCTTACGCGTGCAGCACTCGCCGCTACCTTGATTGCATCCTTCAGTCACGTCGCGCTGGCAGACATGACGCCCGCGGAAGTCCAGGTGCCGGACGGCAACACCGTCGCTCTCGAAACCGTAGGCGTTGGCGCTATTACCTACATGTGCGAAACCCAGGACGACGGCAACATGGGCTGGGTATTCAAAGGCCCCCACGCTGCGCTTAACGACAGCGAAGGCACACAGGTAGGAAGCTATTACGGCCCGCCAGCCACCTGGGAAGCGTTGGATGGCTCAAAAATTACCGGCACTCAGCTAGCCACGGCCGCTAATGGTGATGGCAACATTCCACTTCAATTTGTGGAAGCCAACCCGGCTGAAGGCGAAGGTGCTATGAGCGGTGTTAGCTACATTCAGCGCCTGAACACCCAGGGTGGTGTTGCCCCGGACGTCACCTGCGATATGGATCACGACGGAGCCACCGCGGTAGTGACCTACCAGGCGGACTATATCTTCTGGGTTGCTGAATAAGTCGACTGGAATGTTAATTCCGCTGGGGGCTCGTCTGTCGAGTCCCCAGCGGCTATGCTGTCTCTGAGAACGACGACTGGCGTCGGTGCCGTCACCAGGGAGCTAGGGTTTGACTGACGTGTATTCAGAATTTGATCATGCTGCGGCATTAGCCAACTGTGCCCGTGGCGAGCATGACGCCTTGCACCAACTCTATGTTCATGAAGGTGCCCGACTATTAGGCGTCGTCATAAGAATCGTCAAGGATCGTGGTATGGCCGAGGATATTGTCCACGATGCCTGTCTTAATATTTGGCAGCATGCCGATAGTTTTGATCCCGCCAAAGGATCCGCGCGGACGTGGATATTTAGCGTGGCGCGTCACCTGGC
Organism: Halomonas sp. KHS3; assembly: GCF_000830495.1. Taxonomy (NCBI): domain Bacteria; kingdom Pseudomonadati; phylum Pseudomonadota; class Gammaproteobacteria; order Oceanospirillales; family Halomonadaceae; genus Halomonas; species Halomonas sp. KHS3. Next base: position 295,865 of record NZ_JWHY01000005.1, on the reverse strand, counting down.
ACTGAACGCTATCCGTTATCGCGACCGTGAAGTCACTTTTGATAATCACGATCCCACCGAATTAGATCTCGATGAACATTTTCAGCACGCCTTCGTTGCCGATGAAGCCTTCGATTGGCAGACCGGCCAGCGGATGGATAGCTGTTTGGAAGCGCTTGAGCCTGAGCGGCGTAACTGCGTACTCCATGCCTATGTTGACGGCCTTAGTCATGCGGAAATTGCGGCGCATACCGGCGCGCCGCTGGGAACCGTAAAAGCCTGGATCAAACGCAGTTTGCTGCGCCTACGGGAGTGTATGGCATGAGCCGCCCCAGTCAGCACGAACACCAAGACGACCATACTTTAGCGGGTGAATACGTGCTGGGTACGCTTTCGTTAGAGCAGCGTAAGGCGCTAGAGGCCCGGCTACCTAACGAGCCTGAATTGCAACAAGCCGTGATGGCTTGGGAAGAGCGTTTCTTGCCCTATACCGCTATCACCGACCCGGTAACGCCTTCTGACAATTTATGGCCGCGTATTGAGCGCAGCTTAGCGTCACGGGAAGCGCTTGCTAAGCGTGCTCGACCTGCCTCTGTCGTGCCGCCAAGACCTCGCCGCATGCTGCACAGCCTGCCGCTTTGGCGCGGCGCTGCCGGGTTTGGCTTAGCGGCGGCGTTAGTATTGGGCGTAATGCTGGCCAATGAAGTAACTGAACCGACGACCCCCGAGTACATGGTGGTTCTGCTTGCTCCGCAAACGCAGTCAGCGGGTTGGGTAGTGCAGGCCTCATCACGCCAGGAAATCGAGCTGATCCCATTGGGTACTTTCGAAGTACCTGAAGGTAAAGCGCTTGAGTTTTGGACCAAAGCAGATGAGTGGCAGGCCCCGGTATCGCTGGGTTTAGTGGAGCCAGGGCAGCCGATCCGTTTGCGCTTGGATGAACTGCCGCCTCTTGAGGATAACCAGCTATTTGAGCTAACGCTGGAAGACGAAACCGGCTCACCAACCGGCCTGCCCACCGGGCCGATTGAGTTTATTGGCCGCGCGGTCGAGATTTAGCCACTCAAAAGCGCCAGTTAAAAGAACGTCAAGCCGACCTGGAACAGGCGCTCCACGTCGCGAATGCGGCGCTTGTCGATCACGAATAGAATCACGTGGTCACCGCTCTCAACCATCACATCGCCGTGGGCGATGATGACTTCCTTGCCGCGCACAATCGCACCGATGGTGGTGCCGTCGGGCAGTGCGATATCGCGGATGGTACGGCCTACCACTTTTGATGACTGCTTGTCGCCGTGGGCGATGGCTTCAATGGCCTCGGCGGCGCCCCGGCGCAGCGAGTGGACGTTGACGATATCGCCCCGGCGCACGTGGGTCAGCAGGCTGCCAATGGTCGCCTGCTGGGGAGAAATAGCGATATCGATCTCGCCCCCCTGCACCAAGTCCACATAGGCGGCGTTGTTGATCAGCGTCAGCACCTTCTTCGCCCCCAAACGCTTGGCGAGTAGCGACGACATGATATTGACCTCGTCGTCGTTGGTCAGCGCGCAGTCAGCACCTTCTTCGCCCCCAAACGCTTGGCGAGTAGCGACGACATGATATTGACCTCGTCGTCGTTGGTCAGCGCGCAGAAGATATCGCACTCTTCGATGTTCTCTTCTTCCAGCAAACGCTTGCTCGTGGCGCTGCCGTGGAGCACCACGGTGCGATCCAAACGCTCAGAGAGCGTGGTGCAGCGATCCAGGCTGTGTTCGATGATTTTAACCTGGTGACTATGCTCCAAATGCTCTGCCAAGCGTTCGCCGATATTGCCGCCCCCGGCAATCACTACCCGACGGAAGTCCCGCTCGACGCGGCGCAGCTCGCTCATTACCGCGCGAATATCCCGCCGGGCAGCGAGGAAAAACACTTCGTCGTCGGCTTCGATGACCGTATCGCCACGGGGGATAATTGGCCGATTACGCCGGTAAATCGCCGCCACGCGGGTATCCACGTTGGGCATATGGCGGCGTAGAAAGGCCAGGTCTTGGCCTACCAGCGGGCCGCCGTAGAAGGCCTTTACCGCCACCAGCTGAACCAAGCCACCGGCAAATTCCAGCACCTGTAGGGCCCCGGGGTGCTCGATCAGACGGCGCACATGGTCGGTCACTACCTGCTCGGGGCTGATCAGTACATCAATGGGAATCGCTTCGTGGGCGAATAGCCCTTTGCGGGTTAAATACGCCGTGGCACGCACCCGGGCGATCTTAGTGGGGGTGCGAAACAGCGTATGGGCGACCTGGCAGGCGATCATATTGATCTCGTCGCTGTTGGTGACAGCGATCAACATATCGGCGTCTTCGCAGCCTGCCTGGCGCAGCACAATGGGGTAGGAGCCCGCCCCGGTAACGGTGCGAATGTCGATTTTGGTGTGCAGCTCACGCAGTTTTTTGGCGTCAGTATCAACGACAGTGATGTCGTTCTCCTCGCGGGCGAGGTGCTCTGCCAATGTGCCGCCGACCTGGCCGGCGCCGAGAATGATGATTTTCATAGGGTCTTGTCCTCACTGTCGGGCTCAAGAAAGAGTCGGTAACCGATGCCGGGTTCGGTTTGTAATAGGGTCGGTGATTGGGGGTCGTCACCTAGTTTTTGACGTAGCTTGCTCACCACGATGCGTAAATAGTGGGTATCTTCCTGGTGGGTTGGGCCCCACACCTGGCGCAATAGCTGCGTTTGCGTGACCACACGCCCAGCGGAGGCAATAAGCTGTGCCAGAACAGCGAACTCTTTAGGCGTCAGATGAATTGCCTCGCCGTGCATGCTCACTTGGTAAGCGGCCAGGTCGACCATCAAACCGCCGTGTTGGAAACGCTGAACGGTTGGGCTGGCGCGACGCCTTAATAGGGCTCGAATACGTGCCAGCAGCTCTTGAATGCCGAAGGGCTTGGTGACGTAGTCGCTTGCACCATTATCCAGAGCGCGCACTTTTTCAGTCTCATTACCGCGCACTGACACAATGATCACGGGTATCTCGCTGTGCTGGCGGATCGCATCCAGCACCTGCTGACCATCCATATCCGGCAAACCAAGATCCAGCAAAACAATGTCGGCATTGGGCGCGAGGGCAGTCGCATTGAGTTTTTCCAGCCCTTCGCGACCACTGGCCGCCTCAATCACCTGAAAGCCTTGGGAAGTGAGGCTGATACGTAAAAAGTGGCGAATGTGTGGTTCGTCATCAATCACTAAGACGCGTGCTGGATCAGTGGTCATCCTCGGCCTCTTTGCTGGGTGCCGATAGCGGCAGCGTCATGGTAATTCGGGTGCCAACACCGTCAGGCCCTGGGCTTGCATGAATTTGACCCGCGTGGGCGCCAAGCATTCCCCGACAAATCGCCAGCCCCAGGCCGCTGCCGTGCAGGCTGCGGTCCCCTTCGTTACCGGTGACAAACATATCGAACACGCGCTCGCGCAGCGCTGCGGGTATGCCAGGGCCTTGGTCGCTAACCGAAAACTGCAGGACGGAATGATCTCCGTCGCTGTTCTCATCGCTACACTGGGCCTCAATAGTGATACGGCCATGGAGGGGGGAAAAGCGCGCCGCGTTTTCAAGTACGTTGACCAGCGCTTGCTCGATCAGGGCGGGGTGAACGTAAAGTAGTGGTAGCTCTTTTGACCAGTGCTGCTCTACTTGGAAGCCTTCAAGGGCGCTGCCCAATCGCTTCCGCGCAGAAGTAACTAAATCATCAAATGCCACCCAGTCGCGCTCGATTTTCATGTCGCCATGGCCTAATCGGGTCATGTCCAACAAATTTTGTATATAGCGGTTAAGGCGTTCACTTTCGCTTAATACGCCATCTAGTAACGCAAAGCGATCCTGTTGGCTGAGCTGTGCATCCAGAGTGCGAAGCGAGCTGGCCGCGCCAATAATCGACGCTAGCGGAGTACGCAGGTCGTGGGAAATCGACGATAGCAGCGCTGAACGCAACCTCTCCTGCTCTTCAGCCAAGCGAGCGGCACTAAGCTCCAGCAAGCGTTGGCGGCTATCCCCGGCGAGCTTGCCGACTACCAGTGCGACTAATAGAAAGAACAGCAGTGTTAGCAGTTGCTCTTGCTCTTCAACCGCTAACGAAAAGTGCGGAACGGTGAAGCAAAAATTAAACGTCAGAAACCCCAGTACGGCACATAGCAGAGCTGCGTAGCTTCCTGCTAACACCGCACTGGCGAGAACCGCGGTAAGAAAAATCAGCGAAAGATTAGCCAAGGCTAGCCAGGTATATAGCCCCCAGGCGATTAGCAGAGCAATTAGCGTGCTCGCCAGCGCAATCAGGATTTCTGACGACATTGGCAAGCGCAACTGGTTCGCAATCTGCCTAAAGGGTTTGAATATTGGTTTTCTAAGTGTCATGACACGATTGTCCTTCACGAACGTCCTTCAAGATATCCGGCTAGCGTCGCCAGAACATTGGGGTCAGTAACACCACGACGGTGAGTATTTCTAACCGCCCCATCAGCATGCCAATGCATAGCAACCATTTCGCCGCGTCGGGTAGAGGGGCAAAATTACCTGCGGGGCCGATGATATCGCCTAGACCAGGGCCCACATTGGTGACTGCGGTGGCGGCACCGGAAAGAGCGGTGACTAAATCCAACCCCAGGGCAGAGAGGCTCAACGCCAGTGCCGCTATGGTGATAAAAAAGAAGAACGAGAAGGCCACTACGCTGCGCGAGATATCACTGGTGACCGGCTGATGGTTATAGCGAGTGGTAAACACACCATTGGCATGGATGAGGTAACGCAACTGGTTAAGCAGCATTAAAGAAGCAATCTGAAACCGGAAGATTTTCATTCCGCCGCTAGTAGAGCCGCTGCAGCCGCCCACAAAGGTCAGGTAGAAAAAAGCGACCACCGGCAGCGCCCCCCACTGGGTGTAATCATCCGATGCATAGCCGGTGGTGGTTACCACTGAAATAATGTTAAAGGTAACGTGGGTGAGCGATTCAAACCAGTTGTTGCCCTGGGTGATGCGCCAGACACTGAGTAGCAAAATCGCGGCCATCAAGAGCTTTAACAGCCCAAGTACCTGCTGATCGTTCCATAGGGCACTGCGCGACCCGCGTATAAAACGGATATACAGTACAAAGGGAAGCGCACCGCTCAGCATGAAAAAACTGGCCATCCACAGCAGCCATGGCTGTTCGCTATAGGCGCCGAAGGAAGCGTCGGAATTGGCAAAGCCGCCGGTAGAAAGCGACGTCATACCATGTACGGTGGCGTCTAAGAGCGTCATCCCGCCGAACCAATAACTACCAATCGCGACCAGGGTTAGGCTGACATAGATCGTTAGCGTCGCTTTGGCAATACCGCCAGTGCGTGGCATCACTTTATCCGACCAGTCGGACGACTCGGTGTGAAACAACCGCATACCACCTACTTTAAGAAACGGCAAAATCGCAATACCCATGACGATAATGCCGATGCCGCCCATCCATTGCATGAGCCCTCGCCATAGCTTCAATCCATCGGAAAAGTGCTCAATACCGACCAGAATCGTGGATCCCGTCGTAGTTATCGCTGATACCGATTCAAACACCGCATTGGTGAAGGTTAACTGTGGGGCGCCCAGCACCAGCGGCAGGCTGGCAAAACCGCTAATGGTGACCCAACTGGCGGCGGTAAGAATAAACATCTGCCATGGCTTCAACTCTAAAGCTGCGCGATAGGTGAGTAACCAGGTAAGCGCTGCGGCGCCAAGTACAATTAGAATGGAAACACCGAAGGCAGGTGCGTCAGGGTCTCTTTCAATCAGCAGTACGACGAAAGGCACTAGCATGAACAGCGCTAGCACAACCCAGAGAATCGAAATGATTTTAAAAACAGGTGCCCAGTGCCGATACACATACCTGCTACGGTAAAACCATGGTGTGAATGGAGTCATATGCCCAGCTCGCCGTTTAGTATTCTTAACATCCGCCATGACACCATGACCTTCCATAAAAAGTCTGTAAAAAAACAAAAAAACCCAGCAGAGCGCTGGGTTTGGGCAAGCTAGCTAAACACCTTCGTTAGATTTAACCTTTAACGCCCCCGGCGGTTAATCCACCAATAATCCAACGCTGGCAGATCAGGAACGCCACGGTGATTGGCAGCCCCGAGAGCACGGCAGCGGCGGCGAAGTCGCCCCAGCGCTGATTATGGTCGGCCAGGTACTGCTGGGCGCCCACCGCCAGGGTGAGCTTATGCTCATCCACCAGCAGCACCGAGGCCATGGGGTACTCCATGATGCTCATCACAAACGCCAGGATGAACACCACCATCAGAATCGGCACCGACAGCGGCAGCAGGATGTAGCGAAACGCCTGCCAAGTGCTTGCCCCGTCCACCATGGCGGCTTCTTCGAGCGACCCGTCGATGGATTCGAAGTAGCCCTTGATCGTCCATATATGCAGCGCCACTGCGCCCAGGGAAGCGACAATCAGCGCGCCGTGGGTGTTTATCCCCAGCCAGCCGACGAACTGACCCAGCCGGTCGAACAGCGCGTAGAGTGCCACCAGCGACAATACTGCTGGGAACATTTGGAAAATCAGCATGCCTTTCAACAGCGGCTCCTTGCCCTTAAAGCGCATACGGGCAAAGGCGTAGGCACTGGTGGTGGCAAGCATCAAAATCAGCAGCGAGGACACCACGGCGACTTTGATCGAGTTCCATAGCCACAGCAGCACGGGGAAGGGCGGCTGGATCACGCTGCCGTCGGCGCGCTCCCAGGGAATACCCAAGGCCAGCGCCCAGTGTTCAAGAGAGAAACGCTCGGGGATCAAGCTCCCCGAGGCAAAGTTGCCCTCACGAAACGAAATTGAAATCACCAAAAGCAGCGGAAACACGATCAGTGAAACAAAGCCGATCAGCGCCAAATGGGCGCCCCATCGCCGTGAGCGAATGGAGCGGGGTTGAACCATCGCCATAGTAAACCTCCTAAACCTTAACCTTGGAAAGCCGCAGATTGATGACCGACATGCCCACCACCAGCAGAAAGATCAGCGTGGCAATCGCCGCCGCCAGGCCGAAGTTTTGGCCAGCATCCTGGAAGGCGATTCGGTAGGTGTAGCTCACCAGCAGGTCGGTGGTGCCCGCGGGCGTGCTGGCACCCAGAATGTCCGGGCTGCCCCCGGTGAGCAGCGCAATCAACACGAAATTATTGAAGTTAAAAGCAAAGGCGGCGATTAACAGCGGTGTGAGCGGTTTGATGATCAGCGGCAGGGTGATCTTCATCAGGTTGGTGATCGGCCCGCCGCCGTCTACCGCCGAGGCCTCGTAAAGATCGCCGGGGATCGACTGAATCAGCCCCATGCACAGCAGAAGCATATAGGGGTAGCCCAGCCAGGTGTTGACGATCAGCAGCATGGTTCGGGCCAGCCAGGGGTCGGTAAACCATTCTGGGGAAATGCCGAACAGTGCCTCCAGAATCATGTTCACTTCACCAAAATGCTGATTGAACATGCCTTTGAAAATCAGAATCGAAATAAACGCTGGAACCGCGTAGGGCAGTATCAGTAGCGTCCGATAGACCGCCTTGCCCTTGAGCTGATCCCACTGCAGCAGCGAGGCGAGGACAAACCCCACGGCCAGCGTGAACAGTACGGTGAGCCCGGCAAATACGAAGGTCCAGACAAAAATCTGCATAAACGGCCCGCGAATATCCGGGTCGGTGAAAATCTTGGTGTAGTTGGTGAAGCCCACGTTCACCGGCCACCCGGGGGTGATGCGTTCTCCGTTTTCGGTGACGAAAAAGCCGATATCGTTGTCCGGCGTCAGCACCTGATCCTCCTGCCGATCGTAGAGGCTGCCGTTGTCACGAATCTCATAGCGGTCGATCATTGGCGCGAACTGGCGCAGGCCCGCCATGCGCAGCTCAGTGCCCCCGGGTGTTTGCAGGCGCAGCGCCTGGAGGGCGTCGCGGGCCTGGATGGCTGCGCGCATGGGAAGCGGCTCACCTTCGGGCGGGCCGTCTACGGCTTGGGTTGGAACGCGACGAACTTCGCTGTTAGTTAGGTTGAGCGCGGCGGATAGTAGCCGGTCGTTGTCGCCCGCAGGGGCGTCGCTTTCCAGGTAAAGGCGCACCAGCTCGCCTTCCTGGTAAAGCGCATAGGAAAAGGCAGCGCCTTCTGCCTGGTAGGTTTGATTGGTCAGTTGTGCGCGTACGCGCTCCTGGCTAAGCAGATTGTCCGAGCTGTAGTTGCTGAAGCTGATGCCGACGGTATACACCAGCGGGAAAATGACAAACACGCCAAGCCCGGCCACGGCAGGGAAAATATACCGGTGGCTCATCAGCGAACGTCGGCTGAACACCACGCCCAGCGACGTGCCAAGCACCAAAAAAAGCAGCGCAAATACCCACTGGCCGTGCATGTAAAAGGCCATCACCAGCCAAAGCAGGGCCAGTACCATCAGCCCGATCAAGCTGCGCATTGCCCAGCGGGAATAGCGTTCGGCCACATGGCGGGAGCGGTGGCGGGGCAAGCCCCGCGAAGCATTCGTGGTAAACATGAAAGATGTCCTGCGAAACTGCCCGGCCTTGCCAGCGGTGTGCCATGGTCGGGCAGTGAAGGAAAGGCGAGTGGCTACTGACGCATACGCCGCGCGGCGGCATCCAACGCTTCTTGGGGTGATTGACGCCCGCTGCCGATGTTTTGCAGCGCGGGCTCCATGGCTGCCCAAAAGGCGCCCATTTCGGGAATGTTCGGCATCGGCATGCCAACTTCGGCGTTTTCAAGCGTGGCGGCAATATTGGGGTTGTCGGCCAGTTCCGCTTGATAGTCGATGTGGGCCACAGCCCCCAGCGACCCATCGCTGTTGAAGGTGCGCATACCCTCCTCGCTGAGCAGGTAGTTTTCCAGGAACTCGACGGCCAGAAAGTCATTGGGTGAGGCCGAGTTGATCATTGCCGTCATAACGCCAAACATGGGCTTGGCACGTTCGTCGCCCACCTTGGGCAGCAAGGCGACGCCGTAATCAATGCCACTGCGCTCAAGGTTTGGCCAGGCCCAGGGGCCGCTGATCATGGTTGCTACTTCGCCCTTGTTAAAGCGATTATCCATGATGCTGTAGTCGGTACCTCGCGGCACCACGTCGCTTTCGATAAGCTCGACTAACAGCTCTGCACCTTGCACGGCACCTTCGTTGTTAACGCCAATATCGGTAACGTCGTAGCCTGCGTCAGTTTGTTTAAACGGGTAGCCCCCGTTCGCGGCTAGCAGCGTCCAGCCGTAGTAGGGCTCGCTGTAGTCGAACAGGATGGCTTTTTTACCCTCTTGGGCAAGCGTCTTGTCCAGCTGCATTAACTCGGCAAAGCTCTCCGGCGGGGTGTCCACCAAGGCTTTGTTATAAATGAGACCGAGTGATTCCACTGAAATGGGGTAGCCGTAGGTTTCGCCATTCCACAGGGCGGCTTCCCAGGTGAAGTCGTAAAAAGACTCGCGAAAGCTGTCACTAGGCGCTACCTGTTTTAGTAAGCCACTTTGTGCCCACTCGCCCATCCGGTCGTGGGCCCAGATCACGATGTCCGGCCCTTGGCCACTGCCCGCCGCCTGTTGAAAACGGTCGGTCAGGTTATCCGGAAAGACCACCTCAACTTCTATGCCCGTCTCTTCAAGAAACTGCTCAGCCAGCAGTTGAATGCCTTGCTGGCCTTTGTTGTCGCCCATCCAGATCGTTAGGCGGTCATCTTCGAACGCGAAGGCTGGCAGGGTAGCGCTGGCAGCCAAAGTGGCTGTGAGTAGCGGTCTGATAAAGTAGCGTAGCGTTGCCATCGAGTAATAACCTCATTGTTGTTGTGGTCATTTATTTATCAACTTCCGCAGAGTGGCCAATTATGCGCAAGGTCACCTCCTCCTTAGGGGGCGTAGCAGTGGCGTATATCAAGGGCGTAGAGTAAAAGTGGAAGGAGAAGGATTGATATGAAGTGCTGAGTGCGTTGATAGAGCAGAAACCGTGGTTATTTTGTAGTAAAATTACACGAATTATTGCGTATAATGCCCCCTTTACGGTAGATTTTAGGTAATCTAACTACATTAGATGCCTAATTATAAACAGGAGTGACGATGAGCCAGTCCACTGCTTCCCAAGGTGCACCGCTGGGCGATCCGAATCACGCTATTGATTTAGCGCTGTTTGGAGCGCTGGGTGATCTTGCCATGCGCAAGCTATTTCCTGCCTTATACCATCTTGATCGCGAAGGCTTGATGCCTGAAAGCACGCGCATTATGGGGCTGGCTCGCCATGAGCACGACGCTGCATCGTTCCGAAAAATGGTTAACGACGCGTTGCAGAAACGGCTGAAAAGCAGCGAGCAGGATAAGCAGAGCCTCGAGCGTTTTCTCGCCCGCCTAGATTATTTAAAACTCGATTTTTCCAGCGTTGAAGGTTACGACGCCATTCGCCAGTGGCGAAAGGGCTCACCGCGCCCAATGGTGGTCTATCTTTCCGTTGGAGCACCTATTTATGGCGATATCTGCCGTCACCTGCAGGCCAGTAAAAGCCTGGATGATGAGTCCCGCGTGGTGGTTGAGAAACCCATCGGTTACGACCTGCACTCCTCGGTCGAAATTAACGACGCAATTGGTGAAGTGTTCCCCGAGTCGCGGATTTACCGCATCGACCACTATTTGGGTAAAGAGACCGTACAGAACCTGATCGCACTGCGTTTTGCCAACCCGCTGTTTGGCACCCAGTGGAACCAGAACAATATCTCTCATGTGGAAATTACCGTTGCCGAAAAGGTAGGTATCGAAGGGCGCTGGGGCTATTTCGATGAGGCGGGTCAGCTACGCGATATGGTGCAAAACCACCTGCTGCAGCTGCTGTGCTTAATCGCCATGGATCCGCCCTCTAACCTGGATGCCGATGCCATTCGCGATGAAAAGGTCAAGGTGCTTAAAGCACTTAAACCGTTTGTGGGCGAGGCGCTTGGTCGCGATGTAGTACGAGGTCAATATATCGCGGGCACTAGCGATGGCCAGTCGGTGCCGGGTTACCTGGAAGAAGAGGGCGCCAACACCCAGAGCCAGACCGAAACCTTTGTGGCCATGAAAACTGAAGTGGCTAACTGGCGCTGGGCAGGTGTGCCGTTCTACTTGCGCACCGGTAAACGGATGCCGGAGAAGCTCTCGCAGATCGTTATTCACTTCCGTCAGCAGCCCCACTATATCTTCGACCCGGATCAGCGCGGCATCGCCTCTAATAAGTTGATTATTCGCCTGCAGCCGGAGGAGGGTATTGCCCTGCAAGTATTGACCAAAGATAGCGGTTTGGATAAAGGCATGCGCCTGCGCCCGGGTCCGCTGCATTTGGACTTCAACAGCGCATTTCCCAAATCGCGGATACCCGATGCTTACGAACGCCTGCTGCTCGAAGTCATGAAAGGCCAGCAGTACCTGTTCGTGCGTCGCGATGAAATTGAACACGCCTGGCGTTGGTGCGACCAGCTCATCGATGGCTGGAAAAAACGCGACATGCCCCCGCGTCGTTATCCCGCAGGCTCTTGGGGGCCAGTCGCCTCCATCGCCATGATTACCCAGGATGGCCGCAGCTGGTACGAGGATTATTAATATGAGTCAAGCACGCCAACAGTTGGCCGAGCAGCTTGCCGAAGCCGTGTTTCAGGGTCTGCAAGACGATTTGAACCACCAGGAACGCGCCCTGCTGGTGGTTTCTGGTGGTTCTACGCCAGTGCCTTTTTTTAAGGCGCTGGCGGCCAAATCGCTGCCCTGGGAGCGGGTAGATGTAACGCTGGCCGATGAGCGTTGGGTAGACGAGCAGAGCAGCGATAGCAACGCCAAGCTGGTGCGTGAGCATCTGCTACAGGGCGAGGCATCGGCAGCCACTTTTATACCGTTAACTTGCAGCGCGGCTACACCTGAAGAGGGCGTCGATGAAGTTGCCAAGCAAGCAGAAACGCTAGCGTGGCCTGCCAGCGTGGTGATTCTAGGCATGGGCGGTGATGGCCATACGGCATCACTGTTTCCCGACAGTCCTGAATTGACCCTGGCACTTGCCACGGAGGAACTGTTAGTGGCGGTCAGAACGCCTAGTCAGCCGCAACCCCGGATTACTTTTTCGGCCGATCGCCTCCATCAGGCACGGCGGCATATTCTGCATATTACCGGCGATGATAAACGCGCCGTATTGGCCAAGGCACTAAGTGGCGACGATGTTCGTCAACTGCCTATTCGTGCCTTTTTAACCTGCCCACTGGCCATTTATTGGGCGCCTTGAGCGCTAACTGCCTTAGCCAATAATAAGTTGCTTGGAGACTCACTAATGACTATCGACAAACAGTTACCTTCTACACGCACTGCAGAGCTGGATAGCATCTGCTTGAAAGCCGAGGTGATTCCGGTCATCACTATCGAGCGTTTGGAAGATGCGGTACCGCTAGGCCGCGCCCTGGTAGAGGGTGGCTTAACCGTATTGGAAATTACCCTGCGCACTGACTGCGCGCTTGAAGCAGTGAAGCGTATGCGTGAAGCGTTGCCCGGTGCCAGCATTGGCGTGGGCACGGTACTGACGCCCGCCCAGTACCGCCAGGCCGAGCAGGTTGGCGCTGACTTTGTAGTAACACCAGGCGCAACGGAAGCCCTCTATCGTTACGGCGTTGAAAGCCCGGTGCCCATGCTGCCGGGGGTCTCGACAGTTTCTGAACTAATGACCGGCTGGCAGTACGGTTACCGTCGGTTCAAGTTCTTCCCGGCGGAATCCAGCGGTGGAGCCAAAGCCATCAAAGCGTTTGGCGCGCCGATTCCTGAAGCCCGCTTCTGTCCCACTGGCGGTATCACCGTCGACAACGCCGATGATTATCTATCGCTGCCCAATGTGATGTGCGTAGGTGGCTCCTGGCTAACACCCAAAGCAATGGTGGAAGCGGAAGATTGGGATGGCATCCGTGAGCTGGCCCGCCAGTCCGCGGAGCGCTTTCATCACTAAATAGGCATCCACTAGCAACCCGTCGCGGGCCGCATAAATGCATACCCTAGTTATGGTTTTAACCATTGCTAGGGTTTTTTTATAGTGAAGTTTTGTCATTCGCGTATCGTAACCGCCTGCGTACGACCAAAGACGTATAACGGGCTATATTCAGCTCAATTAAAATGACGGCAAGATTTGTCTGACATTTCGCTATTCGCGCATACATAAAGGTGCGTGCCACTTACAATGATGATGAGGTGAGTCAAAATGCACGCGTTGACCTTGGCGTCCTTCCTGTTTTTTACAGGGCTTGTCGCCTTTATCACTTGGCGGATCACCCGCCGAGATGACCACTCAAGCACCAGCGGCTACTTTCTTGCCGGACGTACGCTAACCTTCCCGCTGATTGCCGGCTCTCTATTGATGACCAACCTCTCCACCGAGCAAATGGTGGGGCTCAATGGGGCGGCCTTTTCTGATGGTTTAAGCGTAATGGCCTGGGAAGTGGTCGCGGTTATCGCCCTAGTGGCGTTGGCGCTATTCTTCCTTCCGCGGTTTTTGAAAAGTGGTATTGCTACGCTGCCGCAGCTTCTCGAAATTCGTTTCGATAAAACGACTCAGCTAATCACCAATATCATCTTCTTGATTGCTTACGCGGTGATTCTGCTACCGATCATTCTCTATTCAGGTGCCATCGGCCTGCAGGGCATGCTCGATCTACAGGGATTAACCGGCATTGAGTCTTCGACGACGCTGCTTTGGCTAACGGTGTGGATCGTCGGTATTATCGGTTCCGTGTATGCCCTGTTTGGTGGCCTGCGCACGGTTGCAGTATCCGACACGCTCAACGGTGTTGGCCTCCTGATCGGCGGTTTTGTGATCGTCTATTTCGGCCTGCAGGCCGTGAGTGACGGCAGCGGCATCATGGAGGGTTGGAGCATCCTTAAAGAGGCTGACCCGGATAAGCTTAATTCGATTGGCGGTGCTGAACAGCAGGTGCCGTTCTTTACCCTGTTTACCGGCGTTTTCCTGATTAACCTGTTCTACTGGAGCACCAACCAGCAGATTATTCAGCGTACCTTTGCAGCCAAAAACCTTGCCGAAGGTCAGAAGGGCGTGCTGCTGACCGGTCTCTTCAAGCTGCTGGGACCGCTCTACCTAGTACTGCCTGGCATCATTGCTTATCACCTTTATGCCGATCAGGGTGTGCGTGCCGATGAAGCCTACGGTCATTTGGTTTTTAACGTACTGCCGCCGTACCTCACCGGGTTTTTCGCTGCGGTGATGGTCGGTGCGATCCTGTCGTCGTTTAACTCAGCGCTTAACAGCACCACCACGATTTTCAGCCTGGGCATCTATAAAGGTGTGCTGAATAAAGAGGCCACGGAAGAGCAGGTGGTTAAGTCGGGTAAAGTGTTTGGCTGGATCATGGCCATTCTCACCATGATCATTGCGCCACTGCTGGCAGGTCAGGAGAGCCTGTTTGGCTACCTGCAGAAGATGAACGCGATTTACTTTATTCCGATTCTTGCCGTGGTGCTGGTCGGGCTGCTAACCAAACGTGTTCCGCCAATGGCGGCCAAAATCGCCCTGATCGGCGGCTGCTTATTGATCGCCGCCGGTTACTTTGTGCCACCGTTTACATTGCTGCCGCAGATCATGCACGAGTTCCACTTCGTGGCGCTGGTCTTTGTATTACTGGTGGCGGTGATGCTGATTATCGGCAAGGTGCGCCCAAGGGAAACCGACTGGATTCAGGAGCACAGCGGCGATGTGGATCTAACACCCTGGAAAGGGGCGGTACCCGCCGGTATCGTTTTGGTCGTGTTAGTGATCGTTATGTATATTAGCTTTGCTGGCTGATTGCCCGCCTTGTAGGTAATAGGTGAAGCCGTAACAGAAAGGCCCCGCTAGTATCCGCTAGTGGGGCCTTTTGCTGGGAGGTTCGTGGGAGAGTTATGCCAGACGTAGCGGCGGTTCGGCTAGGCCTTTGATGCCGGTTTCGACCACATAGAGCGAGCCTGCGGTGGGCTCTTGGGCCAGCTGCTCAGCACTGAATCCCTCTTGCGCCGTGGTGATATACAGCGTTTTCAGATCAGGGCCTGCAAACGCCGGGCAGGAGGGTTGGCTGACCGGCAGCTCGACGCGGCCTATTATTTCACCGTTAGGATCCAGACGAACGACCTGCCCAGCCCCCCACAGCGCTAGCCATAGGCAGCCTTCGCTATCCATCACCGCGCCATCGGGATTACCTTGGCTGGAGAAAAAGTCCGCCCAAGGCTGCGGCTCGCCTTGCGGCCAGCCGTCGTTATCCAGCGCCCAGCGCATCACCACACCCGTCACGGTATCGGTAAACCACGCAAACTCACCATCTGCGGAGAAGCAGATGGCATTGGGAATCGTCAGGCCTGAACGCAGACGCGAGAGCTCGCCGCGATGCAGGCGGTAAAGGCTTCCAGCGCCTCTTTCAGCGCTTTTACCCATGCTGGAGAGCCACAGGCTGCCGTGGCGATCAATGCGTGCGTCATTGCTGCGGGTGATAGGGTTATCGGCCTCGAAATCACTCAGCTTTTCGATACTGCCGCTGCTTGGGTTGAAGCGGCTTAAGCGGTCTTCACCGACTAACAACAGGCCACCCTCAGCGAGGGGCGCTGCCAGGGACACCCGATGATCGAGCTGATAGTGGCCGCTTTCCCCGGTGGCGGGGGAGAGCCAGTGCAGCTGCTTTCCAAGAATGTCGCACCAATAAAGGCGCTGATGTTTAGCGTCCCACTGCGGGCCTTCACCCAGTGAACAGCGGCAATCGACCGCTAACTCGGCCTGCCACGTTGAAACACTCATATCGGTATTCATTATTGTTGGTTCTCCTTATTGTTCTCCTGCTAACCAGGCATCGACGAGGGCTTGAGCTTGTTTCCCCACCTGAGAGGCGCTTTGGCCAGGTTTGTATAATGCGCTGCCCAGACCTGCACCATCGACACCCGCTGCGCGCCATTCGGCGAAGTTATCGACTCCAGCGCCGCCGACGGCATACAAAAGTGTGCCTGCCGGTAGCACGGCGCGTACTGCTTTCATTCCTTCTAAGCCTACCTGCACCGCGGGGAAGAGTTTAAGCCCGGTAGCACCTGCATCCAGCGCATCGAATGCTTCTGAAGGCGTCACAATGCCCGGCCAGCTGGCCATGCCGAGCTTATGCGTTTCTTCAATCACCGCTGGTCGACAGTTGGGAGAAACGATTAAGCGCCCACCAGCAGCGTGAACTTCACGCACCTGAGCTGGAGTGAGCACCGTGCCTGCTCCAATGACCGCGCGCTCGCCAAATGCGTCGACCAAGCGGCGAATGCTCTCCAGCGGGTTGGGTGAGTTAAGCGGTACCTCAATCTGGGTGATACCCGCAACCAGCACCGCTTCCGCGATATCCACGGCCTCATCAGGCGTTACACCGCGTAAAATTCCAATCAGTGGCAGTGACATAGCCAATTTCTCCATGCTTAATTTATGTTAACGCGCGATGGGCGAGGCGCAGGCCCGCTAAGACAGCGGTGTCGCCATCCACATGTTTTGTCTGATAGCCGATCGCATTGAGTGCCAACGTGTAGCGCTGGCTCAGCGTTTGGTTGCCAATCAGCGTGATTGGCTTATCGCTGGGGCATTCACGGCAGGCGCCAGCAAGCTCAAGGCCAATGGCGAGCCCAGAGAGCCTGGCCGCAAGAACGGCCCCGCGCGTGTCGCCAGCAGGTAGCCGGCCATCGAGTAAATCTTGCGCGCGCAGGCCGAACAGGCGGCTACTAAAGGTTTCGGGGGCTTGATGAATATCGCTGACGGCCGAAATAAAAGTCTCACGGCAAGCTGCATCGTTAAGATCATCCTTTGCCGCTGAAGGTGATAAAACGGAATGCTTCAGCACCGACTGGTTGGCGAGCAGTTGGTAAAGCTCGCCGGTCAGGTAGGTCGAAAACCCGCTCACCGCGCCCGCTTCCAGGGTTGCCCATTTGGCGTGAGTGCCGGGCAGGCAGGCGAGGCCAGTAAAATCTGGCGAATCAGCGACGAGCCCTGCCAACTGGGTCTCTTCACCGCGCATCACATCAAAGTGAGTCGCGGTACCACGGGTTTGGCTTAAACCAGGCAGCAGGTAAACACCTAGCTGGTCACCCGTAAGCGTTGGCGTCACTGCGCCTTGGCTAAGCTGGTCAAGCCGCGTGGGTACCGGCAAATAGGCGGCTTCCAACCAGCCCTGGCGAGCGCCTGCCATACCGCACACCATCACCTTCGTCGTACCGGTGGTGGGTAGCCAATCGCCCACCAATCGCAGCAGCTCGGCTTCGTACTTGTCGGCCTTTAGCGACAGCATGCCCTTGTCACTACTGGCTTGGGCAATCACTTGGTCGTGTTGATCCAGCCCCCAGACGCGCAGATTGCTGGAGCCCCAGTCAACGGCAATCCAGGTTAATTGACCTGCAATGTCAGGTGTTTCACTCATCTCGGTTGATCCCATGGCTTACCACTCCGCAATAGAGCCATCTTCATGAGTCCAGACCGGGTTGCGCCAGCGGTGGCCCACCTTGGCGCGCTCCTCAACGAACTCCTCGTTGATCTCGACACCCAGGCCTGGGCCTTGGGGAATGGCGCAGAATCCGTCTTCAATGGCGAGGGCGGATTTATCGACCAGGTAATCGAGGACGTCGTTGCCCTGGTTGTAGTGAATGCCCATGCTCTGCTCTTGGATAAAGGCGTTGTGGCTGACCGCATCCAGCTGTAAAGAGGCGGCCAGGGTTAACGGGCCGAGCGGGCAGTGGGGCGCTAAGGCGACGTCATAAGCGGAGGCCAGGGCGGCGATTTTGAGACCTTCGCTAATGCCGCCACAGTGGGAAATATCCGGCTGGATAATGTCGATCATGCCGTCGGCCAGCAAATCCCGGAACTGGAAGCGGGTATGCAGCCGCTCGCCAGTTGCCAATGGGTAGCCCAAACCACCGGCAATATCTTTCAAGCAGGGCAGATGTTCAGGGGCGACCGGCTCTTCCACAAACATGGGGTGAAAGGGTTCTAGCTCGCGCAGCAGTGCTTTGGCCATAGGGCGGTGCACGCGGCCATGAAAGTCGATGCCGATGCCTACATCTGGCCCAACGGCGTTGCGGGCTTCTGCCACTCGGGCAACGGCTTCATCGACCTTGCGGTGTGAGTCGACGATTTGCAGCTCGGGGGTGCCGTTCATTTTAAAAGCCGTGAAGCCTTTTTCGACCAGCGCTTTGGCACCAGCGCCTACGTCGCTTGGGCGGTCGCCGCCCGTCCAGGCATACATGCGCATTTTGTCGCGCACGGCACCGCCTAACAGCTGGTGAACGGGCACACCCAGGTCGCGACCTTTAAGATCCCACAGTGCCTGATCAATACCGGCAATTGCACTCATCAGAATCGGCCCGCCGCGGTAAAAACCGGCGCGGTACATGATGTTCCAAAGATGCTCAATGCGGTGCGGATCCTGACCGATCAGGTAGTCGGAAAGCTCGTGTACGGCGGCTTCAACGGTAGCGGCACGGCCTTCAACCACCGGTTCGCCCCAGCCGTAGCAGCCTTCATCGGTTTCGATCTTGAGAAACAGCCAGCGCGGGGGGACTTGCCAGGTCTTGAGTTTGGTAATTTTCATGTTCGGTCATCCTTCTGAATAGAAAGTATTCATTGAGTAATTGTCAGTTGACGATGCCAAGGTCGATAGCCGTGCGGCGCAGCACTTCTCTGGCGGCGGTTTCTGCGGCGCTGGCATCGTGGCTGCGGATAGCGTCAAGTACCTGGCGGTGGCGCGCGAGACTGTCGTCCAGGGTGTCCGTGCGGTGTTGCGAGCGATGTATTAGCGCCATGATCGAAGGGCGCAATAAATGGCCCATTTGCCGCCAGACTAAATTGTGGCTGGCCCGGTAGGTGGCGTCGTGAAAGGCGACATCGTACTCGGCATGCTCAGCACGCGCTTCAACACTGCCTGCGCTGCTCTCCATGCCTGCATAGGCGCTCTCCAGACGTTCTATGTCTTCAGCCTGAGCTGCCTGGGCAGCGAGTCCTGCGACCACCGGTTCAGCAGAAAAACGAAAGGCGTAAATGGCCCTTACCAACTGCGGGTCAAGGTTGACCAGCCCGGTCATCCATTCGCTCATCAGTGGGTCGAGTAGATGCCAATCGCCCATCTCGCGAACCAGCGTGCCACGGCCCGCGGTGCGCTCTAATAAACCCGCAGCGGTGAGGCTGGTGAGTGCGTTACGCACTTGGTTTCGGCTAACGGCAAAGTGTTTACCGATATCCAGCTCACGGGGGAAAACATCACCTGGCTGCCAATGGCCTGCCAGCAGCGCTTGGGCGAGTAAACGGGCTAACTGTTCAGCGCCACCCTGGTGGGGCGGTAGAGCGTCCAGCGTCATCGGTCATCTCTTGTTCTTTATTGGATAAACCCTAGTCTAGTAAATGTCTGACATTTCCACAAGCGAGCCGCTTTAGACAAAAGTCCGAATTAGATTGGCGACGAGTCGCCCCCTAGGAAGCATAAAAAAAGCGCGCCTGTGTGGGACGCGCCATTTGTTAATGGGTTATAGCTTTACTTGCTTAGCCAATATCCGCTCGCGTTGGCAGCGCTGCGTAAGCGCCTGGCCGGGTGACCGCATGGGCGCCACAGCGGCAGGCGGTATTCACTGCGCTGAGTAGAAAATCCGTATCGCTCTGCCAGTGTTCATTGATGCCGTGGGCCGAGAGCTCCGCCAACAGCCCGCCAATAAAGGCGTCGCCCCCGGCGGTGGTGTCGACCGCTTCCACTTTGGGTGGCGCAATGCGCTGGTCGATGCCGACGCCTTTGATTACGACATCATTGGGGCCGTCGGTAATCAAAATAACTTTTACCCCTGCCGCAAGCCGCTCTGAAAGCCACGATTCTGCAGGATGATCGGCGCGCAAGTAGTCGAGCTCTTCCTGGGAGAGCTTGAGCAGCTCAGCGCCGTCTAGCAGCTGTGTGACTAAGCTGGCATCGGCTTCGCCGCCGGGCCACAGGTTGTGGCGTAGGTTGGCATCTACACTGACCAGGCAGCCTGCGCGCTTGGCCATGGTGGCCATCGCCAGGGTAACGTCGGCGATCTCTGGGTCGGTTAGGCTGTTACTGCACAAGTGCAGAATGGCAGGGTTCTCGAATACGCCATGGGGTAAATGCTCAAGGCGATAAAGCAGGTCAGCAGCGGGCGGGCGATAGAAATCAAAAGTGCGTTCGCCCACGTCATCCCGGGAAACGAACGCCAGCGCCGTGCGGGCTTCTTGGGTAAATACCACGCCGCTGGTGTCGACACCGTGGCTTTTGAGTTCACGCACCAAAAAATGCCCGAACGTATCGTCGCCCGTCATGCCTAAAAATTGGCTAGGAACGCCCAAGCGGGCGCAGGCGACCGCCACGTTAGCGGGAGCACCACCGGCGTAGGGTGTAAAGGTTTCCTGGGCATCTGTAGCCGCCCCTAAACGGCTGGAGAGCATATCAACCAGCGCTTCCCCAAACGCGATAACTGGCGTCATTATTGGCTCCTTAGTGTAATTGTTTGCAAAGACGGGTTTATGCCACGCAGTGGCCGCGGGCGGCTTCCAGCAATTCATACCACACTTCTCGGGGTAGCGTGGCAGGGCCCTTTAGCATGTCGCTGATTCGGTCAGGTTTAATGCTGCCAATCACCGGTACTGGCGAGTTAGGAAGACTACGCAGCCATGCCAGCGCTAAAGCGCTGGGGGAGCTATCAAGCTTTGTCGCCCACTTAGCCAAACATTCGCCAACGGCGCCTTGCATCAGTTGCCCGCCTGCCAGAGGCGACCACGCCATGGGGGCGTGGTCATCGGCACATAGTTCATCAAAGCTGCCGTCAAACAGCGGCGTTGTGTGGGTAATCGAGAGCTCGATTTGGTTGGCTGATAAGCGGTGATGCATGGCGCCCTGCAAGCGCCGCCACTGGCTGGGCAGGTGGTTGGAAACCCCTGCAGCGCCAATTTTGCCTGCTTCAATGGCGTCGTCCAGCGCGCGGCCGGTCGCTTCTGCGTTCATCAGCAGATCGGGACGATGAATCAGGAAATGGTCGAGGCGTTCGACATTCAAACGCACAAGTGAGGCATCAATGGCACTATTAAGATAAGCAGGGCTAGCGTTGTAGTGCTTTACCTTACCCGAACCGGGGGCGGGGTTGTCGTTAGCGATACTCGCTTTAGTGACGACATTAACCCGCTGAGCCAGGGCAGGGCGCGCCCGTAGCGCGGCGCCAAAAAGCGTCTCTCCTTGGCCGCTGCCGTAAATGTCCGCATGGTCAAACCAGTTAAGGCCCTGCTCCAGGCGCGCTTCGATCCATTCTGCTAATCGCTCGGGTTCGTGCATGGCGGGTGTTTCGTGCAGACGCATCATGCCGAGTAAAAGCGGCACATCAAAGGTGGCGGCGGGCATAGCAGGTTCCGTATTGATGTTGTTAGAAGTTGTGATCAGAAAACCTCTTCGTTATGCAGTGCTTCGGCGGCACCTAACAGGCCCGTCCAGGGCGCAGTCACCACCCACACGGGAATGTCAGCGTTATAAGCGCCCATACGGCCTTTATTGACAAAGGCGGCGCGCAGCTCGCTTTTTGGCAGCCACTCAAGCAAGCGCGGGAGAATACCACCGCATAGATAAACCCCACCCCTTGCGCCCATGGTCAAGGTGGCGTCGCCGCACACATCGCCAAGAATTTTTAGAAAGCGCAGCAGGGCAGTAGTGGCGAGGCTATCGCCTTCATTGGCCGCTGTGGTCACCTCGGCTGGGCTAGTTAAGTGCGGCTCAACTCCCTCAAGGGTGCAGTAGGCTTGATAAAGCTCCAATAAACCCTGACCGCATAAGATGCGTTCTACGCTCACCCGTTTGTGGCGCTGCAGAAATACATCCAGCAGTGCCTGCTCGGTACTGTCCGTGGG
Organism: Halomonas sp. KHS3; assembly: GCF_000830495.1. Taxonomy (NCBI): domain Bacteria; kingdom Pseudomonadati; phylum Pseudomonadota; class Gammaproteobacteria; order Oceanospirillales; family Halomonadaceae; genus Halomonas; species Halomonas sp. KHS3. Next base: position 274,003 of record NZ_JWHY01000005.1, on the reverse strand, counting down.
GGCAAAGGTGACGTGTCCGCCTTCGGTGGGCAGCGGAATCCAGGCGTGTTGTCCAGGAAATACCCCGGCAACGCCCAGCCCAGTGCCTGGGCCGATAATTAAGCGTGTGGAGTGTGCCTGGGTTTGCCCCGGCTGAACTTCGACCAAATCACTGGATGCCACATGGGGAACGCCCAGCGCCTGGGCGGTAAAATCGTTTATGACCTTGAATAGCGCTAGATTCAACTGTTGCTGAACGTCACTTTTCAAAAAATCCCAATGGTTATTGGTCATTTTGACCCGTTCAGCGTGAACGGGGCATGCGAAGGCTAAACACGCCTCTTGGGGCGCGTTGTCACCGGTGGCGCCCACGCGCCCCAGATAATCCTGCACCGCTTCCACGACGCCAGGGTAGTCGGCGCAGGGTAGGTTCAATATATCGTGCGGGGTTATTTCACCGGGAGAGACCAGCGCCAAGCGTGCGTTGGTTCCCCCGATATCGCCGATGAGTGCCGGTCGCATCAGGCATCCTCTTCTGAGATTTGCCCCTGCTGACGGGCGAGATCATCGGCTTCAAAGCCACCGAATACACCAGCGCCTTCTTCACCGCGCATGGCCAGGTGGCGGAAGCCCCCAAACAGCTCGCGACCCAAGCCCACGTGGTAGTGATCCAGGTTGCCAATGGCCAGTTCCCGTTTAGCCCAGGTGGCGGGGTCGACTTTGGCTTCGAGCGTACCGGCGTTGGCATCCAGACGTACAATATCGCCATCACGCAGTTTGGCCAGCGGGCCGCCGTCCAGGGCTTCGGGGCTCATGTGAATGGAGGCGGGTACTTTGCCTGATGCACCCGACATGCGGCCATCGGTGACCAGTGCCACTTTAAAGCCACGATCCTGCAGTACGCCCAGGAAGGGGGTTAGCTTATGCAGCTCGGGCATGCCGTTGGCTTTGGGTCCCTGGAAGCGAACCACCACAATCACGTCGCGATCCAAGTCGCCGGATTCGAAGGAGGCTTTCATTTCGTTTTGATCTTCGAAGATCTTCACCGGCGCTTCTACCACGCGATGCTCTTCCGTCACTGCGGAGACTTTGATCACACCGCGACCCAGATTGCCTTTCATGACCGTCAAGCCACCCGTCGGCGCGAACGGTGTCGCTACCGGGCTGAGCACGTCTTCATCAAGGCTTTTTTCGGGGCCTTCGTGCCAAACGATTTTGCCATCTTCAAGGAACGGCTCTTGGGTGTAGGCGGTTAGGTCGGTGCCGAATACGGTGGGAATATCGCCGTGAATCAAGCCCGCGCCCAGCAGTTCGCGGAACAGGTAACTCATGCCGCCCGCTGCTTGGAAGTGGTTGATATCTGCCTGGCCGTTGGGGTAAACCCGCATCAGACTGGGGGTGACCGCCGAAAGGTCGGTGAAGTCGTCCCAGTTGAGGGTAATGCCCGCAGCGGCGGCCATGGCGATCAGGTGCATCGTGTGGTTGGTTGAACCACCGGAAGCCAGCAAGCCCACCACGGCGTTAACAATCGCGCGCTCATCAATCTGCTTATAGAACGGGCGGTAGTCGCCACCGGGTTCGGTGTTGCGGATCGCCTGCTCGGTGGCATAGCGCGTCAACGCTTCGCGCATTTCGGTGCCTGGGTTTACAAAAGAAGTGCCGGGCAGGTGTAGGCCCATCATCTCCATCATTAGCTGGTTGGAGTTGGCGGTGCCGTAGAACGTACAGGTGCCGGGGCTGTGGTAAGAGTCAGACTCGGCTTCGAGCAGCTCAGCACGGCCGACCTTGCCCTCGGCATAGAGCTGGCGAATGCGCGCCTTCTCTTTATTGGGTAAGCCGCTGGGCATGGGGCCCGCGGGTACAAACATGGCGGGCAGATGGCCAAAACGCGCCGCGCCAATAAACAGACCCGGCACGATCTTGTCGCACACGCCCAGATACAGCGCGGCATCAAACATATTATGCGAGAGACCTACGGCGGTGGCCATGGCAATCACATCCCGGGAAAACAGCGATAGCTCCATGCCCGGCTGGCCCTGGGTGACACCGTCACACATGGCCGGAACGCCACCGGCAAACTGGGCGGTAGAACCCATGGCACTGGCGGCTGCTTTAATCGTTTCAGGAAACGTCTCAAACGGCTGGTGCGCCGAGAGCATATCGTTGTAGGACGAGATAATGCCCAGGTTGGCGCTATTCATTAGCTTGAGTTCGTTTTTATCACGCGGGTTACAGGCCGCGAAACCGTGAGCCAGGTTGCCGCAGCTTAGCTCAGCACGGTGCACGCCACGTTTGTGCTGGTCAGCCATGCGCCGCTCGTAGAGGGCGCGACGCTCAGCAGAACGCTCACGAATGCGCTGGGTAACCTCAGCAACGGTGGGGTTTAACGTAGCAGGTGTTGAGCTCGGCATAGGGACCTCTGCATGATAGAGACGGTGAGTGAAGCTTGTAGTTATTTTACATTTTTTGGCGTCGAAATAAGAGACTTTACGGCAATAAAAACCACATTTGTAGTTTTATTACTCGAATGTGAGGTGGCAAATACGCCACGCGAAATATCTAAATAAAGCCTTAACATCCTGACAGGGTGGAAGACCCGCTAATGAAATAGCAAGTATAGCACTCAGGCTTTTGCTACCATTTTGCGCTTTGCCTTTGAATGTTTGATGACCCCTAGTGGGCTGGAGCCTGCATGCACGCCATTGTTGACCACATTCAGTCAGTTGATCTCAATGCCGGTGAAGAAACGCGTCGTTACTTGGATACGTTGACCAAGCCGCCAGGTAGTTTGGGTGCCTTGGAAGAGCTGGCTATTCAACTGAGCGCCATAACCGGTGAACTCAAGCCCAGCGTGACGCCGCCTGCGGTGGTTGTGTTTGCCGCCGATCACGGAGTTGCTGATGAGGGGGTGTCAGCTTTCCCCCAAGCAGTGACCGCTCAGATGGTGGCCAACTTTGCCAACGGTGGGGCGGCGATTAATGTCTTCGCCCGTCAGATAGGCGCGCAGGTCGAGATTGTGGATGTGGGCGTTGCTTCGCCTTTAACACTGCCTGGGGTGACCTCCGCCAAGGTGCGCCATGGCACCGCCAATATGGTGTTAGAAGACGCGATGCAATGTGATCAAGCCATAGCCGCGATTGATGTGGGTATTGCGGCCGTTAATCGAGCAAAAAGGGCAGGTGCAAAGTGCATTATGGTGGGTGAAATGGGCATCGCCAATACCACTGCCAGCAGCGCAATGTTGGCGGTGCTGACGGGTGAGTCAGTGGCAAGCGTGGTGGGCGCCGGAACCGGGATTAACCCTCAGCAGCAGGCGTACAAAGTGGCGGTGATTGAACGCGCTATTGCTGCGCGCAGCGCTGACCCTCAGGTGCCTTTAGAGGTGCTGGCCAAGTTGGGTGGTCTGGAAATAGCCGCTATGACCGGTGCTTATCTGGCAGCAGCAGCCCAGCGTTTACCGGCCATTGTGGATGGCTTTATTGCCACCGTCGCAGCGCTAACCGCTTGCCGTCTATGCCCCGCCGTTCGTGACTATCTGATTTTTGGTCATCGCTCCCAGGAGCCAGGCCATGATGTGGCATTAAAAGCGTTGGAGGCCAAGCCGCTTCTCGATATGGGCATGCGGCTAGGGGAAGGCAGTGGTGCTGCGCTGGCGTATCCATTGCTGCAAGCGGCGACAGCGATGGTGGCGGAAATGGCTACCTTTACCGATGCCGGTGTTAGCGATAAGGCATCACCATGATCCCAGGCGCCACTTTTGGCGGTATTGTTCTGATCATCTTCGCGACCGCCATTGATTTAGTGGTTGGCGATCCGCGCTCGCTGCCACATCCGGTGGTGCTGATGGGGCGCTTTATCAGTGCTTTTGAGCGGCTGTGGAATCGTGGAACTGCACAGCAGCGCAAAGTTAGTGGCTTCCTGCTAACCATTATTGTCGTCGGTGGTGTATGGGGTATTAGCGGGCTAACGCTGGCGCTGCTGGAACGCTTGCACCCAGGGCTAGCGCTGATCGCCGAGCTTTGGCTGCTCTCTACTACGCTGGCGATCAAAGGTCTGGGCGATGCGGCCCGCGCCGTGATCCAACCGCTTACTCAAGGCGATTTGCCTGCTGCCCGCAAGGCGCTGGGGATGATTGTCGGCCGCGATACGCAAAATCTAGACGAAGCGGAGATTACTCGGGGCACGGTGGAAACCGTGGCGGAAAATACCGTTGACGGCATCACCGCGCCGCTATTTTTCGCGCTTATCGGCGGGGCGCCGCTAGCGCTGGCCTACAAGGCAGTCAATACTCTTGATTCGATGGTAGGCTACAAAAACCAGCGCTATGCCGATTTTGGCTTTGCCTCTGCCAAGCTAGACGATCTAGCTAACTGGGTACCCGCACGCTTAACCGCGCTGTGTCTATGGCTTGCAGGCTTGCTATTAAGTCTTTCAGGTGTTGTACGATTGCGTTGGCAAGGCGCACTGTGGGGCACCTTCCGCGATGCTCCGCGCCACCCCAGCCCCAACGCCGGTTGGCCAGAAGCCATGGTGGCCCGTTTGCTCGGCGTGCAGCTGGGCGGCACCAATTTCTATGGAGGCGAGGTCTCACACCGTGCGACCTTGGGCGAGCCGCTTGAGCAACTGCGTGTTGCCCATATCAGCACCACACTTCGTTTAATGCACGGCGCCTGGATACTGTTTATGTTGCTGCTTGCTGGGGTAATAGTTGGATTGATGTTTATGCTGCGAGGATCGCTATGAGTACTCCTCTATTGCCCAACGCTCCATGGCCCAGCTCTCCATGGCCCAGCCATGGCGGCCAGGCCGAGACACTGCTGGCCCATTTCGGCTTGCCCGCCGATCACCGCCTGGACGACTTTAGTGCCAACCTTAACCCCTTGGGGCCTCCGGCGTGGGTTAGCGATTGGCTGGCTAAGCAACTGGCAGGTCTTGAACGCTACCCCGCGCCGGATTACGCCGCTGCACGTCAGGCCATCGCCACCCATCACCAGCTTCAGCCCGAACAGGTACTGCTCACCAACGGTGGCGCTGAGGCAATTTTCCTCGCCGCCGCGCTGCATGCAGGTAAGCGAGCGGCGATTATTACCCCGAGCTTTGGCGAGTATGCCCGCGCTTGCCGTGCCCATCGGCTTTCAATCAGTGAGATCGAGCTGCCCGCGCCGCACTTCACGGTGGATATAGACGCGCTAACGGCTGGGCTTAACGACATTGATGTGCTGTTTCTATGCCGCCCCAATAATCCGACCGCTACGCTTATCGATATTTCAGCAATGGAAGACCTGTTGAATTACACCGCTGCGATGGGTTGCCGCGTTGTGGTCGACGAAGCCTTTATCGACATGGTGGGTGAGACGTCACAAGCGTCGTCGTTGGTGCCGCTACTGGCGCGCTACCCGCATCTGCTGCTGCTCCACTCAATGACCAAATTTTATACCCTGCCGGGGCTCCGGCTGGGCTACCTGCTGGCGGATGCGGCCACGGTTCAAGCGGCACAGGCTCACCAGCCACCTTGGAGTGTCAATCACCTCGCGGCTGAACTGGTGGCACCATTGCTGGCAGATGATGCCTTTGCCCGGCGCACCCAGCGGTGGTTGGCCAGCGAGCGCTCGCGCATGGCTGAGGCGCTTGCTCAACTAGGGCTGGAAGTCGTGCCCAGCCAGGCTTGTTTTTTTCTTATCCGGCCCTGTGCCGCGCAGGCAATCACCAGTGATGCGTTGTTTGAGCAGCTCCTACGCCGGGGTGTTTTAGTGCGTCATACCCATAATTTTGCCGGGCTCAATGGTGATTGGCTGCGGGTAGCGCTGCGCGATGCCCCTGCTAATCGACGGCTGATAAGCGTGTTGAAACATGTTTTAGAAAATGTTTTGGAAAAAGGAACTGCATGATTGTCTTTGTTAGCGGCGGGGCGCGTTCCGGCAAAAGTGATATCGCCGAGCAGCTAGCAGTGAGTGCAGCAGGCAGTTCGCCCTGTTACTACTTAGCCACCGCAGACATATACGACGACGAGATGGCTGAGCGGGTGGCGCGTCATCGTCAATCCAGGCAAGGGCAGTGGCACACCGTTCAATGGAAAACGCTAGAGGCACCGCTGCATATTGATCGAGCGATTGCCAAGGTGCCTGATGGTGGCGCCGTGCTGCTGGATTGCTTAACGCTATGGGCAAGCCAAGTCCTGTACGCCAGTAAACTAAGCGAAGAAGAAGGCTTCGCGTTGCTAGTAAACGCACTGGCTGATGCCCGCGCGCGTAGCCTTTATCTAGTGATTGTCTCCAATGATATCAACGAAGCTCTGCCGCCTACGGATGCTGAAACCTGGCGCTATCTGGCATTTCTACAGCGGGCTCACTGCTGGATAGTGGCAGAGGCCGATTCTGTACTCGAAGTCGTCGCAGGCTGTGCCATTAAGTGGAAGCATCGGCAGTGGAAGCATGAGAAGGAGGTAAACGTTTGAAAAATGCCTTGTTCGGTGTGTTGCTGGCGCTGCAGTTTCTGACCCGGATTCCGATTCCAATAGCCGTTCCCTGGACGCCTGTCACCCGTCGCTGGGCAGTGCGGGCCAATCCATTAGTGGGGTTGATGATAGGGAGCTTGCTGATGCTAACAGCGTTGGCTATGCACAACGTTCCCACGCCTATCACCGCTTTAGCGGTACTAAGCGTGTGGGTAGCGCTTTCCGGTGGTTTGCATCTTGACGGCGTAATGGACATCGCCGATGCCCTGGGCAGCAATCAGCCCCTGGCGCGCCGCTGGGAGATCATGAAAGACCCACAAATTGGCAGCTTTGGAATGCTGGCGCTAGTGTTTTTACTCGCCTGGAAGGGCATTCTGCTATGGGCATTGCTGGCCTATCAGGCTCCCTTGTGGTGGCTGTTGATGCTGCCTGCGCTAGGGCGCTGGGCTGGCGTTGCGTTACTGGTGCTAACACCCTGCGCCCAGCAGAAGGGCTTGGCGTGGAGCTGGCAGCAATCGCTTAGCGGTCAGGATGTGGCGCTAGCGTTGGTGCCGATCATGCTGATAGCCCTGTTAGCGCCCGCGATAGTGTTGATGATGCTTACGGTTACTGTGTTCGTGTTACTAATCCGCTGGCTAATGTTGCGACTGTTTAACGGCATTAACGGCGATATGGTAGGCGCCACCATCGAAGGAGGAGAGCTTTGGCTACTGATCTTACTGTGGAGCTGGTGGCAGTTCGCCACGGTATCACCGCTTGGAATTTAGAGCGCCGTTATCAAGGCCAGCAGGATATTCCGCTGCTGTTTCCTGATGCTGAAGCAGGGTTGCTGGAACTGCGCGACGTACTGGCGAATGAGCGGTTCGATGCTATCTATTCAAGCGATCTTAGCCGCTGCCAGCAAACCCTGGAGTGGGCTGATGTCGCCAAGGCTGGCGTGCCGCTTGTACTTGAGCAACGCCTGCGTGAACTCGATTTTGGCGAGTACGAAGGCAAAGTTTACGATGAGCTGAAAGACTTACCCCATTACCGTGCCTGGATTGATAGCGTGGGCGAACTGCAAATTCCCGGCGGAGAATCGGCGGCCCAACTGCGTGAGCGTTTAGACGCTTGGTTGCATGACCTGGCTACGAATGGCCGCGTCGACGGCCATAAAAAGATTCTGGCCGTCACCCATGGTGGCGTGATTCGTGAGCTGCGCCGCCGCTTTGAAACGATTCATTTCTGGGACGGTACCGTGCTCCAAGCCCAAGGCAGGCGCTGGCAGCTTATTTATCAGCAAGACGACCATGGAAAAGGGGAATGGCAATGCAGCTCTTCATCGGCGGTGCCTGCGCTGGCAAACGTGACGCTGTAACCGCACGCTTTCCCACCGCAAACGGGTGGCGGCTTGATGCTGCTAAGCCCTTCAGCGATAGCCAGCAAGCACTGGTAGCCGATACGCCGCTTGTTATCACAGGTGTGCTTGAGTGGCTTAGCGTTGCACTTGAGCGTGACGATAACGATGCCCTGCGCCAGCAGTGGCAGAGCGATATGGCAGCACTCTGCCAGCGCGCCGAAGAGCTAAACGCACCGTTAATCATCATTGCCAACGAAGTTGGCCGTGGGATTGTGCCCATGCAGCCCGAACAGCGTCGCTTACGTGACCTCAATGGCTGGTTCGTTCAGGATGCCACTACTCAAGCTGAGCATGTGTGGTATGTCCGGCATGGGTTGGTAATGGCGGTTAAGTAGTTAGAAACCTCTGATTAACTACTGCGCTTGACCATACAGCGTTAAAAATCGCCTCAAAATGCTCATTTACAACCTGTAAACTCCGCTTTTTCGTTGATTTTTGCCTTGTCTGGCCTGCGCTCATCACGTTAATCAGAGGTTCCTTAGCTAAGCTTGGCTCCGCCAGCGCTGCCAGCCAATCATCAGCAGATGCACTGGCAGGTAGACTATTACGGGCCAGAGCAGCGAGAGTAGAAACAGATAGAGCAACGGGTTGAGGCTGTCCTGGGGTTGGCCGAAGGGCCCATGCACCCAATTGATATTGCGCCCGGCTTCGGTAAGCAGATAGGTCAATGGCACCACAATCCAGGTTAGCAGGGTCTGCCAAAGCAGGGCGCGGCGTGCATAGCCAAGCCTGGCTATGCCGATACCCGCCACCAGTGGTAGCACCACATGGTAGAGCGACATGGCTCGCGCCATGGGTGGATGCTCCGGGTCAAACATATACTCGGTGCCGCCGATAGGATGCACGCCAGTGAACGCCGCCGTGGCGACGTCCAGGCTCCATAAACTGCCGACTAGCGCCACCGCTAGCCATTGCATCGACATCAGGGTGCGGTGTTCACTCCACAGCGCCACCAGCAGCAGAAAACTCGCCACGTTACACAGCCAAAAGAAGTTCTGCGCTCCCAGCAGCACTACGTAGCTTGGTGCCCAGACCAGGATCCACAGTGTAAAAGCCAGCTTTAACCAGCGTGGCACACCGGCTGCCGAGAAATCGATCATGGCCGTCTCCTGTTCTGTGCACTGCCTTTACTCTAGCAGCTCATCATGAATTGACCTCTCTTGGGCAAGTTGCTAGCTTACGCCCACTCTCAGGTGCTGGCGGTGGATTAAAGCCGCTAGTGAAACGGGAAGTTGGTGAACGCCTTGCGTGATTCCAACGCTGCCCCCGCAACGGTGATCGAGATAAGAACGGCTAAGACGCCACTGTGCTAACGCACGGGAAGGTGGTCGTTCGGAAAGGCGCATTGTTAGATGCTGCCTTTCGCTCGTCAGCCCGGAGACCGGCCCGAGAGTAATGGTTCAACCTGAACCGATATATGCCGAGGCGCGGTGGGTGCTCTCAGGGCGATTAACGGTGGCGCGATGCGATCATACAGCGCGACCGAGACTCCCTTGTTTGATCCTCCGTTCGGTCAAAAAAATGCGCTGTGCGGGTGAGCACAACGAGCAAGGGGTCTCACATGAACCATCGTTACCACACCACCGCCAAACGGGCGGCGTTTAGTATGGCTGCTTTACCACTAGCCTTTCACATCCAAGCCGAAGCCCAATACGCCGAAACAACGACCGATTTGGCCACGCTTGATCCTGTCGTCGTTACCGCTGCGTTAGCGCCCCGCACCGCCAATGAAAGCCTCTCTTCCGTTAGCGTGCTGGATGAAGCTACTTTTCGCCGCCAAGACCCCACCAGCCTGACCGATCTTCTGCGCGGCCAGCCGGGCGTTGATGTCACGAGTAACGGCAGCTTTGGTAAAAGTAGCAGCGTTTATCTACGGGGTGCGCCCAGCGATGCCTCTGTGCTAATGATCGATGGTATCCGGCTACGATCCGCCACGGCGGGCGGTGCTGCATTTCAGTACTTGGATCCGCGTATGTTTGATCGTGCGGAAATCGTGCGCGGCCCCCGCGGTAGTCTTTACGGAGCGGATGCCGTCGGCGGCGTGATACAGCTTTTTACCCCTGATGGTGACGAAGAGGGGCCGCAACCGAGAATTTCAGTCGGCGGTGGTTCATTCAATACCCAGAGGTTAAGCGCAGGCGTTTCAGGGCGCGAGGGGGGCACGCGTTACAGCTTTGCCGCTAGCCATTTCAATACCGATGGCCAGCCCATTCGTCGGGGTGGTGAGGACAAAGGCTACGACAATACCTCAGCGCTAGCCCGCGTTGCGCATACCTTTGAGAGTGGCGCTGAAGTTGGCGTGCTGGCACTGCGCGCTCGCGGTAACAACGAATATGACGGTGGGGAGAATGACTTCGTCCAGCAGGTAGCAGGCGTCTACGCTGAGTTGCCGGTAACTGATACGTGGCAGAGCCGACTGACCCTTAGCGAAGCCCGCGATGAGTTGGACACAATCGATAATTTCGGCGCCTCCATCATCGATACCCGCACGCAAACCGCACGTTGGCAGAACAACATTCAGTTTGGTGCCCATGAGTTGATCGCTGGCGCTGAAATCAGCGAAGACCGCGTTTCAAGCACCAACGATTTTGACGTTACCAGCCGTGATAACAAAGCAGTGTTTACCCAAGGGTTACTTGACTTTTCGCCGTTCGCCATTCAAGCAAGCCTGCGTTATGACGATAACGAAGCCTATGGTGATGAAGTCACCGGCAGCTTGGCGCTGGGCTACGATCTGGATAGCTACCACACGCTGCGTGCCAGTGTAGGCACTGCGTTTAAAGCACCGAGCTTCAATGACCTTTATTGGCCGGATTCGGGTAACCCTGATCTCAATCCGGAAACCTCTGAAACCGTCGAGGTGGGCGTTCGCGGCCAATACAGCCAGTGGTTCTGGGACTTGGCCGCCTTTCAAAACGACTACGACGACATGATTGCCTGGGCGCCAACGTCGAGTGGCTTATGGGCGCCGCAAAACGTTAACAGCGCGCGTATACGCGGGGCTGAGCTGTCAAGCGGCGTAGAGGTCAACGACTGGACACTCCAAGCTGCCTTCACCTACCTGGATCCGGAAGACCGGGCAACCGGCAATCGATTAGCCCGCCGGGCCACTCAAAGTGTGCGATTGGATGCAGATCGGGAACTTGGCGATTGGTCGTTGGGCGGATCACTTGTAGCGCAGAGTTACCGTTACGATAACACCACCAATACCCAGCGTTTAGGAGGCTATGGGCTGGTTAACCTGCGCGCTGGCTGGCAGTTTGCGCCACTCTGGAGCGCTCGTGTTACGCTAGAAAATGCCTTTGATAAAGAGTATTCAACCACCCGTGATTACATCAACGCTGGCCGAGCAGGGTTCTTGAGTGTTCACTTTGGCCAATAGAAAAAGTGGTTTTGCGCGCGGAGCCCTGGGCCTCGCGCTGCTATTGATGGTGTCTGTTGCACCGGCACACGAGCACTCGCGCTGCGCAGTCGATGATCGTGACCGTGAGGTCTGTCTGTATAATGCTGCTCAGCGCATTGCTACGCTCTCGCCTGGCGCAACCGAGCTGACTTATGCGGCAGGCGCAGGAGATCAAGTGGTCGCCGTCGTCTCGTATAGTGACTATCCCCCGGAAGCCAAGCAAGTGGCGTCAGTGGGCAGCCATACCCGAATTGATTTAGAAAAGCTGGTGGGGCTTGCACCCGATATAGTGATTGGTTGGGTGACGGGTAACCCCGCCGAACAGCTTGAAACCCTTGAAGCCCTGGGCATGCCAGTGTTCTATATCGAGCCCCGCGATGTAGAAGGCGTGGCCAGCGCCATTGAGCGCTTGGCAAGGTTGGCAGGTACAGAAACAGCGGGACAAGCAGTGGCCGACAATTTCCGCAATACCATGAACGCCCTTGAAGAGCACTATCGAGACCGGGAGCCGGTACCCACGTTTTACCAAGTGTGGGATGTGCCGCTAATGAGCGTTAACGATCAGCACCTGATCGGCCAAGTGGTTAAGATCTGTGGCGGTGAGAATGTGTTTGGCGAACAGGCACGCCTGGTACCCCGTATCGATGATGAAGCCGTGCTGGCAGCTAATCCTGAAGCGATTGTTGCCGGTGGCATGGGGGAAGAGAACCGCCACTGGCTGACCCACTGGGAGCAGTATCCCAACTTGGCGGCGGTTGCGGAAGATAATCTCTTTTTTGTGCCGCCCTCACTGATTCAGCGGCCCACGCCGCGACTGATGGAGGGCACCCAGCTCCTCTGTGAGAAGCTCGATATCGCCCGCCAAAAACGTGAGCGCAGTTAATGCTCGCACGCTTGGGCCTGCCGCTGAGCCTGCTATTACTAGCGGCCTTGGCTTCGCTGATCCTCGCCATGGGTGTCGGCAGTGCGCAACTCTCTCCTGCGCAAATTTGGCAGGTGTTGATGGGTGACAATGTGCAAGGCCAGGGCGATGCCTTGGCGCGTACCATGGTGATCGAGCTGCGCTTGCCCAGAGCGCTAAGTGCCTTTGCGGTGGGTGGCTTGCTGGCGGTAGCCGGTACGTTGATGCAGGTGTTGCTGCGTAACCCCCTGGCAGACCCTTACGTGCTTGGCCTTTCCGGTGGCGCCTCGATTGGCGCACTGGCAGCCATGCTGGGCGGGCTAGGCGGCCTGGCGATTTCGGGCTCGGCCTTTGGCGGCGCGCTGTTTTCGACGTTGTTAGTGTTTGGTTTGGCCCACGGCAGCGGCGGCTGGACGCCTTCGCGGTTGCTGCTCACCGGTGTGGTGGTCGCGGCGGGGTGGGGCGCGGTGATTACCTTGATGCTGGCGATGAGCCCCGCCGAACGCCTGCCGGGTATGCTCTATTGGCTGATGGGCGATCTCTCCTACGCGCGTACCCCTTGGCCGCCGCTGCTATTGTTATTGGTTACCTGCGTGGTACTGATTCCGCTTGGGCGTAGCCTGAATGTTCTGGCCCGAGGCCCTCAGCAGGCTGCCGCGCTGGGCGTTGCGGTTAGGCCGCTGGAGTGGTGTATCTATATTGCCGCCAGTCTGCTGACTGCTGCTGCCGTTACTACCGCAGGCAGCATTGGTTTTGTCGGTCTAGTGGTACCTCATATGCTGCGTTTACTGCTAGGCAATGATCAACGGCTGATACTGCCCGCCTGCGCACTGGCGGGTGGCACGCTGTTGGTGCTGGCCGATACCCTGGCGCGCACCATGATCGCCCCGGAACAGTTGCCCGTAGGAGTAATCACCGCGCTATTAGGTGTGCCTACCTTCCTGTTTCTGCTCTACCGGAGCCGCTGATGAGCGTACTGGCTACCCGTAATCTCATCATCGATGTGCCTGGCCGCGAAGGCGGTACGCAGCTTAATATAACCATCGAACCAGGGCAGGTGTGGGGTGTGTTAGGGCCTAACGGTGCGGGAAAAACGACGCTATTACACACCTTAGCTGGGCTGCAAGCGCCACGTTCAGGCAGTGTTCAGCTCAACGATTTAGCGCTTGGCCAACTGCGCCGCCGCCATGTTGCTCAGTGCTTGGGGTTAGTGTTTCAAGATCGCCAGGATGGGTTTCCAGCAACCGTGTTGGAAACCGCGCTGATTGGCCGTCACCCTTATCTATCGCCTTGGCAGATGGAGGGGGCTGAAGACTACGCCCGCGCGGAAGCCGCCCTTGAGCGCCTGGATGTTGCGCACCTACGTGACCGTCTGGTAAGCACTCTTTCCGGTGGCGAGCGCCAGCGGGTGGCGATTGCCACGGTGCTGACGCAAGCGCCCAATGTGTGGCTAGCGGATGAACCCACCAACCATCTGGATCTTCATCACCAGAGTGCCGTGATGGCGCTAATGGCAGAACAGGCCATTCAGGGGCAGGCGGTCATCATGTGTTTACACGACCTAAACCTTGCTGCCCGCTGGTGCGACCATGTGCTGTTGCTTTATCCCAATGGTGAGGCGTGCTGGGGCCCGCGGGATAGCATGCTGGAGCCCAGTGCGCTGGAAGACCTCTACCGCCAAAAGCTAGCGGTAGTAGAGGTGGATGGTGCACCGGTGTTTGTGCCGATAAAGGGGTGATACAAGCTTAATCTAGCCGTAATCTCGATTAGGATCCGTCATTCAAGTTTATTCTTAGATACATAGAAACCAAGCGTCATATTAGCCGGAATAATGGTAATGATTCCATCACTTTCTCGGTCATGCTGCATCACTGTAAGGCTTTTTACTTATTGCGTGGAGTGAAAAAGTTGAAAAGAATCATTAATTATTAGCTAATTTATTTACACATATTTTTCCTTTTCTAAACAATTTATGTCTCAAATGGAAAAGTCATTCGTCGAACCTGCGGAGGATAATGTGAACTATGTTATCAACCTGTATAAAGAAGGCGTCACGAATGGAAAAAATCATCATCACCGCTGCAGTAAATAGTGGAACAACTTTACGTCGAAAAAATCCAAACATTTCTTACACGCCTGAAGAAGTTGTGCTTGATGTTTCAAATCTCGATGAAGCCAGGAAGGCCATGGGTCTTGATTTTGAGAGGGCGGTTGTATGAGTGTAGTTCATCGTCCCCGTCGGTTGCGTCAAAATAATGAATTTCGTCAACTCGTTAAAGAAAACGTTTTAACTTTGAGTGATTTGGTACAACCTATATTTATCGAGGAGGGTATAATTGAGCGTGCTCCAATAAAGGAACTGCCAGGTATTTATCGAATACCTGAAGCATTACTTTTTGAAGAGATAGAGTCACTCTATGGGGTAGGTATTCGTTGCGTCATGCCATTTGGTATATCTCATAATAAAGATAGTCTTGGCAGTGATACCCTTTCCGATAATGGATTGCTGGCACGCATGATCCGTATCATTAAAGAATGTAGATCCGATATGCTGGTTATTCCAGATATTTGTTTCTGTGAATACACCACACATGGTCATTGTGGAGTAGTTGTAGAAGGAAAAGTTGACAACGACAAAACTGTTGAAAATTTAGTTAAGCAGTCCCTTGTTGCTGCTCAAGCAGGTGCTGACATGTTAGCGCCATCATCTATGATGGATGGACAGGTGGGGGCAATACGGCATGCACTGGATAAATCTGGTTATTCTGAGGTTGCCATACTGTCCCATGCAGTAAAGTTTTCATCCGCTTTTTATGGCCCTTTTCGCTCCGCAGTTGACTGTAAGCTTGAAGGTGATCGTCTAGGTTATCAAGCGGATAATGCAAATGGCCGTCAGGCTATGATTGAAGCCCGTCTAGATGAGGAACAAGGGGCTGACATTCTGATGGTGAAACCTGGTATGCCATATTTAGACGTTGTTAGCCAACTTCGAAATCGCACTGACCTTCCTTTAGCTATTTACCAAGTAGCAGGTGAATATGCCGCTATCAAATTTGGTTCGCTAGCTGGTGCTTTAGATGAAAAAGAAACCGTCATGGAGGTCATGACAGGTTTCAAACGTGCAGGTGCTGACATCATAGTTAGTTACTATGCACACCAAATAGCTCAGTGGCTAAGTGAAAGAAACGTGGACGCGATTATCAGAAAGTAATAGTGTTCAGTCAGCGGTTTTAACGAAAGCTTCATATATTCCTCTACCTGTTATTTCAATAAGTAGAGGAATAATATCAATCTCATTCGAACTTTATTCTTCCATACACGACAATTTTATTTGAGAACGGGACAGGTCGTTCAAATACTCTCGTGGAGATTTTCCCGTTACACGCTTGAACATAACAGTAAAAGCACCTTGAGAAGCATATCCTAGCTCTTCAGCAACTTGACTAACACGTTCTCCAGTGCTTAAACCCGAAATTGCACTGACGATGCGTACCTGCTCCCTCCATTGAATGAAAGAAATACCTGTCTCGCTGCGAAATAGCCGGGTTAACGTCCGAGTGGTTGCTCCGACTTCATTGGCCCAATCTGCCAATGAACGTACATCCCCAGGATTTTCCATTAACGTATCGCATATTTTTTTTAAACGCTTATCTCTACCCATAGGAAGCTTTAATCCACACTCGAATGCATGCTTCGTTTCTTCCAATGCTAGTCTCAGTAAACGTTCTTCAAAACTGTCAGGATGGTAAGTTATCGGGAAATAAGAGGCTCTGATCAGCAGTTCCCGCAAAAGGGGAGTGATACCAATACCTACTGGGTGATTAGGTAAGCTTAAGGTGAATGATTCGACATTTACATATAATGTCCGTAAAGAAACCGATGTGCTGGCAGTCATTTCATGCTCTACGTAAGGGGGCATCCATACGCCACGAAAGGGAGGTAACAACCAATACTCATCGCAAGTTCTCAGTCTCATAGTACCTGCGCTGGCATATATCAATTGTCCACGCTGATGTTGGTGCGGAAGAATATGATGGCCCGCAGGGTATTCTTTGGACATTGATACCACTGGGTTTTTTGCATTTTCCCATTGACCAAGGTGCGCATTTGGTGAGTGGTCAGTATTCATTCATTCGGGGCTCAACATTTGAAAAGAAATAGATGGTAATACCTCTGTGATCGCACCAACTTCAATTAGTTTTTATATAGAGTCTGTTGATGTTTCCGCGTGAGCCACGATGAAGTGTTCACAGAACCTGACATGACCACTTATTTCTCAGGTTGGCTTCACTGCTCCAGCTCTTCCCGCCAGGAGTGGCGTGGTTCAAAGCCGACCAGACGACGGGCCTTTTCGATGCAGTAGAAGGTTTCGAATTCGCCCATTTCGCGCTTGATGGGTACGCCGGAGTAGAAGCGCTCTATCACTTGTGCGTTGGTCAGGCCCACTGACAGTTCGTTATTGGCGACGTTAAATACCTGGTAGCCAAGGCCATCCGTTTTCAGGCAGCAATCGACCATCTGGCCCAGGTCGCGAGCGTCGATGTAGGCGAATATATTGCGGCGGCGCAGGGCGGGATCATCCATGTAAGCTGGGAAATCCTGACGGTACTCGTGGGGCTCGATAACGTTGTTGATGCGCAGGCCGTAAATGTCGATGCCCGAGCGCGCCTGGAAGGAGCGTGCCGTTACTTCGTTAACTACCTTACTCATGGCGTAGCTATCTTGAGGCACGGTGGGGTGCTCTTCATCGACGGGCAAGTAGTCGGGTTTTTGCTCGCCATCAGCGAAGCAGACACCGTAGGTGGTCTCGCTAGAGGCGAAGATAACCTTAGGAATGCCCAGCTTGGTGGCGGCATCAAGAATGTTGTAGGTACTTAGGGTATTGATGCGGTAGGTCTCGTTGTCCGGCCGATGCAGAATGGCTGGTATGGCCGCGAAGTGGACTATCGCATCGTAACGCGGCACGCCGGTGCCGGGTTCCAGCTCATCGAACCCAGCGTAGGCTTGGCAAGCATTAAACACTTGCCCAGCATCGGTCAGATCGGTTTTCAGGGTAGTAATACCGGGCACATCAGACGCCACCCAGTCCAAATTGGTGACGCGGTGGCCTTGATCGCGCAGGTAGGCAGTTGCATGACGGCCCGCTTTGCCACTGCCGCCGGTGAACAGAATACGCATATGAACTCCACCAATGAATAGAATGAGCTGCTCCACCTTAGCAAAGAAAAATCCTCACCTCCGAAAATGATTTTGTGTTCTACACTAAAAATGATTCGGAACCTTGTTGATCCGATCGATCATCGTCTGATCCTAACAATAGCGTGTCCACAAAAACGGGAGGTCGTTATGGTCAATCATGTTTGGGGGCTTCTCCATCATCCTGAACGGGAGTGGTATAAGATCAGTGAGGAGCATGAGTCTGTCAGTCATCTCTATGCTCACCATGTTCTGTTGCTCGCTGCCGTTCCTGTTGTCTGTGCCCTGATAGGCACCACCCAGGTGGGCTGGACTTACGGTGGCCCTGAAACCTATAAAGTCTCTCTTGCCAACGGTATTGCCTTAGGCGTGGCTTTTTATGCGCTGATGCTAGTGGCAGTAGGTATTGTGGGCAGTATGATCCATTGGATGGCCCGCCGTATTGAGAATCGACCTAGCCGCCGCGACTGTATTATCTTCGCAGGTTATATTGCGACCCCGATGTTCCTCAGCGGCGTTTTTGCGCTATATCCGGTTTTCTGGTTGTGTGTGCTAGGGATGGTGATCGGTCTGCTCTATAGCACCTATCTGCTCTACAAGGGAACGCCCAGCTTTCTGGGAATCAGTCATAAGCAGGGGTTTATTCTGTCGACCACGACGCTGGGTATCGGTGTTTTGGTGCTGGAGGCGCTGCTTGTCGTCGTTGTACTTCTGTGGAGTATGGGCACAGATCACAGTGTGGTTTGGCATTTTTTTCGGTGAATGGGCACTGTAGCGCCGGGGGGCACGAAAGTTTGCGCTGTCGGTAACCGGGCATTTTTCCTAGCAGACTAGGAGCTAGCTAAATCGCACTGTGAAAACGCATGACTTGCTTGCCATCGATAGGATCATCGATCACATGGGCATATACCCCAAAGGTCTGTTGTAGCCTATTAGGCGTGAGTATGTCTTGGGGGAGGCCGCTATCGATCAGGCGGCCGCCATCCATGACGCCGATGCGGTCACACTCCATGGCTTGGTTAAGATCATGCAGTGAGATAACCACCGTGATCGGTAGTTGCCTGACCAATTCAAGAATCGAAAGCTGGTGGCGAATATCCAGATGATTGGTGGGTTCATCCAATAGCAGAATTTTAGGCTGTTGTGACAGCGCTCGGGCAATATGCACTCGCTGGCGCTCACCGCCAGAGAGGGTATGCCAAAGGCGATCGGCCATGTGCACCATATCCACATCTGCCAGCGCCTGCGCCACGATGGCATCATCTTCCGTTGACCAGGGACGCAACGCGGAAAGGAAAGGTGTACGACCCAGTGATACCACTTGGTGCACGGTAATGCGGTCGGTAGTGTCCGCCTGCTGTTCCACCAAGGCAACGGATTGTGCGATCGCCCGTTGCTTGAGCGTGTGCAGGGGCTGGCTATCCATCAACACCCGTCCTGCCTTGGGTTTGTTCAATCCCGCCAACAGACGCAGCAGGGAGGTTTTCCCCGAGCCGTTCGGCCCCACCAGTCCAAAGGTCTGGCCGGGCTCGACGGTAAGATTGACGTCAGCAAGCAGTGGCGTGCCGTGTACTGACCACGCAAGCTGTTCAGCCGTTAATCGCATTAAGACCTCTTGCCGCGAACCAGAATCAGCGCAAAAGCGGGCGCGCCGATCAGTGAGGTAATCACCCCGATGGGGAGTACTTGGCCGGATATCAGCACCCGGGAAAGAATATCCGAGCCGATCAAGAACACGGCGCCTGCCAGAGCGGTTGCTGGTACCAGTCGGGTATGGCGGCTCCCCACGATAAAACGCATCGCGTGAGGGATCACCAGACCCACAAACCCAATCGCTCCCACGATAGACACCATCACGGCCGTGACCAGTGCCATGGCGATAATCAGCATGCCACGCACCGGGCGCACCGCGATGCCCATGGAGGCGGCGCTGTCGGCGCCGAAGGTAAATGCATCCAGGGAGCGCCGGTGCCACAGGCAAACCAGCAGCCCGAACAGCGCAGCAGGCACCGCCAAGGATACATCGGCCCAGCGTACCCCGGATAGATTGCCCATCAGCCAAAACATGATACCCCGGGCCTGCTCGGCGCTTGCTGACTTGGTAATGATAAAAGCGGTCAGCGCATTGAACAGCTGCGAGCCTGCAATACCCGCCAAAATAATCGCCCCCGCGGCTTGAACGCCGCGGCCGCCACCCACACCGCTGTTGGCTGCATGGGCGAGCATCACCACGATACCAAAGGAGAGCAGGGCGCCAATAAAGGCGCCTAGGGAGAGCGAAAGTGCTCCTGCGCCCAGTCCGGCGACAGCCACTGCCACCGCCCCGGTAGAAGCCCCAGCGGAAATACCCATCAAGTAGGGGTCAGCCAAGGGGTTACGCAGCAGCGCCTGTAGCACGACCCCGGCCAGGGCCAAGCTGGTGCCGCAACAGGCGGCAACCATGGCGCGGCTGAGACGATAGTTCCAAATAATGCCCGCGTCGATTCGGTCAACCGGGTAATCCGTTCCTATCAGCTGGTTGGCGAGCACTTTGACAATGGTATCCACGGGAATCGGCGTCTCGCCGATGGCGGTGCCCGCGACCAGTGCCGTCACAAGCACGAGCGGCGTTATCCATAGCCAGCGCAACCCGAAGTGTGCGGAGGAAACCCTCGTTAGCGCTATGCTCATTCGTTAAACGACATATTGGATAGTGCCTCGGCAAGTGATTCAAGGCCGTAAATAGTGCGCATAGTGGCGCTCATGGCGTGGGCGTCCATCTCGACGATACGGTTATTTTTAACCGCGTTCATCTCGCGGGTGACCGGGTCGCTATGTAAAAACTCACGTTTTGCTTCAATGTCATCGGCAGGAAAGCGGCGGCGATCCATACTGGCGATAACAAGCACATCGGGGTCGGCTCTGGCGATGCTTTCCCAGCCCACCGTGGGCCACTCTTCGTCAGACTCGATGACATTACGAATGCCGAGTTTTTCCATCATATACCCTGGTGCCCCCAGCTGCCCCGCCACGAAAGGGCTAACCCCCAGTTCTGTCGATGAAAACCAGAATGCCGCCGACAAGTCTTCCGGTAAATCAAGGCTGCTCGCCAAGTCGATAGCGCGCTGTTCGCGGGCGGTAAGGTCGGCTATCAGCGCCTCGCCAGCGTCTTGAACATCGTAGATCTCGGCTAACTCGGTGATCCCTTTATAGATGGAATCGGTCGAGAAGGCGGCGGTGCGGGTGCCATCGCCGCCGGTAGAGTTATCCTTGGTGTCGCAATCGGCGGGCATAATATAGGTATTAATACCCAGCTCATGAAACTGCTCACGGGTGGCGACACTGCCGGTGGGGCCCACGTGCCACTCATACTGCACCGCCACCAGATCAGGCCGTTTATTGACCACGGCCTCGAAGCTCGGGTCGTCGTTGGCGATCCGCTCGATCGCTTCATTGGCATCAGCAAACTGGGGAAGAACCGGATTAAACCAAACCGAAGTGCCATTCACTCGATCAGCGAGCCCCAGCGAATAGAGAATCTCCGTAGCTGACTGGCCAACCGTCACCGTTCGCTCCGGGGGGGACGTCACACTGAAGTCAACGCCGCAATTGGTTAGCGTAAGGGGGTAGTCGGTGGAGGCGTAAGCCGCCTGTGCAAGGCCAACAGCGCTCGCGGCGATGGCCGTGGTCAATCTCAACATCATGTACACTCCCGTGCATGATGAGCTCCGCATTCGGGCAGAAAATACTGACCGAGCCACTTCGCTCGATGTAAGTAATATATCGGCAGTTCTCCTGACTGACGGGTCATGGCTAGCTCGCCTTCCCAGACTCTGTGTCCAGTGGCATCAAAGAGCATCGCTCGCCGCCTACAGTTGCGGGGGCAGTTCCGGTTCGCGGCAAGCCGCGGCGGATTCTCTATTAAGTTCCGTGGGAACACCGACACTGGCCATTCTAGGTTGCAGGTGGATAGCGAACAACAGAAAGCCTAAGGATCTTATGAGTTCTTGTTTAAAATGATAT
The DNA here is from genome assembly GCF_000830495.1 of Halomonas sp. KHS3. NCBI lineage: Bacteria > Pseudomonadati > Pseudomonadota > Gammaproteobacteria > Oceanospirillales > Halomonadaceae > Halomonas > Halomonas sp. KHS3. Next base: position 252,669 of record NZ_JWHY01000005.1, on the reverse strand, counting down.
GTTATAACATTGTATTATGTAGGAGCGTAAAAATCCAACTGTATCCTTAGCGTAAGTGATATATGCCCTCGCAAAGTTAATAGCTTGCAACAAATTGGCCTCGCCGCCACCCCTTCCTCGGTTAAGAAATATGCATGAACTGGATGAGGCACCTTCGCGAGGATTGCTTAGTCGCCATTACTCACCAGGACTGGGAAAGAGCCCCTCGTTAACAAATTGCTCGGTTTGGCTTCGGTATCGGCTAGGGTCTCCTTCCACCACGGACGCTTGCGCATTTTCAACGATGGGTGTACTGAAATCCTCACTGCGATCATAGCCACAATCCATGCATCTGGCTCGCCACCAAACAAGGGCTTCACCTTTTCCGGAAAAGCCCACAATTAAGTAGTGTCCGTATTTGGGTTCGGGGTACTTCTGGTACCAGTCATCAACACGGTCACTAAAGTCTTCTGGAAGCGAAAGATCGATCTGGTAAAAGGCTTGGATTCTATGTGAAAACCAGCGAGCCTGCACCGAATCGGGAACTGCCTTTGGCAACGACAATACCACCAGTGCGCCCCCCGGTGGATTGTGGTCAAAGCCGCCTCTAAGAATGCCTGCCGGAGCACCCCAGCTATTGTCAAATGTGAGCATTTCTACTCTGGCTGGCCACCCAGTTGGGCCACCTGCCACTGAAATAACAAAATTATATTCACGGGGTTCGCTGGAGCACGCGGTGGCCAGGGTTAGGCACAGAGCCACTAGCAAGGCTCGAAGCATTGAAGTTTTAGCTGTCATTACTCATTAGGTCTAGGAAAGAGCCCTTCGTTAATAAATTGTTCAGTTTGGCTTCGGTATCGACTTGGGTCGCCTTCCACTACGTTCGCTTGCGTATTTTCAACGATGGGAGTGCTAAAATCCTCGCTGCGATCATAGCCACAATCCATGCATCTTGCCCGCCACCAAACAAGGGCTTCACCTTTTCCGGAAAATCCAACAATGAAGTAGTGGCGATATTTGGGTTCAGGGTATTTTTGGTACCATTCATTAACACGGTTACTAAAATCGTCCGGTAGAGAAAGATCAATTTGGTGAAAAGTCTTGGTTCTGTAAGAATACCAGCGGGCTTGTACCGAGTTGGGAGCTGGCTTTGGCGATAATATTACCATTGCTCCCCCTGGTGGGTTGTGGTCGAACCCTCCTCTAAGGATGCCTCCCGGAGCACTCCAGTTATTGTCAAATGTGAGTTCTTCAACTCTGACTGGCCAACCTGTGGGGCCGCCTGCCACTGAAATGCCAAAATTATATTCATGTGGTTCTCCAGAACACGCGGTGGTCAGGGTTAGGCACAGAGCCACTAGCAAGGCTCGAAGCATCGACGTTTTAGTCGCCATGACTCACCTTACTCCTTGGCTGTGCTGCACGTTGGGAATTGCTAAGGAAAAAACGCCGTACCCGATTCGGCTCTGGCCTATGGGCAATGTCACCGATGCGGTAAGAGGTATGAATATAGTCATAAAGATAATCACGTGCATTCGCTAGGTCGCCACCCGAGGTTTGCCACTGATTAAGGGCATCTTGCAACTGGGCAGGTATGGGATAATCGTTCATTAAGTCCAAAGATACGCCTGCACTTATCGCTTGGTCGTACATTTTATGTAAAGCGAAGTAAGACAGCTCCTTGCGGGTAGGGCGTCGCTCCTCTGCGATCACATCGCTTCCTTCAATTCGGGGTTGAATGTTTCGTGAGTCTGTGGCGTTAAGTTCCGCAATCTTCTGCTGAGCAGACCGGATGGTTCGGGAGTTATGGCCGTGCCCCCTATACCTTCTTACCTCAAACCGTTCATAGTTCTGAAAGTCCACTTCAGGGTTCTCATAGCCCCCGCCCACATCGGAATGAACCCCCGGCAATGCCTCTTCTATAAAGTTACCGGGTAGGCCGTTAGCCCCTCTAATTCTTGACAGTGGAAAGTTTGTGCGGATTTCATGAAAGGCCGTTAGATGAACAACCTGCTCGGCGCTATGGGCACCCAAATGCAGGTTAAAATCAAGGTTCTGCTCGTTACCAGGAAGGTAAAAACTGCCCACCGTATCAAATAGGCCGACAAAACCGATGCTAGCGTTAACGCCTTGAGGAAAAGCTGTCACTTCCCTGAACTCGATTCTCGGTTGCGGCCACCAGGTAAGCTGCGGCATGGCAATAGTCGCAGGCCAGGAATTGACCAGATTAACGAAGTGCCTAGCCAGTGCCGCACCGCGGCTAAATCCAAATACATCAATAATCACCTCAGACGCTGAGGTATCTTCTACAATAGTCCGTACATCTGCCAGAGCCATCTCGATTCTTGCATGCCCTCCTGTGGCCCCTAAACCTAATGCTAGCCCCCAGCTATCTTCCGGCGCAACAAATCCGTCATCGGTGTCTTCACCATCCACTGTGCCGGGGCCTTCAACATATATCCTTTGCTCGGATCCTCCAGCACCTAAATCACGGTATAGGTCGTACAATCGAGCCACATTGGTAATATCCCGATCCGTTAGCCGTAGGTCGTTCTGCATATGGTTGCCCGTGCCATCGAAAAACACCCCAAGCCGAAGGGTTCTGGGCGAGTTTTCCTCCTCATTTGTCGCTTGGGCTTGCGATGAGTCACCTGCGTTGGTCAGTCCTCTCTGGCCATTGTGCAGTGCGCTTGTACCCGGCTGCCGGGCAGTGCGGGAAAGCGCCGATTGGTTGAGACGAGTATTATGGTTGGCTGATTGGTGAGCGCTAGCGCTGCTGGAATTAGCGTGCAATGCCGTCGCAGACCCAATCCCACCCCCTTGCATGGTACGAGAGGGCGTCGCTATCTGGTCATCGCCGATGATGACACTGCCACTGCCTATAGTGACGCCACCACAGTCGACTGAACCGCCGGTAAGGGCGGCGGGCCTGCCGTTGATAAGTACGGTGGTTGAACCACTGGAGATAGTGCGCGGGTGAGGAGGGTGGTTAGGCTTGGCGTGGGGCTCCAGAGGGTCACCCACCCGTCCTACGGGTTTGCTGTCCACAAATACATCCGGCGAGCCAGCGGTGACCGGTGTAGGTGGGAATTTCTCATGTTCAGTCCCTATATCTCCGACTATTACAATTTTCTTACCCACTCCCCATCTCCCTTCTTTCCCTTTGCGAATGCATATCATCATTACTGGTGGTTAATTAGCATTAGCTTAAGGGGGCTCGGCATAATATGAAAGTGTGAAGGTAATTATTATGAGGATTTTTTAACCAGTACTCCCTATGGTCGAGGAACAGATTGGCTTCGTCGCCGTGCCTTCCTCTATACTGCATGCCTTTATGTCATCACCTCTTTATGAATATTTTTATCACTACTCACTTGGTTATTATGAATCAAACTCAAGTCCGTAGGTCATCACAGTGTTCAGCAAAGGTCGGCCGGTGGGCAGGCTTGCCTAGCCCGGGAGGTGCTGGTGAGTGAGTTTCCCTTTGTGGGCGTTGTTGGTCAGGAACCACTGAAAACCGCCTTGCTGCTGAACGCTATTAACCCGCGCATTGGCGGTGTGTTGATCAGCGGCCCCCGGGGTAGCGCGAAATCCACCCTGGCGCGGGCGCTGGCCGCCGTTTTGCCCAAGGATAACAACGGCAGAAAGCCACCGTTTGTCACCTTGCCCCTCGGTGCCAGCGAAGACCGCCTGGTGGGCAGCCTGGATCTGAACAAGGTGTTGGCCGAGCGCGAAGCCACGTTTCACGACGGCTTGCTCGCCAAGGCCCACGGCGGGGTGCTGTACGTAGACGAGGTCAATCTGCTGCCGGATATGCTGGTGGATCTGCTGCTGGACGTGGCCGCCAGCGGCGTTAATGTGGTCGAGCGCGATGGCATTAGCCACTCCCACCCGGCGCGCTTTAGCCTTATCGGCACCATGAACCCGGACGAAGGCGAGCTGCGCCCTCAGTTGCTTGACCGCTTTGGCCTCTGCCTTGAACAGGCTGGAACCATAAGCATCGACGAGCGCATTGCCATTGTGCAGCAACGGGAAGCCTTTGACCGCGACCCCACTGGCACGCTCGAACGCGTTGAGGATGCCCAGGCCGCTCTGGCCGGGCGCATTGCTAAAGCGCAGCGCTTGCTCAAAGAGATCACCACCGACACCTGGGTGTATCGAACGATTGCCAACTGCTGTGAAGCCGCGGGCGTTGAAGGCCTGCGGGCAGACGTTACCTGGCACCGCGCCGCCCAGGCCCATGCTGCCTGGCGTGGTGTGGCTAGCGTGGAGCAGCAGGATATCGACACCGTTGAACCCTGGGTGTTGGCTCATCGGCGTACCCGACCGCCTGAGCAGAGCCCGCCATCATCTCCACCTAATGGAACACCTTCGAAAGACGAGAGCGGTTCGTCGTCGGGCAATAACGCATCGACCGCTGGCTCATCCCCACAGAGCGCTGAACAGGGCCAGTGGGGCGCAATGCCTCCCATAGCCCAGGAAGCGATTATCCAGCCAGCGGTGAAATTGCCCGATAGCGAAGATCTTTTTAAGCTGGCCAACCGCACCGATACCACCGCTAGCGCGGGAAAAGGGGGGGCGTCGGGCTGGGGGCGTTCTCAAGTGGCAACTTCACGGCTGGACGGGTTCGCAACGCTGATCGCCAATCGCGGCCAGTGGCCCTGGCAGCAGCTAAAGATGCGCAAGACCCGCGCTGGGCAGGCGACGGCACACCTGGTACTTCTGGATACGTCGGGTTCCACCCTGGGTCAGCGCCTGCTGGGCCAGGCAAAGGGGCTGGTCGAGTCGCTAGTCAGCCAAGCCTACGCAGCGCGGGAGCAGGTGGCGGTGCTGGGGTTTGGCAACGGCGGTGTCGTGCCGATACTCTCCCGCCGCAGGGCGCCCAAAAACGCGCGGAGCACTCTGGATAGTGCCAAAGGCGGTGGCGGTACCCCGCTGCGGGAAGCGATTATTGAAGCCAAGCGGCTGATCCGCCAGTGGCAGCGCCGCGAGCCCGGCTTGAAAGTGCGCACCTATCTGATTACCGATGGCCGCACCCGGGAAGCCGTTGACGATCTCGCCCCGCTGGAGGACTGTCTGCTGATCGATACCGAACAGTCGAAAGTCAAACGCGGGCAGGGCGCGCGCATCGCCCAGCAGCTGGGTGCGCGTTACTGGCCGGCCTCGTTTGACAAACCCTCTATGGCGCCTTCTTTTTCTGCACATCAACCTGGGAATTCCTCATGAGCGACGCAAGCCACCTCAATCGCATGCAGCGCAAGAAAGACGTGGTCGACGAGCGCATCAGCAAGGCGACGGAAGAACGCGGCGTGCTGATTCTGCTGAAAGGCAACGGCAAGGGTAAAAGCAGCTCCGCTTTCGGCACCATGGCGCGCTCACTGGGACACGGCCAGCAGTGCGCGGTGATCCAGTTCATCAAAGGCCGCCGCGAAACCGGCGAGTACCTGTTCTTTCGCGATCATCCCAAGCTCGACTGGCACATCATGGGCCACGGCTTTACCTGGGAAACCCAGAACCGCGAGCGGGATATCGAAGCCGCCGAGGCCGCTTGGGCCGTCGCCAAAGGGCTGCTGGAGAACCCCGCCTATCATATGATCGTGCTGGACGAGATGAGCTATATGTTCAAGTACGGCTATCTCGACCCCGAGCCGGTAGTGGAAGCGCTTAAGCGCCGCCCGGCGCACCAGAACGTCATCATTACCGGGCGCACCATGGCCACGCCGCTGCAGGAAATCGCCGATACCATCAGCATCGTTCAGGATGAGCGCCACGCCTTTCGCGGCGGCGTCAAAGCCCAGGCAGGGATCGAATACTGATGACGACGCCAACCGCTCGCTGCCCCGCGCTGTTTATCGCTGCCCCGGCCTCAGGCCAGGGCAAAACCACCGTCACGGCGGGCCTGGCGCGCCTGCTGCGCAACCAGGGCAAGGTGGTGCGGGTGTTCAAGACCGGCCCGGACTACCTGGATCCGCAGATACTCGCCCAGGCCTCCGGTCAGCCGGTGGATCAGTTGGATCTATGGATGGCAGGCGAAGCCTACTGCCGCCAGCGCTTTTATGACGCCGCCTGCGAAGTGGACTTGATCCTGGTGGAAGGCGCCATGGGGCTGTTCGACGGCGAGCCCTCCAGCGCTGATTTAGCGGCCTTGTTTGATATTCCCATGGTGATCGTCATGGATGTAAAAGGCATGGCCCAGACCGCCGCCGCATTGGTCTCGGGGTTGGTCGGCTTTCGCGACGACATCCATATCGCCGGGCTTATCGCCAATGCCTGCGGCTCGGCCCGCCACCGCGAGCTGATCGAAGGGGCGCTGCCAGCGACAATCCCTCTGCTGGCCGCTATGCCCCGCGACCCCGCGCTGTCACTCCCCGAACGCCACCTGGGCCTCGTGCAGGCGGCGGAGATTCGCGAGGATCTGGAAGCCCGTTTTGAAGCCGGTGCTAAAGCGCTGGAAGCGGCTGGGCTGCTTGAATCACTTGCAGCGCTTTCGCCGGTAACCTTTACCGCACCACAAGAACAGCTTGCGGCCGTTAAGCCGTTGCTCAAAGGCCATACCATTGGCGTGGCCCGGGACGCCGCTTTCAGCTTTGTCTATCAGGCCAACCTTGACCTGCTGGAGCAGATGGGCGCGACGCTGCGCTTCTTTTCGCCGCTGACGGATAGCCGCCTGCCCGAATGCGACGCCCTGTGGCTGCCGGGGGGCTACCCGGAGCTTCACGCTCAAACGCTGGCGGATAACGGCGCCATGCGTTCGGCTATTGAGGCTTTCTACCGCGCCGACAAGCCCATTCTGGCCGAGTGTGGCGGGCTGCTGTATTGCCTGGAAACCCTGACCGACTACGACGATATTACTCATACCATGCTGGGCCTGCTGCCCGGGCAGGGGGCCATGCGCGGGCGCCGCGGCTGCCAGGGGATGCAAACCGCCGAGCTGCCGGAAGGCCCGGTTCGCGGCCATGCGCACCACCGCTCCATGGCGGAAGGCACCCTCGAGCCGATTGGCCACGGCCGCCGCCAGCGGCACCCCGCGCCGGGGGAGGCGATTTACCGTCAAAAGCGCCTGACGGCGACCTATTTGCATCTGTTTTTCCCCAATAATCCTGACGCTGTGGCAAGGCTCTTTTCTGCCAGCCCGGCGTACTGCGAACCGCAACACAGCGAGGCATTTACCCATGCAATTGAATAAGATTCCTGCCACGGTCGTGACCGGTTTTCTCGGCAGCGGCAAAACCACGCTGCTGGCCAATATTCTGCGTCAGGTGACCGGCAAGCGGATCGCCGTGATCGTCAATGAGTTCGGCGAGCAGGATATCGACTCCAGCCTGCTGCGCAGCTGTGCGCTGGGGTGTGAAGAGGGTAGCGAAGGCGGGCAACTAGACGGTGAAGACGGCAGCATCTATGAACTGGCCAACGGCTGTATCTGCTGCACCGTGGAAGAAGAGTTTCTGCCGGTCATGAAAAAGCTGGTCGCCCGCCGCGACGATATCGACCACATCCTGATCGAAACCAGCGGCCTGGCGCTGCCCAAGCCGCTGGTGCAGGCGTTCAACTGGCCCGACGTCCGCCAGCACTGCACCGTGGATGCGATTATTACCGTGATCGACGGCCCCGCTGTGGCCGCCGGACGCTATGCCAGCGACGTGGACAAGGTGGCCGCCCAGCGCCTCGCCGACGAGAGCCTGGATCACGACCCCAGCCTGCGCGAGCTGCTTGATGACCAACTCAGCGCGGCGGATCTGGTGCTGGTCAGCAAGGCCGACCTGCTCAGCCCGGAAGAGCGCACAAAGGTGGAAGCGGTGATTCAGGCGCGTGTGACGGCGTCGGTGAAAACCCTGTTTATCGATCAGACCCTGACCACCGACACCACCCAGCTGGAAGCGCTGATGGGCATCGGCGCGGCCAGCGAAACAAGTATCGACCTGATCACCAATCACCACGACAAGCACCATGCCGAAGGCGCGCACCACGACCACGCCCACGATAACTTTGATTCCTGCGTGATCACTCTGGGCGAAGTCGATGGCGATATCCTGGCCGACAAGCTGCAGCAGCTGCTGAAAAGCCACGAAATCTACCGCGCCAAAGGCTTTGCAGCGATTCCCGGCAAGCCCATGCGCCGGGTCATTCAGGCGGTGGGCGAGCGCCTGGAAGGCTACTTCGACCGGCTGTGGGCTCAGGACGAACTCCGCCAAACCCAATTAGTGATTATTGGCAAACACCTGGATAGCGCAGCGCTGCGTGAAGCGCTAGTGGAAGCAGAGGTTCAAACGGCTACCTAATGCACTTATTTGCCGCCAAGCCCGGAGGCTTTGTCGATGATGAAGGCATCATCGACCTGCAACAGAGCCCCGCCGAGGTCGTGATACTCTCCGCCGCCGATAGCAATCTGTCGGCGCTGGCCCAGGCGGTGGATCGTCTGGGCGAGGCGTACCCCTCGGTGCGGCTGGCCAACTGGATGAATCTGGTAAAACCGGCCGCCTATGACCTCTACGAAGATCGGGTGCTGGAAAAGGCTCAGTTGGTCATCGTCTCACTGCTGGGTGGCAAGGCCTACTGGCAGTATGGCCACGAGCGTCTGCTTGCCTGGGCGGCGGCCAAGCCCGAGCGCCAGCTGATTCTGGTGCCGGGCTGCGATGCCCCGGATGACGCCCTACTGGAAGACTCCACCATCGCCTTCGATGACGCGTACCGAGTGTGGCGCTACCTTCGTGAGGGCGGCACCGATAACGCCGAGCAGCTGCTGCGCTTTGTCGCCAGCGAGTGTATGGACAGCCAGTTTATAGATAGCCAACTGGGCGACTGGCAGGAGCCCAAAGTCATTCCGCCAGCGGTGATTTATGCGTCGCAGGAGCAGCAGGCGTCCAGCCTCAGCGAGTGGCGCGATCGCCAGGTGCCAGGGCGGCCAGTGTGCCTGCTGCTGTTTTATCGCAGCCATTTGCAGGGGGCGAACACCGCCGTACCCGACGGATTGCTGGCAGCACTTAAAGACCAGGGGCTGGAGCCGTTGGCGGTGGCCGTGGCGTCCCTGAAAGAGGGGCCGTGCATTGATTTTATCAATCACCTGATTGAGCAGACCGGCGCCATGCTGGTGATCAATACCACCAGCTTTGCGGTCAATCGCAACGCCGACGGATTAGATGCCCTGGGTGAGGAATTACCCGACAACCTGTTTGTCGGTCGACCCGTGGTGCTCCAGGCGATTCTTGCCAGCAGCACCAGTGAAGACTGGCAGGGCATGGCCGCCGGGCTGCATAGCCGCGATGTGGCGATGCAGGTGGTGCTCCCCGAGATGGATGGCCGCATCATCACCCGGGCGGTGGGCTTTAAAGCCGAAGCCCACTACAACCCGCGCTGCCAGTTGGCGGTGACCCACCACGTGATCCACCCGGAACGAGCCGCCTTTGTGGCCGAGCTGGCACGGCGGATTTGTTCGCTGCGGCTGACCCCCAACGGGCAGAAGCGTGTCGCGCTGATCATGGCCAACTACCCCAATCGCGATGGCCGTATTGGTAACGGGGTCGGGCTGGATACCCCCGCGTCGACGCTGCAGATTTTAAGCGCCCTGAAGGAGGCGGGTTATCCGTTAAGCGAGCTGCCGGAAAATGGCGATGAATTGATCCGCCAGCTTCAGGGCGCGGTGACCAACGATCACGGCAGCCTCGACCAGCGCGCCTGCTGGCAGAGCATCAGCGTTGAGGACTACCTGGCCTGGTTTCAAACCTTGCCCAGCGAGCTGCAGGAAACCGTATGGACGCGCTGGGGCGCACCTCATGAAGACCCCAAGTGCCGCCAGGGGCGCTTGATGATCGCGGGTATTCGTTTGGGTGAGACCTTCGTGGGTATCCAGCCGGAGCGAGACTTTATCGACGACCTCACCCAGTCCTACCACGATATGGAGTTGGCGCCGCCGCACAGCTACCTGGCGTTTTACTTCTGGCTGCGCGAGCACTACCAGGTCGATGCGGTCATCCACGTCGGCAAGCACGGCAACCTGGAGTGGCTGCCGGGCAAAAGTATCGCCTTGAGCGCCGACTGCTGGCCGGATATTGCCCTGGGCCCACTGCCGCACTTTTATCCGTTTATCGTCAATGACCCCGGCGAGGGTGCCCAGGCCAAGCGGCGCAGTCAGGCGGTGATTATCGACCACCTGATGCCGCCGCTGGCGCGGGCCGAGCTCTACGGCGCCATGGCCGAGCTTGAAGCGCTCACCGACGAATATTATCAAGCGCTGGATATGGATCCCCGCCGGGAAGCGCTGATTCGCAGCCAGATTCTTGCTCACCTGCGTGATACCGGTATCGACCAGGAACTGGCGCATGTGGTAGACGGTTTTGACAACAGTGCTGATGACGCCGAGATTCTCAACGAGCTGGATACCTTCCTGTGCGACATCAAGGAATCGCAGATCCGTCATGGACTGCACATACTCGGCACGCTGCCGCCGGAAGAGAAGCGGGCGGGCACTTTGGTGGCGCTGTTGCGACTACCCCGGGGCGAAGCGGTGGCAAGCCGCGGCCTGCTGCACAACCTGGCCAGCGATTTAGGCTTGAATTTTGATCCGTTAGCCGCGGGCAACGAGCCCTGGCAGGGGCCTGAACCGACCATTTTAAGCCAACAGCTCAATACCCCCTGGCGCACCGGGGCGGATGCCCGCGAGCGGCTGGAGCTGCTGGCCGAACGCTGGGTAGCCGACTACGTATTGGCAGACGGCTGCCTGGATGACCTGGCCCAGGATTACCCCGATACGGCAGCGCAGCTGCGCTACGCCCGGGACCAGCTATGGGTCACCATGCAGCGCGGGGTGAAGATGGAGATTCAGTCGCTGCTCGACGGCCTTGAGGGCATCTTCGTGCCCGCCGGGCCCAGCGGCGCCCCCAGCCGGGGGCGGCTGGATACGCTGCCCACCGGGCGCAACTTTTTCAGCGTGGATAACCGCTCGATTCCATCGCCCGCCGCCTGGACGCTGGGCGAAAAATCCGCCCAGGCGTTTGTCGAGCGCTACCTACAGGATCACGGCGACTACCCGAGGCGGCTGGGGCTGTCCATCTGGGGCACCGCCACCATGCGTACCGGCGGCGATGACATCGCCCAGGCCTTCGCGCTGATGGGCGTGCGGCCCATCTGGTCGCTGGGTTCCCAGCGGGTGAGCGACTTTGAAGTGATCCCCTCGATGCTGCTCAATCGCCCACGGGTCGACGTTACGCTGCGGGTGTCCGGGTTCTTCCGCGACGCCTTCCCCAACGTGATTCGGCTGTTTGACGCCGCGGTGCAGGCGGTGGCGCGCTATGAAGAGCCGGGCAACAGCAACACCATCCGCGAGGCGGTGCTTTCCCGCCAGCAAGCACTGGAAGAGCAGGGGCTAAGCCCCGAGATGGCCGCCCAGGAGGCGAGCTACCGTATCTTTGGCAGCAAGCCCGGCGAATACGGCGCGGGCCTCAACCGGCTGGTTGAAAACCGCTCTTGGGACAGCGCCGACGATTTAGCCGAAGCCTATCTTGGAGCAGGGGCTTACGCCTACGGCCAGTTTAAGGCCTCCGGCACCGCCGCGCGGGCGGCGTTCGAGCAGCAGCTCCAGGGCCTAGATGCGGTGATGCAAAACCAGGATAACCGTGAGCACGATATTCTCGATTCCAACAGCTACTACGCCTTTCAGGGCGGCATGGCCAACGCCACTCGCTCGCTGAGTGGCAAGGCACCGGAGATTTACCACGCCGACCACGCCAACCCGGCAATGCCCAAGATCCGCACTCTGAAAGAAGAATTGGCCAAGGTGATTCGCTCCCGCGTGCTGAACCCCAAATGGATCAACGCCATGCGCGAGCACGGCTACAAAGGCGCCTTTGAGATGGCCGCCACGGTGGACTACCTGTTTGCTTATGACGCCACCACTGATCTGATTGCCGACTACCAGTACGCCCAGGTGAGCGATGCCCTGGTGCTCGACGCCGCCAATCAGCAGTTCCTGCGCGAGCACAACCCGGCCGCCCTGGAAGAGATGGCCGAGCGCTTACTCGAAGCGGCCCAGCGGGGCATGTGGCAAGCCCCCGGCGAGCATGGCGAGTCGCTTCAGGATCTGCTGCTGGAAATGGACGAAGCCAAAGAGACCAGTGGTCATGTCGCCCAGCCCGCGCATTAAAGGCTGGTGCCCCGGCGCGTGGCGACCCATGGCCACCGGCGATGGCCTGCTGGTGCGTGTGCGCCCGCCGCTGGGTCAGCTTTCCCGCGAGCAGACGCTGGCACTGTGCGACGCCGCCGAGACCTTCGGCAGCGGTTTGATCGAGCTCACCAGCCGGGCCAACCTGCAGCTGCGTGGGGTGACCGACGAAAGCTGGCCGCTACTGATGGCGTTTCTGGTCGAGCATCAGTTGGTCAGCGACGACCCGGACGCAGAACGCCAGCCACAGCTGATGCTGGCGCCCGCATGGCAAGTGGGCGATGACACCCATACCATTGCCAGTCTGTTGCAGGCGCGGGGTAGCGAATTAGCCACCATGCCCGGCAAGGTGGGCATCGCCATCGATGCGGGAAACGCGCCGGTGCTTGGCGACAGCGCCGCTGATTTTCGAATCGAGCGCTCAACGGAAGGCGGCCTGATGGTGCGCCCCGATGGCTACGCGCAAGGCACGGCGGTGAACAATACCGAGGCCGCCGTCGAGCAACTGATACGCCTGACCCACTGGTTCGTAAATACCGGCGGCTGGGAGTCAGGCCGTATGCGGCGGCACACAGCACCGCTGCCAGATTGGGCGCCGGCTGATACAGCCCCCGCCTCCCATGGCGAGAAGCTGGCGCTGGGCGAAAATCGCGAGGGCATGGTGGTTGGCCTGCCTTTTGGTCGGGTGGCGGCTGATACGCTGCGCGAGGCGGTCTTTCCGGCAAGTGGCTCGCAAGCAAGTATCAGTGCTGTGCAGGTCACGCCCTGGCGGCGCCTGTTATTGAAGGATTGCGATACACTACCCGCGGTTGATGGCTTGATCCGTCATAATAGCGACCCGCGGCTATCTATGGATGCCTGCCCCGGCGCGCCCTTTTGCGAACAGGCGAGTGTCGCCACCCAGCCGCTTGCCGAGAAGCTAAGCGGCTGGGTGGAAGGAACGGTTCATATATCCGGCTGCTCTAAAGGCTGCGCCCGTCGCGCCCCAGCCGATGTGTGCTTGGTCGGGCAAGCAGGTCGATTTAATGTTGTTGTTAACGGCGGTGCCGATAGCACGCCGATTAAGACAGGCCTCACCGAGAGTGAGGCGTTGGATGTTATAAAGAAGCTCAGCGAAAGCCGTTAGGTTTATCGATATTAAAAAAATAGTGGCTTATATGCTGGATAGCTGAGTGCCAGGGCAGGTTGTAGCGAGGGTCTTTTTCCAGGGATGGAAAAAGTAGCGCCCAGGGACGGGTTCACAGCGCCCTCGCGGAAACCTGTCCTGGCACGGAGGCCTTGCAGACCAGCAACTGCGAATTAGTTTATTTGGAGAGTTTGGGTGCCCTATAAGTATGAAACCAGTGGCCCGGCGATTTACCGGGAGTCGTTTGCGATGATTCGCAGTGAAGCCGAGCTTGGCCGCTTTTCAGTGGAAGAAGAGACCGTGGCGGTGCGCATGATTCACGCCGCCGGGCTGGTGGAATTGGCTGCGTATATTCATTTTCAAAATGACGTGGTCAATAAGGCCCGTGCCGCATTGGAGCAGGGCGCACCGGTCCTCTGCGATGCCCGCATGGTCTCGGAAGGCATCACCCGAAAGCGGCTGCCCGCTGACAACGAGGTCATCTGCACCCTTAACGATGAGCGAACGCCCGGCCTCGCCCAGGAAATGGCCAACACCCGCTCGGCAGCGGCGCTGGAACTGTGGCGGCCGCACCTGGAAGGCGCCGTGGTCGCCATTGGTAACGCGCCCACCGCGCTGTTTCACCTGCTCAATATGCTCGAAGACCCGGCGTGCCCGCGCCCGGTGGCAATTATCGGCTGCCCGGTAGGCTTTGTCGGCGCGGCGGAATCCAAGGAAGCGCTATTGGCTAACCCGGCACTGCCCAGCTGTATCGTACGCGGTCGCCTGGGCGGCAGCGCCGTCACGGTAGCGGCCATCAACGCCATGGCGGATCGCATCGAATGACCCAGGGAACGGTATACGGCGTTGGCCTGGGGCCAGGCAGCCAAGACTTGATGAGCGTGCGCGCCGACCGCCTGATACGCGGGGCGACCCATGTGGCGTATTTTCGTAAAAAGGGTCGCTGCGGCCATGCGCGAACCATCGTGGAGGGCATGATCCCGCCCGGCGCGATCGAGCTGCCCATGGAATACCCGGTCACCACGGAAATTCCCTTCGACGACCCGCGCTACAATGAGCTACTGGCGGCTTTCTACGAACGCAGCGTGGCCCAGCTCATCGAGATGGCGGAAGCCGGGTGCGATGTGGTGGTGCTGTGTGAAGGCGACCCGTTCTTCTATGGCTCCTTCATGCACCTCTACACGCGGCTGCTAAACCGCGTGCCGGTCTCGGTGGTGCCGGGAATTACCGGCATGTCGGCGGCGTGGACGGCCACCGGGCAGCCGATTACCTGGGGCGATGACATCCTGACCGTGCTGATGGCCACGCTACCGGAAGACGCGTTGGCCGAGCGCATCGCCCAGACCGACGCGCTGGTAGTGATGAAGATTGGCCGTAACCTGGCCAAGCTGCGTCGGGCACTGGTTCACGCTGGCCGCGAAGGCGAAGCCTGGCTGATCGAGTACGCCGCCATGTCGCAACAACGCGTATTGCCGCTGGCGGACGTGGGCGAGAGCGTGCCGTACTTCTCGATTGTGCTGATCCATGGCCATGGGAGGCGACCATGAGCGGCTGGCTGAAAATCGTCGGTCTGGGGCCGGGCTCTGAGGCCATGGTCACTCCCGAGGTAACTGCTGCGCTGGAGGAAGCCACCGACGTGGTGGGCTATGTGCCCTACGTTAACCGGGTCGCGCCGCGTGCTGGTTTAGTCCGCCACGGCTCGGACAACCGCGAAGAGATCCGCCGGGCGGAGCAGGCGCTACAGCTGGCGCTTGAGGGCCATAGAGTCGTGGTGGTGTCTTCCGGTGATCCCGGCGTGTTTGCCATGGCCGCCGCGGTGTTCGAGGCGCTGGACGCGGGCGATACCCAGTGGCGCACGCTGGATATTCAGGTGCTGCCGGGCATTTCCGCCATGCTGGCCGCCAGCGCAAGCGTTGGCGCGCCGCTGGGGCACGACTTCTGCTGCATTAATCTATCCGACAACCTCAAGCCTTGGGCGCTGATTGAAAAGCGCCTGCGCCTGGCTGCCGAGGCTGACTTCGCCATGGCGTTCTACAACCCGCGCTCTAAGGCACGGCCTGCGGGTTTTGAAAGAACGCTAGAGGTACTGCGGGAAGCCTGCGGGCCGGATCGATTGATTATCTTTGCCCGGGCGGTTTCTACGCCAGAAGAGTCGGTTCGCGTCACCACCCTAGGTGAGGCGACGCCGGACATGGCCGATATGCGCACCCTGGTGATTGTCGGTTCCCAGCAGACGCGATTGATAGAGCGAGCAGGATCGCCGCTGGTTTATACGCCGCGCTCCGCTGATTAAGCGTGGTCGCTGAGCCAGCTAAAAACGTCATCAATGCGATGAACTTCGTGGCGGGAAGGCAGTGCTGGCCGCTCGATCATCACCATGGGCAGGCCGAGGGTTCTTGCCGCGGTGAGTTTGGACGCCGCCCCTTCGCCGCCGGCGTTTTTACACACGATGCGCTGGATTCCCTGGGTTTCAAGCAGGGCGAGATCGCCTTCCAGCGTAAACGGGCCTCTATCAATCACGGTGCTAACATCGGCCAGCGGCAACGGGCTGGTAGGCGGGTCAACCAAGCGCAGCACGTAATGGTGCTGGGGCTGGGCGGCAAAGGCAGCTAGGTGCATGCGGCCGATAGCAAGCAGCACGCGCTGGGGCGGGCCAGCCAGGGCGCTGACGGCTTCATCGATATTTGCCACGCTTTGCCACTGGTCACCGTTAACAGGTCGCCAGGCAGGCCGGGTGAGGGCAATGGCCTTTACGCCGAACTGCGCCGCCGCGGCTAACACGTTGCTGCTCATCTGCGCGGCAAAAGGATGGGTGGCATCGACGATATGGGTGATGCGCTCCTGGGCGACAAAGGCGGCAAGGCCGTTAACGCCGCCAAAACCGCCAATACGGGTTGGTAGCGGTTGGGGTTTAGGCGTGGCAACGCGACCCGCATAGCTGAAAATGGCGGGAAGCCTGCGCTTGGCAACCGCACTGGCCAGGGCGCTGGCCTCCGAGGTTCCCCCGAGAATTAGGATCTTGATCATGGTTGAAATTTCTCACGCTCCAGTGGGTCAGGCTCCCTGGCTGACCCTTTTAGGCTGGGGGGAGGGTGGCACACAGGCACTAACGGCGGCAAGCCGCGCTGCACTGGAAAGTGCCGAGGTAGTGTTCGGCGCACGCCGCCACCTACGCCTTTTGCCGCCCCTAAACGCCGAGGTGATGGAGTGGCCGGTGCCCTTTGCCGATGGCATTCCCGCGCTATTAGATCAGCGCGGCCGCCGGGTGGTCATGCTGGTCTCGAACGACCCGTTCTGGTTTGGGGCGGGCACAACATTAGCGCAGCATCTTAGCGCTAGCGAGTGGCTGGCTTTGCCAGCGCCTTCCACCTTCAGTCTGGCGGCTGGGCGCTTGGGTTGGCCGCTGGAGCGCTGCACCTGCCTGGGCCTGCACGCCAAACCACTGACTCGTATTCGGCCTTACCTGCATGCCGGTAGGCGTTTGCTGTTGCTGGTAAGAGACGGCGAAGCGGTGGCCGAACTCGCCGCTCTGGTTAGCCAATTTGGCTTTGGGGATTCCCAACTAACGGTGCTGGAAGCCCTGGGCGGTAATAACGAGCGCATTCGCCATTGTCGTGTCGACGCCAGCTTGCCCCAGGATATCGCCCACCCGGTGGCGGTAGCGCTGGAAATCGCCGGCAACGGCCCCGCCTTGCCGCTGACGCCCGGCCTGCCGGACCATTTTTTTGACCACGACGGCCAGATCACCAAGCAGGCCATTCGCGCCATCACTCTGGCGGCGCTGGCCCCCATGCCAGGCGAGCGGCTATGGGATATCGGCACCGGTTCAGGCTCCATCGCCATTGAGTGGCTGCTCGTTCATACGGATAATCAGGCGGTAGGCTTCGAGCAAAACGCAGAACGTGCAGCGCGAGCGCGGAGCAACGCAGTTAACTTGGGCGTCGATTGGTTGGAAGTAAAAGAGGGAAGTGCGCCGGAAGTGCTGAACGATACGCCGCTGCCGGACGCGGTATTTATTGGTGGCGGGTTATCCCATGCGCTGCTGGACGACTTATGGCAGCGCCTGCCCGAGGGTGTGCGCATCGTCGCTAATGCCGTCACCCTGGAATCCGAAGCGCTGCTGGCGCACTGGCAGCACAAGGTAGGGGGCGAGCTGCTGCGCCTGGAGCTGGCCAACGCCACTCCCATCGGCACCCGGCGGGGCTGGAAGGCCAGCTATCCGATCGTTCAGTGGCGGGGCGTTCGATGACAGCACGGGGTTTGAGAATAGCGGGATTTGGCTTTCGCAGCGAGGCCAAGCTTGAATCCCTCGCCCAGGCGCTGGATCAACTTAAAGACCTGTACGGGGCTATCGATAAGCTGGCGGCGGCTCATTCAATGCTGCCGTTAGTCGAAGAACTGGGACGACTGCGCAACATTGAAGTTATCGCCGTGGCGGACGCCGAGCTACCAACGGTGACAACGCTGACTCATTCAGCACAAAGTTTACAGGCCCGCGGCACGGGCAGCGTGGCCGAGGCCGTGGCGCTATTAGCGGCGGGCCCTAATGCTAAGTTAGTGGGGCCAAGAATCATCTCAGCGGATCGACAGGCCACCGCCGCGTTGGCGTTAGCAGAAGGAAATAGATAATGACGGTACATTTCATTGGCGCCGGCCCCGGCGCGCCGGATCTGCTTACTCTGCGCGGGCGCGACCTGATCGCCGCCTGCCCGGTGTGCCTGTACGCAGGCTCATTAGTGCCTGAGGAAATCCTCGAGCACTGCCCGGCAGGGGCGCGGGTGATCAACACCGCGCTGCTATCGCTGGATGACATCATGCAGGAAATCGGCCGCGCCCACGCCGAAGACCAGGATGTCGCCCGGCTGCATTCGGGGGATCTATCGGTATGGTCGGCCATGGGCGAGCAACTGCGCCGCCTGCGCGAGCTGGATATCCCCTACAGCATTACCCCCGGCGTGCCAGCGTTTGCGGCTGCTTCGGCAACCTTGGGCCAGGAGCTGACGCTGCCCGGTGTCGCCCAGTCGGTAGTGCTCACCCGCACGCCGGGCCGGGCCAGCGCCATGCCCAGCGATGAGACGCTTGCTAATTTTGCCCGCACCGGGGCTACGCTTGCCATCCATCTCTCTATTCATAACCTTACCCAGGTGGTCGAAAGCCTGACGCCTTACTACGGCGACCAGTGCCCGGTAGCGATTGTGTGGCGGGCAAGCTGGCCCGACGAGCGGGTGGTACGCGGGCGGCTAGCCACTATAGAAGCTTTGATTGATGAGACCATGCAGCGCACCGCGCTAATTCTGGTGGGGTCGGTGCTCGAAAGCGATGACTTCCAGGAGAGCAGCCTCTACGCCGTTGGCTACGACCGCCGCTTTCGTCCCCAGTCGGCGGATTCGCCTTTTGCTACGGCAAGCCAAGACCAAGAGAGCGAATCATGATCACGCTATCGCTCATAGGCATCGGCACCGGCAACCTTGATCACGTCACCCTGGCCGCCGTGCGCGCCCTCAATAACGCCGACCTGATCCTGCTGCCCCGCAAGGGCGAGGCCAAGTCGGATTTGATCGACCTGCGCCGCTTACTCTGCGAACGTCTGCTGGAAGCGCCGGTAACCACCAAGATCGTCGAGTTCGATCTCCCCAGTCGAGATGGCCGCAATGACTACCTCGGCGCGGTAGACGATTGGCACGCTGCCATCGCCAGCGTCTGGGCGCAGCTAATCGATGAACATCTACCCAACGGCGGGCGAGTAGGGATGCTGGTGTGGGGCGACCCCTCGCTTTACGACAGCAGCCTGCGCATTACCCAGCGCCTAAGCGCCGCGGGTAAGCAGGTTGATGTAGAGGTAGTGCCGGGCATCACCAGCCTGCAAGTGCTCACTGCTGAACATAAAATCCCCCTCAACGCCCTCGCCGAACCGGTACACATCACCACCGGCCGCCGCCTGCGCGAGCGCGGCTGGCCAAGTGATGCCGCCACCGTCGCCGTAATGCTGGATAGCGGCGGGGCGTTTATCACGCTGCCACAAGATGACACCTACATCTGGTGGGGCGCCTACCTGGGCATGGATAAACAGTGCCTGATCAAAGGTTGGCTAAGCGACGTCGGCGACCAGATCATCCAGCGCCGAGCAGAGCTGCGCGACACCCACGGCTGGATAATGGATATTTATCTGCTGGCCAGACAGCCTCTGCTATAGTGCTGGTGTTAATATGGAATGATTTTCCATAAAATAGCGCTACTGACCAACTAACCTTTGAGGAATGGCCATGAGCTTTTACGTTTACCTATCCGGCGAGATCCACACCGACTGGCGCGAAGAAATCCAGCGCGGCGCCGAGGCCGCGGGCCTGGATATCGTGTTTACCGCACCGGCCACCGACCACGCCGCCTCTGACGCCGCTGGCGACCACTTGGGCAAGCCGGAAAATGGCTTCTGGCGCGACCATCAGTCGTCCAAGGTCAACGCCATTCGCACCCGCACCATGATCGAGCAGGCGGATCTGGTCGTTGTACGCTTCGGCGACCAGTACAAACAGTGGAACGCCGCCTTCGACGCAGGCTACTGCGCAGCCCTCGCCAAGCCCTACATCACCCTTCATAGCGAAGATATTATCCACCCGCTGAAAGAAGTCGATGCTGGTGCTCAGGCCTGGTGCACCACTACTGATCAAGTGGTTGAAACCCTGCGCTACGTTCTGAAAGCCTAATACGCCCACCCAGCTAAGTGCACGGTGCCCTATAAGGGGCATAGTGCCACAAAGTCTGCAATAGGGGGCTGTAGGAGCCCAATTCATTGGGCGATCAGCGTGTAATCAGCCACCAAAAACGATCGCCCGACGGAGTCGGGCTCTTACAGAAGCCCTCTGCAATTGGGTTACGGGCTGGCATTTCGTCGCGCGATCAGCAGTTATCCCGCCACCGCAAGCCATGCTCGACGAAGTTGGGCGCTTACAAGGCCCTGTGCAGAGGGTGTTGTAAGAGCCCAATTTATTGGGCGATCAAGCGTCTATCCCGTCACCAAAAAACTATCGTCTGACAAAGTTAGGCTGTTACCTAAGCCCGTCCCTTAAGACCATGCAAAATTTCTTGCGATAGGCGCGTCAGCTACGCTACTTTTCATATGTAGCGAATAAGCATTCTATAAAATAGCGGGTATGTGATTTTCAAACCTGCTGGTGGCTGATAATAAGTTATAAGGGAGGTTACTCGTTGTGAATAGGATTGCATTAACAGCGATACTTTTGCTGTCACTCTTTTCATCGTTGGCATGGGCAGATACCAAGCCTAGGCCAATGATTATGGAGCTGTTTCGTTCGCAGATAGATGCCATTGCCTCAGAGAGCTATGAGCAATTTATGGATCATGCGGATGCAAACTTTCGCCAATCGATCAGCCAAGATCAGTTTGGTGCTCTTTCAGAGTCTTTATCCCCAAGGCTTGTGGATGGCTATCAGTCAGAGTATTTGGGCGCTTTAAATCAGGACGGCTTCAACGTTCATTTGTGGAAGATGACCCTTGCCAGCTCGGATTCCGACAATCTCGTAAAAATGGCCATGCGGGAAAACGAAATAGCAGGGTTCTGGATCCAATAAACAGTTAACCAGGGGCGCTAGCCGACTGGCAAACCTGCTGTTGAAACCCTGAATTCAAACATTAAACGCAGTACCTGTGGTTTTCAGCGCCCCTGAATGCTCTCCGAGGAACACTTGTGCCGATGTCCGATACCCCAAACGTTTTCTGTGGCGATTGTGTAGCTTGGCAACGGCTCTCTTCAGTGCTGAGTCGCTCACCTTTCGGAAGTCCGTTCCTTTCGGGAAATGTTGGCGAATCAGTCCGTTGGTGTTTTCATTGGTGCCATGCTGGCATGAGCGGTGCGGGCCGCAAAAAAGGTCTTGGCCGATGGTTCGCACTGCTCCACGGCGTGGTGCTAATAACTGGGTGATCGGCTTGGCCGTTCTAGTGGTCGTGATCTTAGGAAGGCGCGCTGCGAAGAGGTAACCGCTAGGGTCTCCTTTATACCGTATCGCCCTCCCAATCGACGATATGGTGCCTCTTTCCCACTTCGGCGGGGCGCTGTGGGATATTGCCCAATCCCGTATAGTTGTCCAACTGGCGCTGATAGCGCCGCTGGCGTTCGCTTCCATAGTTCACCGCCCTGTTTCTTATTATCCCAGAAGATCCACAGATGGCTTACACTAACTCCGCTGGCATTTGGCTTGTGGCGCAGCAGCGCTGGAGTAGGGTGGGGCGGACTCCATCCCGTTGGTAAAGTCGAGAGGGTACTGGCGTTGGCCCTCCTTCCTCTACTGTGTGAACCAAAGTGCTGAGGTTATTCTATGAATCCAGGATGTCAGGTGATTAGGGCTGTTTTATGTGCATGATAAGAATGTTGAATAGCACAGCGCGTTCATTCCATACCAGAGCGTGAAGTCTAATTACTGTTAACTTACAGCACGCAGGTGAGACGAGAAGAAAAGTAACATGAAGAGCTACCATTACAGTAGCTCTTATCAGTAATATATTCTATTTTTTTGAGGATTTACTAGGTTTTAAGTCCGGAGTATTTCCCGGTGTTTTTTTATTGTCACGTCGACGTTGATCGGGTTTCCCTGTTGATTCTGCAATTGGCTTTGGACCTGGTTTAAGAGCCATAATAGTTTTCCTCAAGTGTTTGAGAGTAATCCTCTCATTCATCAATTTACTTGTATTGATGTGCATGTTCAATAGGCATTAGAGGGGGCGGTCTCAAGTTTGAAGTCTGGAGCGCCGAAATTTAACAAGACGCAGCAGTTTGCGGCCGCCGGACGCTCATAAACTCGCGCCGCTGTGTTTGGTGTTGAGGTTGTAGAAAAACCCCTTTGACGTCTAGGTTTTGGTAGGCTCGAGAAAAAAGACGAGGAGTGGTCAGCATGCCGCACTTCAAGCCCTATAACCAAGATCAGGACGCCATGGTGGTGGTCAACTACTAAGATTAGCTCCAACCCGATACGCTTGAGCGCAAGTGAGACTTATCCGTTTTCCATACCGAGTGCCGCAAGGAGCGACCAGTCGGCTGGCCTATGATGCAGCTATTTTTATAAATTCAGTATTCTATAAATTCAAGTTATTTAAGGCGATCCATCAATATTATGACGAGAAAAACACTAGGTTTGAAGGTGAAAAGGCAGGTAGGCGCCAAGCCCGCCGACGAGGTTGAAGATCAATTCCCTAATGATCCCGAAAAACGTTTTTTAAATGGCGTCGCTATTCATCCTTCCCCACGCATTTATTTAGAGCCTGGTTCTAAGCAGCGTACTGTGCGAATGATGGATTTAATTACGCCTATTGGGATGGGGCAGCGAGGGTTGATTGTTGCGCCGCCAGGCTCTGGCAAAACGACGATGTTAAAACATATCTGTCAGGCCGTGGCTGAGGCTCATCCGGAAATAAAGCTGTATGCCTTGTTGATTGATGAGCGCCCGGAAGAAGTGACCGATTTTAAACGCAGTGTTTCGGCAGAAGTGCATGCATCGTCTTCAGACGAAAGCTATACACACCATGTAAAAATGGCAGACAAGCTTCTTGAGACGGCGCGTAAGCAAGCAGGCGACGGTCATAACGTGATGATTGTGATCGATTCTTTGACGAGACTCTCGCGCGTTCATAATGCCGAGCAGCGGGGCAATGGTCGCACTATGTCGGGTGGGCTGGATTCCCGAGCGATGGAAATACCGCGAAAACTGTTTGGCGCCGCGAGAAAGATCGAAAACGGCGGATCGCTCACCATTCTGGCCACCGTGCTGGTGGATACCGGAAGTCGTATGGATCAGGTGATTTTCGAGGAGTTCAAGGGCACCGGCAATATGGAACTCGTGTTATCCCGGGAAGTTGCCAATCAACGGATTTTCCCTGCGATAGATATTGCCAAAAGTAGTACCCGTCGAGAAGAGCTTTTGATTGATGCAAAAGATATTGAAAAGGTAAGGACATTGCGCAGAGGTTTGACAACGCTTAAGCCAGTAGAAGGCGCGCAGAAGTTGCTTGAGTTATTGGATAAATATCCAACGAATGCCGAGCTATTAGATGTGTTTTTACCAGCTTCTTGAAATGGCTGTAATAAAGAAGCCCACCTTTTTTAAGAGGTGAGCTTCTTTTTTAAGGTTTAACGATTACTTTGTTTATTATAGTTTAAGTTTGACTCGGGTACTGCTTTGCGAACCGGAAAGCCTGCAATCTCTTTGCGCTCAATAATGCTTTTTAACCGTCTTTCAATGGCACAAAGATTTTTAAAGTCACTCATGTCGACTAAAGAGATGGCTTCCCCTGAGGCGCCCGCGCGGCCGGTTCGGCCAATGCGGTGGATGTACTCTTCTGGCTTAAAGGGTAAATCATAATTCACCACACGGCTCAGTTCGCCAATATCCAAACCTCGCGCGGCAACCCCTGTGGCGACCAAGTACTTTAATTCGCCAGATTTGAACTGAGCCAGAATCTTTTCGCGCATCGCTTGGCTTCTATCGCCATGAATGGAATCCGCTGTGATGCCGCGTTTTTCCAATTGAGCAACAAGCTTGGCTGCATTGTGTTTTTTCTCGGTAAAAATAAGCGCCTGATCCCACTTTTGTTCGTTGATCAAGTGGCTTAACAAGGCGGACTTAGTGTCTTTATCGACGGTGATTAGCCATTGTTGGACATTAGCGGCGGCGCGGATATTGGGAGAAATGGATATTTCAGCCGCAAGATCGGTCATCTTGCTATCTGAAAAATCGTAGGCCAGCGCCCGAACGTCGTCGGTCATTGTGGCCGAAAACAGTAGGTTCTGACGGTCTTCAGGCAGGCGTTCTATGATTTTATAGATATCGTCGACAAAACCCATGTCGACCATTCTGTCCGCTTCGTCCAATACCATGACTTTAAGTTCATCAAAGTGCAGTGCACGCTGATGTGCCAAATCAAGCAATCTGCCCGGCGTGGCGACCAGAATATCCACTCCTTTGATCAGGCGCTCTTTTTGAGCTTCGGTATCCACACCGCCATACATAGCCATGGAGGTTAACTGCGTGTGTTTAGCGTATTGAGCCACATTGGCTTCGACCTGAACCGCAAGCTCACGGGTGGGCACGAGGATCAGTGCGCGTATGCGCTTGCCGCGTAACGTTCCCGCGTTGCTGAATCGTTCTAGCAGAGGCAGAACAAAGGCAGCGGTTTTGCCTGTGCCTGTTTGTGCGGTAGCGATTAAGTCGTTACCCGAAAGAATGGCAGGAATCGCTTGTTTCTGGATTGGCGTTGGAGTTTTGTAACCTAGTTCGGTAATCGCTTGAACAAGAGGAGTGGATAAGCCTAGTTTTGCAAATGGCATAAGGTGCCCTGACAGATTGTCGTAAGGTGTGTCGAAAATAAAAGATGAGGCAGTATAAAGTAAAAGCAGCTGTTCGTTGCTCGAATTGTGCAACTAGCTTCATGATGCAGAATGGCGAATCTTGTTATGAAGTAGAATAATGTATTTAATTCAATATAAATAGGGGTTTTCTGTGGTTTGGCTATCGCCGAGCAGCCTAAACTCATCTAAGCCTTGAAGAGCTTTCGGTTCACTAAGCAGCACAAGTGCAGCGTATCACTATTGCGAACGAAGCGGTTCAGTGGAAGACAGTCAAGGCACTAATGATGCACGGGCATCATTAGTACGAATCTAACGAGGTGCGTCATTCGGGGCCTGTGGCCCCTGCGACGCTCGTAAGTTCGTGCGAATACGCACGGCGTTATACCAAAAGGCGGTTAAAGTGCGATACAGACTTCTAGCAATCCTGTTACTTGTTCTGACGCTTGGGGTGGGTGTCTACTTTGCAGATTCCCGCTTGCCAGCGTTGTTTGCTGAAGAACTTCCGCAGGCAGAGGCAGTATTGGTGCTCAAGGAAGAGCGGAAACTTTATCTATTGAGGGATGGCGAGCCATACCGCGAATACGGGATTGCACTCGGAGGTAATCCGGTCGGACATAAACAGAAAGAAGGTGATCAACAGACACCGGAAGGCGACTATGTACTCGACTGGAGAAACCCTAACAGCATGGCTCATCTGTCTCTTCATGTCTCATACCCAAACGAGGATGATCGCGCACAGGCGGAGGCGCGTGGCGTTTCGCCTGGGGGTATGATCATGATCCACGGTCAGAGGAACGGATTCGGCTGGTTGGGTCGCCTAGTCCAACGATGGGATTGGACTGATGGTTGCATCGCGGTTACCAATGTTGCGATGGAAGAGATTTGGCACGCGGTGCCAAACGGAACACCAATTCGCATTGAGCCGTAAATGAATAACCGCGTTAAGCGCGAAGCAAGCCGACTTCTTTCTGGCCGTCAAAGACAATCAGCCACAGCTCAAAGGCGTGATCGATGATTTCTTCGTTAAATTTTGCGCCATGCACGCGTCGCAAATGACGCACGCGATCAAGTGAGAAGTCGGTAGCGGACATGGGAGTGTTCAGACAAATATCGAGAACACTCGCTTGTCTTAGAATGAGAGTCCTTATCTACGTGTGATTACCCTGATACAACAGAGGGGGCTGTATTCGATTCGTTAATTTACGAACGGAACATTGAACGTGCAAATACTCTGATAGATACTTTCATTAGTAAGGATAGTCAATCACCCCAACCGATAATTTACGCCATGCGGATAGCGCTGAACCCGCTTCGCTTTATCACAAGTCACCAATGCGCTAATTATGGGGGCTGGCAAGCTAGCATCTATTATAACTATGCTAGCGTTCACAAATTACGTTTCTCGGAAATCATATGCAACTTCGAGCAATCCTATTCGACCATGATGGCACTCTCGTCAACTCTGAACCAGTTCACTACAGAATGTGGGTGGAAGTTCTTCAGCGCTATGGCTTTACGTTATCGGAACAGCAGTACAAGGCTCGCTATGCAGGCGTACCAACTCCTGCCAATGCCATAGACTTGGTGCAGCGATATGGCATGGATGAATCTCCGGAGCTACTTGCTGAGGCGAAGAACGCCGCAACACGTGAGTACCTGGAACGGCAAACTTTCCCCATGATGCCCGGTGTAGAAGAGGCCATATCCTACTTTCATGGCGCAGGTCTGAAGCTTGCTGTTGTAACGGGTGCCAGTGCGAACGGTGTTCAAACAACGTTAAGGGCCAACGAGTTAGAGCAATATTTTTCTGCGATAGTCTCAGGAGATGATGTCCGGGCAAGCAAGCCTGCGCCGGATTGTTATTTACTCGCTCTGCAGCAGCTTGGTGTCTCCGCCGCTGAATGTCTAGCAATTGAAGATACTCAGCATGGGCTTGAAGCTGCCTTCCAGGCGGGCATCAACTGTGTGGCATTGCCTACGGAGATGTCTATGCATCATGATTTCCATTTAGCAGTAGCGACTCTTGGGGGCATACCAGAAGCAGTGGCTTACGTGCGTGAAATTTTTCTAGGAAGTGAAGCCTAAAAAGCTACGTTACTGAATAACTGTCACACTGCTTCACGGCTAAAAAGTCACTGCTAAGCACTGTGTTAGACGTGATGCTATGATGAAAATCCTAGCATTTTCTACCCACGACCATTTGGCTGAGACTGGCCCGTTTAGACGTCTATAAGAGTTGCTGGCTGGCCCTGAATACCCTGTGTTCCAAGATATCCTGGCTTTTATTCGAGACGGGGTCAGCAGGCTCAAGAGCGCCTTGCCACGTTGAGAAAAGCGCTTGTTGAGGGTGAATCGAGCGAACCCAAGCGGCTTGATATAATTGGCTACCAAGGCAGTTAGGCATAAGCAGATGAAGGCAGTTAAGTAGTGGCCAAACGGAGCACGGGCAACCAAATGAACCCCGTCATTCAAGAAGAAATATCCGGCTGTGGCATCGCATCATGCGCTGCTCTTGCGGGCATTAGCTATGCGCAGGCCAAAGAAAAAGCAAACGCTTTAGGTATCTATGCCGAAGACACAGCGCTTTGGTCAGACACCGAGTACGTTCGTAAGCTCTTGCGTGCTTTGGGTATCACGGCTGCTCCTACGGAGACGCCATTCGATACCTGGGAGCGCCTTCCAGATAAAGCACTGTTGGCGATCAAATGGCGCATGGAGCAGGGCAGACCTTTCTGGCATTGGGTGGTGTTTGCTAGAAGCGAGCGGGAAACCGTGGTGCTGGATTCCAAAAAATCCCTGAAAACAAACACCCGCCGTGACTTCGGACGCATCAAACCCAAGTGGTTCATTCGTGTAGATTAATGCTTGAGGGCTGCTAATAAGCGCTATGAGCTAGCGCTTGGTTCTTGCTGAGCTCTCGCTTTCTGTTCTGCCTGATCCAACAGGACTGGGCCGCTACCTGATTCCGCCAGCTTGTCGTCCGGGTTGTAGAGCGGGCAACTGGTCATGCTCAGGCAGCCGCAGCCGATACAGCCTGCCAGGTTATTACGCAGCTTTTGCAGATAAGCAATCCGGCCATCAAGCATCTGCTGCCAGTTTTTTGAAAGCTGTTGCCAGTCTTCAACCGTCGGTGTGCGGTTATTGGGCAGTGATTCAAAAGCTCGCTTGATCTCATCCAGGCTCACGCCGACTTTCTGCGCGGCTTTAATCACCGAAATCCGCCTTAGCACTTCCGGTTTGTAACGGCGCTGGTTGCCCGCATTGCGCCAGCTTTGGATCAGACCTTGTTGCTCGTAAAAGTGCAAGGTGCTGACTTTAATGCCGCAGCGCTTTGCCACCTTGCCAACACTCCAAATTGCCTCTGCCATCACGCACTCCTGAATCTTTTTTGCCATTTTTTTCCAATAACAGCTTTACCTCAAGTGAAGTTGAGGTTTTATCCTGCCATTTCACTTAACGCAAGGAGACTCTTATGTACTTGGAACACGTTAATCTGGTCGTTGATGATATGGATGCCATGTTGGATTTTTACCGCGCTGTATTCCCGCATTGGCGGGTACGCGATGAAGGCCGTGGCGAGTGGTATGGCAAACCGCGTAAATGGGTGCACTTTGGTGACGACGAACATTACCTGGCGTTTAGCGATCACGGCGAAGGGGCGAATCGCGATCTGAAAGGCCACAGCGTTGGCTTGGCCCATTTTGCCTATGCGACCGATAACCTTGATGCCGTTGTGGCCAGATTGAATAACGCGGGTTATGCCATTGCGAAACCAGGAGCTGTAGAGCCGTTTCGCAAGAATGTCTATTTTGTCGATCCGGCCGGTTTTGAGGTGGAGTTTGTCGAATACCTGAGCGATATCCCGGCCGAGCGGAATTTAAACCGCGATGCGCAGCAAACAGCAACGTAGGAGAGATAGACAATTAGCGGTGTTTGGTAGTCAAGCATGCTCTTAATAAGCAGGGGTATGTAAGCAATAACGAGCCAGAAAGTCTCTTTTTTAAAACTAGAAATTTTGGATTGACAATGAAAATAGATGTCGGCTTTACGCACATTGCGTTATCAGCAAGTAACTTAGATCAGAGTATTGATTTTTATCAGCGCTACGCCCACATGTCTGTCATTCATGAGCGAACAGATAAGGAAATTGACAAGCGAGTCGTTTGGTTGTCAGATAAATCACGCCCATTTGTATTAGTGTTAGTACAAAGCAGTAATCCGGTTCCTATATTAGGGCCTTTTGCCCACCTGGGTGTTGGTTGTAAAAGCAAGAGTGAAGTAGATGATTTATGTGACCAAGCTAGGCGCGAAGGAATATTGTCCCGGGAGGTGACTGATAGCGGCTATCCGGTAGGCTATTGGGCATTCATAAATGATCCTGATGGACATGTTTTAGAAATTTCGTATGGACAGGAAATCGGCTTAACGGTTGAAAGATCGGAAACTTAGGGAACAGCAATACCGCCTCTGTTGCCGAGTGCTCTGTTGAGCTTCTTTCAAAACTGTCGTGTGAGCTGTTTAAAGCCAATCAGTAAGCAGCCCGCCCAGCAAAGTGAACGCATGGCGGAGATCAGTACGCCGCTCTTATCGTGTTGCAAGTGACGCCGGAACCCCATCCCATTTCTTGAGGTAACACTTCCCACGGGATGCCTGACTTAAGAACAAACAGGATGCCGGTCAAGGCGGCACGGTTGGAAACACATGGCCCACCACCATCATGCTTGGGTGAATCCAGTGGCAAGAGCGGCTCAACAATTCCCCAAAGTTCATCAGGACATTTTTCTTAGCCATAATAGCTAAGCTAGGCACGTAGGTGAGCTATTTCAAGGGTTTTGCAAGGAGCTCTTATAAATCCAGGCTGGATAGCTGCCTTCATGTGTTTAGAGATCAGCTATAAGTTTACACCGACTGATTTTGCAAATCGTAGGGGATAATGGTTTGGGTTGTGTTTAATAAACGCTTAAGCGGGGGAGGCCAGTTACCTTGTAAAAGGTAGCAGCACAATTTGAATAGATGAGACCCAAATTAAATTTCACCTTTTGCAGTGAATAAGTGGCTGTCTTGTTCTATCTTGGTAAGCAGCAGTGTACCGCTGATCCAGCTTTACTATTTCTTCAGTTACAGTTCAGAGATTCATGAGCCTATGCGGCGCCAGAACACCTTCGCTTCATGGTGTCGTCCCATACAAAAAGGGAGTGACAGATGTCTGAGATCGCTTACGCCAAAATTCACCCGGCCATTGGTATCGCCAGGGTGGGCAATTCCAAGCAAACTGACGGTTTTTACATCGGCCCCCAGGTCACCGAGCCCCTGCCCAGGGAACCGGGGGCCTATCGGGACGCCACTGGTGCCTTGAAACGCGAGGTGGCCGAGTTCCGCATCTACGCTTACGACGGCAACGGTAGGGTAGTGCGGGAACTGACCATGGATCCTACCACCGAGATTACCTGGACAGTGGAGGTAGCTAACCATAAAGCGGCTTGGTACAACTTCGAGCTCGCGTTGGATATCCCCGAAGCTGAGACGGCAGCGCCTTCCACGCGTCGTAACGCCGAGGTGGCTCTGCGGGATAGGCACAATCTGTCCATTACCCCAGGAGCGCGTAGCATCAATACCTGTTCCGGCGTGGCTCAGTTTCAGGGCGGCACGTTCATGGGAATAGAGGTGCCACTGGGGGAGTTACGCACCGACACTGTTGGTCGCCTGCAGGTATTCGGTGGCCATGGGCGCTCCGCTTCCTATCAGGAAAAGCCACCCACTACCTTCGCCAATAATGACGGCTGGTATGATGACACCAGTGACGGCCCCGTGACGGCCACAGTATTGGTGGATGGCCGTCCGATTACCGTGACGCCAGCCTGGGTGGTGGTGGCTCCGCCCAATTACGGCCCACAGCAGAAAGCGGTGCGTACCATGTACGCGCTGATGACGGATGTGGCTATCCAGGCTGGTCAGTTACCGGCACCCACCAGACCTTCCTTTACCGACGACATACTGCCCATCCTCAAAGCCATGTGCGATCTACAATGGATGAATGCGGGCTTTGCCGCTGGCTTCGGCTATGGCATGCCCCAGTACTTCCTGGAGCACCGCTACCTGTCGCAACTGGCCGAGCCGGGTGAAACCTACGCCGAACTTAGGCGCGCCGTGGCCAATAGCTTCCGCAATCCCCAGGACGGCGATATCTCCATGAAGCCTTGGCCCTGGATCTATGGCGATGCCATGAATGTTCCCATGCCAAATGTGCCCGACGCTATGAACACCCTGACCACCACCCAGCTGGCACTTCTGGACAAGTGGGCAGAAGGGGATTTTGAAGCGGACTACGATCCACATCGGCAATCACCTGAGAGTATCGACAAGGTTCCGTTGGAGCAGCAGCCCGCTATGCTGGACAGAGCAGCGATGGAGTTCTGCATCGCCGACGCTTTCCATCCGGGGTGTGAGATGACCTGGCCGGTACGCCATAGCACCATGTATATGGAACCCTACCGCTGGCGCCACCGCAGCCCCGAAGATCCGGAGCCGGACTATGGCACAACGCTGACGCCAGCCATGGCGAAGTCCTATAACGGCCCCCTATACGGCCAATACCCCGGCTCTATCACCCGTTGGATGGCCATTCCCTGGCAAACCGACACCGCCAGTTGCCGCTCCGGCTACGACACCGAATACGATCCCTATCTGCCCACCTTCTGGCCCGCTCGGGTACCCAATCAGGTGCTGAGTAAAGAGAACTATGACACGGTGATGAACGACTCGCTGCCGAGGGAAGAGCGTCTAGCTGCCTACCATCATCGCGCCGACTGGGACCGCACCCTGGGCCCTGACCACAAGCAACAGTTGGCGAGAATGGTGACTGATTTCGATCAGATGGGGATCGTGGAGGTGCGGCCAGGACTCGGTGGGGATCCCGACTTCCCACCGCAGATGCAGGTCGAAGATAGAGGCGGCCGTGACATGACGACCGAGGAGCGGCACGACACAGACAAAGGCATGCGGAAGCTGTTGATCGAACAACGACGCGGCCGCTAATGGCCGACTATCGCCCCTTCGACGTAGTGATTGTCGGTGCCGGACCTGCTGGGCTGGCGCTCGGCACTCTGCTGCGGCCGGAGCAGCGGGTGCTGGTGCTGGAACGCCGGGCTTCCCTGGCTAGGACGCCCCCCATTGGTGAGTCCCTGCCGGGAGCGGCAGCTGTGCTGCTTCAGCGCCTTAATTTGATGGCGGCTTTTCGGGACGCGGGACACCGGGAGCGGGGCGCTGCAGTATCGGTGTGGGACGATGATAAGCCGGTCTGGCGGGATGCCATCCAGGATCCGGCCGGACCTGGGTGGTATCTAGATCGGCGGGAATTTGAGCAGATGCTGCGTCTTCGAGCCCAGGATGTCGGGGTGACGCTGGGGGAGGGCTGCAAGCAAGTGGATATCCGCCACCGTCAGGGCCAGTGGTACTTGGACACGACACTGGGATCGTTTAGGGCGCCTGTGATGATTGACGCCACGGGCCGTAGTGGGTATCTGGGGCGTCAATTGGGATTACGGCGCGATGCTGATGATCCTTTGCTGTGCCTCTACAGTTTCCTGGACCAAGCGGCCGAGAGCCAGGACGCTACTATGCGCATTCAGGCGGATGCCCGTGGCTGGTGGTATACGGTGCCCCTGCCTCAAGGGCAACGGGTGTTGGCCTACCATATGGACGTCGATGATCCGCTATGCCGTCAGTTGTTGCGTCACCCCGATGCCTTTCTGGCCCGAGCCAGGGAGCATGCCCTATTGGCAGAGGTACTGGAGAGGGTGGCCCCCGCCCGTGTACGCGGTCGACCGGCGGGTACTTCCCTGTTGGAAGTAGGGCAGTTGCCGAAGGCGGGGCCGGGATTTCTGGCTATCGGCGATGCCCTGCTGGCCTTCGACCCATTGGCTTCACAAGGGCTCTTTCATTCCCTGGCTTCGGCAACCAGTGCAGCCAAGGCCATCGAATCTGGCTTGCACCAGTCACTCGGTGCCTACCAGCAGGAGATGCAAGCAGTCAGCCAGCGTTATCTCTGGCATCTCAAGGCCAGCTACCAGGGGCCAAGGCGTTTCAGTCAGAAGGCCTTCTGGCAACGGAGGCAGTGAATTGAAGGCCATGGCGAGTGATATGGCAAACCGCATAAATGGGTGCACTTTGGTGACGACGAACATTACCTGGCGCTAAGCGATCACGGTGAAGGAGTGAATCGCGATTTGAAAGGCCACAGCGTTGGCTTGGCCTACTTTGCTTATGTGACCGATAACCTTGATGCCGTTGTGGCCAGGTTGAATAACGCGGGTTATGCCATTGCGAAACCAGGAGCTGTAGAGCCGTTTCGCAAAAATGTCTATTTTGTCGATCCGGCCGGTTTTGAAGTGGAGTTTGTCGAGTACCTGAACGATATACCGGCCGAGCGGAATTTAAACCGCGATGCTCAGCAACCCGTAACGCAGGGAGAAACGCAGCAACAAGCAGTGCAACAACGGAAGGGGGAGGTGTGATGAACTATGGGTAGGTTTGGATATCCCAGGCAACTACGATCCTGAAATGCGTAACAGACTAGGAGCGCAATCTGGGCTTATCGCTCATTCAGTAGACGGTGTTTTAGATGACACAGACTTGTTCGCTGCGCGTTATTTAGGCCAGCGCGTGATGCAAGTCAGCAAGAAGTTTGCGGCATGAGGTCTATTCAATTGGGTGCTCGAGAGCCCCCTTCCATTTACTTCGTGACGTCAATCCACAGTAAAGAGGATCCATTATTGCTCATATGCCACCGCTCTGGTGGGTAGATTAGCGTTTTGATACAAAATTCTGGATCTGCCTTAGTAGGTTAAAAAAAGCACTAAATTAATTCGTTCTGAGATATTGACCTTCACGCAACGTGAGGCCTTAGAGTCCCTGCATTGTTAAAAAACGATGGAGCTAACAATGCAGGATCCGAAGACGATTCAGACCTCAAAGGCCAATCCCAACGACTCTGCCCATCGCGTTGCGATTGCCCGTGCGGTGCATCAGTTGTTGGACGAGCCAAGAGTATTAGATGATCCTTTGAGCTTGTCCCTGCTCGGTTCAGAGCTTGGTAAAGCAGTGAGTGCTGACCCATTTGCTTATAACGACTCTAGCGCCCGTTCCATGCGCGCAGGCATTGTCGCCCGTAGCCTGCTTTCAGAAGATACACTAAATGCAGCTGTAGCAAGGGGCGTGTCTCAGGTAGTGAGTCTTGGTGCTGGTTTGGATACCTACGCCTTGCGTTATGGTGCAAGCATGCCTCATGTGAATCTGTATGAGGTGGACCAGCCAGCAATGCTGAAGCTCAAACAAGATCGGGTGGCGCAGGCCGGATTGACGATACCCGCCAAAATGCAGTTTGTAGCAGTTGACCTGACGCGGCCAAGCGGGCTTGAAGTGCTGTCAGGGGCAGGTCTCGATTGTACTCAGCCCGTTGCTATTAGTTGGATGGGCGTTAGCCCTTACCTGACGCCGGAGCAGGTATGTAATGTGTTGGAATCGGTGGCTGGCTTGCCTCCAGGGTCGATTATTGTCTTCGACTATCGTGTGGCTACCAATTTGCTCAACCCCATCGAACAATCGATAGTCGCTGTTTCTGAGCGGATATTCGCTGCCATGGGGGAACCTTGGCTCTCGCAGTTCCATCCTGCAACGTTGGTGGAGGGGTTGCAAGGAATGGGCTTTGTCCAGGTGGACAATAACGATACCACCAGCCTGAACCAGCGATATTTTCACCGGCGTAAGGACGGGTTGCAGATTGCCGGCGGTGGATTTAATTATATTGTTGCTTTGCGATAAATCGTGGTGCGCGTCTGGGGGAAGCGCTGAGTAAAATGGCTCAGTTGCTGTGATAAACGTACACCGAGTCAAATCAATGCAATCAATAAGAGCTGATGGAGAAAGTAGAAGGAGGGAAGGCATCGCTCATGAGGCAAAATAAAAGCGACGATATCCTTAAGCCTATGCAAGCGGGTGAACTAGCTCGGCGCGCTGGTATCACCGTGCGTACTCTGCATCATTACGATGCTTTGGGGCTCCTCAAACCTTCGGGTCGTACCGAGGCTGGCTATCGCCTCTACCATGCTCAGGATATTGCTTGCCTACAGCGTATCCAACTGCTTAAGAACCTGGGGTTCACCTTGGCAGAGGTCGCCTCACTTCTGCAAGACGATGCCCGTCATTCTATCAAAACGCTTGTGGACGACAACATCACAGCCCTAAACGCCCAAATCGATAGCGCTACGCGCTTGAGGGATCACTTGCAGCAGCTGCGGAATACATTCGCTGGAGAAGCAGAACCCAGTACTGAGGCATTTCTCAATACTCTGGAATTACTGGAGGCTTATAGTCGCTACTTCTCCAGGGATGAACTTCAAGATCTGCGTTTTTACACACGTCAGCGTGCCACGCGGGCTCAGTGGCAACTGCTGCTGGATGAATTAAATACTCTCCAGGCCGAAGGCGTAAAGCCGACCGCTCCTTCAGCCCAAAATTTAGCGGTGCGCTGGATGGAGCAACTAGAGCAGGATACTACTGGTAACCCTGAGCTACTCCGTAAGCT
This sequence comes from Halomonas sp. KHS3, assembly GCF_000830495.1. Classification (NCBI taxonomy): domain Bacteria; kingdom Pseudomonadati; phylum Pseudomonadota; class Gammaproteobacteria; order Oceanospirillales; family Halomonadaceae; genus Halomonas; species Halomonas sp. KHS3. The sequence continues at coordinate 217,472 of NZ_JWHY01000005.1, read as the reverse complement.
GAGCCTGATGGCCGAGCGAGAGCAGGCTCTACGGGACTATCTGTCCATTGAAAGGGAGCAGTTGAACTTCATCCAGCAGGCTTTCCTGGAGCACAAGCTAGCGATCTTCCGCCGCCACCTGAGTCCGTCAGTCTATGCCTACTTGGCTGAGCGTTATGGCGATTATATGAAACATTGGCCGCCTCTCCTCAGGCGTATTAACCAAATGCTGGAACAAGGTATTAGCCCCGAAAGCGAAATTGGTCGAGAGGTGGCTCAGGATTGGTTGGCCATCTTTCAAGGCTATGCTGGTCAGGACCCAAAGGCGCAAGCAGAAATACGCAAGGTGCAGATGAACGAGCCAGAACTTCGCCGCGGTACTTGGCTTCGAGATGCCCAACTCGATTTTCTTCAGCGCGCACTGGCGGCGCTGCGGCAATATCACTGAGCTGCCATCAGGGCATTTGTAATGCCTTGTGACAAGCGGAGACTTGTATTAGATTCAAGCGCTTGGCGTCTAGTTGACCTGCTCCTCGCTTTCTATTCCAAAGTGATCTCAGTAACGTTCATCACTACAGAGGAAAATAAGTTTGAGAGTCGATTCACAGAAGGAAAGATTATCTGCAATCTGAAGCTCCCCGAAGAAGAGAGCGCCCAGGTCAAGAGGCTGTTGGCCGAATAAAATTTAAACCGCCATGTTCAGTAACAAGCATAGCAGCCTCCATAGGGGGCGCTGGCCAGCGATGGAGTTATTTTTTTTAGTGAAATTAAGTATAATTTATATTAGCTGTTAAGTTCTGGAGTTTTAATGAGAGTTGAAACTAAAAAAGGGATATCGGAAAGCGAGAGACATTACGTAACCCAATGGAAGGAGAGGGGGCCGGAAGAGGGGCACGGTGAAGAGTGGACACCTGTTTCCTGGCATAGCAGCGCTTACTAGGAAGAGAATAAATCTATTGGGCACATTGGCTTTGATCGTTTTGCAGTCTTAATCGATGCCGTACGTACCTCGTTTAGTGATTGGTGGTGTTTGTTTACTTCCTACAGCAAGGTGAGAAAGTGCTTTCTACCTTTGAGTTCATGCATTGTGGCGACTTAACCACAGATGAAGGGTGCTACAAAGTGAACCCTAGTGATAGGGAGCTAGGCTCTGACTGAAAACTGGCTGTGCTCGACCATACGGCGTTAAAAATCGGCTCGTGCGCGAGTCCGATCCGTCTTTTCGCCGATTTTGGCCTTGTCTGGCCTTCGCTCGCCGACTTTTCAGACAAAGCCTAAAGTAATATTGTATTGCTACTGCGAAGATTGGTCAGTGTATCGGCTGGCCTTTTACACATCTCTGCAGTTGCGAAAGCCGACGTTAATATTTATAGGAGCAGCGGAGCATTAGAAATGGAGACAAGAAAATCATCCAGGTTAATAATCGTTGATGAAGAAGGACGTTTACTGCTGTTTTTATATCAAGATGAACATCAGTCTCCGTTTTGGGCCACCGTGGGAGGTGAGCTAAAACCGGGAGAGAGCTATGCTGAGGCTGCGAAACGTGAGCTATATGAGGAAACAGGTTTAGCACAAGACGTTGGAGAAATGTTAAGGGAGCGTGATGATGTTTACGCCGTTGCTAGATCGGTGCCAGCGCGGTGGCTTGAACAGTACTTTTTAGTTGAGTGGCCTGCAAACAGAGAGGTGTTTGCGGCAAAGTGGACAGATGAGGAGAAGAGCACTATTCAGCAGTGGAAATGGTGGAGCCTTGACGAATTACTCGATAAAGATCCCTCACTCTTCAAGCCTGGGTGGATTCCTGATTTACTTGGCTCTGTACTGCACCGGCAACATTTATCACATGGCTCTCCGTGATGCCATTGGTGCAGTTGATTATCAGAAAGGAATATGCAGATGATTCGCAAATACCGAGAGTCAGATATTGATCAAGTGCTGGATATCTGGCTTTCAGCCTCAATTAAAGCACACGCTTTTATTGGATCAGATTTTTGGCGTTCAAAAGTTGGTGAAATGCGTGATGTATATCTCCCTGCATCGGAGACTTTTGTATTTGAATCTGAGGGACAATTAGCTGGATTTTACAGTCTATACGAAAATACGTTGGCCGCCGCTTTTGTGTCTCCAAACTTACAGGGGAGAGGTGTGGGGTCTGCGCTTATTAACGATGCCAAGAGCAGAAGGGAGTGCTTGCAATTGACGGTCTACAGTGAAAATTTACCAAGTATCAATTTTTATAAGAAGCATGGATTTATTGTATTAGATGAGAAAATTGATGAATTAACGGGTCATCCTGAGTTAGTCATGGAGTGCTGCTGTTAACAGCGATTCGCGGTCAGCGGTCGTCTAGGGCCGCTTGCTGCTTAAACCAAAGGAATATTCAATGAAAGGTGAATGTCTGTGTGGGGAGATTAAGTTCGAAATCGAAGGGGAACTGCCGAACTTCTATCAATGTCACTGCTCTCTGTGTCGCAAAGCGACAGGGTCTGCGTCAAATACGGCCACTTTTGTAAAAGCGGATAGCTTCCGTTGGCTTTCCGGCCAATCCAAAATCAGTACCTTTCAGAAGCCAACCGGCTATCGGAATGATTTTTGTTCGGTCTGCGGTAGTCTGGTACCCAACCAACTGAGAGACACGGAGTTGGTATGGGTTCCCGCTGGTTTGCTGAATGATGAGACTGCGTCGCAAATATCTATTCATCTTCACCTTTCTTCATCGGCTTCTTGGGCGTCAGAATCAGATGGTTGTGTTCGTTTGGATGGTGGCCCTGATAGTTTGGAGTCACTTAACCAGGCATTGCAGAAGCCAAGTCGTTGAATGCAGGTCGAATCTTTGCCATTGGTAGCTGAAATGTCCTCCAATGCCTCTAAGGAGTGGTCTGATGGCGCGAGCCGCTAGGACGACCACTCAAGCAAAACATACCAACACCCCAGCACAAAAACCGTAAAATGATCGCCCGTAGAGCCATCCCCAAAGGGTATAATGCCACCGGTGACGGTGGGGTGGCTTCGTTACATACGTTGATTTTCAGCAGGTTTGTTTACTTGTTACTATATTTTAAATAGAGAAAAGGCAGTCGTTCATGATTAACACCAAAATATACAAGGCGGTTTACGAACTCGCTGAAAAGCTCATGAAGGCTGCCGATAAAGAGGATAGAGAGGCTTTTGATGCGCTCTATGCGCAGTTGGAAGCTATTTGCACCGAGAATGAGAGCACCGATAAAGATCATCCAGAGCAGTGGGAAACCTTGGCTGACTTCACGGAAGAGCTGGATGAGGCGCTGGCAGTCTACGAAAAAGCCTTTGAAAAGGCCGTCGCCGTTAACTCAAAAGATCACATGTCATCCATTGCGTTCTCCATGGCGAAGTTGCAGGTTGAACTGGGCCAAACCGATGCGGCTATCAGTAATCTTAAAAATGCCCAAGTCACTGCCAATAAAATTGAAGATGGCGAGCTTAAAGACGAAATTGACGAGCTGCTTGGGAAACTGACCACAGGTTAGGGTTTGTACGAAAAGTCGGCGAGCGAAGGCTAGACAAGGCAAAAATCAACGAAAAAAGGATCGGATTCGCGTGCGAATTTACAGGTTGTAAATGAGCATTTTGATCGGACTCGCGCACGAGGTGATTTTTAACGCCGTATTGGCGAGCGAAGGCAGTTTTCGTACAAAGCCTAGTTTATTTAAGCTGCTGATTTTAATCATATATCACGATAAACGTAGATGCACATAAAGCCTGATTGTGCTGGGTTTGCCTAAGACTAGGGACACTATTTTGACCAATAACGATATTTTTCGCCGTATACGTTACACCTTTGATTTAAAAGACAGCACCATCGTGGATATCTTCGCCTTGGCAGAGGTCAGCGTGGCTCAAGAGCAGGTAACGGCCTGGCTGAAAAAGGATGACGACGACGCCTTTGTCACCATGAAGAACAAAGAGCTAGCGGCGTTTTTGAACGGCTTCATTAGCTTTAAGCGTGGTAAGCGCGAAGGGCCACAGCCCGTGCCAGAATCGCAGTTGAACAACAATATGGTGTTCCAGAAGCTGCGCATTGCGCTGAATTTAAAGGCTGAAGATATTTTGGCTGCTTTTGAACTGGCTGGCTTCAACCTAAGTAACCATGAATTAAGTGCGTTTTTCCGCAAGCCCAGCCATAAGAATTATCGAGAGTGCAAAGATCAGGTGCTGCGAAATTTCTTACTCGGCATCCAGCTTCAGTTGCGACCAAACCAGGAGGCTCCAAGCTCTGAGTCCTGAGCTTAATCGCCTGAATTCATATAATAGCTGCAGCACTTTGTATCATACGGTATAGGCCAGCTGCTGCTTCGATGTGACGTTTTAACAGCTGTCGAATCGAGCGGTCATTGGCGGTCTAACAGGAGAGTGTAATGTCTATAGATCCAATGGCGGTATGGGCGAATATGACATTGAAAATCTGGCCTGAACGCTACTGGATGTTCGATCTTAGCGATACATCCGCTCAAGATGTGGCTAACGTGTTCGTGGCAAGCGATGCTCGGTACAGCTGTTTAATTCGCGATCAGGCAGGTGTGTCAGCGATTGTCGACGAGGCAGCCGTTGAACGCTTAAAAACTGAGGTCTCTATAAGAGATAGCTTCGGCCCGTTTCAAGTTATATCAACGGATGGCGAGCTTCCCTTCGATGTGATTGGTTTTCTCGGCCCTGTTCTGCGAGTGTTAAATGAACACGGCATTAAAGCTGGCCCGCAGTGTGGTGCCGTATTCGATCACTTGTTTATTTACGAGCGGGATATCGAGCGAGCGAATGCTCTTTTAGAGGATTTCATTAGCCAAGCTAGGGCGTGTCAATAAGTTGCTTTATATGTCGCTCAACGGGGCGTTTGATGGCTATTGGCTTGGCCGAAGGCATGAAACAGTGATCAGGCTACCCGATTTCGCTACCCACTATTATTTGCGAGAGACAGGCCCGTTTCGGAGTCTCTCAGAGCTACCTGCTGGCTCGGAAGATCCTGTATTTCAAGATATCCTAACTCGTCATCAGCGTGATCCCGGTTACCGGCGGCGCTACGGTAGGAATTACATAGGAGTCCGACGTGAGGTGGAGGCTCGGCTGCGTGAGCTCTTCGTTGCGCGTGGAGGTAAACCGCGCCGCGATCATCCCTTCTATCTAGTGCTTGGAGAATCCCCTTGGTTTCGTGACCTGAACGCAAACCAAGGTGAGCTTAGAATCCCTCTCTCTGAGCTCGATCCCGAAGTAACGTCTTTAACTTACCCGGATAGCTTTATTGCGCTAACCCGAGACGACAAGCCTTACTACAATCAAGTGTTTCTGCTTAATGAGGTGAGTAGGCTCGTTACACGCTTCGGAATCCCTGCCAATGATCACGAGATTCCTTACGAGCGCTATTGGGAAACAGATTTTGAGCTCTATATCGAGGTGCAGCTTTGGGACACTCCACCCAACTTCAAAGCCTAGAAAACAATTAATTCAATTTTTTGGGAATGAAGGCAGCAAAATTGCGCTATATAAGCATCGGTGAAGGTAGGCTTTAGCGTTAGGCTTTGTACGAAAACTGCCTGTGCTCGGCCATGCTGCGTTAAAAAACGGCTCAAAATGCTCATTTACACTCCGTAAACTCCGCTTTTTCGCCGTTTTTTGCCTTGCCTGACCTTCGCTCGCCGACTTTTCGTACAAAGTCTAGTGCCTTTCTCGAAATGGGAAGCAGTGGTGCCTTCGTGTCGCATTTTATCCTGAAGATGAAGGACGGATTCTAATTCTCTTTGTCATGAATTAGGAGAGTCAGCCTCGTGCATACATGCATGAGAGCAGCTAACCTGGCATTTCACTCGGTCATCAATGACCGCTAACGACCATTTGCTTGCAATATGTTTGACTGCGCAATCATTTGAGTATATATTTGTGGGATCAACCATCGCGCAAGAGTAATGACTATGTCGGAAAATATAGAGGCAGGATTGGTGTTAAGTGTCATCAACCTGCAAAGTAAAATCCAAAAACGGATTGGCAGTGCGCTTTCTGCGCATGGTATTGGCCTGTCCGATTATCTGGTTCTCAATCAGCTATACACCGCACCCAATCAAAAAGTACGCCGTAGCGATCTTGCTGAACAGGTTGGGTTGAGCCCATCAGGGGTTACTCGCCTTTTAAATCCTATGGAGAAAATAGGGCTGGTTAAGAAGCAGGAAAACCCTCGTGATGCCAGAGTCAGCCTGGTGGCACTTACCACTGCTGGGACAAAAATTTATGAAGATGCGCAAGTTTCGTTTAAACATGCTTCTGCCGCATTGCTTGAACCACTTGATAAGAAAGAGTTAGATGAGTTTTATAAACTGTTAAAGGCAGTGTTGTAGTTTTGCTTGCCCACTGGGCATTGACTCTTGATAGACCAGCCAGCAGATTTCAAGGGTTTGCACCGAACGAAAGCGGCGGAGGCACTTACCATGGCCAGAAATATTGAGATCAAAGCACGTATCGACAACATCGAAGCGCTCGAGTCCAGGGTGGCTAAGATCGCGGACAATGGGCCTACTGAGATAGTGCAAGACGATACCTTCTTCCATTGTGAGGCTGGTCGGCTGAAGCTTCGGGTGTTTTCAGAAAAGCACGGCGAACTCATTTTTTACCTGCGCGCCAATCAGGCAGGCCCGAAAGAATCGTTTTACGTTCGCTCGCAAACCGATGAGCCTGAGGCGTTGCGAGAGACGCTTTCGCTGGCTTATGGTGAAGAGTTGGCCGTGTTCGAAAACATCGCACGCTGTATCTTGTTGACAGGACTCGTGTACATCTCGATAGAGTGGAGGGCCTTGGGCACTTTCTTGAACTTGAAGTGGTACTTTCCTCCAGTGAGTCATCACAGCCCGGTGTGGAAGTCGCGCACCACTTATTGGATCGGCTCGGTATCGAGTCATCCCAGCTCATTGAAGGCGCTTATGTCGACTTGCTCGAGGAAAAGGGGAGCTAACCATCCATTCTACAGGCTCTAACCAAGGAGCCGCGGGAGGTTGTCGAGTTCAGATGTTAGGGTAATCGGCTATGGAAATCGAAGCGGATCTGATAGAAAAGGAGAGAGCCTTGCTTAGCTTCGAGGTGCGCAGGTCACCGGCGAAGCTGCGGTCTCTGCTATCCTCGGATTTCCTGGAGATCGGCACATCAGGCGATTTTTTCGGGTTAGATAGTGTCCTTGATTGTTTGCCGCAGGAGTCCGCATGGTCGGCCATATCTCAGGACTTTGAGCACCGGAGATTGAGCTCTGATCTTATTCAGCTCTTTTATAGGGTTGCTATCAGTCGTCAAAATGGCTTAGGTACAAGCTATTCTCGGCGAACGTCAATATGGCGGAAAGAGGGAAGTGACTGGAAAATGGTTTACAACCAAGGTACGGCTATTTCTCCTTTTGAGGTTCAGTCTTAGATCGTTGATTCTGCGGGCGTTACACACTTTAATTTTGAAAAGTGAGGGGATATGGGAACGGAAATTTGGCTTCTGTATGTCAGCACCGTATTCATTTTGATGAGTACACCGGGCCCTAGCCAGCTTTTGATGCTTTCCAATAGCGTTAGCAATGGCTTCCAACGGTCGCTATTTACCGCTGCTGGCGATTTGTCAGCCAATTTTTTACAAATGATTGTCGCCTCGATAGGTTTGGTGAGCATTGTTCAGCAATCCAGTGATTTTTTTATCGTTGTGAAGTGGGCGGGGGTGGCATATTTATCGTACTTAGGCCTAAGGTTGATCTTCTCAAAGAGTGGGGGCCATGTAGGTGTGGCGAATCAGGGGCGGTCGAAACAAAGCTTGTTTTGGCAAGGTTTTATCACTTCAGCCGCAAACCCTAAAGCCGTTATTTTTTTCGCTGCTCTTTTTCCACAGTTCATTAACCCATCTGAGCCCCTTCTGCATCAGTTTGCGATACTGAGTGCCACGTATCTCATCATGGATGCGGTTTTCTTGTTTTCCTACGGTAAATCAGCTGAATGGGTTAGTACGAAACTAAAGTCATCAGCGCGCCAGTACTTAGGTAAGGTATCTGGATCGTTTTTGATTGGCGCAGCGGTGCTTCTAGGGCTGAAGGAAGTTGATGCTAACTTATAAAACGCCTCGCCAGCGATAGATACGGGGGAAAGCTGTGGTCAAGCAAGTGGGCGGAGTTAACATTCAACCTAGGCACAGGGCTACATGCCACTGCGGCATGGTGGAGCTCGAACTCGATCTGCCTGAGGGGCTTGTTGACCCGAAACGGTGTAACTGCTCTATTTGCAGTCGCAAAGGCGCTGTTATGGCCTATGTACCATTGAACGGTCTTCGCATTCTCCGCGGCGCCGAGCATCTAAAGCTTTATCAGTTCAATTCAGGTGTCGCAAAGCACTACTTCTGTTCAAACTGCGGCATCTACACCCACCACCAAGCGCGCTCGAACCCCACTGTGTATGGGTTCAATGTCGGGTGCCTGGAAGGCGTTAACCCCTGTGATTTGGATGGTGTACCGGTTAGCGACGGTATCAATCATGAGGTTGATCTGTAGCAGCAGGGATAGGGGAGCTATAACGTGTCCAGCGTTGGATGGTTCAGCACCACCCAGCAAGTCAAAATAGGCGCATTGGTAGTAAGGTATTGAGATGGAGCATGAAGCGCTGGTCAAAAAATGGCTGATGAGTGATCAGGCACGTATGGAGGCGCTGACAATAGCGGCTGCGCGGAAGCTGCCGGGGTGGTGTCTCGCTGCTGGATTCGTTAGAAACTTGGTGTGGGACAAGCTGCATAATTTTTCGAAGAATACGGCCCTTAACGACATCGATTTAATTTACTTCGATCCTGACGACATAAGCGATTCCCGCGATCATGAGATCGAGCAAGGATTAAGGGAAGTCTCAACGTTTCCCTGGTCGGTAAAGAACCAGGCAAGAATGCACGAGAGAAATAATGACTGTCCGTATACGTCCACTGAAGATGCCATGAGTTTCTGGGTAGAAGTAGAAACTGCTGTAGGCGCTGCTTTGGATGATGATGGAGACGTTATTCTTGTAGCTCCCTTTGGTGTTAAGCCTCTGTTTGACTATACCATTACCTTAAATCCCAAACGACCAAAGCGAACAGATTTTGATGCCCGAATATGCGCTAAGCGATGGCTACAAACCTGGCCAAGGTTGGTGGTAAAGGTCTTATAGATGATTGTTGTATCGGCAGGGCTTAGCACTGCACCGAGATCAACTATTTTCTTTACCGTGAAAATTGGTTGAAAATTAATAGGAAATGAAGCTATGGAACTTGCTAGAGTAAATGATGAAAATATCAACGATCTTTATGACTTGAATGTCAAGCTTGCTGAGTCTGAAAATCAAAAGCACCTGTTTACTGCTGATAGAACAAGTTACGCCGACGCTTTTTTGGCCTCTACGCCTGCTTGTTTTGGATTATTGGCTTATCAAGACAACCAGCCCATTGGCTTCTATATATATAATTTTAAGTTTGCGAGTTACGTTGGATCCCGCGTTCTTTATATTGAGGATCTGTACTTGATCGATGGTTTTGATGGCGATGAAAATAAAAGTATTTTACTACAGCATGCTGTAAATGAGTCACAGTCTGAGAATTGTTGTAGAGCTGAGATGCGTGTTCTTAAAGAGTTCAATATTGGGTATGATCTTATAAGTAGTTTTGGTTTCAGTGAGATCAAGAAGTGGAATGTTTATCGTCTAGATCTTTAATAAACCAGCACCAGTGCGCGTTGTCATTAAAACCTTAACAGCATATACGTGGAGCCTGTAATGAAATCAACCGTGGAAGAGCGTATCCGTTCGCTGGGCTTGGAACTGCCCGTCGTTACCACGCCAAGGGGCAGCTTTCGTTCCTATGCCATTTCGGACAACATGCTCTATCTGTCAGGTAAGGGGGCTCCGTTGCGAGAAGAGGGAGTTGTTGTCCCAAAAGTTGGGCAGGAAGTCACTGTTGAGCAGGCTCGGATGTACGCTCAAGAGGTTGGCCTGTATCTCCTTGCGCTCATTAAAGAAGCGCTGGGTGACTTTGATCGGGTTCAGCGTGTCGTGAAGGTGTTTGGTATGGTCAATGCTGATCCTAACTTTACCTCTCACACTGAAGTCATCAACGGTTGTTCCGACCTGTTTGTTACCGTTCTTGGTGAGCGCGGTGAGCATGCACGCTCTGCCATTGGTGTTGGCTCATTGCCGAAGGGGTTTGCTGTGGAAATTGAAGCCATCGTTGAGTTTTCAGGCTCTTCGCCACACCATCGCGACGCTTAACCTCTTCCTTGAGCTGTCCCCACTTTTGGTAGCTTTTGCCAAACGCCGAGGGCTTAGGCTCAGTAAAGGCACACTCCTGCCGGAAATCAATCGGGTTCGGAGCTAGCGCTTGCCGAGAGCATCATCAACAAGGAGGAAAGGGTGCAAATTTGTGAAACGGAGAGGCTGGTTATAAGAACGTTGTCCTTAGACGATGTTCCCGAGTTGACCAATATCCTCAGCGACCCTGAGGTGATGAAATATTCGATTCGAGGCGTTTGCGATGAAACGGCGACTCGGCAGTTTATCGAGTGGTGTTTGGAGAGCTATGCAGCTCACAGCATCGGGCCGTGGGCCTTAGTAGAGAAGGATTCTGGAAATCTTGTTGGCTTTTGTGGTATCAGCCCCGAAGAGGTCAATGGTGTTGAGGAGATGGGGCTAGGCTATCGGCTAGCCAAACGGTACTGGGGGCAGGGGCTGGCGTCTGAGTCAGTGCAAGCGGTACTCCATAATGCACTTAATCAAAAGCAGCTATCGTCGGTGGTGGTTATTATTGAGCCTGAGAATGTTGCGTCGCTTAAGGTCGCAGAGAAAGCCGGTTTTTCTGCGTTCGATAATCTTGAATTTCATGGCCGTCCGGTGAGGCAGTATCGGTTAACTCAGCAGTAGAGGGGCGTACTTCATACTAATGAAATGAAAGCGATAGGTGCGCGATGAGTGGCATTATGGGCTAACCCGATTATGCCAGTAGCCCGGCTTTCTCGAGTGATGGGCGAAAGCAACAATGGTAATTGTTTGGTTATTGGAAACAGTCACAAGGGAAAACGGGAATTGTTGAAGGATGAAGCGCTTTGCGCCACGTTTGCGTGCTTCGCCTATTACAGGAACCAGTGGTGGATTTGGTGCGCTTAGCTTTGTGGTAGCTTGTTCAAAGGTATCAATAAGCTGTTCACCAAGCCCCGGTGATTCGAGTTCATACTAAGCTGCGGCTTCCATCAGTTCTTCTGAAGCCTCTGGACTAACCTTTACTATCAAAATCAGTTCCTTAACCGAGCTCTGGCACGCTCAAGGACTTCACTGACATCTAAAGATTTGATTTTGCCAGATTCAATCTCATTGATTCTGCGACATATCTCCGCGTCCCAAGCTTCCGATACACTGATTTCAGCCATACCATCCAGGCTTGCTACCAAATCATGAGCGAGTTTAGCTCGCTCTTTCTCCGATAGGGTCATTGCTTCGTTCGTGATGGTTTCAAGTTGCGCTGTATTCATCTATTTACCCAGCCTCATGGAAACGGCAATGTCAAAATCATGCAGTAAATTACACTTGATAACAAGGCCATCATGCCTGCCTATGGACTGTTGCGGAACCATATCATTAGCGCAGTTGGCAGATTCTGCGCCGAGGAAATCAATGCCAAAGGTCATACTGAAAGGATTTATCATCGTCCCCGAGCCGGATCTGAACGCTGTTAAAGCAGAGCTCATCAACCATAAGCGGTTAACCCTGTCTGAGCCCGGCTGCCTCGTTTTTGAGGTTGTTCAAGGCACTATTAACCCCTATCGATTTGATGTGTATGAAGAGTTCATTGACCGAGACTCTTTTGAGCGACATCAAGCTAGAGTGAAATCCTCCGCCTGGGGTAAGGTTTCAGCCAATATTGAAAGGCATTACAGTCAGCAATCCGCTGGGTAGCTAACCCAGCGGCTATAACCGACGTTTCTTACTTTCGTATGTGTGCTCTATTAGCCGCGCTTCTTACCAGTATCTCTCATACTCATCACGTAAATAATGAACATGATCAGTGAGCCCATTACAAAACACCATACGCCTACGGTTGCGTAGCTCGCAAAAGCGGGAAGAAACAAAAGACTGCCAAAGAAGAAAAATAAGCTTGATAAGAGACCGAGTAGGTTGGGTAGCTGTTGATGCTGCGCTATCTCACTGTTCATTTTATTTCCTTATCTGAACTATTACTTTCAAGAGCCTCACAGTGCTTAAATACTGATGTCCGGTGCAAACTGAAAGCCCACCGATACCCGATTCCAACTGTTGATTTGGACAATAATGGCGGTGAGGTCAATTAGCCCCTGCTCACCAAACGCAGCTAGGGCGTTTTGATAGTCGTTGTCACTCACCGCTTGCTGGCTGACCAGTGTTAGTGCTTCGGCCCAGGCGAGTGCGGCGCGCTCTTGTGTGCTGAAGCAGGGGGCTTCACGCCAAGCAGGCAATACGTCTAAGCGAACCTGGTGTTCGCCATCGTCTCTGGCCTCTTGCGAATGCATGTGCTGACAAAAGCAGCAGTGATTAATTTGCGAAACACGTAGGTTGACCAAGTGGATTATCGAGCGATCAACCGTTGAGTCTGGGGCAACGTCGCCTAGTGCCGTCAGGTGCTTAGCTAGGCGGGGGCAAAGGCGATATACAGACTGTTGAGAGATACGAGTAGACATGTGGGTGACCTCGGTGAGTAAGTTGAGAGCTCAGCTTAACGTCGAGGTTTTTTTACGCCTTGTAAATTTGCGACAGTTTGCGCTTGCGATAGGCGGCGGGCGTTTCATAGGCGAGTGATTGGAAGGCATGGGTGAAGTGAGCTTGGTCATAGTAGCCGCATTGCAGGGCTATTTCCGTTAGGGGCAGCGTGGTTGCAAGCAGTCCATGGCGGGCTCGGTTCAGCCGGGCATAGGCCACTAATTGGCCTGGGGTAACGCCCACCTCGCGTTTTAATTTGCGCTCCAGGGTACGTCGAGTAAACCCTAGCGTGGCGCCTAACTGTTGGGGCGGAAGCTGAAGTGCTCCAATGGCTTGAACAATCTTAGTGATACGGCTATTGGCGGGTGGCTGGCTTTCTAGTCGATGTAACAACCATGTTTCCAGCAGGCGTAAACCCTGTTGCGAGTCCGACTGGTAGAGGCGCTCTACCACAGGTATTAATCCTTGCAATCCTAATGGTTCAAGCTCGTTATCCAAGCGGTAGTGTGTATCTGTGAATGCTTCGGGTAGCAAACCCAGCAAGCAGTGGGTGCCGGCTGCCTTAAAACGAATGCCCAGACAGGGTGCGGTGGTGTCGAGTGTCTCTATCAACGTGGTTTTGTTGAAACAGAGCGTGATAATGGGGTGGGGGCTGGTGAGCTTGATGCTGAGGCTAGCACCGGCATCAGGGTAGAACTTTTCGGTTCTTGATTCAGTGAGATGCCCTGGGCGCCCCATTGACCAAAGGCACTGAACCCACGGGGCTAAGCGTTTATCAGGCAGGCGATGCCGAAAATTTAGATCGTTAGCGTTGCTTGGCAAGATGAACTCGGTCATGGCGTTAACCAATGGTATGTTTTTTTAATGATGGCTCACATTAACTCAATCACGTAGCATCTGGGAGCTGGCCCGGCGCCATACACTAGGCGGCGCTTTTTCCTGGCGAGCCCAGTTGCGCCTTAGCTGCCGCTCATCCCCGAATCCGGATGCTTCGGCGATACGCGCTAGCGTCCATGTCGTTTCGGTCATTAACGCTTTGGCTCACTGCAGGCGCAACCCCATAATGTAGTCGCCCACCAGCATGCCGGTGAGGCTTTTGAATTGGCGCCGGAAATGACGCTCGCTCATGGCTGCCTGAGCCGCCAATGTCTCGATACGCCAGGTTTGCGAAGGGGCGGCACATATTGCATCTTGAACGCGATGCAGCCGTTCATCCACATGATTGCGGCCCTCAAGCCATGCACCCAATTGAGGCTCCTGACCACTGCGACGAAGATACAGCACCATCTCTCGCGCTACCGCCAAGGCCAGTGAATGGCCACAAGCACGGGTAAGCCAGTACAGCATGGTATCAATGCCGGTCGAAATCCCCGCGCTGGTTAAATAGCGCCCGTCCTCGGTAAAGATACAATCACTTTGTACCTTTGCTTGTGGGGCTTTGGCTTGTAACTGCTCGATTAGCGCGTGGTGGGTGGTACAGCGTCTTCCCTTTAACAGGCCCGCGTCTGCCAGTAATAGCGTGCCTGAGCAAACGGTCATCAGCGTATCTGCATAGTGGGCATTCGCTTTGAGCCAAGCAACACACTCTTGCTGCGCTAATGGCTCAAGGCTATTGCGGTACTGCCCAGGAATAAGCAGTAAATCTTGAGTAGGAAGCTGTTCAGGCAAGGGATCGATGCCGCTAAGGGTCAGCGGCCCTAGCCACTGCATGGCCGCTTTGGGGCCGAGATAGCGCACCTGAATGTCTATCGAAAGCCGGTCAGCACACTGTAAGACCTGAAGTGGGCCAACCAAATCAAGTGGCACTTGGCCGGGCATCATCAGTACCGCCACCCGCAAGGTGGTGGCTCTTGTGGATGGCGGTTGGCTATTGTGTTGCTCTTCACTCACGGGGGGGTTGCCATTCGTTGATCATGTCTTGTGTGCTGATAATACGCGCAAAGCGGTCTTCAAGTACCAGTTCGGTGCGCGCCTTAATATCATCTGCTGACCAGGTGATGCCGTGGCGTGTCATGGGGAACGTTAGGGTAGCATCGCTGATAAAGTCGACGCTAAACCCTAAATCCGACGCCACCCGTGCGGTGGTTTCGCAGCATTGCTCGGTACGAATACCGCTAATCGCCAGCCGTTCAATGCCTCGCTCCCGTAACCAGCTTTCTAGTGAGGTATCGCTGAACGCGTTATGCGCACGTTTCTGAAAGGTTACCGCCACTTCATCGTTAAAGTCATCAAGCGGACGAATAAGGCCACCGTCAGGGTCGAAAGCCCCTTGGCTGCCAGGTGCCTCATGCAGAATGCGCACAACCGGTATATCGTTGGTCTGGGCTGCGTTCAGCACCGCACGCTGCTTGGGACGCCACGCCTGAGCCAGTGATTCTACCCAGTAATCGCGGGCAGGGAACGAGGCTTGAACATCAATTAATAGTAATGCGGTTTTAGGCTGGGTCATGGCTAATCTCATCGTGTTGAAGTGAGGTTACAGATTAGCTGTTACGCATTCTGCCAACGATGCGTTAAGCGGTCACAAAGGGGGCAATTTCGGCCATGTGTGGCCGAAGGGTAATATCTGACAATGGCGATTATGAATCATCTAGGCGCTAGGCTCTCACCTCTGAAGGGATATGCTTTCGAGAGGGCGAGAATTGTCTGCTAAGTTAAACTTGCTACCTTCAACACCATGGTTGTTGACCCAGAAAAGCCGATTAACCATTTCAAGTAGGGAAAATGCTCTTCGTTTACGGCGATAAATCCCTTGGACTCGTACAGCCTCCTTGCTCTCGGGTTGCTATCGATAACGTCTAAGCGGATCGTCTCGAAACCATTATCCACGGCATGTGCAATAATGCTATCCAAGAGTCTGGAACCTATGCCTCGCCCTCGGAATCGGCTATCGACAGCAATCCCATCCATCACCAATTCTTGAGATTTTGGCTTGCGCTCGAATAAGCTGAACACCAGACATGCCCAGAGCCCTTTCAATGTTCCAAGCTTGCCTATCAGCTGTTTCATCCCGATTCCGCTCGTTAGCGAACCATTGGGCTGCTGAAACCCTGCTAGCCCAATGACCTCATCTTCAAAGATGGCAGTAAAGGAAAATTCAGGGACAAAACAGTCGGAGAGTAATTGAATGCGCTTAGCCTTGTCAGGTATTGCGCTCGCGAATTTAGCGCCGAAAGCTTCTTCATATAGCTTAGCGACAGGCCCAGCCTTCTCAAGGTTAAAGCCTTTCTGAATCAGAACGTTCATATACTGGCTCCTAGATTCAAAGAGAAATGACCATTGGTCACAGACGCAGTGAATTAATTTTTATTTGCAGGGATGAGGCAACTTCAGTAGTGGATGAGGAATTGCCGCGGGTCTTTGGTTCAATATCATAAAGGGGGGATGCATCGTTAGTACCTTCACTGATAATGGCATGATGGGTACCTGTACCGTAAATATGTGTGCTAATTTGAATTGGTCTGGTCGACCGCATGCAATCATTGAAAATGTGATTGTTTCCAAGGATCACCGCAAGCAACGTATCGGTAAGGCCAATCTTAGGTGTGCTATAGACTTTGCCCAGCAAGCTGGCTGTTATAAAGCGGCGCTTATGACGAGGTCTAAAGACCCCGCGACACAGGTTCTACGAGTCTTCAGGATTCAGCCCAAGCAAGCAGAGGTATCAGGTAGGGTTCAATGCATAACGCCCCATCCGATGCGCACGCACGGTTTTGCCATTAATACGGGTAAGCGTAAGTTTTGGGATAGGAGAGAGACATGATACCAATCGAAACATGGATGGCTTTCACTGCCGCATGCGTTTTAATAATTCTAGTGCCGGGGCCTGATAATATACTCGCCGTTAGTCGTGGACTTAGCCAGGGGCGTCTAGCGGCTTGTGTCTCCAGCGTAGGAGCTGGAATGGGGCTGATGGTGCATGTGGTTGTCGCTTTTCTTGGTTTGGCGGCTCTTATCCAGACCTCTGCCGTTGCCTTTAGCGCCGTTAAATTGATTGGGGCCGGGTATTTGATTTGGTTAGGTATTAAAGCATTACGTTCCAGAGACTTGATTGCATTTTCATCGCATCGTCGTTTGTCTTACCGCGTGGTTTTAACCACTGGGTTTCTAACCAACGTGCTTAATCCGAAGCCCGCGCTATTTATCTTGGCATTTATTCCTCAATTTGTATCGCCGGCGCAGGGATCGATTGCGTTGCAAACGCTATTGCTAGGTGCTTGGTTTGCTTTTATGGCATTCGCTATATTCGCCGTGCTGGGTCTCTTTTCATCTATGTTTGCGCGCTGGTTGGAGAGTCGTCCGCGCGTAATTCAAGGCCTGAATATGGGCGCTGGAGCAATGTTCATTGCAGCGGGGTTATCAGTGATATTTCTTGAGAAAGTGGAGAACCGCTAGTCGAAGACGACTAAACCTTCACACAGACAAAAATAGCGTTTCCAGAGGCGTTATCCCAGGGGATGATTTTTTCATAGTTGTGCTCAAACACATGAACCTCAAAGTGAGGCGCTAAGAGTGCGCTTAACTCCGCAAAGCTGACGGCTACCATGGGGTGTTCGTCGTTCCATAGCTGTGTTCCTTCAGCGTTGGCTTTTTCAATGCTGAGCCTAAGCGACTGCTTTTCACCTTGGCCACTGTAGTGCCATCCCGAGCGGAACGTGAATAAATCGCTTTCTTGTTGGGCGCTGTGTTTAACAGATAAAGCGTTATCGATTTTGTCTTTATCGACTGCGTTAAAACAGAAAATACCACCAGACTTGAGGGCACAATGAGTACTGGATATACACGCTTTTAGCTTTTCAATCCCATCGTTGTAGTGGATTGAGTATAAAAAGCAGGTGATTAAGTCTTGAGGCTCGTTGGCCTTGAAGTCACTCATATCTTGCAACGTGAAGTGTGCTTCTGAACAACGCGTGGCGGCAATATCCAGCATGGGTTGATTAATATCAAGCCCGCTGCTGGCGTATCCAAAATCAATAAAATGGCGCACGTGTGGGCCGGTGCCACAGGCTAAATCTAGGTGTGTCGTTCCGCCGTTACCGAAAATCTGATGCAGCCTGCGAATGGCGTGGCTTTGCGCTTGATAGTCGATATCCACGCACATCAAATCGTAGTAGCCAGAAAGGTCGGTATAGAGGGCATTGACGGACATAGTGACCTAATAGTGGCAACTGAAATAGGGTGGGTGGCGCATAGTAAACGAGCGAGTAGGGTTTGAGAAGCAGGCACAGCTTGGAGTTTAACGATTACGCAAATACATCTTGCAGCCCTAAAGAAACTCTGACGATGACCGATATATACCTAAGACCATCGAGATTTCTCTGGTCGTTGCTAAATGCCGAGAGTGCCCGTTATGCCGAAAATGCTGATCTTTATCATCACCTTGCTTCTCATTCTGTCTAACCAAGCGCAGGCAAACTCGAGTGCGGCAGAGGCGGCGGCGTTGGCGTGGCTAGAAGCCATCGATAGCGGTCAGTATGAGCAGGCATGGGAATCGTCATCTTCACTACTAAAAAAGCCGCTTTCACCGCACATGTTAGAACGGACGATTGGTGCAGCGCGTCGTGACTTTGGTGCGGTTCAGTCGCGTCGGCGAGTAAGCGTTGTCCGCGAAACCTCTATGCCTGGGGCTCCAAGAGATGACTACGCGGTTTTGACGTTCCAAACACGTTTTGAAAACAGATCATCGCAGATTACGGAAACCATCACTCCTCACTTGGAAGAGGGCACGTGGAAAGTTAGTGGTTATTACTTGAACTAACCGACTCCTCAAAAATACTGCAACCACCTCTGGTTTGCAGCATTGCCTTGGTTCAGGCTCCTTTTCCCCTCGAATCCTGCCATCACGTTGTTCATGACGAAGCTCAATTTGGCTGCTACGTTGAGTAGATAGCCTTGTGTATGTTGCTATGGATAGGCTGCAGATTCAGACGGGAATGTTCAAGGCGTTGAATGCGAGGAGTGGGTATGCAAACCCTTTCTCTCAAACCGCACTGGCTCTGGTTGATGGTTGCCAGTTTGCTAATGGCTACTATGTCGTTTACATGGCAGGCCATGGCACAAAGCGCTTCACCAAGCGTTCTGGTGCTTAATATTGAAGGCGCCATCGGCCCGGCTACCAAGGACTACTTTGAGCGTGGGCTGGATAAAGCCCGCGAGCAGGGCAGTGAGGTGGTGATCGTCGAGCTCGATACCCCCGGCGGGTTGGTCGACACCACCCGCGACATGATTCGCGAGATGCTCAACGCTGACATTCCCGTGGTGATGTACGTTTTCCCCAGTGGTGCGCGAGCGGCAAGCGCGGGCACCTATCTACTTTACGGTAGCCACGTGGCTGCCATGGCCCCCTCGACGCATCTCGGCTCGGCCACGCCGGTACAGATGGGCGGTGGGCTGCTCGGCAGCGATGAAGACGAAGAAGATAATTCGGCTGAGGAGTCGGATGGCGAGGGCAGCGCCATGGAACGCAAGGTGATGGAAGATGCGGTGAGCTTTATCCGCAGCCTAGCGGAACGCCATGATCGCAATGCCGATTGGGCTGAAGAGGCCGTGCGCAATGCGGTCAATTTCACTGCCAGCGAGGCGCTGGAGCAGAACGTCATCAATGTGGTGGCGCGCGATCTTGACGATCTCCTTGAGCAGATTGACGGCATGAGCGTGGTCATGGAAAGTGGCGATGCTACGCTTGAGACCGCAGGCCTCACCATTGAACGCTTCGACCCTGATTGGCGCACCCAGGTGCTATCGCTGATCACTAATCCCAACATAGCCTTCTTCTTGATGGTCATCGGCTTTTACGGGCTGGTTTTCGAGCTGGCCAATCCCGGCAGCCTGTTCCCCGGCACCATTGGCTTGATTTGCTTGCTGCTCGCCCTGTTTGCGTTTCAGGTGCTGCCGATTAACTACGCCGGGCTTGCGCTGATGGTGGTCGGGCTGGCGTTGATGGTGGGTGAGGCATTTATGCCTAGCTTCGGCGTGCTGGGGGTTGGCGGCATCATTGCCTTTGTACTTGGTTCGGTAATGCTGATGGACGCGGAGCATCTTGCCATTTCGCTACCACTAATCGGTGGTGTGGCATTGGTGTCCGGGGGGCTAATGCTATGGACGTTAACACGCTTTGCAACGCTGCGCCGTCGTCCGGCACACACTGGCGCGGAGCAGTTAATCGGCGCAGATGCGGTTGCACTGGATGATTTTGAGACCAGCGGCCATGTAAGGCTGCATGGCGAGCGCTGGAACGCAGTGAGCGATGTGCCAGTCAAACGAGGTGAAAAGCTTGTGGTGGTGCGCCTTGATGGCTTAACGGTATATGTGACGCCCCGCTAGTGCCCACTTTCTGACATAACCGACCCACAGCTAAACGAGGTGTCCAATGATTATTTCGTATTTAGTTCCTGTCGTGCTGGTGGTGATGTTGATCGCCGCCTCTATTCGCATACTGCCAGAATATAAACGCGGCGTAGTGTTCTTTCTGGGGCGTTATCAGATAGTGAAAGGGCCTGGGCTAGTCATTGTGATCCCCGCCATTCAGAAGATGGAGGTGGTGGATCTGCGCGTCATTACCATGGATGTGCCGGAACAGGACGTAATCTCTCAGGATAACGTCACCGTTAAAGTTAATGCGGTGCTTTATTTCCGCGTCGTCGATCCAGAAAAGGCGATCATTCAAGTCGAGAATTTTACCCAGGCGACCAGTCAACTAGCACAGACCACTTTGCGCTCCGTGCTGGGTAAGCATGATCTGGATGAGATGCTTTCCGAGCGCGATAAGCTCAACGACGATATCCAGGAAATCATCGATACCCAAACCGAAGCGTGGGGTATCAAGGTCGCCAATGTTGAAATTAAGCATGTAGATTTGGATGAGAGCATGATTCGCGCCATTGCGCGCCAGGCAGAGGCGGAGCGTGAGCGTCGCGCTAAGGTGATTCACGCCGAAGGGGAACTGCAAGCATCCAAGAAACTGGTCGAGGCGGCCAATGTCATGCAGGAAAACTCTGCTGCGCTGCAACTGCGCTACCTGCAAACCATGAGCGACATGAGCAACAAGAATGCCTCGACAATCGTTTTCCCGCTGCCCATGGACATCATGGAAGCGTTCAAGGATATGAAAGCCAAGCATACGGCAGCGACGCCTGGTAAGGCGCAGGATGACGCCTAGGCTCACAGCTCTTCCCACTGCCTGTGGTACGGTTTGGCAGCAACTGGCAGTGGGCTCCCTGAATACATTTTTTGTTTCATGGGATATGCTTCGAAGCCCCTGATCCAAGAATCCCGGTGATGCCACTACCCCCGAACCGCCTTACTACGCCGTTATTTTCACTTCACTACGCACCGAGGTCGATAACGGCTATGACGCAATGGCCGCAAGAATGGTTGAGCTTGCAGCACAGCAGCCGGGGTTTTTAGGGGTGGAGTCTGCCCGTAATGAGGTGGGTGTAACAGTTTCTTACTGGGCCGATTTGGCATCTATTAAAGCGTGGAAAGCCCATGCTGAGCATCAAGAAGCTCAGCGGCTAGGCCATCAGCAGTGGTACCAGCACTTCAAAACCCGTATCGCCAAAGTCGAGCGAGATTACGGTATTTAGCTGGTTGCCACCGATTCACGGCTTACACCACCAGCAACAGGGGTGTCAATACCAGTTCAATAGGAATGGACAGAAGAATAGTCTCCAGAAAGGAGAGGGTGGCGAGTAGACACAGCATATTCTTCGAGCGGTTAATGCGCTCAAACCACTACTTAGTGCATTTGGATGTTATGGCCATGCAGGTCTTACACTTCGGGATTAATGCGGCGATAGACAGCCGCTAATAGGCTGTAAAGGCCAAACGCAAAAAGTCCCAGCGCGACAAAACCAAGCAACCACTGACCGAAGGGCTGGCTTCGCAGGGTGCTAAACACCTCGCTCATACCGCCTGCTTGATTGGGATTGATTTGATAAGCGGCGATGATAAAAAAGCTACCCACGATCACAAACACAGCACCACGAATCACTAAGCCGAAACGGCAAATAGGGTAGGCCCATTGTTGCGTTTGTGGTGGCATAGCGAAGTGTTTGTCGAATTTTGCCTGGTAGCCTTTAAGCGCGTGGGCAATGCCTACGCCAATCATGATGAGGCCAACCCCACCTACCAGCCAGCGCCCGAAAGGCTGCTGCATCAGCCAGCCCGCGATACCTTGCGAACCGCCACCAGAATCACCTGAAGAGCCCGCAAATTGAAAGATGAGCGTGGCGGCAAAAAAAGACAACAACGTGTGGGTAATGGCGCTCGCCAATAAGCCCGCACGAATTGCCAGCCCCTTGGCGCCGTTGCCGTGATGGTCAGTGTCTTTAACCGCCTGGATGATTCGCCACATAGCGTAGCCCACCAAGCCGATGGCCATAATGGCTAACAAGACTTTACCGAAGGGAGCGGTGAGCAAACGTTCTAAGGCGCCACGACTGCCTTCTGTTTGGCCGCCTTGTCCAAATGCTGCCAGCGCTGCTAGGCTACCCACTAATACATACACAATGCCGCGGGAGGCATAACCCATACGGGCATAAAGGGTAATTGCATCCCAGTGGTTGCGGTTTTTCATACTGTTGGCCATGGCGTCCTCCTGACTAATATGGCGTTGCGCATTCCTATGCAATCTAGCGTATAGAGCAGTATAGCGGCCCATACTGTGCTTGTGCTGTGCTATTGTTCAGCGTAGGTAATGAATCGCTATTTTTAACTATTGCGAGCAGAGCATGAGTACCATTTCGTCACCTATCTTCTGGCGCGATGCGCGTATGCCCTATGTGGAGCTGCGCAAGATTAGCGACGCGCGACAAGTTTGCTATGCGCCGCACAGCCATACGCATTGGTCGCTGGGGGCCATTACCGCAGGTAAAAGCACTTTTTGCTATCGCGATGCGACGCATCAGATTAGTGCGGGTGACATCGTTATGATGAACCCCTACTGGGTGCATGCCTGCAACCCCATCGAGAACCAGCCCTGGGCGTACATGATGCTCTACGTCGATACCGAGTGGCTGAGTGAATTGCGTTACCAATTGGGCCTGTTGAATACGCCGTATTGGCAAGATATCGCCACCGCCGTCATTACCCAGCCAGCGCTTTATGCCGGGTACTGCGATATGGCTGCTTGTTTGCTGGATGAACATCGCGACATTGGCGATAAGCAAACGGCGCTAGTCGAATACTTGTCCATCATGATGCAAGTGCTTGCTCAGGAATCCCCCGCGGTATTGCCCCAAGCGCCCAGTGCGCTAGAACAGGTCGCGGCCTATTTGCGTGCCAATTGTAGCGCTGATATATCGCTAGAACGCCTATGTGAGCAGTCCGGCTATAGTGCTGGGCACCTGATTCGCGCCTTTAAACAGCACTTCGGACTAACACCCCATGCTTACCTGATTAATCAGCGCATTCAGCTGGGGCAGCAAGCGTTAAAACAAGGGCAACCTATCGTTGAGGCGGCTTTGAACGCTGGCTTTAATGACCAGCCCCACTTTCAAAGGACGTTCAAGCGGCTGGTAGCAGCGACACCCAACCAGTACCGCTACCCGCTACTCAACCAGTAAGACAATAGCACTAGCCGCCAGGCAGATAGCGAGTGCGCGGTTAATCGTCAGTAAGATGATAGGACGATGAACATAGCGTTTCAGAAAAGCGCCTGCATATACCCAACTGGCTAGCGATAGCCAGCAAATAGGCAGATAAAGGCCGGCGAACAGCCATAGCAGATGGGGCTCATTAGCAGTGGTGTAGGCGCCAATGCCAGCGGCAGACGCCAGCCACGCCTTGGGGTTGAGCCACTGCATCATGGCACCTGTCATAAACCCAGGCGCTTTGACGCCGCCTCTCTCCTGCAAGCGCCCATCGTGCTGTAAAAGTTGATAGCTGAGATAGAGTAAAAACAGAATGCCTGCCCAGCGTAAAAACTCTTCCAGCAGCGGCAGCACATTCAGCAGGGAGTAAAGCCCCGCGCCGATGGCTAAAAATAGCGCGATAAACCCCAGCGTGGCGCCGGTTACAAAAACAAGCCCTTTAGCAATAGGGTAGTGCGTACCGCTACTCAAACAAACGATGTTGACCGGCCCCGGCGAAATAGACGCTGCGAGGGCAAAGGCGGACATGGGTAGCAGCAAAGATAGCAGGGGTGAAGCGCTCATTGTCATTCTCCTCAGATAATGCAAGGAGAATGCAGTAGCGCTTGTGGGCGGTATTGAACAAAATTGAGGTCGTTGCTTAAAGCGTTGCCCTGCTAATGCCCAAAAACCGACCAGCCGGTGCGCTGCACAAACATTTCGAGCGCCTGGGTGCCCAGAAAACTGTTGCCGTAGGCATCCAGCCCCGGCGACCAAACGGCGATGGAGCCATGGCCGGGTGCAATCGCCAGAATGCCACCGCCCACGCCACTTTTGCCAGGCAGGCCGACGCGAAATGCGAACTCTCCCGAGGCGTCGTAGTGCCCGCACATCATCATTAGTGAATTGATACGCCGTGCGCGCTGGGGGGCTACCACGCGAATGCCACTGGGTTTGTTGATACCATCCGAGGCCAAAAATAGCCCGGCATGGGCCAACTGCTCACAGCTCATGGCGATAGCGCACTGGTGAAAATAGGTGCCTAGCACCTTATCGACATCATGGCGTAGGCGGCCAAAGGCTTTCATAAAGTGCGCCAGTGAGGCGTTGCGGTCGCGGTGGGCCATTTCTGAAGCGGCCACCGCGTGGTCGAAGTAAATGCTGTCGTCATCGGCGATATAGCGCACAAAGCTAAGAATCTCGCCAAGTGTCTCTTTGGGCTCGTGGCCCATCATGATCGCATCGACTACCGCAATGGCCCCGGCATTGATAAACGGGTTACGCGGTTTGCCGCTTTCATGCTCTAGTTGCACGATGGAGTTGAAGGGATCCCCTGAGGGCTCGCGGCCTACTTTTGACCACAGAGAATCACCCACTTGCCCAAGTGCAATGGTCAGCGTAAATACTTTAGAGATACTTTGAATCGAGAAGGGCGTGGTAGCACAACCTGCCGAGTACACTTTGCCATCCACCGTGGCGAGCGAAATGGCAAACTGCTGTGGGTCAACATGGCCAAGCTCGGGAATATAGTCTGCGACCTTACCGCGTTCTTCGGCGTTTGCCATGGCTGCTGCAATGTCATTGATCAAGTCTTGCATGGGCGTATCGTGTACCGTCAATTGAGGCGGGGCATTACCCTAGCGAAAATTAGTGGAAATGTCTGTTAAACATAGCGTCTCTTTTAAACATAAACTGTCTGAACACCCGCCAGTGCGCAAGATTCGGGTCGGCAACTCGCCCTTGAAGGCTTAGTCTGAAAGGTACTAAGCAGTTCTGATGGCTAGAGAGATAACACAATGAATGACTATGAGCGTATCGAAAAAGCCATGGCCTATATGGTGGCTCATGCGGCGGAACAGCCCAATCTGGAAACGGTGGCTGCTCATGTTCATTTGAGTGCCTTCCACTTCCAGCGACTGTTTTGTCGTTATGCGGGGATTAGTCCCAAACGCTTTTTGCAGGCACTCACCTTAGAGCGCGGTAAGCAGTTGATGCATTCGTCCACTTCTTTGCTGGATATCGCCCATACCCTTGGGCTGAGCGGTGGCTCGCGGCTTTACGACCACTTTGTTCAGTTAGAGGCGGTCACGCCCGGCGAGTATAAGCGCCAGGGTGAAGGAGTGGAGATCGCTTATGGCGTTCACGAAACACCTTTAGGTCGCCTATTCGTCGCGGTAACGCCCCGGGGTATCTGCCGAATGGGGTTTGTCGATACGACTAATTCAGAGGAGTTACTGGCAAGGTTGGCCAAGGAGTGGCCGCGCAGCACCTTTCAACATAACACTGAGTCCACTCGCTATGCGGTGGAAAGGCTGTTTACTGAGCCTGAAGAGGGGGCTACCGCTGTCTCGCTACACGTCACTGGCACCAACTTCCAAATAGCGGTTTGGCGAGCGCTGTTAACGATCCCCGAGGGGCAATTTGCCAGCTATTCCCATATTGCTCAGGCGCTGGGATCACCTAAATCGTCCCGAGCAGTGGGCAATGCAGTGGGCGCTAATCCCATCGCGCTATGGATCCCCTGCCACCGGGTGATTCAACAAAGCGGCGCGCTTGGCGGCTACCGCTGGGGATTAGAGAAAAAGCAGATGGTACAAGCCTGGGAGCTGGCGCTGGCTAACACAGACAGCGCAGCGCTCGCCCCCAGTTTAACGACTTAATCAATCAGCCCGTTCGCATCAAAAAACGGGAAAGGGCCTGGGTAGTGCTCGATAAACCCTTGGTGAGTCACCATGCCGTTAGTTGCCGACCACTGGTGTAGCAGGTAACCAGGGGGCTCTAGCTGAAAGTGGGCGGGCCCGTCTGGGGTGAGATCCAAACTCACCTGGTGGGAAACCCCAGGGCAGCTAATCGCCAAAGTGTTAGCAAAGCGGGCCTGGATTGAACGGTGCAGGTGCCCGCAAAGCACGCGCTCGACCTGGGCATGTTTGCCAATGACGTCGGCTAGCGCATCTGGTCGCTTAAGCGGCTGGCGATCCATATGGTCGATGCCACTAACAAAAGGGTGATGATGCACCATGACCAAGGTTGGTTTCTCGGGTTGCTCTGCCAGGGTGGTGTCTAACCACTGCAGACTTTCATCGCTTAACTCGCCATGGGGTTTGCCGGGCACCGATGAGTCGAGCCCTACAATGCGTACCGGATAGTCATCCACGACCCAGTGTAAATAGTCGCGGTGCTGAAACAGATAACGGTGCTCGGGAAAGGCGGCGCGTAGATGCTCGCGGTCATCATGATTGCCAGGGATCAAGTACACGGGCAGCGTTAATTCAGCCAGGATCTGCTTAAAGGTGGCGTACTCGTCAGGGTGGCCAAAATCAACCAAGTCACCGCTAATTAGCACCAGGTCGGGCCGCGGCGCTAGCTGATTGAGCGTGCTAATTGCTTGGCGCAGCGCATTGGCGGTATCTACCTGGCGGTAAGAGAGTTTCCCGCCCGCCTTGATATGCGGATCGCTAATCTGGGCGATAAGGCATTGCTGGGCATGAGGGTCTTTCTGAATGTTTAAACCTTGATCAGCCATTGGCCATCTCCTTGGCATTAACAGGGGCAGTGGGCTTATCTGGATGAAAAAGCACGCTGGAGGGAAGTGCCAAACCGATCGCGGTGCCGTTTGGCCAGCGCTGGCGGGAGGGTGCCTCAATCTGGAGCGGTGAAGCGCCGCCGGTGTCCACCATCAGGCGTTGGGACTGGCCCAGGAAAATGTTCTGCACCACCTTGCCTGTTACATCGGCTTGGTCAACGGAAACCACCTGAATGTCTTCTGGACGGCAGTAGACAGTGGATACTCCCTGCAAATGGGCAGCGATGAGTTCACCGCCATGGACGACCAATCCTCCATCGGCGCGTGTGCTGATCACCTCCAGGCAGTTAACCGCACCAATAAAATCGGCCACAAAGGCGTTGGCCGGCTGATGATAAATCTCTTGGGGGGTGCCCAACTGCGCGATGCGTCCGGCTTGCATGACCGCGATGCGGTCACCCAAGGCCGTCGCCTCATCTTGATCGTGGGTGACGTAGACCGCCGTGGTGCCTAGCTCCCGTAGAAGCTGGCCAATCTCGATGCGTAAGCGGTCGCGCAGTTTGGCGTCTAGAGCTGCTAACGGCTCATCAAACAGCAGCACCTTGGGGCGAACGGCAATTGCGCGGGCAAGAGCCACACGCTGTTTTTGGCCACCGGAGAGGGCGTCGATGCGCCGGTCACCAAAGCCTTGTAAGTCGACCATATGCATGACTTCGTCAAGCCGATGGGCGATCTCGGCACGTGGCAAACGCTGTATTTTTAAGCCGTAGGCAATATTGTCGGCAACGCTCATATTGGGAAATAGCGCGTAGTTTTGAAACACCATTCCCACGTCGCGCTGCTCAATCGGCAGAGCGGTGACATCACGCTCGCCAAACAGTACTTGCCCGCCTTTGTCGGGGCTTTCCAGGCCGCTAATAATGCGCAGGGTGGTGGTTTTACCGCAGCCGGAAGGGCCCAACAGTACGAGGGTTTCGCCCGCATTAACCTGCAAATCAAGCGGCTGGAGCGCTGTGTTGCCGCCTGCGAAGGTGCGGCTGCATTGGTGTAGCGTAATGCTGACAGATGAACTCATAACGGATTCTCAAATAAAGCAATCGAATGTTTTGAAAGCGCAAGGCGCTTAGCGACGCTGCTCGGTGAGTCGTCCCGCCCACTGAATCGCCACCAGCAAGGGCACCACCATCACCAGAAATATCAGCGTGTAGGCTGAGCCAATTTCCAGTCGCATCGAGGCGTAGCTGTCGGCTAAACCGACCGGTAGCGTTTTGGTCAAGGGGGTATGCAGCATCCAGGTAATGTTGAATTCACCGATCGATAGGGTGACCACCATCAGCGCTCCTGCCAAAATGCCGCTCATACAGTTGGGGATGACCACCCCGAAAAAGCGTTGCCTAAAGCTGGCACCTAAGCTGGCGGCGGCTTCTTCCAGTTGGGGAAGCTTGGCGGTTTGCATCACAGAGAGCACCGCGCGCACCATAAAGGGCAGGGTAAACAGCACATGGCCAACCAGAATAAATAGCCAACTGCCGCGGAATTCACGGTAGCTGCCATAGGCGAGCAGTAGGGCAAGCGCGGTGGCCAGCCCAGGTACGGCAACCGGCAGCAGCAGGAGTTCTTCAATCGCGTTGGCCCAGCGGCGACGGCTGCGCAGCAGGCCATAGGCGGCGGGTACGCCAATCAAGATAGTGATCAGTAAGCAGGCCAGCGCCAGTTTAATGGAGAGCCAGATGGTATCGGCGTAGAGCTGCCACACCTCATTTACCCAGCGCAGGGTCAGACCACTCTCAAGACCCACAAAGTAGTTCTCGGTGAGCCCCGCCATGACCGACATCGCGACGGGCACGATCATAAATAAGCACACCAGCAGGGTGAAGCCCAATTGCAGCGTAAAGCGTAGACGCGATTTCATACGGAGGCTCCCAAGTTGCCGCCTGCCAGCCTGCGGGCAAGGCTCAATGCCATCCAGGTGATCACGCCCAATACCACTGAAAGCGCCGCCGCCATGGCGAAGTTAGCGTAGTTGGTGAATTCGCCGTAGATATTGAGTGGCAGAATGCTTAAGCGTGTGCCCAGGGTAAACGCCGTACCAAAGGCGCCCATACTGGTAGCAAAGCAGATGGCTCCAGTTGAGAGCAGCGCGGGTGCAATGCCGGGCACGATAACGTCTTTGGTGACCTGCCAGGTGTTAGCACCTAACGAGCGAGCTGCCTCTTCAAGACTTCTATCCAGGTTGTCGCAGGCAGCCATCACCGTGGTAATAACACGAGGAATGGAGAAGTAGAGGTAACCAATAAATAGCCCGGCCAGTGAGTAAGCGAACATCCAACGCTCGCCAAACAGCCACAGGCTGGTCTGCGCCAAGGCGCCTTGGCGTCCCCCCAGCATGATGACCAAAAAGCCCACCACCACGCCTGGAAAAGCCAGCGGAAAGGTGAGGATCGCCACTAGTATGGACTTGCCAAAAAAACGCTGACGGGCGAGAAAAAATCCGGCAACGCCCGCAATGGCAACCGCTACCAGCGACACTACCAGCGAGAGACCAACGGTGGTCGCCAGGCTGATTAAGTACTGACGATGGGTAAGTATGGTCAGGTAAGCGCTAATACCGCTGCTTGGATCAGCCTCGGCGCCCATCATGATCAGACGCGAAAAAGGCAGTAGCCAAAAGGCGCAGAAAATCACCAGGGCAGGCAGTAAGGCGAACAACGCGATAAAGCGTTTACGCCGGGCTGGGCCTACCATCGTCGATGGTCGACTTAGGTAAGAAGCAGCCCCGGAGGGCTGCTTGGATGCCGCTGTCATGATTAACGAACCTCCGACAGATACCGCTCAGAGAAGCTACGTTGAGCAGCCGCCATGGCGGGGTAGTCAAGTGCCTCGGCGCGGGCATACTCGCTATCGGGCAGAAAGACTTCGCGTGCTTCGGGGGAAATGGCGCTGGCGCGCACGGGACGTAGGTAAGCATCTGCCCATACCGCTTGGCCTTGGTCAGAGAGCACGAAATCAAGCACTTGCTGACCGTTTTCGGGGTTAGGGCCATCTTTTACCAGGCTCATAACATAGGGCACTACCACGCTGCCCTCTTCGGGAATCACAAACTCTACATTGGCACCATCGCTATGGCGTGCGCGGTAAGCGTTGAAGTCATAATCGAGGAGAATCGGGATCTCACCAGAAAGTACTCGCGCATAGCTGGTTTGCTTGGGCACAATCGGGTTGTTTTCGGCGAGCTGATTGAAGTAGTCGATCGCCGGAGTGAAGTCATTAAGATCGCCACCCATGGCTAGGTTGACCGCCACGGCACCGACGTAGCCAACAAAGGCGCTGGCCGGGTCAAGGTAACCCACCATGCCGCGATACTCGGGCTTGAGCAGATCTTCCCAGGAAGTGGGCACCGGCGCGCCATCCAAGGCGTCAACGTTGACCATAAAACCGAGGGTACCAGAGTGAATGGCAAACCAGTTGCCTTCGGGGTCTTTTAGACCTTCAGGAATCTCATCCCAGTGTTCGGGCTGGTAGGGCGCCACTACGTCCTCTTCCATGGCTTGAATGCCGAAGGTCACCCCGTAGTAAACGACATCGGCCACCGGGCTACTGGCTTCGGCAACCAATTGGGCTAAGGATTGGCCGGAGTTCTTGTTGTCTTGCGGCACGCGAATGCCGGTCTCCTGTTCGATCAAACGCAACTGAGTGCCCCAGTCCGCCCACTCAGGCGGGCAGTTGTAGCAGATAGCGTTGTCGCTTGACTGGGCAGTAGCGACCCCTGACGCACTGATAACCGCCGTGGCCAGTAACGCTTGATAAAGACGCTTAAGGTTCATGCGTTTAAGACTCATACCAAGTTCCTCTATAAAGTGCTTAACGTGGACTTGCGGGATGCCGGGATTCCGACACTTTCGCCCTTACGCAATGCGTGGGGCAGGGGAGCGGGTGTGCATTTTTCTCCCCGAATCATGGCTAACAAGGTGTGAACCGCGGTGCGCCCAATGTCGGCGCGAGGCTGCTCAATAGTGCATAGCGATGGGTAGAGGTGCTTGCCTAAGGTAATGCCATCAAAGCCCATCACAGAAAGGTCGCCAGGCACGTTAAAACCTGCGCGTTGTAATTCGCCCATCAGGCTGATGGCGAGCAGATCATTGGTACAGATCACCGCGCTGAGAGCCTCTGGCCCTTGCAGTGCAGGTGTTAGGCTTTTCAGGTCAGCTTGGGTATGGCGGGTCATCTCAACCAACGGGCGTGCGATCAGGCCTGCCTCGCGCATAGCGTGGCAGTAACCGTCAAAGCGCTGCCGGGCGCGGTCTGATTGCAGCAGCGGGCCAGCGACCATGCCAATGCGCTCATGACCCAAAGTGATTAAATGGTGGGTGGCATCAGCGCTGGCGACGCGGTTATCGACACCGATGGAGGGGAAACCGCTGTTCCCAGGTGGGTTGTAGACCAGTAAGCACGGGGTGGTTTCCACACTTAGCTTGTCCAGCACGGCACTGTTATCGGCTTCAGCCACGGTAAGCACCAAGCCATCCACGCGCTGGCGCAGCATCTCCTCAACAATGTCACCCTCCCGGCTGGGAGAGTATTCACTGGTGGTAACGATCAGTGAGTAACCAGCCGCTCTGGCTGCTACTTCCATGGCTTGTAGCTGCTCGGCAAACACCGGGTTATCGAGACTGGGCACCATCACGCCAATCATCTGCGTCGCTTGAGAGCGAAGCTGTTGGGCGATTTTATTAGGCCTAAACGCCAGCTGCCGGGCAGCGTTTAAAACGCGTTCTCGGGTAGCTGGGCGTACCAAATCGGGGCTTGAAAAAGCCCGCGCCGCGGTTGCCCGGGAAACCCCGGCGAGTTTGGCCACACTGAGTAAATCTGCCATGCGAATACCTGTTGCTGGTGCAATGAGATCGATCTCATTTATTAGGTATCAGCCTAGAGATGGCGTATGACGAATTGATGGCAATAAAAAGTATTTTTGATTATTAAGGGCAGCAGCGTGCTTAAGCGGAGATTGAACACATTGCACCGCTTAGCCCCTCCCGCTAAAGTCTCGCTCTTGTTCACCTGGACGAGACTTCTTTATGGCTACACTGATGATTCAAGGCACCACCTCGGATGCGGGTAAAAGCACTGTGGTAGCTGCCCTTTGCCGCGCGCTGGCAAGGCGTGGAGTATCGGTGGCGCCATTTAAACCCCAGAATATGGCATTGAATAGCGCCGTGACTGAGGACGGCGGCGAGATTGGCCGTTCCACGGCGTTACAGGCGCAAGCCTGCTATTTAGCGCCCCACAGTGATATGAACCCGGTACTGTTAAAGCCGGAAACCGATCGTGGCGCCCAGGTGATTTTACGCGGCAAAGTGCATGGCCATATGGATGCGCTGGATTACCACGCCTATAAACGCACCGCGAAAGAGAGCGTGATGGCGGCATGGCAGGCGTTGGAAAACCGCTTTGATGTCATTATTGCCGAAGGGGCGGGCAGCCCTGCTGAGATCAACCTGCGCGAGGGGGATATCGCCAATATGGGCTTTGCTGAAGCGGCTGACTGTCCAGTGATACTGGTGGGTGATATTGACCGCGGTGGGGTATTCGCCCAATTGGTAGGTACGTTGGCGCTCTTGAGCGAGAGCGAACAGGCGCGTACCAAAGGCTTTATTATCAACCGCTTTCGAGGTGATATAGCGCTGCTTAAGCCGGGGCTTGAATGGTTGGAGGAGCGTACGGGAAAAACCGTATTCGGAACACTGCCTTATCTGCAGGGGCTGCTGCTGGATGCTGAAGATAGCATTGGTTTAACCCACGCCGAAAAGGCTAGCCAGACGCTTAACGTGATCGTTCCGGCGCTACCGCGCATCAGTAACCACACTGACTTCGATCCGCTGCGGTTGCACCCACAGGTATCGCTGACCTTTGTGGGGCCCGACCAGCCGATTCCCGCCGCCGATGTGGTCATTCTGCCCGGCAGTAAAAGTACCGCGAGCGATTTGGCGTGGTTAAAGCAACAGGGCTGGGATAACGCCATTCAGCGCCACCTGCGCTACGGCGGCAAGGTGTTAGGTATTTGCGGTGGCTTTCAAATGCTGGGCGAATGGGTGGATGACCCTGATGGTCTGGAGGGTAAGCCAGTAAAAGTGGCGGGCTTGGGCTTGTTGCCGCTGACCACTCGAATGTTGGCAGGCAAACAGCTACGCAATGTTCGCGGCGTGACCGTTGCTGAAGGGGTAACCGTCACCGGATATGAAATTCATAACGGCGTAAGCGAGGGGCAGGCGCTTAACGTGCCATTATTTGACATAGAAGGCCGACCAGAAGGCGCGGTCAGTGAGGATGGCCAAATAATCGGTACTTACCTGCACGGGTTATTTGACCACCCGGAGGCCTGCCAAGCCCTACTGAAGCAGTTGGGACTCGTTAATGGAGAGCAGAGCGATTATCAAGCTCACCGAGAACGTGAGCTTGACCGTTTAGCCGATATGCTGGAAGCCCATATCGACATTGAGGCGGTTATTGCGCTGATTGATGCGGGCGCTTCGCCATCACAGTGATTTCAATACTGCTTCCGCCGTAGAGGTTAGGGGATTCGGTGCAGGTGCGGGCAGGGTAGCGGCCAGGTTCAAAGTACTCCGCGTAAACAGTGTCCATGTCTTGGATAGCGTGTAGATCCGTGAGGTGGATATCCACCCGCACTATATCCGCTAAGCTGCCGCCTTCCATTTCAAGCATGCGCGATAGTGCGCGCATCACAAGGCGAGTCTCTTCTTTAACGTCGCCTTTGACTGCGTGGCCGTTAGAGAGATCGCCAACGGTCAGTCCTGAAATAAACACATAGTGATCATCGACTACCATGTGGCTACCGGGGAAGCTTGGTGTGGGCATGGTAGGGTCATTCATAAAGGTGGGCATACTAGCTCCTTCTAGGTGATGTTCACACTTACAGTTCTTTTCGACAGATTGTTAACAGTAGTGTTCAGTATCAGTAAAAATGAATGGACGTCGTGGTGAGGCACGTCGCGCTGTCAAAACGGTGATGTTTGCTCTAGGCTTGCGGGTTTTTAGTCGGTGAGGATGATTCAAATGAAGGTCGTACACGTTAACGCAGAGGCCCAGCGCAACGCCTGTCTGGCGCGATTATGCGCTGAGGTTTACGGACAAGAGGCGGGTCTTACGCCGCTGGTCGTGTTCACCGGCACCTGCAGTGTGTTTTTTCCGCAAGAAGCAGCGCGGCTGTTTGCTGCTGTTGATAGACAGGGTAAACCTCAAGCGCTGGCACTACTAGTGCTGGACGAGGAGGGCGAGGGCATGACGGTGACCCACGCCTGCGCGCTTGACCAGGCAGATGCCCAGCAGCGGTTAATCAGCGAACTTACTCTGAAAGCGCCGCTACGTGTCGAAGTGGATAACGCCGAACGAGAAGCGTTCTATCAAAAAAGTGGCATTAAGCGCTGGTTCGGCGGGGTGGATGGAAAGCGTATTGGCTTGGGCGCTCGCCACCCTGCCAAGAGTATTCGCGAATTAGCGCCTACCCTAGTGTTGGATGAAGCGCTTATCCTGCGTCGCTTTAAACATGACCCTAAGGCGTTTGAAACGGCCAAACAGGCATTTTTGAAGGGCTTAAACGATTTCCCGCAGTCGCTTTAATAGCCCTTAGGAAACGCTGCGTTCCAGTTTGTGCAACTAAGTTGCACGTTGTTGCCATGTTATTTACGTGTTGCCCCTATAAAATAAGCATCACGACTAGCTTATTAAAAGAAGGGAGAAGCTGCATGGCATTACCGATAATGGATAACAGTCAACGTTACGGTGCGATTAGCCGCTTGTTGCATTGGGGGATGGCGCTACTGTTTGCTTGGCAGTTTACGAGTGCCACGGCGCACTGGCTTTTTCCGGACACACCCTTTGAAGAGTTCTTCTGGGGAACCCATTACCCAGTGGGTGTATTGCTACTGACCTTAG
Source organism: Halomonas sp. KHS3 (assembly GCF_000830495.1). NCBI lineage: Bacteria > Pseudomonadati > Pseudomonadota > Gammaproteobacteria > Oceanospirillales > Halomonadaceae > Halomonas > Halomonas sp. KHS3. The sequence continues at coordinate 182,733 of NZ_JWHY01000005.1, read as the reverse complement.
TCATACTGAGAGCGATATGGGCGTTAGCCAATGCGTCGCGCCGCCCGCCATCGGTGAGCGTTATGGCAAAGTTGGGCCATCTTGTTCTCTACGGCTTGATGATGGTGATTCCGACGATTGCGCTTATTCGCCAGTACGGTTCGGGCCGCTCGCTTGAGGTGTTTGGCTTTACGCTGATGTCAGGTTTTGAAGGCGAGGAAATCACCTGGATGACAGATCTGGGCGGTTTGCTCCACGGTGAGCTAGGCTGGACATTGTTAGCGTTGATCGTAGGGCACATCGTGATGGCCATTTTGCATCGCAAGCTGACTCACCACGACGTGCTGACGCGCATGGCCAGATAATCAGACTACTTCTTTGCTAGCTCGCGCATGGCGGTTTCCAAACCCTCCATGGTCATGGGGTACATGCGGTCATCGATGATCTCGCGGATCAATTGGGTCGAGTAGGTGTACTCCCAGGCTCGGGGCGGCATAGGGTTAAGCCACGCCAGGCGAGGAAACGTTTCGCATAAACGCTTAAGCCAAACGCCGCCCGCTTCGTCGTTGAAGTGCTCGACGCTGCCGCCGGGGTGGGTGACCTCATAGGGAGACATGGCCGCGTCACCGACAATCACTACCTGGTAACCCGCACCGTAGGTGTGCAAAACATCCATGGTCGGGATCCGCTCGTTACCCCGACGCATATTGTTTCGCCAAACCCCTTCGTAAAGGCAGTTATGAAAGTAGTAGTGCTCAAGATGCTTGAACTCTGAACGGGCGGCAGAGAACAGTTCTTCGCAGACGCGAATATGATCATCCATCGAGCCGCCCACATCCAAAAATAGCAGCACTTTAACGGCGTTATGGCGCTCTGGGCGCATCTGCACGTTGAGTAGCCCGGCGTCCTTGGCGGTTTCACGGATGGTGCTATCCACGTCAAACTCATCTAACGCCCCTTGGCGGGCAAACTTGCGCAGGCGGCGGAGCGCCATTTTGATATTGCGCGTGCCTAATTCCAGAGAATCATCGTAATCGCGGAAGCGTCGCTCGTCCCAGACCTTGGTGGCTCGGCGGTGGCGCGATCCATCCTGACCAATGCGAATGCCTTCCGGGTTGTAGCCGTAGGCGCCAAAGGGGCTAGTGCCGCCGGTGCCGATCCATTTGTTGCCGCCCGCGTGGCGCTCTTTTTGCTCCTCCAGGCGTTTCTTGAACGTTTCGATGAGTTCTTCAAGCCCGCCCAGGGATTCGATTTCGGCTTTCTCTTCATCCGTTAGCTGCTTCTCAAACTCACGGCGTAGCCAGTCGTCAGGGATTAGCGCCTCAATGGCGGCGTCCATATCCTCAAGGCCTTTAAACCAGGCGGCGAAGGCACGATCAAAGCGGTCGAAGTGGCGTTCGTCCTTGACCATCACCGTGCGCGCTACCTGATAAAACGCCTCCATGTCGGCGAACACCACACCGCGTTCCACCACGGCGTGAAGATCCAGCAGCTCGCGTAGCGATACCGGAACGCCCGCGCGTTTTAAGGTCTCAAACAGGCCGATAAACATGGCTTAGCGGCCTGTGCCTTTCTGGCGGCGGATCATAAACGCCAGGCGTTCCAGCAGTTGAGTGTCCTGCTCGTTTTTGACCAGTGCACCTGCCATGGGCGGCAGCGCTTTGGTCGGATCGCGGTTGTAGAGCGCCTCTTGAGCAATATTGTCAGCCATCAGTAGCTTGAGCCAGTCGACTAGTTCAGACGTGGAAGGCTTTTTCTTGAGGCCTGGCGCTTTACGTAGCTCAAAAAATACCTCTAGGGCTTCGCTGACCAGCCGGGGGGCGATATCCGGGAAGTGCACATCGACAATCGCCTGCATGGTCTCGCGGTCAGGGAACTCGATGTAGTGGAAAAAGCAGCGGCGTAGGAATGCATCCGGCAGCTCTTTTTCATTATTCGAGGTAATAACAATAATTGGGCGCTGTTCGGCGCGGATGGTTTCGCCGGTTTCGTAAACGTGGAATTCCATACGATCCAGCTCTTGAAGGAGGTCGTTGGGGAATTCGATATCGGCCTTGTCGATCTCGTCGATCAGCAGCACCACCCGTTGATTAGCGGTAAACGCTTCCCACAGCTTGCCGGGCTTGATGTAGTTGGCGACGTTCTCTACACCTTCAACACCTAGCTGAGAGTCACGCAGACGGCTGACGGCATCGTACTCGTATAAACCCTGGGCCGCCTTGGTGCTAGATTTGATATGCCAGGTAATCAACTGGGTATCGAGAGACTCGGCCAGTTCTTCGGCCAGCAGGGTTTTACCGGTGCCCGGCTCGCCTTTGATTAATAGCGGCCGTTCGAGCACCACCGCCGCGTTCACAGCCTGTTTAAGCGCATCGGTTGCAATATAGGAAGAGGTGGATTCAAACGCCATGGGAGAGCCTCGGCTTGTCGAAAGCGGGGTTATAAAAGGATAAACGAATTCAAACAAGTGTACGTGAGGGTCACCCTCAAGGCCAAGAGGTAGTGATGACTTGCGAAAGACCCTCGCTTCAACCTGCCCTCGCACCGTGTTCTCAAGATATGTTGCAGTTATTTCCCAATCAAAAGCTTTGAAGTAGCTTTTTATCACCCCTGCCAATTCGGCGGCACTATGCCTTGGCGCTGCATTTGCCGGTATATCGTGGGCCTTGAAACCCCGAGAGCGCGAGCCACGGCGCTAATGTTCCAGTGCTGCTCCTTGAGCATTTCCAGCAATGTGTGATCGCTGTCGCTACCAGCGTCTGCAGGCAGGGGAGTTGCTTGCCGAGTGATGCGTTGGCTTAGGCACTGCTCAGGTAAGTCATGAACGGTGATTTCTTCGTTTTCTGAGGTGGCCAGTGCAAAGGCCAGCGCATTCTTTAGCTGACGGATATTACCGGGCCAGGCGTAAGCTAGTAGGGCGCTAATGGCATCGGCCCGCAGGCGCGGTGATTGGCTGGAGGCTCGCTCCTGGATGATGTCATCAAATACGCGGCGGATAACGTAGAGCTTATCGGCGCGGTCGCGTAGCGCGGGCAGGCGCAGTTGAGCCCCGTTAAGGCGGTAATAGAGGTCTTCGCGGAACTCACCCTGCTGGATCATCGAATCGATATTGCGATGAGTGGCGGTAATCACCCGAATATCAACCTTTTCAGGCTTATTGGCCCCAAGAGGCATCACTTCTCGCTCGGCCAGTACGCGCAGTAGGCGGGTTTGCAGGGCCAGCGGCATATCGCCGATTTCATCTAAAAACAGTGTGCCGCCGTGGGCTTGGGGAATCAGCCCGCGCATGCCTTTGGCGCGCCCGCCGGTAAAGGCGCCGGGCTCGTAACCAAACAGCTCGCTTTCGATCAGCGCTTCGGGAATGGCGGCACAGTTTACTGCGATAAAGGGGCCTTTAGATCGGTTGCCGCTGTCATGCAGAGCACGGGCAACGACCTCTTTGCCGGTGCCGGTTTCTCCGCTAATCAGCACATTGACGCTGGCTTCGTTGCGCAACCGTTCAGCCAGTTTCTGCACTTTGCGCATGGCGGGGTCGTCGGCGCCGAGGCGTACCAGTGGTTCCGGCAGGCTGGAGGCGAGAGGTTGTGCTTGCTGAGCAGGGCGCGGGCGGCGTGGCTCCAGCAGGCTAATAAAGTAGATCGTGTTATCGACCCTGGCGCGAAAAGCACGCAGTTGATCGTCGGTGGCGCTATTAATGCTGAGTACATCGGCGATCTCGCACTCGAATAGCTCCCCCAGCATTGGGGTGTGATGGGCTGACCAGGGTGGCCAACGGCGCTGGTGTTCACTTATCAGATCACGACCCACTGCGTTGGCAGCAATCACTTGCCCGTTCTCTTCAATGGCGATGAGTCCGCGCCCGTTTACATGCACAAACTCTCGTGAGGTATCCAGCCGCACCATCAGGCAGTCACGGTAGCGCTGAAGAAAATAGGCGTCCTCAATCATGCGCGCGTAGAGCGTTACCAGAGAGAGACTAAAATTTTGACTCTCATGCTGGGTAGGCGATTGCAGCGCGGAGATGTCCAGTACGGCCATGACGTTGCCTTGCGGGTCGGCGATGGGCGCGGCAGTGCAGGTAAGCGAAATATGCGAGGCGTCGAAGTGCTCCTGGCGGTGGCAAATAATCGCTTGGCGGTCATGCAGGCAGGTGCCTACGGCACAGGTACCCGCAAAGCGTTCGTCCCAGTCGGCACCGAGGTATAGGCCTGCTTTGCGCAGTTGCTGGTCTTGGTTGGGATCGCCACGAAACTCAACGGTTATCCCACGGTGGTCGGTGAGCAGTAGCACGTAGCCTAGTTGAGCAATTTGCTGATAAAGCTGGTCAACCCCGGCTCTTGCCACGTGCAGTAGTTCATCCACGGATTCCCGGTGCTCGATCAGGATTTGTTGAGGCACCACCCGGGCTGGGCGTGGCTGGGTGGGATCGAGTTGGTACTCGTTTAGGCAGCGCAGCCAGGAGCGTCGAATAGTCGGCTGGGCGGGTAGCTGGGGCATTTCCAAGCCTTCGCCGAGCTGGAAAATATGCTCGATATGCTGGCGCTGGACGGATTGCAGCCGTGCAGGCAGGGACGATTGAGTGGGCATGGCGTGGTTCACCGTGGGGCTTGTTATTGTCCTTCCAGCCTATGCGCTCTGGCGTGGGTGTCAACGCAGCGCTATTACGCCGTTAGTCGTGCGTTACACCTGTAACGTTGTTTACAACTAGATGTGACAGGTGTACGCCTTGGGCAACGCCTAATCGACAACTGTTTTTTTAAATTTATTTATATTTTTCATATGCTTGTGGTTTATCTGAAATGATTGGCACGGCGGGTGCTTAGAGTTGGGTGTCTCACCAGCAATTCAACAATAACAAACGATGGAGTACTCACTATGTCCGAGATACCGGCACAAACCCAGCAAACCGCCACGGCTACTGTCCAAGGGTGGCTAAGTGATTTTGATAAAGCGCTGCAAGCCCAGGATATTCAGCGTGTTTTGTCGCTATTTAATGAGGAATGCTACTGGCGCGACTTTGTAACCTTTACCTGGAATTTAAAAACCTGTGAGGGCAAAGATGCTATTCAGGCCATGCTCAATGCCACCCTGGAGAACGTGCGTCCTTCGAACTGGCAGCTAGAAGGTGAAGCTACCCAGAACGGCGATACCAGTGAGGCGTGGTTTACCTTTGAGACAGCGGTCGCCAGCGGCAAAGGCTACTTGCGTCTAAAAGACGGTAAATGCTGGACGCTACTAACCACTATGCAGTCGCTTCATGACTACCCCGAACCGCGTAACCACAACCGCCCAAAAGGAGCTGAGCACGGGGCCAATAAACAGCGTGAAACCTGGTTAGAGTCACGGGAGCGCGAAGAGGTAGAGCTTGGCTATACCCAACAGCCTTACTGCGTAATCATCGGCGGAGGCCAAGGCGGGATTGGCCTTGGGGCGCGGCTGAAGCAGATGGGCGTGCCGACCATCATCATAGAGCGCAACGAGCGCGCCGGGGACTCCTGGCGCAAGCGCTATAAATCCCTCTGCCTGCACGACCCGGTGTGGTACGACCATCTACCCTATATTCCTTTCCCAGAAAACTGGCCGGTGTTTGCGCCTAAAGACAAGGTGGGCGATTGGCTGGAAATGTACACAAAGGTGATGGAGCTCAATTATTGGACCTCCACTGAGTGTCAGAATGCACACTATGACGAAGCCGCAGGCGAGTGGGTGGTTAACGTTAAGCGCAATGGCGAAGAGATCACGTTACGCCCGAAGCAGCTGGTGATGGCCACCGGGATGTCGGGCATGCCCAATGTGCCGACATTTCCCGGCGCAGAGAGCTTCGCAGGCGAGCAGCAGCACTCCAGCCAACACTCTGGGCCGGATGCTTATGCGGGTAAAAAGTGTGTGATTGTGGGCTCGAATAACTCTGCTCACGATATTGCCGCGGCACTTTGGGAGCACGATGCCGATGTGACCATGCTGCAGCGTTCATCCACCCATATTGTGAAGTCGGACTCTTTGATGGAGGAAGTGCTGGGTCCGCTCTACTCCGAAGAGGCGGTGGCCAATGGCTTAACCCACGATAAGGCTGATCTGGTTTTTGCCTCGATTCCCTACAAGGTGCTTCCGGACTTTCAGCGCCCGGCGTTTGAGGCAATCAAACAGCGTGACGCCGAGTTTTATCAGAAGCTGGAAGACGCGGGCTTTCTGCTCGATTTCGGTGACGATGGCTCCGGGCTGTTTTTGAAGTATCTACGCCGGGGCTCGGGTTATTACATCGATGTGGGCGCCTGCGATTTAGTGGCCAACGGCGATATCAAACTGCGCAGTGGTGTGGGCATTGAACGCATTAACCCCCACTCCATCACACTTACCGATGGCAGTGAGCTAGAGGCAGATTTGATCGTCTACGCCACCGGTTATGGCTCCATGAATGGCTGGGCGGCGCGGCTTATCTCTCAGGAAGTGGCGGATAAAGTCGGCAAGTGCTGGGGCCTGGGCTCTGACACCACCAAAGACCCCGGCCCTTGGGAGGGCGAGCTGCGCAATATGTGGAAACCCACCCAGCAAGAGGCGCTGTGGTTCCATGGTGGCAACCTGCACCAGTCGCGGCACTACTCGCACTATTTGGCGCTGCAGTTAAAGGCACGCATGGAGGGGCTGGAAACGCCTGTCTACGGTCTGCAGCCGGTTCACCATACGTCGTAACAGATAGGTCTTAACAGGAAGGGAAAACCATGAGTCAGTCGAATAATCAGCAAACTATGCAGGCAGCGGTTTGGTACGCAGCAAAAGATTTACGCGTTGAGCAAGTTTCGGTTCCCACTATCAGCGACCCCCATGAAGTGAAAGTGAAAGTGGCTGCCTGTGGTATTTGCGGCAGTGACTTACACGAGTATGCTGCCGGGCCGATTTTTATTCCGGTGGGCAAGCCGCACCCCATTAGCGGCGAACAGGCGCCGATCATTATGGGCCATGAGTTCGCTGGGGAAGTGGTAGAGGTCGGCGAGAAAGTCACGCGGGTGAAGGTAGGCGACCGCGTGGCGATTGAGCCGATCCTTTCACCCAACAAGGATGGCGCTTATCAGATGGAGCGCTACAACCTCACGCCCTTGCTGGGCTTTCACGGCCTTTCGGGCGGTGGCGGCGGCTTTTCCGAGTTCACCGTGATGGGGGAACATATGGTGCACAAGCTGCCGGATGAGCTTAGCTACGAGCAGGGCGCTCTGGTAGAGCCCGCGGCGGTAGCGCTGCATGCGGTGCGCCAAAGCTGCCTGAAAGCCGGGGATAGCGCGGTAGTTTTTGGCGCGGGGCCAATTGGCTTGATGACTATTGAAGCGCTAAAAGCCGCAGGCGCTGCTCAAATATATGCCGTTGAGGTCGCGCCTTCACGGAAAGCCAAAGCCGAAGCGTTAGGGGCCATTGTGGTTGACCCGCAGCAGGAGGATGCGGTTACGAAGCTACAAGCCTTGAGTGGTGGCGGGGTGGACGTGGCGTTTGAAGTCACCGGCATTCCTGCCGTGCTGAATCAGGCGTTGCACAGCACCCACGAAGGGGGCGAAGTGGTGGTGGTGAGTATCTGGGAAGGAGAGGCCAGCTTCCAGCCTAACGACCTAGTCATCAAAGAGCGCACCATGAAGGGCATTATTGCCTATCGCCATGTTTACCCAGCGGTAATGGCACTGATGCAGCGGGGCTACTTCCGCGCCGAGGACATGGTGACCCAGCGCATTCCACTGGCGGATATCGTGGAGGAGGGCTTTGAGGCACTGCTAAACGACAAAGCTCAAGTGAAAATCATCGTGACACCCAACCACTAATCTGAGGATTCCGAAGCGTAAACAAACGCATATGATGCTTTGTGATGCAAAAAGACCTCAAAGTGCGCAATGCTGGTGCATTTTGTTTGCTGCAGTGCGTCGGAGGTTGATGCCAGTGAAGTGGTTTTTTATTAACTATATGATTTTTAATGATATTTAAAAAAGTGGCACGCAGATCGCAATGTATATGGCAAAGGATGAGTGAATAGAGAGGCGTAATTAACTATCTGGCTTCTTTCCCTTCTTCATCCACGTTGCTACCGGCTGGTAGCAACAAACCGAGTGAGCTGGCGTGCTCCACCTGGTCCCCTTCGGGGGACTTTTTTTTGTGCCCGGATTTTATATTAGAAAACTATCAGGGTTCAGTTTCTTATAACAATATTTTACAAGCAATTTGGAAACAGTGTTCGTATACTATACTCTGTACAGGTAAGTTGGATAGCAAGTACCGCAATCCCCAAGCGCAAGGAACTGCGCGCTGCATAGAGGATGACTCTTATGAGTAATATGAAACTGATTTCTGCTGCTGTAATCACTGCCGGTTTCGCACTGGCAAGCCAAGCGGCTCTCGCTTATAACGCTGGCGATGTATTCGTTCGTGGTGGTGTTGCCCAAACGGATACGGGGTCAGGTAATGGCAATCTGAATGGTGATTCACTAAACGTGCAGAGCGCTCGCGGCTTCACCTTTGGTGCTGGTTACCTATTTACTGATAAGGTTGGCGTTGAACTCAACAGCTCTGAGAAGTTCGAGCACGATCTGAACACCTCTGCTTTAGGCGATGTGGGTAGTGTTGATCGTCTGCCTGTTAATCTACTCGTGAATTACTACCCGATGGGTGGCCTGGATTCACGTGTGCAGCCTTACGTTGGTGCTGGCCTTAACTATACACGCTTCTCTGGCGAGCCGAGTGGTGTGAATGTTGATGAAAGCTACGGCGCGATCGGCCAAGTAGGGGTTGATCTGGCCGTGACTGATAATATTATGCTCAATGGTTACGCAAGCTACGCTGACGTGAACGCAGATATCAACGTCGGTGGTGAAGTTGACATCGAACCCGTCACTATTGGCGGTGGTGTTACTTACCGCTTCTAAGTTTTACTAGACATTAGCTTTACTAGATTTTAGCTTTGCCTGGGTTTGAGTTTTGCTAAGTCTTCTGAAATATCACTACGCCCGGCCTTGAGCCGGGCGTAGTGCGTTGTAGAGTGCCGATTAGCAAGACGTTACAGAGGGCTTATGGCGTTAAGTTATCAAAGCCGCTTTCTGTCACTGCTACGTTATCTTCGATACGAATACCGCCACAGGATGAGAGTTGGTCGACCAACGGCCAGTTAATGGGCAGTGAGGTGTTGCGCAGCGGGTCGAGCAGCATGGCGATAAAATAGAGCCCGGGTTCAATGGTAACGACCATGCCAGGGCGCAGCGTGCGCGTCAGCCGTAGCGCTGGGTGCTGCTCTGGCGCAGGGGCGGGCGTGCCATCCGGGTGGCGTAATCCGGCCACATCATGCACTTGAAGGCCCAGCGAGTGGCCCAGTCCATGAGGGCAGAATACCCGCGTAACGCCCTCGGCAACCGCTTGTTCTGTGGTGCCTTTAAACAGATCATTAGCCACCAATATTTCACCCAGGTGGTGATGCATCTGCTCGTGCAGTGCTAAAAAGTTAATGCCTGGGACTACGCCTTTGACTAACTCATCTTTCAGCCCATGCATGGCGGTGACCAGTTCGCCAAACGCGACGGGGGCATCGGGGCCAGCGTATGTGCGGGTAATATCGGCGCAGTAACCCCGAAAGCGGCGACCCGCATCCACTAGCAAGCTATAGCGCTGTTTAGGTGCGTTAAGGTCGTAGTGTTGATAATGCAGCACGCCAGCATGCTCATTTAAACCAATAATATTTTGGTAGGGCACGTTTGATTCGCGCTGTCGACTCGCTGCTAAGTACGCCAGCTGAATATCCAGCTCACCGGATGCGCCAATAAAGGCGGCCTGGGATGCCTGGTGGCCCGCTATCGCTAAGCGATTGGCTTCACGGATACAGGCGATCTCATAGGGCGTTTTAAACAGCCGTAATTCATCAAGGGCATGCACTATGCGTTCAGGGTGATTTTCAGCTTTTAGCGCCTGCTGGGTGCTGATGGGAAGACGCTCGATATCGCCAATAACGGCGGCATTTCCCGAAAGCGGTGGGGAGATTTTCTCGCTGCATAAGTGGATATCAAACGCCTCCACCCAGAGCTCATCGGGTAGCTGAGTGGGCAGGTGCCAAAAGTCGGCGGGCGCATACAAGTACAGCTGGGGGCGCTCTCCTGGCTGAATAATCAGCCAGCTATGCTGCACATCGGCTAAACCCACCCAGTGCATGAAATGCCCGTAAGCCTGAAAAGGAGGGGCGTGGTCATCTGCAAAATGGTCGCTGGCATGGCCACTGTAAATTGCCAGGCTATCGAGCCCGTGGTCGGCCAAAATATCCGAATAAGCACGCTGTAGGTGCGCTATGTGCTCGCGTTGCAGGTTAAACAGGGTGGTTGACATACAAAGCTGTGCCCTCTCTTAAGTAAGCTTTCTCAAATGGGGTCATACACGGGGCGGCGCAAGTTCGCTCCATAGGCTATCCAGCTCCGCGTGGCGATGATTTTGATGACGGTATAGCCGCAGCTCCATAGGCACATCCCAGCGACTATCGCCTGCTCTTACCAGCGTGCCTTGAGCAAGCTCTGCCGCGACGTTGCGTTCTGGCAGCCAACTCATGCCGTAGCCAAGTAGCACCAGCTCTTTAATACCCGCCGCGTAGAGATTTTCACTCTGCGCAGTTAAATAGGTGGTTTGGGGGAGCCTGGCTAGGTGTGCTTTAACCGCAGACCCCAACAACCCACGCTTGGGGTAGGCAAGCCAAGGCAGCGGTTGATGGCGCGAGCCAGGCAGCAGTGCGTGCGGTTCTCCCTCTGGGTTTAACCCAGTTACTGGAATCAGTCGTTCATGACCAATCACACGATAATTGCAGGCGCTGGTGTCGATCTCCAGATCGCAGCGCCCAATCGGCCAGTAACAGATAGCCAGGTCGCACTCGGCACGCGCTAAGGCTTGAAAGTAGTCATTGGCCACCCAGCCGGTCGCCCGCAAATACGGCTGTACGCGATCTTGCCACCCCGTAGACGCCAACCATTCCGGTAAAAAATGCGGCAACAGGCTCTGCGGTGCTGCGACCATAATGCGCCGCTGCTGGCCAGCGTTAATTTCGCGCACCCGGTCACGGGTCAGCCGCACCCGGTCGGTCACCTGTTCGCACAGGGTCAAAAACTCCTCCCCGGCCGGGGTGAGTGACAGCGGCAGCGTTTGACGATTAATCAGCGTTACGCCCATCTCCTCCTCAAGCAGTTTAATCCGCCGGGAGAAGGTGGGTTGCGTAACGTTTTGATCATCTGCTGCGCGTGAGAAGTGCCGCGTTCTGGCCAGGGCGATAAAATCTTCTAGCCAGCGAATTTCCATGCTCTACCTCTCAGCGCCTGGGGTCGCTGTGTCGAATACGACGCCCGCTTCATAGGCGTCCCTCCTCAACAGCGTGGCACGCCACTCGGGTTCCGTCATCCTGTGTTTTCAGCAAGGGGATCTCTTGCTTACAGCGCGCATTGGCATGGGGGCAGCGGCCATGAAACACGCAGCCGCTAGGCAGGTTAACCGGGGTCGGCACTTCGCCGGTGAGGCGAATATGCTGGGGCCGGTCATCCTTCAAGCGTGGAATGGCCGAGAGCAGCGCCTGGGTATAGGGGTGGCGCGGCTTATCGAACAGCGTCGCGGTGGTGGCAACTTCACACACCGTGCCTAAGTACATCACCGCCACGCGGGTGCCAAAGTGCTCCACGACGGCTAGGTCGTGGGTAATGAACAGGTAGGTCAGATTGCGCTCTTGCTGGGCTTCCATCAGCAGGTTGAGCACCTGGGCTTGAATCGAGACGTCCAGTGCGGAGATAGGCTCGTCGGCAACGATGAACTCAGGGTCAACGGCCAGGGCGCGGGCAATGGCAATACGCTGCCGCTGGCCGCCGGAGAACTCGTGGCCAAAGCGTTTGCCCCAGTCCGGGTCGATGCCCACCGAGCGCATCACTTCCTCTACCTTGTCGAGAATCTGTGGCCGTTTCCAATCAGGGTGGTGCAGGCGTAGCGGTTCTTCCAGGGTTTGCTGAATGGTCATGCGTGGGTTGAGCGACGCATAAGGGTTCTGGAAGATCATCTGCATCCGCTTGCGATACGGCAGCAGTTGGCGCGAGCTTAAGTTATCGATGCGGTTGCCGTCGTAGCGAATCTCACCCTCTGTTGGGGTCAGTAGCCCCATGACGGTACGCGCCACGGTGGACTTGCCGCAGCCCGACTCACCGACCACGCACAGTGCTTCACCGCGTTTGATATCCAGATTCACACCATTAATGGCGTGAACGTGCTCTTGGTGGCGAACCAGCTTGCCGCCCTTAAAGCGCAGCTGATCGAGAAAATCCCCAGAGAGCGAGAAGCGCTTTTTCAAGTCGCGAATCTGCAGTAGCGAATCAGCGCTCTGTTCGTTCTGACGTGGAGTAGGATTATGGCTGTCCGTTATAGCCTCAGCGTGCGCACTCATGAGGTTTCCTCCTTCAAACGGCGATCTTCGAGCATTTCAGCCACCATATGACACGCCACACGGCAATTGCCGGATTCGACAAATTCGGGCACCTGCTGGGTGCAGGCGGGGCGGGGCTGGCCATCAGCACGATTGATAAAATCGCAGCGCGGATGAAACGCGCAGCCGCTGGGCAGGTTAGAGAGTGACGGCATGCTGCCGCGAATCTGATTGAGCTTTTCACCCGGCGTTGCCATCTGAGGCAGGGCGTTGATTAACCCCTGGGTGTAAGGGTGCTGCGGGTCGTTGATAATCTCCCGTGTTGGCCCTTGCTCAATGACTCGGCCAGCGTACATGACCAGCATGCGCTGGGTGACCTGGCTGACCACGCCCAGGTCGTGGGTGATCAGAATAAGCCCCACATTGTGCTGCTCGCAGAGATCAAGTAGCAGCGCCATGATCTCGGCTTGAATGGTCACATCAAGTGCCGTGGTGGGCTCGTCGGCAATGATAATGTCCGGGTCGAGGAGCAGCGCAATGGCAATAATAATCCGCTGACGCATACCGCCTGAAAGCTCGTGAGGGTACTGATCCAGGCGCGTTTCCGGCGAAGGGATTTGCACCTGTTGGAGTTTGTCCAGGGCGATCGCACGGGCTTCTTTGGAAGAGATGCGCCGGTGGGCTTTTAAGCACTCGACCATCTGCTCGCCAATGGAGAGCACCGGATTAAGCGTCATCATTGGGTCTTGGAAGATCATCGAAACGCGGTTGCCGCGTACTTTACGCAGGCCACGCTCAGACATGCGGTTAAGCACCTGACCGTCAAACGTCACCGTACCGCCGGCGATAAAGCCCGGTTTGGCGATCAAGTTGAGCAGCGAAAACGCGGCAACCGATTTGCCTGCGCCGGACTCACCGACAATACCCAGGCGCTCACCGCGCTCAAGGCTGAAACAGATATCGCGCAGGGCGTGCACTTCACCCTGGCGCAGCGCAAAGCGTACATCGAGGTTGTTGACTTCAAGTAGTGCCATGGTGTCCTCAGCCTTTGTAGAGTCGTGGGTTCATGACATCACGCAGCCAATCGCCGAGTAGATTGATCGACAGCACCAGTACCACCAGAACTGCACCCGGGATCAAGGTGATCCACCAGGAGCCGGACTGGATGTAGTCAAAGCCCGATTTGATCAGTGAGCCAAGCGAGGGGTGGGTCTCTGGCATCCCCAGTCCCAGAAACGACAGCGCCGCTTCAGAGATAATCGCGTTGGCAATCTGCACGGTAGAGATAACGAATATCGGTGACATGGTGTTGGGTAGCACGTGGCGGAACATAATCCGTTTGCTGCGTAGGCCCATCACGCGGGCGGCGTCAACGTACTCTTTGTTTTTCTCTGCCAGCACTGAGGCGCGCACGGTACGGGCATACTGGGGCCATTCGGCCAGGCCGATAATCAGGATCAGCATCATCACCGCGTACTGGCTATAGAAGGCGCTACCCATGGTCGCTTTGACCAAAGCGCCCACCACGATAGCGACCATAAGTGTCGAGAATGACAGCTGAATGTCTGCCAGGCGCATCAAAATCGTATCGACACGGCCGCCCAGGTAGCCCGCCATTAGGCCGAAGGTGACCCCTAGCAGCGCCTGCAAAATAACTGCACCGAAACCAATCAGCAGCGATACGCGGGTGCCATATAGCACAATCGACCATAAGTCGCGCCCCTGGGCATCGGTACCTAGCGCGTAACGCTCATCTGCACCGTCAATCCAGAAGGGCGGCAGTTCAGATGACATAATGTCGATCTGGGATAGGTCGTAAGGGTTCGTGGGCGCCAGCAGCGGTGAGGCAAAGGCGGCGATAACCATGCAGATAAACACAGCCAGGCAGAGCTGGGCGGTGCGGTCACGCTTGAAGCTGTACCATATATAGGAGTCGCGCAGGCGTTCCCAGCGGCTGGGTGAGGTGCTCGCTGGGGAGGAATTGTTGGTGGTGCTCATGCGGGCTTCCCAGTCAGTTTAACGGTGGGGTTCACCATGCCGTAGATGAGATCCACGATGGTGTTGGTGACGACAAAGATCACGCCGACGATCATCAGGTAGGTCACAATCAGCGGTATATCGGCGCGGTTGATCGCATCCAAAAACATCAAACCCATGCCGGGCCATTGGAAAACAGTCTCAGTCAAAATGGTGTAGGCCACCATGGTGCCGATCTGTACGCCGCCCACGGTAATCACCGGTAGCATGGTGTTTTTAAGGGCGTGAACGAAATAGACCCGGCGCATAGAGATGCCTTTAGCGCGGGCATACTTCACGTACTCCGACTGCAGGACTTCCATCATTTCGGCGCGAATCAGACGGATAAACAGCGGTAGCATAATGGAGGCTAGTGAGACCGCCGGCAGCACTAGATGCTGTAAACCGTTCCAAGTTGCCAGGTTGGTGTCCCAGTTGCCCACCACGTTAACGAGATCATAACCACGGCCGAAGGAGGGCATATTGCCTTCGGTGGAGAAGAAGTCATTCAGCCATGCGCCCCAGCCGGTACTTTCGGGGAACAATGTGACGGTGACGCCGATGGCGAAGATTTGAATCAGTACGATCGCGGTCAAGAACACTGGAATCGAGATACCGATAATCGATATACCCATAAACAGGCGTGAAATCGGTGAGCGCGGTTTGATGGCGCTATATACCCCAATGGGTACCGAAAGCAGCACAATAATCAGCGTCGCGGCAAATACCAGCTCCAGGGTGGCGGGTAAGTGGCGAGCAATTACTTCTAACGCCGGTTCGCGATAAAAGTACGAGTAGCCGAAATCGCCTTGAACGGCGTTTTTGGCAAAACGAGCGTACTGCACCAGGAAGGGGTCATTGAGGCCAAAGCGCTCGCGAATCTCTTCACGCTCGCTCTCTGGCACTGACTGGCCAACCATCTGCTGTATGGGGTCACCCAGGTTATCCTGAATGGCGAAGGCCAGCACGCTGATGACAAACATCACCAAAATCGCGTGCATCAGCCGCTTGATTAAAAAGGCAATCATGGCGTACGCCACCTATATGAGGGGTTCATCAAAGGGAGTAGGGGCATGTTATGCAGAGTTCTCACAGACGCGAACTGTCAGCTAAAAGGCTTCGCCCCCTAAACGCTTAGGGAGCGAAGCATCCTCGCGGTTTACTTGTTGGCTGTTAACGCTGCAGTGACTCTTTTCTAGGCATTTAATCAATCAGCGCTGTGAGCGCTTAATCGTCGCTGCGATTAATGACCAAGTCACCCAGGTAGGGGAAGTCAAGGGCGTTGACTACAGGCTCAATCTCAACCCCTTCAGCGGCCGCGTAGGCAAGGTTCTGCCAGTGCAGTGTGATATAGCCGACGTCTTCATAGAGCATGGCTTCGGCTTCGCGCAGCATTTCGTTGCGTTTTTCCAGATCGGTTTCGCTATCGGCTTCGGTGACGAGTGCGTCGATCTCTTCGTTGCAGTAGCCACCGTAGTTGTACTGGCCAGCACCGGTCTCTTCATCGAAGCAGAAGGTTAGATACTGGAAGAAGTTAGCGGTATCTTCGGTATCCGCGTGCCAGCCGATCATCGCCATATCGGATTGGCGGGTATCGTACTCAGGCCAGTACTGCGCCAGGGGCATGGTACGCAGGTCAACGTCAATATTGATTTGTGCCAGCATGTTGGCGACCGCTTGGGCGATCTGGGCATCGTTTACGTAGCGGTTGTTGGGGGCAATCATTTCAACGCTGAAACCGTCTGCGTAGCCCGCTTCGGCCATTAGCTCTTTGGCGCGTTCAATATCGTAGCGTGGCGTTAAGTCTGGGTTGTGACCGGAGTAACCTTTGGGTGATATCTGTCCGGCGGGCGTCGCGAAGCCGCGCATTAAGCGGTCGGCAATGGCTTCCTGGTTAATAGCCAGATCAACCGCTTGGCGAACGCGGGCATCCTGAAAGGCTTCAACGCGGTCTTCGTTCATTTGGAAGCCAATGATACGCGTACCGTCAACCTCAACCAGATTAACGCCGTCGGCCTCGCGTACGCGATCCAAATCGTTGGGAGGCACGGCATCAATAAAGTCGACACCGCCAGAGAGCAGGGCGGCAACCCGTGAGGCGTTCTCCGCGATGGGCGTCAGCACGATATTAGAGACATTGCCTTCGCTTGCGGTATCCCAGTAATCTTCAAAACGCTCAAAATCTACCCGTACACCCTGACGGCGGTCAGTCACCATGAACGGACCAGTACCGGATACATTGCGTGAAGCAAAGGAGTTGCCAGCTTTAACGATCTCACCTTTGTCGTTGCCACCCTCGGTTTCACCGCTATAGAACTCGCTATCCATCGGGAAGATGTAGGTAGCCAGGTTGAGCAGCAGCGGGTAAGGTTCGGTGGTGACGATCTCAACGGTGTAGTCGTCAACGGCTGCGGCGCTGGCAACCGGCTCAAAAATAGCGCGATAGTCAGGGCTCTCTTTCAGACGCTCAATGGTCCATACCACGTCTTTGGCGGTGAATTCGTTACCTGAGTGGAAGGTAACGCCTTCACGCAAGGTCATGCGCATGGTGGTTTCGTCGACTTGCTCCCACTCGGTGGCTAAGCGCGGCTCAAACTCAAAATCTTTTGTCCAGCGCACCAGCGGATCGAATGCCATATGAGAAAAGCGCAAGACGCCGCCAGAAAGCTGCTCGTGGATATCGAGGGTTTCAGGGTCGGCGGAGTAGCCAATACGCAGCGTTTCAGCACTTGCGGTCATCGGTAGTAACGTCGTACCCGCAACCACTGCACCAATAACGGAAGCCAGTAAGGTTTTCTTGAGCGTCATCATCGTTCCCTTAAATCATTGTTTATTTTTCGTTTTACCGCCGTTTTCTTGGCTAGAAGCACCCTTCCCGCCAGGAAAGCGTCAGCAAAACAGACACGGTCAGTTGTTAAGCCTATTTACAACACAAGCGCACAACCTAGGCTTACAACATAGAGAGTGCCTATCGCGTCATACAATCGAAATAATGACAGGCATCATTCGTCTACTGAATGATGAGGCTAATAGCGGTACGCTCAAGGCTCTGATTAAGACGAAAGTAGTAAGCGAAAAGCGACACATAATAGGACGGAAAATCTTATGTGGAAAAAAATTGGGATAGCGTTGATGGGGTCTTGGCTACCTATCACTGGTTTTGCTACTGAGCCTGTGGGGCAAAGTCCCCCTGATCAAGGTGGCTCTGAGCGCGCGGCGCCTGAAATAGCAGGGTCGTTGGATGATGAGCTACGCGAGTGGTTTATTTTAAGTCATGGTAATGACTCAAATGCCTCATTCGTAGAGCTAGGCGACGATATCAATATTGATATCACAGGCTCTGTTGACGATGAGACGTGGGAAGGCGAGGAGGCGCTCTCTATTAGCCTGACCGTGAACGAAGAGCAGTTGACCAATGCAGTGGTTATTTATTCCATTGGGGCTTCTATTGCCCCGCCGCTATTCACCTCTGAAGGGGGGGAAGTAGTAGTAACGCTGACTCACTATGAACGTACCAGCCAAACGGTTCACGTAGCAGGGAAAATAGAGGGGGAGCTGCTACTGCAAGTCGAGCTAGGTGAACCGCCAAGCCAGGAAGAGGGCATTGAGATCGACGTGGCGTTCGATGTAGAGGCGCAAAAAGTAGAGTTCTAATGCCCAGGTCGACGTTTGCCGACCTGGTGACATGACCTCAGTGGCTATCCATGTCCATCAACAGCGCTTAACCGAACTGCTGGTGCAGCCAGGCATTAATAGTGTCAGATTCGTACATCCACTCTTCACGCCCATCGTCGTGGGTGATTCTCAAGCAGGGCACTTTGACTTTGCCACCCCCTTCCAAGAGCGCCTGCTTATGGGCAGGATCAAGTTGAGCATCACGTACCTCAATGTTTAAACCCAGCCGCGCTATCTCTTTGCGCACCTTGATGCAGAACGGGCAGGTGCGAAATTGGTACAGCGCAAGGTTCTGGCACGCTTGATCCACCTTGGCTTGCTCTTCAGGCGTACGCTCTACTGACTTAGGCGTGGAAAGCTTCTCGGAAATCAGCATGACCGGGGCGAGCACCAAGCGAAGACCACGAAAGAAATAGCGAATTAAAATGCGCATCGAAAAGGCTCCTGTGCTGAGATGTTGGCTTACATCAGCGTGACAAGTGGGAAGAAAGGGATCGTCATCATTAGTAAACAGTGGCCGCATCCTGCAACAACTAAAGGGATTTGTCACTTGAGTGGTGCTTTGTCAGCGTTTATGGCGATGAATAGATGAGCAAATAGCCTCAACATGCTAGGCTGCTTAGCTATTTTTTAAACCGGTTTTTAAACCGGTGGCTATTTTTACGCCATTTTTTGGCTTTTAGTGAATTGGTTTACGGGCGATTAACGGGGCGAGAGCCATGCATCTGCATATTATGGGTATCTGCGGCACCTTTATGGGTAGCCTGGCACTGCTGGCGCGTGAAATGGGGCACCAGGTGAGTGGCTCTGATCAGAATGTTTACCCACCCATGAGCACCCAGTTGGTTGATGCGGGCATCACCTTAATGGAGGGCTACCACGCCGAGCATCTGTCACCAGCGCCGGATCTTGTCGTGGTGGGCAATGCCTTGTCACGG
Source organism: Halomonas sp. KHS3 (assembly GCF_000830495.1). NCBI lineage: Bacteria > Pseudomonadati > Pseudomonadota > Gammaproteobacteria > Oceanospirillales > Halomonadaceae > Halomonas > Halomonas sp. KHS3. The sequence continues at coordinate 163,731 of NZ_JWHY01000005.1, read as the reverse complement.
GGCAATGAAGAGGTTGAAGCGTTACTCAATAGCGGCCTGCCGTATACCTCGGGTGCGCAGTGGTTGGCGGAGCACGTGCTGCCCGGCCGACGCGTCATTGCCGTGGCAGGTACCCACGGTAAAACCACCACCGCAAGCGTATTAGCCTGGCTTTTAGAGAGTGCCGGCTTAGCGCCGGGGTTTTTGATTGGTGGCGTGCCGCGTAATTTTGGCGTGTCGGCGCGCGTGGGTGATCCGCAAGCGCCGTTTGTGGTGGAAGCTGACGAGTACGACACGGCGTTCTTTGATAAACGTTCCAAGTTTGTTCACTACCGTCCGCATATCGCCATACTCAACAACCTTGAGTTTGACCACGCCGATATCTTCCCCGACCTGGCAGCCATTGAGCGCCAGTTCCATCACCTGGTGCGCACCGTCCCAAGCCAGGGGCACCTATTAGTTGCTGATGAGCAGCCCGCCCTTGAACGTGTTCTGAGCCAGGGCGCCTGGACGCCGGTAGCGCACTTTGGTGATCGGGATGCGAGCGAGTGGCAACTGAAATTAGAGCGCGACGACGCCAGTCGTTTCCAGGTGATTTATAGCGCTGGCGAGTCTGGTCAGGATACCCATGGACAAGAGGAGGACGGGGTCGTCGAGTGGGCGCTAACCGGCGAGCATAACGCCCGCAATGCGTTGGCAGCGCTGGCGGCGGCGCATTTGTGTGGGGTTGATTTAGCCCGTGGCTGTGCGGCGCTGGCGCGTTTTGAAACACCCAGAAGGCGCCAGGAGGTGCGCGGCGAAATCAATGGCATTCAGGTGATCGATGATTTCGCCCACCACCCCACGGCGATTGCCGCGACGCTCAAAGGTCTACGTGCGGCCACCACGAAAGGACGCCTGCTGGCGGTCATCGAGCCGCGCTCCAATACCATGCGTTTAGGTGCTCTGCGCGAGCGGTTACTCGAGAGCGTGGCTGACGCTGATGGCGTTTTTTGGTTTCAGCCCGCCGAGCTCGACTGGTCGATGGACGAGCTGGTTGCCACGCAAGGTGCGCATGCCCAGCTGTTTAGCGATATTGATACGCTGGTGGCAGCAGTGGTCACCCAAGCGTCACCGTTGGATCGCATTGTGGTGATGTCCAACGGTGGCTTTGAGGGCGTGCATGAACGCTTGCTCGCCGCATTAGCCGCAGCCAAGGAGGGGAATGCGTGACAGATAGAGCCGACGCATCGTTCAAAAAGCCAATTACCGTGGCACTCACCGGCGCATCCGGGGCTCAATACGGTTTGCGCTTGATCGATGTACTAGTCGCCGCAGGCCATGAAGTGTGGGTCATGATTTCGAAAGCCGCCCACATGGTCATCGCCACAGAAACAGATATTGAGCTGCCCGCCCAGCCCCAGCGTTTAGCCGAGGCGCTGAGTGAGCGCAGTGGGGCGCAGCCTGGTCAGATTCGCTGCTTTGGTCGCGAAGACTGGATGGCGCCGGTGGCATCAGGCTCTGGCGCGCCCTCCGCCATGGTGGTGTGCCCGTGCTCTACCGGCACGCTTTCTGCCGTTGCAACGGGGGCTAGCAATAATCTGATTGAGCGGGCGGCGGACGTGGCGATTAAAGAGCGCCGAACGCTGGTGCTGGTGCCGCGGGAAAGCCCATTTTCACCGATTCACTTGGAGCACATGTTGGCATTGAGTCGCTTGGGAGTGGTCATTTTGCCGGCGGCTCCTGGGTTTTATCACTACCCGCAAAGCATTGATGATCTGATTGATTTTATTGTCGCGCGTATTCTCAACCAGTTGGGAATCGAGCATTCGCTGGTGCCTCGCTGGGGAGAGGTCGGAGATAAGGATGAGTGATCTATGATGTCGTGGGCCACGCTGTCGGTTTTTGTGCCAACGTTTCTGTTTGTCTCGCTAACCCCAGGTATGTGCATGACCCTCGCCATGGTGCTGGGCATGACCCAAGGCGTCAAACGCACGCTGTGGATGATGATTGGCGAGTTGCTCGGCGTGGGCTTGGTGGCGGCGGCCGCTGGCGCAGGCGTGGCGGCGTTAATGCTGCGTCAGCCAGAGCTGTTTGTGCTGTTTAAGTGGGTGGGCGGCGCTTACCTGGGTTATTTGGGTATTATGATGTGGCGTTCCCGTGGGCGCATGGCGATTCCTAGCGAGCTTGATGCGGGCCCACCCGCTAGCCCCCTGCAGTTAGCCATGCAAGGGTTTGTTACCGCGGTGGCAAACCCTAAAGGGTGGGCATTTTTTATGGTGCTGCTGCCGCCTTTTTTGGATAGTAGTCGCCCATTGCCGGGGCAGCTCAGCCTGCTGATAGCGGTCATTTTGACCATTGAGTTTGTCAGCATGCTGGTCTATGCCACCGGCGGCAAAACGCTACGCAATGTGCTCGGTAAAAGCGGCAATGTCCGGCTCCTGAATCGCATCGCCGGAACACTGATGATTGGGGTAGGCCTGTGGCTTGCCTTGGGGTAAAGCGGTGTCGATTTAAAGCTAAACCGGTGGGAAGAAGCCGACGCGAGCGCTGATAAGCACTAGCGATGCCAGGCTGAGCAGAAGCCACGGGCAGGGGCGCATCGACGGGCGCGACTGCTGCTGCCAATGAAGTAGCGTGAGTGCGCAAACGACCAAGCCGAGTAGCGCGCCTCCCACCAGATCACTGAACCAGTGCACGCCCACCACCAGTCTTGATAGCGCCATGGGCAGTGCAAGCGCTAGTGCTATCCAGTACACCCAAAAGCGTTTTTGACGGGGTATCTCGGCCGCAACGAACGCCGCTGTAAGGCCAACGAGCACCATGGCGGTGGAAGTGTGGGCGCTGGGGTAGGAGAACGAGCCCATTAAGTAGTCCGGTGTCTCTGGGCGAGCACGACCAAACAGCCCTTTGCCTACTGTGTTTAGCAGGGCGACGCTGGCAAAGGCGCCACTCCAGTGCAGTAAAGCCTCCCATCTCTTGCTCACCAGCATCCATGCTGCCCAAGGCAGTGTTAAAGCGATAATGCCTAGGGTGTCGCCAATGCGTGCAAAAACATTCCCCGCTCGGTACAAAACATCGCTCTGCAGCCAGGAGAACAGTTGCTGAATGAACAGATCAATCTCAAGCGGTTCATGGTGGGCGATGACCAGCAGTGTCCAGCCAGACAGACTGCCTAGCGCTATGACCAGTAACAGTAGTGAAGCCAAGGGAACATCGCCGGTTTGACTCATGGCCAGCCATGGCCTGCGTAGTAGCGGCATACGGCGAACGCTGACAGCAATAGCCCGGTAAAGTCGCCCATGCCGTGTCGCCTGATGCCGACCCCAGGAGAAAATCACCGCGAGCACGACAATGATCGCTGCGAGGATAAGCAGCGCAGCCTCTATGCCTGGCGGTAGATTCAAATGGTGCTGCCAGGTACGCCCCAACAAATAGCCGGGCAGTATATAGGCAGGCGCCCACAGTGCTGCAGAAGTGACGTTAGCCCAAATAAAGGTGCGTGGTGGCATACGCATCATGCCTGCTACCAAGGGAATAATCGGTCGCACCGGACCGACAAAGCGGCCGATAAACACTGACCAAATGCCATAGCGCTCAAAGAACCGTGCCCCGCGGCCCAACCATTCGGGATGCAGGGAAAGGGGCCATCTCTGAGTGACCTGCTCGTGATGTTTAAAGCCCAGCGAAAAACTGACGCCGTCGCCTAAAATAGCGCCTATGAAGGCAGCACCGATTAACCATGCCAAGCCAAGATCCTGATGTCCCGCCAGGGAGGCTGCGGTAGTGATTAACACCACGCCCGGCACCAGCAGCCCGATCAAGGCAAGTGATTCTACTAATGAAATCGCCAGCACCAGACAGACGATCAACGCAGGCGATGGCGTTAATGAGTGGAGCAGATCGGCTAGCGGCAAGGAGAGTACTCCAGCGTCAGATAAGAGACATTGAAAAGGCAGATTAGAGGTTGGCGAGGGCGGCGCCGCGGGTTTCCAGGCGCTTTACATAGTGTGCAAAGTGCTCGGTGCGACTGGGTAAGCAGGCGGCAATGCGCGCTTCCAGTTGACCGGTTTCTACCAGTACACGCTGTGAAAGAGCTCTTTGTAAACGCTCGCGTACCAACAGAGCGCCGCTTTCACTAGTGTCAGGTAGAACCAGCCAAAAAGTGGCGCTGTCCGCGCGCCCCAGCACATCATGATCGCGACAACGGCTATTCACTTCACCGCATAGCGCTCCCAGCAGCGCCGTTTGCGCACGATGGCCAAACTGCTCTGCTGCCATATCCAACTGCGGTAAATGCAGTACCAGCACTGCCAGTTGCTGATTGAGCATGGCAGCGCGCTGGAACTCGCTGTGTAAACGCTCTTTTAGCGTGTCCATATGGAAAGCTTCGCAGTCGCTGTCGTTGGGGTCGGTAGCTCTTAAGAGTGCGCGGCGACGAGCATGCTCCCAGCGGGGGAGGGCAAGTAACAGTGTTAAAGCAGCATAGCCCACGATAATCGCCGGTGGCGCGGAGGCGACCGAAGGAAGCAGCCACCACAATGGCCCAATGGCAATATTAATCAGCATTGCAGCCCATAGCGGTAGCAGTAAAAACGCGGCGGTAATCGGCAGGCCTAACCATAGAGGTGATACCTGCGGCTGAAAATAGAAAGCGCCGAGCACTACCGAGTAGGTACTGCAGAGTAAAATAATGCGCGGCAGGTAGCTTTTTACGCCCTGCCCTATATGCATCAGCAGGGCGGCCATTAGCAGCAGGGTCATAAAGGTGGGAATCAGCAGGTCGCGGTAGTCACCCATGGCATACAGCCATAGCGCGTAACCCACCATCAACGCGATACTGGAAGTATAAGCCAGGGTCATTAATCGTTTGGGGAGGTACTCGATCATACCGTCTCCCGCACCCGCTCAGCCGGAAGTTTGCTGATCTCAAACACCGAAAGCGTTGCCGGTTCGATATCGATTAATTCAAGGTGTTCACTGGTAATATTGTCGGGTAAGTCGGCGAGTAGTAGGCTGCGTCGTTGAGCGGCTTCTCTAGGTGAGCGGGCAAGAATGAGTGTCACCAGCGTTGTGCTGCTTAATCGGTAAACGTTTTCAAAATCATAGGTTAATTCGCACAGCTTTTGCGCCATTGGCCACAGTTGGTGGCGTTTTACGTGCAGAATAAACAGTTCCGCATGAACGCCTTCACGCTCGCAGCGCGTTTGTTCCCGGGCGATATCGCGCAGCAACTGCTCACCGGCCCAAAGGTTAAGGCCGGGAATCAATCGCAGGCGTTGGCGAATGGAACCGTTCATATCAATAAGCTGCTGTGCTCTGGATAAGGCCAGCAGGCCAAGCACCAGCAGTGAACAAATCAGCAGCACAAGCGCTGACGCCTCCAATTGAGGTGCTACCATTACAGCGCTAATCAGTGCAGCGCTGAGGTTAAAAGCGGCGACCCCATTGTTTTGGGGCAGCATCAGCATTGCGGCCCACGCCCAGATTAAAATGCCGTGTCGTTCTGGAGCAGTGGCAATTAAACCCAATAGCAGTGCACCCGGTACAATTTGCCATGGCAATCCTCGCGAACGACGGTGGCTAAAATCAAGCATCAGTGCGGTGATGAGTAACCAGCCGACTGATAGCCACAGCACTAGGGCAGCAGCAGGGGGTGTAGCGGGTGTCCATAGTGCCAAAGCGACGGCAGCAGCTAAAAGATTGGCACGTAGCAGGCGGATTTTGTACTTGCTTTGCATGGTGACTTACTATTCGTCCTGAATGACCAGATGTATCTCATCAAGTAAAGTAATTGTAGGATAATAAATGTACGCGAGACATATTAGTGCCTTAATCGTCCCCAGTATAACGATGAAATGACGTAACATAAGCAAAACATGTAAAACGCGATACATGGTTAATTAAAAAATTAAAGTATCCTTCCGTACGGAGACACTATGAGCGCTTCAACACCGTTCCAAGACGAGGCCCATCAGCACTTAATTGCCGGGAATGTGCCCGCCTACATGCAGGCCTTGGGGCAAGCGGCGCGCCGTGCCGCCAGTGAACTGCGGCGGGCGGATACCGGGTTGAAAAACCGTGCGCTAATGGCTATGGCGCAGCGCTTGACCGAGGCGCGAGCCAAAATACTGGATGCCAACACCGAGGATTTACAGCGTGGCCGCGAGAACGGTTTGGAAAGCGCGCTGCTGGATCGCTTAGCTCTGAACGACGCGCGTATCGACGCCATGATTGAAGGGCTACAGCAGGTAGCGGGCTTGCCTGACCCGGTGGGCGAAATTGGCGATATGCGTTATCGGCCTAGCGGCATCCAAGTGGGCAAAATGCGCGTCCCGCTGGGCGTCATCGGGATTATTTACGAGTCGCGCCCAAATGTAACCCTGGAAGCCGCCAGCCTATGTTTGAAGTCGGGCAACGCCTGTATTTTGCGCGGCGGGTCGGAAGCCAGCCAGTCAAATGCCGCCATTAGCGCCTGTATCCAAACGGGGTTAGCTGATGTAGGCCTGCCAGCGGGTAGTGTGCAGGTAGTCGCCACCACTGATCGCGCGGCGGTGGGTGAAATGATTAGCATGCCGGAATATGTCGACGTGATTATCCCCCGCGGTGGAAAGTCGTTGATTGAGCGTATCAGCCGTGATGCCCGCGTACCGGTTATCAAACATCTCGACGGTGTTTGTCATGTGTATATCGATACCACCGCTGATCCCGCCAAAGCGCTAGCCATCGCCGTCAATGCGAAAACTCATCGCTACGGCACCTGTAACACCATGGAAACGTTGCTGGTTGATGCGCCGATTGCTGACCTGCTGCTGCCGGAACTGGCCCGCGCTTATGCCGAACATGAAGTTGAACTGCGTGGCTGCCAGCGTACGCAGGCATTGTTGCCACAGGCGGCAGCTGCTGAAGAAGCCGATTGGTATGCCGAGTATTTGGCCCCCGTGCTGGCAATCAAAGTGGTCGATGGTATCGATGAAGCGATTGCCCATATTGAACAGTACGGCTCTCACCACACTGATGCGATTGTCACCCAGGATTATTCACTCGCACGCCGCTTTATGGCGGAAGTCGACTCCAGTTCGGTGATTGTGAATGCCTCTACCCGGTTTGCCGATGGTTTTGAGTACGGGCTTGGCGCTGAGATCGGAATTTCAACCGATAAGCTTCACGCCCGTGGGCCTGTCGGTTTGGAAGGGCTAACCACTCAGAAATACGTCGTATTTGGCGATGGCCAGGTGCGTGAATAGGGTGGTGGCATGAGTCAAACGGAGCAGCGTATCGGCATGTTGGGCGGCACCTTTGACCCTGTTCATCTGGGGCATTTGCGCAGCGCGGTAGAGTTGCATGAGGCGCTGTCGCTTGATCGGCTACATATGATACCGGCTCAACAGCCACCGCTACGTGGGCGACCCCAAGTCTCGGCGAAACAGAGATTGGCGTTATTAGAAGCGGGTATCGGTGCGACGCCTGGGCTGATCGCCGATGACCGCGAGCTGCGCCGTGACGGCCCCTCTTATAGCGTCGATACACTGGCTGAGCTGCGTGGGGAAGTTGGCGAACAGGCCCGTCTGGTGATGGCGATTGGTTTTGATGCCTTTTTGCGGCTCGCCCAGTGGCACCAGCCGGAGCGCTTGTTTGAGTTTGCTCATCTAGTGGTGATTGCCAGACCGGGCTATGACGATCCGTTACCGGCATCATTAATGGAACTGGTAGCGCATCGCAGAGTCGATAGCGTAGACGCATTGATGCAGCGGCCTTGCGGCGGCTATCTGCCATTGGAACTGCCATCACTGATGGCGATCTCGGCGACGTATATCCGCGAGCGTTTGGAGGCCGGGAAAAGCGTGCGCTATTTACTGCCAGAAGCCGTTGAATTGGCCATTACGCAGGACGGACTTTATCGACAACGCGAATAGCGCTGGCAGTCATCAAAGAAGCCGTTACAATGGCCGGCTTTATTGACCGATTAACCAATAAGGTTGTCTTTAGGAGTCATGCACATCGATACATTGAAAAATCTAGCGGTTGACGCGCTAGAAGAACTGAAAGCACGTGACATTACACAGTTGGATGTTGCCAAATTAACCGAGGTTACCGACCTCATGCTGATTGCCAGTGGCACTTCGACCCGCCATGTGGCTGCCCTGGCGCAAAACGTCGTGGAAAAAGCCAAGGCTGCAGGGCTTGGCCCGCTGGGCGTTGAAGGTGGCGATAACGCCGATTGGGTACTGGTCGACCTGGGGGATGTCGTTGTCCACGTGATGATGCCCGAGGCACGCACCCTGTATGACTTAGAGCGGCTGTGGGCCGATCTGCCCAGCGACTCGGGTGCCATTGGCGACTCTCTTGAGCGCTTCCAAGAGCGAGCCGGCATGTCATGAAGATCCGGCTGTTAGCGGTAGGAAGCAAAATGCCTGGCTGGGTAGAAGAGGGCGTCAATACTTACCGCAAGCGGCTACCGAGAGATTTTAATCTCGAGATAGAAGAAATTGCCCTCGGTCAGCGTGGCAAAAATGCAGATATCGCGAAGGCGCGTGCCCAAGAGGCGCAGCGAATTCGCGATAAGTTGCGTGGCGACGAGTATCTAGTCGCGCTGGAAGTCAAAGGTAAGCCTTGGACCACCGAACAGTTAGCGCAAGAAGCCGATGCCTGGCGCATGGCCGGGCGAGATATTGTCCTGCTTGTGGGGGGGCCAGACGGTCTCGAGCCCTCGCTCTCTGCGACGGCTGACAAAACCTGGTCGATCTCCCCGCTGACGCTGCCTCACCCGCTGGTGCGGATTATGCTGGCCGAGCAGCTCTACCGTGCCTGGACACTACTGGTAGGTCACCCTTATCACCGCTGACGGCTAACTGAGATGGTGAGCGATCACTGTTATGGCCTGCTGCGCCTTTTGTTTGATTTGATTGTTTGATTTGAGAGTCATCGTTACCATGCTCAAGCGCCCCAACACGCTAAAAAACTCCGAGCAAGAACTGCGTATTTTTCGTGTTAGAGCGCTACTCGCGGTGTTAGTAGTTTTTACGCTTGCAGGCTTGCTAACGAGTCGCTTGGTTTATTTGCAGATCGTCCAGCATGATATGTACAGCACGCGCTCCGAAAACAACCGGGTTCGCGTCGAGCCGCTGCCGCCGAACCGCGGTTTGATCTATGACCGTAACGGGGTGCTGCTGGCTGAAAACCGTCCCACCTACAACCTCACGCTGGTTCGCGAGCGTGTCGATAACCTAGATGAAACCCTAGCACTATTGGTCGACCTGCTTGAACTGCCTGAAGAGGAGATCGAGGCGTTCAATGTGCGTTCACGCCAACGCCAGCGTCCTTTCCAGCCAGCCCTCCTTACCAGTGACTTAAGCGAAGCACAAATTGCCCGTTTGGCGGTTAATCGTCATCGTCTGCCTGGAGTCGAAATAGAGGCTCAGCCGCTGCGCTACTATCCCGATGCCGAAATCATGGCACACACACTGGGCTACGTTGGGCGGATTAACGCCGAAGAGATGGAAACCCTGGACGCGGGTCGCTACGCAGGGACTCATTTTATCGGTAAGACGGGGGTTGAGCGTTTTTACGAAGAGGAGCTGCACGGTCAGGCAGGCTTGCGCAAAGTTGAGACAAACGCTCGCGGGCGAGTCTTGCGGGAGCTTGGGCGAACCGATCCGGTGCCTGGTAAGAACCTAACCCTAACCCTGGATAAGTCGCTGCAAACACTGGCTTACGAATTGCTGGATGGTCGTCGTGGCTCCATTGTGGCTATCGTGCCGGGCACTGGTGAGATCCTCGCCATGGTATCGACACCGGGTTTTGACAGTAACCAGTTTGTCACCGGTATTGATGTTGCGTCTTATCGCGCTTTGCAGCAAGACCTTGATCTCCCTCTGTTTAACCGCGCGACTCGCGGTCACTATCCTCCCGGCTCTACGATTAAGCCCTTTCTAGCGCTCGCGGGTTTGGTGGAAGGGGTAATCACTCCAGACAGCACCATAAACGACCCTGGTTACTACCAATTGCCTAATGATTCCCGACGCTATCGCAACTGGCTGCGTTGGGGGCACGGGCGGGTCGATTTAGAACGAGCTTTAGCGGTATCTAATAACACCTATTTTTATACCCTTGCGCACGATTTAGGCATTGATGACTTACATGATCAAATGAGTAATTTTGGCTTTGGCCGGCGTGTAGCCCATGACGTTCAGGGAGAGAGTGGTGCTTTGATGCCTTCGCGAGATTGGAAGCGTGGCCGCTTTAACCAGCCCTGGTATCCCGGGGAAACCCTCTCGGTGGGGATTGGACAAGGCTATTGGCAGGTAACACCTCTCCAGCTAGCCAGTGCTACGGCAACGCTGGCCAATCGGGGCCATTGGGTGAAACCAAGGCTGGCCCGACAGATTGGTGATACCCCTGTGCCGCGTGATCTGCCGGATACGTTAGATGATATTGTGCTCGCCAATGATAGCTGGTGGGATCGTGTATTCAGCGGCATGGAAAAGGTGGTTAGTGGCACGGAAGGCACTGCCCGGCGAACCGGTGTGGGCCTTGAGTACCGCATGGGCGGCAAATCAGGCACCGCACAAGTATTTTCGCTGGGGCAGGATCAGCGCTACAACGCCGATGAGCTGGCCGAACGACTGCGCGACCACGCTCTGTTTGTGGCCTTTGCGCCGTTGGATGACCCCCAGATTGCCGTCTCGGTTATTGTTGAGAATGCCGGTGGTGGCAGTACCCACGCAGCGCATCTGGCCCGTGCAATGACCGATGCCTGGTTACTTGAGGATGAGGCCCCCGACGTAGAGGAAGTGCGTGAAGTGTTGGAAGAAGATGATGCCAATGTGGAGGGAAACTAAGCCATGCCTTGGCATTATATAGCCCGTTCGATGCGTGGCCATCCTGTTCGCCCGCCTGAGAGTGGTATCGCCCGGCGGAAAAGTATCTGGGAGCGAATCCATCTCGACCCTTGGCTGCTAGGTTTGCTATTGCTGCTGATGGGGAGCGGTTTAATCGTTCTTTACAGCGCTTCCGGACAATCTATTGATGCAGTGATTGGCCAAGGCGTGCGTTTTCTTATCGCGCTGGTAGGCATGGTAATTATTGCCCAGTTCTCGCCCTCAACCTTTTTGCGCTTTGCTCCATTGGCCTATTGTGTTGGCGTAGCCATGCTGATTGCCGTTGATGTAGTGGGTGATGTGGGCATGGGGGCGAAGCGCTGGCTAGTGATTCCTGGTGTGATACGTTTTCAGCCATCGGAAATGATGAAGTTAGCTGCCCCGTTAATGGTTGCTGCCTATCTAAATCGCTGCGAACTACCGCCCCGCCTGCGCGATATTGTCGTGTGTGGGGTCATTATTGGCGTGCCTGTGGTACTAACCGCGATCCAACCCGATTTGGGTACTTCGCTGCTGGTATCTAGCGCGGCCCTGATTGTCGTGCTACTGGCGGGCTTGTCGTGGCGTTTGATTGGATTTATTACCGCGCTGGGGGCTGCCGCAGTGCCGCTGCTCTGGATGAATATGCATAACTACCAGCGTCAGCGGGTATTGACGTTTCTCAACCCTGAAAGCGATCCGTTGGGGGCAGGCTGGAATATTATTCAGTCGACCACGGCCATAGGTAGTGGCGGGCTATGGGGCAAGGGGTGGCTGCAGGGTACCCAGTCCCAACTAGAGTTTTTACCTGAGCGACACACCGATTTCATCATTGCCGTCCTGGGCGAGGAGTTTGGTTTGGTGGGTATGCTTGTGCTGCTGTTCCTATATCTATTGATTGTCAGCCGTGGTTTGTGGATGGCAAGCTCCGCGCAAGATACCTTTGGGCGTTTGGTGGCAGGCAGCATCATTCTAACTTTTTTTATCTACGTGTTCGTCAATATGGGCATGGTGAGCGGCATTTTGCCCGTGGTAGGGGTGCCGCTGCCATTGGTTAGTTATGGCGGCACCTCTAGCGTGACCTTGTTAGCGGGTTTCGGTATTCTCATGTCGATACATGCGCATCGTCGGTTACTGTCGCGCTAGCGATGCAGCCTGCCTCAGACGCTAATGTTGCTCGGTAATGGATAATTCAGGATTGAATAGCTCAGGAGTGGAGAGCCAATGAACAAGGTTCAAGGGAAGACGAGCAGCTATGTGTTGGCCGCGCTGATGTGCTGGGTGGCCCCCGTGGCGTTTGCTGATCAGCCTTCACCGCAGGCTCAGTTTGAGACTCCTCACCACTTTGCTCCCCAGCAAAATGCTGACAGCCAAGCGCTGGTGGAAGAGCTGGTCGAGCAAGGGTTACCGCAAGAATGGTTGGCAGAAGCGCTGGGGCAGGCGAGCTATACCCAAAGCGTATTAGATGCCATGGAAGGGGCTGCTGAGCGGCGTCTGAAGTGGTACGAATATCGTGCTATTTTTCTGACCCAGCAGCGCATTGAAGAGGGCGTGGAGTTTATCGATGCTCATGCCGACGCCTTGGCGCGAGCGGAAAGCACCTATGGTGTGCCCGCTGAAATCATTACCGCTATTATTGGCGTTGAAACTTACTATGGTCGCCATAAAGGCCAGCATCGCGTGCTGGATTCGCTAGCCACACTGGCGTTTCATCATCCAGCAAGGGGGGCTTTTTTTCGCGGTGAGCTAGCGGCCTTTTTACGTATTGCCTACGAACAGCAGGTCGACCCTACCGAGTTGCGCGGTTCCTATGCCGGCGCAATGGGTTACCCGCAGTTTATTCCCACCAGTTATCAAGCCTATGCCGTGGATTTTGATGGCGATGGACGACGTGATCTTTGGGAGAACCCGGTTGATGCGATTGGCAGCGTCGCTAATTACTTTGCCGAGCATAACTGGAAGCCGGGAGCTGATATCTACCACCAGGCCACTGGGCCAGACGTAATGCCCGTAGAGTTACTCCAGGAACTCTCATTTAACCAAACCTCACCTCCCGCGGTGAGTATTGCTCAGTTGGCCACTCATGGGCTTGAGCCCAGCGAGCCACTTGATGATAATTTGCCAGTGGTGCCGTTGGCGCTTGAGTTCGCCAATGGAGAGACCCGTTACCGGTTTGGCGAGTATAATTTTTACGTGATTACCCGCTACAACCATAGTCACCTCTATGCCATGGCCGTAGCCGAGTTGGCAGAAGCGATTGCTGAGCTGCACGAGGATGAGGGATGAAGAGCAAATTGAGGATTAGCCGGCGGGCGGTTGGTGCGATTGCCTTACTGGCGCTGGTCAGCGGCTGTGCCAGCAATGACACTCAGCGGGTAGATGCCTCCGGTTCTGCGAATCAAACGGCGGTTCCTGCTTCAACGGCGGCCAGCACTAGTGGTGGTCGCTATGCCATGAGTGGTGATGCCTATCCGCTCGAGCCGCCGGATGTTACCAAGGTGCCTGATGCAGAGCCCCGCATTGAGCAGCCTTCCAGAGCGGGCAACCGCTCTAGCTATGAAGTGTGGGGGAAAACCTATCAAGTGCTGCCTGATGCAACGGGTTATGAGAAACGTGGTACGGCCTCCTGGTATGGCGAAAAATTCCATGGCTACGCGACCTCAAACGGTGAAATCTACGACATGTATAAAATGTCGGCGGCACACCGTTCGCTGCCTCTACCCACCTTTGCGCGAGTCACAAACCTGGATAATGGGCGATCGGTCATTGTCCGAGTGAACGACCGTGGCCCCTTCCACAGTGACCGTGAGATCGATCTCTCCTACGCGGCAGCCGCCCGGCTAGGCTTCCTCGACAATGGTACCGGTTCCGTGAAAGTGGAAGCGATCAACCCTGAGCAGTGGCTGGCCGAGCACGGCAAGGGTGGTGGCGACGCTTCCCCCCAGCCTCGCGTAGCCGAGGCACCGCGGGTTGCTGCAAATGCTTCTTCTATGCCCGTTCCGCCGGCGGCGTCTGCTGCATCTGCGGCTGATCCTTCACCACAGAAACAAACAGCGCAGCCGCCAAGCGAAGGGGAAGCCGGCGACGCAGTGTATCTGCAGATCGCGGCACTGGGTAATCCGGAAGGCGCTCAGCAGTTACAGCAGCGTTTACAAGGTGAGCAGCCCCATGCGGTGCGTATTATGAACGACGCTGACGTTTATCGTGTTCAAGTGGGTCCCATCGCTCCGAGCCAAGAACCTCAAGCGCGAGAAACACTGCGCCAAGCAGGGTTCCCCCAGGTCTTTGTTGTGCGATAATTCACCCCTGTTTATTTCCGGTGGCGCGCCTTACGCGCCGCCGTTTTTTTAAAATAAGCTTTTCAAGTAAGCTTTCAAGTAAGTGAGACTGACGTTATGAACGTGTTTACATCCATTGGTCGCTCTGCACGCCTGTGCCTCTTCGCTGCCATGGCGACGGTTGCTGTGCCTGCCAGTGCCCAGCCAACGCCTCAGCCGGTAATTCCGCAGCCGCAAACCATTATCCCTTCAGCCCCTCAGTTAGCGGCAAGTTCGTGGATTCTGATGGATGCTAACAGTGGCCGTATCTTGGCCGAGCATAACTCCGATGAGCGTCTGCCACCGGCAAGTTTAACCAAGCTGATGACCGCCTATTTGGTAGAGCGTGAGCTCAATCGTGGCACCATTAAGCTCACTGATATGGTTAATATTAGCGAGAATGCCTGGCGCACCGGCGGCTCGAAAATGTTTATTGAGGTGGGTGATCAGGTTTCGGTGGATGATCTACTCCACGGTATCATCATTGTGTCGGGCAACGATGCCAGCGTCGCCATGGCAGAGCATTTGGCGGGTGGTGAGGTGCCCTTTGCCGATCTGATGAATCAGCATGCCACGCGGTTGGGTATGAATAACACCAACTTCCAGAACGCCACTGGCTTGCCCGCCGACAACCACTACTCAACGGCCCATGACTTGGCGCGTTTATCCCGGCACATTATTAATGACTACCCTGATCACTACGAAATCTACTCCCATCGTACGTTCTCCTATGGTGGTATTGATCAGCCCAACCGTAACCGTTTGCTGTGGCGTGACCCTTCGGTGGATGGCCTGAAAACTGGCTGGACAACGGAGGCGGGGTTCTGTCTGGTGTCTTCAGCTAAGCGTGATGATATGCGCTTGATTTCCGTAGTGATGGGCACCAACTCTGATGAAGCACGCGCTCAGGAAACCCAAAAGCTGCTCAGCTACGGTTTCCGCTTTTTCGAAACCATGAAGCTCTATGAGCGCGGTGCCGTATTGGCAACGCCGCGGGTTTGGGGCGGCGATATCAATGAGCTGCGTGTTGGTGTCGATGAAGAAGTCTTTATGACCCTGCCACGCAACCGCAACGAAGAGCTGCGTGCGCGCCTAAACCTCAATCCAGACCTACAGGCACCGATTGCCATTGGCGACGAGGTTGGTACGCTGGAAGTGCATTTAGGTGACGAAGTGGTCGGTGAGCGCCGCTTGGTGGCGCTGGAAAACATCGAAGAGGGTGGTCTCTTTAAGCGCTTGTTCGATCAGGTGCAGCGCTTCTTTAGTAATCTGATTAGTAATTTTACGGATTGATTATAGACTTACAGCCGATAGGTTGATGGGTTCTAGCGTATATCTGTGATGAACCCAGTCTTTGTGAAAATCAGTCTTTACGAAATAGGTTTGTTATGAAAAAAGGTGCTCCGGGACTTCGTGATTTGCGCCAACCGGCGGCTCAGGAGCCGCCTAAAATCACTTTCCCATGTGATTACTCGTTAAAAGTCGTCGGCGATGCGGCCGAAGACTTTCCTGCCTGTGTGTGCCAGGTGATTGTGCGCCATGACCCTGACTTCGATGCAACGGCAATGCAGGTGGTCGATAGCCGCAATGGCCGTTTTCAATCGGTACGTGTGGTGATTAGAGCGACCGGAGAGCAGCATATTAAAGAGTTGTTCGACGACCTCAAGGCTACTGGCCGTGTGCATATGGTGGTGTAACCGTGGAAAACGCCGTGCCGATTGAGTTGCACGATTTGGGTCACCAGGCCTACCTGCCAGTGTGGGAAGCTATGCGCACGCTAACCGATACACGGGATGCGCAAACCCCTGATCAGTTCTGGTTGGTCGAGCATGACCCGGTGTTTACCCAAGGACAGGCTGGCAAGCCCGAACACCTGCTGCTGCCCGGCGATATTCCGGTGGTGCACGTTGATCGGGGGGGGCAAGTCACTTATCACGGGCCAGGGCAGGTGGTGCTGTACCCGCTGCTGGATGTACGGCGGGGAAAAATTGGCGTGCGCGATTTAGTCACTGCATTGGAGAATGCCGTAATTGACGTCTTGAGCCACTATGGCGTGAGCGCCCGAGCGCGGCCCGATGCTCCAGGGGTTTATGTGATGACAGAAGCGGGTGAGGCGAAGATTGCCTCACTTGGCCTGCGTATTCGTCGGGGGGCGAGCTTTCACGGCGTGGCGTTGAATGTAGACGGTGACCTGACGCCTTTTTTGCGCATTAACCCCTGCGGCTATGCAGGTATGCCCATGGCGAAGTTGGCTGACCTCGTCTCGTTATCAGGTGATCATCGGGTGGGTGAGCAGCTGGCCGAGGCGCTGGCTAAACGGCTAAACCGCGAATTGGTCAGTGTCGAGAACACGCCACTGTAAAAATTGGGTCACCGTTATTAAAAAAAACGGTTCAAAAAACGAGGCTTATAAAGCGGGTCTTAAAACCCGCTCCATACATAGTAGCAAGCCCCGTAGAACGCTTAATTTAAGCCTATCCTACGTTGAGCGCTGGAATAATATTGGGGTTTGCTTCTTGCTCCTGACCGGGAATCGCGGCAGGTGAGGCGAGCCCCAGGTTGTTTTTCTCAAACACGCGATCAGCGCGGTAGCTTGAACGTACCAGCGGGCCAGAGGGCACTTCCATAAAGCCTTTTTCCAGGCCAATCACGCGGTAGCGATCAAACTCTTCAGGCGTTACCCAGCGCTCCACCGACAGGTGATTTTTGGTCGGGCGAAGGTACTGGCCAAGCGTGACAATATCGACGCCGATCTCACGTAAATCATCAAACGTTTGCAAAATCTCTTCGTCGGTTTCACCCAAGCCCAGCATCAGGCTGGTTTTGGTGATGATATCTGGGCGGTAGCGCTTGGCATGAGCAAGGACATCGAGGGTTTTGCGGTAACCTGCCCGCCGGTCACGCACTCGGCCTGTCAGGCGTTCCACGGTCTCCACATTTTGGGCAAATACCTGTAGGCCTGAATCGACGACGCGTTCGATAGCGGCAAGGTCACCATCAAAGTCGGGCGTCAAGGCTTCGACTACCACCTCGGGTGTGCGCGCTTTGATCGCGCGAATGCAGTTGGCGTAGTGGGTTGCGCCGCCATCGTCGAGGTCGTCACGGTCAACTGAAGTCAGTACGATATAACGCAGCCCCATGAGCTCTACAGATTTAGCCGTATTTTCAGGCTCTTCGTGGTCAAGCCAGCCCTGGGGGTTGCCGGTGTCTACTGCGCAGAACCGACAGGCGCGGGTACATACCGAGCCCATCAGCATGATAGTGGCCGTGCCGTTGCTCCAGCACTCGCCCATATTGGGGCAGTGGGATTCAGCGCAAACAGTGCTTAATCGGTGGGTCGCGACGTTTTTCTTGACCGCTTCAAAACGCTCGCCACCTGGAATCTGTGCTCGCAGCCACTTGGGTTTGCGCTCAAGCTCAACAGAAGGGGCCTCTGGCTGCGCTTTGCGCTGCTTCATGCCATCCTTGATCACCGACATGCCATGTTCATTACGGTATTTTTCACCGCTGGACACGCGCTGCGAGGGGTTATTGCTCATAGTGACAGAGCCTCTCTTCTGTGCGGTAGGCCGAAGGCGTAAAAAAGGTTTAACCCTGTTCCAAGCCTGCCTATTGATACCTGGTTAATACGAAGTTTGCTCAATATTTTATCGCGCTAATGATGGCTAATGTAACATATCTCGCTGCCAACAAGACACCGTAAGCCATCACTCGCCTTCAGGAGGGAAGTATCGGCAAACAGGCTACCCCATGGCTGGGTAAGGGGCTGGCGGGCGCCTGAAAGTGACGGCGATAGTCGGGTAAGTGTTCACGGATGAAACTCAAAAATAGCTCGGCGACCGGAGTGGGTAAGCGCTCCCGCGTATAGACCGTGCACCAAGAGCGGTGGATGGGAAAGTCGGGCAACCCCAGCTCAAACAGTAACCCCTGCTCAAGCTCCAGCTGCACTGCCAAACGCGGCAGCACGGCAACACCTAAGTGAGCCATGACGCCCCCTTTAATCGCTTCATTGGTACCTAACTCAATACAGTGGGGAAGCGCGACCTGCTGACTGGCCGCCATCTGCTCAAAAGCGTTGCGTACGCCGGAACCGGGTTCGCGCATTAGCACGTAATGGCGCGCAAAGTCTGCTAAGGAGGGTTGCGGCATCGAAAGTAGCGGATGCTCGGGCCAGACGACGGCGATCAGTTCGTTATCAATAATCGGCATCACTACCAAGCGATCGTCTTCAGGCACCATGGCCATGATAACCAAGTCGTCCTGCTGCTCAGCCAATCGATCGAGTGCCTGGCAGCGATTGCATACCTTTAAGCGGACATGTACTTCGGGATAGTGAGCACGGAAGCGGGCAAGTAAATAAGGCACCACATATTGGGCTGAGGAAACCGCTGCGATGTTGAGTTCGCCGCTTATTTTGCCGTTAATATCCGATAGGTTCATTTCCAGCCGTGACAGTTGGCCAAAAATTTCGCGCGCTGAGTGGGCGAGGGTATCGGCGGCGGGAAGCGTGTGAAGCGTTTTACCCGCATAATTAAACAGAGGCTGACCCAGTGCCAACTCAAGCTGCCGTATTTGCGCGCTGACTGCTGGCTGGGTCAGTCCCAGTTGCTCAGCTGCACGAGAGTAGGAGCGCTGCCGATGCACCGCCTGGAAGACCTGGAGTTGCCGAAATGTTAGGCGATTGAGCAGATTGGGGGATGACATAAAAACCTCGTAGTGAGCACCCTTTAACTAATATCAAAATCAGGCTTCATCGCCAGGGCAAAGCATGCTAACACTGAATCTTTTAGACTGCCTAAATAGGACTTCATTAGTCACATAAGGCGTAATTGCCAGGGTTAAAGATCGACGCCGTGCGCATAGTGGCCTAGACTATATTGCATTGCAGCATCATTGCTTTCGGGTCTGATGCCTGTGCATCAACCCAACGGGAGACCCTATGAACTTTCTTGCTAACCCACTCGCCAAGACTATGTTTCCTGCTAACGCTTTCACTAGCGCATGGTTGAAGCAACAAAATGATTCCACAGCCATACCTGGAAGTGAGGCGATCGCTTCATTATTCGATCCTTTCGGGTTTGGGCGTGCAGCCTTTGGTTACTGGCGCGATAGCATGGAGCGCAGCGTTCTCTATCTGGACGTTATGCGCGAACGCGGTAATCAGTACCTCGAGCATATGGAGCAAACCAAGCCCAATGTGTTGGGGTTCGATACCGAAGTGCTGATGGATGGTCGGACGCTGCCGCGGCCAACCAACTACGAACTGTTGCGTGTGTTGCCCCACGAAGGGACAGAAATTGATCTGCAAAAGCGCCCGTTTGTAGTGGTTGACCCACGTGCGGGGCATGGGCCAGGGATTGGAGGGTTTAAGCCGGACAGTGAGTTGGGCGTGGCGCTTAAAGCGGGGCACCCCTGCTACTTTATTGGTTTTTTGCCGTTTCCTGAGCCAGGCCAAACCGTTGAGGATGTGGTCGAGTCGGAGATCGCTTTTTTGCGCCATGTGATTGAGCTGCATCCCGAAACGACTGAAAAACCGATGGTGGTGGGCAATTGCCAGGCGGGCTGGCAGGTCATGATGGCGGCTGCCTTGGAGCCTGACGTTTTTGGCCCTATCCTGATTGCTGGCGCGCCACTCTCCTACTGGGCTGGTGAGCACGGCAAAGCCCCCATGCGCTATACCGGTGGGATGGCGGGAGGCAGCTGGATTACGGCACTCACCAGTGATATTGGCGACGGCCTGTTTGACGGGGCGTGGCTGGTGCAGAACTTCGAGCGCCTCAACCCGGCTAATACCTACTGGAAAAAGCAGTATCACCTTTACGACAATATCGATACCGAAGCGGGCCGATACCTCGATTTTGAGCGTTGGTGGGGTGGTCACGTCGTATTAGGCGGTGAAGAGATTCAGTATATCGTCGATAATCTATTTGTCGGTAATCGGCTCTCTACCGCGCAGCTGGTCACCCATGATGGCCGCCGAATCGACCTGCGTAATGTGCGTTCGCCGGTGGTTGTGTTCTGTTCGCGTGGGGATGACATTACTCCGCCGCCTCAAGCATTGGGGTGGATTCGTGATTTATATGCAAACACCGATGACATCATTGCCAATGAGCAAACCATCGTCTATTGCCAGCATGATACGACCGGCCATCTAGGTATATTTGTTTCGGGCAGCGTATCGCGCAAAGAGCATACCGAATTCACCGCCAATATGGATTACATCGACGTACTGCCGCCTGGGCTGTACGAAACCTCCATATCTCCGGCAGAGAAGGGTGAAGACGCTGAGCTGTTCGAGCGGGATTATCTGCTCGAATTTATGCCGCGTAACTTTGAAGAGTTAGATCAGGCAGTAATGCACAAGCCAGAGGATGATCGTCGTTTTGCCACCGTGGCACGGATCTCAGAAATCAATTTGGGGATGTATCGGCTCTTTCTGCAGCCGTGGCTAAAAGCCATCATGACACCGGAAGCTGCCCGCTTGATTCGTCGTATGCACCCTATCCGTTTGGGCTACAAGCTGCTTTCTGATCGTAATCCACTTTCGGTGCCGCTACCGGTAATGGCGGAAGCAGTGCGCAAAAATCGTCACCCAGTATCAAAAGATAATCTGTTCAAAACGCTTGAAACTATGGGGTCTGATCAACTGGTCGCCAGCCTCAATGCGATGCGCGATTTGCGGGATAGCAGCACCGAAAAAATGTTTATGGATATCTACGGCCAGCCGCTATTGCAGGCTGCTGTCGGTCTGTATGGCGATGCCCATGTACACCGCCGCCGTCCAGGGGCAGAGCCCGAGCACCGTCGCTTTATTGAGCAGCGTCAGGAAGAGCTGCGAGAGAAAATTGCTAAGGGCAGTGCCCATGAAGCGGTTATGCGCTCGCTTATCTATGTGCTCGGTGGCGCCCCAGCGACAGATGAGCGTAACTTTAAGCGGCTACGCGCCTCCCGTGCGGAGCTTGAGCCTGGTATCGAACTGAGTGATTTTAAAAACTTGGTGCGCGAGCAGTTCTTTATCTTGAAGCTGGATCGTGAGCAGGCGTTGAATTCGCTGCCTACTTTGCTAGCAGGTAGCAGCAACGATGATGTCGATGGCTATATTAGCCACCTTGAGCATGTCTTTGCCGCCAGCGGCGATCTTTCAGAGCATGCTGCTGAGCGCTTTGCTCAAATTAAAGTGTTGTTTGATAAGGCAAGACCCCGCAAATCGGTAGCGAATAAGCCAGCTGCGAGCAAGCCGACGGCCAGCAAAGCGGCTTCGACAACTAAGCCTGCCGCTAAGCCCAAAGCTGCTACTGCTAAGCTGGCCGAAACGCAAACGACTTCGTCTGCGCCAGTGGCCAAGGAGCAGCCCGTGGTGAATGAGGAGTCTGTGGTTAAGGAGTCATCGTCTAAATCTGCTGCGACTAGCGAGTCGGCCAGTGAGCCGGCGGCTAAACCCACCAGCACTACCAGACGTAAAAAGACGCCGCCTAAACGCTAAATCAGTACATTAGCTCATTGCGCCCCCGCCTATTTGGTGGGGGCGCTTTGTTTGCCTTATTACCTTTTGGGTTGCTGTAATGTCGGTGGCAGTCTAGTGTCTAGCTACTATTTGTCTGAAATATAACCCTGGTTGTTTAAAGTCTATGGATTCTCCCTACGGCTTGGTTGCCACTGGCGCTTAGCTAAGGGCTGGGGTAGGGTAGGCGCATTTTTTCATCCGTATCTTTTTTAACGGGCAGTTTCAGCCCGTCGATACGGCACCGAATTCAGAGCACGCGCTAGACAGTCCGTGCATTAGGAAAGTGGAGCACTATGGGCAAGTCACTGGTCATCGTCGAGTCGCCAGCGAAAGCGAAGACGATTAACAAATATCTCGGCAACGATTTCATCGTGAAGTCGAGCGTGGGCCACATTCGTGACCTGCCGACCAGCGGCTCAGGTAAGGCAGCCTCCGACCCCAAGGAGCGCGCGCGCCAGGCCGCAGCGACACGCAAGATGTCGGCGGAAGAGAAAGTAGAATATAAAAAACGTAAAAGCCAAGATCAGCTGATTCGGCGGATGGGGATTGACCCCAACAACGGCTGGGAAGCCCGCTATGAGGTGCTGCCCGGAAAAGAGAAAGTCGTTGCCGAGCTAAAGAAGCTGGCTGAGAAGGCTGACGCT
Source organism: Halomonas sp. KHS3 (assembly GCF_000830495.1). Classification (NCBI taxonomy): domain Bacteria; kingdom Pseudomonadati; phylum Pseudomonadota; class Gammaproteobacteria; order Oceanospirillales; family Halomonadaceae; genus Halomonas; species Halomonas sp. KHS3. Next base: position 141,449 of record NZ_JWHY01000005.1, on the reverse strand, counting down.
GTCTACCTCGCAACGGATTTGGATCGCGAAGGGGAAGCCATTGCTTGGCACCTGCGCGAGACCATCGGTGGCGATGACAGCCGCTACAAGCGCGTGGTGTTCAACGAAATCACCAAAAACGCGATTCAAGACGCTTTCAAGGCGCCTGGCGCGCTCAATATCCCCCGGGTAGAGGCGCAGCAGGCAAGGCGTTTCCTGGATCGCGTTGTGGGCTTTATGCTTTCGCCTCTACTGTGGGCGAAAGTAGCGCGCGGGCTGTCGGCTGGCCGTGTACAGTCAGTCGCGGTACGTCTAATTGTTGAGCGCGAGCGCGAAATCCGTGCCTTTATTCCCGAAGAGTTTTGGGATGTGCACGCGGATTTGGCCTCTCCTGAGGGTGAGCTGGTGCGTTTTGCCCTGGTTCGTCAGGATGGCAAGGCCTTTAAGCCTACCTCCGAAAAAGACACCCTTGCGCGTATTGAGCAGCTTAGAAAAGCCAAGCTGGCGATTACCTCACGGGAAGACAAGCCCACCAGCTCAAAGCCCACGGCACCCTTTATTACCTCTACGCTGCAGCAAGCGGCGAGTGGCCGGTTAGGTTTTTCTGTGAAGAAAACCATGACCATGGCTCAGCGCCTCTATGAGGCGGGTTACATCACCTATATGCGTACCGACTCCACCAACTTATCGAAAGATGCGGTTGAGGGTGTGCGTAGCTATATCGGTGAAGAGTTCGGCGAACGCTACCTGCCCGAAGCACCTAATCGTTATAGCAGCAAAGAGAGTGCTCAAGAGGCCCATGAGGCGATTCGCCCTTCCAGTGTCGAGCGTAAGGCTTCCGATCTGGCCGGAATGGAGCGGGATGCCGAGCGTCTCTACGAGCTGATCTGGCGTCAATTTGTGGCCTGCCAAATGACCCCTGCAGAGTACCTTTCAAGCACGCTGAGTGTTGAAGTCGATGGCTACGAGCTACGTGCCAAAGGACGTGTACTGAAGTTTGATGGTTATACCCGGGTGATGAAGCCTAGTGGTAAAAATGAAGATCAGAGCTTACCGGACTTGCCAAAAGGTACGCCTATGGCACTGGAAGCGCTCGATCCTCAGCAGCACTTTACCAAGCCAGCACCACGCTACACCGAAGCAAGCCTGGTCAAAGAGCTTGAAAAGCAGGGCATTGGCCGACCGTCAACTTACGCTTCAATCATCTCAACGATCCAGGATCGCGGCTATGTGAAGCTGGAAAACCGTCGTTTCTATGCCGAAAAGCTGGGCGATATCGTCACCGAGCGGTTGAAAGAGTCCTTCCCTGATTTGATGGACTTCTCGTTCACTGCCCGCATGGAAGATAGTCTGGATGAGGTCGCCGAAGGCGAACGCAACTGGCAGGCGCTGCTGGATGCCTTCTACGAAGAATTCCGTGAAGAGCTGGCCAAGGCTGAGAGCGAAGATGGCATGCGCCCCAATCAGCCGGTGCCAACGGATATCGACTGCCCAAGCTGTGGTCGTCATATGCAAATTCGTACCGCTTCCACCGGGGTTTTCCTGGGTTGTAGTGGCTACAATTTGCCGCCCAAAGAGCGTTGTAAAACCACCATTGACCTGATTCCTGGTGAAGAGGCGGTGGCCGAAGACGCGGGAGAAGAGGCCGAAACCAATGCGCTGCGTGCCAAGCGTCGCTGCCCCAAGTGTGGCACGGCGATGGACAACTACCTAATCGATGAAACGCGTAAGCTGCACATCTGTGGTAACAGCCCCGATTGTGACGGCTACGAAGTTGAAGGCGGCAAATTCAAGATCAAAGGCTACGACGGCCCGATCATCGAGTGCGATAAGTGCGGCTCTGAGATGCAGTTGAAGTCAGGCCGCTTTGGCAAGTATTTTGGCTGTACCAATAGCGAATGTAAAAACACCCGTAAGCTATTGAAAAGCGGCGAAGTGGCGCCGCCAAAAATGGACCCGATCCCGATGCCGGAACTGGCTTGCCAAAAAGTTGACGACCATTACGTGCTGCGTGATGGCGCAAGCGGGCTGTTTTTGGCTGCCAGCAAGTTCCCTAAAAATCGTGAAACACGGCCGCCGCTGGTGAAAGAGCTGAAAGCGCACGCCGATGAGCTGCCCGAAAAGTATCACTTCATTCTTAAAGCGCCGAGTGAAGATCCGGATGGTCGCCCGGCGCAAATCCGCTACTCGCGGAAGAGCAAAGAGCAGTACGTGATGACCGACGAGGAGGGCAAGGCCACAGGCTGGAAAGCCATGTTTGATGCCGGTAAATGGCACGTGGAGGACAAACGCAAGTGAATGCACGGTCACGAACCAACCAGCTGCTCTATCAGGCGGAGCTATTAGTCACCTTGCCCGCGGGAAGTGATGAGCATGCTTCTGCGCGGCAGATGGCGTTGGAAGAGAGTGCGCTGGCGCTTTTTGAGCTGGCGCTTGAGTCGTTACTGCGCGAAGTTACTGAACACGCTCGGCTGTCGGAGCATCGCTGGACTGTATTGCTGGCCCAGGATGGCCCTGCCTTGGCCGAGCTGCAACGTCTGCGCGACTTGAAAGCCCAGCCGGAAAGCTGGCTGAACTGGTTGGAGGGGCAACTTGAGCGCCTACATAGTGACGAAGGTGCTGCGCGGCGCGAAACTCACAACCCCGCTATGATTGCCGTGGGTAATCAGGCCGGTTTGCGCCAGCAGTTACTGGATAATCTTCAGGCGGCCAAGCGTGAAATAGGCGCGCTGCGCGAAACCAGCCTGGAGTGGTAGTGTTTATTGTTATGCATCGCTCAAGTCGTTAAGAAAGGAGATCATGATGCGCTATAACCAGGTGAAAGATTTAATCGAATGGGCGGCGGGTTTTCATGCCCGGATGGCGCGACAGTATAGCGAAGCCGCTGAGGATGCTGAGAATCAGCGCTTAGAGATGGCGTTTAATTACTTGGCCAGCCGTGAGCTAAAAATGAAAACGGGGCTTGAAGATCTCTTCCACGATGGCTCTGACCATTCAGAAGTGCTGGAGTTATGGTTCGATGATTCCAGCGATTTCCCCCAGCCGCCTGAGTTGGATCGCTTGTCGGAACAAACCATCACCGGCTCGATAGAGGATGCGATGAGAACTGCCACATCGTCGCATCAGCGCCTTCAAGCGCTCTACGAGCATCGCGCGGCACGAGCGAAAATTGAGCCTGAAGAGGAGTTTTTCAATGCCCTGGCTCAAGGACATAATTCCGAGATACGCAATATAATGGCGAGTATGGAAGAGTTTCAGGGCGTTTGATGGGGTCTCTACTAGTGGATTATCGGTTACTGCTCTTCGGGGCGTCAGTCGTGTACATGACGAAATTGCTAACGGCGAATGTGGGAATAGGGTATAACAGCCACCAGATGCGCCGAGTCGGTCAATCGCGGGCTAACTTGTTTCGAGAGCTGTCATGTTTTTAGTTAATCGCCGTCGATTTTTAGCCATGGTGTTGAGCTTGCCAGCCGTGGCCAGTGCTGCTGTTACTGCGCCCAGTCAGGATACCGCCACTGATCTCGTAGAAACGATACTGAGTCGCGCTCATGTGCCGCGTCATAGCAACGAACTGTGGGTGCTGGTGGACGACAAAGAGGCCACCCTTAGCGTGTTTCGGGGTAACGCGCTGCTGGAGCGGTTTGCGCCCATATCACTTGGCCGTGCTGGGGCTAAAACCCAACGGGTTCGCGGCGATAATGTGACTCCCATGGGGGAGTTTCATGTCAACCGTTTTAATTACGAAAGCCAGTGGCGTACCTTCATAGGCATTGATTACCCAACCCCAGCGCACGCTAGAATGGCGCTGGAAAAAGGGATTTATTCCCAAGCTGATTATGATGACTACTTCGACTACTATCGACGTTACGGTCGCCCCCCGCAAGATACCGCACTGGGTGGGGCGATTGGAATTCATGGCCTGGGTAGCGCAGACCCCGATATTCATGGGCGCTATCACTGGACTCAGGGGTGTGTTGCCGTTACCAACGATCAAATCGATCGCCTGGCAGCGCTAGTGGGTGTTGGCACTCGGGTAGTGATCCGTTAAGCTAACGCCGTTGATGGAAGTTCGAGGTTTTAAACAGGTGGCTATAGACAACCGCTGTGGTCTATTATAAAACAGCGTTTGACTTGCGTGCTTTGCAGCACAAGTCACTGAAAAGAACCTGCACCGCAGGTAGACAAATTTAAGCTAAGAACTTATTCTAATTTAAGTGACTAGCCTTACCTTTGTCATACCCTTAACGTAGTACCCAAGGACGACTCAAGGAGAACATTATGACTCTGAAAACTACTCTGAAGATGACTGCTGCTGCCGCTTCTCTGGCAATTCTTGCTGGTTGTGCTTCTACCAGCGCGCTGGAAGAAGTTCGCATGACTGCAGAATCTGCACAGGCTGACGCTGCAGAAGCACGCAGCATGGCTTCACAAGCTATGAACACTGCAAACCAAGCCCAGCGCGACGCGCAGGCTGCTCTGCAGATGTCTGAGCAGAACCGTGAAGAAATGAACCGTATGTTCCAGCGTTCCATGCAGAAGTAATTCTGCTTGGGCTGCTGAGGGAGTCGTCTGACTCTCTCAGCAGCTGCTGGAAGAAAGCTGTAGTTAGTTAATATGCCGTAGTAAGGCGCTGTACGTTAAAGCGTCAGACCAGTAGGTTTTGATACTAGCTACGCAAAAACCCCGCCTTGGCGGGGTTTTTTGTTGCTAGGTATTCGGTTAAGCGTCTTTATCGTCGTCAGTGGCGGCGCTGAGCTTAAGCTCGTCAATCAGCTCAACAGGCTCTGGTTCTGGCTCGGGAGCCTGAGGGCCATATAGCGCGATAAATTGGCCGTCAGGAGCTTCTACGGCGCGCTGAATCTTGTCCGCGTCTATTTCAACGTCACTGCCAGTTAGCTCAGTGACGCGTTCAAGGGCATTAAGCAGTGGCTCAAAGCCTTCCGCGTTCTCTTCCAGCTGTGGGAAAGATTGCACAAACAGCGTGCCATCGGCTGCAAAGCCCGCTTTGAACGGTGCATCCATCAGGTTGACCTGAGTACCGCTAGGCAAACGCTCGTAGAGCGATTTGATATCTTCCGGGTACATGCGGATACAGCCACGGCTAACGCGCATACCGACGCCATCAGGGCGGTTGGTACCGTGAATGAGATAGCTCGGCATGGCCAGCAGAATTGCGTGCTCGCCCAAGGGGTTGTTAGGGCCGGGCGGTACCACGGAAGGCGCTGGTTCGCCGCGTTCGGCTGCTTCGCGACGCATAGATGCCGGTGGAGCCCAGGCGGGGTCTTTAACCTTAACCGTGGTGCGGGTGATGCCTACGGGGGTAGCGAACTCTTCACGCCCCACGCTAACCGGGTAGGTTTCGACGATGCCGGGTTTGTCGGCAGGGTAGTAGTAGAGACGTAGCTCAGAAAGGTTAATGACAACGCCTTCCCGCGGCGCAGGCGGAAGAATGTATTGGGCGGGGATCACCACTTCGGTACCTACGCCAGGTACCCAGAGGCTGACACCCGGGTTGGCCATGCGAATCTCTTCATAGCCAATGTTGTGGCGTCGGGCGATATCGATCAGCGTCTGCTTGGGGTCTTCGACAACGACGGTGTAGCGCTCGCCAATGACATCGCCTTCTTCGGGTAGGCGGAAGTGACCACGGGGTAGCTCATCCTGATCAGCAACCTGAGCGGCGCTATCGACGGCGTCTATGCTGATTTCCTGTGCTTGCGCCTGTGGCGATTCTTCTGAGCTTTCTTGAGTCTGCTGCTCTTGCGCCTGTGTTGGGCTGTCGGCTTGCTCGTTAGCTGGTTGCGCAAAAGCGGGGCTCACCAGGCTAGCAGCGAGTAGCACGGCCAAGCTGGTAGGGCCCCAAAGGGTAAAGGTATTGCGAATGTTCATGATCGTTCCTAATGTGTTAATTCACTGCTGATGCGCGTTGCTGGGCCACTGGGATCAATAAACGGCTGTTGATCAACTGGGCCATGGCTACTGGCAAGTTTGCCCCAAGCTTCACGCCGCCGCTACTTTTTGGTTAAGGGTGCTAAGTAGGTTTTCAAGTTGCTGGAAGCGCTTGTCGACACTTTCCATTGGTAATTCAAACCGTAAGGTGTCAGAGCCATCTAAACGATAGTGCTTTGGTGACGTCTGAATGAGGGTCACCAGGGTTAAGGGATCCACCTGGGTGCTGCTATCAAACAATACTCTACCGCGGCTCTCGCCAGCCTCGATTTTGCTGATTCCCAGTTGCTCGGCACGGTGGCGCAGCTTGGTCTGGCGAATCAGGTTTTTCACCGGGTTGGGCAGCAAGCCAAAGCGGTCGATCAGCTCAACCTGTAACTCTTTAAGTTCGCTATCGCTCTGGGTGTTGGCAATCCGCTTGTACATCACCAGGCGCTGCTGAACATCGTGAATATAATCACTTGGAATCAGCGCAGGCAGGTTGAGGTTGATTTCCACGCCGGTATTGAAGGGCGCATCGATATTGGGCGTTTTACCCGCGCGAATGGCCTTCACCGCTCGATCCAGCATCTCCATATAGAGGGTGTAGCCGATGGTTTCCATCTGGCCGCTCTGTTCATCCCCCAGCAGTTCACCCGCGCCACGGATTTCCATATCGTGGCTGGCCAGGGTAAAGCCAGCGCCTAGATCATCCGAAGCGCTAATTGCTTCCAGACGCTTGATAGCATCACGGGTCATCGCTTTGGGCGGTGGCGTTAATAGGTAGGCGTACGCCTGATGGTGACTACGGCCGACCCGGCCCCGCAGCTGGTGCAGCTGGGCCAAGCCAAATTTATCAGCACGTTCGATAATAATGGTGTTGGCGCTGGGTACATCAATGCCGGTTTCAATGATGGTCGAACACACCAGCACGTTAAAGCGTCGGTGGTAGAAGTCCGACATAATGCGTTCCAGGCTGCGCTCGGGAAGCTGGCCGTGGGCAACCGCTACCCGCGCTTCGGGGATTAGTTCACGAATCTGTTCGGCACTGTTTTCAATGGTTTTGACTTCGTTATGCAGTACATAGACCTGCCCACCACGCAGTATTTCACGTAGCAGGGCTTCCTTGATGATACTGGTGTCGTGCTGCTGAACAAAGGTTTTAACCGACAGACGGCGGGCGGGCGGCGTAGCGATAATCGACAGATCACGGATGCCGCTCATGGCCATATTGAGCGTGCGCGGAATAGGGGTCGCGGTCAGCGTCAAAATATCGACTTCGGCACGCAGCGTTTTGAGCTTCTCTTTTTGCGCCACCCCGAAGCGGTGCTCCTCATCGATGATCAGCAGGCCCATTTTGGGCAGCTCAACGCTTTTGGCGAGCAGTTTATGGGTGCCGATGACGATATCCGTTTGGCCGCTTTTAATGCTCTCTAGTGTCTGGGTGACCTCTTTGCCGCTGGTAAAGCGCGAGATCAGGCCAATATTGACGGCGGTGTCAGCAAAGCGGTCGCGGAAGTTCTCGAAGTGCTGGCGCGCCAACAACGTAGTGGGCACCAATACCACCACTTGGCGGCCAGACTGTACGGCCAAAAATGCCGCGCGCATGGCCACTTCGGTTTTGCCGAAGCCGACATCGCCGCACACCACGCGATCCATGGGCTGCGGGGAGGTCATATCGCTGATGACCGCTTCAATCGCCGCGTGCTGGTCAGCGGTCTCTTCAAATGGGAAGTTACCCGCAAAACGCAGATACTCCTCGCCTGGCGCCTCATAGACCACCCCTTGCTGGGCTTCCCGGCGGGCGTAGACATCCAGCAGCTCTGCGGCGGTATCGCGAATTTTTTCGGCGGCTTTGCGGCGGGCTTTTTCCCACTGGTCCGAACCGAGCTTATGCAGCGGGGCCAGTTCGTCACCGGCCCCGCTGTAACGGGAGATCATATGCAGGCTGTCGACAGGCACATAAAGCTTGGCACCATCGGCGTAGGAGAGCGCCAGGAACTCATTTGCCTGGCCACCGGCCTCTAAGGTTTCCAGCCCTAAATAGCGGCCCACGCCGTGGGCCTGGTGAACCACTGGCGCACCTTCGCGCAGCTCCGACAAGTGGCGTACTGCAAGCTCATTGTCATCCGTGGCTTTTTCGCGCCGACGGCTCTGACGTACCACGTCACCAAACAGCTCGGTTTCACTAATTACCGCAATACTTGGATTATTTAGCCATAAGCCGCTGTCGACCAAACCTTCCGTAATTGCATAGGTATGATCGCTAGCGAGAAAGTCGTGGAAGCTATCGGTATGCGGAAGCGAGAGCTGAAGTGGCGACAGGATCTCTTCCAGGGCTTCCCGGCGACCCCGCGACTCCGCCACAAACAGCACCCGGGTTTGGGCATGGGAGTGCAAAAATGCTGACAGCTCCGCCAATGGCTGCTTGGCGCGGGCATTAATAGAGAGTGTGGGAAGCGGTGCGGCTTCAGGCTGTTGCGCATGGCGCTGCTCGCTATCCTCGGTTAACTCTATTCGCGGGCAGGCTTTGATTGCCGAGAATACATCGTTGACCGGGAAAAACGCTCGGTGTGGTGGCAGCAGCGGGCGGGTTGGGTCAACGCCCAAATTTACGTAGCGAGCGTCGATCGACTGCCAGTGCTGCTCGGCGGCAGCAAAAACTCCCGGCAGCAGTGCGACTCGTGTATCGTCGGTCAGGTGGTCAAACAGCGATGCGGTGTGTTCAAAAAACAGTGGTAGATAGTGCTCAAGCCCCGGTGAAGGAATGCCTTTCAACGCATCGTTATAAAGAGGGCATTGCCGCGGATCAACGTCGAACAGGGTTTCAAACTGCTCACGAAAACAGGCAATTGCGCTGCGGCTTAGCGAGTACTCGTGGGCGGGTAGCAATTCTAGCGATTCCAGCTTATCAGTCGAGCGCTGGCTGCCAGGGTCGAAGTGGCGCAGCGAATCGATCTCGTCGTCGAACAGATCAATACGGATCGGCTCATCCATACCCATCGCAAACAGGTCAATCAGCGCGCCGCGCATGGCGTATTCGCCGGGCTCATAGACCGTTTCGACAGTACGATAGCCCGCTCGGGAGAGCGATTCCCGAAACGCTTCGCGATTCAAGCGCTCGCCAGTTTTGAGTGTCATGACCCGCCCGGCAATGTACTCAACCGGGGGCAAGCGCTGCATCAGCGTGTTGATCGGCACCAGCACAATGCCGCGCACGCCATCTTGCAGTTGGCGCAGGGTGCGCAGCCTCGCAGAAACAATGTCCTGATGGGGTGAAAAGCTGTCGTAGGGCAGCGTTTCCCAGTCGGGGAAGGGCAGTACCGGTACGTCGCTATAAAAATAGAGATCTTGTTCAAGACGCTGCGCGCTGGCCGTATTGGGAGTGATCACCAATAGCGGAGCTTTCGCAGCAACGCGGGAGAGTGCCAGCGCAGTCGCGCTACCCGGCGGCGATGTCCAGTAGAGCGTATCGCGAGTCCCTTGGGGCTGGGGCGGTTCGAGCAGAGAGAATGTCGGCATAAGCAAGATATCGTTTTGCGCTGAAACGGAAGGGAGATCATACACGATCACCCGTTTCAGTTAGAGTGCCGCGGCTTAAGGTAGCGGGTTAATCTGTACTGAAAGAGGTTTTGTAGTGAGATTGGCATTTCTGTAATACCCCTACATGTTGTGCGACTATCCAGTCATTGCGACCGCTGCGCTTGCCCCGGATAATACACTCTCCGTTCCCACTACCTGATGAGGCCGCACGTGAGTCAGCAAGCGCTCGAAAACGTTTTTCAAGAATGGCAAGGCAACGAAGCCTTGGCGGAGCAGATGATCCCGTTAGTAGGGCAGCTCTATCGTCAGAATAACGTCGTTGCCACCATGTTCGGGCGTTCACTTATTAAACGGTCGGTCATCCGCATTCTTAAAGACCACCGCTTCGTGCGTAAAATAGAAGGGACTGAGCTCTCCGTTGAGGATACCTACTCTATCGTGAAGGGGATGGTCGCTTTGAACCTTGGCCCCGCCCATGTGGATGTAGGGAAGCTGGCGGTGATGTTCAAGAACCGGGGCGGTGGCGATGTCGAAGCCTTCCTGCGTAAAGAGCTGCAAGAGATTATTGATGGCTACCAGCCGGGTGCTAGCACCGGGGAGCCGCAAGACGTGGTGCTCTACGGTTTTGGCCGCATTGGTCGTTTACTGGCACGAGTGATGATAGAGAAGGCCGGGGGCGGTAATCTGCTGCGTTTGCGCGCTATTGTGGTGCGTGGCCGTGGCGATGTGGCTAAAGATCTTGAGAAGCGCGCCAGCCTGCTGCGTCGTGACTCAGTACATGGGCCTTTTGACGGCACCATCATGGTCGATGCAGAGGCCCGCACGCTGACGGTCAACGGCAATGTTATTCAGGTTATTTACGCCGATTCGCCCAGCGAGATTGACTACACCGAGTATGATATCGATAACGCGGTGATTGTTGATAATACCGGTATCTGGCGCGATGAAGAGGGCTTGGGCCAGCATCTGCAGTGTAAAGGTGTTGCCAAAGCGCTGCTAACGGCACCGGGTAAAGGCGATATTAAAAACATCGTTTACGGTATTAACCACGAATCCATTGGCGACAGCGATCTCATCGTCTCTGCTGCCTCTTGCACTACCAATGCGATCGTTCCGGTATTGAAGGTACTCAACGACGAGTACGGTGTGGTGAATGGGCATGTGGAAACCGTGCATGCCTATACCAACGACCAGAACTTGATCGACAACTACCATAAAGGTGACCGTCGTGGCCGTAGTGCGGCGCTGAATATGGTATTGACCGAGACAGGAGCAGCCAAGGCCGTATCGAAAGCGCTACCTGAGCTAGAGGGAAAGCTGACCGGCAACGCCATTCGTGTGCCAATCCCTAATGTCTCTATGGCCATTCTCAATCTGACCCTGGATAAAGCGACAGATGCCGTAGCGCTAAATGACTACTTGCGCCGTATGTCGATCGAGTCTGCCTACCAGAAGCAAATTGACTTTGTCGATTCAGCAGAAGTGGTGTCGTCGGACTTTGTGGGCAATCGTCATGCCGGTATCGTGGATGCTAAAGCTACCATCGCCAACGGCCATCATGCGGTCATTTATGTGTGGTATGACAATGAGTTTGGTTATAGCTGCCAAGTCGTACGTATTTTGCAGCAAATGTCTAACGTACGGTTTTTAAAACTTCCTCGCTAGTTAAACTTAGCAAAGCCCGCATGCCGGGTGTTAGAGCTAAGAGAATGCGTTGACGCCACCTTCGGGTGGCGTTTTTTTGGTCTCAATCTCATCTTTTGCCAATGTATATAGCACTTTTGGTGGTCATCAGGGATGTGGTCATTGGACGCGCTTATCTTTATAATACGATGGATTTTTCGGGGTGGTTCAAGTGCTGCTTGGGCCGGACTGGTAACAATCTGAGCAGAAAATAACAATTCGCTGAGCAGAAAATAAGCATTCGAACCCCATACCTTCGTATATCCGATCCAACAACTGGGCGAGACTATGATCGAAGTCAAAAAAGGCCTGGATCTCCCCATCACGGGAGCGCCCGAGCAGCGTATTGAAGATGCGCGGCCTGTGCGCCACGTGGCAATCCTGGGTACCGACTACGTTGGCATGAAGCCGACGATGGAAGTCCAGGAAGGGGATAAGGTCAAACTGGGCCAATTGCTCTTCACCGATAAGAAAATTGCTGGTGTGCGTTATACAGCGCCCGCTGCCGGTGAAGTGCTTGCAATAAACCGTGGCGAAAAACGTCGTTTGCTGTCTGTCGTAATTAAAGTAGACGAAACTGAGGAAGCGGTCGAATTCGCTGCTCATGATCGTAATGCCTTAGCGCAGCTTGAACGTCAGGTCGTTGTCGACCAACTGGTAGAATCGGGACTCTGGACTGCATTGCGCACTCGTCCTTTCTCGCGCACCCCGGCCATTGATAGCACCCCGGCCGATATTTTTGTAACCGCCGTGGATACCCATCCACTTAGCCCTGACCCTGCGTTGATCATTAACGAGCAGTCGCAGGCATTCGAGGATGGCCTCAAGGTGTTAGCGCGCCTGACCGAGGGCAACGTCTTCTTATGTACGGGCGAAAATGCCTCAGTCCCGGGTGGCGATGTTGACGGCGTAAAAACCGAAAGCTTTGCCGGCCCTCATCCTGCGGGACTTGTCGGCACGCATATTCACTACCTTTCTCCAGTCGCACTGCACAAAAAAGTGTGGCATATCGGCTACCAGGACGTTATTGCGTTCGGTAAGTTGTTTGTAGAAGGGAAGCTGGATATGAACCGTGTGGTTGCCATTGGTGGCCCGCGTGCTGAAAATCCGCGTCTGATTCGTACCCGTGTCGGCGCTAGTACAGATGAACTCCTGACCAACGAAGTCATCAAACCCGAGGACACTCGCGTAATTTCTGGTTCGGTATTCTCTGGCTTTGCCGCTGAAGGTAAGTTGACCTACCTTGGCCGCTTCAGCAATCAAGTGAGTTTGCTGGAAGAGGGCAACAAGCGCACGTTTATGGGTTGGCTGTCTCCTGGTGCTAATCGTCACTCGGTCTTGGGTATTTATATCTCCAAGATTAAGGGGCTCAGCAACTATGCGCCGACGACCTCTACCAATGGTTCCGAGCGTGCTATGGTGCCGGTAGGTGCCTACGAGCAGGTGATGCCGCTAGATATCATGCCGACTCAGCTATTGCGTTCGTTGATCGTGGGCGACATTGAGGTTGCCATGCAGCTTGGGTGTTTGGAGCTGGACGAAGAGGATCTGGCGCTGTGCACGTATGTTTGCCCTGGCAAATACGAATATGGCCCCATCCTGCGTGATAATCTCACCATGATCGAGAAAGAGGCCTGATAATGGGTATTCAACAGACACTCCAAAATATCGAGCCGCATTTCCACAAAGGCGGAAAGTACGAAAAGTTCTATCCGCTGTTTGAAGCGGTAGATACTATTTTTTACACGCCACCGAGCGTGGCTAAAACCACCGCGCATGTGCGTGACGGTATCGATCTTAAACGCATCATGATTACCGTGTGGATGTGTACTTTTCCGGCGATGTTTTTCGGCATGTGGAGCGCTGGTTGGCAGGCCAACACGGCAATTGATGCGGGCTATGCCTCTATGGGAGGCTGGCGCGAAGCGATTATGATGACGCTGTCGTCCGGTCATGATGCGAATAGCCTGTGGGCTAACTTTGTCCTTGGCGCTACCTACTTCCTACCTATCTACCTGGTCACCTTTGTGGTCGGTGGTTTCTGGGAGGTGCTGTTCGCTATCAAGCGCGGTCACGAAGTCAACGAAGGCTTCTTCGTCACTTCCGTACTCTTCGCGCTGGTACTGCCCGCCACCATTCCCCTTTGGCAGGTTGCCTTGGGTATCACCTTTGGTGTGGTGATTGGTAAAGAGATCTTCGGCGGCACGGGGAAAAACTTCTTGAACCCCGCGCTGACCGGTCGTGCATTCCTTTACTTTGCCTATCCCGCGCAAATCTCTGGTGACTCTGTATGGGTTGCCGCTGATGGCTATACTGGTGCGACGGCACTCTCTCTAGCGTTCCAGGACGGTATGTCTGCGTTGACCGACACCTTTAGCTGGTGGGATGCCTTCATCGGTTTTATCCCTGGCTCGATCGGGGAGGTCTCGACACTAGCCATCTTTATCGGCGGCGCTGTGTTGCTGTGGACGGGAATTGCCTCTTGGCGAATCATGCTGGGGGTACTCCTGGGCATGGTGGTGACCAGTACGCTGTTTAATCTAATCGGCTCTGATACCAACCCAATGTTTGCCATGCCGTGGTACTGGCATCTGGTGATCGGCGGTTTCGCTTTCGGTATGGTCTTCATGGCAACCGATCCGGTGTCGGCGTCGATGACCAATCAAGGCCGTCTGCTGTTTGGTGCGCTGATTGGTGTGATGACTGTTTTGATTCGCGTTGTGAACCCGGCTTTCCCGGAAGGCATCATGCTGGCGATTCTGTTCGCTAACCTGTTTGCACCGCTGATTGACCATTTCTTCGTCCAGGCCAACATCAAGCGTCGCGTGAAGCGAACCGCCGTACCGGCCGAGGAGACTGCCTAATGGCACAAGGTAACAACTCCATCAAGAAAGTCCTGATTGTGGCGTTTGCACTGTGTATCGTGTGCTCCGTCATTGTCTCGACCGCGGCGGTCGCCTTGCGACCCATGCAACAGCTTAACCAGGAACTCGACCGTAAAACCAACATCTTGAACGTTGCCAAGCTTTATGAGCCGGGTATGGACGTTGAAGAGGTGTTTAGCGATGAGATCATCGCACGGGTCGTTGACCTGGATACGGGTGAGTACTCCGATGAGTTCGATCCCGATACCTACGATAGTTTTGAGGCTGCCCGTGACCCGGCCTCGGGTCGCACGCTTTCTGGCGATCAAGACATCGCGGGCCTTTCACGGGTTGAAAACTACGCGACTGTTTATCTGGTCGGCAGTGAAGACGATCCGGAACAGATCGTGTTGCCGATTCGTGGTCAGGGGCTTTGGGGCTTGATGCGTGGCTTCCTGGCCGTAGAGGGTGATGGCAATACTATTGTCAGTATCACCTACTACGAGCACAGTGAAACGCCAGGTTTGGGCGCAGAAGTTAACAACCCGCGCTGGCAAGCCCAGTGGGAAGGCAAGAAAATTTACGATGAAGAGGGCGACCTCTCACCGGAGATTCACCTGACCAAAGGCGGCGCCAGTGACGAATACGAAGTCGATGCGCTATCTGGCGCTACGCTGACCAGTAACGGCGTGACTAACATGCTGCAGTTCTGGTTGAGCGAAGAAGCTTTCGGTCCCTATTTGGCTAAATTCCGCAGAGGCACTGAGCCGGAAGACGCCGAAGAGACCGATACCAACTTCGAAGACGTTGAGGGGGCCTGATCATGGCGGACGTAAATGCAAAAGGCGTTTTAACAGCGCCGATTTTCCAGAACAACCCTATTGCGCTGCAAATTCTGGGGATCTGTTCGGCACTTGCGGTAACCACCAGTATGAGCGTATCGCTCGTTATGGCGCTGGCGGTTATTTTCGTAACGGCATTCTCAAATCTGTTCGTATCGTTGATCAGGAATCATATTCCCTCTTCGATCCGTATCATCGTGCAGATGACCATTATTGCCTCGCTGGTTATCGTGGTTGATCAGATTCTCAAGGCGTATGCCTATGAGATGTCTAAGCAGCTCTCGGTATTTGTGGGTTTGATCATTACTAACTGTATCGTCATGGGGCGCGCTGAAGGCTTTGCGATGTCCAATACGCCGGGCATGTCGTTTTTAGACGGTATTGGTAACGGCCTCGGCTATGGCTTTGTACTCATGGTGGTGGGTTTCTTCCGTGAGCTGCTGGGTTCGGGCAGCGTATTTGGCATTACCATCCTCCAGACCGTGCAAAATGGTGGCTGGTACGTGCCTAACGGCTTGCTATTACTACCGCCTTCAGCGTTCTTTATTATCGGTCTACTGATCTGGGTAATGCGTTCCGTTAACCCTGAGCAAGTAGAAGATAATGAGTTCAAAATGAAGGAAAACACCAAGCCCAAGGAGGCCGTGTAACATGGAACATTATCTGAGTCTTTTTGTTGCCTCGGTGTTTGTTGAAAACATGGCACTGGCCTTCTTCCTGGGGATGTGTACTTTCTTGGCGGTGTCCAAAAAGGTCTCCTCAGCGATTGGCTTGGGCATTGCGGTGATTGTGGTATTGACCGTCACCGTGCCGGTTAACAACCTTGTCTATACCTTCTTGCTACAGGAAGGTGCGCTGACCTGGACCGGTATTAGCGGTGCTGAAAACATCGACCTCTCCTTCCTTGGGTTGCTCTCCTACATCGGTGTCATTGCGGCGCTGGTACAGATCATGGAAATGTTCCTTGATAAGTACGTACCGTCGCTCTACAACGCGCTAGGGGTCTTCCTGCCGCTGATTACCGTTAACTGCGCCATCCTGGGTGGCGTACTGTTCATGGTGGAGCGTAGCTATAACTTTGGCGAAGCCGTGGTCTATGGCTTTGGCGCGGGCACCGGTTGGGCATTGGCCATTGCCGCCCTGGCGGGTATTCGTGAAAAGCTGAAGTACAGCGATGTGCCGGGTGGCCTTCAAGGGCTGGGCATTACTTTCATCACCGTGGGGCTGATGTCGTTAGGCTTTATGTCCTTCTCGGGCATTCAGCTTTAATCGGAGCCGGTTTTTCCCGGCGGTGGCAAACATCGCCGGGTAATAGAAAACCTCCAGCAATAGGAAACCGACATGGTTGATACAACAGTCATCTTGCTCGGTGTTGTCATGTTCACGGTCATCGTTATTAGCTTGACGGCGATCATTCTGGCAGCGCGCAGCAAGCTTGTGAGTAGCGGGGACGTGACCATTGAGGTCAACGGCGACCCTGAGCACACTTTGAAGACCCAGGCCGGTGGTAAGCTGCTAAACACGCTTGCCGCTAACGGCATTTTCCTCTCGTCCGCCTGCGGTGGCGGTGGTTCTTGTGCCCAGTGTAAGTGTCGGGTTGAAGAGGGCGGCGGCTCTATTCTGCCGACTGAAGAGTCGCACTTCACGATGCGTGAGAAGAAAGAGGGCTGGCGCCTCTCT
The DNA here is from genome assembly GCF_000830495.1 of Halomonas sp. KHS3. Lineage (NCBI taxonomy): Bacteria > Pseudomonadati > Pseudomonadota > Gammaproteobacteria > Oceanospirillales > Halomonadaceae > Halomonas > Halomonas sp. KHS3. The sequence continues at coordinate 124,927 of NZ_JWHY01000005.1, read as the reverse complement.
TGTCAGGTACCTGTGAAGCAGGACATGAAAGTCGAAGTGCCTGAAGAAGTCTTTGGGGTGAAGAAGTGGGAATGTGAGGTTATTGCCAACCCCAACGTTGCCACCTTTATCAAAGAGTTAAACCTGAAACTGCCAGAGGGCGAAGAAGTCGCCTTCCGCGCCGGTGGCTATGTACAGCTCGTTGCACCGCCTTACGATATCAAGTTCTCTGATTTTGATATCGACGAGGAGTATCGGGGTGATTGGGAAAAATTTGATATGTTCAAAATTTCCCACAAGAACAACGAGGAAGTGATTCGCGCATACTCCATGGCGAACTACCCAGACGAGAAGGGTATCCTCAAGTTTAACATCCGTATTGCCACGCCGCCTCCCGGCACTGACCATCCGCCTGGCTTGATGTCGACTTATGTCTTCAGCCTTAAAGAGGGCGATAAGGTCACCGTAATGGGACCGTTCGGTGAGTTCTTTGCCCGTGATACTGACGCCGAGATGATCTTTATCGGTGGTGGTGCGGGTATGGCACCGATGCGTAGTCACATCTTCGATCAGTTGAAGCGCTTGAAGTCTGATCGCAAGATTACCTTCTGGTACGGTGCTCGCTCCTGGCGTGAAACCTTCTACAACGAAGAGTACGACCAGTTAGCCGAAGAGTTCCCTAACTTTGAGTGGCACCTGGCGCTATCTGATCCTCAGCCGGAAGATAATTGGGAAGGGCCGACAGGCTTTATCCATAATGTGCTGTACGAAAACTATCTGAAGGATCACCCAGCACCTGAAGATTGCGAGTACTACATGTGTGGGCCGCCGATGATGAACGCATCGGTTATCAAGTTGTTGCTTGATATGGGCGTTGAGCCGGAAAATATCCTGTTGGATGATTTCGGTGGCTAAACGGTCGGCGTAAGTCGATAGTAGCGTTAAGCGGGGCTGGCCTTTTGGGCTGGCCCCGTTTGTTTATATAACCTTGTGAAGGGAATGACTTATCACCGCGCTGATAAGAGGGGCTTGGCTAAGGTATAATCACTTTAATGATGAATGACCGTGAGGCACTTATCACGACGACTGTTGTCGTCAGGTAAGACCAATAATTTAAAGCGAAGCAATGTGAAGCGGGGAGGTTGATATGACTATTTGGCTACTGGTATTCGGTTTCATGGCACTGATTATGGGTGCGATGGCTGTGGGCGTCATCATGGGCCGCAAACCAATTGCCGGTTCTTGCGGCGGTTTGAATCAAATCGGCATGAAAGATGGCTGTGATATTTGCGGTGGCAAAGATGAGGTTTGTGAAGAAGAGAACCGCAAGCGCGGAGGTGTGCGCCGCCGTAGCGATGAAAGCCGTGGTGCCGATTTGGGCTATGATGCTACACGTCGCTAACAAGACTGCGTTGTATGCAACGGGATGATTGACCAAAAATAGCAAGGGGACGCAGAGAGCATGGCGGTTCACAATTACGATGTTGTGGTGATCGGTACGGGGCCTGCAGGAGAAAGCGCTGCTATCAACGCTGCAAAGCATGGCAAGCGTGTAGCGATTATTGAGAAGCAGGTTCAGGTAGGTGGCAATTGTACTCACTGGGGTACCATTCCTTCCAAAGCGCTGCGCCATCAGGTGAAACAGATCATGGCGTTCAACACCAACCCTATGTTCCGCGATATTGGTGAGCCGCGCTGGTTCTCCTTCCCCAAAGTGATGGAACGCTCAAGGGGTACCATCGATAAACAGGTAGAGATGCGTACCACCTTCTATGCGCGCAACCGCATTGATCTGTTTCATGGCGTCGCCCGATTTAAAGATGAGCACACCTTGTTGGTGCGTGACCGCCAGGAAGGCATGGAAGAACTGGTGGCGAAGAAAATCGTGATTGCCACTGGTTCTCGCCCTTACCGCCCGGCGGATATTAACTTCCGCCATCCGCGTATTTACTGCTCTGACACCATATTAAGCCTCTCGCATACCCCGCGCACGCTGGTAATTTTTGGCGCCGGGGTGATTGGCTGTGAATATGCATCGATCTTTTCGGGCTTGAGCGTCAAAGTTGATCTCATTAATAACCGTGACAGCCTGCTGTCGTTCCTGGACGATGAGATTAGCGATGCACTCTCCTACCATTTGCGTAAGCACGGTGTGCTGGTTCGCCATAATGAAGAATACGAGAGCGTTGAGGGCGATGAGTCAGGCGTCGTCGTGCGTCTCAAGTCAGGCAAGAAAATTCGCGCTGATGCATTTTTGTGGGCCAATGGGCGAACCGGTAATACCGACAGCTTAGGCCTTGAGAACATTGGCTTAACCGCCAATGGGCGTGGCCAGCTAAGCGTTGATGAGCACTACCGCACTGCGGTTTCCCATATCTACGCAGCGGGCGATGTAATTGGCTGGCCGAGTTTGGCGAGCGCGGCTTACGACCAAGGCTTGAACTCGTGCAATGAGTTGCTCGATAAAGAGTATCGCTTTGTGAGTGATGTACCTACCGGAATCTACACCATCCCTGAGATTAGCTCGTTCGGCCCCAATGAGCGTGAACTTACCGAAGCCAAAGTGCCCTATGAAGTAGGCAAAGCTTTCTTCAAAGATACCGCCAGGGCACAAATTACCGGTGATACTGTGGGTATGCTTAAAATTCTGTTCCACCAAGACACCCTGGAAATACTCGGTATTCATTGTTTTGGCGACCAGGCGTCTGAGATTTTGCATATCGGCCAAGCGATCATGCAGCAAGAGGGCGATGCCAACACGCTCAAGTACTTTGTAAATACCACGTTTAATTACCCGACCATGGCAGAAGCGTACCGGGTGGCTGCGCAGAATGGTTTAAACCGGGTTTTCTAGCCACAGCTTTAGCGAGGGCTTTGTCAGGCGTCTAATCCGAGAAGTTGCCTTTGTCGTAGACGTTTAAGAGTCACTGGATTCGCGAATAAGCGTATGGCCGTAAGCTTGTGGTTTGTTATCAGGTGACGGCTCAGTGGGGGGCAACAGTTTTTCAACGCGGTTGCGCCCCAGTGCTTTAGCTTGATAGAGCGCTTTATCGGCAAACGAATAAAGCTGCTCAAACGTCAGCGAGCCGACTTGGCACGTCGTCACGCCAATGCTAATAGTCGGGTTGGTTTGCTGCTCTATACCGCTCAGCGTATTAACTTCGACCTCTCGGCGCAACCGATCTGCTACCTGAAGTGCATCATGGGTAGCGGTGTTGGGCATCAATAAACAAAACTCCTCTCCACCAATCCTCGCTAATGTATCCGATGGACGGCTAAGCTCGCGAAGCTGCTTACTGATCTGGCGAAGTACCTCATCGCCGGTTGGGTGCCCGTAGGTATCATTAATTTGCTTGAAGTGATCAAGATCTAACAGCAGCAGGCTAAGCGGTGCTCGATCGCGCTGGGCTTGGGTAAGCGCAGCGGATGCTATATTGACCAAATGGCGCCGGTTATATAGCCCGGTCAGTTCATCGGTTAGCATTAGCTGATGCATGACGTTGCGCTGACGGTGGAGATGAATAACCGCTAGGCAGAGTGTAATTGCAGCGCTGACCATTAACACCAATAGCGCACTCACCGCAATCGAGAGTCGCTGCATCACCAAACGTTGCTGAACAGAGGTGTCGCGCACTTCTTCTAGCAGCTGGTTGTATAGCCAAGCCTGAGCGCCGCCTACCTCCATGGCAACCCGTTGTAACGGATCAATCAGCTCTGGGCGCTGTTGGGCTTGCTGTGACTGCTGGGTTAAGTCTGAAAGGCGATTGTTAAGCTCGCTGAAGTGATTATGCAGGTATTCAACGTCCGAGATGAGATATCGGTGGCGTTCAATACTGCTCTGTATGTTATTTAAATGCTGTTTGGAAAGTGAAATAAAATAATCGATGTATTTAATGTGTTCGCTGCTAGGCTGGCGGCTGCCTTCCTCTAATGCGGCCCGTAACTGAGGCGTGGCCTGTTGGGCTAGAACAATATCACTCACTAGCGTGGTGTAATCGGCGCTAGCTTTTTGGCACGCACTGTAAACATAGCTGCCCATTACTGCGGACATAGCGCAAAGAAGGACGGCAAAAATGGATGCTAAGCGCCCACCGGGCTGACGAAGAAAGTGGCGCATCATCATGAGATAATCAGCAAGCAGGCAGTGATGCCGCCCCTCTCTGTATACTGCCGAGCAGGCGAGAGTACGTTTGGTAAAAACACGTAATCATCAAAAGAGTGCTTCCGTTGCAAAGGGCAGTTCTGCATGGCACCTCTCCGTTAATGGGTAGGTAATCCAATGAACAGCTTAAAGACTTCATCCTTATGCAACTTAAGCACTCACCCGCCGAGTCTGCCATCCCACAACTTTACTAATTGCAGGATCATACTTGTGCTCGTTATTATTAATAACGCTGTTAGTGATTGATATTTAATCGTTATTTAGAGAGTCTAAGGCTAAGCTTGCTTTTTCTCGCCAGCTACCATCAAGGGAGGCAGCGTGGGTTAATGCTTCGCGCGCGTCTTCAGGCGCATCGCTTTGCAGTAGTAAAAGGCCTAGATTTAGCCATGCAGCGCCCATTGACTCATCCAGCTCGGTTGCCCGTTCAAACGCCTTGCGTGCGTTGCCGGGTTGTTGATCTGCGTAAAGTGCATTGCCTAACGCAAACTGCCCCATAGCGTTAGTGGGGTGGCGTTTTACAAACGCTTGCCAGCTTGAAAGCGTAGCGCGTGGCCCATGGGCCTCTTCGTAGGCGCTAAGCGCTTCTAAGGCGTTGCGGGCAGTAATACCTGTAGGCAAAGTACCTGGTTCGGCCACCACAAATCCCCAGCGCTCTGTGCGTGCCCAAGTGGCATCGAAACGGCTGAACGACATGGTATGGCGCTCAATCTCGCCGCTGCGCAGAATAAGCGTTTCACTGGGCAAATCGTAACCAATGGCCACAGCGTAGTGCCACATTGGATAAATCGGCAGCGACAAATTCTGCATAACGACCACCGGGTCGCCCGCTGCCAAATGGTTTAATAGGGCGTCCATGGTGCCGCGAATAGGAAACGCGAGCTGCTCATGCCGTCTCACCGTTGCCAGCATTTCTGGCTGCACACTGCCATCGCGTCCGGGCAGAAATACTTGAGGAATCAGCTCCTCAACGTCGGTGTCGACACCCTGGTGATTGAGTACCATTGCCAGCGTGGCAGGGCCGCACTGAAATTCTGTTTGGGCGTAAAACGGTACGCTGGTGATTTCTGTATGGGGCGGTAGGGCTTGATAGGTGCTTTGCAGTAATACCGGATTACGCGCACAGCCGCTGAGCAGTAGCAGCATAATAAAAACGCCCGCAAAGCGGGCGTTGGAAAACAGGTAGGTCATGAGCGGCCTTGTATTAGCGAGTAAACGGGTAAACGTCGGTTAGGCCGAGAATGTCGGTTACCAGCAAAATAATGAAAACGGCAAATAAAGCGCCTACAACGCCGGCACCGGCTGGCAGTTGCTCAAGCTGATCGGCCATTTGCTGTGCTTCAGCATCACTGAGTGATGCAACGCGAGCCTCGACTTCGTCCAGATCAACACCCTGTTTTACCAGCTGATCTTGCACATCGGCGCGGGCCAGGATCTCGTTAATCCGTTCGCGATCAGCGCCAGCACGGTCAGCTGCCAAAACAGATTGGGTGGAGACTAAATCCATTGATTGGGGCGCAGTGGGTGCAGCGGCAACGGGTAAGCTGGTAATAACCAGCGCTGCAATCAGTAGGGTAGAGAGGTAAGCACGCAATGTTTTCATCGTCTTCTTCCTTATAGACTAGTCGGGGTGGTAAGGAATGAGTATAGAAACAAATGGTTTGATTTTTAAGCGTAATATGCAAAGTGCTAATTATTTGCACTAATGCGATAGGTCCAGGCCGACTCTGAGAGCAGCCCGCGGCCCCCGGCCATGGTCATGGCTAAATCGTGTAAGCCGGGCCATAGTGGCACCGCTGCTGCCCCCTTGACGGCTAAGTCGAGCCGCTGGGCCATTAATAGCAATTTATGTAAGCGCTTCATGGGCAGGCGGCCAATGGCTTTCTGGTAAGCGGGGCGGCGCTTATCAAAAATCATCGGCTTTTGGGTTTTGCAGGCGTGCTCAAAACTCTGCCCTTGATCCAGGTGCTGATGCAGCGAGAGCAGCGTGCGTAGCTCTCGGCTAAGCGCCCACAGCACGATAGGCGCCTCAACGCCTTCACTGCGTAAGCCATTCACAATGCGCGAAGCGCGGCTGGGTTCGCCTTTCAGGCAGGCATCGGCCAAATTGAAGACATCAAAGCGGGTGCTGTCTTCTACTCCCTGGGCAATACTTTCCACGTTCAAGCGGGTGCCTTGGGGGTGAATCAGTGCCAGCTTTTGCAACTCTTGGTCAGCGGCCAAAAGATTGCCTTCGGTGCGCTCTCCCAGCAGGCGAGCGGCTTCCAGATCAATTTGTAGACCGTGCAATGAAGCACGATCCCGTAGCCAGTAGCCTAAGCGGGAAGCGTCCACGGGCCACACGGGAACAAACAAACCGTGCTTATCCAGCGCTTTGAACCAGGCGCTTTTTTGCTGCTTGGCATCTAGCTTGCCCATACCAATCAGTAGAACATCATCGCTGTTATCCAGGGTTTCGGCGTACTGCGCTAACGCTTTACTGCCATCTTGACCCAGCTTGTGGTTGCCTAAGCGCAGCTCCAGCAGCTTGCTGGTTGCAAACAGCGAGAGGTTGCTCGACATTTCCATCAAGCGACCCCAGGCAAAATTGGGCTCGACATCGAGTACTTCGCGCTCCTCGACACCCCCCTGGCGAGCTGCAGCCCTTACAGCATCGCAGGCGTCGCGATGCTGTAAGGGCTCATCCCCCGCTACGATCACTACGCGGGGTAGCTTTTTTGCTAACGCAGCGGGTAGCTGATCAGCAAATACCTTCACTGCATGCCCTCAACGTAAGTAAGGCGCTCAATGATTTGCTGAGACAACTGGCGTGCAAGCGTCTGTTCTGCTTCCATCATTAGCGTTTCGCGGTTAAGGAGGTCGTCATCGCTAACGCGAATGCGGGTATCCGTCGACAGCGTTTCATTATTGATGTGATAGGCATTCGATGCTCGCTCCTGAACTGAGAGTCTGGTGCTAAGCGTTAGCTCGTGCTCGCGGCTTGCCCTGCCATCACCGCCGAGTCGACGCTCGGTTAAAACAGGCGTGCCCAACGTGACCCTCCAGGGCGCATCAGCAGCTACCTGAGTGCCTAACTGCTGAAGACGTGAGGCGATCTGCTGAGCGACGGCACTGTTGGTGTCGCCTTCTAAAGCAAGGGGGGGCAGCGTAGGCAGCGATTCAGAACCGCGTAGCCGAAACCCACAGCCGCTGAGCAGCACCGCCGCCGAGGCGGCGATGCTAGCGGTTAAAAATGTGCGTCGGTTCATCCACTCACCACGATATTAACCAGTTTGCCGGGCACCACGATCACTTTACGTACGGTGTTGCCCTCGAGGAAGCGCTGAACGTTTTCATGCTCCATCGCCAGCTTTTCAATAGACGCCTTATCTGCGCTTGCCGGTACTTCAAGGCGAGCACGCAGTTTACCGTTGACCTGTACCACCAGCTCAATGCTGTCGCGGGTAAGGGCGGATTCATCTACTACCGGCCAGGTTGCTTCAATGGCCGGGCCTGAATGGCCAAGCGCTTCCCAGAGGCTATGGCACAGGTGCGGCGTAATCGGCGAGAGCAAGAGTACGCAGGCTTCCAGCGCTTCACGGCTAACCGCCAGGCCAAGTTCAGAGCTATCGTCGAACTTACCGATAGCGTTGGACAGCTCCATCACCGCAGCAATGGCGGTATTGAAAGTGGTGCGGCGGCCAATGTCGTCGCTGGCTTTCTTGATAGTCTCGTGGGTTTTCCGGCGCAGCGTCTTTTGATCGTCGTTAAGTGCATTGACGTCCAGCGTGCCGGGCGTGCCCGCTGCCAAGTGCTCATTGACTTGACGCCATAGGCGCTTCAAGAAGCGGTGCGCGCCCTCTACACCTGAATCCGACCATTCCAGGGACTGCTCGGGGGGGGCGGCAAACATCATAAACAGGCGTACGGTATCGGCACCAAACTTGTCGATCATCGACTGCGGATCAACGCCGTTGTTTTTCGACTTGGACATCTTCTCGATGCCACCCATTTCCACCGGATCGCCGTCGCTCATGAGGATAGCGCTCAGAGGGCGGCCTTTCTCATCACGCTTCACTTCCACGTCAGCGGGGTTAAACCACTGCTTGCCACCGTTATCAGTGGAGCGGTAGAAGGTTTCCGCAATGACCATGCCCTGGGTCAGAAGCTGCTGGAAGGGCTCGTCGGAATCCACCAAGCCAAAGTCACGCATCAGCTTGTGGAAGAAACGCGCATACAACAGGTGCAGGATGGCGTGCTCGATACCGCCGATATAGAGATCCACCGGCAGCCAGTAGTTGGCGCGCTCATCCAGCATTGCTTCGGTGTTATCCGCACAGCAGAAGCGCGCGTAGTACCAAGACGACTCCATAAAGGTGTCGAAGGTGTCGGTTTCGCGCGTCCAGCCATCGCCCAGGTCAGAAAACGCCGGCATCTTTTTCAGCGGCGAGCCGGAGGCGTCTACGGTGACTTCCATGGGTAGCGATACCGGCAGTTCATCATCGGTGAGCGGAACGGTTTGACCTTCCGGGCCGTATTTCACCGGAATTGGCGCGCCCCAGTAGCGTTGGCGGGCAACGCCCCAATCGCGCAGGCGGTAGTTGGTTTTGACTTCGCCACGACCAAGCTCCGCCAGTTTGGCGGCAATGGCATCAAAGGCTTGTTCAAAATCAAGGCCATCAAACTGACCTGAATTAACCAGCTTGCCGTATTCGGCGTAGGCCGCCCCAGAAACGTCGGCAGGCTGGCCGCTTTCATCGGCGATGACCGGTTTGATGGCAATGCCGTACTTGGTGGCAAACTCCCAGTCGCGCTGGTCGTGGCCAGGTACCGCCATGACGGCACCGGTACCAAACTCCATGAGCACGAAATTTGCCACGTAAACGGGCACTTCATCGCCGGTTAGCGGGTGAACCGCCCTATGGCCGGTGAGCATGCCTTTTTTCTCTTTGGTGGCCATCTCTGCTTCGGAGGTGCCACCCCTGGCGCACTCGTCGCAAAATGCAGCTAGCTCGCTGTTCTGCTCGGCCGCCTGCTTGGCCAGCGGGTGGCCAGCTGCAACCGCCACATAAGTAACGCCCAGCAGCGTATCCGGGCGAGTGGTATAAACCGCCAGCGGCTCATTGGCTTGGCCATCAGCGCCTTTGACATCAAAGGTCAGCTCGACACCGCGGGATTTACCAATCCAGTTGCGCTGCATGGTTTTGACCTGCTCGGGCCACTCGACTTTATCCAGGTCGGCCAGCAGCTCATCGGCGTAGTCGGTAATCTTCAAGAACCACAGCGGTATCTCTTTACGCTCAACCAGCGCACCGGAGCGCCAGCCGCGGCCTTCGATAACTTGCTCATTGGCGAGGACGGTTTGATCCACCGGATCCCAGTTAACCGTCGACATTTTCTTATACACCAAGCCCTTTTCTACCAGCTTGGTGAAGAACCACTGCTCCCAGCGGTAGTAGCTGGTATCGCAGGTGGCGAACTCGCGGCTCCAGTCGTAGGCAAAACCCAGCGCCTTCAACTGATTGCGCATGTAGTCGATATTTTGGTACGTCCACTTGGCGGGCGGCACCTGATTCTGGATGGCGGCGTTTTCCGCGGGCATGCCGAAAGCGTCCCAGCCCATGGGCTGCATGACATTTTTACCCTGCATGCGCTGGAAACGTGAGACAACGTCGCCGATAGTGTAGTTACGCACGTGGCCCATGTGCAGCTTGCCGCTGGGGTAGGGGAACATGGAGAGGCAGTAGAACTTCTCGCGGTTGGCGTCCTCTACGGCTTTGAAGCACTGATGTTTGTCCCAATACTGCTGGGCGTCGCGTTCGATATCACGAGGGCTGTAGTGTGCGTCCATCGGTTTATTAATGCCTTGGCGTATTCGCCCAAAAGGGGCGCAAAGTGAATGTTAGATGACATCTGTCAGATAAGTGAGGTCGATTGTATCCTATGCGGGTGTATCCTTGAACGGTAAGCCGATGATAGGTAACTGCACGCGTCGACAAAAGGAGAGGCACCATGAGTGAACAGCAGAATGACAATCGCCTGCGCGAAGGCTATGAGCGCTTGCTAGAGCGGATGCAGGGGGGCGCCAATGAGCTAACCTGGGAAAACTTGCAGAAGGATTTGGACGACGCGGTCGAGTTTGAAGCGGAGCTAGAGGAGTACACCAAAGATGAGCTAGCCCTGCTGCGCGCCTGGGTCGAGCGTGACCTGAAAGATATGCGCTACTACATGGCAGATACCGGCAAACAGGTAGCCAGCTGGTTGGGCATCGACATTGACGGCCTTTCGCGCCGCGTGGCGGAGTCGCTGCTTTCAATTGCTGACCGCAGCGTGGTCGAACGCGAGCGCTTCGAAGAAGATTTAGAAGCTGCCCGCGCTGACTACTGCGAAGGTGAGATGGCGGCGCCTGGCCTAATGGCCTGCACCCACTGTGATGCCCAGGTGATGCTGCCTACCGTTGCACGCCTGGAGCCTTGCCATCAGTGTGGCCATCGCTACTTCTACCGTTTTCCCAATAAAATCATTGAGACCTGATCGATTAGGTAACCAGTAAGCTGACGCCTGCGATCGCCCCTAGCGAGAGCAGGCTCATGACTGCTGCATAGAGCAGGTTATTTTTCATCATGCGGTAGCCGCTCACCCCGTAGCGCCCCTGCAGTGACAGGTTGATCCCCGAAAGCGGGCCCACGCTGGTGCCCACCGCCCATGACGTTAACGCCACAAACGCAAACACGGTCTGTTCTCCGTTCTGCAGGTTCAATATTGAGGCCAACACCGACACCCCAATAATGGGATGTAAGCCTGCCAGCGCGCTCAGGGTAATTGCTGCAAAGCTAAGCATCGCCTGAGGTGTGCCAAAGCGGGTGAATAGCGTCCAGTCGCTGCCTGCCGCGGCTGTTACCAGTGTTGAAAGCCCAATCGTTAATAGCCCCGCGGCTAAAAACAGCGAAATTTCCCCGCGCATGGCCGGTAGCCGCGTGGTGGTGTGCTGGCGAATACGTCGCAGGGTAAAACGGGGCCCATGGGGTAGGTTGCTCAATACCGCCACGCTGGGCAGCAGAAAGGTAATAATGCTGACAATGGTAAGGGCAGGGGTGAGCACAAAGTGAAAAAGCATCACCAACGCTGCCATACCTACCGGCATCAATAGGCTACGTGGTGCCAGTGAGTAGCCATCCACCTCGCTGAGATCAAACCGGCGCCGCAGCTCTAGCGTGGTTAACAGCCCCGACAGCATCGCCATGGGAAAACCCACCACGGCAATTTGCGCGTACTCAACGTCGGGTACTAGCGCGATCACTACGCCCATGGAGGCAAAAAAAGGCGACCACAGCGCCGCGCTAGAGAGCCCGCGGTTAAGCGCCAACAGCTGCGGCGTAGTGAGCGGCCCACGCCGGGCCAGCTTATCGCCGACCATAAACACGGTAGAGAGATTTAAAATCGTACCCAGGAAGTGAACGCCCAACCAGGTACGCAGCACGCCACCCGCTCCGGTCACTCGACTTCCCGTCGCGCCCTTATTACCTTGCTTACCAATCAGCGAAATAAAACTAACGCCCACCAGCATCGCCGCCACAAACGAATTGCCCTGCAACATAGCGGGCCAATCCACCTCGGCGCCATACACAAACCGCGCCACCAGCAGCATGCCCGCACCGAGTGCGATTAGTACGGCCGCCTGAATCCGCGAACGCTTAGGAATATCCCGCCACAGCAACACAACCGCCACCCACAGCAAATAGCTCACCGCATGCGCAGTACTCAACCAACTGGTAAAGCCAATAATTTGTGCGATCAATCCAAGCAAAATCAGCACGCCCGCCAAGCGCTGCCGAGAAGTCGTCTCTTGCATGCCAAACCCTTAATAGTGAATTAGCAGGCTAATAGGATTTGCAAAGGAAGGCCAGTGGCAACGAGTTATGAAGCAAGAGCATTTTGTACACGTGAGAAGAATTGGCAACACTACTTGCGTAGCCACATTTTGTAGCGCGTGGTAACGAGCGGAGCGAGGCACCCGCGAGAGCATCGCGCAGCGATGCCAGACCAAGGCAACCAAACTGACTGTTGAGCCCAAGATAAAAAAATTTGCATAGCCACGTGACCTAAGGCGAACTTGTGAATAAAGTAAGGTTAATAAACTAGCGTGAGCAATTTAAGAGAGCGGTCTGGTGGCTTAAGACAGTATGCCGGGTGGAAAAAAAACAGAGACGGTCGCAAGCGGAGCGTTTTAACGTAACCCAGGTGCGCCGTGGCGGTAGCGTGGTGAGAGTAAATGCCTAGTAACTAAGCTTATAGCATCCAGAGGGCTTGTTAAGCCCGCAAAATGTTGGCCGAGCACATGGGTATAAATCTGTGTGGTAGATACATCAGAATGCCCAAGTAATTCTTGAACCGTTCGAATATCCCTACCGTTTCTCAGCAGCTCGGTAGCAAAGCTATGACGAAATGTATGGCAAGAGATCCGCTTATTAGTCAGCTTTACAGCCGTCACGGCTTTTTTTAACGCCTTCCTGGGTACAGAATCATGCAAATGGTGGCGACACAACACGCCAGTAACGGGATGGCGAGAAATGCTGCTAGATGGAAACAAATACATCCACGCAGACTGCCGGTAAGCAGAAGGGTATTTTTTTGCCAAAACACCCGGAATAGAAGGGCCAATGCTTTCCTGATTGTCTCGGGTCATCTCCTTGAGGATACTAGCGACTTCAGCCGCCATGAGCACTTCAGGCAACCGTTGTGGCTTGGAGGCATACTTGAATTCAAGATCACCCAATGGCTGTTTCAGGAATTGGTTATACAAATACGCCAGCGCGTTCAACGCTATACGTTGGGTGTGGACTACGACATTGCGTTCAGTGGCCAGGTGACCGAGGAAGCCCACAACTTCGGCTGCCCCCATTTCAGTTGGATGACGGCAATGGTTGTATCGAATGAAAAAGCGAATCCAGTAAATGTATGTTTTCTCAGTCCGAATGCTCATCCCGCGGACGCGAATAGACGTGCGAACCTCATTTAGGAAAGGGCTACTGGCCATTTGGGGAAACTCTCTCAATTGCTGTATATAAAATCAGTATAATAAAGTATTCTTAATCTGTAATGCGCGCTTTTCCATATCGCTGGCGGGGTAAGTGCTCAAATTTGCAGCTGTGTCTTAATAAAGCCTTTAAATAACAATGAGTTGATAAATTCAATTGTATGTTTATGTGCAATTTGTAAAGATATCTTAAAATGGTTACGTGCATGCGCATTTCTCTAGCGAACTGTTGTATGGATATTGGTGATTTACCAATACTATCAATTGGTTGGTAGTTTTTGGCAGGGTTGGGCCTTCCAGAAAAACGCGCATGCGCACTAATAAACTGTTAGGCAACTACAGGATTCGATTTTGTTTGTATTTTCTTTCATCATATTTTCGGGATCATTGGGCTGGATGTACTTCGAGCCGGGCTGGGAGCCAGCGTTGTTTTCAATATCTAGCCTAGCAGCCCTTATATTTAACGAAAGCCATGTAAAGAGGTATTTTTCAGAAAAATTAAGGACCTTGAGAGCCAAAAAAATTCCTATCGAGAATGGCTTGATTGCAATCTCCGACGATGAGCTTTTAGATATAGTTCGACCGCTATGCTTGGGGGAAATCAGTCGTATAAATTCGAAGATAGAAATGCTAAAAGCCTGTCTGCGCATGCCCGAAAGAATGTAAAGGACAAGAACCAAAAATTTTATGCTCTCTCCCAAGTAAAGAGATCTAATTCGAAGCTTGAACTGGTTGGTTCTGGGGTAGAAAAAATTATCTACCTATATAACAAAAGGCTGCTAAACGTCGCTATCGACTGTGTTCCAAAAATTATCAAAAACTTTGTTAAAGTTGTTTACTCGTCTTCGACCGGGTATCCAAGTTTTTCAGAAAAAACGAAGCCCTTTGATGTCTACTCAAATAATGTGACTGACGGACAAATTCATTTTGTTGCAGATATACCTGAAACTATAGTAAAGCAGATTTTAGAAAAGCTAAATCTCTCGTCCACACAGCAACTTGCAATACCATACCAGTACTCATTACTGGACTTGCCTGACAAGGCAGTATACGAGTACGTAGTCCCAGCACAGCTGTTTGCTGCGTTGACGAGGTTCGAGGGCTTAAATAGCGAGGATCAGTTCTGGGCGATACATAACTGGGCTTTCGGACCTCATTAAAATGCCTAACCAGGCCAAGCACGGCGACAGCTTTTCCGTTGCGGCTTCGCCTCCACTCCAAAGCTGCGCGTGTTGGCAGCGTTACATTTTGAGGGACAGGCTCTTTGCTCAGTTTCAAAAATAAAGTTCCCACTGACCTGGAAATTCTGGAGTACATATACAGGCACTACTACAATGTGTTCGTTAAATTCGACAAGGAAAACCCGAGTAGGGATGCGAAAATCTATGTCCCTATCGATTGTAGTAGGATCGCCGATCACTTTGGTGTGGATCGGGACATTATATTTGGTCGGCTGTATTACCATTTAGAGCAGAAGTATGCATACTCTTCCGACGGCGTGAAAGTACACTTCTTCGCCAATCGCCTTAAAGAAGACACAAAGTGCATAAACTTCCCATATATGGCCTCTATACTGTCTGATCTTCAGGACCAACAGCGGAAGTATGGGTGGTCGCTAAAGCTATCAATTATTGCAATTGCAATATCTGCAGTTTCCGTAGGCTTTACTGTATATAAGACATTGGATCCGGCACCAGAGGCGCAGACCAATGCAGTCCAAAAAGAGAAAAAAATGTAACAAGTCAATTAAGTTCGTTCCGGCCTGCGGCCTCCACCGGACGCCCCTGTCGGGCCGCCGCTTATTTCAGCGTTGTACCTATGTGATTAGGGGGACTCCGAGTGAAATGGTTTATTCTTTTGTTATTAGCGCTATTTTTGTTTTCCGCAATCGCTGGTTACCAAACAGGGAAAGACTATTTGTCCCAGAACAACGTGGTGCACAGACATGCCTTCGGTAACATTACTCATAAAGTTATTGAAGATAAGGTTTACCTAGTCAAAGAGATAGATGGCTCCGACTCTTACATTTACGATGTAAACACGAATGAGCTTAGTGTAGCTTCATTGGAAATTCTATTGTCAACGTTAGATCGCAAAGACAAATCTCCCTTGTCCTTGGATGGCAAGATTTTTTCCGGCATCGTTGGCGGTGCAACTCTGGGGTTTTCGGTCAAAGATGTACTAACTAATCCAAGAGCTGCTCTCCAGCGTGCGCGGGGCGATTGGAGGAGGATGCTCATAGCGATGTCTGTGATGGCATCGGGATACGGTTTAGGGTTTTGGGTGGCCACCAAAGACCTACCGAACATAAACTCGCAACGGGTCTCAACAATTCTTGAAGATAGAGAAAATTGGATAAAGCAAGAATACATAGAATACTTACTACTTGTAAAAACAGGTGTTAAAAGACTCAAATTCTTGATTGAAAATTCAAGCGAAAAGAAAATTTACGAGCAGCGCTTAGAAGAGTTGACTGGGGCATCGCTTGAAATGGAAATACTTAAGCATCGAGAGAAAGCTGACTTGAAATCAGACCATTTTATCGCTGCATATTCAATACTTGCTGAATCGTCAAATGAGTACGATAAGCTAAAGGAATACAACGATAGTTTCGTTGAAAGATGGGGCGCCTATTTTATGTGGGGATTCTTGGCATTAGGGATGTGTATTCTTGCCGGCTTTTTTTTACAGGAAAAGTTTCGTGAGAACCGTGGTAGGTAGATACAACAATCGGTTGCAGCGGATTCGCTCCGCTCACCGCTGAACCGAGCGTTGAGCCTGTAGAAAAAAACCGCTGACGGCTAAGTTTTGGTAGGATCGAGAAAACAGACGAGGAGTGGTCAGCATGCCGCGCTTCAAGGCTTATAACTACGATCAGAACGCCATGGTGGTGATCAACTACCAGGATCAGCTCCAGCCAGGCACCTTTGAACACGCGGTGCACTACCTGATCGAGCACAAGCTCGACTTATCCGTTTTCCATCCCAAGTACTGCAACGACGCGACCGGTCGGCTGGCCTACGATCCGGCTATCCTACTTAAGATTATCCTGTTTGCTTACTCAAAAGGCATCACCTCCAGTAGTGAAATGCAGTGGTGCTGCGAGACCAATATTATTTTTAAAGCTCTTTCCTGCGATACCGTTCCCCACATCACCACACTGGCCAGCTTTGTCAGTCGCCATGCCGATGAGATTGAAGCGCTGTTTGAATGAGTGCTGCTGGTGTGCCATGAACAAGGCTTTCTGGGCAACGAGCTCTTTGCGATTGACGGCTGCAAGATGTCCTCCGATGCCTCTAAGTAGTGGTCGGGTACGTTCAAAGATAAGAAACATCAGATCATCATTGACGCTCAGGCCTTTGGTTAAGGCCAGGAACATCACACCCTGAAGCCATTTCTGGAGAAGGTTGAAGCGCGTTTTAAGCAGTTTGGCATCGGGCCCGTCGTGACCACCGATATTGGCTTTGCCAATGACAAATTTATCGGGAATAAATTTGCCCAGCCGCAGGCTGGCCCGAAGGGCAAGTCTCATGGATGAGATGAGTGAATTGCCTGTATGAACAGTAGATCATCACTGATTGGATGAAGCACCGAGTGGATAGTCCCCAGGGCAAGCAGATCTACAGCCATCGCATGTCGGTAGTGGAGCCGGTGTTCAGCAATATTGGCACGAAGAAAAGACTGAACCAGTTCAGTCTACGGGGTAAGAAAAAGGTGCAGGGCCCGTGGCAGTTATACTGCCAGGTGCACAATATTGAGAAGTTGGCGAATTACAACCATTTTTCAGCGTGGTGAAGGGGCTTATAGACCGCTTTATGAACAAAGTATCCGTTTTATTGTGTTAAAGGGTGCAGTTTGCATAGTGGGGCGCTGAAATTTAGGGGCTGTCCAGTCAAATAAAATGGCTGAGTAAATAAATTAGGACAAAAGGCGGTGGGGGAGGAAATAGGGTTTTTCTTATAGCCTCGTTAGATTTACTTACACAGATTGGAGAAATCATGCAGTTTGCAGTAGCATTAATCGAATACTTAATTTCTGGCATAGTCGCATCTGCCTGGCTAATGACAGTATTAAGCAATTACATCCCTTTGCCATTCAAGCTCATTAGTGATTATAAAGAGCTTATTTTGGTAATATACTTTCCCATCGCATATGTTTTGGGAATATATGTAGACGTAGTATCATCATTTTTGATACGACGCACAAAAGAAATAGATACAGCATCAAACAAACACATGAAGCCATATGCTTGGCTTAGGTGCGGTGTAGTCAAATGCTTTACCTTTATTGCTGGCACACCAAAGTCAGACTCATATGAAAGAAGCGCTGAAATACTTTCATACTCCATACCGGACGCTGTAAGAACCATGGAGGCTTATGTTAGTAGAGACCGAATTGCCCGCGGCATGGCTCTTAACTCTTTCCTAGGAGCAATCACAGCTTATGTATATGCCCCATGCGAACTGAAATCAACAATCACCATTGCATGCCTAGCATCCTTAATCATTTCTCTTTTGGCATACAAGCGCCTTCGTAGACTATCCTCACGCTTCAAAAGAGTGGTACTTCCAAAGATAAGAAAAAGCAGCACTACCAGAGAAAGCGAAACTGAAAATACCAATGCGTAAAAAACTAACAACTGGACAAATCGTTCGCTGCGCTCACTTGGAGGGCTAAAGCACTTCCCTTAACCAAATGTTGAGCCTGTAGAAAAAAACCGCTGACGCCTAGGTTTTGGTAGAATCGAGAAAACATACGAGGCGTGGTTAGCACGCCTCGCTTCAAGACCTATAACCAAGATCAGAACGCCATGGTTGAGCTCAGCGACCAAGATTAGCTCTAACACGGCACCTTTGAGCTATATGATTGAACACAAAATCGTCTTGTCTTTTTTCCAAACAAGGTGATGTGCTTATAGCGGTGTAATGTCTCGTCAGGTTTCGCATAATCATACCCCACCTCAGTAACGGCTCACATAAATGTCCAGGCCAACACCCTCGTAACCTTATTTCCCTGCTTCATCTCTATTTCCCGACTATCAACGGCACCGAGCTTACGAATCAACTTCTTTGCAGGCTTAACATTGTCAGCTTTTGAAACCAGGCTGCTAAACCAGCGGCATTGAGTTGAATACACTTGGCTTTCTCTTATAAGCTTTTTAAGAAACAGCTGTTCACCACCCTTACACCAAAGCTCTGCCTCCAGCCCACCAAAATTTAGGGTGGGAGATTTAGCTTTTGCTTTTTGTTCACCGCGACTACGCGCAAGGTTATTGAGTTTAAGCTGGCTACCTTTCAGTGCTTCATCAAGCGAGGCATGGAAGGGTGGGTTGCATACGCTGACGTCAAAGAATTCCCCCGCTTGAATGATCCCTTCAAATATGTGGTTTTTATCGTGCTGCGTGCGCAGCGTGAAGCGATCTTTGAGTGTGGGGTTGTTGGTGATAATCGTGGCTACGTTCTCAAGCGACTGAGTGTTAATGTCACTACCGACACACTGCCAGCCGTAAATTTGGCAGGCCAGTAGCGGGTAGATTCCATTTGCTCCAGTCCCTATATCAAGCAGCTTGATGCTGGACTGTTCATGCCCAAGCCCAATTAAATCCGCCATGTAATGGATATAGTCGGCTCTGCCTGGGATGGGAGGGCAAAGCGCGCCCTCTGGAATATCCCAGTCGACAATGTCGTAGTATCGGCTTAATAACGCAGCGTTGAGCGTTTTTACGGCCAATGGGACTGCGAAATCGATGGAAAGGTCGCCATAAGCGTTCGCTTTCACATGGGGGGCTAGTGCTGGGTGGCTTTTTACGAGAGCTGGGAAGTCATAGCCTTGGTTGTGTAGATTCTTCGGGTGCAGGCCTTTGCGAACAGGCTTGGTTCGGCTATTTTCACTTCGGTGGACGGTGTTCACAGTAATAGGCCTGAGGCTTGGCGTTCAATAGTCGAATGGGCTTGTCTTAGTCCGTGATTATAATCTTAATAGCTGTGTTGAGCATACTCGGCAGTTCGAGGGTGGCGTGAGAGCTCAAAGAGGTTCGGATTTTGATTCATGATTGCTCTTCTTGCTCACTCGCTGAGGTATGGTTTGAAGAAGGTGATTCCGATGTTTACCTCAACCTGAATGGGGTGGTGACAGAGGAGAGGAAGACTCTGAGGCGATCCATTATCTAGAGTACGAGGGACAGATAATCGAGTCTGTAAGAATCAGCGTGGCTTTCTGCCCATTTTGCGGCTAAAAACTCGCAAGCTCGCACCGGTGCAAGCGGCGTTAAATTTTCAATCGAGTTAAGTGATGAATATTGAGATTGTTGAAAAAGCAGGTCACCTTAAGCTGATAGAAATTTGGGAAGCATCGGTCAGAGCAACCCACGATTTTTTGGCTGAAGATGATCTACAGGAGCTAAAGCCTTTAATTCTGGAACAGTACTTTGACGCTGTTGATTTAAGGTGTGCTAAAAACGGCAATGGTGAAATACTGGGTTTCTGCGGTGTACATGACGGTAATATTGAAATGTTGTTCATCTCACCTGATGCGCGCGGAAAAGGTATTGGTTCATTGTTAGCGGCCCATGCTCTCAAAGAGCAGGGAGCGACAAAAGTCGACGTTAATGAACAGAATGAGCAGGCGCTAGGTTTTTACCAGCATATTGGCTTTAAAGTGACGGGGCGCTCTCCGGTTGATGGGCAGGGTAAAGCCTATCCGCTGCTACATATGGCGCTATAAAAATTTATCAAGGCTAGGCTAGGCACGGCGACGGCTTTTCCGTTGCGGCTTCGCCTTTACTACAACGCGTTGGGTGTCATAGGGGAAGAATTTAATGCCAACGATGTATGACAAACCCGTTCGCATGTTGATGCAGGACATGATCCCCGCACTTGGCATATCTCCTGGCGGTACGTTCACGCGGGAGCAAGCTGTTCATTGGTTCGCTGAAAACTATCCAAAGATCAAACAAGGTACCGTTGCCGCGCATTTGATCCGCCTCTCTACAAACGTGCCGACGAGGTTGCAGTATAGCGTGCGATCCGATGGATCGGATGATCACTTCTACAAGATCGATAGCAGCACTTTTCGACTGTACGAACCAGGAAGAGACCCCACTCCGATCTCGGAATCCACCCCTGCTCCTGAAGAGCCACCTGAATCACCCTCTGACGGAACTGGCGAGTTTGCCTATGAGCATGACCTTCGAGATTTCCTAGCGAGAAACCTTCAACTTCTTGAGCCGGGCCTTACCTTGTACACCGATGAGGGCATCACTGGTGTAGAGTTTCCCGTCGGCGGTCGATTCATCGATCTATTGGCAGTTGATTCATCTGGAAATTACGTCGTAATCGAACTAAAGGTGTCTAAGGGCTATGATCGAGTAGTCGGCCAGCTCCTTCGGTACATGAACTGGATTAAGATAAACCAAGCTGACGAAGGCCAGCGTGTTAGAGGTGTAATCGTCGCGAAAAACATTAGTGAAGATCTTAGTCTGGCTTGTGCTGGGTTGCCAGATGTCGCATTAGCTGAATATGAGCTGGCTGTGTCGATTAGGCCAATTGCTGGGCTGAAGGCATGATGCCCAACAAATCGCTATAGGCGATGTTTGACCCGCCGCCCACTTTTGCCAAAGCTAAAAGAATTGCCTTCAGCGTATGCTGATATCTATGAACAATTCTGTTGTGCCAACATATATGGCTACTGGCATAGATATTGAAGCGTCTCTGTACATGATTTCATCGGATGCAGCCTAGTAAAGCACATCTACGTGCAGCGCTGTTTAGCGAGTTGTTAGTCTGAGCTACAGCACGGCCCGAAACTAACATTAACAAGTCGCTATAGTACGGCCGATGGCCGCCAGACGCCCTTTCATTGTGGCTTCGCTTCCATTACGAGGGCGCAAAACTCAGCGTTATGTGTATCAATTGGAACGGAGGTATAAATGAAGTCCATTACGACCTCGCTGATGTTTGTAGGAGAGCAAGCCGGGAAGGCCGAACAGGCAATCAAGTTCTATACTTCACTATTCCCTGGTTCATAGTTCATCAATATTCAGCGCTACCAAGCTGGCGAGAATGAGCCAGAGGGTTCCACCAAGATGGCTAGCTTTTACGATAAATCGAAAGAGATATAGCTGAAGGTTAGGTGGTTTCCTAAACTGGACACTGAGATGTAGCCCGGGCGAGGGTGACACCGTGGAAATCGATGAAAACAAGGTCGACGATACTGTTTTGGCTCTTCTCTACCTGACATTGCATGACGGTGCTCGCGCGTGGAAGACTTTTGATTGGGAGTCGCTAAATAGGCTTCACGAAAAGGGGTTCATTGCTGATCCTGTCAATAAAGCGAAGTCAGTCGTTTTGACAGAGGAGGGGCTTCAGGCATCAGAGCGACTTTTCAATCAGCTTTTCTCCATGAAGCAGTAACATTGGCAGGCATTCAGGCGGATATCGCTAACGACACACGAGTTAATGCATAACTAGTGGCTGTTATCGGCCCTTCGGGGCTGGCCCATTCTCTCGGGGAGAGAAATGTTAGTCGCGATGCTTCTTGTCATTAATTGCGGCGGTGTTGTCGATTTTGATCAGTGGCGAACGACTACTCTATGCAAAACGCATTATTGCGGTGCTGCAACCCGGAACAATGCTGAATCCACGCGAGGAAGTCCGTCATGAGCCAGATTAAATCACCTAGAGTTGTCTCCAAAGAGGAATGGTTACAGGCACGCAAAGCCCACCTAAAGAACGAGAAGGCGCTCACCCGCATGCGCGATCTGGTCGCCCGTGAACGGCGTGAGCTGCCATGGGTCAAGATGGAGAAGGAATACGTCTTCGACACGCTGGAAGGGAAGAAGACGCTTACCGAACTATTCGGCACAACCAGTCAACTGGTCATTCACCATTTCATGTTCGGCCCTGACTGGAATGTGGGCTGCCCGAGCTGCTCGCTGGAGGCGGATCATGCCGAAGGCGCTATTGTCCACCTCGCCAATCACGATGTCAGTTACGTTCGTGTATCCCGCGCGCCGCTGGAAAAGCTGGAAGCCTACAGGAGGCGCATGGGTTGGACTGCCACGTGGGTGTCCTCCCAGGGCAGCGATTTCAATTTTGACTTTCAGGTCTCTTTCGCTCGGGAGGATCTTGAGGCTGGTCGGCTCTACTACAATTACCAAGCTATCAAGGATCCGAAATACTTCAGCGAAGAGCTGCCCGGTCTTAGTGTTTTCTATAGGGACGAAAGCGGGGCCGTGTTCCACACCTACTCCTGCTACGCCCGTGGCAATGAGGAGGTCATTGGCGCCTTCGTTTATCTCGACATCACGCCGAAAGGCCGCAACGAGAAGGAAATCATGGACTGGGTTCGGCGCCACGATGAGTATGACGCGAGCCCCGCAAACGTGAGTTGTCACTCATGCTGATGATCTCTGCCGACCGCCTAGCACTCGATCACAACACTCCGGTTTAGCGGACAAAGTTGAGGCTGCGGCCGGTGAAGATCTGCCTATCTCGCTTGGTTATGGCGACTCGCATCTGACAAATCTCAGTACCTGCGGCCCCAGTTTTCGAACCTTTGTTGCCGGGCAAACTAATAGCTTTTGGATGCATGTTGATTTCGATGTGCGATGTGGTTGATTCTAATGAAATGCCCGCGGCAGACTGTCCAGAAAATAAATTAAGACAGTAGGAAATATGAGGTAGATCGAAATTTGGTTTTACTAGAGCCTTGTTACTTATCCTGTACTGGCTTGTGGCCAAGTCTCAGGCTAAGGAACGGATAAAGCTCTAAAATATTAAACTCGGAGATAGAATACGGTGAACAGTGCGTCTCATAATATTAAAGGTCGGTGTCGTTGTGGCCAGGTTGAATTTGAGGTTAGCTCAAAGCCCATGATCACAATGGCTTGTCACTGCACAGGCTGTCAGCAAATGACTTCAAGCGCGTTTAGCCTTAGTTCGCTATTTTCTAGCGCTGCCTTTTCGATTACATCTGGAGAGCCCGTTATCGGAGGGCTGCACGGTCATACACACCACTTTTTCTGTGAGCATTGCATGAGCTGGCTATTCACACGTCCTGAAGGTATGGATGACTTTGTTAATGTGCGCTCAACGTTGCTAGAGAATTCTCGAACCTATAAGCCATTCATTGAAACTTACACGGATGAAAAGCTGGAGTGGGCGATTACTGGTGCAGAGCATAGTTTCGTTAAGTTTCCACCACAGGAGAAATTCCCAGAATTACTCCAGGAGTATGCGCAAAAACAAGGATAAATGCAGTATTGAAGAATGTGGTTCAGCACACATCAATCGGCTGCAGCGGAGCAATTCACGCTGCACTTCAATCACCTCCGAACGCAAGCACCTGGAATTGGGCGGCGGAATATACGCAGACCTAACAGGCGAGGAGTATGTCGCGGATTTCTTGCTGCCCAACTTCTACTTTCACTTGGTCACGACTTACTCAATATTGCGCAGTGTCGGAGTGCCGATCGGTAAAAAAGATTATATGCTTCACCTGATGCCAAAAGTGAAACAAAGTGCAATCTAACCAGCACTCCGAACTGATTACTGCATGTTTCTGCGCAGCTCAAGCTCCGGTATGTGCTGATGGAGAAGTAATTTGAACATTACAGATTTACCTTTCGGGGTCACGGATTGGTCTGAAATTGAGAGGACTGAGTACTCCGGAGAATACGGTGTTGCTTATTGGAAGACTCGAAATTTCGGGGATATCCGGGTTCGTATGGTTGAGTACAGTCCTGGCTATCTGGCGGATCATTGGTGTGCTAAAGGGCACATATTGCTCTGCCTCGAAGGTGAGCTTCATACTGAGCTAGACGATGGTCGTTGTTTTGTTCTCACGCCTGGTTCGAGCTATCAAGTTGCCGACAATGCAGAACTTCATCGTTCTTCGACGGAGCAGGGAGCTACGTTGTTCGTCGTCGATTAGCATCGCATAATCACTGTTATGGATAGGGAGTAAACGTATGGTCTTCGACTTACCTGCACCAGAGCAGCAAGACTCCAAGTCATTGGTTGGCAGTATTGCGGCTCGGCGCAGCGTGAGGGAGTACACGAATGCACCGCTCCCTATCGGTGTTTTGTCTCAATTGCTTTGGTCGGCCCAGGGCGTAACAGGGCCGGATACAAAAAGAGCAACGCCATCGGCAGGTGGATTATACCCGCTACACCTAAAAATCTTGGTGCAGCGGGTATCGGAACTTGAGCCCGGTATCTATGAGTATCAGGCTGATAATCATTCGTTAAAGTTAATTGGGAACCGTGTTCCGGAAGGGGCAGTGCAAGCGCTAGGGATTGGCGATCAACCATGGTTGAAAGAAGCGGCTCTCGTCATTGGAGTTGCCGCGAATCTTGGAGAGGCAGTTCGGCACTTTGAAGCTCAGCCACCCCAGGGAGAACGCGGCGCTCGCTATGTCTATATGGAAACGGGGGCTCTAGCACAAAATGTTCATCTTCAGAGTACAGCGCTCGGAGTTGGTTGTGTTTTAGTGGCAGGTTTCGATGATCCAGGGGTGAAGGAAGTATTGAGATTGCCTTCAGACTTGGAGCCTACTGCGCTGCTTTGTATTGGGCAGCGGCGTGCCTGATAGAGGAGTCGTCATTCATGTTCTCTACTGAGTTCTTGCTTACCTCGTTGGTTGTCGTACTTATCCCAGGTACAGGCGTTATCTTTACCGTTTCCATTGGCTTAATGCATGGGCGTCTGGCAAGCCTCTATGCTTCTCTCGGTTGTACACTTGGTATTGTGCCGCACCTACTGGCTACTGTTCTGGGCCTTGCGGCCATCATGCATACGAGCGCGATAGCATTTCAGGTGCTCAAGTATGCGGGTGTCGCGTATCTTCTTTACCTTGCCGTTGTTACTTGGCGTGACCGAAGCGCTTTCTCTGTTCATGAGGTGAAGCGAAAGGGTGATGCCGTTTCGCTTATGAGCAAGGCGTTTCTGCTGAATATCCTCAACCCCAAGCTGACCATTTTCTTCTTGGCCTTCTTGCCGCAGTTCGTTGCAACTGACGCCCAGTCATCATTAGGACAATTGTTTGGACTGAGTGCTATTTTCATGGCGATGACCTTTGTTGTCTTCGTCATCTACGGGCAGCTTGCCCATGCGTTTAGAGCAGCCGTTATTGAGTCACCGAAGATTCAGAGTTGGTTGCGCAGAAGCTTCTCAGCAGCGTTCGCGGGACTAGGCTTACAGCTCGCTCTGACTGAGCGGTAAGGCTTAACAATTCATTTAAACCGACACCGCAAAGCGGTGCGGCTTAATTCAGCGCTAGGTACAAAGAGAGAAGGGATGAGCGCGACACGAATAATGATCTTCGGAGGCCCTGGCGCAGGTAAATCCAGGTTGGCTCTTAGACTGTCGAGAGTTCTTGACATAGCCGTTTATTGTGTTGATGGGGCCGTTCATGATGAGAAGGGGAAGCTTCGGCCAAACTCCGAAATTGATTGCACAGTAAGATCCTGGGCATCAAAACATCAATGGATCATTGAAGGAGGAAACTCCAGAACCTATTCGGATAGAGCATCTAGAGCTACCGTTCTTGTATGTATGAAGCCGCCACGTTGGCTAAGAGTCTATCGAGTAGCTATTCGAGATAAGCTTAATTTTTCATCGCTTTATTGGTCTTTTAAGTATGATGAGGTGTTTGGGTTTAAAGATGATCTAACCTTGAGCTCAGTAGGAAGAGATATTGCCACCTATAAGATTAGAACAAATAAAGATGCAGATGAATTATTAAAAATACTGGCGCGGAATAATTGTTCTTCATCGCTATGAATGAATAATGCGCTGTGATCATGGGTATAAAATATTCAGTGTGCGAAATTAAGGAGCACCAAATTGGCCAGCATGTTAGAAGAAGGGAAAGAAATTCTATCCCAGCAGCCCTTCAGCTTGCTGTTGGGTGCAAACTTGGAAGTATTTGAAACTGGCTTTGCTGAAATAAGCCTTAAAATGAGAGAAGAGTTTAAGCAAAACAATGGTTTTGCGCATGGTGGTATCGTTAGCTATTTGGCTGATAACTGCATCACCTTTGCTGGCGCGTCAGTACTAGGAAGCTGCGTTACCTCAGAATATAAAGTAAATTATGTTCGGCCTGCTGTTGGAGATCGGTTGGTTGCTAGATCTACAGTTTTATACTCAGGTAAGCACCAGTCTACTTGTGAGTGTAAAGTATACTCGCAAGGAAATGGCGAGGAGAAGCTGGTTGCGGTTTCTCTTGGAACCATAAGCAAGACCGGTGCGTTGTAATCTAACCATTCATTCCGAAGGCCAGCTTACAACATGCACATTTTTTGTGTGGCCGCTGCACTCCTAACTGTGCACAAAAAACTGCACATTGCAGGCTGTCCTTACACTCAGCTTTAGCCATTAAAAGGAGGAATTGAGATGTGCGAGACTCTAGAGAAAAGCGTTTCGTTTCGCGTGGCCACCCGCCAAGATCTGCAAGCTATCGTTCAGATGCTCGCCGATGATAGCCTTGGTCTAAAGCGTGAAGATCCTTCAACTCCTCTGTCTCGTTCCTATCATATGGCCTTCGAAGCTATCGATGCTGATCCTAACAATGAGTTGGTAGTTGCAGTTACAGGTCATCATATTGTGGGCGTGCTTCAAATTACCTTCATTCCATATCTAACCTACCAGGGGGGATGGCGAGCTCTGATAGAGGGCGTTCGCGTATCCAAGGAAATCCGGTCATCTGGAATTGGTCGCGCTATGTTTGAGTGGGCCATAAATCGCGCTAAAGAAAGAGGGTGTGTTCTGGTTCAGCTCACAACTGACAAGTTGAGGCCGGATGCATTACGCTTTTATGAGGGCTTTGGCTTTGTAGCGTCTCACGAAGGAATGAAACTCAAGCTGTAATCCTACAAGCAGACGAGGATTCTTTAAGGCCTCCCAATGCTTGGCCTCTTTGGTTAATAAAAACGTCAATGCGACCTGGCTGCTTTAAATCAAGCTGTTTACGCTCATCGTTCAGCTTCTCCCTTGACCGCCTACAGAAGATATTTGAGTACACATATGGCCTTTATTGAACCCGTCACCCTCTCTGCGCGCGGCGTAAAAATCGTGCCGCTTACACTCAACCACGAAGCCGGTCTGCGCGCTGCCGCAGCGGATGGGGAGCTATGGAACCTGCGCATTACATCGGTACCAGCGCCTGACGAGACGCACCGCTATATTGATACTGCTTTGAAAGCCCGAGAGGAAGGCCACCGCTTTGCCTTTACCGTCATTGCTGAGGCCAGTGGTACGGTGCTTGGCTCTACGAGTTACCATGATATTTTGCCTGACGTAAAAAGAGTGGAAATTGGCTACACGTGGTACGCCAAGCGAGTGCAGCACACGCATGTCAACACCACTTGCAAGCTGCTGCTATTGACACACGCTTTCGAGACGCTGGGATGTAATGTAGTCGGCTGGCGTACTGACAACTTCAATTTTGCCAGTCAGCGTGCAATTGAGCGACTAGGCGCGAAAAAGGACGGCGTGATCCGTGGCAACGTGTTGCGCCGAGACGGTACTATTCGCGATACGGTGATGTATAGCCTGCACAAGGGCGAATGGCCAGAGGTGCGTGCGCATCTCGACTATCTGTTGAGCCGACCCCGTGCGTAGTGAGGAAAGCGTCGTGGCTTAGTCGATCAAGGCTTTGTAGTGTCGCTATATGCATGCTTAAACGCCATACAAGCATGACTGGATCCGTTTATTCAGGTGTTATGGTACGTGTTGAGGAGGTGGTATGTCGTTCGAAGAGTTACGGTCTGAAGTGCATAAAACTTACATGGAATACTATGTTGCTGGGTTTAAGAGCAACGACGTAACGCTGATCGATAAAATGGTCAAATATCCAATCGCATATATTAAAAATGGCTCGGTGACAATGTGTGATTCCTATCCGATAGATCCCAAAAGCCTTAAAAAAGAAAAGGGTTGGGATCATTCTGTCGACTGGAAGTTTGAGGTGACAGCTGTCAATGATAGTGAAGCTCATGCAGTTGCCTCTGCTGTCAGATGCAAAAAAGATGGTTCGAAAATTGAGAGTGTTCATGGGTTCTATGCTTTCACCAAGACGGCCGATGGATGGAAAATGTATGCCGTTGCGGATACTACCTTTTGATCATAACAAAACGAAGCAGCACATGGCTTACAGCCTCCGAACGCTTCTAAACTCGCGCCGCAGTGCTTGGCATTATAAGTATCCATATGGGTAAAAGGAGTCGTAAGTGTTTGAGGTAAAAGCAACCCAACATGTGCTGGCGGTTAACGATCTTGAGAAGACCGAGAGTTACTTTCTCGACAAACTCGGATTTTCTGTCCGTTTCCGTGTAGATGGCTGGTCGTTCCTTAGCCTTGGTAGCTTTCACGTTATGTTGGGGTACTGCCCGGACGAACTTCCTGCCCGTGATACGCATGAGCACTCGTACTTCGCATATGTAAACTGTGAGGGCATAGACGAGATATATCGTGATTATCAGCAGAGTGGCGCTGAGATTTTCCAGGCAATAGCTGATAAGCCTTGGGGACTGCGTGAGTTTGGTGTGGCAACGCCAGAGGGGCACCGAATCATGTTCGGTCAAGATCGTCCGTTGGGAGGTTGATACCTGCAGCACTATTTAGTAACGATGTTGCAACGCCGACAAGCTAAAAGGAGGTGATTATATGTAGTGCGGAAAAATTTGCTCACAGGATGCGACGATCACCGTGGATGTACAGAACGATTTCTGCGCTGGCAGGGCTCTGGGCATCGAAGCGGGCCGATATCCCCTCCACCAAGCCCTGGTTCAACGTTTAACCATCGATCCAACAAACTATCTGCCGCGCCCATACCTTAAATGGAGAGTCTAATTTTGAGCTATCTTGGTGGGTGTTGCTAAGAAACCTTGTAGCTATTTTGGCTTTTGACGGTTAAACACGATCAGAACTGAAGGAGAGACACATGGTAACCAACACAGAGCTTCATGGGGCTTGTCTTTGCGGGATTGTCAGCGTCACCGTTACCACCAAAAGCAACCATGTCGGCGTTTGTCACTGCTCGATGTGCAGAAAGTGGGGTGGGGGGCCGCTGTTTGCGGTGGAGTTTGCCGGTGATGTGGATTTTAACGGCTCGGAGCATATAACTACCTTCAGTTCCTCAGAATGGGCTGAGCGTGGGTTCTGCCAACAGTGTGGCACCCACCTCTTCTATCGCTTAAAGCAGGGTGGGCATTACGCGCTTCCCGTTGGGCTTCTTGATGGCGCGGATGATTGGAAAATAAGCGAACAGATATTTATCGACCAAAAGCCCACTTACTATTCACTCGCAGAAAAAACCAAGCAGCTGACCGGGGAAGAAGTGTTTGCCCAATTTGGGGAGCAGTAGAAGCTCAGTTCATGGTGCGCCAATTCCGCTCTCTTACTAATGCTGGCTTGAACTGGAGCTTGGGTTTGCCAAAATGAGGGTTATAACCGGCAGCACTTGGCAAGGAGAGCCTTCATCAGCGGCCGCTACGTAATGCCTGGTAATAGTCGGAGGAGCTTATGAGCGACAAGAGCAGAATCAGCGTGCAGTGCGTGGTGGGCGATATCGCTCAACAACCCGATGTAGATGCCGTGGTCAATGCCGCCAATGCACAATTGAGAACCGGTGGGGGCGTTGCCGGGGCGCTTCATCGCGCTGCTGGGCCCGGCCTGGCCGAAGAGGGGCAGTCAATGGCGCCCATCAACCCGGGCCAAGCGGTACTCACCGGCGGTCATAATCTGCCCAACCGCTGGGTGATTCACTGCCTGGGCCCGGTATACGGCGTCGACAAGCCGGAGGATCAACTGCTGGCGGA
This sequence comes from Halomonas sp. KHS3, assembly GCF_000830495.1. Lineage (NCBI taxonomy): Bacteria > Pseudomonadati > Pseudomonadota > Gammaproteobacteria > Oceanospirillales > Halomonadaceae > Halomonas > Halomonas sp. KHS3. The sequence goes on along the minus strand of NZ_JWHY01000005.1, from coordinate 94,953 downwards.
CTGTTACCGCAATGCGCTGAAACTGGCCGACGAGCACGGTATTGAGCGGCTTGCTTTCCCGGCACTGTCTACCGGCGCTTTCGGCTACCCGGTGGAAGAAGCCGCTCAGGTGTGTGCGGCTACCCTCGAAGCCATACTGCCCAGCTTGCATAAAGTGCGCCTGATCCGCTTTGTGCTGTACGACGAAGCAGCTCGGCATACCCTCCACCAAGCTCTGACTCAACGCTTAACCATTGATCCAGTAGACTAGCTGTAGCGCCAATTGTTTAGCATGACGCATGCATGAGAGCTGAGTGGAGGTGCAGCTTCTGCTTAGGGGGCAGCTTTAGCACTGCTGCGCTGCCGCGGGTGCACTTGAGCCTATTTTATAGCACTATCACGCCGCGTATTCTCCAGTTCCTCAATCATTCGGCGCGCTGCATTAGAAAGCGTTCGATTGGTATGCACCAAATAGCCCAGCGGTCGGTAAATAGGCGGGGTGTCTACCTTTAGCTCTACCAGTTCGCTGTCGATCATCTTTTCCGGCAGCAGGCTCCAGCCTAATCCTACGCTGCACATCATTTTTAGCGTTTCTAAATAGTTGGTCGCCATGCTTACAGGCAATTGAAGTCCAGCTTCGTTAAAACGTTTCGCAATAAGTGACCCTGTAAAGGTCTTCGCCCCCGGCATTACACAGTTGAATTCACACAGGTCGGCCAATGACCGGAGGCTTTGAGGTGCCGGGTCTTGGTTGGCAAGTGGGTGGTCAATCGCACAGGTAAAACAGAGCCGATCACGCCAAAGCTCTACGACCTGCAGTTGTTCATGAGGGTGGGGGGCGAGAGTCACCACCGCCATTTCCAGAGTGCCATCCAGCACCCCCTGGTAAGCCTGCTCAGAATCCAGAAAGTGCAGGTCGAGTTCGACTTCCGGATGGCGCTGAGTGTACTGCTTTAATAGTGGTGGTAAGCGGTGCAGGCCAATATGGTGGCTGGTGGCCAGGGTAAGCTTGCCGCCCACTTGGCCAGACAGGTTGGCTAGTGCCCGGCGGCTGTCCTCAACGGTAAACAGGATGCGCCTCGCTTGGGGCAGTAAGACATTACCGGCTTCGGTTAGCGCAATACGCCGACCAATGCGGTCAAACAGCCGTGCACCTACCTGAGACTCCAAGGTAGCGATGCGTTTGCTAACGGCGGGCTGGGTAAGATAAAGCTGCTCCGCTGCGCGAGAGAAACTTTGCGTATCGGCGACAGCCAGAAAGGCTTGTAGGCTTTGGGTATCCACTTACGAATCCTTGATTAAGCATTCCTGTTTGGAATCTAATCTATGAATAACATGAATTGCTTTTATGCGCGAGTCGCGTAACACTCGTGCTATCGCCATATAAGCAGCACGAAGAGGCTGCCATACCGAACTAGCAGGGCACTGCCCAGGAGAGCCATATGTCAGGTCAAACCCTTTACGACAAACTCTGGAACCAGCACTTGGTCAAGCAGCGCGACGACGGTACTGCCTTGATCTATATCGACCGCCAGCTGCTTCACGAGGTGACTTCGCCTCAAGCGTTTGAAGGCCTGCGTTTAGCTAATCGTAAGCCGTGGCGTTTGGATGCCAACTTGGCCACGCCCGACCATAACGTGCCGACGACCATTAAAGAGCGCGCCGAGGGCAACAGCGGTATTAAAGACCCGGTGTCGCTGATTCAGGTGCAAACCCTGGACGACAACTGCCTTGAGTACGGCATCGAAGAGTTCAAAATCAACGACCCGCGCCAGGGCATCGTGCACGTAGTGGGTCCCGAACAGGGCGCAACGCTGCCAGGAATGACCGTGGTGTGTGGCGACTCCCACACCGCGACCCACGGTGCCTTTGGCGCTTTGGCCCACGGTATTGGTACCTCGGAAGTCGAGCACGTCATGGCGACCCAGTGCTTGCTGGCGCAGAAAATGAAGAATATGCAGGTCCGCGTAGAAGGCGAGCTGGGCCTGGGCGTAACAGCAAAAGATGTGGTGCTGGCGATTATCGGCAAGATCGGTACCGCTGGCGGCACTGGTTATGCCATTGAATTTGCCGGTAGCGCGATCGCTTCGCTTTCTATGGAAGGGCGCATGACCGTGTGCAACATGGCTATTGAAGCGGGCGCACGGGTTGGTTTGATCGCCGTTGACGACACCACGATTGATTACCTTGCCAAGCGTCCTTTCGCGCCCACGGCAGAGCAGTGGGAAGCCGCCGTGGCGGACTGGCGCAATCTGGTGTCTGACGACGATGCGCAGTTCGATAAAGTGGTTACTTTGCAGGCTGAAGAGATCGAGCCACAGGTGAGCTGGGGCACCAGCCCGGAAATGGTCACCGGTATTTCCGGCCAAGTGCCCGATCCCAGCGCTGCGCTGGATGAAACCGTGCAGCGCAGCCACACTCGTGCCTTAGAGTACATGGGCCTTCACGCCAATCAGAAAATCACTGATATCAAGCTGGATAAAATCTTTATCGGCTCCTGCACCAACTCGCGTATTGAAGATTTACGCGAAGCCGCCAAAGTCGCCAAAGGTAAGAAAGTGGCTGATTCCATCAAGCTGGCCATGGTGGTGCCGGGTTCTGGCTTGGTGAAGCGCCAAGCTGAAGCGGAAGGTTTGGATAAGATCTTTATTGAAGCAGGCTTTGAGTGGCGCGAGCCGGGCTGCTCCATGTGTTTGGCCATGAACGCGGATAAGCTGGGTGCCGGTGAACACTGCGCCTCTACTTCTAACCGAAACTTTGAAGGGCGCCAGGGTTACGGTGGCCGCACGCACTTGGTCAGCCCGGCCATGGCAGCGGCAGCGGCGATTGCCGGTCACTTTGTTGATGTTCGCAGCTTGCCCGCCAACGACGCCACTCACGCTCAGGAGGCCTAAACCATGAAAAAATTTGAACGTTTTGAAGGCGTGGTAGCACCCCTTGACCGCGCCAACGTCGACACCGACTTGATTATCCCGAAGCAGTTTTTGAAGTCGATCAAGCGCACCGGCTTTGGCGTTAACCTGTTTGACGAACTGCGTTACTTGGATGAAGGCCAGCCGGGGCAAGACTGCTCACAGCGCCCGCTGAACCCTGATTTTGTCTTGAATCAGCCGCGCTTCAAAGGCGCGGAAGTGCTGCTTGCTCGGCGCAACTTTGGCTGCGGCAGCTCTCGTGAGCACGCGCCTTGGGCGCTGGAAGATTTCGGTTTCAAGGTAGTGATTGCGCCTAGCTTTGCCGATATTTTCTACAATAACTCGTTCAAGAACGGCATTTTGCTGATTACCTTCCCAGAAGATGTGATAGATCGCCTGTTTGCCGAGGTGGAAGCCAATGAAGGCTACCAGTTAGATGTGGACTTGGAGAACCAGCGGGTCATTACCCCGAGCGGCGAAATTCTAGAGTTTGAAGTGGATGAGTTCCGCAAGCACTGCCTGCTGGAAGGGCTGGACGATATTGGTCTGACGCTAAAAGACGAAGACGCCATTCGTGCTTTTGAACAGAAGCATAAAGCTGCGCGCCCCTGGTTGTTCCGGCAGTCTGCCTAAACGCTTTCCAGTTTTCACAGTAAGTTTGATAGCGCGTTGCAACCCCATTGCAATGCGCAAAGCGGCCAAAGTCGCTCGATAACATGTTAAGGAATCAGCATGACTCATAAGGTATTACTGCTGCCGGGTGACGGTATTGGCCCCGAGATTGCTGCTCAAGCAGCTCGCTTGTTGAAAGCTTGCCAAGAAGCGGGCCTGGATATTGAAGTAGAAGAGGGTTTGGTGGGCGGCTCTGCGTTTGATGTCCATGGTGAGCCGCTGCCCGCGGAGACTCTGGAAAAAGCCAAAGCGGCCAGCGCTATTTTGCTGGGTGCGGTAGGCGGCCCCAAGTGGGACAAAATTGAAGACCTCTCCAAGCGTCCTGAAAAAGGCCTGCTGGGGCTGCGCAAAAACCTGGGATTGTTCGGCAACCTGCGGCCGGCAATGCTCTACCCGCAGTTGGCCAGCGCCTCTAGCCTGAAGCCTGAATTGGTGGCCGGACTGGATATTATGATCGTCCGCGAACTCACCGGCGGCATTTACTTCGGCCAGCCCCGTGGCATTGAAGTACGAAATGGCGAGCGGGTCGGTTTTAACACCTATATTTATTCTGAAAGCGAAATTGAGCGCATTGGCCGCGTCGCCTTTGAAATGGCCCAGAAGCGTGGCAAGAAACTTTGCTCAGTAGATAAAGCTAACGTGCTGGAAGTGACCATCTTGTGGCGTGAAGTGATGGAGCGTTTAGCGCCGGAATACCCGGACGTTGAGCTTTCCCATATGTACGTCGATAACGCCGCCATGCAGCTGGTGCGCGCACCCAAGCAGTTTGACGTGGTGGTGACTGGCAATATGTTTGGCGACATTCTCTCTGACGCTGCCGCTATGCTGACCGGCTCCATCGGTATGCTGCCTTCTGCTTCGCTAAACGAAAGCGGGCAGGGCATGTACGAGCCATGCCACGGTAGCGCGCCGGATATTGCCGGCCAGAATGTAGCTAACCCACTGGCCATGATGCTTTCGGTAGCCATGATGCTGCGTTATTCGTTGGGTGAAAATGCCATGGCGGAGCGTATTGAAGCCGCCGTCGGCAGCGTGCTGGATGACGGTCTGCGCACTGCGGATATCGCCTCTGAAGGTATGCAGACCATCGGCACTGATGCCATGGGCGATGCGGTGTTAGCGGCGTTTGCTAAGCAGTGAGTAAAGTCGTCGGGCTACCCCGGCGCCCTTATTTACTCAGCCATTATCATTGAGCCGTTGTTCAGTGCGGCTTCAAAATCACCGTAAAGAAGTGTGTATAATGTGAGTACTCATTCTTTGCAGGAGGACTTCATATGTTGAAAGTCGGTTTCGTGGGATGGCGTGGCATGGTGGGCTCAGTGCTGATGCAGCGCATGCAGGAAGATGGTGACTTCAACGGCATCGAGCCGGTGTTCTTCACCACCTCCCAGGTAGGCCAGCCCGGCCCCGACATCGGTGTCGACGTACCTCCGCTGAAAGATGCCTTTGATATCGAAGCGCTCAAAGCGTTGGATGTTGTTGTCACCTGCCAGGGCGGTGACTACACCAAGCCAGTTTATAAAGATCTTCGCAGCGCAGGTTGGAAGGGCTACTGGATTGACGCCGCCAGTACCCTGCGCATGGAAGATGAAGCGACGATCGTGCTGGATCCAGTCAACCGCAAGGTTATCGACGACCAGCTAGCCAAGGGCGCTAAAACCTTTGTGGGCGGCAACTGTACCGTGAGCCTAATGCTGATGGGCTTGGGCGGTCTGTTTGAAGCCGATATGGTCGAGTGGATGACCTCCATGACCTACCAGGCGGCTTCTGGTTCGGGCGCTAAGCACATGCGTGAGCTGCTCAACCAAATGGGCCAACTGCGCGACAGCGTCGGCGAAGAGCTAAAAGATCCGTCAAGCGCGATTCTGGATATCGACCGCAAAGTAACGGCTGCCATGCGCAGCGGTGACTTCCCGACCGATAACTTTGCCGCACCGCTGGCAGGTAGCTTGCTGCCGTGGATCGATACCAAGCTAGATAACGGCCAGAGCCGCGAAGAGTGGAAGGGCAGCGTTGAGACCAATAAGATTCTCGGGCTCGACAACAACCCGATCCCCATTGATGGCCTGTGTGTGCGTATCGGCGCGATGCGTTCGCACAGCCAGGCGTTCACTATCAAGCTGAAGCACGATGTGCCGCTTGATGAGATCGAAGATCGCATCGCCAAGCACAATGAGTGGGTCAAGCTGATTCCTAATGACAAAGATGCCACCATTGCTGGTCTAACGCCTGCGGCTGCCACTGGCACGCTGCAAGTGCCGGTTGGGCGCCTGCGTAAACTGCAAATGGGCGGCGAATACCTCTCAGCATTTAGCGTGGGTGACCAGTTGCTGTGGGGCGCCGCAGAGCCGCTGAAGCGTATGTTGAAGATTCTTCGCGAACAGTAATTGTTTATTGTTGTACGCCAGTCGAAAACGGGAAGCTGTTCGCAGCTTCCCGTTTTTTTCGGCTAGTCATCTTGATAGTGGGAATAACACCGTTATTTCGTTAAGTTATGACAAAAAAGACTTAGTAAAATTATTTGGTATCAGTCGTTAAAAGTAAGTAGGTGATCAGGGAACATTCATGAAAAAATCACTGACATGGATTGCATGGCTCTCGTTGAGTGCAGTAAGTCCGATTGCGCTGGCCGTTGGTTTTGGGCAGGCGAGTGTCAGCTCATATCTGGATGCGCCTTTAGATGCTTCGATCCCTCTGCTCGAAAGCAGTGATTACGCCCTCGACGAGATTCATATCAGCGTTGCCGAGCCTCCAGCCTTTGCCTCAGCAGGCCTTGAATGGACGCCATTAGCGGCCAGCGTGCGCGTCCAGATTCAAGAGCAGCAGGGGCGCCGACAGGTACGCTTAAGCTCTGATAAAACGATGCAGGAGCCCTGGCTTGATTTGCTGTTAACGGTGGAGTTGCCAGACGGGCAGCAGTTTCGCGACATAACACTACTGTTTGATCCCCAAGGCTATGCTCAGAATCAAGCGCTTGCTCAAAATGCTGTCCCCAGCTCGTCAGCAGTAAGCAGTGCCGTCACGTCTCCGCTTGCTCAGCCCAGTTCGACGCCGCCATCGAGTGCCTATGTGGGGAGCGGCGATACCCTATGGAGCGTTGCCGAGCGTATTAAACCTGACGAGGTGAGCGTACAGCAGATGATGCTGGCGCTGCTGGAGGCCAACTCTGAGGTCTTTCCATCGGGCAATATAAATGACATGCGTGCAGAGCAAACGCTTCGGGTGCCTAATTCTGAACGCATTCTGGCGCGCTCTCACGGTGATGCCGATGCTGCTATCAAAGCGATGAATGAAGCCTGGCAGCAACGCCGCCCTGGCTCATTGCAAACAGTGGCGCTACCGAAGGTTGAAGCCGCCACGTCTGTTTCTGCTACCTCCATAGCCGCCGACCAAGCTGGGGTTGAAGAGGAAGTCGACGAGCCTGAAGCAATAACGCGTTCGGAGCTGACCGAGCAACTGCACCTAAGCCAAGCGACATTACAGCAGGTTCGTGAAGAGCGTGAGTTGATGCGCGCTGAGCTTGATGAGCTGCGTGGTGAGGTTGCCTCCCTAACGCAGGCGCTAAGCGATACGTTGGCTGCTCAAGAGCCACCTTCAGCGCCACTCATTGCTAGCATGGATGAGACGAAGAGCCCGGGTGTGGCTGGCTTAATTGAGCGCTACCAGTGGACGTTGGCTTTGGCCGCCATCACACTGCTGCTAGCGCTGTTGGCATGGTTACGTAAGCGCCGAGAGGAGACCTGGGAAGACATTCCGCTGGCTGAACCCGTGGTTAAGCCAGCGGCTTCGCCTCGCGTAGACCCCAAGGCTGAGAACGATGCTCTTGCCACTAACGCCGCGCCGACATTAGATACTGATCAGTGGCTGGTCGACGATCAAGGGCAGACGCCATCGCAAGACGACCCCCTTCGCTATGAAAAAAGTCAGGCATCGGGACTCGCTGAGCAGGGGCGTCAGCGGAGGCTGAAGCTACACGCTGTTTCCGCTGACCGTTCTCAAAATGTCTCTTTAGCACCGCCGCCGAGTCCTATGCCCATGAGCCAACTGCTAGCTTCTATCCGTGCCGGTATGCCTGCCTCTAAGCCTGCGGCTGCTAATGCTCATGTGCAGCAAACCGACAAGCCTTCTGAAACAGCTGAGGACCCAGACCATCGCTTTATCGATTACCACCCGCCGATCTTAAACAGCGCTTCGCCCACCCATGATGGTCAGCGCACCGAGACCCCAATGCAGCCCACGGTGGAGTTCTTCAGTGAGTCGCATGCCGCACCGGTGCCTCCCGCGAAACAGCCACGTAGGCCAGTTGAAGAGGAGTGGGAAATTGAAGAGGTAGCATTCAAGCCGCGAGGCCTGGATAATAGCGATCCTTCAAAATCTTCAAAATGATGTGGCTTGATGACGCTGTTCTATCACTTCGATGAAAAAATTCCGCTTACCGGCCGCTTGGCAATGGGTATCGAGTACGATGGTACCCGCTACTGCGGTTTTCAGCGCTTAAACCATGCTGCATCGGTTCAGGCATCGTTAGAGGATGCGCTGTCCAAGGTGGCCAATGAGCCTATCCGGGTGAATGCCAGTGGGCGCACCGATTCGGGGGTGCATGCGACCCGTCAGATCGTCCATTTTGACCCGCCGGTAGGGCGCTCCGAAAAAGCCTGGATCTTTGGCGCTAATACTCATTTGCCCCGCGACGTTGCTGTACGCTGGGTGAAGCCAGTGGGCGATGACTTTCATTCACGCCTATGCGCCCTGGGGCGCCGCTACCGCTACGTGCTGCTGAACCAGATCAGCCGCCCGGTATTGGAGCGGGCCAATGTGACCTGGTGCCGTGACCCGTTAGACGCCGATGCCATGCACCGGGCTGCCCAGGCGCTGGTAGGCGAGCACGATTTTTCCAGCTTCCGGGCCGCTGGGTGTCAGTCCAAAACCCCCTGGCGACATATGCACTTTGTGGACGTAAAGCGCTACGGCCAGTTGGTGATGATCGATATTCAAGGCAACGCGTTCTTACACCACATGATTCGCAACATTGCCGGGGCGCTGGTGAGCGTCGGACGCGGTGCCCAGGATGAAGCTTATATTGGTGAACTTTTAGCGCTTAAAAACCGTCGCAAAGGGGATGTGACAGCACCCGCCTGCGGGCTGCATTTTGTCGATTCGGTCTACGATGAGCGCTTTGATCTGCCTAAAGAGCCGTTGGGGCCGCATCTGCTCTCATTTACTGGAGAGTGGACGGGAGAGCGCGAGCTTCCTGATACGCCACGGGTGGCCTATCGACGCAATCGCTCGTTGTGTAACCCGGCAGCTACCCCTAAACAGGAGGCGTCGTCATGAGTGCTTCTCCGCAAATCCGCACCCGAATAAAGTTCTGTGGTTTTACGCGTGATGAGGATATTGACCTCGCCGTGGCGCTGGGCGTGGATGCCTTGGGTTTCGTTATGTGGCCAAAAAGTGCGCGCAGCGTGAATGTCGAACAACTGGTGGCGCTCTCTGCCCGTGTGCCTGCCTTTGTGACCCGCGTGGGGCTGTTTGTCGACCAGCCTGCTGAGCTCATTGAGCAGTGCTTGCCCTATCTCGATATGCTTCAGTTTCATGGTAATGAAACTCCCGATGAGTGCCAGCGCTTTTCGCTACCCTGGATGAAAGCGCTACGCATGCGCGATGAGATAGATCTTACCCATGAGGCCGAGCGCTATCATCATGCTCAGGCGCTGCTGCTAGACGCATATCGACCGGGGACGCCGGGAGGCACGGGGGAGACCTTTGATTGGTCTAGAATTCCCGCAAATCTTGCAAAACCTGTTATCCTCGCCGGTGGGCTGAGTGCTGATAACATTGCTGACGCTGTGCGTCAGGTAGCGCCTTATGCAGTGGATGTGTCCGGTGGTATTGAAGCCTCTCACGGCTGTAAAGATGCTGACAAAATGGCGTCTTTCGTGCGTCATGTGGCGTTAGCCGACACCCACTAGCGTTCCCCGCATAAGTTTATGTAAGCCTAGTTTTTGTGTAATTTATGCGTATTGCTTATGGGTATTTTATCGAGCTACGTGTTTACGTCGATTCATTTATTGTTTGCCTGCTCTGGCGATCTTGTGAGGTATCCCTGTGACTGTTTCTGCGACGCCTACACCAAAAACCAAGTTCAGCGATCTGACCCGAATGCCGGATGCCCGTGGTCATTTTGGCCCTTACGGCGGTCGGTTTGTGTCAGAAACCCTGAGCTTTGCGTTGGAAGAGTTGGAGAAAACGTACTTAAGCCTGCGTGATGACCCCGACTTTCAGGCCGAGTTTGACTACGATCTTGCCCACTATGTGGGACGTCCATCGCCGCTCTACCACGCCAAACGCTGGTCGGCGAGTCTTGGGGGCGCACAGATTTGGTTGAAACGGGAAGATCTGAATCATACCGGCGCTCACAAGGTAAACAACACCATTGGTCAGGCACTGCTGGCCAAAAAAACCGGCAAACCACGCATTATCGCTGAAACCGGGGCGGGCCAGCATGGCGTTGCCTCGGCGACCGTTGCTGCTCGCCTAGGGCTTGAGTGCGACGTGTATATGGGGGCTGAAGACGTACAGCGCCAAAAGCTTAACGTTTACCGTATGCGCCTACTGGGCGCTCGGGTCATTCCGGTAGAGTCCGGTACCCGCACCCTCAAAGACGCCATGAACGAAGCGCTGCGTGACTGGGTCACCAACGTTGACAACACCTTCTATATCATCGGTACCGTGGCGGGCCCGCACCCTTATCCGCTGCTGGTGCGCGATTTCAACGCGGTGGTGGGGCGTGAAGCGCGCCGCCAGTCGCTGGAGCAGATCGGCCGTCTTCCCGATGCGCTGATTGCCTGCGTGGGCGGTGGCTCTAATGCTTTGGGTCTGTTCTACCCCTTTGTGGAAGATGACGATGTGGCCATGTATGGCGTGGAGGCCGGTGGCGATGGCGTCGAAACCGGCCGCCACGCGGCGCCGCTGGCATCCAATGCGCCGCGTGGCGTGCTCCACGGCAATCGCACCTACTTAATGTCAGATGAAGCCGGGCAGGTGTCGGATACGCACTCCATTTCAGCTGGCCTGGATTATCCTGGCGTAGGCCCCGAACACGCGCTTTGGAAAGACGTGGGTCGGGTCTCCTATGTGGCCGCTAACGATAAAGAAGTGCTCGAAGCGTTTCGCGAACTGACCCACATGGAAGGCATTATGCCGGCCCTTGAGTCGGCCCATGCGCTGGCCCATGCCAAGGTGTTGGCGCCTACCATGCGTCCTGACCAGCATATCGTGGTCAACCTCTCCGGGCGTGGCGACAAAGACATCATGACCGTTGCTAAGATTGATGGCATCGAATTTTAAGGTCAGCTTTTTTTAAGGGCGAGCATGAACCGTATTGATCAGCGTTTCAGTGAACTTAAGCAGCAGGGCCGCAAGGCCCTGATCCCTTACATCACCGCAGGTGATCCAGCACCTCAGTACACCGTTGGTTTTATGCATGCTCTGGTGGAAGCAGGTGCCGATGTGATTGAGCTAGGCGTGCCTTTTTCCGACCCCATGGCGGATGGCCCGGTCATTCAAAAAGCCTGTGAGCGTGCGTTAAAGCAGGGCACGCGGCTGGTTGACCTTATGCAGATGGTCAAAGAGTTCCGCCAAACCGATACCACCACACCGGTTGTGTTGATGGGCTACTTGAATCCGATTGAGCGAATTGGCTACGAAAACTTTGCCGATCAAGCTGCCAGCGTGGGCGTTGATGGTGTGCTGATAGTGGATATGCCGCCTGAAGAGGCCGAAGAGATTGGGCCGCTGCTGAAATCGCGAGATTTAGCGGCGATTTTTTTGGTTGCGCCTACCACTTCTAACCAGCGTGCCGCTACAATATGCGCCCATGGCGAGGGCTACCTCTACTACGTTTCGCTGAAAGGCGTGACCGGTGCCGCCACCCTGAACGCAGACGATGTGGCCGAGCACTTGGCGCCGCTGCGGGGGATGACCGATTTACCGCTATGTGTTGGTTTCGGTATCCGCGATGGCGTGACGGCCGCTGAAGTAGCTAAAGTCGCCGATGGTGTGATTGTAGGTAGCGCTTTGGTTAACCGCATCGCTGAAAGTGTCGATGCGCCGGAAACCATTGCGGGCCAGTTGAAAAGTGTATTAGCAGAGATGCGTACGGCGATGGATGCCTAAAGCGAATTGCTTTATCGCCTATACTGAATAGATTCACGACACTCATCGAGCCTGGTTCTGCCAGGCGTTGACGTATAACGGAAGCCTTTTTGATATGAGCTGGTTAGACAAGATCGTACCCTCCATGGGTCGCATCCAGCGTAAAGACCGTCGCGCTAGCGTGCCCGACGGCCTCTGGCGTAAATGTCCCAAGTGCGAAGCGGTTCTCTACCTCCCTGAGCTAGAGAAACATAACAGCGTCTGTCCCAAGTGCGATCACCACCTGCGCTTGACGGCACGCAAACGCTTGGACTGGTTCTTGGATAAAGCAGAACGCGAAGAGATCGCGGCGGAAATCGAACCCAATGATCGGTTGAAGTTTCGCGACTCTAAAAAATACAAAGACCGCCTGACTGCGGCGCAAAAAGATACTGGCGAGAAAGATGCGCTGGTCGCTATGCGCGGTGAGTTGGATGGTCTTCCGGTCGTTGCCGTTGCCTTTGAGTTCACCTTTATGGGCGGCTCAATGGGGGCAGTGGTCGGCGAGAAATTTGTTCGCGCCGCTACCGTGGCGCTGGAAGAGAACATCCCGCTGGTGTGCTTTGCCGCCTCCGGTGGGGCACGTATGCAGGAAGCGCTCTTCTCGTTGATGCAGATGGCTAAAACATCCGCCGCGCTTGAAAAGCTCAAACAAGCGGGTGTGCCGTATATTTCTGTGCTTACGGATCCCGTCTTTGGCGGTGTTTCAGCCTCACTAGCCATGTTGGGTGACTTGAATATTGCCGAACCCAATGCCTTGATTGGTTTTGCAGGCCCCAGGGTCATCGAGCAAACGGTGCGTGAAACCTTGCCAGAAGGGTTCCAGCGCAGCGAGTTTCTGCTTGAGCACGGTACCGTCGACATGATCGTTCATCGTCATGAAATGCGTGCCCGCGTGGGTAGTGTGCTGCGTAAGTTAACCCACCACGACGCAACGCCGGTGAGTTCGACCAATCCTGATGATGCTGAGGTCGTTGAGCCTATCGTTGAGGAAGATAGCTTGGCGGAAACCGCTGACGTAACGTTCGAGAAAGTTGAGGCGCCTAAGAAGGACACCACTTTCGTTAAGAGTGATGACCATTCGCGCAATGCCTGACTCTCTGCAGACACCTTCTTTGCCGCTCTACTCTTTGCAACAGTGGCTCCAGCATTTGGAAACGCTGCATCCGGTAGGGATTGATATGGGCCTGGAGCGGGTCTCGCAGGTGGCTAAACGGATGGGGCTGCTTTCAAGCCCCATCGCCCCCCGCGTTATTACGGTAGCAGGCACCAACGGCAAGGGCTCAACCCTTGCCATGATTGATAGCGTTGCCCGTGCCCATGGTTGGCGAGTGGGTACCTACACTTCTCCCCATTTATTGCGCTACAACGAACGCGTTAAAATCGATGATCAGGAAGCCGACGACCAACTGCTGGTGCAAGGCTTTGAGCGGGTTGAGCAGGCACGATTGGAGGGCAGTGAAATCAGCCTGACCTATTTTGAAGCGGGGACACTGTGCGGACTGTGGTGCTTGGCCAATGCAAAGCTTGATCTTGCGGTGCTAGAAGTGGGGCTGGGTGGTCGCCTTGATGCAGTCAATATTATTGATGCGGATGTGGCCATTGTTACCACTATTGCTCAGGATCACGCTAACTTTTTAGGCACCGATTTAGCCCAGATTGGGCGTGAAAAAGCCGGTATTTTTCGTGCCAATCGTCCCGCCGTGCTAGGTAGCCAAACGTTACCTTCCAGTGTCGCTGAATGTGCTCAGGTGCTGGCGGCGCCTATGTTTTGTTTGGGCCAGCAATTTGCCCATCAGACGATGGCTTCTGAGCCTTCGCAATGGCGCTGGCAGGGGCAGCATCCGGATGGTCAACGCATTGTTATTGACGAGCTTCCCGAGCCGGGGCTGCCTATCGATAACGCCGCCACTGCTTTGCAGGCGCTTGTGCTTGCAGGGCTTGGGTTGGAAGCGGCGCGCGTGCAAGCTGCGTTGAGTTCTGTGCAGTTGCCGGGGCGGCTGCAATGGATTGGGCCTTGGTGCCTGGATGTAGGTCATAATCCTCATGCTGCCGAGTATGTCGTTCGCCATTTGCCGCAACCTCCGGAAGGTGGTCGGCAGTGGGGCCTTATTGGCATGTTGAATGATAAGGATATTGACGGTGTCATACAGACGTTAGCGTCTCGCATTAGTGATTGGGTGTGCGTGTCGTTGAGCGGAGAGCGAGGTTGCCAGGCAAGCGAGTTGTCGCAACGTATTATAGCTCAGGGAGGGCGGGTGCATTTTAGTGCTGATTCGCCGCAAGCAGGCGTCGATTGGCTCGCTAACATGTTAACGCCCAATGATCGTGTCTTGGCCACCGGGTCGTTCTTTACAGTAGCGGCACTGTTAGCTCGGCCACTGCCAACAGGCGCTGCGTCGCTTGATGGAGACGGAAATGAAATACGGTAAAACGGAACGCATTAGCGGTATTGTGATTCTGCTCGCGCTACTGGCGATCTTTGTGCCGTGGCTAATGAGCGACCCCGCACCAAGGGAAGAACGTCCCCAGCCGAACTTTGTGATCGAGCAGCCCGTTGAAGTGGAGCGCCGTGACGTTCCTGCACCGGAAAGGCCTTCAACCATCGGCGAGCCGTCTCTATCGTCAGCGGCCCGTAATGAAGAGGGCGATATGCCTATTGACGTCGATCCGAGGTTGCCGGAAACCGATCAAATTACTGCTGCTAATCAGTCGCCCTCGAGTCCCGAGGCGGCGGGATCCAGTCAACCGGATGAAGAGCCGGAGACCTCCGATAGCGACCCTATTGCTGACCTGATTGCCAGCAATAGTGGCAGCGGTCAAAACAGCAGTGAAGGTTCTTCACAGGGCTCTTCACAACGTTCATCGCAAAGCTCCTCATCTAGCTCATCCACCCCCTCAGCAAGTGCTCAGGGAGAGTGGGCGGTGCAAGTCGGCAGCTTTGGTGAGCCCGGTAATGCGCAGCGCCTTAGCGAGCAGCTTTCGGGTGAAGGGTTTACTGTTTATCAGCGTGAGCGCGATAACAATATGACCACCGTCTTTGTGGGCCCTTATGCCACTTCTGAGGAGGGGGAGTCTGCCATGTCCTCGATTAAAGAGCGGGCCAATGTGCAGGGCCTGCTTGTTCGGGTAAGAGACTAAACGATGGCATTAACCTGGATTGATGCGGTGTTCTTGGCCGTGCTGGCGCTATCAATGCTAGCCGGATTCGTCCGGGGATTTGTTCGCGAGGCATTGGGGTTGGCCGCCTGGGTCGTTGCCTTAATGGTTGCCCGAGTCCTCGCCGAACCGGTGGCCGAACTGATGAGCGGGTTTATCGATAGCTTTGATGCCCGCCTAGTGCTCGCTTTTATACTGGTGATCTTTGCCGTTATTTTGCTTTGCGGCATAGTCATTCGCTTGGTGCATGCGGCGATTGAGTGGGTAGGCATGGGGCTTTTGAACCGTGTGGCGGGGGCCGCTTTTGGTGTTGCTCGTGGGGCGGTTATTTTGCTTATTGCTACCGTGCTGATTACCCTCACACCGCTGGCGGAACTGCAGGCGTGGCAACAAGCCGAGCTGCGACCGACCTTTATTCAACTGCGCGATTGGGCGGTGAGCCAGTTAGATCAGTGGGATCGTGAGCTGCCTGAGGCGCCATCGTCGCTGCGCGACATCTCTCTACCTGAACTGCGTCTGCCTAGTGCGACGGAGCGTGAGGTTATCCCGGCAGGTGATTGACCTGCTACTGAAGTCGATTCTACGAACGTTCGGGCTTTCTTAGGTATGTGACTTAGGTAAGCCATGGCATTAAGCGAGGTAACGTGAATGTGCGGTATAGTGGGCCTTCTGGGCAAGCAGGCGGTAAATCAGGGAATCTACGATGCCCTGACCGTACTTCAGCATCGTGGCCAGGACGCTGCCGGCATGATGACATGGAGCGAGGGACGCTTCCTACTGCGCAAGAGTAACGGCTTGGTACGTGATGTATTTCACACCCGTCATATGGCCCGCCTAAAAGGTAACCTAGGCATTGGTCACGTGCGTTACCCGACGGCAGGCTCTTCAAGTGAAGCTGAGTCACAGCCGTTCTATGTTAACTCTCCTTACGGCATTGCGCTGGCGCATAACGGTAACCTGACCAACTCTGAGCAGTTGAAGCAGGAGCTGTTCTCTACCGATCTGCGTCACATCAACACCAGCTCCGATTCTGAAGTGCTGCTTAACGTCTTCGCTCACGAGCTGGGCAAGCAGGGTTTGCACCTGGAAGCGGAAGATATCTTCGACGCCGTGCGTCGTGTTCACCGTCGCTGCAAGGGTGGTTATGCCGCTGTCGCGATTATTAATGGCTTTGGCATGGTGGCATTTCGTGACCCCTTCGGTATTCGCCCCGTGGTGTTTGGTACCCGCGAAGAGGAGAACGGGCAGGCGGTGATGATCGCCTCCGAATCCGTCGCCTTGGATGTGGGCGGTTTTGAACTGGAGCGTGACCTATCGCCTGGTGAAGCCATCTTTGTCGACATCGAAGGCAATATTCACACCCAGGTATGTGCTGACCGCCCCGAGCTACGTTCGTGTATCTTTGAGCACGTTTATCTAGCGCGTCCCGATTCACTGTTGGACGGCGCCTATGTTTACGGCACCCGTATGCAGATGGGTCGCAAGCTGGGGGATCGCATTCTCAACGAGTGGCCGGATCACGATATCGACGTGGTCATCCCGATCCCTGATACGTCGCGTACCTCCGCCCTTGAAATGGCGCAGCACCTCGGGGTGACCTACCGCGAAGGGTTCATGAAGAACCGCTATATTGGCCGTACCTTTATTATGCCGGGGCAAACTCAGCGTAAAAAATCGGTACGCCAAAAGCTCAATGCGATAGACGTTGAGTTTAAAGGCAAAAACGTTTTGTTGGTGGACGACTCCATTGTGCGCGGCACGACCTGTAAGCAGATCATTCAAATGGCCCGCGATGCCGGGGCACGCAAGGTCTATTTTGCCTCGGCGGCGCCCCCGGTACGTTTCCCCAACGTGTATGGCATCGATATGCCTGCAGCGTCTGAGCTGATTGCTCATGGCCGCAGCGAAGAGGAAGTAGGGGATTTGATTGGCGCTGACCGTATCTTCTATCAAAACCTAGAGGATCTAAAAGCGGCCTGCCGCGAAGTGAACCCGGAAATGGAAGAGTTTGATTGCTCGGTGTTTGACGGCAATTACGTGACTGGTGATATCGACGACGCCTACCTGGCCGCCTTGGAAGCTAGCCGTAATGATTCCGCCAAGGATCAAAGTGCCGGTGATCATGCCCTGGTCGATATGCACAATCAGGACGATGACCTGGACGATTAGGAGAGAAGTCTTATGCATGATGATAATCATCAGGAAGACGGTCACCAGGATGAGTGGTCATTAGAGACGCTGGCTATCCGTGCGGGCCATCAGCGCACCTTCGAGCAAGAACACTCGGAGCCTATTTTTCCGACCTCAAGCTTTGTCTACGAAAGCGCTGCAGAAGCGGCGCGTAAATTTGGTGGGCAGGAGCCGGGCAACGTCTACTCGCGCTTTACCAACCCGACAGTGCATACCTTTGAGCGCCGCCTGGCGGCCCTTGAAGGTGGCGAGCGTTGTGTGGCCACCAGCTCGGGTATGTCCGCTATTCTCTCCACTGCGCTGGCACTGCTTTCCGCAGGGGACGAGATTGTGGCCTCCCGGTCGCTATTTGGCTCGACGGTTAGTCTGTTCGATAAGTATCTAGGTAAGCTGGGTATTACCACGCGCTATGTGGAACTTTCCAGCGTTGCTGCCTGGGAAGCGGCGATTACTCCCAAAACGCGGCTACTGTTTGCCGAAACGCCCTCAAATCCACTGTCAGAAATTGCCGATATTTCGGCCCTGTCTGCGTTGGCAAAACGTCACGATGCGCTACTGGCGATAGATAACTGCTTCCTTACCCCGGCACTTCAGCAGCCCTTGGCGTTAGGTGCTGACTTGGTTATTCACTCAGCGACCAAGTATTTGGACGGCCAAGGCCGTGCAGTTGGTGGTGCCGTGGTAGGTAGTCATGCGCTGCTTGAGGAAGTGTTCGGCGTGGTGCGCACCTGCGGGCCTTGCTTGAGCCCCTTCAACGCGTGGATTTTTACCAAGGGCCTGGAAACCCTGTCGCTGCGTATGAAAGCTCACTGTGAAAACGCCTTGACCCTGGCGCGTTGGCTGGATGCCCACTCGGCGGTTAAGCATGTGTTTTATAGCGGCCTGGAGAATCATCCTCAGCACGATTTGGCTAAACAGCAGCAGAAAGGGTTTGGCGCGGTGCTGGGTTTTGAAGTGAAAGGAGGACAAGAGGGTGCGTGGCAGGTGATCGATGCAACCCGAATGCTTTCGATAACAGGGAATTTGGGTGACGTTAAATCCACTATTACTCATCCGGCCACCACTACCCATGGGCGTTTGTCTGATGCTCAGAAAGAAGCGGCGGGTATTGCGCCAGGGCTGATCCGCGTGGCGGTAGGGCTTGAGAGTCAGCAGGATATCCAGCGCGATCTTGCTCGTGGCTTGGATGTTCTGGCTGGCTAATTGATGTTAAGCAATCCTACACAGTCACGAAAACCCACCTTTGAAGGTGGGTTTTTCGTACTTTTGAAACCTAATGGGTCATATGCTGTGCAAACAAAGCCCCCTTATTTGTTTCAAGAAGCGTTGCGGTGAGGCAGGTCTGACAGCGCAACCTGATCTTCATTGCTGGAAGAGTGATTGATGTGAGAGCTCGGAGCAACAACGGTGTTGTTCTTTGCATCGCCGTTGACCAAAGGCAAATCAGCTGGTGTCAGGTGCACGCTGTCAGTGCTGTAATTCGCTGAAGAGCTAGGCTGAATAATCTGGTTAAGCTCGCCAGATCCCAGTTCAGCTAGAACGGCAGTAGAAGACAATGTCATGGCAATAGCGGTGATAAGGGTCATTTTTTTCATGATTGGCGCTCTCTAATAGAAAGTTTATGTACCGTTTTTCGGTCATTGCTGGATGTCCTTTAGGACATGCATTAATAGTAAGCGTGCAAACAAAATTATAAAATTGGTTATATTTGCTTTTTTTGTTCGATTTTATAGAATGGATTGGCTTTGTCTTTTTAGAAAGACGAACTGCGTAAAAATTGTTACCTGGTTATTCAATGGTTTTTACGAATGAAATATCCTGCTTTTTTCAGCGGTTTTTATTAGCTTCTAGCGGTAAGGTTCTGGGCGTGGACGAATAGCGTAATCCAAGATCTGATAAGCGCGTTGGCTAAGTTGAAGCAGCCATAGATAAAATGAGGAATAGCACAATGTGGCGTAACAGTCGCAACGGTTGGGGATTGATTAGTATTCTGTTTCATTGGCTAAGCGCGCTGGCCATTATTGGTCTGTTTGCACTGGGCTGGTGGATGACTGACCTGGGCTATTATGACCCTTGGTATAATCAGGGGCCGTGGGTACACCGCTCGATTGGCATCTTGCTATTGTTTGCTACCTTTGCGCGTTTGGTATGGCGCTTCGTACAGCCGACGCCCTACGCCGAGGGGAGTCGATTAGAAACTATTGCTGCCCATCTCGGTCATATTGCGCTCTATGTGCTTCTAATAGTCGTTATGGTGAGCGGTTATTTAATTTCTACTGCTGATGGACGTGGTATTAGTGTGTTTGGTTGGTTTGAGGTGCCGGCGTTGCTATATGACTTGCCCAATCAGGCAAGCCAGGCGGGCACCGTACACTGGTACAGCGCCCTGGCGTTGATGATCCTGGCAGCGGGCCACGCCCTTGCTGCTGTTAAGCACCATTGGTTAGGTCGGCATAAAACCTTGGTACGCATGTTAAACCCAGCGCATAGCCAAGCTGGCAATTAAAACGCACCAAGTTAATGACGTTGTCTGTATACACGTTTTTCTAAACACTGCGGGTAAGATAATTGACTGCCCGCGGTGCCTATTAAGTAAAGCAAGGAGCAATTCAATATGTTCAAGAAGACAGCATTTGCATCCGCGATCGCCGCTGTAGCGCTGGTACCTTTGAGCCAAGCGCAGGCAGCTGATTATCAGATTGATACCGAAGGTCAGCACGCTTTTGTCCAGTTTAAAATTTCACATCTGGGCTTCTCCTACATTCTCGGCAGCTTTGAAGAGTTCGATGGTCAGTTTGCCTATGATCCTGAAGATCTCGACGCGTCTTCTGCTGAAATCGAAGTGCAGGTTGATAGCCTGACCAGCAATCACGCCGAGCGTGATCGCCATATCTTGAGCGAAGATTTCCTTAATGCCGGTGAGTTCCCTACCGCCACATTTAGCTCCACAGGCTTTGAATCAACGGGTGAAAATGAAGGCGTCTTGACTGGTGATCTGACCCTGCATGGCGAAACCCAAGAGATTGAAATGCCGGTTACACTGATGGGTGAGGGTGATGACCCTTGGGGTAACTACCGCGCTGGTTTCGAAGGCAGCACTACGCTGACGTTGAGTGATTACGGAATCGACATGAGCGATTTTCCAGAATCCATGCATGAGCTTGAGCTGTACGTCACGTTTGAAGGTATTCGTCAGTAAAGAGTACTTTTAGTTAAGCGCCATCACTCCGCTAGGGGTGGTGGCGTTTTTGCGTTTAAGGCGAATAAAAGGAGAGTTGGCTTGGCAATTGTGATGCAGCAACGCGAGTTGGCGATAACCCTATGGCGGCAAACCTGGCCAATGGCCATCGGGGTGTTGGCGCTATTGGGTTTTCAACTTGTTGATAGCGCCTTTATTGCCCGTTTGGGTACCGCACAGCTAGCGGCGCAGTCGTTCACCTTTCCGCTGTCATTTCTGATTATCGGCATTCAAGTGGGTATGGGTATCGCCATTGCGGCACTTATTTCCCGGGCGCTCGGCGCAGGGGAAGGGGAGCGAGCGAGGCGCTTGAGCAGCCTGGTATTAATGGCAGGTGGCGGAGTGATTGGTCTGTTGGCGTTTGCCTTGTGGGTGTTCCATGTGCCCGTTTTTCAGCTCCTTGGCGCCGATGAAGCGACGCTTTCCTATATCCATATTTACTGGGGGCCGCAACTGTTGTCCGCCTGGCTGGGAGCACTGCTCTATTTCAGCTACAGCATTTTCCGTGCCCATGGCGATACCCGTTTACCAGGTAAAATGATGGTTCTCAGTAGTGTTGTGAACCTGGTGCTCGATCCACTACTGATTTTTGGTGTCGGCGATTGGGAGGGTTGGGGATTGCCCGGTGCTGCCTGGGCAACTGCAATTGCCTTCTCAGTGGGTCTGTTGGTCACTACACGTAAACTGCTCAAACGCCAGTGGGCATCGCAGCAAGGCCTATGGCTAGAGGCGAGGCAGTCGTGGCGGCCGTTTACTGGCATTGCCGCCCCCGCGATGGTCAGCCAACTGATGCCGCCCTTGGCTGCGATGCTGGCAATCTCAGTGGTGGCGGGTCTGGGTGAAAGTGAAGTAGCGGCCTGGGGGTTGGCGAGCCGTTTGGAAACGCTTTCCCTGATGGTTATTCTGGCTATGACCATGTCGCTACCGCCGTGGTTAGGACGCTGCTATGGTGCCGGAGATTGGGGGCAAATTCAGCAGCTTATGCGTTTGGCGGTAAAGGTCGCGCTGGTTTGGCAGCTTAGTCTGGGCGTGTTACTGGCCCTGGGGGCTCCCTGGCTAGCCATGGCCTTAGCAGGCAATCCAGAGGTACAAAACGAGCTGACCCTGCTGATTCGCTTTCTGCTGCCAAGCTACGCAGCGCTGGGCGTTTGTATGTTAGTGGTTTCGGCGGGCAATGCTCTAGGTTGGCCGCTGCGAGCGATGCTGCTATCCAGCGCACGGCTGTTTATCTGCTATTTGCCCTGCCTGTGGTTAGGTTCACAGTTCTTCGGTTGGTGGGGGCTGGCGGCGGGCGCCGCCGTAGGCAACCTGCTGGCAGGCTTGATGGCGTGGCAAGTCATGCGGCGCATTCTTTCCCGCCCGCATCGGCAGGCGGGATTCGTTAATTAACGCAGGCGCCCAGCTTCCTGAAAGGAGAAGTAGATAAACAGCAGCGCCATCCCTAAGTAGCCCATCACGAACTCTGGGGCAGCATTGAATGACAGTTCGGGGGCGTGCATCAGCCCAACGAAGGAAAAGCCCGCGGCAATGGCAGCGAAGGCGGCCGCGCGTCGGAACTGGTGATCAATCACCGATACCGTCATAGCGCCCAACAGAATGGCCATAAACATAGCCCCTTGGCCCATCACCACAATGGCACTGGATATATCGGTGACGACCTCACCAGCCCCGCGGTTAAAGCGCGTCATCACGTAGTTGGCGAAGTAGGGTAGCATGGCCAACGCCACGGCAGGATAGTAGCGTGTGTCGTTGGACTGAAACGCGGTGGCAATCATCGACATACCGACAAAGACCAAAATCGGTGCGACCACTGAAACGGGAATGATTGCGGCTAGGGCAGCGATTAAGCCGAACATGGTAGCCAGCGCATATACCGCGCCGTTGAGAAGGCTGTAGCCCCGGCCTGCGCCCATCCACTTGGCCCCTACGGTGGCAATATAGACCGTGGTAGGAAAGACGCCGCCAAACAGCGCGCCAATCATGGTGCCTGCGCCATCAACCGCCTGACACTCCCGCACATCGTACTTATCGCCTGCGGCCTCCATCGCCTCGACGTTGTTCATCGTCTCAATGGCGTTATAGAGCGTAATCGGCAGCACCACGGTGAGTACCGCCAGCATACTGGTCAGCAGTAATCCCAGCCCTTCAAACCAGGCTAGGTTGGGAAGTAATGGATAAAAGCCCAAGTGCGTGAACGCATCGCTAAAGCGCTCGGTGCCGGCGTCGCCAATCAAATAGGCCATGGTGGTGCCGACGATAATGGCGAATAGTGAGGTGGGGAGTTTAAACGGCATACTCACTCGTGCGACCAGCCCAACAATAATGATCGCTAGCACCAGTAGACCAATAATCGGCATTTCCAGCGTTTTGAACAGCATTTCACCGGCGATAAACGTCAGTGCGACACCCGCAACGGCGCCCAGCATGGCAGCGCGCGGTAGGTGGTACTGCACCCAGCGGCCAATTATGCTGATTGCGGCTTCGATGGCGCCGCTGATAAAGCAGGCGGCGACGGCTACTTTCCAGGCCATTTCTGCATCACCGGTGAGCTGTTTGGCGGGTAGCAGTACGCCGAATAGAAACACAAACATAACCGGCGTTGAGATACCGTAAGAGAGCGCCGTTACATCGGCACGGTTCTCCTTGCGGGCCAGTCTTGCCGCGCTCCAGGCATAGTAGAAATTACCGACCATTACCGCTACTGCCGCGCCTGGCAGCACCTGCCCATAGACAATGGAAGAGGGGAATCCCATGCCCAGCATGGTGATGGCAATAATGACAAAGTTGGCAATATTGTTTTGGAACAGGGCGAAGAACGCGTCGGTGTCTTCTTTTTTGTACCAGGGGTAGTGGGTGCTGGCAGCCGCCATGTTAGGCCTCTTGATTATGGTGTGTTGTATACAAGGCAACGCTGAGTGTGCCGAAGTGTTGACTAATCGGTCAAGTGTTCAGCACACAAAAACGCCCAGGTAGGCCTGGGCGTTTGTAGTGCGGCAATGCTTGCTAGCTAGTCGTTGACAGCGGCAATCGCTTTGGCCAGGTAGGGCAGGTTCTCATGGGAGAAGCCCGCTACGTTAGCGCGACCCGAGCGTACCATGTAGATGCCAAACTCATCGCGCAACCGATCTACCTGTTCCGGCGTTAAGCCTGTGTAGGAGAACATACCGCGCTGTTCAGCTACGCAGGCGTACTTCTCGTCCAGGCCATAGGGTTTCAGTGCTTCAACGAAATCGCGACGCAGAGTATTGATACGGTCACGCATTTCGGTGAGCTCTTCACGCCATAGCGCAGTCAGCTCTGGATCGTGGAGGATCTCACTGACGATAGCGCCGCCGTGTGCAGGCGGGTTTGAGTAGTTTTCCCGTGCCACGATCGCGACCTGTGAGCGAATGTTGTCCATCTGCTCGCTGTCTTTTGCCACCATGATCAAGCAGCCGGTACGCTCACAATAAATACCGAAGTTCTTGGAGCAGGAGCTGGTGATGATCGCTTCGTCGAGGTTTTCCGCCAGTAAGCGAACGCCGTAAGCATCCTCGTCCAGCCCTTCGCCAAAGCCCTGATAGGCAAAGTCGATCAGCGGCAGCAGCTTGCGCTCACGGACGATCTCTAATACTTCCTGCCACTGGTCGTGGGAAAGGTCAAACCCGGTCGGGTTATGGCAGCAGGCGTGGAGTACGACTACATCGCCTTCTGGAATGCTTTTTAGCGCTGCACGCATACCGTCGAAGTCGAGACGGTTGTCGGGGTCAACGTAGGGGTACTTGTGCAGCTCAATACCCGCGGCGGTAAAAATACCGTGGTGGTTGGGCCATGTTGGGTCGCTTACCCAGATACCTTTGCCCGGCAACTGAGTGGAAATGAAGTCGGCTGCTAGGCGCAGGGCGCCGGTGCCGCCAGGCGACTGGGTAGCGCTGGCACGGTTGGCTTTGAGTACCGGTGACTCAGCACCGAAAACCATGGGAAGTACTACTTCACCATAGCTGGGCGCGCCGTGAGAACCGATATAGGTTTTCGTCGTTTCATTCTTGAGCAGGCGAGCTTCTGCTTCCTTAACGGCGCGCATTACCGGCGTATTGCCTTGGGTATCGCGGTAAACACCAACACCTAAATCCACCTTTTGCGGATTGGTATCTTTCTTGAAAGCTTCGATCAGCCCGAGAATGGCATCTCCTGGGACTCGCTCAATATGCTCAAACATTTATTCGGCTACCTCGTCGGTTCTGGCGGCAAGAATGAAGTCATTAAGATGCAGGCCTTTAATAGCGTGAGACCACCACGTGACGGTGGCTTTGCCCCACTCGGTCACGATAACGGGGTGATGGCCAGCCTGCTCTGCAATATCGCCAACGCCTTGGGTAAATGCCAATGCGCTGGCAAAGTCACGGAATTTAAAACTTCGCGACAGCTTCATGATGCCATCGTGCTCGACAATCTGCCACTGGCTGAGGCTTTTTAGCCGCTCTTGGGCTTCATCTTTACTTAAAGGTTGAGCATCTTTGCTGCACGGTTCACAAATGGCGTCGGCTAGCCTTGTCATTGTTTGGCTCCTGCAATTGAGTATGCTTTATCAGCGTAGATGGCAAACGCAGTCACGACCAACGTCTTTGGCGCTATACAGCGCCTGGTCGGCCCGCTCGATCAGACTCGTGAGGGGTTCGCCACAGCGATATTCGGCAACCCCAATACTCAGCGTCACTTGGCCTGGCCCCATACCGAAGTCGCGTACACTGATAGCCTGGCGTAAGCGGTCGGCAAGTGCATGGCATTGCTGCAGCGGAGTAAGCGGCAGCACGACCATAAACTCTTCTCCTCCCAACCGAGCCACCATGTCTTCGCAACGCAGCAGCGACTGGGCGTAGGTTGCCAACTGTTTAAGCACATCATCCCCGTGCAGATGTCCCCAACGATCATTAAGCCGCTTAAAGTGATCAATATCGATCATCATGATGGAGAGCGGTGTGCCGTGGCGGGCGCTAAGCGATGCAACATGGGTTAAGTGCATCATGAGCTTGCGCCGATTGGGGAGTTGAGTCAGGGGGTCTGTATCGCATAGTTTGCGCAGCCGCTGCTCTTCGCTGACTTGATCGCTAATATCCATCATTATGCCGTTCCACTGCACGCCATCGACGACGGGCTTTGGTTTGGCGCTAACCGCAATCCAGTGTGGTTTGTCTTGTGGAAACGGTAGCCTAAAGCGTGTGGTTAGAGGCAACATCCAGCGGGCTGAGCGTTCGATAGCGGACATTATCTTGGGGTGGTCGTTGCCGGTCAGTTGCTCAACTAGCTGCCCTGCATTTTCGGCGAGCAGTTCCCGGTCAATATGTTTGAGAGCCACGCCGCCGCCCTCCAAGTAGGGGAACCGCATATGGCCATTGCGCGCGCGATGAAACTGAAAGATAACGCCGGGTATGTGGGGTACGAGGTGGTCTGCACTGACTCGCTCTGGTGCGTCTATATCATTCACGGGCATGCGTGAATCTCCAAACATATGCCAATTTAAATTCGATCGTGAAGATTAGCCCTAAATACGTAATCAGGATGTAAGCCATTGCAGACAAAATGGCTATTATCTATATTTTTTTAGAATATATATGTTCTATTTATATATATTCGATTGCATTATAAGCAATAGACAAGGTGTTATTGGCATTTAGTGGTAAAATTAATTACTTTTTTGCATATTAAAAAACTTTTTTATTCCTGGGGTGGATTCTTGGAAGCAGGACGAGAGCAAACGGCTCAGCCATACGGCCTGGTAAGTCTAGTGGGCGCGGGCCCTGGCGACCCGGAGTTATTGACGCTAAAAGCGTATAAGCGACTGCAGTCCGCTGAAGTGGTGCTGTACGACCGCTTGGTTAGCGGTGAAATAGTCGCCTTTATACCGCCACAGGCGCAGCGATTTTATGTGGGTAAAGCACGCTCTCTGCACAGCGTCCCTCAAGAGGGGATTAATCAAGCGCTTGTAAAGTGGGCTCAGCAGGGTAAGCGTGTCGTGCGCCTTAAAGGTGGTGATCCGTTTATTTTTGGCCGGGGCGGAGAGGAGCTTGAGGCGCTGGTGGCAGCACAAGTGAGCGTGGAAGTCATCCCAGGGGTGACGGCGGCATCAGGCTGCGCGGCGTATGCGGGCATTCCTTTGACCCATCGCGACCATGCCCAGTCGGTGCGTTTCATCACCGGGCATTTACAGCAGGGGGAGTGTGAGCTTGATTGGGATGCGTTAGCGCGGCCTGGGCAAACCTTGGTGTTTTATATGGGGCTGGGCACCGTAAAGGTGATCAGCCAGGCGCTGGTTAAGCATGGTTTAGCGCCAGACACACCGCTGGCGCTGATTGAACAGGGCACGACCCGCCGACAGCGTACCCACGTGGGGACGTTATCTGGATTACCAGATACTTTCTTGGCGGGCCACATTAAACCGCCTACGCTGCTAATAGTGGGCAGCGTAGTGTCACTGCATACCACACTGGATTGGTTTGATGCGCTGAGCGGAGAGGCCTCTGGTTTTCATGAGGGAAAGCATCCTCCTTCTGGCTAAAATAATAATCGTTCCTACCTGTCTGGTAACGCAGTAGCAACATTTGTACACGATTTTGCAAACAGACTGGCTAGATACAGTGAGCTGTGTATGCTGAAGGGGGAGAGCATTCACGGTTAGCGCATTACCTATGTACTTGATCATCGCGCAACTGATTGTTGTTAGCTTGGACAAACGTTAGCTAAGACCATAGAGGAACGCATAATGTCGGAAGCAAACCACTCGGATCACCAGTCGCCTGCCAACAAGCCAGAACCGGCTAAAAAGTCGGACATGAAAACCCTCTTTCAAGATAACCGGGTAAAAGCGATTGCTGGTATCGCCGCCATTGCCGTTATCTGGGCCATTATGGCGCAGTCTAATGCAGGTTCTCGCCAGGATCGTGTCGATAGCTTAGAAGAGCAGCTCGCCAGCGCTGAGCAGGAAAATAGCCAAATGAGCCAGCGCATTAGCGAAATTGAGGAAGCTGAAACCAATTTAGCCGCGCTGCAAGAGGAGATGGCGTCCCTTGAGGCTCAACAGCAAGAGGCCAGCTCGTCGCTTGAGAGTGCCCAAGGCAATGTCAGCGATGTGCAGTCGCGTTTAGAAGAGCTTGAGTCCGAGCGCGATGCGCTGGAAGAAGAAATTGCCTCTCTTAATGAGCAGGTAGAGAGCGCTGAAAGCGAGATGACTGCGTTGCGCGAAGAGCGTGATCAAATCACCAGCACTCGGGATGAGGCGGAAAGTGCCCTCCAGCAAGTAGAAGAAGCGCGTTCTAGTGCTGAAGAAGCCCGCCAGGAGGCTGAGGCTGCCCGTCAGGAAGCGGAGCAGCAGCGTCAGCAAGCGATTGAAGAGCTGGGCAATACCGAAGATGAGTTGTCCTCGCTGGAAGATCAGATTAGCCAGTCAAATGAACAGCTAAGTGGCTTAGAAGAGGAAATTTCGAGTGTCCAGAGCGAGCTTGGTGAGCTAAAAAATGAGCGTGACTCACTCACCAGCGAACGCGATGAGCTGCAAAGTGATGTTGATTCGCTAACGGCGCTGCGCGAAGAAGAAGAGCAGAGCTTGAGTCAGGTGCGCAGTGAGCTGGATGACGTCATGGTTGCCCTGGATATTGGGCGTGAAGAAGTGGCCAGCGTTGAGAGTGATATTGAAAAGCGTGAAAGCCAGCTAGAGCGTTTAGAGAGCCAGTTAAGTGAATGGCGCGATGAGCTGTCGACGTTAGACAGCCGTTTGGCCGATGCAGAAGAGTCAGCGGGTGAGGCTGCATCATCTTCCCCGAGCAGCTCTTCTGATAGCTCGTCGAATTGGGGCTCGTCAGATGGGAACTCTTCAAGTGAGAGTGCCAATGACAGTGATGGTGGCAGTGAAGAGTCGCAGCAAAACGCTGGCTAATAAGTGGCGGGATAGTAATGCTGTAACGCACCTTTCGCGTTAGAAAAGTAAGGGCGGATGTCGGGGAACCGGCATCCGCCCACTTGTTGTTGGTTTATGATTTTGGCTGTGAGGCGTATCATTCACTCAACGTTAATTCAGTTATTAAGAGCTTAAAACGAGGAGTGCCATTGAATGGATGGGGTTAAACATATTATTGCAGTGGCATCGGGCAAGGGAGGCGTGGGAAAATCCACCGTCACCGTGAATTTGGCATTAGCGCTGGCAGCACAGGGCTATCGCGTGGGTGTCCTGGATGCGGATATCTATGGACCCAGCCAGGCACAAATGCTCGGTGTTAAAGAGGGTACGCGCCCCCAGGCGGCAAGTAATGACAAATTCCTTCCGCTCCAGGCCCATGGCATTCAGGCCATGTCGATGGCATTTATGGTCAATACCCGTGAGCCAATGGTGTGGCGCGGGCCGATGGTAGTGGGCGCGTTTCAACAGATGCTGACGCAAACCCAATGGGATAATCTCGATTTTCTATTGATCGACATGCCCCCAGGCACTGGCGATATCCAACTGACCCTGGCCCAGAAAGTGCCGGTGGCAGGGGCGGTGATTGTGACCACCCCACAGGATATTGCGCTGTTAGATGCCCGTAAAGGGATCGAAATGTTCCGCAAGGTCAACGTGCCGGTGCTTGGCGTGGTGGAAAATATGAGCCTCTACCACTGCGAAAAGTGCGGCCATGAAGCGGCTATTTTCGGCACAGGTGGTGGCGATAATATCGCCCAGGAGTACGATACCCAAGTACTTGGACGCCT
This sequence comes from Halomonas sp. KHS3, assembly GCF_000830495.1. Taxonomy (NCBI): domain Bacteria; kingdom Pseudomonadati; phylum Pseudomonadota; class Gammaproteobacteria; order Oceanospirillales; family Halomonadaceae; genus Halomonas; species Halomonas sp. KHS3. Next base: position 65,892 of record NZ_JWHY01000005.1, on the reverse strand, counting down.
GCCGCTGACGCTCTCCATCCGAGAGCTGACAGATTCGGGACGCCCGAGTGTGGTATCCGAACCTGACGGGGCGGTGAGTCAAACCTTTGCGACTATTGCCCAAAAAGTCGCTGAAGCGGTTAGCGCGAATCAAGGCGACGGCCCAACTATTTCCTTTAGTGAGTGATAACGACATAAATGAGTATCAAATCTGATAATTGGATTCGTCGCATGGCCAAAAGCGACGCGATGATTGAGCCGTTTGAAGCCGAGCAAGTGCGCTACGTGAACGAACAGCGCGTGATTTCCTACGGCACCTCAAGCTACGGTTACGATGTGCGCTGCTCAGACGAATTCAAAGTCTTCACCAATATTCACTCAGCGATTGTTGATCCCAAAGCGTTTGACGCGAACAGCTTCGTCGATATTAAAGGCGATGTCTGTATTATTCCGCCGAACTCTTTTGCGCTGGCGCGCACGGTGGAGTATTTCCGTATTCCCCGTAACGTGCTGACTATTTGCCTGGGGAAATCCACCTACGCGCGCTGCGGCATTATTGTCAACGTGACGCCGCTGGAGCCCGAGTGGGAGGGCCACGTTACGCTGGAATTCTCTAACACCACCAACCTGCCGGCAAAAATCTACGCTCATGAGGGCGTCGCCCAGATGTTGTTCTTAGAGTCCGACGAAGTATGCGAAACCTCGTATAAAGACCGGGGCGGAAAGTATATGGGGCAGCGTGGGGTAACCTTGCCGCGTACCTAGTTATACGAAGTACATTGCTACAAAAAAGCGCCTTACGGCAAAAACGTAAGGCGCTTTTCAATGCTTATGATGACGTTTTCATGCTAATCCTGCGACTCTTCGTCGAGCTCCTCATCAAGCTCTTCTGCAGCATCAGCGTGGGAAAGCCGCATACCGTGTTCCGGTAGCAGATGACCGTCCATTTTGGCGCCTTCGGCACTGAACTGCAGCCTGCCTTCCAAAAACCACTGCACTGCAATCGGGTAGATTAGGTGTTCCCGGGAGCGAACCTTCTCTTGCAGTGTTTCAGCCGTGTCGTCCGCGTTGACCAGCAGCTCCGCTTGCAGTACCACTGGGCCACCGTCTAGCTCTTCGGTGACGAAGTGAACGCTACAGCCGTGGCTGGCAACACCGTCTGCCAGGGCGCGGGCGTGAGTGTTGAGCCCTTGGTAGTCTGGCAGCAATGAAGGATGGATATTCAGCATACGGCCCAGGAAGCGCTGCACAAAGCGAGGCGTCAAAATGCGCATAAAGCCCGCCAGTACAATCAGATCCGGCTCGTGACGCTCAATGACTTTGATCAAGGCGCCGTCGTAGGCTTCGCGACTATCATACTCCCTGTGGGGGAGGGCAACCGCTTCAATGCCCGCTTCGTGTGCGCGTTTCAAACCATAGGCGTCAGCAATATTGGAAATCACTGCGACAATCTCACCGCCGCCTAAGCGGTCGTGGGACTGAGCATCAATCAGCGCCTGAAGATTGCTACCGCTGCCAGAGATAAGCACGACAATGCGGCGTGCACCGAGAGGCTCTGGTGTTACGTCTTTAATGGTATCGCTCTGGTAGTCCGTATTGGTCATGCCGAGAGGTTCTCCAAAATAACGGCGTCCCCTTGGCGTTCAACGATCTGCCCTAGACGATAAACGGATTCGCCTTCGGCTTCCAGGTGAGCCATTGCCTGTTTTGCTTGATGCTGCGGCACCACAACGACCATCCCAATACCGCAATTGAGCACGCGGTGCATTTCAGTTTCATTCACGTTTCCATTGGCCTGTAGCCAATCAAACACGGCTGGTCGCTGCCAACTGGCAATATCAATATGCGCAGCGAGGTTGTCCGGCAGTACGCGAGGAATGTTTTCAAGCAAACCGCCACCGGTGATGTGTGATAACGCATGCACGGCAATCTCGCTACCGCGCATCAAGGAGAGCAGTGATTTGACATAGATGCGGGTGGGGGCCATCAGCGCATCGCCAAGGGTTTTACCGGCGATGTCGGTCTCTAGAGAAGCGTCGCTGACCTCAAGGATTTTACGAATCAATGAGTAGCCGTTGGAGTGTGGCCCGGATGAGGCAAGCCCCAATATGACGTCGCCTTCGGCCACTTTGCTGCCATCTAAAATATCTGCTTTTTCAACCACGCCCACGCAAAAGCCCGCTAAATCGTAGTCGCTGCCTTCGTACATACCCGGCATTTCGGCGGTTTCGCCGCCTACCAGGGCGCAGCCAGCCAATTCGCAACCAGCGCCAATGCCGGTGACAACGTCAGCAGCAATATCCACATCGAGCTTACCCGTGGCATAGTAGTCAAGAAATAGCAGCGGTTCGGCGCCAGCCACGATAAGGTCGTTGACACACATGGCGACCAAATCAATACCAATGGTGTCGTGCTTGCCAAGATCCATTGCCAGGCGCAGCTTGGTGCCGACGCCATCGGTACCTGAGACGAGCACGGGCTGCCGATAGCCCGCGGGGATCTCGCATAGCGCGCCAAAGCCGCCAAGCCCGCCCATGACTTCGGGGCGAGTCGTGCGTTTGGCAACGTGTTTAATGCGGTCAACAAGGGCGTTACCGGCATCGATATCGACGCCTGCATCCTTATAGCTGAGGGAAGGAGTAGCCGAAGAAGAAGAGGTCTCGGTCATGACAGATCCTGTGAAGCAAATAGCGGTGCTGGTAGTGCTGGCGAATTGGCCAGTGCTGGGCTTAACTTTGGCGGATTGTAACACTCAGCGACGCTGGCCGCACCGCCGTCGCGCAGGATGAAAAGCAGACGCGCGACTTTCGTTCATTTGCGGCATAGTAGTGGCGAGTGAAAGTTAGTAGTGATAAGTAAAGTGTGTCGTGATCAGTGCCATAGTAACGATAAGTGATATTTAGCGGATTAAATCCACGTTTGAGAGGGAACTATGCGGAATTCTTGGTGGGGCGTCCTATTTTTGGTGGTAATAGGCGGTTTAATTTATTTGTTAGACGCGGCGCTGATGCCTTTTATTGCTGGGATGATTCTCGCTTACTTAGCTGACCCGCTGGCTAACCGTTTCCAGCGCTGGGGCATGAATCGGCCGTTCGCGGTGAGCAGTGTGTTTTTAGTACTGTTGGTCGTCCTCGTGGCGAGCCTGTTGATATTGATCCCGCTGCTTGTTCAGCAGCTTAAACAGCTGGGCGAAGCTATTCCGGGTATCTTCAATTGGGTAGAAAATACGCTTGCTCCTCAGGTACAAGAGTGGACAGGTTATGACTTGACCGCGGAGTTAACCAACGCGCGCGAGACGCTGGTCGAAAACTGGCGCGATGCTGGTGGCTACCTAGCCCAGGCGCTAGGCCAAATTGGCCGCTCCGGTATGGCGTTTGCCTCTTGGATCACCTATGTGGCACTTATTCCTGTGGTGACCTTCTATTTGCTTTTGGACTGGAACCGCCTGCTGACCAATATTGCCAATCTCGTGCCACGCCAGTGGGCGGATGATACCTTCCGGTTGGCGCGTCGCTGTGATGAAGTGTTGTCATCGTTTCTACGCGGCCAGCTGCTGGTAATGCTCTGTTTAGGGATTATTTATGCGGTGGGCTTAACGTTGATGGGGCTCAACTTTGGCCTATTGATCGGCTTTGTGTCCGGACTGGTGAGCATTGTCCCGTTCCTGGGTTTTATTGTCGGCTTGGTGATTGCCCTTGTTGTGGCGCTGTTCCAGTACGCCACCTGGTGGGCGGTGTTAGGCGTTATCCTGGTGTTTAGTATTGGCCAAATGGCCGAGAGTGTGATTCTCCAGCCTAAATTGTTGGGCGATAAGATTGGCCTGCATCCGGTCGCGGTTATCTTCGCCGTGCTGGCGGGGGGGAATCTGTTTGGCCTAACAGGGGTGTTGTTGGCTCTGCCTGTTGCCGCGGTGATTCTAGTGCTGCTAAAAGAAGTAAAAGTTCGCTATCAGCATAGCGAGTTATACGACGAACAAAATACTGATAAACATACGCCAATCATTGAGGTCAGCTCTTCACATAACGATGAGCTGGGCCATCATGATGGACGGGAGTCACCATGAGCCGAGCACCGGCACAGCTTCCCTTGGGAATTGGTCTGCGTGATGACGCGACCTTTGATAATTATTATGTGGCGCGTGCAAATACGCCGCTGGTAGAACACCTTACCCAGCAGCTTACCCCGGAGGGGGAGCAGTTCCTCTATCTGTGGGGCGCGCCAGGGGTAGGGCGTAGCCATCTTTTACAGGCGGCGTGTCATGCGGCGTCCGATGCAGATAAACGAGCACTGTATCTCCCCCTGGATGACTTGGGCCACTTTCCGCCATTAATGCTGGAAGACATCGAGCGCCTGGATCTGGTCGCCATTGATGACCTGGAGTGTGTGATTGGTCGCAAGCGCTGGGAGGAAGCGCTGTTCCATGCTTTTAACCGGCTAAGAGATGCTGGCAAGAAATTAGTGATTGCCGCCAGTGCTTCACCGCGTCAATTAAACGTGGTGCTACCGGATTTGGCTTCGCGCCTGACCTGGGGGGTAACGTTTCATGTTCACCCTTTGGAGGATGACGAAGAGCGTTTGGCAGCGCTAAAGCTGCGCGCCAGTGTGAGAGGGATGCAGCTCCCCGATGATGTTGGGCGCTATATCTTGCATCGTGGCCCCCGCGAGTTAGGTGAGCTGTGTCGCGCGGTGGAGACTCTGGATAAAGCATCGCTCTCAGCCAAGCGCAAGCTTACTATTCCCTTTGTGAAATCCGCCCTCGGTTGGTGAAACGGCTGGTACAGAAATGCTAAAGGCAACGACTAAAACGCCCCTGTCAGCGAGAGCCGACAGGGGCGTTTTATAAAACATGCTTGCTAGCTTACTGTTTCAATAAGCGATTAAGCGGTTTTGTTCAACTTGCTAGCAGCGGTTTGCGCCTGCTTAACGTTGTCTTCGGTAATTTTCTGGCTTTTCTGGATAAAGTCCTGCTGCAGAGATACGACTTTATCGGTATCGCCTTTAACACGCTCAGCCAACTCTTTAGCTACCTTTTGCTGGCCTTCCATGTAGCTACGCAGGCCCTCTGCGTCTTTTACTTCCATCATTTGGCGCATTTGCGCAATGCCGGTGTCGGCATAAGCTTTGCTGGCGTCCATCTGAGCGTTAATCATTTTTTCACTGTAATCGATGCTCAGCGCCATGTAAGCGCGTACTGGCGCCATGAACATGTTGTCAAACTGCTGAGTCATTTCGTTAGTATTTAATGTACGCATCATCATACCCTCCTGGGGTTAGTCTTACCAAAAGCAGCTATCCAGAGGTTGGCGCTGCTTATTTAATTGGGTAACTTTATTTATAAGCTATCTTGCAGTGCAGCATAGCAACTGTTTTTGTGCAGTGCAACATTTGGTTTTTGGCATTTTAAAGTGCACGGGGCAAGAGCCTGTTTACCCCTATGGTCTAACCAGCTAGCTTGAAGGCAGTGGATGTGGCTTTAGCGAGTGAACGATAGGTTGGCTATGCGCTCAGATAAGCATCACCATTAATCTTACTGATGGGAGAAAGAGCAATGGCAACACGGATGGAACGCGATAGCATGGGCGAGTTGGAAGTGCCTTCTGAGGCTCTTTATGGGGCACAAACCCAGCGGGCAATCAATAACTTCCCTGTCTCTCATTCGCCCATGCCCCCGGCCTTTATTCACGCTGTCACGCGTGTCAAGCTAGCGGCAGCCCGGGCTAATCAATCGCTAGGAGGGCTTGATAGTGCGCGGGGGGAAGCGATTCAAAAAGCGGCGCGGGAAGTGTTAACGGGCAAGCATGACCAGCACTTTCCTATCGATGTGTTTCAAACTGGCTCAGGTACCTCCACCAATATGAATGTCAACGAGGTGTTGGCTACATTGGCAAGCCGTGAAGGCGTTGAGGTAACCCCGAACGATCACGTCAATATGGGGCAGTCCAGCAATGATGTGATTCCCACGGCCATTCACCTGTCGGCTGCCATCGCGGTGCACGAATCGTTGCGCCCAGCCCTTGTCCACCTGCGTGACACTATCGACAAGCGGGCCAGTGAGCTGAGCCATGTGGTAAAAACCGGTCGTACTCACCTCATGGACGCCATGCCGCTGCGTATGGATCAAGAGCTGGGTGCTTGGTCTAGCCAACTAGGTCAGGCCATTGAGCGCTTTGATAGTGCCATGAAACGGCTGTGCCGATTAGCTCAAGGTGGTACGGCCGTGGGGACCGGCATTAACGCTCCTATCGGTTTTGCTGAGCAGGTCGCCCAAGAGCTGAGCGAACAGACCGGGTTGATGTTTACCCCTAATGACAGCTTCTTTGCCAGCCTCTCGTCTCAGGATGCGGCGGTAGAGCTCTCGGGGCAGTTGAAAGGCTTAGCCTGCGTGATTATGAAAATAGCCAACGACCTGCGCTGGATGAATTCGGGGCCGCTGGCGGGGCTGGGCGAGATTGAGCTCGAGGCGTTACAGCCCGGTAGCTCAATTATGCCTGGGAAGGTTAATCCTGTTATTCCTGAGTCAGCCGCCCAGGCCGCTGCCCAGGTTATTGGCCTGGATACCGCGATTACCGTGGCCGGGCAGAGTGGTAACTTTCAACTGAACGTGATGTTGCCGTTGGTGGCTTCCAACTTATTAACGTCTATAAGCTTGATGAGTAATACCGCTCGATTGCTGGCTGATCGTGCGATTGCCACCTTTAAGGTTCGTGAAGATAACCTGGAAGGCCCGCTGGCCAGAAATCCCATTTTGGTAACGGCGCTAAATGGCGTGATTGGCTATAACGCCGCCGCCGCTGTCGCCAAAGAGGCTTACCAGGCGGGGAGGCCAATTATTGATGTGGCGGAGGAGAAAACTGACCTTGATCGGGAGACGCTAGAGCGGCTGCTGGATCCGGTCGCGTTAACGCACGGAGGCATTCCTGAGTAACACGTTTAAGGTCAGCTATCTTTAGGCCAACCGCGTTCAGGTTTCCTGCTTTTCGGTTTTACCTTCCTGAATCGTTTCGCTGGCCTCGCTGCGCTCCTCAGCATCGGCTTCGGGCGTTTCATGCTCATCTTGACGCGAAGGGCGGTAGCAAAAGGTGGCCAGTATCGGGAAGTGGTCGGAGCCGAAGTAACTCAGGCGCTGCATGCCGACTAAGGTGAAGTGTTCGGTCACAAAAATGTGGTCAAGGGGCCAGCGCAACACGGGATATTTGGCGTGGAAGGTGCTGAATAAACCACGTCCCCGGCGTGGGTCGAGCATGCCGCCAACGCGGCAGAAAAGTCGCGTAGTGCGCGACCACGCTACATCGTTCAGATCCCCGGCGACCAACGTTGCTTGGGGATCTTCATGAATTTTCTTGCCGACCAATAGCAGTTCAGCATCCCGCCAAAGGGATTTTTCACTCTCACTGGGGGCCGGTGGACGGGGATGTAACGCGTAAAAGCGAATGCTATCGCCGTTAGCAAGCGTCACTCGGGTGTGAATAGACGGGATGTCGTCCTGAATTAGCCACTCCACCGAGGTGTTAGAGAGCTCCAGGTGCGAGTAAAGGTGCATGCCGTAAAGGTTGTCGAGCGGGATTTTAACGCTGTGCGGCCACTGCTCTGCGAGAGCCGGATCTAACTGATCTTGCCACCACTGGTCTGACTCCAGGGTCAGTACTATGTCGGGCTGATGCTGTTTAATCATATCGATCAGCGCTTGGGCCTGCCGGTTAGGGGTCAGTACGTTAGCGATCAGCAGCGTGATCGTTTTATCTGAATCGTTACTCTTCGCCGCCTTGACCTGCACCGGCCACAGCGGTGTCCAGGGCAGAATATAGTAGACTTGAAACAGTAAAGTGATGCCTGAGGCGAGCAGGGCTACCCATAGCCAAGGGCCAGGCTCAACGAAGATAGCGGCTAATAGCCAAGTGATTAAAGCTAGGCAAGCGATCTGCAGGCGTGGAAATTCAAAACTGCGGATCCACCACCAGTGTAAATGTATTCTTGCAATCAGCGTCGCCAATAACAGTACGATCGCTATGCTTCCTAGCAAAATACCCAGCATGGTTTATCTCCCTATAGAACACCCAGCACCTTGAAGCGCTAAGCCTAGCGCTAGAAGGTCACAGGTGTCGAATTGAGCCTCTATTCGTAATGGGTTTAAGGCTGGCGGGAGAGGGCGCGCAATGGAAAAGAACTTGCAATTCAGTGATAAGAGCGTAAGATATGCATCCGTTGCAAGGCGCGCGGCTATCCAATAGCCCATCTCAGAAAGTGCAATAGAACAGATAGCGCAATAGAACCATAGCTCAGTTGGTTAGAGCGCCACGTTGACATCGTGGAGGTCGGCGGTTCAAATCCGCCTGGTTCTACCAGCCTTATGCCACACCCCTTTTCAGGACCATAGCTCAGTTGGTTAGAGCGCCACGTTGACATCGTGGAGGTCGGCGGTTCAAATCCGCCTGGTCCTACCAGCTTTTATCAGAAACGCCCCAGGCAGTGATGCTTGGGGCGTTTTTGTGTGGGTGTTATATGGCGTTTTTTATTTTGTAGACTATAGCTTTTAACTAGCTCTTTTGAATTAGGTCGGGTAGGTCAGTTTGGCGCATAAACGTTGCTACCAGGGCCTCAATGCCTGCTTGGTCTTGTTGTGTGAAGCGCGCCTCCAGCGGGCTATCCAAATCCAGTACGCCCCATAGGTTGTCATCGACTACGATGGGAATCACCAGTTCAGAGCGAGAGTTGGCGTCGCAGGCAATATGGTCGGCAACCGCGTGTACGTCGTCCACTCGCTGGGTAGTTTGTTGGCGAGCAGCCGCGCCGCATACGCCTTTGCTAAAGGGAATCGGGTGGCAGGCGGGCTGCCCCTGAAAAGGGCCTAGACCTAACACATCAGGCTGGCGTTGAAGGTAAAAGCCTACCCAGTTTAAGTCGCTAAGCTGTTGGTGAATAAACGCACAGGTTTGCGCGCTGTTGGTGAGCCAATCACGTGTATCGAGCAGCGCTTCAAGCTGTCGATTGAGAAGAGGGTAGTCAACACTGTTTTGCATGAGGGATCCTTTGCTACAAACGCAACAGGCCGACACGTTTGCATTTGGGGTTACCTATGCGTGTCGGCCTGACGTCATCTATTGATGGCTTGCGGTATTACTCGATCCAGCCAGGAACTGCTGCGCCTTTGAATAGTTCTTCGGCTTTCTCGATCACTTCATCACGCTGATAGGCGTCGACCAGTTGACGAATCTCTTCACGCTCTTCGTCACCGCCGCGAACCGCGATCAGGTTGACGTAAGGAGACTCGGGGCCCTCTTTGATCAAGGCGTCATCCAGGCTTAGGCCAGCAGGCTGAGCGAAGGTGTTGTTGATGAACGCCATGTCGACATCGGGCAGCACGCGGGGGAGCTGGGCGGCTTCAATTTCGCGGAAACGGAAGTCGCGGGGGTTTTCAGCGATATCGATCGGTGTTGATTCGAGAAATTCTGGATCGTTAAGGGTGATCAGGCCTTCGTTGTGCATCAGGATCAGCGCGCGACCTTCATTTGAAGGGTCATTGGGCAGTGCGATTTGTGCGCCGTCAGGCAGGTCGTCGATACTGTCGTATTTTTCTGAGTAAGCACCAATCGGGTACACGAAGGTGTAACCAGCGATTGCCAGGTCATAGCCACGATCGTCGACCATCGACTGCAAATAGGGCTCATGCTGGTAGGCATTGGCATCTAGGCTGCCGTCTGCAAGGGCTGCGTTCGGGGTAACGTAGTCAGTGAACTCGATGATTTCTACATCAAGGTCGTACTCTTCTTTGGCAATGCGCGCTGCAACTTCCATCACTTCTGTTTCAGGGCCCGCAACGGTGCCCATTTTGATGCTGCGCGTTTCAGCATTGGCGACGTTAACGGCAAGCGCCAGGGCGGTAAGGCTGCCAATAATCAGTTTTTGCATGAATCTCTCCAGTGGCATTTTGATAGATGGTGCAATGATGCGGCAATAAAAAACTGTTGTCTAATGCATTTTAGTTATAATGGATGACAAATAAACGAGTGGCTACTTGCGATCGCTTTTGCGTACCAAGTAGTCGCCCAAGCTCTGAAAACCCTGCACCATGACGACCAAAATCACCACGGTAATCAACATGATGGTTGGGTTGAAGCGGTTATAGCCGTAGCGGATACCTAAGTCGCCGAGACCGCCACCGCCCACTGCGCCGGCCATGGCGGAGTAACTTACCAGTGTGACAACGGTAATGGTTAAGCCCGTCATGATCCCGCCGCGAGCTTCCGGAATCAGTACCTTGCGAATAATTTGCCAAGGCGTTGCGCCCATGGCTTGGGCGGCTTCAATTAATCCTGGCGAGATTTCATTAAGTGCAGCCTCGATAAGCCGAGCGACAAACGGAATAGCGGCAATCGTGAGCGGTACCGACGCGGCATTAATGCCAATCGAGGTGCCCACCAACATGCGCGTAAAAGGAATGATCGCTACCATCAAAATAATAAACGGGATGGAGCGACCAACGTTGGTAATAATGCTCAGTACTTGATTAAGTACGGGCTTCGCCAATATTTGCCGTGGGCGTGTAACGTACAGCATTACCCCAAGGGGCAAGCCGACGAGGGTAGAAATAAGTCCTGAAACGGCCACCATATAAAGGGTATCCAGCGTGGCCTGTAAAATGAGATCAATCATTGCGCTGGACATGGCCGAGTACCTCCACTTGCAGTTGATGAGATTCGAGATAGTGCATGGCTTGCTGGGTTTGCGTCGGAGAGCCGAGTAGTTCCGCAATCATCAGGCCCAGGGTGCGCTCCTGAATCGACTCTACTTTTGCTTGTAAAATGCTGACATCGACCCCGCACTCTCGAGCAAGGCGGGAAATCAGCGGCGTCGAGACTGCATCGCCAGAGAAGGTTAGGCGTACCACAGGGTGGGTGTTTTCGCCTGGGGCATCAAGGAGTCTCTCAATCAGCTCTTTGGGCGGTGTTAGCTGGAGGAAGTCGTTAAGAAACTCACGACCAAGCTGGGTACGCGGAGCGGTAAAGAAGTCGCCGACTTCAGCGTCTTCCACCAGTTCGCCGTCCGAGATCAAACTCACCCGGTGGCAAATCGATTTGACCACTTCCATCTCGTGGGTGATCAGCAGGATGGTAATGCCCAGTTGGTGGTTAATATCGCGCAGCAGTTCCAGTATTGAACTGGTGGTTTGTGGGTCTAGCGCAGAGGTTGCCTCATCACAGAGCAACACCTGCGGCTTGCTGGCTAGCGCCCGGGCGATCGCCACACGCTGTTTTTGACCGCCGGAAAGCTGAGCAGGGTACTGGTTGGCCTTATCTGCCAGGCCTACCATCTCCAGGAGCGGAATAACGCGATCGCGGACGGTGTGGCGTTTTTGCCCCATTAGTTCTAGAGGCAGGGCAACGTTGTCGAACACCGTGCGTGTGGTCAATAGATTAAAGTGTTGAAAAATCATGCCAATACGGTGACGCGCACGATTAAGCGCGGCGTTACTCAGCTGGGTCATTTCCTGACCATCGACCGTGACGCTGCCGCTCGTGGGGCGCTCTAAGAGATTAACGCAGCGAATTAGCGTTGATTTACCTGCGCCGGAGAGGCCGATGACGCCGTGAATAGTGCCTTTGGGCACACTGAGAGTGGCATTTTTGAGTGCATGGACGGCATTTGCGCCGCTGCCCTTGTTGTTACTGAAATAGGTTTTACTGACGTTGCTAAGTTCAATCATAGCGTCTGCCTTAACGGTAGGCCGAAGACGGAGTGCGGGATGCGAGCTGGGGGAGGGCCAGTATCGAATAGAAAATAAAAAAGGCCACCCCAATGGGTGGCCATCAACGCTGGACACACCCGTTTAGCTGCACTTCACTCAATCAGTAGGCTAAATACTAAGCCATAGACTAGGTGGACGCCCGCAATCTGGGTACAAATCGGCGTCATTACATTTGCGGCAAAATTTTAGAGATAGGTCGCTGCCTTGTCAATTTTATCCATCTGATTTTATGTTGTAAGTCGCCGAGTCAGCATTATTTTCTGATTTTTATAAATATTTAAGTTTTTAGTTCTGTGCGTGCGTTTTTAAAGATGTGCAGCTGGATGAAGTTACCTTGAGTTGAAAGCAGCCATAGAAAAGTCAATGGCGTAGAATGGCGGGATCAAGAAACCCTCAAGGCAGAATGCACGGCGGTGAGGGAGCAGTAGGAAGCTTGCGCCATTCATTGAGCGCTTTTGCTACTTGCTCTTTACGACTTATTTGAATTACACGGCTTTTTTATTAGATGAGGAGAAAGCGCCTTATGTTTACTGGCATTGTGCAAGGGGTAGCCAGGGTTGTGGCGGTACGCGAGCTGGATGATTTTCGCGTGCATGTGTTGGAAATGCCCCCCGCGATGCGCGAAGGGCTTGAGGTCGGAGCGTCTGTTGCTCATAACGGCGTTTGCTTGACGGTAACGGCCATAGAGGGGGATAGCGTTAGTTTTGATTTGATGCGTGAAACGCTGCGATTGACTAATCTTGGTGCAATCACCCCTGGGCAATGCGTCAATATAGAGCGCGCGGCGCGCTTTGGTGATGAGATAGGCGGACACTCCATGTCAGGCCACATCATTTCCATGGCAGAAGTGGTGGCCATCGAAGAGGCCCCCAACAACCGTCGGCTATGGTTTTCGCTGCCGGAACGACTGGGCCGATTCGTGTTTGAAAAGGGCTATATCGGGGTGGACGGTATTAGTTTGACCATTGGGGATGTACGCCCCACTGAAAGTGGGGATGTGGAGTTCAGCGTCAATTTAATTCCTGAGACACTTTCGCGTACCACGCTTCAGGATCGAGCCCCCGGGGATCAGGTCAATATTGAAATTGACCCGCAAACCCAGGTGATCGTTGAAACCGTTGAGCGAGTGCTTTCTCAAAAAAGCGGCGTTTAGTAAGTGACGCGGCAATGGCAATAATCAGCTTTTTTGGTTAATGGGTTGACCGATCGGTTAGTTCATGGCCTAAAGATTGCTAGACATTAGGCGGCGGGCGATTTCCGCCAACATTGGTCGCTACGCTGAGGCGCTCGCATCACAGCGAGCGTTTCGGTAGTATGTGCGGCTTTTCTCAGCACCAGAACGCATACTCATGCGGCGTTAGCGCTAAGGATAAAAAGATTCATGAAACTTCTGGATAACTATTTCAAGCTCTCCGAGCACAAAACCAACGTGAAGACAGAAGTTATCGCCGGGATCACCACCTTCCTGACGATGGCCTATATCATCTTTGTCAACCCGAGCATTTTGTCTGAAGCGGGGATGGACTACGGCGCAGTGTTCGTCGCCACTTGCCTAGCGGCAGCGATTGGCTGTTTCGTCATGGGGATGTGGGCTAACTACCCGATAGCTCAGGCGCCAGGCATGGGTTTGAATGCCTTTTTCACCTACGGCGTGGTGCTGGGGATGGGCTATACCTGGGAAGCTGCGCTGGGGGCGGTGTTCTTCTCAGGTCTAACGTTCTTCTTGTTGAGTATTTTTAAAATTCGCGAGTGGATCATTAACTCCATTCCTATGACGTTACGGTTGGGGATCGCCGCTGGTATTGGCCTTTTCCTGGCAATGATAGCGCTTAAGAACGCCGGTATCGTGGTTGCCAACCCCGCGACCTTTGTTTCCTTAGGTGATCTTTCCCAACCCGCGGCTATTTATGCGCTGCTGGGCTTCTTTGTGATTACCGCGCTCTCTTACTTGCGAGTGACTGGTGCCGTCATGATCGGGATTTTGGGGATTACTATTGTTGCAATGGTGCTCGGCCATAATGAGTATGGGGGCCTGATGTCGATGCCACCCTCTATTGCACCTACCTTTATGGCGATGGATTTGATGGGCGCGCTGGATGTGGCGATGCTTAGCGTGATCTTTGCCTTCCTGTTTGTGGATCTATTTGATACCTCCGGCACCCTGGTAGGCGTTGCTCACCGCGGCAAGCTGTTGGACAAGGATGGCAAGTTACCGCGCATTGGTCGCGCCATGATGGCCGACAGCACCGCGTCAATGGCGGGTGCCGCCTTGGGTACTTCCACCACCACAAGCTACATTGAATCGACGGCGGGTATCGCTTCGGGTGGCCGTACTGGGTTAACGGCGGTAGTGGTTGGTGTTCTGTTCCTGATCAGCCTGTTCTTCGCTCCGCTGGCGGGTTCTATTCCGGCCTACGCTACCGCAGGTGCGCTGCTGTATGTGGCGGTATTGATGGCAGGAAGTTTGGCTCACGCGAACTGGGAAGACCCCACCGACGCCGCGCCGGTACTGATTGCCGCCCTGGCGATGCCGCTGACGTTCTCGATTGCCGAAGGTATTGCGCTTGGCTTTATTAGCTATGTAGCGATCAAGGCGTTGTCGGGCCGTTTTGCCGACCTGAATCCGGCGGTGATTATTTTGGCGTTGCTGTTTGCGACAAGATACCTTTTCTTGGTTTGATTGATCATTACCACTTTTTATTACTCAATGAGAGACGCGATGAGCATCTACGGCGACTACATTAAGTCCGTCATTCGCACGGTTCCCGATTGGCCTGAACAGGGCGTGAACTTTCGCGACATCACCCCGTTGCTGCAAAATAGCGCGGCCTTTCGCAAGCTGATCGATAGCTTCGTTCACCGCTATCAGGAAATGAACCTGGATGCCATCGCGGCCATTGATGCGCGTGGCTTTATTATTGGTGCGCCGCTCGCTTATGAGTTGGGTTGCAGCTTTGTACCGGTGCGTAAGAAGGGCAAGCTGCCTTTCAAGACCATCAGCGAGACTTATAAGCTGGAGTACGGACATTCAGAAGTGGAGCTGCACTCCGATGCGTTCCAGAAAGATGACCGTATCCTGCTGATGGATGACCTCATCGCCACCGGCGGCACCATGCTGGCCGCGGCCAACCTCATTCAGCGCAGCGGTGGTCAGGTGGTTGAGACCGCCACCATTATTGATCTGCCTGAGCTGGGCGGATCGCAGAAAATTCGCGATGCTGGTTTCAGTGTATTCGCAGTTTGTTCTTTCAACGAAGACGAGTAATGCCCCATGAGCAGCGATCGCTACCACCAACACTTCACTGTCTCCTGGGATCAGTTGCACCGTGATGTGCGCACCCTATGCCATCAAATGATCGAGCGTGATTTTAAAGGCATCGTAGCGATTACCCGCGGCGGTTTAATTCCCGCCGCGCTGATTGCTCGGGAGCTTAATATCCGGCTGATCGATACCGTGTGTATTAAAAGCTACGACCATATGGATCAGGGCGGTCTGGATATCATGAAGGGCGTCGATCATGACGGTGAAGGTTGGTTGCTGGTCGATGACTTGGTGGATACTGGCAAAACAGCGCGGGCAGTACGTAAAATGCTGCCTAAAGCTCACTTTGTGACTATCTATGCCAAGCCGGATGGTCGTCCCTTGGTGGATCAATACCTGACCGAAGTTGCCCAGCAGTGCTGGATTCAGTTCCCCTGGGATATGGGTGTTGCATACGTTGAGCCGCTTGTTGATCAAATGAAGAGGTAATAATGGCCAATCCACTTCCCGACGATTGGAGTCAGTGGCTGGGTAATGAGTTTCAGGCTGACTATATGCTGGCGCTAAAAGATTTTTTGGCGCAGCAAAAAGCTGCGAAGAAGATCATATATCCCCACTCAACGCAGTGGTTTCGTGCCTTTGAACTGACCCCATTGAACGAAGTGAAGGTGGTTATTTTAGGCCAGGATCCCTATCACGGGCCCAATCAGGCTCACGGTTTATGCTTTTCCGTGCAGCCCGGCGTACCCGTGCCACCGTCGCTGGTCAATATCTACAAGGAGTTGGCCACTGATGTTGGTTTTACCCCCGTGCGCCACGGCCATCTGGAAGCATGGGCCAAGCAGGGCGTGTTGTTGTTAAACACTTCGCTGACTGTGGAGCAGGGCAATGCGGCATCTCATCGCGGTAAGGGATGGGAGCCCTTCACTGACCGCGCGATTGAAACCGTCAGCCAGCACGCGCCGCCGTGTGTGTTTCTGCTGTGGGGCAGTCATGCGCGCCAGAAGAAGGCGTTAATCGACCAAAGGCGCCATTTAATACTGGAAGCCCCGCACCCATCACCGCTCTCTGCGCATCGGGGCTTTTTTGGTACCCGGCATTTTTCCCAAGCCAATCAATTTCTTCAGGCGCAAGGGCGAGCACCTATCGAATGGCAATTGCCTGAAACCCCTTAACCTCGTAAGTGGTTGCGGGTAGAATACGCGCAATTTTGTGCCTAGCTGATGCAACCTTGGTTGCCATTCTGAATCCCCTGCAGTGAGGAAGTCCCATGAGTGTTTACGCCATTAACCATCCGCTTGTACAACATAAGCTGGGTCTGATGCGCGAAGTTGACCTGAGCACTAAGAGCTTTCGTGAACTGGCAGGTGAAGTCGCCAAGCTGCTGACCTATGAAGCAACCAAAGGTCTTGAACTGGAAGATCATGAAATCCAGGGATGGAACGGTGAGCCAATTGCAACGCGCCGATTAAAAGGTAAAAAAGTCACCGTCGTACCGATTCTGCGTGCCGGGCTCGGCATGCTGGAAGGCGTAACGGATCTAATCCCGAGTGCACGGGTGAGCGTCGTAGGTCTGTATCGTGATGAAGAGACGCTGCAACCGGTGCCTTACTTTGCCAAGTTTGCCAACGATATCGAAGAGCGCATGGCGATCGTGATAGATCCCATGCTGGCCACCGGTGGTTCGATGGTCGCAACACTGGATATGCTCCGTGAGCGTGGCTGTGAGCATATGAAGGTGATCGTTCTCGTCGCCGCCCCTGAGGGTATCAAACGGGTGCAGGACGCTTACCCCGATATCGAAATTTACACCGCCTCGATCGATGACCGCCTCGACGAAAATGGCTACATCGTCCCCGGACTAGGTGACGCTGGCGATAAGATTTTCGGAACGCGCTAAGCATCGTTATTGACATTGCCCCTTACGCCCAGCGTCAGGGGCATTTTTTTGTATACCTGCTATCAAATCAATAATCACTAGGAATTCACTTATGCGTGAAGCTGCCAGTCAGGCTGAGTCGTGGCCAAAAGTCATTTTAACCGGCGCACAAATGCTATTTGTGGCGTTTGGCGCCTTGGTGTTAGTGCCGCTTTTGACAGGACTCGACCCAAGCGTTGCGCTGTTCACGGCTGGGGTGGGAACCTTGGTATTTCATGGGGTCACCAAGCAGAGCGTGCCGGTGTTTTTAGCCTCATCGTTTGCCTTTATAGCGCCTATTCAAGGCTCTGTGGCGAGCTTTGGCGTTTCGGCAACCATGGGCGGGCTAATGGCAGCGGGGCTGGTCTATGTGGCGATCTCTCAGGTTGTGCGCTTAAAAGGCACCGCTTGGCTGCATCGCTTGCTGCCCGCTGTGGTGGTGGGGCCGGTGATTATGGTGATTGGCCTGGCGCTGGCGCCGGTGGCCGTAAGTATGGCGACCGGTGAAACCAGCGACAATATCGGCTATGGCGCGGCGATTTTCTTATCAATGACCAGCTTGCTAGTCACGCTTGTGCTGGCCGTTTTTGGTCGCGGGCTACTTCGCCTAGTGCCGATTATGGGGGGCATTATCACCGGCTATTTTTTAGCGTTGCTGATGGGGGTAGTCGACTTTACGCCAGTGCATGAGGCGGCGTGGTTATCGATACCCAGCTTTACCGCACCCAGTTTTCACTGGGCTGCCATTCTGTTTATGATTCCGGTCGCGATTGCCCCAGCGGTAGAACACATTGGTGATATGGTGGCCATTGGTTCGGTGACCCGCAAAAACTACCTGGAAAAGCCTGGCCTGCATCGAACTCTGTTAGGCGATGGGCTGGCGACCAGCGTAGCAGCGCTGGTCGGCGGGCCGCCGAATACTACTTACTCGGAAGTCACCGGGGCGGTAACGCTTACTCGGGCATTTAATCCCAAGTACATGATTGTTGCCGCGATTATTGCCATTGTGCTGGCGTTTGTGTCCAAGCTTGGCGCGTTGCTGCAGACCATTCCTGGCCCGGTAATGGGCGGTATAATGACGCTGTTGTTTGGCTCCATTGCGGTGGTCGGTATGAACACACTGGTACGTGCAGGACAGTCGCTGACGGCGCCGCGCAACTTGGTCGTGGTTTCGCTGATACTGGTGTTCGGGATTGGCGGCATGCAGTTTGGTGGAGGCCAGTTTACGCTGCAGGGCGTTAGCCTGGCCGCTTTGGTGGGTATTGCGTTGAACTGGCTATTACCCCGTGAGCAAGAGGGCGAGTAGAGTCATCCTCTATAACGCTGTGTGAATCGTTAGAATGGTAGCGTGAGTGATCATCAGGAGTTTCGGCAGCATGGAAAACGAACTAACCGCACCTTTTCCCATACTGGGGATTGCTGCCTGGAGCGGTACCGGAAAAACGACGCTGCTAGAGAAGCTGTTGCCACGATTAGGGGAGTATGGCTTGAGCGTCGCTGTCATCAAGCATGCGCACCACTCGTTTGATGTCGACCAGCCCGGCAAGGATAGCTATAAGCTGCGTAGCGCAGGTGCCGCACCGATACTGGTGGCTTCCCGTCAGCGCTTTGCGCTGATGCAGGAAACCCCTGACCAGGAAGAGCCTGATTTAGCCCAGCTAATTGCCATGATGGCGCCGCACGATCCCGATTTGGTGATTGTCGAAGGCTTCAAGGCTTGGCCGATTCCCAAGCTGGTGCTATACCGCGATGGGATTGGCGATGCGGCTATTTTAACCGGCCGATGGGTTGAGGCAGTCGCGCTCAGTGCGCCACCGCCTATCGACCTGGCGGCTTCGGTGGCTCAGTTAGATCTAGACGATAGCGAAGCGGTTGCACAATGGGTAGTGACCTGGTTAAGCGCTAAAAACGATACGATGTCTTCAAAAAATATGTCTTCAAAACAGCAATGGTGACAACATGCATCTGACCCACCTTAACACCCGTGGCGAAGCCAATATGGTGGACGTCGGCGATAAGCTGGAAACCCGCCGCGAAGCAGTCGCCTCCGGGCGCATTATAATGCAGCCTGAAACGCTGAAATTGCTTAGCGATGGTGAACTGCCCAAGGGTGATGTGCTGGCCACCGCGCGTATCGCTGGTATTCAGGCGGCCAAACGTACTCATGAGCTGATTCCTCTCTGTCACTCACTGGCGCTCTCCAAGGTTTCTGTTGAGTTCGATATTGATGTGGCCGAATCCTGCGTTCATGTGACCTCGCTGTGTCGCTTGAATGGACGCACTGGGGTCGAAATGGAAGCTCTTACCGCTGTTTCGGTAGCCTGTTTGACGCTTTACGATATGTGCAAAGCGGTCGATAAAGGTATGCGTATCGAGGCTATACAACTCGACAGCAAGCAAGGTGGTCAGCGTGGCGACTACCAGCGTATGAGCACCCAGGCGCCGATTGTTACCGGTGACGGCGTAGCCGGAGAAGTCAGCTTGGGCGAGCGCTGCCCTTCACCCTGCGTGCGGGTTAAGTTTTTAGCCGAACTGCGCGAGCGGGTAGGCGAAAGTGAGACCGTCGTGAGTCTCGATCAACTGGCTAGCCGCGACATTAGTGGATTAAAAGCCGCGCTGGCCGAGCAGGATAGTCGCTTTAAACAACTCACCGACCAGCGTACGCTGTGTGCGATTAATCAGGTCATGGCCAATGACGAGGCGTTAGTGACCGATGATGACGAAGTGGCGTTTTTCCCGCCAGTAACAGGGGGGTGAGGGTGGATAATAAGCTGGATATTAAAGTAACGATTCAAGCAGCCCCGTTTCCAATGGACTACGGCTATGACGATGCCTTGGCGGGGCGTAGTGATATTGGCGCGGTGGTGTGTTTTACCGGCTTAGTGCGTGATTTTAATGAAACGCCGGACGTCACAGGGTTAACGCTGGAACACTATCCGGGAATGACCGAGCGTACGCTGACGGAGATTGGTGAACAGGCTTGGCAGCGCTGGTCGCTCCAAGCGGTGCGGATTATTCATCGTGTCGGTTACCTGGGGCCAGGCGATCCGATTGTGCGCGTACTCGTGGCCAGCGCACACCGGCGTGAGGCGTTCGAAGCCTGCGATTTTATTATGGATTATCTGAAAACCCAGGCGCCTTTCTGGAAGAAAGAGCACTCTGCCCAGGGCGAGTATTGGGTCAAAGAGCGTCACTCTGATCAACAAGATGCAGCGCGCTGGGAGTGAGACGGCCGCGTTGCTGCGCTTTTTTTCACAATAATGCGCAGCTCTAACGATTGGCGGCGTTGTCCAGGGGGATAGTCTCTGGCATTTCGGCGGCCATAATCTGTAGATGTACATCGGGCAGGTGCTGCATATGCTCCGCCAGCCACTGCACCATGCGAGGCTGTAATGCTTGGCGCAAGTCGGCAAGCGTCTCTGCTGCAATCTCCTCAAGCTGATCATCCAGCCAATCATTAAAGCTATCTTCATCCAGCGGGCTGGCCCCCGAGGCATCCAGCATCAAACGGCCAATACGCGCCCATCCAGTGTCAGTAGCCGTCACCGGCAGCGCTAAGTATAAGCTGCCGCGACGGGCCTTGTTGGCGTCGTGCACCTCAAGGCCAGGGTGGGGCACCACGCTGTTTTGACTGACTATGCAGGGCGGCTGCGGATAGCGCGACTCACAGCGCAGCCCGTGACTGTCAAAGCAAATTAGATCGCCGTTCACCGGCGTCAATGGAGCGCTAATGCCTAGCTGTTTGGCAATAGTCTGATGAGCCTGTTGGTGGCGGGCTTCGCCATGCACCGGTATGAGATGTTTTGGCCTGACCCACTGATACAGCTTGATCAGTTCATCCTGAGCGGGGTGCCCGGTAGCGTGCAGTTCAGGGTGGTTGAACTCGTCGTAGAGGTTGACACCTAAGTGCGCCAAACGCTTTTTAAGCTGTTCAATGGGGCGTTCATTGCCAGGAATGGCTTTAGCCGAAAAAATAACGTTATCGCCCGGCTGAAGATCCACAAAAGGGTGGCGACCCTGGGCGAGGCGCTGTAGCGCAGCTCGGGGCTCACCCTGGCTACCGGTGGCGATAATCACCACTTCATCCGGGGGAAGATAGCCTAAGTCATGATTGGGCACCAAAGGCGGTAAATCATCCATATAGCCGAGCCCCCGGGCAACGCTGACCATGCGCTCCATTGAACGGCCCATCAAGCTAATGCGTCGGCCACACTTCTGAGCGGCGCGCCCTATCGCTAACACCCGGGCAAGGTTACTGGCAAAGCAGGAGACCACCACCCGGCCCTGGCAGTTGCTGAGGGTTTTTGTCAGGGCGCGGGCGACGTCCCCCTCGCTGCCGGAGTGCCCGGGCATGGGGGCGTTAGTGGAATCGCCCACTACCAAGTCAACCGGGGCAAGCGCCTTGAAGAGGGCTGCACTGATCGGCGTGCCGATAATCGGTTCAGGGTCGAGTTTCCAGTCGCCGGTATGTAAAACGCGATAGCCACCGGCCATCATTATTAGCGCACAGCTTTCGGGAATGGAGTGGGTTAAAAGTAAATAGCGCAGCGTGAATGGCCCGCTCTCTAGGGCCTCGCCAGGTTCAATGACATGGATAGCCGCACCGCTAAGCTGATGCTCGGCAAATTTTAGCCGCAACAGGCCTGCCGCCAGCGGGGTGGCGTAAATGGGGCAGTTCCACATCGGCCATAGCCAGGCTGCGGCACCAATGTGGTCTTCGTGACCATGGGTGATAAATAGCGCTTTGGGCACGATCCCTAGTGCTTTCGGCGTATCAAGATTGGGTACCTGCAGCGGCGAGTTGGGAAGATCCTGGCGGATCATCATGCCGCAGTCCACGGCTATCCAGTGATCGTCATAGCCGTATAGCGTTAGATTCATTCCAATCTCACCGCATCCCCCCAGCGGCAAAATGCGCAGCGGTGGACGACGACGGGGACGAATTTGAACGCGTGGTGAATGCATCTGTTATGAAAAACCTAAAAAGTAGTGTCTTAACTATACGGGAAGGCAGGGGCAGCTAACAATCATCCACGGCCTTCCGATACACTATGCGACCTAAGCCGCTGGTTTGTCATAATTAACTTAGCAATAGGTCAAGAGTAGCTCACATGTCTCATTATTATCGTTTAGTAGTTTCCTGTCCTGACCGGGTGGGTATTGTTGCACGGGTATCGAGCTTTATTGCCCAGCAGGGCGGCTCCATTACCGAAGCTAGCCAGCACTCCGATTTAGAAACCGGCTGCTTTTTTATGCGCTACGAAATTCTGGCGGATTCGGTAGGTATGTCGGCGGAAGCGCTGAGCGCGGCATTTGAACCGATAGCCAGCGAATTCAATATGCAGTGGTCGCTGGTGGATACCCAGCAGCGTAGGCGCGTCGTGCTGATGGTGTCGCGGGAGTCACATTGCTTGGTAGATCTACTTTACCGCTGGCAGGCGGGGGAACTGGATTGCGACATTGTCGGGGTTATCTCCAACCATGATGATATGCGTTCGCTGACGGAGTGGTACGGTATTCCTTATCACCATGTACCGGTCGACCCCGACGATAAGCAAGCATCGTTTGCCAAGGTTCAGGCCGAAATCGACAGTGCCCGCGCCGACTGCGTGGTGCTGGCGCGCTATATGCAAATACTGCCCCCTGAGCTGTGCGCGCGCTATGCGGGGCGAGTGATCAATATTCACCACAGCTTTTTGCCCTCTTTTGCCGGGGCTAAGCCCTACCACCAGGCCTACCAGCGGGGGGTTAAGCTGATTGGCGCTACCTGCCACTATGTGACCGAGGAACTCGACGCAGGCCCCATCATCGAACAGGATATCCATCGCGTTAGCCACTGTCATACGCCTACTGATCTAGTCCGCTTTGGTCGTGATGTGGAGAAAGCCGTGCTCGCTCGCGGTTTGCGTTGGCACTTAGAGGATCGTGTGTTGGTGCATGGCAACAAGACAGTGGTATTTAGCTAAGTACTCTATAATGCCCGCCCATCAACCTGAGAGGCCGCCATGTCATTTGCGCAAAGTGTATTAGCGCCCTGGGCGCTGCTGCTCACCTGGCTACTCTCGTTAGCAGTGATCGCATGGGCGCTTTGGGGGCGGCCCTGGCAGGTGTTGATAGCGGATTCAGCGCTTCAGCACCGCTGGCTGGGTGCTACGCTGGCGGTGATGCTGATGTGGCAGCTTCGTGCCCAGGCTGTTGATTGGCTAACGCTACACCTTGTTTTTACAGTATTGATGACACTCGTTTTTAAAGCGCCATTAGCGCTGATTAGCAACGTGCTGATCAACATTGCCATGGTGGTGATTGGCCGCAATGAGTGGATGTTGCTGGGGGCAAATGTGCTGGTTACCGGGATCGTCCCGGCGGCCGTTATTGGCACGGTATGGCGGCTGGTAGATCGCCGCCTGCCGGATAACTTGATGGTATTTCTGTTTGCCTGCGGCTTTTTTGGCGCGGCGCTGGCAACGCTGGGAGGAGGCTTGGCGGCGGTAGTGCTGATTATCGTCGCGGGTACAGACCCTGAGGCGATCTATCTCGCCCAGGAGTATGCGCGTTTTTTACCACTGCTAATGCCTTCAGAGGCATTTATTACTGGCATGCTGCTGAGCATCCTGCTGGTCTATCACCCAAACTGGGTGGCCACCTTCAATGACCACCGCTATATCGACCTGCAGTAGCGGATTTATTAGCCGAGTGCCTGGCCGTTGCCACCACGAATTACGCCGACTCCAACGCCTTCAATATCGAGCGCTTGAGAGCGCAGGTCGATTTCAATGGGCGCAAAATCAGGGTTCTCTGCAAACAGCGTCACTTGATGCCCCTGGCGTTTGAAGCGTTTAACCGTTACTTCATCGTCCAGGCGGGCAACCACGATCTGGCCATCGCGAACCCGGTCAGTGCGATGAACCGCCAGTAAATCACCTTCCAAAATGCCAATATCCTTCATGGAAAGGCCGCGTACGCGCAGCAGATAGTCAGCTTTGGGAGTGAAGTACTCGGCCGGTAGCGGGCAGTAGCGATCAATATGTTCGGCGGCCAAAATGGGGCTGCCGGCAGCTACTTCCCCGATCACAGGCAGGCCAGTGGGTGGGGCTTCCACGTTGGTTGTGGGTAAGGCGGGGACTGCGCTATCCAGGACTTCTTGAGGTTCCTGGTTGGGCAGGCGGATGCCGCGAGAGGTGTTGCGGATAATGCGAATAACGCCTTTGCGTTCCAGCGCGCGCAGGTGCTCTTCAGCCGCATTGGGTGAGCGGAAGCCAAGTGCTTTGGCAATCTCGGCGCGGGTAGGAGGGTAGCCAAATTCGCCCATGGTCTTAACGATAAAATCAAACACGTGCTGTTGGCGAGCGGTTAGCGGACGCGACATACCAGACTCCATAAATAGTGAATAGACAGTAACAAGTTAAATGTCGACTTAATCAATAAGTGTTTAAGTATACAGTATGTTCCTCTGTCCAGTATATGGCTTGTCAGTGCCTATTGCCGATGTCTATGCAATTTTTCTAATCGTTTGAAACTAAGTTTCTGCTTATTTAATACGTCACATTTTGTCAATAAATCAAGCGTTGAGCCCGCCTACGTTATGGCATAGTATTTTGCTATGTTTTAAACACCTGTTTCCCTGGAGAGCGACATGGCTCAATCTGATACGGTGACCCGTATACTCGACACCGCCGAGGTGCTGTTTGCAGAGCGGGGTTTTGCTGAAACTTCGCTGCGCAACATCACTAGCAAAGCGCGGGTTAACTTAGCCGCTGTTAATTACCATTTTGGTTCCAAAAAAGCCTTGATTCAGGCCGTTTTTGCCCGCTACCTGGATCCGTTTAGTCAGCGCTTTCATACTGCGCTAGATGAGCTCGAGGGCCAACACGCCGGGCGCGTTATCCCGCTGGAAACACTGCTCGAGACCATGGCAACTACCGTTCTCGCGGTGCCCGCCGAGCGCAATAGTTTGAAAGTGTTTATGCGCCTGCTGGGTCTTGCCTACAGTCAAGCACAGGGACATCTAAGACGTTATATCCAGGAAGAGTATGGCGATGTGTTTACACGCTTCACCGAGCTTGTGCGCAAAGCAACGCCGGATCTGCCTGACGCCGAGCGTTTTTGGCGGCTACACTTTGTGCTCGGCACGGTAATCTTTACCCTGTCTGGCCTTGATGCGCTACGCGATATCGCGGAGAAGGATTACCACGAGCAGGTCTCTGTGCGTGATTTGGTCAGGCGATTGCTCCCGGTAGTGGTGGCTGCTATGAATGCGCCGTTACCCATAGCCCTTGACGGTGCCAAGCCAGAAGAAGGAAAACATGCGAACTCCTACGCTAGCTGAGCTACCTCCAACGGAACATATCTGGCTGGAGATTGATACTACCGAACAGTTGCTGCGCTGTTGGCGAGGGCCAAAAGTGCTCCATGAGTGTTCTATTTCATCCGGTGCTGCCGGAAGCGGGGAGCGCAATGGCAGTGGTAAAACCCCCCGCGGGTGGCACTATGTGCGCGCGGCCATTGGCGGAGATATGCCCGAAAATGCGGTGTTTCGAGGTCGCCGCTGGACGGGCGAGACATTTTCGCCCGAACTCGCCGAAGAGCATCCAGAGCGTGACTGGATTCTGACCCGCATACTGTGGCTGTGTGGCTTGGAAAAGGGCGTGAACCGCGGTGGTCAGGTGGACTCGCAACGGCGCTATATTTACCTGCACGGGACGCCGCCTGACGAGCCCATGGGCGTTGCTGCGTCCCACGGCTGTATTCGTTTACGCAATCCTGATCTGCTCTATATCTTTTCGTTAGCGTTGCCGGGTACCCCTGTTTGGTTGCACGGTGGCCGCCAGTCCTTTGATTGATCAGATTTTGACACCGCTAGACGATCGTCTAGAATCATCGCCCCTTTTCATGGACCTATCACGATGACTCAACCGTTAGGCCCGGTCATGCTTGACCTTGAAGGCCCAAAATTGACGGCTGCAGAAAAACGCTTGCTTCTAGAACCGACGGTAGGGGGCGTAATTTTGTTTGCCCGCAACGTTGAAAATGGCTATCAGGTTCGCAAGCTCTGCAGCGATATTCGCCGTGTGCGTGCTGATTTACTGCTTGCCGTGGATCAAGAAGGCGGTCGCGTTCAGCGCATAAAAGAGGGGTTAACACGCCTGCCTGCCATGGCGCGTATCGGCGAGTGTTACCGCGCTGCCCAGGGAGAGGGGCTGGCGTTAGCTAAAGATGCCGGCTGGTTGTTAGGGATGGAGATGGCTGCCTGCGGTCTGGATCTGAGCTTCGCCCCGGTACTTGATGTGGAGAGCGGTCTATCCAGCGTTATTGGTGATCGTAGTTTCAGCAGTGACCCACAGCACGTAGCCCAGCTGGGCAATGCATTTATTCAGGGGCTTCACGATGCCGGTATGGCCGCTGTGGGTAAGCACTTTCCCGGCCACGGTGGTGTCGCGGCGGACTCACACGTTGCATTGCCGATAGACGATCGCCCGCTAGAAGTGATGAAACAGCACGATCTTGTGCCCTTTACCCAGTTAGCTTCACAGTTAGATGGGATTATGCCTGCACACGTTATTTATAGTGCTTTTGATACGCGCCCAGCAGGCTTTTCACCCAACTGGTTGGGCATGCTGCGGGAATCGCTAGGCTTCAAAGGCTGCATTTTTTCAGATGACCTGAGTATGGCCGGCGCCCACGAGGCGGGAGACCCCAAAGCGCGTGCCCAGGCAGCGCTGGCAGCAGGCTGCGATATGCTGTTGGTATGTAATGACCGAGCCTCCGCGCTTGAAGTGATGGAGGCATGCCACGGAATCAATTCTAAGCGCCCCGCTAAGTTGCGCTATAGCCGTGCGCGCCCAGACCTAGATGCGCTGAGTGCATTGGGCCGTTGGCGTCGTACCCACGCTAAGCTGGAAGCGCTAGCGGATAAGCCCCAGTCCAGCGCGGAAGCCGAGTAAGCCCAGTGCTGAATAAATCTCTTACTTAAATAAATGAAGTTTTAACCCGCCGTGGAGTTGGTAGATGTCAAAGTTGGATAAAGAAGCATTAGAGTCGCTGGACTCGATGCGTGAGCTGATGGATAACGCCGACTGCCTAATTTCTCAGCAAGAGGTAGAGCGGGCGCTGGATCGTATGGCGGAAGAGATTACTCGGGATTTAGGCGATAAACTGCCGGTTTTTTACTGCGTAATGAATGGTGGCTTGATTACCACCGGTCATCTGCTTACCCGCTTGGGCTTTCCGTTGGAAGTAGATTATTTGCATGCCACTCGCTACCGCAACGAGCTGCGCGGCGGCGAGCTTTTTTGGCGCGTTTCCCCTGAAGTGCCCATGGCGGGCCGTCACGTAGTGATTGTTGACGATATCCTGGATGAGGGGGCGACCCTGGCGGCCATTTTGGCTTACTGCGAAGAGGCCCAGGCCGCCAGCGTTACCACAGCGGTGTTGGTCGATAAACAGCACAACCGCAAAGCAGTGCCTGGGTTGAAAGCCGACTACTGCAGCCTGGAAGTTGCCGACCGTTATGTGTTTGGCTTTGGTATGGATTACAAAGGCTACTGGCGCAACGCGCCGGGAATTTTTGCCCCCAAAGGCATGTAATCCACTGAGGGCTTGCGTAGTTTTTACATTAGCGGGGCGAGAAACGCCTCGCTAAGCCGGTTTCAGCAATCATCCGCGTTGAAATCTCCTCCACCGAGAAGCGTGTCGCATCGATGAAGGGAATGTGCATGGTGCGGTAGAGCGACTCGGCCTGTTCCACTTCTTGTAGGCACTGATCCATCGAGCTATAGCGGCTATTGGGGCGTCTCTCGTTGCGAATTGCCGACAAGCGTCGCGCATCGATGGTTAACCCAAACAGCTTTTGCCGATGGGGCACGAGCGCCTTGGGTAGCTTCAGCATGCCATCTTCGTCTAAATCGTCTTCCGTCAGCGGGTAGTTAGCCGCCCGAATGCCAAACTGCAGCGCCAGATAAAGCGAGGTAGGTGTTTTGCCGCAGCGCGAGACGCCAACCAGGATGATATCCGCTTTATCGTATTGGTGGGTGCGTGCACCGTCATCATTATCCAGCGCGAAGTGGACGGAGTGGATACGATCCATGTAGACATCATCGCTGCCTATCGAGTGAGTGCGCCCAACGCTGTAGGAGGAGTGGGTCTCTAGTTCTTGCTCTAAGGGCTCCAGAAAGGTGGAAAAAATATCGACCTTAAAGCCGGACGCCTTACGAATAACGTCGCGTATTTGTTGATCCACAATGGTGTCAATGATAATGGGGCGATGACCATCCCGGTTGGCTGTCGACTCAATAATCGCTGCTAACGCGTGCGCTTTTTCCAACGTATCGATATAGGGCTTGGTCTGCATATCGATCTCAACATCGCTGAACTGGGCCAGCAAGCTACGTCCTAAACTTTCCGCCGTGATGCCGGTACCATCTGAAATAAAAAAAGCCGTACGTTTCATAACTAAGTCCACGGGTGAGTGATACGGCTATTGTGAGCCGAGCTGTTTGTCAGCACAACGTGTCATCATTGGGCGTTTTGGCGGGCTCAAATGTATCTGACTACATAAATAGCCCAAAAAGCCCTGCTGTTGTAAAAATCCTCCACTCTCTTCGCTATTAGACCAATGGCGAATATATTGGCGTGGTGCTAGGGTGTCTCAATCAATTATCCATGATCGTCAAGGTCATGCAGATATCTATGAGCGAGGGGGTTACGTGGAAGAGTACATTCTGTGGTTCGATCAGCTGGGCATGGCGGACGTCGAACGCGTAGGTGGTAAAAACGCCTCGCTGGGTGAAATGATTTCTAACCTGTCCGGTGCTGGCGTGACGGTTCCTGGCGGTTTTGCCACCACCGCCCACGCTTATCGTGAATTTCTCTCCCACGAAGGATTAAACGAGCGCATTAATGCCACCCTGGCCCGTCTGGACGTCGATGACGTTAAAGCGCTGGCTGAGGCGGGCCGCAATATACGCCAATGGATCATCGATACGCCGCTACCTCCTACCTTTGAATCGGCCCTGCGCGATGCCTACGGCCAGCTGCAGCAACAGCACCCGCAACTGAAAGTAGCCGTGCGCAGCTCAGCCACCGCGGAAGATCTACCCGACGCTTCCTTTGCAGGCCAACAGGAAACCTTCCTGAATATCGAAGGCTTCGACAATATCAAGCGTGCAGTGCACGAGGTTTTTGCCTCGCTGTTTAACGATCGTGCGATCTCCTACCGAGTGCACCGTGGCTACGCCCACGAAAATGTCGCCTTGTCGGCGGGCGTTCAGAAAATGGTGCGTTCAGAGACCGGTGCGGCAGGCGTTATGTTTACCCTGGACACCGAATCCGGCTTTAAAGACGCCGTTTTTGTCACTGGCTCCTGGGGCTTGGGCGAAACCGTGGTGCAGGGTGCAGTCAATCCCGACGAGTTCTACGTGCACAAGCCGACCCTGGCGGCGGGCCGCCCGGCGGTGCTGCGCCGTAATTTAGGTTCCAAGCTGATCAAGATGGTTTATGGGCAGGATGCCAGCGCCGGTAAATCGGTTGAGACCGTCGATGTGCCCCATGCCGACCGCGGCCGCTTCTGTATCAACGATCAGCAAGTGATGGATCTGGCCCGTCAGGCGATGACTATCGAGCAGCACTACCAGCGGCCCATGGATATTGAGTGGGCGTTAGATGGCGATGATGGTCGGCTTTACATCGTCCAGGCGCGTCCTGAAACGGTGGTCTCTCAGCAGGAGGGCGGTAAACTCGAGCGCTTCCAGCTGCGTGAAAAGGGTCGTACGTTAATAACCGGCCGAGCGATTGGTCAACGCATTGGCCGGGGTACCGTCAAAGTCGTGCTAAGCCCTGATGACATGGACAAGATCCATGATGGCGATATCCTGGTCACCGATATGACCGACCCGGATTGGGAGCCGATCATGAAACGTGCTTCCGCGATCGTCACCAATCGCGGTGGGCGTACCTGTCATGCGGCGATTATCGCCCGTGAGTTGGGTATTCCCGCTGTCGTTGGTTGTGGTGATGCGACTACCCAGTTAAAAGAGGGTATCGACGTCACGGTTTCTTGTGCGGAAGGCGACACCGGCAATGTGTATGAAGGGCTGTTGGAGTTTGACTGCAAAGTCTCCAGCGTCGATGCGATGCCGGAAATCCCCTTTAAAATTATGATGAATGTGGGCAACCCTGACCGCGCCTTTGGGTTTGCCAGTCTGCCTCACGCAGGCGTGGGTTTAGCGCGTTTGGAATTTATCATTAACCGCATGATCGGCGTCCACCCTAAAGCGCTGTTGGAGTACGACACGCTGCCGGTTGATTTACAGCAGGTGATCGATTTACGTACTGCGGGTTACACCGACCCGGTCAGCTTCTATGTCGATAAACTGGTTGAAGGTATCTCCACGCTAGCGGCAGCGTTTCATCCCCAGCGCGTCATCGTGCGGCTGTCCGACTTTAAATCCAACGAATACGAAAACCTGATTGGCGGCAAACTCTATGAGCCGGGGGAAGAGAACCCCATGCTCGGTTTCCGGGGTGCATCGCGCTACATTTCAGAGGCGTTCAGGCCCTGCTTTGAACTCGAGTGCCGAGCGCTCAAGCGGGTGCGTGAAGAGATGGGCTTCGAGAATATCGAAATCATGGTGCCCTTTGTGCGTACCACCGACGAAGCACGTGAGGTGGTAGAGCTGTTGGCGGCTAATGGCCTCGAACGTGGCGGCCCCACAGGGCTTAAAGTGATTATGATGTGCGAGCTGCCCGCCAACGCACTGCTGGCCGATGAGTTCCTTGAGTATTTTGATGGTTTCTCCATTGGCTCAAACGACCTGACCCAGCTAACGTTAGGTTTGGATCGTGATTCCGGCATCGTGGCGCATCTGTTTGACGAGCGTAATGGGGCGGTTAAAAAGCTCCTGGCCATGGCCATTCAAGCCTGTAAGGCGAAGGGCAAATATGTTGGTATCTGCGGACAGGGGCCGTCAGACCATCCTGACTTGGCTAAATGGTTGATGGAGCAGGGTATCGATTCTGTATCACTCAACCCCGATGCGGTGCTGGAAACCTGGTTTATGCTGGCAGGGCAAAAAATCGACTAATCGAGCCTACCCTAGTTTTTACTTTACGCCCGGCCATTGTGCCGGGCGTTGATGTTTTAATAGGCTACTCTTTTGGAGTGGTTTTTTAACTTGTCATGGAGAGCGCTGAGATGTCACCAAAATCGGTTAAGTTTGCGCTACCTGTTCTGCTGGTAGCGCCATTGTATAGTTGGGGGTTTAGCTATGAGACACCCGCCATTTCCCCTGAAAGCGAATCGGGCTATGAAGAGAAGCCCGGCTGGGAAGCCGAGTCATTTGCGGTGGCAGCAGCTAACCCGCTCGCCACCGATGCCGGTTACCAAGTACTTAAAGCCGGTGGTAACGCCATTGATGCGGCCATTGCGGTGCAGATGGTGTTGAACCTGGTTGAGCCTCAGTCCAGTGGTATTGGTGGTGGTGCTTTTTTGATGTACTTCGATGGCGATGAAGTGCGTGCCTACGATGGTCGTGAAACCGCGCCCCAAGGCGTTAACGGTGAGCTGTTTATGCAGGATGGCGAGCCGCTGGCATTTAATGAAGCAGTGGTTAGCGGCCTCTCAGTGGGAGTGCCAGGCACGCTGCGTATGCTTGAGAAAGCCCACGCTGAGCACGGTGAGCTGGCCTGGGAAGAGCTGTTTATCCCGGCAATCACCCTGGCCGAGGAGGGCTTTGAGGTTAGCAATCGGTTGCATACCAGCTTGGCTGGTGATGAGTTTCTGCGCCAAGACCCAGTAGCGAGCCAGTTTTATTATGATTCAGACGGTGAGCCTATCGCCGTTGGTGAAACGCTCAAAAACCCAGCGTTGGCAGCCGTTCTTCGCCGCGTCGCTGAGCAAGGCAGCGTCGCCTTGTACGAAGGAGCCGTGGCACAAGACATCGTTGAGCGCGTTCAGAACCACCCTGAGCGTCCAGGCAGTTTGACGCTTGAGGATATGAGTGGCTACCAGGCGCTTAACCGAGAACCGCTGTGTACGCCTTGGCAACAGTGGGAAGTATGTGGTTTCCCGCCACCCTCATCGGGTCATCTGACCGTGATGCAGATTTTAGGCATGCTTGATCAGCAGCCACTGCTTGAAGCCCCGTTAGACAGTGGTGCTGCAAGCAGTGGGTGGCTGCATCAATTCTTGGAAGCCTCACGCCTGGCCTTTGCGGATCGTGGCCGTTACATCGCCGATCCTGACTTTGTCGAGGCGCCGGGAGGCGATTGGTCATTGATGCTAGCCCCGGAATACTTGGAGCAGCGCAGTGCACTTATCGAAGAGATGAGCATGGGCGACAGCGCTGAACCGGGTAACCCTGGGGAGCTTGACGTGAGCTGGGCTAGCCAGCCCGAACAGCCCGAGTACGGTACTAGCCATATCAGTATTGTCGATGAGGAGGGCACCGCGGTGGCTATGACCACCACCATCGAGCAGGCGTTTGGCTCGCGAATTATGTCCGACGGTGGCACGGGGCTAGCGGGTGGTTTCCTGCTCAATAACGAGCTCACCGATTTTTCATTTACCCCTGAAGTGGATGGCGAGCCCGTAGCGAACCGGGTAGAGCCCGGCAAGCGTCCCCGCTCCAGCATGAGCCCGACCCTGGTATTTGATCAAGAAACCGGCGAGCTGGTAGCCAGCTTGGGCTCCCCAGGTGGCGCCGCCATTATTCATTACACCGCCCGTACATTAGTCGCACTGCGCGACTGGGGGTTAAGCGCTCAAGAGGCGCTCAACCTTCCCCATGCTATTACTTTGGGTGGGGATGTCTATGTGGAAGAGGGGCGTTTTCCTGAGGCAACCATAGAATCACTGCGTGAGCGTGGTCATACGGTCAGCGAGCGGGAGCTAACCAGCGGCCTTCAGGCCATTATGCGCCTTGAAGATGGCACTCTGTTTGGTGGTGCTGACCCTCGGCGCGAAGGGGTGGTAATGGGCGATTAGTCCAACCTCTATTGGCGAAGCCAGTTGCGCAGCTTCACTAGCATTAGTGCACCGTCGCTTAATTCGCGGCGGACTTGAATAAGTTCGTTTAAACGATCTGGGTAGTCGGTGATAATCGCATCGACCCCCAGATCAATCAGCGTTGACATACGAGCTCGGTCATTGACGGTCCAGGCGTGTATTTCGTAACCATATAGTCGCGCTAAGCGAACTTCCCCTTCCGTGATGCGGTTATGGCGTAGCCCAAGGGCATCAAAGTCACGCCGGTTTAGCGTGCCGGGCAGTATAAGCTGGGCCAGTAAGGTAACGCGCAATTCAGGTGCTTGGGCTTTGATATGTTTAAGTAATGATGGGGACATGGTAGCCATGCGCATATCCATTAGCGCATTGGGAAAACCGCACGCTGTATAGCCGTCAAAAGCGCTTTGTTGGGTTGCCCAGCAGCGATAGCGCACGTCACTCTCTGCATTCAAAGTCTCGATAACGGCATCGGCTAGCGCCTGTTCTTGCCCCGGCAGAGGCTTGATGTCGATCATTAGTCCGGCTTTTCCGCGCACTCTTTGCAGCGCTTCATCCAAGCCTGGAATGTTCTCACCTTGATAAGCATCACCAAACCAGCTTCCTACATCGAATTGGCTGAGTTCTTCTCTGGTTAGCTCGCCAAACTCACGAGGATCGCCGGTTAGCCGCGCCATGCTGCGATCGTGGTAAAGCATAACCTGTTGGTCACGGCTCAAGCGTACGTCTATTTCGATATAGTCGGCGCCATCAAGTAGTGACTGCTCCAGCGCGGCAAGGGTATTTTCGGGGGCCTCCATGGAGCTTCCACGGTGGGCAATCACCGCGACGTTGTCATGTATCTCAAAGCTATTGAGTATCCACCATGCTTGAAGGCCGGCAAAAATGAGTACGCTAAGCTCTACCGCCCAGGCCAGTTTGCCTGCATTAAAATCCTCCGGTGGCGGTGCGGGTCGAGCTTCTCTGTGGGCCAGCTGCATATAGAGGCAGGCGGAAAGCAGCGCATTGGTGGCAATACCGATGAAGGTAATGGCCAGGGTGATCAGCACATAGCCGAGTAAGTAGGCCAGCATGGCTGGGATGAGCACGGCATTATGCTCAGGCAGCCACCACAGAAGTGGCGTGAATAGGCGGTCAAAGAGCAGTGTCACCAGTAGCGGCAGGCTAACGATCACGACCAATAGCAGAAGTACCGCAGCGCCAATGGAGCGGCGCCAGCCGCGGGTTAAGCTAACGCTTCGTTTAAGTGCCTGCCAGGGGTTACAGCTTTCCAACGCAACGAGGGGGAGCGCCAATAGCCAGCGCAGGTAGAGCCATGACGCTACCCATACCCAGGCAATAATCAGTGGCAGCGCGCACGCCATGAAATACCACAGTGCAGGGGGACGCACGCGCTGAAGATAGTAGGGGTCTATACCACTCAGCCAGAAATCGTAAAGCCACGCGAGCCCAGCCATAAAGGGCACGAGCAGTAGTAAGTGGGTGCCTACCTGGAGTATGACAAGACCCGCGAGGGCAGGTAGCCGACGGGTGCTTAGCCAGAGTGCTTCAAGGGCCAGCCGATAGTGATTGTCACGGGGCCTGACGGCGACCTGCAGCATGCCTGCCTGCTGCCAGTAAATAATCAAAAAAGCGAACCCAAGCCCTACCAGCATGCCTACCAAACCCAGCGGGCTAAACAGTAGTGCGATCAATTCATCGTTGGTGACCACTGTACGGTTGAGTTGGGCAAGCAGCCAGCGTGTCATCCAGGTGATCGCTGGCAGCAGCAAGGCTGAGGCAAGCAGGGTAAAAAACAGGTGGTAGGCGATCAGTGGGCGAAGATGATCGCGCAGCGTGCGTAGTAAGGCAGAGCCAAGGTAGGTCAAAGGCTGCATCGTCATTAAACGGTAAGAATGAGCCACCAGGGTGGCAGTAACCGCCACACCTGGCAAGAGGCTCTTTTAAGACAAATTTAATGACTACGGAGGTCTTTGTTAGGAAAGTGGCAGCTCTTGCTCGGCAACAATAATGCCGTTGTTATCTGCATACAGCCACTGTCCAGGCTGAAGAGTAACACCAGCAAAGGTGACGTCAATATCGCGTTGTCCTTCGCCGCGTTTTTCGCTTTTGCGCGGATGGCTGCCTAGCGCCTGAACGCCAATCGGCAGGGCGGCGAGTATATCCACATCGCGCACGCAGCCGTACATAACGATCCCTGCCCAGCCGTTGGCGACGGCCTGCTCGGCGAGCATATCCCCCAGCATGGCGCAGCGGTGCGAACCACCCGCATCCACCACCAGCACCGCGCCGTTACCCGGCTCGGCAACGGCCTGTTTCACCATGGAGTTATCTTCAAAGCATTTGATTGTACGAATAGGGCCATAGAAAGCTTCAAGCCCGCCAAAATTGGCAAATAACGGGTCAAGCACCGCAACCTCTGGATGCGCATCGCAGAGATCGGGCGTCACTATATCAATCGACTTCGTCATCACAAGCTCCTAAGGGTAAACACTGTTGGATTACCGGACAGTTTAGAAAGGTAGAGCATAAAAAAACGCCCCGCCCTGTAAAACAGTGGCGGGGCGTTCGGTCATCGACTCAGAAAATGCAACGTGTCACATCTTCTGCGATGGTGCGAGCATCGGCGATGGGGCGGTCTATCTCAAGTGCTTAACAAGCGTTAGGCTTCTTGAGCGACCGGAATCACGTTTGAGGCTATCTTTTGATACTCCTCAATCTCGTGAAAGTTCATATAACGATAAATCTCGCCCGCCATAGCGTCAAACTCACCCATATAGCGTTGATACTCTTCAACGCTGGGTAGGCGTCCTTCTACTGCGGCAACGGCCGCCAGTTCCGCAGAGGCGAGGTACACATTGGCACCGTCACCCAAACGGTTCGGGAAGTTACGTGTAGACGTAGACACCACGGTGCTCTTAGCGGCAACGCGGGCCTGGTTACCCATACACAATGAACAACCCGGCATCTCCATACGGGCACCGGCACGGCCATAAATACCGTAGTAGCCCTCTTCGGTCAGCTGATGCTGATCCATTTTCGTCGGTGGTGCCAGCCACAGCCGGGTTTTTAAGCTACCGGCAGGCTGCTTCTCAAGCAGTTTGCCAGCAGCCCGGAAGTGGCCGATGTTGGTCATGCATGAACCGATAAAGACTTCGTCGATTTTCTGGCCAGCGACTTCAGACAGCAGGCGCGCATCGTCCGGGTCATTCGGTGCACAAAGAACCGGCTCTTTAATTTCAGCCAGATCAATTTCGATAACTTCGGTGTACTCGGCATCCTGGTCGGCACGCATCAAGCTGGGGTTGGCCAGCCACGCTTCCATGCCTTCAATACGACGGCTAATGGTGCGTTCATCGCCATAACCGTTGCCCATCATCCACTTCAACAGGGTGATGTTGGACTTCAAGTACTCGGCAACGCTCTCTTCAGACAGCGTAATGGTACAGCCAGCGGCGGAGCGCTCGGCGGATGCATCAGAAAGCTCGAAGGCTTGCTCAACGGTTAAATCTTCAAGTCCTTCGATTTCCAACACACGCCCGGAGAAGGCATTTTTCTTGTTGGATTTATCAACGGTCAGCAAGCCTTGCTTGATGGCGTAGAGCGGAATAGCGTGAACCAAATCGCGTAGCGTAACACCAGGCTGGCGCTTGCCCTTGAAGCGAACCAGTACCGACTCCGGCATATCCAGCGGCATAACGCCGGTGGCCGCGGCAAACGCTACCAGGCCTGAACCCGCCGGGAATGAGATGCCGAGCGGGAAACGGGTGTGCGAGTCACCGCCGGTGCCCACCGTATCAGGCAGCAGCATGCGGTTGAGCCAGCTGTGGATGATACCGTCACCGGGGCGCAGCGAAACGCCGCCACGGTTCATGATGAAGTCGGGCAGGGTGTGGTGAGTATCCACATCTACGGGCTTCGGATAAGCCGCGGTGTGGCAGAACGACTGCATGACTAGGTCGGCTTGGAAGCCCAGGCAGGCAAGGTCTTTCAGCTCATCACGGGTCATCGGGCCGGTGGTGTCTTGCGAGCCAACGGTAGTCATCTTGGGCTCGCAGTACATGCCGGGACGAACGCCCTCTAAACCGCACGCTTTACCGACCATTTTCTGCGCTAAGGTGAAGCCTTTGCTGGTATCTTTAGGCTGGTCAGGTAGGCGGAAAACGTCAGAGGTGGGCAGGCCCAGTGACTCACGCGCCTTGCCAGTCAAACCACGGCCAATGATCAGGGGAATACGGCCGCCAGCGCGTACTTCATCCAGAATCAGCTGCGTTTTAAGCTCGAAGGTGGTGATTACCTCGTCGCTATCGTGCTTGCACACTTTACCTGCGTAGGGGTAAACATCGATGACATCGCCCATATTCAGGTTGGTGACGTCCATCTCAATCGGCAAGGCGCCCGAATCTTCCATGGTGTTAAAGAAAATAGGCGCAATTTTACTACCAAAGCAGAAACCGCCAGCGCGCTTGTTAGGAGCGTAGGGGATATCGTCGCCGAAGAACCACAGTACCGAGTTAGTGGCTGACTTACGCGATGAGCCGGTGCCGACCACGTCGCCTACATAAACGACGGGAAAGCCTTTGGCTTTAACGTCTTCGATCTGCTTGAGCGGGCCAGTGGTACCTGGAACCACTGGCTCAATGCCGTCGCGCTCGTTTTTGAGCATGGCGTTGGCATGGAGCGGAATATCCGGACGTGACCAGGCATCCGGCGCGGGAGACAGGTCATCGGTATTGGTTTCGCCCGGGACTTTAAACACGCTCAAGGTGATTTTTTCAGCCAGTGCCGGCTTAGACAGGAACCACTCGGCGTCTGCCCAGGACTGAATAACCTCTTTAGCGACGCTGTTGCCGTTCTTGGCGCGGCTTTCCACATCATGGAAGGCGTCGAACATCAGCAGTGTGTGCTTGAGCTGCTCGCCTGCTTCTCGGGCAAGCTCCTCGTTATCGAGTAGCTCTACCATTGAAACGATGTTGTAGCCACCCTGCATGGTACCCAGTAGCTTGACGGCGTGAATCTTGTCGATCAGCGGAGAGCTCGCTTCACCTTTCGCAATGGCGGTAAGAAAGCCTGCTTTTACATAAGCTGCCTCGTCAACGCCCGGCGGAACGCGGTTGGTGATTAAGTCGAGGATAAACTCCTCTTCACCGGCCGGTGGCGTCTTCAGCAGCTCAACCAGTAAGGCTACTTGTTCGGCGTTTAGGGGTTTGGGCGGGACGCCCTCAGCTGCACGTTCCTCGACATGTTGGCGGTAAGCTTCAAGCACGTTGGGGCCCTCTCATTCACGTTTCATTTACTTTATGGTGATGGCCTGCACGGTGCACGGTGGTGGCCGCGCAGTGGGTGTAGAGTGGAGCCGATCACATATGACATACGCTTGACAAACAGCGTGTGGTTGGATGGCTGCGATTCTACGGCAAACTGTCGACAATGTTAAGCTGGCAAGCAAAGACGACTCTTGTACTTTATGTTGATACCTTGATTTAAACGGATCAAAAAAACGCTTTTTATTAGCCTATTGGCGTAAAAACAGGAAAGTTTTTTCCCCATTTACGGGCTAACCACAGGTTGTGCAGGTGTGATTGTCGTTACAGCGCGTTACCATAGTCCTCACTTTATGACCTTAGCGCTATCTAACTGCTGTGGTACTTACGTAAGCGAGCTGATTAAAAGTGTGTGGAGCATTTTTAAGCGCGCAACTACATTAGTAATAAGCGATTCAGGGTATGAAGAACGCAATTCAACAGGGAACTGTAAGCGCCTTGCGCGCTTATATGTTGTACAATAGTGAGATATAAGCTCGGTAATGGTGTTATGTTGATACAACCCGGTACACTTCCGCCCTCTAAACAAAAGAATGCCTTACAAACGGCTGATCATGCGGTGAAAGCGGATGATCTGCTGCCGGAAAGTTTGCACCAGTTTTTGGCCTGTGCAACACCTGAGGCGTGGCTGCAATGGGCGTTAGAGAATCCTGAAACGCTGCTGGTCGACCACGCTCAGTGTGAAAAAAAAGCCGCTTCCACCGCCATGAGTTTGCTCTATCGCTACGTTGATCAGCCACTTCTGCTAAGCAAAATGTCGCAATTGGCGCGCGAAGAGTTGCTCCATTTCGAGCAAGTGGTTGCGCTCATGGAGACGCGTGGGGTGACCTACCAACACTTGACCGCTTCACGCTACGCGGAAGGCCTTAGGCGACACCTGCGCAGCAATGATCCCGAACGGTTAATCGATGTGCTCATCATTGGCGCCCTTATCGAAGCGCGTAGCTGCGAACGATTCGCTTGCTTGATTCCGTATTTAGATGAAGAGCTCGCCAAGTTTTATCGCACCCTGGTGAAGTCAGAAGGCCGTCACTTTGAGGACTACCTATTACTGGCTCGCCAGCAGACATCGGGCTCTATTGATGAGCGGATCGCTTTTTTTGTAGCGCGTGAAGCGGAGCTGATTACTACGCCCGATACGGCTTTTCGTTTCCATAGCGGTGTGCCAGCTTAACCCGCTTAGCCCGGCAGGATGTTTATCATGCGCGATGCTCGTGAGACAGACCAGTTAACTCTCTTTGGTCACTTTTCGCTTACCCAGGGCGAAGACGTATTAACCCACTTTAGCTACGACAAAGTGAAGGCGCTGCTCGTTTATCTGCTGCTGCATCGTCAGCCGGTTAATCGCGCCGCGCTGGCGGAACTGCTGTGGCCTGACCAAGGGTTATCCTCAGGCAGAACTAACCTGCGTCACGCGCTGCACTGTTTACGCCAGTCGTTGGGGGAGAGCGCCGACCAAGTATTAAGCGTCTCCCGGCAAACGATTGCCTTCCAGCTTCCGGCCAATTGGAAAGTCGACCTGCATACACTGCAACAGCTGCTTGAAGGGCCGCGCGACTTGGATACCCTGGAAGCACTGATGACCTGTTACCAAGGTGACCTGATCGAAGAACTTCAATTGGCCACCTGTAGTGAGTTTCAGCGCTGGTTAGTCCAGGTGCGCAATGAGTGGCGCCAGCGCGTCATTCGTTTTGCTGAACAAGTACTCGAAGCACATACCGATGTGCCTGATCTGATCCTGGAAACACTGGTGAGTCGCTTTTCCGGCTATGGCCCGTTTCATGAGCGCTTGGTTCGCCAACTGGCTGAACAGAATCAAATGGCCGCCGCGCACGAGCAGTATAATAGCTACTTGCAGCTATTGGCGTTGTCAGGCCAGCAGCCTGAACCTAGCTTCTTACAGTTGGCAAGCTACTGGTCTGACGGCCACCATGACCCGCGCATGATGAGTCCCCAGGGCGCGTTTTCCCGCGCGCTGGCGGCAGACAGTAAACCGCTGCGTGAAGATGAGATTGAGCTGCGCCAACTTTCCGTGATGGCTATCCGGCTGCGCCTGAAAGGGGAGTGGCAAGACCGAGCCGCGACCCGACATTGCCTCACTCTGCAGTTAGAGCTGTTGCGATGGCTAGAGCAGCAGTGCCATCACTTGGGCGGCTTCTGGCTGCCTGGCGCCACTGGCGGCTTGGGGCTGGCGTGTTTCGGTACCCATGGGCCTGCTCACCAACTGGCTGAGTTAGTGGCGCTCTATGAGCACTGCCGTCAGGCGCTTCCCCAGGAGAGTGCTCGCCATTGGTCTGGCGAAGGCGAAGTGCCGCAATTTGAGTTAGCTGCTGGTTTGCACAGTGGGCAAGTCGTCTACTTGCCCGAGCGGCAATTGGCGGATCCGCTGGGGCAAGTCACCCAAACCTCGCTGGAGCTAATGAGCGCAGCTGAAGGCAGTGAGCTGGTTATCTCACAAGAAGCCAGTCAGCACATGCCGCCCGCGCTTGATCTACAGCCACGCTTGGTATCGCGTTTGGTGGCTAGCGACGGTCGCGTTCGACTGCGCGCTTTAGTGCTGGGCCTAAACGAAGGCGGTCGCGATGCACTGCCGCCTAGCCTGGTCGGGCGTGAAACCTCGCTGCGTACGCTGCGCGACGCGTTGGCGCGGGCAGGTATAGGTTTGCGTCAAAGCGTGTTAGTTCGCGGGGCATCTGGCATGGGAAAATCGGCGCTGATGGTCGGTTTCCGCCAGTTAGAACTTAGTCGCGATGCGGCAATTTGCTGGCAGCCCACCACGAGACTGTCGGTGCTAGATCCCTACGGCGTTGCCCGGACTCTGGTGGGCTGGTATCTCAAGCAACCGCTGACTATCGAGGCGATTCACGAGCTACAGGCAACGCTTGAGTTTGACCAGCTTACGCCCGAGCGTCAGCACCTGTTGGAAGAGGCGCTTGGGGTGCACGAAGTTCAGGAGATCACCCAGCTTGCCCAAAGCGGTGAAGCCGTTGAATTGGTGGTGATGTTGCTGCACCGCTTAATCGAGCGCCAGGCGACCACTCATACCCTGGTGCTGATGGTCGATGATTTACAGTGGCTTGATGAGCCGTCGTTTAAAGTGCTCGCGGGGCTGCAGGCACGTTTACCTATCAATACCGCCTTTATGTTGGTGGCTAGCCACCACGGCCGAGAACTGCTGCCGGTGAAGCTGCATTGGGATCAGCAGATTAGTTTGGGGAATCTGGATCCGCAGCAGTCTTCACGGCTATTGTCACAGCTGTCACGGCGCTACCGCATTCATTTGAGCCCACGGTTACGTAACCAGATTATTGAGCGCTGCGATGGCGTGCCGCTCTATATGCAGGAAATTTGTCGGCGTCTGGATATGGATCGTCGCGAAGGGCGTAGTGTCCAGTTCGATGAACTGCCCAAAGGATTGTTAGGGTTGCTGGCAAGCCGTATTGATCAGCTTGAGGGTGACCGCGAAATTGCCCACGTAGCGGCAGTGCTGGGTAAGCGTTTCCGGTTGGATTTCCTACTGGAGTGTAGCGGCTGGGAAAAAGGGCGACTTAACCAGGCGCTCGAACATATGCGGGCGCTGGAGATTGTCGAGCCGGTCGATAAAGAGAGCGGCGAGCACGAATATCAGTTTAGCCACCAGTTGCTGCAAGAAGCTGCCTACCTTTCTTGCCCGCGGGATGTGCGGGTCAAGCTGCACCAACAGGTAGTGACCCTAATAGAGGAGCGCTTCCCTGTCTGGATTAGTCGCCACCCCGGCGATTTTGCCACTCACCTGCGCCGGAGCGGTCATTATGCCCGTGGTGCACGCTATTTCGAATTGGCCGCCCGTGAAGCGCTCAAGGTAAGCGCCAACCGAACCGCGCTACGCATGGCCGATTTCGGTTTGGCGAGCTTGCGCCACGTTGAGCATGAGATTGAGCGTGAAGTAAGTCTGCTCACCGTGCGTGGTCAGGCGGCGTTCTCACTTGAGGGCCACGGCTCGCCTACCGCTCACGAAAGCTTTGTGCGTGCGAGGGAACTGCTGCGCGAATCGGGTACCGATAGATTGGAGGATCCAGAAGATCTTGAGCAGATATTCCTAGTCAAATGGGGGCTTTGGGTGGGGCGTAGCCAGCGCTATGCTCATGCCGATGCCTTTGCACTGGCGTCGACGCTCGCTGATCTTGCTTCACGCCTTGAAGACCCTCGCTATCGTCGGTTGGCCGATTATGCCCGGGCCAACTGTGAGTACTGGGCGGGTCGCATTCAGCAGGCTCACGACCATTTAGATGAAATCGATCCGCTCAATGCGCAAATGATGATCGAGTGGCTACCGTTCTCTGATCATCCACAAGTTTCAGCCGCCTGCTTTCAGGGCTGGGCGCTCTGCCTGCGTGGTGATTATCAGCGTGCCGAGCGGCAAGTTTCGGCGGCGATTCGGCTGGCGGAGAAGATTGCTCACCCCGGTACCTTGGCGCTGGCGCTGCTATTT
This sequence comes from Halomonas sp. KHS3, assembly GCF_000830495.1. NCBI lineage: Bacteria > Pseudomonadati > Pseudomonadota > Gammaproteobacteria > Oceanospirillales > Halomonadaceae > Halomonas > Halomonas sp. KHS3. The sequence continues at coordinate 23,198 of NZ_JWHY01000005.1, read as the reverse complement.
GCCGCTGCGCTCTATCGTCAGCTAGGCCACGTCCATTTGGCCGCGCGGCATGCGGAGCGGGCGGCGGCAATGACCGGAACGCCCGATTTACAGCTGTGGCAAATATCCAGCCAGTGTATTCTTGGTTGGCAACGAGCTTTGGCTGGTGATACTACCGGGTTGACTCAGTTACGCGAGAGCCTGGATCAGATGGCGGAGCTGAACGGCCGTGACCGCTACCAGCGGCCGGTGCTGTGGTACTCGGATGCCTGCATTGAACTAGGCGAGTTAAATGCCGCAGAGGAGTACCTCGATCAGTGCTTGGTGATTGCCCGTGAGCGTACCACGCTATTTTTGCCCGAATTAGCCACCCAACTGGCTAAAGTGCGTGATCTGCTTGGACACCCCGCCAATGAAGTCAAGGCATTGGCTGAGATGGCGATAAACCAGTCCCGCGAGCACGGCAATCGCCACCAGGAGCTAGCGGCCCTTGAACTATGGCTGACGCGTATTGAGCCCAACGACCAGCAGGCGAAAGAGAGTTTTAGGCAGTTATTGAGCGAAGTCAGCCACAGCGATGCGCCGGTGCTAACCCGTTGGATCAGCTTGTTGGATCGCCGTTTGCCTCGGCCGGTAGGCGCTGAAGGTTGATAAGCTAAAGCAGGGTGCTCTTTAACGGGTGTCCTGCTCCAGCCACGTCAAGGTGGCGAGCGCCTCTTCCCGGTTCTCGCCGCACACACTAGCGTCAAAGTTAAACCGCTCGCAGACCCTGGGGCGGCTCGGATCCCCGAACAAACGGCACAGGTTATCCTCGTCTAACTGCACGCAGCGAACGCCCGCCGGCTTGCCCTCAGGCATGCCGGGGATAGCTGAGCTAATTGAAGGCGCGATGCAGCAGGCGCCACACCCCGCACGACACCCTTCACTCATAGCCTAGCACTTGGACTAGGTGAACATACGGCAATCGCGCCCTTGTTGATGCCCTCAAAGGCCTGGATACGCGTGGTTACGCCGCTTTGCGTGGCAACCTCTTTTGCCAGCCAGGCGGCGATATTTTCTACCGTGGTGGGGCCGGGGAGGACTGCGCATAGCGACTGTGGCAGCGTAATGGAGAAATCACCTTGGGCGGCGCGATAGCCGCAGGTAAGGAAATCGTTATCCCGTGAGGTGATATCCGCCTCTTCAAGCAGGTAGCGATTTTCCAGCCATGCGGCCCACTGTTGTTCGAGCGTAGGTTGACGCAGCTCTTGCTGAAAGATGTGTAGCCGTGAACGGTGGCCGTGAGCGATACGCTGGCAGTTGCCTAAATGGCGCTTCAGGCCGTGCGAGTAGCCATAGGCAGCGCCATCGACGGCCTCGTCGCTAAGCGTAAGGGTAACCTGATGGACATTCTCAGGCCGTTCTTCAGTCAGCTGCTGACTTAAGTGCTCCGCGACCGTGTCAAGCTCAATGGTTTGCCACGGCAGCAGGCTAAACGCCTCCTTGGGGCCGCGCACTTCCATCGGATAGGGCGTGGTGGTTCGCACGCACACACCTTCGGGGCACTCCGTCACCGTGACCCCAGGCGCCTGAGTAGGTACCAGCAGAGTATGATCGAGGCCGCTGTCTAGCGTGCGCTTGATCCACGGCTTGACTTCACCAAAATCGAACAGCATACCATCTTCGCCCAGCTCGCCATCCAGCACTGCGTCCACCTGCCAGCTGCAGCCTACTAGGCCGCGCTCGGAACACCAAAGGGAAACGTCAATATGGGTCAGTTGGTTCACGAATAGGGACATTAATCAAAACCTGCTAATTTGTGCATTTGTAGCGATAGGCGCCACTGGGGGTTAGCCATGCAGTAGGCGGTCGCTTCAGCAACGGTGGTCTTATCCTGATTGAGAGGGGCAAGATCCATCGGCTGTAGAAAGAAGTGGCGAAACCCTAGGCCTGAAAACTGCTCCGGGGGAGCGTCCACCTGAGGGTAGACAAGCTTTAACTCGTCGCCTTGGGTAATGGCTAGCGGATTGCTACCCTTAGGGCTGACACATAGCCAGTCAATACCTGGTGGCGGAGCCAGCGTACCGTTGGTCTCGACGGCCACCTCAAACCCATGGCTATGCAGTGTGGCAATCAGCGCTGCGTCAAGCTGCAGCAGCGGCTCGCCGCCGGTAAACACCACATAGGGCGTCGCGTGCGACTTGGCGTCACCGAGTTGGCTGGGCCAGAGCCCGGCAATGTGTTCAGCAAGGGCGGTAGCAGTAGCAAACTTGCCGCCATTGATGCCGTTAGTGCCAATAAAGTCAGTATCGCAAAAGGTGCATTTAGCCGTCGCCCGATCAATTTCACGGCCCGACCACAGATTGCAGCCGCTGAAACGACAGAAAACGCTCGCTCTGCCCGCTTGAGCACCTTCCCCCTGGAGGGTGTAAAAGGCTTCTTTGACCTGATACATCAGCGCTGACCTACTGCGCTGTCTACGCTGTAAGCCAATGGATCGGTAACACCGTTGGCGGCAAAGGCGTCCAGCCGCTCGCGGCAGCTGCCGCATACGCCGCAGGCAAGTTCACGGCCTTCGTAGCAGGTCCAGGTATGGCGGTAATCCAATCCCATTGCCAAGCCTTCACGCAGTATGTCGGCCTTGCTTACTTTGAGATAAGGGGCGTGTAGCTTCACTGGCTCGAAGTTGGCGATGCCCGCGACATGGTTCATTGCCTCGACGAATTCGGGGCGGCAGTCGGGGTAGAGAATGTGGTCGCCGCCATGGGCACCGTAGTCGACTCGTTCTGCGCCAATGTTCACAGCCTTGGCAATCGCCAGGGAGAGCAAGATCATATTGCGATTGGGTACGACGGTAGCGCGCAGGTTGTCCGCATCATAGTCGCCCTGGGGCATTGCTTGGTCTGGATTGGTGAGCGCCGAATGATCAATCAGGCCGTGTATGGCGCGAATATCGACTACTTGATGGGGTAGCCCCAGCGAGGCGCACACTTGGCGTGCAGTGTCGAGTTCGCGAGCATGCCGCTGACCATAGTCAAACGAAAGCGCGTGTACGCTAAGCCCTTCTCGCAGCGCGCGATGAAGCACGGTAAAAGAGTCCATTCCACCGGAATAGATAACGACGGTTGTGGTGGCTGTATCAGCCGCCACTGGGGGTATTGATGACATGAGAAAACACTCTTTGTCGGAGAATTTATTAATCGCGAGCAGCGTTTAGCTGACGCGGCGTTCCGGGGTCCGGTCCGGAAGGGCGGCAGTTTACGCAATAGCCGTTAGTCTGACCAGTTCTAGCGCTGACCATGTACCTGGTTGAAGTAAAAAAGTGCGTAGGCGGGCAGCATGAATATCAACATGCTACGCTATCCATCCATGTCGTTAGAGGCGAACCAATGGCAACTATTGAACATAGTGAAATCATTAACGCTCCGCCCGAACGAGTGTTTGAACTATTGCGTCGTGTCGAGGATTTTGCCGATTACTCGGATCTGATTCGCTCAATAGAAACGCTGGGCGAAAACCGTTACCGCTGGCACGTACGTGCCGTGGGCATGGACTGGGCGTTTGATGTCATGGTTACCGAGGTTCAGCCGCCTTATGTGCTTGCCTGGGAGTCCTTGGATGGTGTGAAGAACCAGGGACGTTATCGCCTTCGCGAGGTGCCAGAAGGTACCGAAGTGGCATTAACGTTGAGCTATGAAATTCGCAACCGGTTAATGGAGAAAGCCGTCAACAAAGCGGCCAAGCCACTAGTCGGCAAAGTCAGCCGACAAATTCTTGAGCGCGTTGAGGCACGTTTAAATCAGTAGCGCCGCTTAGCAGAGCATTGGTGATCAGGCCACCGACTTATTGTGGTTTATGCATTGAGGCGTCAAGGTGGTCAACGACCTCTGCCCAGTCGGCATCGTCATCTACGGCTTCTTTCAGAAATTCTGCCTGGCCCTCGTTCCAGCAGGGAGCTTCAGACAATGGCATCGTTTCCGGAAGTGGGGCGTTGCGCTGGATAAAGCGCTCGATTGAAGCTGCATCAGACGCCAATCCCAACTGCTCGAATAGTTCGCTGAAATGGTGTACCGGCTTTTCCATAATCTGTTGCTCCTTCAAACGGTTAGAATGCTCCCTATAACATAGCTTGATTCTCAGTCTGCGCCAGCACACAAAAGCCTTTGTTTGATCAACGTTCGCCAACCAGTGGTGTTAAAAAGCGCTGTCGTTGATCTTCTAACGCGAGTGGCTGGGCCAGTAAATGGGCTAGCTTGGTGAACGCCGCCTCCGGCGTCATATCATCGCCTGCCACAACGCCTGCATCGCTCAGGCCGTGACCTGCCGCATAAGCACCCAGGTGGACACTGCCCTGCGGGCACTGGCTAATGGCGGCAAGCAGTTTGCCTTCGCCGGTGGCTCTGGCAAGTACGTTAAGCAAGTGGGGATCGTCGGGGAGGTTACCCGCGCCCCAGAGCTGAAGTAACGCCCCTTTTACCCGTGAATCACTCAACCAAGCATCCAGCTGCCAGGCTGCTACGCCCGGCCAAAGAGCGATGCGCACGATCTCTCCCTGATTGACCAGGCGGTAGTCGGGGAGCTCGAAACGTGGCGCGCCACGCTGCTGCAGGCCAAGCCCGCGGCTGGGGTAATAAACGAAATCATCGCCTACCCGCTCACCGAGCAGTGGGTAGTTGGGGCTTGCGAAGGCGTTGGCTGCTTCGCTGTGCTGCTTAATGGCGCGGGCACCCCGCAGCAATTGCCCTGCAAAGTAAATCGCCACTTCTTGGAGCTCAGGCTTGTCAGCGAACTGCAGCGCGCCGTGCAAATTGTGCAAGGCATCGCTGTCGGGCGATTCTAGTGGCAACATCGAGCCCGTGACGACCACTGGCCGATCTAGCCCCTGGAGTTGATAGGCGAGGCTGGAAGCGGTCCAACTGAGTGTGTCAGTGCCGTGAATAATCACGAAACCGGCGAAGGCCGTTAGCCGGTCGTCGATATCCTGGGCGAGCTGTTGCCAAGTGAGCGGGGTGGCCGCACTTGAGTCAATCAACGTGGTGTAGCTGACGACCTTATAAGGTGGAAGGGATTGCTGTTGGGCAAGCGGTAGCTGGCTCAGGGCCTTTGCCATGCGAGTGGCAAAGTCACCGCTAGGCGCAAGCCCTTCAGCATGCTGTTGCATACCGATGGTGCCGCCGGTGTAAATGACTAATATTCGCTCTTGGGCGGGAACGCTGCTGGCAAGAGGGGAGTGAGGGATCATCGCCATCTCCTGGGGCTTTGTGCGAAACCTGCTAAGTGGGTCTTACGCGCTGTATCAAAAGTTCGCCGCTCTGGTCATCTAGACGCTGATTACGGCCCGCCAGTAGCGCAAAGCCACAACAAACCGTGATCAGAATAATCAATAACCAAGCGATTTGTGATGTGTTGGCGCCTGTTTGCAGCATAACTCCCACACCAAAAGGCCCAAGTGCTGCCAGTGTATAACCACCGCCCTGAACCAGCCCAGAAAGCTGACCGGCAAGGCGGGAGTTGGCCGTGCGTAAGACGAGTAGGCTCAGCGCCAGGCTAAAGCTGCCGCCTTGACCGATACCCAGTAAAGCGGCGCCTGGCCATTGCCACACTAATGGCGCAATAAGTAGCATCCATAGGCCAATGGCGGTGCTAAGCAGCACAGCCAATAGCGCGGGACGCTGGTCACGCCCCATTCGTGCAAGCCAGGGCGCGCCTAGCGCGGAGGCTAGCTGGCACATAATCGACACCGCCATTGTCCAGCCCGCATCGGCCTCGTTATAACCGCGATCAACCAGCAGAGTAGGCAGCCAGCCAAATACGATGTACGCCATGGACGATTGAATGCCCATGAACAGCATGACGTGCCAGGTAAGCGGTTGCTTAAGAAGCCGTAAAATACCGCTTTTGGGCGCTGTCGGCGTGTTGGTCATTGTGGTTCGGGGCATTTGGAAGTGCCAAAGCACCAGTGCGAACAGCGCCAGCAGTGACCAGCTCATCAAACTCGCCTGCCAACTGCCGAGCAGTTGCGTTAATGGGACGCTAAACCCAGCCCCTAAGGCGCCACCTAAGCAGAGCGCCATGGTGTATAAACCGGTAAGCAGGTCGGCACTATCGGGAAGTTCACGCTTAACCAGGGCCGGTAGCAGGGTGCCGCCAATGCCGATCGCACAGCCTGCCATCGCCGAGCCAATAAAGAGCCCACCGGGGAAAGGTAAACCACGTAAAACCAACCCCGCAGCCAGTAGTGCCAATGCCGAACTTAGCGCCCGTTCACTGCCTATACGTCTAGCCAGGGCAGGGGCAAGCGGGGCGGAGAGGCCTAAAAACAGCACGGGTAGCGTGGTGAGTAACCCCGCAGCGGTAGCGGAAAGCCCCGCGCTTTCTTGCAGGCGAGTAAGCAGTGGGGCAACCGAAGACATGGCGGGGCGTAAATTAAGCCCCACCACGACCATCAGCAAAATAAACGTAATCGAGCGACGCGTTGCCATACGAGTACTTACTTAAGGTGGGGACGCAAGTCTCCGCGAACGGCATCGAGTAGCGTAATAAAGTGGTAATCCTGGGGAGTGTCCAGACAGTCGACCCTGACGTTTGTGCGCATGCCTTTATCCATATTCAACTGGTCAAATATTTCTAAAGTAAGCTTGCGAGCAGGTTTATCGCCTGGCGCCATGATGCCATCTTCAAGGGTAAAAGTTTCAAGCAGGGTGACACGTACGCGGGTGCTATTGCCTTCGCTCAGTACTCGGCGTACAAAAAGCCAGCCTTCGCAGGGGAGGGCGTGGTTGTCATCCCGTTGGCGCAAGAAAATCGTGCGGTAGCAGGCCCCTTCGATCGAGGCCTTTTCAGCCATACTGCGGTAGGCTTGAAGCACCTGATTAGCTGACGCACGGGCGTCCTCTAAACGCTGCACGATCCCTTGATGTTCGCGGCTGAGCTGCTCTTGACGTTGGAACGTCAGCCATTGGCGATACTCGGCCATCAGTTGAGAAGACGCCATAATCACTCCGTGAAAAGTATTGGCTAAAATAGCTGCTGGAAACAGCGGCTTGGAATATGCAAAGGCGACACCTTCGCATATTCCTGCGCTCTGAGCTAGCGCCGCGCGCGGCGTTTACGCTCGCCGCCGGTATTGGCACTCTGGCCTTCGGGCTTGCGTTTGGCGCGAGGCTGACGTTGGTTGCGTCGACCATTCTCGATGGGCTCAGGTTTGATACTGGGGTCGGGCTCAAAGCCAGGTTCAATGTGCTTTGTTAGCTTCTGCTTGATTAGCCGCTCAATATTGCCCAGCAGGGCATCTTCATCGACACACACCAACGAAACGGCTTCGCCATTGCTGCCCGCACGGCCGGTGCGGCCAATGCGGTGGACATAATCTTCCGCTACGTTGGGCAGGTCAAAATTGACGACGTGGGGCAACTCATTGATATCCAGGCCGCGAGCAGCGATATCGGTGGCCACGAGTACCTGCAGGTCGCCGCTCTTGAATGCCGTTAGCGCGCGAGTGCGAGCTCCCTGGCTTTTATTTCCATGGATCGCCATGGAAGGAATGTCCTGCTTGGAGAGCTGCTCTGCAAGGCGGTTAGCGCCATGTTTGGTGCGCGTAAATACCAGAACCTGGAACCAGCCGTTCTGTTGAATTAAGTGAGCCAGCAGTTCGCGCTTCTTCTCGCGGTCGACACGGTAAATGGCCTGCTCAATTTTGTCGGCTGTGGCATTCCGTGGCGCTACCTCAATCATCGCCGGGTTATCCAGCAACTGTTGTGCCAGGGTTTGGATCTCGTTAGAGAATGTCGCCGAGAACAGCAGGTTTTGGCGCTTTTTAGGCACCAGGCGCAGCAGGCGCTTAATGTCGTGAATGAAGCCCATATCCAGCATACGGTCAGCTTCATCAAGCACTAAAATCTCAACGCAGGAGAGATCCACATGCCCCTGCTGGTGAAGATCCAGCAGGCGGCCAGGGGTAGCTACAAGTACATCCAAACCGGCTTTTAGGGCATCGATTTGAGGCTGCTGGCCAACGCCACCAAAAATAATGTGGGAGCGCAGTGCCAGATGTTGACCGTAGGTCGACACGCTTTCGCCTACTTGAGCGGCAAGCTCACGGGTAGGGGTTAGCACCAGTGCACGTACCTGACGCTTTGTAGGTCGTTTGCCGGTATTTAGACGTTGCAGCATTGGCAGCGTAAAACCAGCGGTTTTACCCGTGCCGGTTTGGGCGCTGGCCAGCATGTCACGACCTTCTAGTACGACGGGGATAGCCTGTCGTTGTATCGGGGTAGGCTCGGTGTAACCTTGCGCTGTAACAGCGCGTAATAAATCGGCGTGCAGGCCAAGTTCAGAAAAGCTCATGCGTTCTCCGCAGTCACCTAGTGAGTTAATACCGGTAAGTGGCTGTTATCACTAGATGTAATGTTCAAAAAGCGAGGTTGATTCACCTTCGCGGCAGCGAAGTGTGCCAGATAATTCAGTGTGCCGCGATGGTCGTTGGGTAGCCGTGGATGACCGTGACAGGAGACGTGAAGGTTATAGCGCCAAGCAGCACTATCATTCTGGTGTGCACGGACACACCAGAAAACTACGTGTCAGTAATAAGCCGAGTAGTGTAACACGGTTATAGGGCCTCAGCTTGTTTCGCTGAATCGTTCCAGCGATGGGGCCTGGGCATGCAGTGGGATTAACCGCGCTAAAGTAGCCGCAGGCAAATCAAGCTGGGCCACTTCCTTGGGGGCTAATGTAAAAAAGTGCTCAGGGGTGAAAACACCAAGTTGAAACAGTTGGCGGGCCGTGGCTGGTCCTATGCCGTCGAGCCCCAGTAGTTGTCGCGCAAAGAGGGTGAGAAAACGACTGTTTTGCTGTTCATCAAAATCGACGCTAGCCATTTGATAATAGTGCCCAGCTTGAATAGTAATAAACTGCTCAATGCGCTGAAGCGCGGCTAGCGTTGTGGCATCGTGAGCCTGGGCTGCTAACTGATCGCGCAGAGCATCGTGGCTATTTAAAGCCGTTTCGAGGACTCCTTGAGTCGGTTCGCCCTCAAGCAGTGCCGTTACGGTATGCATTAGGGCGTTAATGGCATCGCGTAGTTGTTCAGCGGGCAGACCCGTGGTCTGGCTTGGTTCAGCTGGCATATTGACATCCCTGAGAGGGTTAGCATTAAGCGTAGTGCAGCAAACTCAGTTTAGAAAAGCACTGATTAATCAAAATAATCGCCCTGACGTATTTTAGTGGCGATAAGTTCGGCAGCTTGATCCCAGCTATCACTTAATGCACGCACCAGGGCGGGATAGCCATCTTCTGCAAGAGGCGTTTCGGCATAGAAAGTTTCCATCTCTAACAGCTCGCCGGCATCGTTTAGCAATTGCCATTGGCCGCTAGCCACGGCGATACCATCAAAGCGGCCCTGGAATTGATCTACGTTCAGGCGCAGGGTGAGGGCGTTGGATTGATCACCTTCACCACGCATAACCCTAAGTGTTGGCAACGCTTTGGATAGATTGGCGCGCACTCTCCGCTCTAATTGCCTGCCTAAGCCTTCTGCCCACTGGTGTTCCCGAGCGGCATTCAGTGTAATGTCGTCTAGCTGCATCACAATGCCGTCGACATCCAGGTAGTGGGCTAGCCGTGGTGCGCTCACTATAAGCGTACCCTCGGGCTGGCGGGGTGTGCTAGCCAATGGGTCGCTTGGCAGCATATAGCGAGCGGGGGGCGTGACACTGCTGGCGCAGGCGGATAGCAACAAGCAGATCAGCAGCAGTGAATATCTCATCCATGTAAACATCGTTCGCTCCTTAATCACGTGGCGCACGCGGTATGGGGTCTTGAGCATCCAGATTATCAAACAACAGTGCTCTGGGATTGTCGTTGAGCGTGCGAGTCAAAGGCTGCAGGTCACGCATCAAGCGATCCAGTCGCTCAATGGCGGTTGTCAGCTCTTGATAGGCCGGCGATGACGGCGATAGCCCCTGTAGCGTGCTGCGCAATTCCTCCAGGGTTGCGTTGAGGTTGCCGCCCACAGCCTGGGTTTCAGGATCATTGAGCAATTGATTAAGAGAGGCGCTCACGTCGCGAACCTCATTCAGCATGCTCTCAGAAGCTTGAAGGTTACTATCCAAACCGGTTAACAGCGGTTCAACCTCAAGGGCGTTTAGTTTCTCAAGTAGATCGGTTACCTGGGCCTGTATCTGAGCAAAGCCGCCTGCTACGGTGGGGAAGACATCTCGATCTGAGAAGCGCTCGGCGACATACTCATCGGCAAGGTCGCGGTGGAAGTTCAAGTCTACAAACAGAGCGCCCGTTAACAGGCTGCCACTTTTTAGCGAGGCGCGTAGTCCGAGGCCGAACATGCGTTGGAATCTCGCCTTCCACTCTTCCAGGTTAATATCGCTATTTTCGATCCCTAGGCGCTGAGGTTCGACTCTGATCAGTACGGGGATGGCAAAGCGTGCCCGTGAGTCGGGCTGCGGAGCGGTAAAGTTCCAGGGTACGGCGGCAACGGTGCCCATGCGTACCCCGCGAAACTCTACCGGTGCGCCTTTGGAGAGTCCGCGTACCGTTTCATCGACCAGCAGTACATACTCCAAATAACGATTAAAGGTTCCTTCCCGAGCGGCATCCTCATCAGCGTAGAGAGTGAACCGTGTGTTGGCTTCAACCGGCTGACCCATGGGCAGATCTTCGGGCACGCCGAAAGTAACGCCGCCACCCAGCAGCGCTTCCAATGACTCAACGTTAACCCGAACGCCGTCGGCGTCTAAGCGGAAATCGACACCACTAGAGGTCCAGAAGCGAGTGCTGTCGGTGACTAAGTCTGTATATGGCTCCTCAATAAATAGCTGATGTTGCATGGTGCGTGACTCAGGCTCGAAACTATTTTCTTCGATGCGTCCCACGGTGTAGCCCTGATAGGAGACCGGGTCACCGACGCGTAGTGAGTTACCTAACTGGCTCGTCAAGCTAAGACGCAGTCCCGCTTGGCCAGCGGGTGCAACAGGGGGGATATCGCTAACGGGGAATTCTCGCCGTGGTGCTTCCTCTGTGCCTGGCTCAAGCTGTATATAAGCGCCAGAGAGCACGGTACCCAACCCACTAATACCTTCACGGCCAATGCGCGGTTTAACCACCCAAAAGCGGGTATCTTCGCGCAGAAGATCCTCCACTTCCGGCTGAATACGAGCGGTCAGCACTGCATGGGAAAGGTCGTCAGACAGGCGCACGCTTTGTACGCGGCCTACTTCAACATTACGGCTGCGAATCAGCGTATTGCCCGCCTCAATGCCTTCAGCACTCTCCATGGTCAGCGTCACCTGAGTTCCACGACTAGCGTAATTGTCGTAAACCAGCCATAACCCAATAGCAATCGCGACGATCGGTACCACCCAAATGGGCGATAACCTGGTCTGGCGCGATGTTTTAGCCTTATTTAGCTCCTGATCGTTAATCGGGTCAGTGTTTGACGATTCTGTTTCGTTAGCCATCAACAGGTTCCTTGGTGGCCGCTTTACGGCGAAGAAGAGGGTGACGATGTGGAAGAGGGGTATCCCAAATTAAGCGCGGGTCAAAGGTCATTGCTGCAAGCATGGTTAACACAACCACGGCGCCGAAGGCGAGCGACGCAGGGCCTGGCGTAATCGACATCAGGGAGCCTGCGCGAATCAGTGCCACTAAGATAGCCACCACGAAGACATCGACCATTGACCAGCGACCAATAAACTCTGTTAGACGATACAGCCGCGTGCGACTTTGAGCATTGAGCGCACTGCTACGTTTAACCACCAAACAAAGCCAAGTTAGCGCAACGAGTTTACCTACAGGTACGATAACACTGGCGATAAAGATAACCGCTGCGATCGGCCAGGAGCCCATCTGGATCAGTTGAACAACGCCACCAATAATCGTAGAAGGCGAGGAGTTGCCTAGGCTAGTAGTGGTCATAATGGGGTAGATATTGGCTGGAATATACATAATGGCAGAGGCGCCCAGCAGTGCCCAAGTACGTTGCAAGCTGTTAGGAAGACGCTGATGAAGCTTTTCATGGCAGCGAATGCAATGCCCACGGCCCTGGGGCGATAGGCGGTTAATCAGTCCGCAGGTTGGGCAGCCGGTCAGCCCTTGTTCACCAGCGGGTAGGCCTGTCCGGGTACCTTCGGGAGCCAGTGGTTCTCCCTCAAGCGAGAACCACATCCAATCGGCATCCAGGGACTGGCTTGTCATCAGCAACAGCAGCGCAAATGCACAAAACGCCCAGAAGGAGATACCTATTTCCACATCGGCCAGGCCCGCTATTTTTATCAGGCTCACCAAGGCGCCAATAATAAAGACATCGGCCATCATCCACGGCGTTAAATGCGCCAGTGAGCGTGCAATATCGCGACTAAAGGGCAGGGGGCGATCGCGAAGTAGTCCAAATTGAAGCCAAAGAACGCCAAGCAAATACACGGCTGGCAGCACCACTATGGTCATAATAACGGCGATAGCCACCACGGGTTGGTGAAAGCCAATCAGTGTGGTGGCGGTCTGGGTCAGCTCGATGCGGTTGCTTACTCCGCTGACCGTAAAGCTAATAAACGGAAACGACACTGCCAGCATTAGTGCGACAAGCGAGGCGATGGCCAGGGCCATACTGCGCTGAGCGGGGTAGCGATGGCGCTTAACCAACACGTGTGAGCAGCGTGGGCAGCTTGCTTTCTCGCCAGAATTTAACGGCGGTAGCGCGGATACCCAGTCGCATTCGTGGCAGGCACGCAAACGCCGTCGCTGAGTTCTAACCTCAGGCGGCAAGCTGTCAACAAGGGGGGCGTTGACGGGCAGTGGACGGCGCTTAATCAATTTTTGTGGGCGCAAAAACCAAAACTCTCAGTGCGAACCCCTAGCAAAACTACTAGGATGTGGCGGATTAAGCATGTCAAACACGCATTTTAGCAAGTCTATGTCACTGAAATAATGTTTAAAAACATAGTCTGGCCGCTTGACCAATGGGTTAGTTTAGACAACGATGCTGCGGCGCAATGGCGAACAGTTAGATTCGACCTGATTGGCCGCGTACTTCCGCGTCAGGTTTACGTGCTAGTGTCGCCATATAGTGGCAGGCATTGCTAGTAATAGCATCTTACTGCCGTTGCAATGAAGTGTTGCTCAGAAGCACAACCTATAAAACAGTACCGATCATTATGTCATGAAGGAAATGAAATGTTGCTTCCCACATTAGCAGTTGTAGTTGGATTGATCTTACTGGTTTGGAGCGCTGAGAAATTTATCGACGGCGCGGCGGCAACCTCTCGTTGGCTTGGTTTGTCACCCCTATTGATCGGTATGCTGGTGATTGGGTTTGGTACTTCGGCGCCGGAAATGATGGTATCCGTGCTGGCGGCGCTGGATGGAAACCCAGGTTTGGCGGTGGGGAATGCTTATGGCTCAAATATTGCCAATATCGGTTTAATTCTCGGCTTGGTAGCCCTTGTTGCACCACTGTCGGTGCACTCTAGCGTTATCCGTAAAGAGATGCCGATATTGATGCTGGTCATGTTAGCAACGGGCCTAATGCTGCTGGATGGATTCGTCGCGCGTTGGGAGGCCGTTGGCCTGTTGCTGGCATTGGTTGTCTTTATCGTTGTGAGCATTCTGCGTTCTCGCAATCAGTCCGACGATGCGCTGGTGTCTGAGGTCGCTGAAACCCTGGATAGCAAGCCGATGTCTCGCGGTAAAGCCATCATGTGGACGCTGGTGGGGTTGGTGCTGCTTATCGCTAGTTCGCGGCTTCTGGTGTGGGGAGCCGTTGAAATTGCACTGCGCTTTGGTGTGAGCGATTTGATTATTGGTTTGACCGTAGTCGCCATCGGGACGTCGCTCCCTGAGCTTGCTTCCTCGATTACTGCCCTGCGTCGAAAAGAGCACGATATGGTGCTAGGCAACGTGGTTGGGTCTAACCTGTTTAATAGCTTGGCGGTGGTCGGCCTCGCCGGTGTCATTGCGCCGATTGAGGCGGGGCGAGAGGTGCTCGTGCGCGACTGGAGCGTGATGACCGGTATGACGCTGCTGATGATCCTGTTTGCGTTTTCTTGGCGTGGTCGTCCGCGGCGCATTAATCGCTTGGAGGGGGGGATTCTGCTGGCGCTGTTTGTCGCGTACACCAGCTATATGGTCAGCGTCGTTATTATGTCGCGATAGTGCCTACTTTGCCATACCGCACCGCAAGGGTAATTGGTGCGTCAATGCGACCCATCTTGGACATCCGGCTACTGTAATACAATGGCTGTCCAAGAGGGGCGCTAGTGACGGAAGCTAAGTTGCGTGAAGCAAAGTAACGCAGGAATAGTAGTGTAAAAAACTAGCGTAAAGAAATAAGCTTAGTGCTTATAACTAAAAGTGCACTGCCATAAAGGCTCAACTAAGCTTGTGTTAGCCCATTGATGGGATATCGATTAGGTCTTAGGAGAGTGAAATGGAACTTGATCCGCTGGTTTTATCGCGATTGCAATTTGCATTCGTTGTGTCGTTTCACGCTATCTTCCCCGTATTTACGATTGGTCTAGCGTCTTATATTGCGCTGCTCCATGGTCTGTTCTTCACAACGAAGAACCCTGCATGGGATCGCCTCTCGCTATTCTGGACAAAGGTGTTTGCCGTTGTCTTTGGGATGGGGGTGGTGTCAGGCATCGTTATGTCGTTCCAGTTTGGCACTAACTGGAGCAACTTTTCCCAGGCCTCTTCGAATTTCCTCGGCCCCATGCTCAGCTATGAAGTTGTCACCGCGTTCTTCTTAGAGGCAGCCTTCCTGGGCGTCCTGCTATTCGGCCGCGGTAAGGTGCCTCAAGGGGTTCATTTATTTGCTGCCATTATGGTGGCGGTGGGCACCTTTATTTCTTCTTTCTGGATTCTATCCGCTAACAGCTGGTTGCATACCCCTGCGGGCGTAGAGTTAGTTGACTTCCGCTTCCACGTGACCTCCTGGAGCGAGGCGATCTTTAATCCGTCGTTTCCTTACCGCTTTATGCATATGGCCGTTGCCTCATTCTTGACCGGTGGCTTCGTTGTCGCTGGGGTGAGTGCTTGGTTTCTGTTGCGCGATCGAGACCCGGAAGCGAATCGCCGAGCTCTCTCTATGTGCCTCTGGCTGCTGCTTTTTTTGGCACCGACTCAGGCCGTCATCGGCGATTTTCATGGCATAAACACCCTGGAGCACCAGCCGACTAAAGTGGCTGCCATGGAAGGGCACTGGGAAACCTCTGGCAATGTGCCGCTGCTGCTGTTTGCCATTCCTGATCAGGAAGCACAAACCAACCACTTTGAGCTGGCTATTCCGAACTTGGCCAGCATTATCTTGACTCACTCTGTTGATGGGGAGGTGCCGGGGATTAATGAAGCGGCGCC
The DNA here is from genome assembly GCF_000830495.1 of Halomonas sp. KHS3. Taxonomy (NCBI): domain Bacteria; kingdom Pseudomonadati; phylum Pseudomonadota; class Gammaproteobacteria; order Oceanospirillales; family Halomonadaceae; genus Halomonas; species Halomonas sp. KHS3. Next base: position 7,877 of record NZ_JWHY01000005.1, on the reverse strand, counting down.
TGAAGAGCAGCCGCCAGTGCTGATCGTCTTCTGGGGCTTCCGAGTTATGGTAGGGATTGGTCTGCTAATGATTGCGGTGGCGCTGACGGGGCTGGTGTTGCGCCGCAAAGGGCGTATCTATGACAAACGTCTATTCTTAAAAGGCCTGACGGCAATGATTCCCATGCCGTTTGTGGCTGTTTTGGCGGGCTGGATCGTCACAGAGTCAGGCCGTTCTCCTTGGTTGGTGTACGGCATGATGACCCATGCCGAGGGCTTAACCCCGTCGCTCACCGGCCCTATGGCGCTGTTTACGCTGATTGGCTATGCCTTGGTCTACGGCGTGGTGTTTTACGCGGGCATTTATTACCTCACCCGTGTGGTGCGTAACGGCATGCTGCCGGAAGAGGAACGCGAAACCACCGACGAGAACTTCAAGCGCCCCATGCGGCCTATGTCGGCGGCGCATACACCTTTTGATGATGACGTTGACCCGGTGAGGAGCTAGACATGGAAATGTTTGATCTAACGTTAGTTTGGGCCTTCATCATCGGTTTCGGCATCATGATGTATGTGCTTATGGATGGGTTTGATTTGGGGTTGGGTATTCTCTACCCCTTTGCTCCCGATGAAGATGCTCGGGATGTGATGATGAATTCGGTGGCGCCAATTTGGGACGGCAATGAAACATGGCTAGTGCTCGGCGGGGCTGGGCTATTAGGCGCTTTCCCACTGGTCTACTCGGTGTTCTTGCCTGCGCTTTACATCGGCGTTTTCTTAATGTTAGCAGGCTTGATCTTCCGTGGCGTAGCCTTTGAGTTTCGCTTTAAATCTCGCCGTAACCGCCGCTGGTGGAACCGCGCTTTTTGCTGGGGGTCGGCGGTTGCCGCCTTTGCGCAAGGTGCCGTGGTAGGAGCCTATATCCAGGGCTTTCCGGTTGAAGATTTTGCCTATGTGGGCGGTGCCTTTGACTGGCTAACGCCTTTCTCGGTACTAACGGGGCTTGGCTTGATGGCAGGCTACGCGCTGTTAGGAGCAACTTGGCTAATACTGAAATCAGAGGGGCATGTGCAGGATTGGGCCTATAAAATCACTCCACTGCTGCTGGCACTGGTGCTGTTTGTTTTTGCGGTGATTAGCCTCTGGACGCCGTTTGTGAATCCTTTGGTCTGGGAGCGCTGGTTCGGCAATATTCAACTGATTTGGGTTTTCCCATTTGCTGCCTTGGCTTGCGCTTTTGTGGTTTTCCGTTCGGTGCAAAAACGGCGTGAAGGGGTGCCTTTCCTGGCCACTATCGGCATTTATGTCTTCACCTATTTAGGCCTGATCGTCAGTAAATGGCCGGTGATCGTGCCGCCGGATTATACGCTGTGGGATGCGGCTTCTTCGCCGGAGTCACAGCTGTTCCTGCTGGTAGGTATGGTATTCGTTATCCCGATTATATTGACCTATACCGCCTGGACCTATTGGGTGTTCCGCGGCAAGGTACGTGTAGGCGAGGGATACCACTGATTCATGGTAACTGAAGACACGCTTTCTCTTACGCCGCGCAGTTGGCTGCAAGCGTTGGCTAAGGGAGAGCGTAAACGCCTGCTTGGTTCAGCGCTTTGTGGCGTGTTGGCAGGTAGTCAAACGATAGTCGTGGTGGTTGGGCTTGCGTGGCTTATTGATCAGCTAGTGGTGCATCATCGATCACCCATTTCTCTATTACCGATATTTTCCCTTCTGGTGGGCAGTGTGCTGTTACGCGCTGCCTTTCAGTGGGGGCATGAAACATTAAGCCTGGAGGCGAGCCTGCGAATTCGACAGCGTGCCAGAGCTCAGCTGTTGGATAAACTGTCTGCCTTGGGCCCGGTGTGGCTTACCAATCAGCATAGCGGCTCGCTGGCAAATCAGGCGGTTGAGCATATAGATGCGCTGGAAGGTTATTTCGCGCGTTTTTACCCTCAACTGCGCATTACGTTCTGTTTGCCGCTATTGATTCTGGCGGTGGCGGGTTGGCTGGATTATCTGGTGGCGCTGTTCCTGCTGCTTTCTGCACCGCTTATTCCACTTTTTATGGCATTGGTTGGCATGGGAGCTGAGCGCCTTAATCGCGACCAGTTCGTTGCGGTATCGCGATTGTCAGCGCATTTTATTGACCGTGTGCGCGGTATGACCACACTGCAGCTTTTTGGCCGTACGTCAGCCGCACAGCAGGATGTTTGGTATGCCACGGATGGTTATCGACGTCTTAGCATGCGTACCCTTCGGTTGGCTTTTCTCTCATCGGCAGTGCTGGAGTTTTTTTCCTCGGTCGCGATTGCGGTTGTGGCTATGTATGTCGGTTTCGGCCTGCTGGGCTACATCGAGTACGGGCCGGCAGCATCGTTGACGCTTTTTTCGGGCTTAGCGGTGTTACTGCTCGCGCCTGAATTTTTCCAACCGCTGCGCACGCTTTCTCAGCATTACCATGATCGCGCGGCGGCACTCGGTGCCGCCGAGAGCGTGGTGAATATCCTCAATCAGCCAAGTTTGGTGAGTGGGCATCACTATATGGCTCCGCGGTCAGATAGGTCGGCCATTGAGTTAAAGGCTGCTTGCGTTGCTTATCCTAGCCGTGGGCAAGTGATAGGCCCTATCGATCTCACCATTCAGCAGGGTGAGGTAGTGGTGCTTAGCGGTGTCTCCGGTAGCGGCAAGTCAACGCTGTTAGCGCTGCTCGCGGGCTTTATCGCCCCAAGCGCTGGCAAGTACCTTCGACAAGAAAGTAGCCGCTATGCCTGGCTGGATCAGCAGCCCTGTCTCTTGCACGGCAGTTTGATCGATAACCTACGGTTGGCGGCGCCCGAAGCTTCCCGTGGAGAAATGCTTGCCGCACTCCATCGCGCTGGTTTTGGGCCTCTGTTAACTCAGCTACCCGAGGGTCTGGATACGTTAATCGGCGAGCGTGGGGTAGGGTTATCGGGTGGCCAAGCTCAACGCCTTGCCCTCGCGCGAGTGTATCTTAGCAATGCGCCGTTGGTGCTGTTAGATGAGCCGACGGCGAGTTTAGATCAAGAGACAGAGCAGTTCGTGATGGCTGCTTTGCTTGAGCTTGCCCAAGAGGGGCGCACCCTGGTCATAGCGACCCACCATCCGGCCGTGATCGCCGCCGCTCAACGCCATCTGGCTTTTGAACAGGGTGAACTGGTAGAGGTGGCCTCATGATGGCTATTTACCGTGACTTCCGCCCTTGGCTGCTGCTCTTAGTGCGCCGCCGCAGGCGCTTTTTGGTGGGCGCCTTGCTGGTTTGGGTCACCCTGATGGCCGGGCTTGCGCTGCTGGGGTTGTCGGGTTGGTTTATTACCGCTAGTGCTTTGACCGGTATCGCTTTAGCGCTGGGTATTCCTGCGCGGCTCGATGTTTATGTTCCCGGTGGTGGCATTCGTTTCTTCGCCTTGGCGCGCACTATCGCGCGCTATGTTGAGCGTCTGTATAACCATAATACGGTGTTAACGCTGCTTGCCGACTTGCGTTATCGGGTATTCGGCCATTTAACACGCTTCGACGACGCTCGCTTGCAGGGTGAGCGTGCCAGCGACTGGCTGAGCCGTTTAACGGCTGATATCGACACCCTGGATAATTTTTATCTGCGACTCTTGGTGCCACCATTGGTGGCGCTGCTTGGTGTATTGGCTGTGTCGCTTTTTGTGGCTATTTGGTTACCCAGCATTGCCGTGCTGATGGCGGTGACGCTGGGCTTGCTCTGGCTGGTAGCGACCTTGTTAGCGGCTGCCTGGGGATTTTCGCAAAGCTATCAGCAGGTGGTTGACCAGCAGTCGTTGCGCCGCCTAGTGGTCGACCAAGTACAGGCCTCGGCTGAGTTGATGAGCTATCAAACGACCCAGTGGCACCGGACGATGATCGCGACTCAAGAGCAGCAAGCGTTCGGCAATCAGCGCCGCTTGGGGCGTAAAGCGGCGCTAATAAACTGCCTGGTGAGTGTCATAAGCGGATTAATGGTAGTGGCAGTTATGTGGTTCGCTAGCCTGGTATTTAGCCAGCAGCTGGTCACGGGCCCTGTTTTGGTGATGGTTGCATTGATAGTGCTGGGGGTGAATGAGGCGTTTATCGCACTACCTGCTAGCTTTATCAAGCTGGGCGCTAGCTATGCAGCGGTGCGTCGGTTAAATGCGCTAACCAGCGATTCATCGTCGGCTGCCCCTGTTGTTACGCTACCTGAAGATGTTGATCTCAGCGTTCAGGTTAATCAGCTCTCTCTGCGCTATGCGCAAACATTAGAGCCCGCGCTAAGGTGTATTAATTTTCAACTACCCGCTGGAAAGCGAGCGGTGATTACCGGCAATTCTGGTGCCGGAAAATCGTCTTTAGCCAGTGTGTTGATGGGACGCTTACAAGCAACTCAGGGTGAGGCGATGGTGGGTGGCGTGCCAGTGTGGCAGCTCTCGGTCGAAAGCCGTGCTAATCACTTTGCTATGCTCACTCAGCAGGTGGATCTGTTTGATGCCTCTATTGCTGAGAACCTGCGTATTGCCAACCCCACCGCAAGCGATGAAAACCTCTGGGAGGTATTGAAGGCCGTTGCCTTGGATGGTTGGGTTGAGCAACTGCCGAAAGGCTTAGCCACGTCGGTGGGCGAAAAAGGCCAGCAGCTATCGGGTGGTCAAGGTCGGCGTTTGGCATTAGCACGGCTAATGCTTTGCAGTCCTCAAGTGGTGATTCTTGACGAGCCATTTGCAGGCGTTGATGCGGTGACGGCAAACCACCTTGCGGCTTCCCTGGATCAATGGCTGCTTAATCGAACGGTTATATTCTTTGTCCATCAAGTTGGTTCACTGAACCCATTGCCTGGGGTCGAGTACCACTGGCATTTAGATGCCGGTAGACTTAGCCAGTTCGCACTTAAAGAATCGGTAATGAGCGATATTGATTAATTGATAAGAGATAGCCAGGAGCCCTCCATGCACGAATTTTTACGCAATCTTCCTAAAGTAGAGCTCCATTTGCATATCGAAGGCTCGCTGGAACCAGAGCTAATGTTTGCACTAGCACAGCGTAATGGGATTGAGCTGCCCTATACGACAGTTCAAGAAGCCAAAGATGCTTACCACTTCAATGATCTGCAGGGGTTCCTGAATCTCTATTTTCAGGGCATGAGCGTGCTGCGTAACGAGGAAGATTTTTACGACCTGGCGATGGATTATTTCAAGCGCGCGCGGGAGGAGGGTGTTGTGCATATCGACATGCACTTTGACCCCCAGGCGCACCTACAGCGTGGTGTGCCGCTTGAAGTGGTAATGGCTGGGCTATTAAAAGCTAAGCAGGAGGCAGAGGATAACCTCGACCTCTCTATCGGCATGATTATGGCTTTTCTCCGCGACCGTCCCGCAGAGGAGGCGTTGCATGTACTTGAGCAAGCCGCTCCCTATTGGAAAATGCTAGATGCCATCGGTCTGGATAGCGCTGAACAAAACAACCCACCGGTAAAATTTGTTGAGGTGTTTAAGCGCGCTAAGCAGCTTGGGCTTGTGCGCGTGGCCCATGCCGGGGAGGAAGGCCCCGCAGACTATATTAAAGAAGCCCTGGATATCCTTGATGTTCAGCGCATTGATCACGGGGTGCGCTGTTTAGAAAGTGATGTGCTAGTTGAGCGTTTGCGCAGTGAACAGATTGTTCTAACGGTTTGCCCTCTTTCAAACGTCAGCTTAAAGGTAGTAGAGGATTTGCGTGATCATCCGCTGCCCAAGCTTTTGGCTGAAGGGCTCAAAGTAACCATTAGTTCGGATGACCCCGCCTATTTTGGTGGCGGTATGTTGACCAATCACATTGCTTGCGCCGATGCGTTTGACTGGGATGAGGCGGTTTTTCGTCAGATAACCCGCAACGCCATTGAGGAAGCCTTTACTAGCCCAGGCCGACGCGAAGAACTTCTCGCTCGTTTAGCTGGGGTATAGCATTACAGCGCCTAGTCACACAGACTAGGCGCTGTTTTAATCAGATGCAGTGCTAGGTTTTTACTCATAAATATTCAAATCGCTGTTGACCCTGGCGGTGAATCGGGTAGTATACGCACACGTCAACGGGGCACGGCCTCATCGACTAGCTCTTTAACAATTTGATCAGGTAATTCATGTGGGCGCTTGCTGATGTTGGTGRCAAATCACCAAATATCAAGGCAAGCGACTCAAGCAATAAGGTTTTAAAGGATTCGTCCTTTGATATCTGTTTTGAATGAATTCGTTTGAACCTTGAGCCACAAATCACCAAATATCAAGGCAAGCGACTCAAGCAATAAGGTTTTAAAGGATTCGTCCTTTGRKATCTGTTTTGAATGAATTCGTTTGAACCTTGAGCCAAGTTTGATCCGCTTTTGTTGCCCTCGGGTGACATGTAAGGATCACATAGATCTTAAACTGAAGAGTTTGATCATGGCTCAGATTGAACGCTGGCGGCAGGCCTAACACATGCAAGTCGAGCGGTAACAGGGGTAGCTTGCTACCC
>NZ_JWHY01000005.1:0-1380 GCF_000830495.1 Halomonas sp. KHS3 | reverse complement strand
CTCCGGCTCCCGCTATTGGATGAGCCTATGTCGGATTAGCTAGTTGGTAAGGTAATGGCTTACCAAGGCAACGATCCGTAGCTGGTCTGAGAGGATGATCAGCCACATCGGGACTGAGACACGGCCCGAACTCCTACGGGAGGCAGCAGTGGGGAATATTGGACAATGGGGGCAACCCTGATCCAGCCATGCCGCGTGTGTGAAGAAGGCCCTCGGGTTGTAAAGCACTTTCAGCGAGGAAGAACGCCTATCGGTTAATACCCGGTAGGAAAGACATCACTCGCAGAAGAAGCACCGGCTAACTCCGTGCCAGCAGCCGCGGTAATACGGAGGGTGCAAGCGTTAATCGGAATTACTGGGCGTAAAGCGCGCGTAGGTGGCTTGATAAGCCGGTTGTGAAAGCCCCGGGCTCAACCTGGGAACGGCATCCGGAACTGTCAGGCTAGAGTGCAGGAGAGGAAGGTAGAATTCCCGGTGTAGCGGTGAAATGCGTAGAGATCGGGAGGAATACCAGTGGCGAAGGCGGCCTTCTGGACTGACACTGACACTGAGGTGCGAAAGCGTGGGTAGCAAACAGGATTAGATACCCTGGTAGTCCACGCCGTAAACGATGTCGACCAGCCGTTGGGTGCCTAGAGCACTTTGTGGCGAAGTTAACGCGATAAGTCGACCGCCTGGGGAGTACGGCCGCAAGGTTAAAACTCAAATGAATTGACGGGGGCCCGCACAAGCGGTGGAGCATGTGGTTTAATTCGATGCAACGCGAAGAACCTTACCTACCCTTGACATCTACAGAAGCCGGAAGAGATTCTGGTGTGCCTTCGGGAACTGTAAGACAGGTGCTGCATGGCTGTCGTCAGCTCGTGTTGTGAAATGTTGGGTTAAGTCCCGTAACGAGCGCAACCCTTGTCCTTATTTGCCAGCGAGTAATGTCGGGAACTCTAAGGAGACTGCCGGTGACAAACCGGAGGAAGGTGGGGACGACGTCAAGTCATCATGGCCCTTACGGGTAGGGCTACACACGTGCTACAATGGCCGGTACAAAGGGCTGCGAGCTCGCGAGAGTCAGCGAATCCCTTAAAGCCGGTCTCAGTCCGGATCGGAGTCTGCAACTCGACTCCGTGAAGTCGGAATCGCTAGTAATCGTGAATCAGAATGTCACGGTGAATACGTTCCCGGGCCTTGTACACACCGCCCGTCACACCATGGGAGTGGACTGCACCAGAAGTGGTTAGCCTAACGCAAGAGGGCGATCACCACGGTGTGGTTCATGACTGGGGTGAAGTCGTAACAAGGTAGCCGTAGGGGAACCTGCGGCTGGATCACCTCCTTAAACGATGCGTCACAGTYGGTAAGCGTCCACAATGAATTACCTGATCA